>CAYQST010000033.1:0-4963 GCA_964420295.1 uncultured Chromatiales bacterium | reverse complement strand
ACCGGTGAGTTCCTTCCGTTCCAGGAGGTCTCCCACCGCCGCGGTCGCAAGCACGCCCTGCATGATGTAATCCATGATGACCAGCTGGCCCCGAGCTCTCAGGGCGGCTGCGCACTTTCGAATCAGCGCGGCATTCGTCGGAGCATCGAACATATGAATGATGGACGCCACCAGAACGAGATCGTATCCCGTGCCGAGATCTTCGGTAAGGAAATCACCCGCGCGCACCGTGATGGCGTGGCGATCATCGTGAGACTGAATGTAGTCGTTGGTGATCGCCACCACATTCGGCAGTTCGAAAATGGTGGCCTGGATTCCCTCCCGCGCCTGCGTGAGGGCGAGCGAGAAAACACCGGACCCCCCGCCGATGTCGAGCACCGTGCGAACATCCGACAGATCCAGTTTTCGGATCAGGGCGGACGCGAGGGCGGGGCCCCGCTGATGCAGCATGGCGAGAAGGGATCGGGTATCGTTCTCGTCCCAGGTGCCGAGATCCTGGCGCTCCGCGAGAGATCCGCGACGCACGGCGTCGGTCAGGTCGCTCCAGTTATCCCAGCGCCGATACAGGTGAGTGATGCCATGCATGTAGTCTGCCGACTTCTTGACAAAGTACCGGTTGGCCGCGTCGGTGTTGGCATACAGCTCGTCGTTCTTTGCGACAAATCCCATGTTATGCAACACGCACAGAAGACGGTCGGTGGCCCGAATATCCGTTCCCAGGTGAGAGGCCAGCTCCTCGGAACTCAACGCGGTTCCGTGCAGATGATCGAAGAGCTCCAGCTCGAATGCCGTCAGGAGAATGCGACTTTTGTGAAAGCCGAAGATGATCTGGCGTATCTGGTCCGGTCCGTCAAATATCGTCATGGTGCATTCCCCGGAACGTGATGAAAGGTGAAAAATACGGTGCGGAAGGACAAGATTCCATGCGGGAGGGCACGCCGCTCCTTATTCTTCTTCCTCTTCGTAGGGTTCGAACGCGGTCTCCCATTTCTGTACCCGGAACCCCTGGGGGGTGCCACGAAGCAATGCGGTGGCGATGAATCCGTGATGCGACGCGATGTCTCCCCGGATCACCCCCGGACTCACCACTTCTCGGATATCGGCAAGATAGAGATACCCATCCGGCGTCGTGGTTGCCGGGTCGGTGCGGATGAGCTCCACGTTGTCGCGATAGCTCTCCATCGGGAGCAGGTTGGGAATCGGTGCGAGATAGGTGCCTTGCATAACGCGTCTCAGCCGTCCTTCCTTCCAGATGAAGGACGAAAACTCCACCGGCCCCGGATCATCGGGCAGGGAGGCCCCGATCACGGCAATGACCCCGGTGCCATCGAGGTCCCCTGCACAGCAGAGGATGTCGGCATATCCATATTCTCTGCTGTCTTCAAAAACATACTCCCGCGCCTTGTCCTCCCAGAGCACGGTTTTCTTCTTTCCCGTGATTTTCGACACGACCAGGTGGGAACAATCGATCACATCATCCTCTTCCCGAATCGTTCCGTGTTTCTTCAGCGACACGACCTCGACCTGTCCGTCCCCATCGAGATCGACCCGAATCTGAGCTTGTGTCAAACCCAGGGGAAGCACGATCAACAGCAGAAACCACAACAATCGCATATCACCTCCATGATCGGGGCAAATATAGGAAAGCGGCGCATTCCATGTGGAGGTCGATTGTCATTGCCTCGGCGAGACTGTATATTCCTGCCATTCCAATTCGGTACGGGTACGGATTCACCAACCTCGAGAGTCCCATGATCACCCTCACTCTCTCTCAAGATCTCATTCGGACAGCTCTGGAGATCCTCCCGCTTCCCTCGGGAACCGCCGACCTGCCGATGGTGACCCTTGGATGGGAAGTCAGAAAACTGACGCCGATTCTCACCCGTCAGCAATTCCATATCGAGGGAGCAGTGCACGTGACGTCGGTGCGATCCCTGATTTCCATCGACACGCTGGTCCCCTTCGTGGCCGACATGGCGGTGTCCGTACAGGAAACCGCCGTGGCCCTTTCCTGTCAGGATCTGAGCATAGGCACCCTGCCCCTGGTGAAGGATGTGCTCGGCTCCTTTCTCAAGCCCCGCCTGTCCTTCACTCTGCCGATCCCCGAGATTCCGATCCTCACCCTTCCGCTGGGCGGGGACCAGTCGGTAGACATTCAACCCTTGGTTACCCTCGGTGATGTGGCGATTCAGGATGGCGCCTTGGTGCTGACCGGCATCGTGCATGTGGGGATTCCACGTACCGATCCTCCCCACCTTTTCCGTATCCGGGGCGCCCTGACGGTGTCCGCATCCTGAGGAGGTCACGTGGCACTTCGCATTCTTCCCTTCGAAAGCGGACCGGTGTCCACCATCGGCTATCTTCTCGTGGATTCGACCACGAAGAACGCCCTGCTTGTCGACTGCCCCATGGGCTCCGGCTTTTCCATCACCTCGTGGATCCATCGCAATGACGCGCGTCTGACGGGAATCGTGATCACTCACGGACACTGGGATCATATCGGGGATGCCGCCCAGGTGAGTGCGGATTGGAAGGTTCCGGTGTGGATCCACCCGCTCGATCGTCCCCTCCTCGAGGATCCGATGACCCATTTCTCCTATCTTCCCTTTGCCGTGGAGGGGGTGCACAATGGGCAGGAACTCCGCGATGGCCAGACACTGGATTGCGGTTCCAGTACTCTCATCGCCCACCATGCCCCGGGCCACACGCCAGGCCATCTTCTTCTGCTCGAACCGGACGAAGAGGTACTGTTCTCGGGAGATGTGCTGTTTCGCGGCTCGATCGGAAGGACGGACTTTCCGGGTGGAAACATGGATCAACTTCTCTCTTCGATTCAGACCCGAATTCTCCCGCTCCCCGGCCAGACCCGGGTGTATCCGGGACATGGTCCCTCCACGACGGTGGAAGAGGAGCGGCAACAGAATCCCTTTCTCGTAAATCTCTCCGTTCCGTAATTCTCCGGAGAACGAGAGAATTTGGCCCTTTCACGGCGACGCTTTTCCGCGTTCGCGCCGGTATCAGGGAGGGCCCGGAGCCATTTTGTTTTCTGGGATTCTTCCCCTACTTTTGTTCGATATTTGCGCCCGTAGCTCAATTGGATAGAGCGTTGGCCTCCGGAGCCAAAGGTTGAGGGTTCGATTCCCCCCGGGCGTACAGAACAGTGAACTGTCTCATTTCATCCATGGAGCCGAAGGCGTGTTAACCGCGAAGAAAAAGATTGCCGTCCGTCAGGTGGTTCCCCAGTCCTCGTTCAGCGACAACTGGGCCGCCACGCAGATGTGGTTCGAAAAGTACAAGAAATTCCTGCTGTGGGGAGGGATCGCTGTCCTTGCCCTGGTGGTTGTGGGGTACATCTACTTTTCCTCGAAGGCCGAAAACGACCGCCTTGCCAATTCTCAGCTTCGCAACGTCCTTCAGCTCTATCTGCAGCAGCAGTACAAGCAGGCCATCACCGGCGATCCCACCCGGGGTATTGTCGGTTTGGAAACGATCGCGCGTCAGTATGACAACACGCCCACCGGCCAGGCCGCGATGGTGTACCTGGGTAACTGCTATCTCTATACCGGAGAATTCGACAAGGCCATACAGTCATTCAACGACGCGAGTCCCGACGGAACCCTCTTGAACGTCGCGTCGGTGAGTGGACTCGCGGCCGCCTTGGAAGGCAAGAAGGACTATGCCGGAGCCGCTGAGAAATTCGAAAAGGCCGCATCGATGTCCGACACCGACTTCCTCGTTGCGCAGAACCATTTCAATGCCGGCAGGGCCTGGTGCCTTGCGGGAAACAAGGAGAAGGCGAAGGAATGCTTCCTGAAGGTGCGGGATGCCAAAACCCCGCGCTTCGAATCCGAACTGGCTCGTCTTCTGGCCCAGTACGACATTTCGCTCGACTAACGCGAAATCTCTTTCGCATCGAGGCCGTCCCATCCGGGGCGGCCTTTTCTTTTTTCACTGTACACAATTGCGTACACTCTGAACGATTCCCGAGACGGTCGTGAACACTTCTCCGACGTTTTTCGTACAGGAGCGTGATCCAGGCTCTGGCATGAGATTTGGAGCATCAATTCTGTAACATCATCGGATTCCCCATGAAAACCTTTCGCTTCTCCTTCTTCGGATTCGCTCTGATTCTCGGCATGGGATTGCTGCTCGGAGCCTGTGATGCGCGCAACGAAGACAATCCCCTGTACTGCGATCTTCCTCCTCTCCCTCCGGTGGGACTCAGTGCCCTCGCTCTGGACAACAGCGTCGAACTCCGGTGGATCGAGAATCAGGAAGAAGATTTCGAATACTACAATGTGTTCGTCAGTTCCGACTACAATGGGCGGTATACGCTTCTCGGAACCACTCGCACCGCGTATTACTTCGACCGGGGCGCGCGCAATGGCGTGAAGTCCTATTATGCGGTGAGCGCCGTCGATTTCAATGGACACGAAAGCGGACTGAGCAAGGATTTCACCTATGCCATCGCCCGCCCCGAAGGACAGGGCGTGAACCTCATCAACCGGATGGTCGATCCCGACCGTGCCGGCTATGACTTTTCGGATTACCGGGTGGTGCATTACGATACCGATCGCACCGATGTCTATGTGGAAATGACGCCCGCGGGCGTTCCCTATTTCGTGGTCTGGAAGGACAGCGAGATCCAAGACATGGGCTACTCCCGCGATCTGGATGAAATCCGTCGCGCTCCGGAAAATGGATGGTCTCCCACCAAGGACGCCCATATCATCGTAGGCCACACCTACGTCATCCGCACCTTCGACAACCGCTATGCCAAGATGCGCGTCGTCTATGCCTCCAATACCAGCGTGGGCTTCGACTGGGCCTACCAAACCGTGCCCAACGAACTCGACCTCCGCCACTCCCTCCCGCAACGCATCCGCAAATAGCTTCCCCCTTCACCCATTCACTCCTTCACCCATTCACTCCTTCACCCATTCACTCCTTCACCCATTCACTC
>CAYQST010000032.1:0-17501 GCA_964420295.1 uncultured Chromatiales bacterium | reverse complement strand
TTCGCTGCACATCCAAACTCGGATTCGCGATGTGTCGCTGCTCACAGTTGTCCTTTCTTTCAAAAGAAAGGACCAAAGAAACTTTGTGCGCCATAGGAAAACACCGGAAAATCCGCACTTCGCGGCCGCCGCATGCAAACTCGGGCCGATCTCCTGGAGATTTCTGTCGATCGGCCCTCAAACAGGTGCATGCGTGTGCGTCCGCTCGGGTGCGGTTTTTCTCGGTGTTTTCCAGGGGCGCACTGTCATGGATTCACGGTGGTGGCTGCATAGGAAGATTCCGGCGAATGCGAGAAATCGGAAATCGCAAATCGGAAATCGCCCTGCGCTTGTTCATTGTTCATTGTTCATTGTTTATTGTTCATTGTCATCAGGATTCCAACGATGGTCTTGGCGTCGCGGATTTCGCCCGAGCGCACCATGGCGACAGCGTGGTCGAGGGGAACGCGTTCGACGCGGATGCTTTCTTCGCCGGGTTCGAGGGCCTGGGTGCCGGGTGCGAGGTCCGTGGCGAGAAAGAGGTGGAGCTGTTCGGAACAGAAGCCCGGCGTGGTGAAGATGGACGTGAGGGGCACGAGAGAGCCCGCCTTCCAGCCAGTTTCTTCTTCCAACTCGCGGAGGGCGCAGTCCCGAGGGTTCTCGCCGGGTTCGAGCTTGCCGGCCGGCAGTTCGTAGATCACCTGGTCGATGGGCCAGCGATGCTGACGGATGAGCAGGATGTCGCGATTGGGGAAGAGGGCCGCGATCACCGCGCCCCCGTCGTGCTCCACGATTTCGCGCATCGTACGATAGCCCGAGGCGTGTTCGAGCTCGTCGCGACGGACACGAAACACCCGTCCTTCATAGAGCCGTTCCTCCGAAAGAATGCGATATCGATGCATGGATTCTCCTTCCATCAGGTCAGGGGTGAACGGCCAGCAGAGCCGCGATGCCGGCGTGCAAGGTCTCGTCCTTCTTCGCGAAGCAGAGACGCAGCAGACGGGTGCCTTCGTCGGAGCGCCGATAGAACACCGAAGGAGGAATGACGGCCACGCCCGCCTTCGTCACCAGATGCATGGCGCAGTCCACATCCCCCATGCCGAGCGCGGGAGGAATGTCCACCATCATGAAGTAACTGCCCTGGGGACGATGAGGCCGAAAGGGAGAATCCCGCAGGGCCTCGAAGAGCAGATCCCGTTTCGCGGCGTAGAGGGCACGGAACTCGGGCAGGTACCCCTCCAGTCTGCCCAGGGCCTGGGCCATGGCGTGCTGGCCCGGTGTGTTGACGGCGAAGGTGACGAACTGATGGAGGGATCGGATCGCCGCCGTGAGCGGAGCCGGAGCCAGGGCCCAGCCGATCTTCCATCCCGTCATGCCGAAGGTCTTTCCCGTGGAGGAAATGGTGATGGTGCGTTCCCGCATGCCCGGCAGGGTGGCGATGGGCCGATGGACCGCCTCGTCGAAGGTGAGGAAATCGTACACCTCGTCGCTCACCACTAGGAGATCGTGTTCGCACGCAAGGGCGGCGATGATGCGGTGATCTTCGTGGGAGAGCACCGCGCCCGTGGGATTGTGGGGATTGTTGAGCACGAGCATCTTCGTGCGTGGGGTGATGGCCGCCCGCAGTTCGTCGGGGTCGAAGCGGAAGTCCGGCGTGTGCAGGGTGACGCAAACCGGCACCGCGCCCGCAACGCGGATGTTGGCGTCGTAGGAATCGTAGAAGGGCTCGAAGAGAATCACCTCGTCGCCCGGATTCAGGAAGGCGAGCATGGTGCTGAACAGGGCCTCGGTGGCCCCGGCACAGATGGTGATCTCGGTGTCGGGATCGACCTCGGTGCCGTAGTGTCGTTCCCACACTCCGGCGATGGCCCGGCGCAGCGACAGCACGCCCGGCATCGGGGCGTATTGATTGCGACCCGAGAGCATGGCCTCGCGGGCCTCGTCGAAGATCCAGGCGGGTCCGTCGAAGTCGGGAAAGCCCTGCCCCAGATTCACCGCCCCGTGCTCCACGGCCAGGCGACTCATGGTGGCGAAGATGGAGGTTTCCAATCCGTACAGGCGGGAAGCGGGAGAAAAGGTCATCGCGATCATCCGAATTTCGTGGAACACTGTCCCCGTACAATCGCATTTCCCCGCCAGAATTCCGAACCCTCTCCCACTTGCCCCACCCCTCTCCGTTTCGTATATTTTCGGTTCCCTGGTGGGCGTAGCTCAGTTGGTAGAGCATCAGATTGTGGCTCTGAGGGTCGCGGGTTCAAGCCCCGTCGCTCACCCCCCCGGAAAAAAGAGAATGTCCGCCTCGGCGGACATTCTCTTTTTCTTCACCCTTCACTCTTCACTCACTTTGCGAACCAGGTCCAGATCTCACCCGGACCCTTTTCCTCCACGTAGGTTTTCAGTCCCGCGTTTTCGGCCATCGACACGAGGGGACTCGGAGTGAACGGCGTGATGAGCTTCATGCACTCCTTTTCGCCGAGCTGTTCGGCGGAGGCCATCACCCGGGCGGCCGGATGTTCGCCTCGAGCCAGGAGGGGCCGGGCGTCGAGTTCCTCGGCCAGGCGGTACTGGCTGATCCAGTGGGGCGTCATGTCGAGGGCCGCAGGCACGGTCTCTTCCAGCAGATCCGCGATCCCGGCGGCGGTGCGCAGCATGTTGGCGAATCCGGCCTCGCTCATGTCGATGCGTCCGGCAAGCTGGGCCAGAGTGGTGCCGGCGTAGACGGCCTGCTTGAGAGCCGGCGTTTGCAGGACGCCGAGGGCGGGCACGGCAGCCACGATGGACGCCTCGAGGGCGGGATATGCCGCGATCACCTGGGCGACGGTGGAGGTGGGAACGAGAATCTCGGCGCTCATGCATCCCCCTTCTTTTCGTAGCTCAACAGACGTTGCTCTCCGGTGAGGGCGCGTTTGTCGGTGAGGTTCTGGGAGACTTCGAGGGTGCCGAGGTATTCTCCCTTGTCGTCGCGGAGAGCGAAGTACTCGATGTGAATAAACTTTCCACCCAGCGTGATCCAGAAGGCGGCGCTGTCCTGCGTCCCTGCACGGAAGTCGCTGACGATTTGATTGACGATGTGCACGCTGTGAGGTGGATGGCAGAACTGCACCTTGCGTCCGAGAATGGAGCGGTTGCGATCGAAGATGCGCTCCTTGCCCTGACTGAAGTAGCGCACGGCGTCGTCCTTGTCCACGAAGGTGATGTCCACCGGAAGCGTGTTGAGCAAGGCCGTCAGCTCGGCCACGGAGAAAGAGCCCGAGGGCAGGGTGACGCGGTCGCCCGTGGTGCTACCCGTTTCGGACACCAGGCCCTGAGGGACCCACTCGTCCTTGGGATCGAAAAGGCAGAAGCCGATTTCGGGACTCTGATGATGGATCTCGCTCCATTCGGTTTCGTTGAGCGTGTCGAGGCACATGGGGAAGAGGATCTGCTCTTCCTTGTACACCATGTCCTCGATACCCGAGATGGCCGGGAGGAGGAACATCGTGAACACCACGGCCAGCTCCTCTCGGGCGGCGGTGCGGGCGGCGTGCAGACTCGAGATGGCGCTCTTGAGCTGGGCGCGGATCTCGTCGTGCTTGCCCCACATCACGGTGGGGGGGCCGGTGACGCCGTACTTTTCGAGATAGGGGAAGACCAGATTTTCCTTGCGACGGTAATGGGTGTCCACATCCATCAGGGTGCCGCAATCGGCGAGCATGGCGTCCACCAGCTCGGAGAGCCGATCGTCCCACTGCCCTTCGATGAAGTCGCGATAGCGGGATTTGACGGTGCCGCACAGGGTTTCGAGTTCGCGGTTCTCCATCATGAAGGTGTGCACCGGGTGTCCCGGATCGGGAATCTTTGCGCCGGTGTGATCGATCATGCCCTTCAGCACCTGGCCATGAATGTCGCAGAGCTTGAGGGTTTCCGCCGGAGGGAGACCCTCGGCGATGAGCTCCTGTTCCACTTCCACCACGAAACCATAGGGCACCTCACCGAGGGCCACGGCCAGTTCTTCGCGGACGGTTTCGGGATCGGTGCCTTCGTGCAGCTTGCGGATCAGGCGTTTGAGTTCGTCTTTCTTCTGACGTGCGTTATTGATGAGTTCGCTCATGGATCACTTCTGTGTGGTGGAACGGAGGGTAAGAAACACCCGCCCCGGCGTCCGGGAGTCCGTGCAGACTCACGGACGCGAGGCGGAATCGCGAGAAATTATTTCGCGGCCTTGGCGTCCCACTGGGGCAGGACGTCCTTTTTAAAGGTGGCCTTGTCGGCGCGGAGCTTGGCCATGTCGAGTCCGATGAGGGCCTGGGCCTTTGCTTTGGTGCTGAAGTCCGCAACCGGGGGCGCGTCGGTGACGCCATGCTTGGCGAGGACCCGGGCGAGAATCACACGGGCTTCCTCGGCCATCTGGATGGAATTGCCGAGCGTGCGGGCGGCTTCGACGGGACTATGGAATCCGAGGGCATTGGCCGCAGCCACCCAGTCCCAGCGCCACTGGCTCTTGCGAAGGAGAGCGAGGACGGGCTTCATCTCGGGTTCGGTGGCACCCTTATCCCAGGCGTACTTGGCTTCGAGGTGGGCCACGGCGAGGGACTTCTCGGCCAGGCGACGCAGCTCCTCGATCCGATCCTGGCGGTCGTACACGTTCTGGGCGAGGGTTTGCTCGCTCTCGCGGTGGCAGACCTGGCAGGAGTTGGCGATGTTGTTGAGGGGACTCTGAATCTTGTGGTCGGTGAACTTCACGCCGCCTTCACTGCGATAGGGCATGTGGCAGTCGGCGCAGGACACGCCCCGCTGGGCATGGATGCCCGTCATGTACATTTCGTAGTCCGGATGCTGCGCTTTAAGAATGGGCGTCTTGCTGAGCGCGTGCACGAAGTCCACGTGCTCCACTTCGTCATAGTACTTTTCCATGTCTTCGGCGCTGAAGCCCTTGTCCCAGGGGAAGGTGAGGTACTTCTCTTCCTTGCCCTTGAAGTAGTATTCCACATGGCACTGCGCGCAGACGAGGGAGCGCATCTCCTGATGGGTGGCCTTGGTGATATCCCTGCCCTGGCGCTGGAAGGCCTCGACGAGGGCGGGACGGGTGATGCGGAGATTCATCGTCTTGGGGTCGTGGCAGTCCTGGCAGCCGATATTGTTCACCACTTCGTGGCCCAGGTCGGACCATTTGGACTTGTAGAAATTGGCCGCTCCCATCTTGTTGATGAGGCGGGGCACATCGGTGCTCTTGCAGCTCCAGCAGGTGGCGGGCTGGGGCACGGCAGTGCGGAGGGTGTTGCGGATATCCTCGATGGCGTGGTAGTGGCCTCGGCCCTGGTTGTAGTCGCGCGAGAAAGCGTAGCCCGCCCACATGACCACGAGTTCGGGATATTTTTCGAGGTAGTCCACGGTAGCCGACCCCCCGTGTTTGCTGGCGAAGGTGGTGTCGGCGGTGGAAGCATAGGTTTCGTATTCCTTCGGGAAATTCTCTCCCCACACCTCGTTGCGGGGTTCCCATTCCTTAATCGGCTTCACCATTTTGTAGGCCACCATGGCTTCGGTGCGGCGTTCCATGATCGAGGCGCCGAAGAGTCCGACGAAAAACACGATCACGATGGTGCCGAAGAAGAGGGCCCAGCCGACCCAGGGTTTTTCCTGAATGATGTCGATGATCTTCCGTTTCATTTTTTCTCCGTGGAGATAGTTTCGTGTGATTTCTGATCCTGGGTGGTGAGCCATTCCGGCACGATGCTCGTGGGGATGGGCACGCGGGCGTAGGGGACGGAGGAGAGACTATTGACCCGACCGTGGGGCACCTCGCGGTGGCAGTCCCAGCAGAGTTTGCCCTCGCCATGGGCCGCCATCTCGGCGGTCACCTGGCCACTGGTCACGGGCCAGAGGAGCTGTTCGTGACAGCGCTGGCAGTTCTCCTGGATGACGGCGATTCCGGCGTCTTTGACGTGGATGACCTGGGGTTCGAGGCGAAGCGTGAACATCGTCGCGTGCCGCATTCCGTCGGAGGCCTTGAAGGCATACTTGCGCACGAAGTTGTCATGCGGTACGTGGCAGTCGTTGCACACGGTGACGCGTCCATGGCTGCCCCGCTGCCAGGTGGCGTACTGGGGAGCCATGATGTGACAGTTCATGCACGCCTCGGGCTTGTCCGACAGATAGCTGGCGGCGTTCGAGATGTAGAAGATGGCGGCGCCCATGCCCACGATCATGCCGAGAAGGAGGATGACCGGCACCCGCCACTGGGGTGGCGGCACGAGCCGGGCCATCGTTCGGCGCAGGAATCCTGGTGATGAGGAGTTCATATGGTTCCGCGAATCATGGTGATCAGAAATTGACCGTCGTCATGAGATAGGCCCAGTTGGTGGTCTTCCGACCGTTGTCGATCGCGCGGTCCTTTTCCCAATCGAAGATGGAGAAGCCACCCATGAGATTGACGGCGTTGTGAATCCTGGCCGACACGGTCAGGTCCACTTCCATGCCAATGGTGGAGGAATAGTCGGTGGTGCTCGTTCCGCTCGCGACTTCGTTCGGATCGATAAAGGTGGAGAACAGATGACCGTCCACCGCGAGCTTCCAATCCTTGGCCGGGGTGCAGGACAGTTGGACGAAGAAATCCTTCAGCCCCAGTCCTTCGACATGGGCGGGGAAGGACGTGAAGTAATCCATGTACCCGTAGAATTTGTAATTGGTCCCGTACATCGTGTTGAAGGACTCGTAGGTGTCGGTGCTCTTGGGATCCTGTCCCGACAGGAT
The DNA here is from genome assembly GCA_964420295.1 of uncultured Chromatiales bacterium. Taxonomy (GTDB): domain Bacteria; phylum Bacteroidota; class Ignavibacteria; order SZUA-365; family CAYQST01; genus CAYQST01. The sequence goes on along the minus strand of CAYQST010000032.1, from coordinate 10,793 downwards.
GTCGGCGCCCACTCCGATGCGGAGGTTCGCCAGGTCCGGGAAGGAATAGCCAAGCCGCCCTCCTACCATGAAGGCGCCGATGGAGATGTCGGTGTTGGCAATGGATCCGGATTGAACCGCTCCATCCACATCCAGATCCAGATCCCCGAAGGTGTTGTTGAATTGGAGTCCGCTGGTAAAGCGGTACATGCGGGAGGACACGGACGGAAGCAGGGTGATCGAGGGATTGTCGTAGAGAGCGAAGAAATTCAGGGTTGCCTTCGTGTCCTCGGGCTTCCAGGTGCCCCAGAGTCCGGTGAGGTACACGTCGCGGGCATAGCCGAGTCCGTTGTTGGTATACGGATTGCGTGCGACGGCAGCACCGAACACATCCCAGGTAAAGTCGTAGCCCTTGTAGCGCAGCAGCACGGCGTCGAAGCTCTGGCCGAAGTTGTTCCATTCGATCGCGCCGAGCACGCGCTCATTGCCGTAGGACAGCACCTGGCGGCCGAGGCGCACCGATATGTTGGGGGTGAGGACGTCACGCACTTCCACAAATCCCTGACGCAGATCGAACGCGGAGGCCCCGGTGTTGAGGGTGGTCTGCTTGCCCCCGTAAGTGCGGGCGTCCTGCACTTCCACCACGGCACTCACCTTCTCGTTGATGGAGGCGTCGGCGCGGAGCCGGGTGCGGAGCAGGTGAAAGGCATCGGTGTTGGCGCGAATGGTGAGACTTTTCGTGTCGAGTTCACTGCGCTCGCGAATCTGGCCCGAGAAGGTGATGGTCTGGGCCTGGGCCGCGAGGGACAATGCGACGAGCAGGATGAGAACGGGAAGCACACGTTTCATGTCGGTCTCCATGTGGTGAAGAAGGGAATCCGGGTCGAAAAGAAATGAACCCTCAGGGCGCCATGGTGGGCGCACCCGAGCGGGGGGAGGCGTCGGCGGCCTCGTCTTCGGACGGGGCCTGGCCGTAGTGATGCTGATACACAGGATTGTTGATGTCGCGAATGCGCCGGGCATACTCGGCGTCGGAAATCGCACTTCTCCAGGAACCGGTGAGCATGGCCGCGCCTGTGATGGAAGCGAAAAGCAGAATGATGACGAGGGCCATCTGGGCGGGACGAATGGCGAAACGGGATTTCGCGGACATCTTCATTTCGAGGGTATTGGCCACGGGACAGGCGTCCACGCAGGCCATGCAGCTCGTGCATTCATCCGAGAGCACGCGGGCGCGGGCATGCACGGGAATGGCGTTGGGACAGGCCTTGGTGCACTTCGCGCAGTCGATGCAGGTGTCGGCGTTGCGGGTGATGCGGAAAGGACTGAAGAGTCCCACTATGCCCAGCAGGGCGCCGTAGGGACAGAGGTAGCGACACCAGAAATTGCGAATGAACAGGGACGCGATCACCAGCACTGCCAGCACGATGATAGAAGTACGGGAAATGTCGCGAAAGAACAACAGCATTTTCACATCGGCTACCCGGTTGTAGGGACTTTCGAGAAATGCTCTGAGCGAAGGAACATCCAGAAGGTAAAAAATCGACCATGCAAAGAAAAGCAGAAGAAGGTACTTGAGGGAACGCAGTGGGATATCGAGCCATTTCCAGGGCGTGAAATTCCGCTTGAACAGGGCCTTTCCCAATTCACCGATGCTCTCGCTCAGGGTTCCCACGGGGCAGAACCAACTGCAGAAGGACTTCTTTAGCACCAGCGACACGGCGATGATCGACAGCAGAATCACTGTGCCGGCGGGATGGATCATGTGAAGCTCTCCCGTGCCCAGCCAGTAGCGCAGACTCATGAGCGCGCTGATGGGCAGAAAGCCCTCCACCCCGGCGGGGCGGTTGACGAAGGGCACCGACGCCCCTTCGAAATAGCTGACGAAGAGCACGAACTCGACGCCAATCCAGATGCACAGGGCCGCGAAGGCCATCTGTACCCAGAAGCGAATGGATTGTCCGTTTCGGGGCAGCGTGTTTTTTATAATGGATTTTTTCATGAATCACCCTTGATGACGCATCACACGAGATCCGCGTGATATCGGGACATGAGTTCCGAGAACTTTTCGCGGGAGGCATCCATCAAATCGGCGATGCTGTCCCGCGTCAGCATCGTCTTGATCACATCGCGGATCCCGCCCCAGCGCTCGTGCACGGGACAGGGCTTCCCCTCCCCACAATTCGGGAATCCCATCACGCACTGCGTGAACAAATCCAAACCGTCGATCGCGGCCACGATGTCGATCAGATGAATATCCTCGGGCCGACGCGCCAGGGTGAATCCTCCCCCCACCCCCTTGAAACTGAGAAGAACCCCACTCTCACTCAGGGTCTGAAGAATCTTGGCCAGAAAATGGACCGGAATACGCAATTCCGTCGCCACTTCGCGAATGCCCACCCGTCGCTCATCCTGCGTGGCGATGAATAACACCGCCTGCAATCCGTACTCACAACCTTTACTGAAAATGATAGCCATAGATAATCGACTCTTTTATCTAGATTCTAAACGCAACTTAATGCACGATTCGTTCCGTCGCAAGGGGAGGAAAAAAGAAAAAGGTCTTTCCTACTTCGTGAGTAGGATGGATCTCGAACTCACCCCGTCCTCGGTTTCGAGGCGCACGCGATAGAGGCCCGAGGGCAGGGAGCCCGAGGTGAAACGCACCTCGTGGCGACCGGCGTCCCGATGGTCCTCGAGGATCAGCGCCACGGTGCGGCCCAGGGGGTCGTGCACCGTGAGGCGAACCCGAGAGGGACGGGGAAGCGAAAAGACGAGGGTGGTGGAAGGGTTGAAGGGATTCGGATAATTCTCTTCGAGCAGCGGCACGGAGGGCAGGGCATGGGGTGCCGTCAGGCCGACCACGAAGTCCTGCAGCGATAGCCGCCACACACTTCCCCCTACCGTTCCGGCGTAGAGCCAGGCACCATCGGACTGGAGGGATCGGATATCCTTGTTTTCGAGGCCCAGATTGACGGGTTGGAAGGATGCCCAGGAGCTTGGGCGGACGAAAACGCCCTCGCCACGGGTCGCCGCGAAGATGCCGTCCTTGAACGGAAGGAGAGCCGTGACCGCCACAGCCGGGAGTCCCTCGGACGTGCGGGCGACGAGGCCCTGGGCAGAGGCCGTGAACAGCCCCGAGGTGGGAGACCAGCCCAGCACGTCCTCGGCGGTGTAGGGCACGAGCACCGCGATGTCGGTCGGCGACGCGGAGAGCGGGGCCGACCAGCGGACGCCGTCATCCTCGCTCACGCGGAGACCGCGCTCGGTGGCGGCAAAGAGCAGGGCCGCGCGAGGCGAGGCGAGGGCCAGGATCGAGGTATCGGGAAGAACGGACACGGATTGCCAGAACAGGCCAGCGACAGAAGACCGGAAGAGTCCACGATGCCGGGTGCCGACGAACACCTGATCGGACGAGATCGCCAGGGCGGTGACGAGCGTGTCGGCCAGTCCGTCGTTGACGCGCAGCCAGGACAGGCCGCGATTGGAGCTGCGATAGAGGCCGCGCTCGGAGGGGCTGGCGAAGACCGTGGATCCGGTGGCTTCGAGCGCCACGATGTCACCCTCGGCCAGTCCCGCCGAGAGCAGGGTCCAGTCGTCACCCTGGGACCAGGTTCTTTGCACGCCCGAACCGGTGAGGCCGACGAGCAGATCGGTGCCGAGCAGGGTCATCGTGGCGATGGAGGCCGCACGCATGCCGGTGCGGGAGGGAAGCCAGGCCCCGCTGCCACGCACGCATCGACTGATGCCAGCTCCGGTGAAGCCGGCCAGGAGCACGGTATCCCGCGCGAAGAGGGCCCGCACGGACCGATCCCCGTGATCCAGGGATTCCAGGGTCCAAAGCTCTCCGCCATTCGTGCTGCGAAAGAGTCCCGCGCCGGGGGTGCCGGCGAAGAGATCCGAGCCGGAGACGGCCAGGGAGGACACGGCGGCGCTGCCGAGCCCGCTGGCCACCCGTCTCCACGAAGCCCCGTTGTCGTCGCTGCGAAAGACACCCGTGCCCGTGCCCGCGAAGAGGGCCGAGCCCTGCTGAGTCAGGGCGTACACCGAGGCGGTGGGATCTCCATCCCACGCACGTTCCCAGCTCGCGCCTTCGTCGAGGGAGCGCCACACGCCGTCGGACCCGGTGCCCGCCACGATCAGGGAGCCGGCGCGAAGCAGGGCCAGCACGGGTGAGCTGAAGCCCGTCGAAACCAGGGCCCAGTGCTCTCCTCCATCGGTGCTGCGCATCAGTCCTCCTCCGCATCCGGCGAGGACGAGGAGGTCGGAACAGAGCAGGGAGCGAAGGTCAGATCCTGCGGGAGACAGATCCAGCGGGGTCCAGCTCTCCCCACGATTCACCGTGCGATACAATCCTTCCACGCGAGACCCCACCAGCAGGCGATCCGAGGTGCCGGCCAGTGCGCTGATCTCCCGCACGGGCAATTCGGTGAGCATGTCGAACCAGCTCCCACCATTGTCCGTCGACCGCAGCAGGCCCCGTCCCACAGTCCCCGCATAGAGATCTTCACCCGAAGAGCCGAGGGCGGTGATGGTGCCTCCTTCGGGTCCTCTCGTCTGCACCCATTGCCCAGGCTGCAGAGGCAGAACCGACACCTTGATGGCGGGCGTGTAGGGTGAGCGCTGGGTATTCTTCACGGCACGCACGCGGTAGGAGTACACTTCGTCGGGACTCACGGTTCGATCGACGAACACGTGAATGCCGGGTCCCGGCTGTGGATCGAGTCTGCGGTATTGTCCTCCGGTCTCGGCCCGCTCCACTTCAAATCCATCCTCGCCCGCGAATCCGAAATCCCAGTACAGATTGACGGTGCTGGGTGTGATGCGCCCCGCGCGCAGGCGAGTGGGGGCCTGAAGCACTAGAGCTCCGGGTTTGGCGCACACGGTATCGGAATAGCGCGAAAACACGACGCCGTACACGGCACGGACGCGATAGCAGTAGGTGACACCGGACTGGAGTCCTGAGCGATCGAGCAGAAAGTCCGAGTCCACCACGCGCTCGACGAGGGACCAGGAGCCGTCCCCATTCTGGCGTTCCACATCGGTGATGGGATGGTCGTCCACCGGATTCTTCCATCCGACCCGCACGATGCGTTCATCCAGGGGGATGGCCGTCACCAGCAGGGGCAGGGGCGCGGCCCCGGTGATGGCCAGGGTGCTGTCGGACCAGGGAGACACGAGGTTGCCGTTCCAGGCCCGGATGCGGTAGTAGTAGGTGATTTCCGGAAAGAGCCCCGACACCACGAAGCGCTCGACATCGGGAGGGGTGGTCATGATCGTGCGCCAATTCTCCCCGTCCTGGCGACTCTGAATTTCGAATCCCGTTTCGTCGTCGGAATTGTCCTTCCAGGTGAGCAGAATGGCATTGTGGGCGGTGGACACGGCGGCCAGGGTTGACGGAAGCTTCGGGGCCTGGGGTACGATGATGTTGACCATGAAGGTCATCGAATCGCCCACGGCGCTGATATCCGAAAGGTCGATGCCCGCCTTCTTGCCGTCGGCCAGCACGGCGGGAGGATTCGTTTTATCGTTGAGCGCGATGCGGTTATTCCCCGCGCTGAAGGCGGCCTGGGACGGCGAACCATTGGCCGAGGGTGAACCATTGGGGCGCAGAACGTAGAGTTCGTCGGGGGGGCCTCCGCTGTTTCCCCTGCCGTCGAGGGCACTGCTCACGCGCCAGACGAGGAGCCCCTCTCCCTGGAGGGAGCGCTCGAAGGAGCCCTGGCGTCGGCGAAATTCCACCACGAAATACTGCTGCTGGGAATAGGGCGACCGAATCTTATAGCACACCGGCCCCCTCGTGCCACTGACGGGAAAGATGGTGTAGCGCCCGGAAGCGGTGATTTCGGGAATGCTGTCGAGCCACCGCCCGTAGCGCCAGCGCATGTAGGACGAGGTGTACTGCGGAGGATTGCGATTCTCGGCCATGATGTCCCAGGTGCTGGCGGGACTCATGCCGTCGTCGGTGTAGTGATAGAGGTCCGGGAGTCCGAGCGAGTGCAGCATTTCGTGACTGAGCACCGAGGACTTTTCGCCGAGCAGAAATTCGTTCAACTGAAAATTATACGCTCCGATTCGTGCCCCGTTGATGCGTACGTCGAAGGTGCTCAGGGTCCACATATGCGGCCAGAGCAGGGAGCTCCATCCCGTGGCATTGCCGCTGATGACGAAGCACACATTGTCCACCGTGCCGTCTCCGTCTCCGTCCACCACCAGGTTCGAGGGAATATCACTCGACACCGCCGCAACGGCATTCCTGAGCAGGGTATGCTCGCGCATCGACCGGTCGTCGGTATATCCCGTGGGGGCAGTGGCGCCCGCCGGCATGTAATACTCCCTGGGAAAGGCGTCCTTGAACGACAGCACCGTGGTCGTGCCGGGATTGGGGTAGAAATGCGAGAGCACGGTGAGGGTGTTTCTGGACAGATCCCTCAGATAATTCTGCATCGACACCGTGCCTGAATTGAACATGTCCTCATAGGTCTGCAGCGGAGTCTGAAATTCCTCCTCGTCGGCAAAGCGAATGAAGATCACCACGTTGTGCAGGGTGCCCGAGGTTGGCGCCAGCACTGAGGCCCCTCCTTTCGACAGACCTCTCGTCTGAAACCGCCGACCGAGTTCCGCCGCATCCTCGGACTTCACCCAGGGTGCGATCCCCCGCGAGCGGGGATCCCCTTTCCCCACCACCAACTCCGTGGGAACCAGAGCCCGACCCAGTCGTTCGGCGTACACATACCACCCGCGACCATCCTGCACGATGGTGTACCCATCCTTGTCGTGGAGCCAGTTGTAATACTCGTCCCCACTGGCGAAGCACTGGAGCACCGTTCCATCCGGCTGCCTCAGGGTCTGCGGGAGAAAGCGGATCGGTGCGGCGAACACCAGATTCGACAATACGAGAAAACAGAGGGGGAGGAAAATGCGGGAAACACCTGCACGCATGAGAACTCCGGTTCATTCAGTCAATCAGCCCGGAAAATTCGGGAGAAAACCCACGATCTGCAAGCGAAAACCCAGGGAGACGGATCGAGATCCCACATTTCTCCAAAAAAAACTTGCATCAGGAGGAATCACGATGTAAGTTTGATTCGTGAATCATGATTCATGAATCACGGTCCATAGATAAATGTCATTTTGACCCCTGGAACCTCGCATGACTTTCGAAGAACGCAATGAACACCTCCTCGCCACGGCCATGGCGGTCTTCTCCCGGCATGGATATCATCACGCGAAGATGACGAAGATCGCCGAAGAGGCCGGAATCGGCGCAGGGAGCATTTACCTGCATTTCCCGAGCAAAGAGAAGCTACTCGAGGAATTATTCCTCCGGTCCTGGACACGGATCCACTCCCAGGTCGAGTCGGTGCGTATCGGCGCCGACGCCACTCCTGCGGACAAGATTCGGGCCATCATCGCCTTTCTCGTTTCCCTGGCGCGGGAGAATCCCGACATGGCGTCCATTTTTCTGCACGAGCATCGGTTTTGGAGCAATGGGCCCAGCCCCTCTCTCGAAGCGATGGTGAAAGCCACCAAGCAGGATCTGATCGGGATCTACCTGCAGGGGATCGAACGTGGGGAATTCCGTCGGGATCTCGATGCGGAGATGGCGGCCGAAATGACCTTTGGCGCGCTCTGGCACCTGCTCGCCCTGTGGTCCGAATCCCCCTCCCGGCTCAACGAACCCGATCTCGTCGATCGTCTGCATGCCATCATCATTCACGGTCTTCTGCACTGATTTCACGGAACCCTGAACTTCATTCTTCATGAAACGCACCGCTCTCTTTCTTCTCCTTTTTCTCGCTCCTCTTCGTCCCGCACCTGCCCAGTACTCCCTGACCGACGCCGTTCGGATGGCGGTGGAATCGAACGCGGGTCTTCGTGCCTCCCAGTCCACCCTTCGCGCCCGCGAGGCAGGGGCACGCAGTGCCTGGGGTCGCCTCCTGCCGGAGATCGATGTGCAGGGGATGTACACCGTTATGGACAAGGATCTCATTCTCGACCTCGATCCTATTCGGGCAGCGATGATTTCCCTGCAAACCGGCAACCAGGTGGGCATGGCCAACCTCGAGTCTCTCGTGCGCAACGGACGGGCTTTGACAGCGCAGGAACAGGCCACCATCGCGGGACAGGCCCGCACCAAACTCGAGGGGGCGCTTCCCCATTTTCAGGAAACCGTCAAGGAGAAGGCCTTTCCCCAGGCCGTGGTGTCCCTGCGCCAACCCCTGTTTGCCGGGGGACGGATCCTGGCGGGGATTCGCGCCGCCGACGCCCAGACAGACTTGGCTCGCTACACCCGCGATGCCCGGCAGGGCGAGGTGATGCGCGACGTGGTGACCCGCTATCTCGGTGTTCTGCTGGCCGATCAGAATCTCGCTGTGCGCGAACGCGCCCTCGCGGGCATTCGCGATCACAGCCGGCAGGCCCAGCGACTCGAGGAACAGGGCCTCATCGCACGGCACGACCGTCTGCGGGCCGACGTGGCCCTCGCCGAGGCAGAGCGCGCCCTCTTCGATGCCCGTGAGAAACGGGATCTTGCCGTCATCGCCCTGGCCGAATCGATGGGCACGGGAGAGCTTCCCATCCCCACGGACTCCCTTCGCTACCGCCCCGTCGTGGGAGGAGTCGAGGACTTCCTGTCTCCCACGACTGAATCCAATCCCTCCCTCCTCGCGCTGAAATCGGCCGGACGTGCCCTGCACGAAAAGGCCAGCGTGACCCGGGGCGCCTGGTATCCCACCGTGTTCGGGTTCGGCATGGTCAACCTCTTCGATCATTACATGGTCCCGAACCTCGAGCCAAAATGGGCTGTCGGCGTCGGCGCGAGCATCCAGATCTTCGATGGCCTTCGCCGCAGCAACGACTGCCAGAGCGCCGATGCGGAAGCCGACGCGATGGAGTACACCGTGCGGGACGCCGAGCGCTCCCTGCGCCTTCTCGTGCGCAACGAGTACCTGAAACTGCGCTCGGCCGAAGAGCGCTGGAATCGCCTCCTCGCCTCCGAAACCCAGGCCGAGGAAAACCTCCGCCTCAATCGCAAACGCTACGACACGGGACTCGGAACCTCCCTCGAGGTGATCGACGCCGAGCTCTCGCTCCAGGCCATCCTCCTCCAGCGCAGCCAGGCCTTGGTCGATTATCACTCCTCTCTGTTCGCCCTCTGTCAAACGATGGGCGACCCCTCGGCCTACCTCCGCTTCTGGTCGGGCCTCCCCCTTCACCCCTGACCCTTCACCCTTCACTCTTCACCCTTCACTCTTCACCCTTCACTCTTCACCCTTCACTCTTTACCCTTCACTCTTAACCTGTCATCCCCATGCGTCTTTCATCCCGCTACATCCTCCCCATCTCCGGCGTTCTGCTCCTCGCCCTGCTTCTGTTTCTGTTCCTTCCCCGTTCCTCTTCTCCCCAATTACGAACGGGTCAAATCGAAATGCGTGAACTCGATGTCGCCTCCAAAATTCCGGGGCGCATCACCTGGATCGGTGTGGACGAGGGAGACTCGGTGACCATGGAGCAGGATCTCGTTCGTCTCTCCGATCGCGATGTCCGCGCCAAGGCCGGGCAGGCCGAGGGTGCCGTCGACGCGGCCCGGGCTCAGTACCGGATGGCCCTGCATGGAACCCGTCCCGAGCAGGTGGAGATGGCCGAGCGGCAGTACGCCGCCGCGAAGAGCCAGTTCGATCTGGCGGAGAAGACGGTGACCCGCCTTCGGACTCTCCACGCCGAGCGACTGCTCTCGGATCAGGAGAGGGACGGGGCCGAGCAGAAGTATCAGGCCGCCCTCTCCGCCATGGAGGCCGCGCGGGCCCAGCGGGACATGGCTCGCTCGGGCGCCCGTCGCGAGGAGAAGGAAATGGCGCGGGGCCAGATGGTGCGTGCGGAACAGTCCCTGGAGGAAGTGCGCTCCTTTCTGGACGAAACCGTGCTCCGGAGTCCTGTTGCGGGCATCGTGGCCAAGCGCTATGCCGACGCGGGTGAGCTGGTGGCCACGGGCTATCCCGTGCTCTCCATCCTCGATCCCTCGGACAGTTGGGCCGAACTCAACATCCCGGCCCCCGATCTCGAGAAGATCCGTGTCGGTATGAAACTGCGCGGCCAGGTGCATGGACTGGGTCGCTCGGTGGTGTTTCGCGTGTCGAGCATCGCCTCCATGGCCGACTTCGCCAACTGGAGGGCGCAGAATGAGAGAGGAAGCTTCGAGGTGCGATCCTTTACCGTGAAGCTGCGTCCGGAATCCGGGTCCGTGCCGGGTCTCCGTCCTGGCATGACCGTCACCTTCGATCTCTCCCGTCCGGAATAACCATGACACCGCGTCCTCTCTGGCGGGTCCGCCTTCGCGAGGAGCTGCGTCGCCTGCGTCGCTCTCCCCAGCCCCTGCTCGTGGCCCTGGTCTATCCCCTCTGCGCCTGGCTGGTGCTGGCCCTGACCTTTCGCGATTCGGTGCTGCACGACATTCCTGTGGTGGTGGCGGATCGGGACCATTCGTCCCTGTCCCGCCTCTTCACCCGCTCGGTGGATGCCACGCAAACCCTGCACGTGGTGGAGGTGACCTCTTCGGAAGAGGACGCCCTGACCGCTCTGTCCTCTGGAGAAGCCACACTCGCGCTCATCATCCCGAAGGGACTCGAGGGCGCCATCAAGCAGGGCCGGTCGGGCACCGTGGTCTCCCTGTCCAATGGCGCCAATCTGCTCTGGTCCAAAATTGCCTATCGCACGGTGATGATGACCGGCTTCACCCTCTCCACCGGAATCCAGATCCGTCGCCTCGAGGCGAAGGGACTTCCCGCAGATCAAGCCCTCGGGCGGGCCCTGCC
>CAYQST010000031.1:0-23685 GCA_964420295.1 uncultured Chromatiales bacterium | reverse complement strand
GGTGAATACGTGAATGGGTGAATACGTGAATGGGTGAATACGTGAATGGGTGAATGGGTGAAGGAGTGAAGAAAGGTGAAAGGAGAATAGGTTAGCGCATGGTGCTGTTTCCCTTGCTTGCGGCGGTTCTTACTCTGGTGTCGATGCCTTTGTGTATGAGGCTGGCGCGCGCGTTTTCTCTGTACGATGTGCCGGACCGGGTGCGGAAGGCGCATGAGCGGAAAATCCCTTTCACTGGGGGACTGGGAATCATCTTTGCCACGGGCGCGGCGATCGCTCTGGACTTCGCACTCAGCGGGAAGGATTTGCAGAGTACGCTGGCGAGGCCGGATTTCAGTCTGTACCTGTATTTCGCAGAGGCATCCATCATCATCTTCATTCTTGGCATTGTCGACGACATCAAGGATCTTTCTTACGCCACGAAGTTCATCTACCAGTTCCTGGCTTCCTTCCTCATAATTCTCGGGGCGTACACGTCCAAGATCCTGCCCTGGGTGGCGGCCATCCCTCAGACCAATGTTCTGATTAACACCTTCAGCGCCATCATCTCGATGCTATGGATCGTTGGGGTGACGAACGCGGTGAACATCATCGATGGCATGGATGGCCTCGCGGCGGGAACCGTCTCCATCTCGTCCATCACTCTTGGCATTCTCGGAATGTTGTGGAGCAACCAAACCATCCCGGCGGTGATGTTCATTCTCGCGGCCAGTCTTCTCGCCTTTCTTGTGTTCAACTTCCATCCCGCCCGCATTTTCATGGGCAACACGGGATCGATGGTCATCGGCTTTTTGATATCGGTGTGTAGTTGGATACTGATTTCCTACGGACCCATGAAATCCACAACTCCGTTGGTTCCGGCCATCATTCTCGGCCTTCCGGTGCTCGACACCATTCTCGCCTTCTTTCGCCGTCTGCTCAAAGGCAAGAATCCCTTCAGTGCCGACATGTTCCACATCCACCACATGTTGCGATATCGACTCCAACTCTCCCAGCGACGCACCGTGCTTGTTCTATATGCGATTTCCTTCGTGTACAGCGGAGTCGGCGTCGCGGTGGCCCTGGTGGACGCGTCGACGGGATGGGTGCTGATCGGATTGCTCGTGGCGGCGAGTTTCGTGCTCCTGCATCGACTGGGCTATGTACACCTGATCGCCTCCTCTCCCACGGAGACCATGAACGCGGCCCCAACCCCGGTGCGACGCAATGGAACCCATCCCGCACAATCCTCCCTGTCCACGTCCATCCACGACCCGAAAGTGTGAAACGTGACGACGATGCATTCGGAGTCGAGCAAGAGCGGCAGGGGGCCTGACGTCCGCATTGTCGCCGCTTTTCCAGATCCCATGCGGAATGTGATTGCCACGGCTCGCACCTGCTATTCTTCGAAGGGACCGATCGATCCAGCCGACTGCGATCCGACACGCTATGCGGACCTGGTGCGTGGCATCTACGCGGCAGGACATCATACGACGTTCCAACATGCTCATGTGCAGTTTCGCATCGGCCACCTATCCCGTCTTTGCATCTGGTCCTTTCTGCATTCCCATCCTTTCTACAATTCCGAGCAGGTGAGCCAGCGCTATGTCGAGGTGGGCCGCGATCAATTCGTCACGCCACCCCTTCGAGAAAACAACCGCGCCCGGTACGAAACGTCGCTCGACGCGAGGATGCGAGACTATCATCACCTCATCGACCTGTTGATCCCAGCCGCAACGGAGGCCTACGCGGAAGTGTATCCTGCACGACGCAGGACGCTGGATCGGTATGCAGGCGCTATTCGCAAACGCGCCATGGAAGCTGCCCGGGCGGTGCTCCCCCTGAGCGTAACGGCCTACCTCTATCACACCGTGAGCGTGCTCACGGTGCTGCGGTACTATCGCATGTGTCGAAGCCAGGACGTGTCGTGGGAGCAGGAACAGCTCGCCCGCGCCATGGTGGATGCCCTGTTGGAATGGGATCCCCACCTTCGCCTCGTTCTCGAGGAACCGCTGAACGAGGAGGACTTTCCGGAAGATTCCTTCCGCGCCACGGATCGCGACATGGAAGGAAATCTGGATGCCTTTACACGGGAATTCGATGCCTCGCTCGAGGGACGGACCAGCGCCCTCGTGGACTGGAGTCCCCGTGCCGAACTCACCCTGGCCACGGCGGTGCGGGATGTGCTTGGTCTGCCGTCCTCGGCTCTTTCGGACGACGAGGCCATCGCTCTCGCCCTCGATCCCGCGCGCAATGGACTTTTCGGAGAATCCCTCGTTCTCACCACCCAGGGCAAGCTCTCCCGCGCCCTGCACACCGTGCAATACACGTTTCGTCGCAAGCTCAGCCACAGCGCCGACAGTCAGGATCAACGTCACCGCATGACCCCCGCCGCCCGTCCTCTCCTCGCAGCTCAGGTGGGTGGTGAACCCGACGTGGTGATGCCCCAGCTCATCGCGGCGGTGCCGGAGGCCGCGGCATATTTTCGGAATTCAGTTGCCACGGCCTGGAAGGATCGCGAGGCCCTCCTCGACGGAGGGGAACCCCAGGCCCATGCCCTCTACCTGCTTCCCAACGCGGTGAGCGTGCGCTATTCGCAAAGCAGCGATTTGCTCCATCTCCATCACAAACACGCGATGCGACTGTGCTATAACGCACAGGAAGAAATCTGGCAAAGTGCCCTCGATGAAGCCCTGCGCATCCGGGAGGTCCACCCACGCATCGGTCGATGGCTGCTCCCTCCCTGCTCCCTTCGGCATCGGGCGGGGCGACGGCCCTACTGTCCCGAAGGCGACCGTTATTGCGGGGTGCCCGTTTGGAAACTCGATCCGACCGACTACCGACGGATTTTGTAAGAGCGAATCACATCCATATTCCGGGACAGCGCTGCCCGCAGGTTGCGCAGGATCCTTGCCCATCGAGGGCCAGGATCCGGGTTCGATAGCCCTGACGACGGATCAGGGCGGTTCCACAAGAGGGACACCACGTGGTGGAACCCTCTTCGTCGTGAATATTGCCAGTATAGACGTACCGTAGCCCCTCTTCACGCGCATAGCGACGCGCCGCGATGACGGTGCCCGGCGACGTGGATGGGAGGTCGCTGAGGGCTCCGGCGGGATGGAAGGCGGAGAAGTGCAGAGGGACGTCCTGCCCAAGCTCCGCGCCGATCCACGCGGAGAGTTCCCGGATCTCGCGTTCACTGTCGTTGAGACCGGGAATGAGTAAGGTGGTAATCTCCAACCAGACGGATGAATGAAGGCGTATGTCTCGAAGGGTGTCCTTGACCGGCTCGATGCGAGCGCTGCAATACCTCCGATAGAATCGATCCGAGAACGCCTTCAGATCGACATTGACGGCATCCAGGGACGAGAGAAATTCTCTTCTGGGCTCGGCATTGATGGAGCCAGCGGTGACCGCCACCACGCGTCGTCCTGCGGCCCGGCACGCAAGGGCGACGTCACATAGGACTTCCAAGGCGATTACGGGTTCGTTGTAGGTGAAGGCGACACTGGGGCAGTCCTCACGAGAAGCCAGCTCCACGATGGCCTCGGGCGAGAGAGGAGCGCGCGAGGGCGGAGGTGTTGAAGGATGACTGAGTTCCGCATTCTGACAAAAGACGCAATGGAGATTACACCCGAAGCCCCCGAGCGACAGGATGGCTGTGCCCGGAAGAAAATGATACAGCGGCTTCTTCTCAACGGGATCGAGACAGACGGCACTCGGTCCCTCGTCGGCCTGTGTATACATCTTTCCCAGCCGGTTCACACGAATCCCGCAGATGCCGCGCTGATCCTTCCGCAGCACGCAGGCCCTGGGGCAGAGGGTGCATTCCACCCGCTTATCGGACCGTGACACCCAATAACGCGCCGGAATCACGACAAGGACCCCATGACGAATTCTGCCGGATGCTCGACAGGAATGTCGAATGAGTGGCACGCAACCATGGTTTTTCTGCCCTTTCTGAGCAATGAGAGTGCTGGCACGGTGTTTGAGACCGAGTTAGGGCGAGTGAATGTCTCGCGTTTTACAAACCTACTGAACAGGAGACTGTCATGAAAAACCTCTTTCTTCTCACCGCTCTTGGACTTTTTCTTTTCGGTCTGGCGACCATGGACAGCTCCGCGCAATTTCGCGGCAAGGGCAAGGCCACCAATCCCGGACAGGGATTGCGCGTGAACTTCGTGGATGCGAACGGCGATGGCATCTGTGACAAGTTTGTGGATGCGAACGGCGACGGCATCTGCGATCATTGCGTGGCCACGGGTGCCGGGATGGGTCAGGGAGCACGCGGGCGGAATTTTGTGGATGCGAACGGAGACGGCATCTGTGACAACTTCGTCGATGCCAATGGGGACGGACTTTGTGATCATTGTACGGGCACTCCCACAAAGGACGGTACCGGCAAGAAGTATCGCGGAGGCCGGGGCCTCTAATAGCCCTCTCCTTTCGCTTATCAAACGGAAAAGCCGGGGCAACCCGGCTTTTCGCATTTCGTCCTAGGGTGGTGCACCGAAGTCTGCCCCGAACCACGCCGCACAGGCACCTTCGTCTGATACCATACAGGGTCCGAGAGGTCGCGATGGAGTGCAGGCGGTTCCGAAGACCGCGCAGGAGGGAGGATCGATGAGACCGCGAAGAACCTCTCCGCACCGGCAGGCGGGATGCTCGCGGGATTCTCCGGGTTGAAGATCGAAGCGACGACGGGCATCGAAGTCCGCCCATGCGGGAGCCACACCGAGACCACTCGCCGGAATCGGACCGAATCCCCTCCAGACGGCGTCCTCGATCACGAACGTGGAGAGCACCATGTCCCAGGCATGGCGGTTCCCTTCGGGCCGCACCGAGCGGGGATAGCGGTTGTGGACGCCCCCCTTCCCCTGATCGAGCAGATCCACCACATGGGCGAGCGCGTAGAGGATGTCCGTCGGCTCGAAACCCGAGATGACGATGGGCACCCCGGTGTCGCGGGCGAGGTCCGACCAGGCCTCGGCTCCGATGATGGCGGAGACATGGCCGGGACCGAGGATGCCGTCCACTTTTACCTCTCCACCCCGGAACAACGCCCGAGCGGCGGGAATCGTGAGCTTCATCACCGAGCACAGAGAGAAATTCTTCACCCCTCGCGCTCGGGCCATGCCGAGAGCGGCGGCCGCGGCCGGGGCACTGGTTTCGAAGCCCACGGCGAAGAATACCACTTCACGATCGGGGCGACGGACGGCAAGATCGAGGGCATCGAGCGTGGAATACACCATCACGACGTCGGCCCCCTCGGCCCGCAGGTCGGCCAGGGAGGCCCGGCTGCCCGGCACTTTCATCATGTCGCCATAGGTGGCCAGGGTCACCTGAGGGAGGGACGCCAACTGCATGGCGAGATCGAGATCGGCATTGGAGGTGACACATACCGGACATCCGGGTCCGGAATGCAGGCGCAGCGTGGGTGGCAGCATCCCGCGAATCCCCGCCCGAAAGATGGCCGCCGTGTGTCCACCGCAGAATTCCATGATATGGCGTTCGGGTCCCGAATACCGGGCCAGGCGCGCGGCAAGGGCACGCGCGGTGGTGGAACGGGCCAGGAGGTCGAGAACCTCAGTCATGATGCTCCTCGCCTTCTTCCATCGCACGCAGATCGGCGAGGGTGCGTTCGGCCTCCACGGGATCGATGCGTTCGATGGCGAAACCGGCATGCAGGAGAACATAGGACCCCTCGGGGACCTCGCCTTCGAGCAAGATGAGACTACACGAGAGCCGGGTTCCTCGAATATCCACTTCCGCCATGGAATCGGGAAGCAGGGTCAGGACGCGGGCGGGGACGGCGAGGCACATGGGACTTCTCCTTTCATCAGGGTTCCAATATACGCCTGGCCCAGGGCAAGTCCAGCGTCGTTGGCGGGGACGTGTCGATGATGCAGAGGTTCGAGTCCGCGAGCACGGAGCGCGACATCCAGGTGCGCGGAGAAGAGCGCGTTTTGAAAGACCCCTCCACTGAGGGCCACCTGACGCAGGCCGGTGTCCCGCGCCAGGCTGGCGGCACGTTCGGCGCACCAGAGGGCAAAGTCCCGATGAAACCGAGCCGCGAGCAGGGCGGGCGTCTGGCCTGCGCGGCGATCCCGCGCAAGCGCCAGCAACAGGGCGCCGGGTTCCTTGAGGTCCCCGATGCCAGGCAGGACCGAGTCCGGCATCGTACTCGCCATGGCTTCGAGGGCCATGGCGCCCTCGGCCTCGAAACGGGCATGGGTGCAAAGGCCCAGAATCGCGGCGGCCGCGTCGAACAGCCGTCCCGCGCCCGAGGAGCGGGGTCCGTCCTGGGAATGGCGAAGTAGAGCAAGAACCAGGGAGGTCGCCTGGTGATCCGGGAGGATCCCGAGGGAGGCGCAGAGATCCCATCCATCTTCACCGGCTTCGGACCAGAGCCAGGATGCGGCCATGCGCCAGGGCTCTCGGGTGGCGAGGTCTCCTCCGGGGAGAAGCACGTGTGGGAGATGGGCGAGGCGTACGGGATGTTCGGGGGGACCCGCGAAAAATTCTCCTCCCCAGATGGTGCCATCGTCACCGTATCCCGCACCGTCGAGAATGATGCCGAGAGCAGGGTGGCGGAGGCCGTGCTCGGCGAGGCAGGAGGCGAAGTGGGCGTGATGGTGCTGGACCGCGAGGAGGGGCAGGGACCGACCGAAGACCGCGGGGGCCCATTCCTTTGCCCAGCGCGTGGAAAGGTATTCCGGATGACGATCATGCACGAGCAGAACGGGATCGAGCTTCAGGAGCTGACGCAGATGGCGGAGGGCCTGTTCGAGAAAGTCCAGAGTATCCACGCGTTCGCAGTCCCCGATATGCTGGCTCATCCAGGCCGAGCCCTCCCGAGCCAGGCAGAGGGTGTTTTTGAGTTCTCCGCCGACCCCGAGGATCGCGGGCCCCCGAGCCGGAAGGTCGAGGGCACGAGGCACCCAGCCTCGGGAACGACGGATGAAGGCCGGGGCCCCCGCGACGAGGCGAAGCACGGAATCGTCGCAACGCTGAAGGATCTCGCGATCGTGATGGAGGAAGGCATCGGCAATCGCCCCCAGGCGGGATTCCGCTTCCTCGATGCCGATGCAGATGGGCTCCTCGCTCAGGTTGCCACTGGTCATGACCAGGGCGGACAAAGGGCCCGCGAGCAGAAGGTGATGCAGAGGGGTGTAGGGAAGCATCACGCCGAGGTTGGGGTTGTCCGGCGCCAGCTCGTGAGACAGAGGAAAGGGAGAGCGCTGAGGCAGGAGGAGAATCGGACGTTCAGGTCCTGTCATCACCGCGCGGGATGCTTCGTCCAGAACGACGCAGAGTTCGGCGGAGTGCAGGTCCCTCACCATCACGGCGAGGGGCTTGGCCCAGCGCTGCTTCCGCGCGCGAAGACGAGTTACGGCGTCGGTATTTCCCGCGTCCACCGCGAGATGATAGCCTCCCAGACCTCGGAGCGCGAGGATGCCACCGGACTCCAGCAGGCGCAGCGCGGCCTGCAGGGCGTCCTCTTCCCATTCCTCCGATCCGGAGCGTGTGAACCGGAGTCGAGGTCCGCAGACCGGGCAGGCATTGGGCTGGGCGTGAAAGCGGCGATTCCCGGGATCGTGGTATTCCGCCTCGCATTTCGGGCATTGCGGAAAAACCGACATGGACGTCGAGGGCCGATCGTAGGGGAGGGAGCGGGTGATGGTGAAGCGGGGACCGCACTGAGTGCAGTTCAGAAAGGGATAGCGGTAGCGGCGATCCCCGGGATCGAACAATTCCCGCAGACAATCTTCGCACACCGCCGTATCCGGCGCCACGAAGTGCTCTCCCCCACCCCCCTCCACACTCGGCAGGATTCGAAAGGTGGATTCTTCGATAGGTGGCCTTTCTTCCACCTTCACGGTCCGGATTCTTGCCATGGGAGGACAATCGGATTGGAGTCGCGAGAGGAAGGAATCGAGATCCCTTCCCTGAACTTCCAGCCGCACCGACCCGCCTTCATTCCACACCACTCCGGTCAGACCGCATTCTCTGGCCAAACGGTGAAGGAAGGGCCGAAAGCCCACGCCCTGAACGATACCGGTGATATGGAGGTGGAGGCGAGGGATGGGAAGAATGGGAAGAATTGGAGATTGGGAAGAATTGGAGATTGGGAATTTACAGATTTCCGATTTGCGATTTCCGATTTGCGATTTTTCTGCCTTCGGTGGAGCCATTGCCGGACAAGGCCCGCCTCGCACAAACACTGGAGCTTGCCGCGCACGAACGCGGGAGCCATATCGTTGCAATCAGAGCCGGTGCGACCCAGGAAGAATTGGAGATTGGAGATTTTAAGATTTCCGATTTCCGATTTGCGATTTTTCTGCCTTCGGCTGAGCCATTGCCGGACAAGGCCCGCCTCGCACAAACGCAGGAGCATGCCGCGCTCAACCGTTGGAGCCATAACGTTGCAATCCACGCCGGTGCGACCCAGGAAATCTTCCGGAAAATCGAGCGAGAGTGAGCGACCGCACATCCACCTGTGTGAGGGCCGACCGACCGGTGCTTCCAGTAGGTCGGCCCGAGTTTGGATGTGCAGCGAACGGAGCGAGGGTTTTCCGAGAAGATTTCCTATGTCGCACCCGTTTCTTTGGTCCTTTCTTTCCAAAAGAAAGGACAACCACGCAGTCGCGAGCCTCACAACAGGCAAACCAAGAAACACAAACACGAGCCTTCCACTCGACCCTTTGCCAGGAGAATTGAAAGTGTGATGTACCCTGGACGGCCGGGAAAACCCGTCATACAGTTGCACATAAAGTGAACTCCGTTAGCCACCCCGAAATTTCTAACTATCAGGATACATCACACAAGCCGAATATCGCGGGTTCTCTGGAAATTGGCAAGAGAAAAATCTCTGGATCCAGGAACTTCCTCCCAAAGCAACGACCAGAATCAACACCGAGCCTCCCTTGAGGGCCTGAACCACCCCTCATCAGTACTGCATTGCAGCAACACCCGCTAGCACTCCGAATGTTTCTCACTATCA
This sequence comes from uncultured Chromatiales bacterium, assembly GCA_964420295.1. GTDB lineage: Bacteria > Bacteroidota > Ignavibacteria > SZUA-365 > CAYQST01 > CAYQST01. The sequence goes on along the minus strand of CAYQST010000031.1, from coordinate 14,702 downwards.
GGGAGGCTCGATGACTGTAAATGCGATATTCCGGGGGAGAAAGTCAAGGAGTAACTCGCTAAGGAATACATGAGCCGATGAAGTTGCGACAACTTTTGCCTAGAAACCCAAACTCTCACTTACAAAAATCGAAATGTTATCCACGGAGGGCACACCTAAAGCTCGCCGTAGAAGATAATCTATTTCGCAGTTTATCTACAAGGTAAGCGAAGAATCGTTATTTATAAAATCCAAAGCTCTGTTTTTTGGGTTATTTTCCCAATAATCGCAATCTTTCCTTTTAGCAAATATGGATCTTGCCGCAAATTCACATTTCCCAGCTCGCATTGGCTGTGAATGATAACCCCCCTCTTTAAAAACATGGTATTCCAAAATGTACCGTGCCTCAATACACTCAGTAGCAAGCACCTCGGCCTGCGGCGTTGTTGGAAAATTATCTGGAATTTCTAATCGTCGTCTAATTGAATTCTTATCATCAAAAAACATTCGTTCCAGGTACAACGGATCGTTAAAAGCTTGATTTCTTAAGGACGCTAGCTCCTTCAGGGCTGCATTGTACCAAAAGAACAGACACTTCTTTTCATATAAAATCGCAGAATCAAGCACTAAAACCACCCACGATGACCCGTTACTTATTTTGCTTCTTAGCATTAAATAATTAATAAACTCTATCGATAAACATATAGAGTTACTAACATTATCATGGCGATGCTCGTCTGTTGCTAGACACCCTATCTTAGCCTTTGCAAGGTCCTCCCTTCCTAGTAGACCGTGCTGAATAATTGACTCCAGATTAACTTCTTGCGTAAAATGCATTAAGTGTTTTATTTTTCGTCTTTTACAGATTTCTTCAACTTTCTTGCAGTTTTCTTGCCACACACGGCACTCTTCCATGTTGCTGACATCTACTTCGTTAGGAATTTCATCAGGGAAAGGCAGCACGATAGAACTGGTGACGCTGATAAGCCTATTGTCGCTACTATCTTCACAATTAATATGTTCAGAAAGCGTCTTCAATATATCTAGATCAGCCAGTGTTTCCGACTTATCATATACAAGGTCTCTAGCATCCCGTAGAGAAATCTCTAAATCCTTTGCAAGCCTAAAGTGCCAACCTCGTAACTTATTCTCACTGTAGCAAAGCTCATCGACGAACTTCCGTCGCAGAATAACTTTCTCGGGGGCAGGTATATCAAAGATAGTTTGCCATACAGAGCATACGCTTGGCGATGGAGTTACTCGATAAACAAACCAAAGGAGGACATCCAAATACTCAGCGTCTTCCTGGTTCTCTGTTTCATGGGTAATTGCTGAAACGTTCACCAAAATGCGATAAACATCCATCGTTGTATCGAAATCATTTAAGTTAAAGGATATCGTTTCAGGATCATCCTGAAATAAAATCGGCGTCAGAATCCCGGTATTCGACTCTGGATCATACCAGCTAATGTAGCCACACGAAATGCTCTTATGAACCATCTTGCTCTCTCCGACCATTAATCTAAAAGACGGCATTACAACTGTATGCAGCTAATTAAACGGTAGCTCTCCTTGTGGGCTTGAATCTCTTGATTCGAGCGAAGAGCTCTCTGCAAGCGCTTTCAGAAACATTTCTTTATTGGTAAAGATACTCTTGAGCAAGGATCTTCTTGTTAGAGAAACATATAGAGCGCATGACCTTGCCTGACAGCTAAATGAGCGCTGTGGATTAAACTCAATATCGGTAAACCCGTCATAATCGAGAAGGTCTTTGACAAATTGCTTTGAAGATAGTAGCGATCTAATATATAGGTAATCGTAAAATGCCGTTTTTGGTTCAATTGGCCAAACTTCGCTTTCGAAAATGAATTTCAACAGCTTTCCAGAGTCTTTTAACCTGAGATCTTTCTTAACCTCCCTTCCCTCCAAAGAAAGAAGGTCTCTATAGGGGCCTCCGTTTTCGAATACTTTACTGCTTTGAAATGCTGCTTCAAGGGCAACATGCTGTCCCGAATTCGTGAGTATCCGCAGGTTGAAAGCGGAAAGTGATTTTCCTAGCTCTGATGGCGATTTAGTGGAAACTTCTAAGATATTACTCACGCCGCGAAGCCGTGCCTCTGCATGCAAAGCAGCGATATTCTTACGTTTTTGTTCAACCGAAAACCCCGGATGCCAGACAAATTCACAATCGAGAACTTTTACCAGCGGAAAACCGGAATCTGTAGGGAGGAATACAGGTCTATTCGACATTATTAGCCGCGTATTTTAAGTTCATAAAATTCTTTACAACCCACAATTACCGTATTGATGTAATTCTAAAGCCCTCAAGTGCTCCGTTTCCGTCTCTGCTAAGAAACGTTACCCCTAAAAATCTCTTCTGCACATAATTATATTTTGTGTAGAGAATGCTAGAACCATAAACCCGAACAACCACCCTGGTACTATCCTCCAGTGAGACTTGGTACTTCGTTTGCTGCTTCGCACTATAATAACCAAATGAAGGACATAGTAACAGTACACCGATCGCCAAGCCAAAATTCATGAATAACCGACCAAATCCGTGCTCAAATATCCAGGCAATTAATGTGCCAGAACCTTCCGCTTCCGCGCTGCGCTTTCCCTGCGATTTCCATCTTTTATCCATCCAATCTAATCCGACATTCTGCCACACTAATGCAAGAAGCCCAAACGTGTACCATATAGTTACAGGACCATATACATAGTAATACCACCCACCAACTATTGCAATTGCAAGAGATGTCGCGACGTCAAATTTCATCGAACTATTTATACCCGACGCAAATAACGCAGTCATCATAGGCATAAATGTGTTACTTAGCGCAAAGACAGCGACACATATTAGAAACAAATACTCACCGTTCTTCAGCAAGGTGGAAACACTGATCTCAACGAACGATTTATCAATGCCATAATACGACAAGTAACCAGACTCAAAGAAATAGATCGCGGAGTAATAGTAAGCGGTGATAAATAACACCCAATGAGTGCTGAATGCCCTACTTACATCATTCTTTGTGTTTTTGTCTTCAGTCATCTCCCCCCCCTACACCTTCCACACCTTCATCACCTCATCCCCCAGGTGATTGATCACCTTTACGGCGATGCGACCGGAAGAGGGCGGCGGGAAGGGACGGGAAACGGCGGAGTGAAGCGTGGACCAGGCCTCTTCGTCGATTTCGGCCTTGAGGGTGGTTTTGAGTGAACTGTACGGATCGTTGGCGCCGAGAAAATAGGCGTGACGGACGAAGAAACTTTCTTCGTTGTAGTCGGTGTCCAGGAACCAGCAGGCGATGCCGTCGGGACCGTCGCTGACGACTTCGCCGGTCTGGGGTTTGAAGACGTCCACGCCCAGGACGCGGACGCGGAGCTGACCGTCGGGCAGGGTCTCCAGCTCGATCTGGGGCTCGCCGAAGACGACGAAGAGGTTGCCTGTGCCGGTGTTCTTCAGGTCCTCGGCCATGTGGAGATCGGCGTGAATGCGGGCCTTGAGCACGGGGAGGGCCCCGAGTTTGTGGAATTCCGTGGTCAGGGCTTCGTAGTTGAAGGCGAAGGTGATGAGCAGGTCGAAACCGGCATCGGCGGCCTCGCGGGCGGCCTCCACAAGATCGACGCGCTGCACGGTGCCGAATTCAGGACCGATGAAGATGGCGGCCCGCTTTTCGCTGGGAGAGGCGGTTTGGCCCGTGGCCAGGGGCCACTGGTCGCCGGAAAAACGCCCCTCGGCGCAGACCATGGAACCGGGCCAGGGCTGGAGAGCAGTGAAGTGGATACGCCCGTCCTTGTGGGCCTGCTGGACCCCCGCCACCCGCACGGCATCGAGCACCACCTGGGAAAAAGGCGTTCCCGTCACGTAGCCTCGCACGGGCTCCCGGGCGGGATCGAGAAGACCGTCGTGTTCGTCGAGGGCCAGACTGCGATGGGGCGAGAGGCTTTCCACGGTGAAGGGACCCGCCACCCGCACGCGACGCCCGTCCACGCAGGGACGATCATACAAATACTCCACATCGGCGCGGGCGGCAATGGAGGCGTCGATTTCCTTCTGACGGGCGATGCGGGCCTCCCAGAAGGCGCGATGCAGAGCCTGGGCGTCCTCGGACCAGTTCGCCGGACAGTCGCGGGGGATCTCCCATTCCTCGGGAGGAGAGGGAAGACCGAAGATGACCCCCAGCTTCTCGCGCAGGGGCGCGATGTGGGCCTCGTGGGTGTCCCAGATGACGTCGATCTCGGCGTTGTTGGCGATGGACTTCAGGGTGATGTGAGGCACCCGCTCGTACACGAAGCCCTGGCGGATGCTGTGATATACGGGCTTGGTGCTGGGTGCCACGCGACTCAGTTCGGCTTCCTTGAGCTGCCCTTCCCGCGAGTCGGCCAGCAGATACCAGGGATAACGCGCCCCCATGATCCGTGCCCTGGCCAGGGCCAGGGCCACCCGGGAGGTGTCGATGGTGATCCACCGCCTCCCCCATTGCTCGGCCACGAAGGCTGAGGTTCCACTGCCACAGGTGGGATCGAGCACGAGATCGCCGGGATCGGTGGACATGAGGATGCAGCGCTGGATGACGTCAACATTAGTTTGTACGACATATGCCTTATCCTGTGCTGGAGCAGTATCATCCCAAAGATTGTTGATTTTTTGAAACGGAAAGTCTCCAAAGTAGTACACATAACTCAGGCTACGTCCTTCGCACTCCAGTCGCTCAGCTTTCTGAAGCCTATACATTTTATCTTCGGTAGTCACCCAAGACCCTCCCTTTGGAGCCGGGAACGTGAGCCCTCGAAATGCAAAATCATACACAGCTTGATTAGAGTAAGATGGTGCTCGCTGGGAAACCAGCCGATAAACCCTATCGAAGTTTGGTAGTAGCGCTAGACTTTCCGAATTCAATTTGCTTCTAACGCCATGAATATCTTCAATTCCGGTCCATCGGGATTCTAATCTCGGGAGTGCTTTCTTAAAAAGTACCCGATATTTAAGTGCAATCTTGTTTAGACAATAATACAGAATATAATCCGTCATTCCCTCTAGCGTAGTAGAACCTAACGGCATTAGCTTCTTTCTAAAGGGAATTAGTTGTATAAAGTTCTCCTCCCCAAACACCTCATCCATCAAGGCTCTCACTCGGTGGACATTCTCATCCCCGATCTGAACGAAGATGGAGCCGGATTCGGTGAGCAGGTCCCGGGCCACGGTGAGCCGGTCCCTCAGGTAGGTGAGGTAGCTGTGGATTCCATCCCTCCAGGTGTCGCGAAAAGCCTTCACCTGCTCGGGCTCCCTGGTAATGTGGTCGGCTTTTCCGTCCTTCACATCGCGGCTGGTGGTGGACCATTGAAAATTGCTGTTGAATTTGATGCCGTAGGGAGGATCGAAATAGATGCACTGCACCTTGCCGCGCAGGCCCTCCCGTTCGGCCAGGGAGGCCATCACGTGGAGGGAGTCCCCGAGGATCATGCGATTGGTCCAGTTCTGCTCATGCCGATAGAACTCCGTGCGGTCGGCGCCCTCGGGAATGCCGTTGAAGTCCCCAAACAAATCCGCCTGATGTCCATCCACCTCCTTTTCCCGGTCGGCGCGGTGGCGGAGCAGGTCGTCGATGAGCACCTTGGGGTGCACCTTCTCCTGAATGTACAGCGGGGGGGCGGGCACCACCAGGTCGGCCCAGTCCTTCATGTCCTTGCCCCTCCACACCAGTTGAGGGTCGAGGTCGGGATTCCTTCTCTCGTAGGCCGCCAGCACCAGCTCGCGATTCTCGGACTGCATCAGGCTCTGATATTCCGCCGTCGGGATATTGGCGCGCTTCTCCTCGCTATGGGTGAGGGTGGCGATGGTTTTTTTGGAAGGGGATTTAGCCATGACGATCCTTGCGTTCTCGATACCTGAATTCTCTTCGCCGCGTCGCGGCATTCATGCTCATGCCGCGCCCGAGGCCACGAGGGCGTCGAGGGCCTTGCCCCACGCGGCATGCATTTCGTGGAGGTCGGCGAATTCCAGAAAGGCCCAGCGCCCAAAACTGCCGAGGGCATTCACTCCGGGCACCCACTGGGTTTCCATGGTCTCGTGCTTCACCTTGTCGTCCTCCAGGCGCTGGCCCTTGATTTCCACCACCAGATGGAGGGGATCCTCGGGACCTCGTCCGTCGTCCACCCTCACCAGAAAATCAGGCCAGTATTCGCGGAGCTGCCCTCCGAAGTGATAGGGCACGGTAAAGCCGAGTCCCTGATTCTTCACATAGGCCAGCACCCTCGGATGGTCCTCCACCACCCGGCAAAACTCGGCCTCCCACTGGCTGTCGCAGATCACCCAGTTGAGATGGCAGTGTTGGGAGGATGTTTCGTAGCGCAGGGTCTTGGTGGTGGTAAAGCGCACATGCCGGGTACTGCCCCGGGGATTGTAGGGATCGAGGATGGCCTGGATGGGTCGTTCCTCCAGATGATAGCGCGTGATGGCGGCCGTGATACGCGAGCAGGCCTCCTCGGCCAGGGCCTCGTACACCACCTGGGCGGGCCAGGTGTCGCCCGTGCACACCAGGTGGGAGCGCATCCAGTCCCTCGTGATCCGCTTGAGCTGTCCGAACAGATGGAGGCGGGGCTCTCCGTTGGTGTCGCGCCAATGCCGGACGAGCAGGTGCTGGGTGAGGTGGTACAGAATGGTGTTCTCGCGCATGGCGCGGAGATGGTCCAGATCCATGCGGGCACCCTCGCCGAGGATGCCCCGGTTCAGGGTGATGGAGGGACCCACGAGCTCGGGACTCAGCTCGAGGGTGGACGTTTCCGTGAAGGTGGCCTGGAGTTGTTCCTCGGGGAGTTCGACCCGATAGCCCCGCACGCGGGGAAAGGTGATTTCTCGCGCATCGCGCTCGGGGGAAAGGGCACGCACCAGCACCACCTCGCGGGGGGGCTGGGGAGGTGGAATCACGGGGCGGGCGGCGAAATCGAAGGGCACCCCGAAGATGTCGGCGTATTCGGGAGAGAAGAGTCCTTCTTCGTTCAGCTCATAGCTCTGGCGGCGCAGGGCGCGGCCCACCACCTGTTCGCAGAGGAGCTGGGTGCCGAAGGCCCGCACCCCGAGGATATGGGTGACGGTATTGGCGTCCCAGCCCTCGGTGAGCATGGACACCGACACCACGCAGCGGATGGATCCGCCGAGCTGATCAGCCTTGCCCACGGTGTTCATCACCTCGCGTAGCAGGTCCTGATCGGAGATCTTGTCACCGGCTCGGGGATCGCCCGTCCGCTCGACGATCTCGCGTCGAAAGCGTTCGATCTCGTCGGCGGCCAGGGCGCGAAAATTCTCGTCCAGAGCGTCCCCCGCCTCGAGCTGTTCACTGTCGATGAGAAGAGTGCGGGGTCGGGCCAGGGGCTCTCCGTTCTCATCGAAATTGCGAAAGAGAGGGAGGCGTCCGTTTTCCACCTGCACGGAGCCCGAGGGGAGGGTACGTCGAAATCCCGACACGAAGTCGTACACCAGTTTTGAAATGGCCGTGTTCTGACACACGACAATGAAGCAGGGCGGCACGGAGATGCCGGCCTCTTCCCACAGGCGATAGGTTTTTTCGTAGTGGCCGTAGAGGGCCTGGAGGGCCGTCTGAAAGCGGGGAGGAAGACTCAGAGGATCGAGGGCTCCCCCCCGGGCTCTTCCCTTTTTCGGCATGTCGGCGCGGATATGCTCCCAGAGATTGCGGAACATGGGCATCTCGTCCCCGGCGATATTCTCGGCCACGGGCACACGGGGGAGTTTCACGATGCCGCATTCGATGGCGTCCATGAGAGAGAAGTCCGACACCGTCCAGGGAAAGAGGGTCCCTTCCGCATATCCCGATCCACGCAGGAAGAAGGGCGTGGCCGAAAGGTCGAACACCTGACGGATGCCGAGGGTGGTCTGGAGGGCCTCGAGTCCCGAGATCCAGAGTCGGGCGGCCTCGCGCTGGCGTTCCACCTCCTTCTTTTCTTCCTGGGAGAGATCTTCCACTTCCTCGTCCGCGCGCACCCGTTCGCGATAGCAATGGTGGGCTTCGTCGTTGATGACGAGGAGGTTCTTCATGCCCATGAGTTCGGGCAGGACCCGTTGCAGCATCTGCCCATCGGTCTCGGTGGTAAGGGGCGCGGTGCCCGTGCGTCCCGTGAGCAGGCGCCGTCCTCCGGCGCTGATCTCCATCCGTTCGCGATGCTTGAAGGCGTGGTAATTGGTGATGACGATGCGGGCCTGGTTCAGATCGGCCATCAGGTCCCGGGGCACAAGCTCCCTGCTCTCGTAGTAGCTCTCCGGATCGTGGGGCAGAAGGACGCGAAGTCGGTCGCGGATCGTGATGCCGGGGGTACACACGAGAAAGCCCTTCGTAAAGAGGCGGCTACCGGGGCGACGGACGGCATTGATGGTTTGCCAGGCGATGAGCATGGCCATGACGGTGGTCTTGCCCGCTCCGGTGGCGAGCTTGAGGGCCACGCGGGCGAGACCCGGATTGGCCTCGGCATTCGCGGCATCGAGATGGGCAATCACGCTCTTACCAGCGGGACTATGCGGTGCGACCTCGGTGAGCCAGATGGCGGTTTCGACGGCCTCCACCTGGCAGAAGAAGGGGCGAATGCCCGCGAAGCGGTGGTGACGCCAGTGGTGGAGGAGGCGGGCAGTTTCGGGGGTCACCAGCCAGCGAGCGGGGTCGAGCTCGCGCCATTCCTGGACCCGCCTTCTCACCTCGTTGATGATGGAGGTGGGATCGTATTGCTGCGTGTCCGTGGAAAGGCCGTGCCCTTCGTCGAAGGCGAGGGCAGCCTGGCCCTTGCCGGACTTCCGTTTCTTCGGATGGGGAATAGGAGAAATGAATTCCGCCCGTCGTCGTTGTTCGACGATAGACTCGGTGGGTTGTCCTTGCGCGTCCAGTTCCCAATGGCGACGCGGGCATTCGTAAGGCGAATTCAGAATGGGGTGATCGAAAAACGAAGCATCCATGCAGGGAAATCCGGGGTGATAACGCGGTCACCGGTCACGTGCCTTCCCATCCCGGCAAGCCGGGGGCATCCCCTCTCCAGTGCATCTGTCACAGAAATCCCAATCAAACACCGCCGGAAGATCTCCGGGGTTCTCCGAATCAACTCATCATGGATGCGTGGGGCCGTGCTCGTGCAGGTGCGAGAAACATAGTCATTCGCGAGGGGAAGGGCAAGAGGAATTGGGAATTGGAAGAATTGGAGATTGGAAATTGGAGATTGGAAATTGGAGATTGGGAATTTACAGATTTCCGATTTGCGATTTCCGATTTGCGATTTTTCCGCCTTCGGCGGAGCCATTGCCGGACAAGGCCCGCCGCGCACGAACACTGGAGCATGACGCGCACGAACGCTGGAGCCCTAGCGTTGCAATCCGTGCCCGTGCGACCCTACCCTCGTCACGACGCGTTTTTTGCGATACCTCGCATCATGCCTTCGAACACGAATTGATGCAGGGGCCAGACGCTATACCAATAGGCCATGCCGGCAAGGCCGACGGGATCGAAGGTGGCCGTTTGGCGCAGGGTGGCGCCACCTTCGCGGGCTCGGACCTCGAATTCCAGCCAGGCCCGACCCGGGAGTTTCATCTCGGCAGAGAGGCGAAGGCGCTCGTTCCTTTCCACGCACTCGACGCGCCAGAAATCCACGGTATCGCCCGTCTGGAGGTGGTTCGGATCGCGGCGGCCACGGCGCAGACCCACGCCGCCCACGAGGAGATCCAGCCAGCCTCGCAGGGACCAGAGCCAGTTCGCGTAGTACCATCCGGTGTCTCCCCCGATACGTTTGACGGCGGCGAAGAGCGCCTCGGGGGAAATCCCCACCTCCATGGTGCGGGAGTCCACCAGGCGATTCCCGAAGCGGGTTCCTCCCCATTGCCGGGGCTCGCCCGCGGCGGAGAGAGCATCGGACCATCGCGTTTGCGCGAAGTCGTGATCCTCGTTGCGAAGAGCCCTGGCGATGGCCTCGCGCACCCCGATGGGGTGGAGGGGAAACAGGCGAGAGGCGAGATCACGGTGCACAATCGTGGCGTGGCGCAGGCTGTCGATGAGCTTGCGTCCCACCCGTGCATAGAGAGGAGTGACCAGACCCAGCCAGAGACTGGAAAGATGGGGCGTCAGCAGAGGCACCGAAATCATCCAGCGCGTGAGTCCCCGCTGCCGCGCATACTCGCGCATCAGAGCGCCATAGGACACCTGGTCCGGGCCCCCGATCTCGATGACACGTCCCTCGCGGGGGACCTCGACGGTGAGAGCCGCACGGAGATAATCGAGCACATCGTCGATCGAGATGGGCTGGGCGGTAACATGTACCCATCGAGGAGTGATCATCACCGGGAGACGTTCCACCAGGGCGCGAATCATTTCGAAGGAAAGGCTGCCCGAGCCGATAATGATGGACGCCCGCAGTTCGAGCACGGGCACCCCGTGTGCACGCAGGCGTTCTCCCACCTCGTGTCGGCTCCGCAGATGCGCCGACATCGTCGCATCGTCCTCCCCCAATCCTCCGAGATACACGATGCGTCCCACCCCGGCACGCTGCGCCGCGTGCGCGAACTGGTCCGCCGCGCGTCGATCCTGCTCCTCGAAATCTCCTGTCGCCCCCATCGAATGAATGAGATAGAACGCCGCTTCGACCCCACACATCGCACCTTCCAGGGAATCGGCATCCAGCACATCCCCTGCAACGACCTCGACGCCCTCGGGCACGCGCGATCGCACGCGTTCCGGCTGACGGGCCAGGCATCGTACCCGCCACCCGTCTCGTACCAGCAGAGGCAGAAGACGGCCACCGACATAGCCGGTGGCTCCCGTGAGAAGGATGAGGGGAGGAGGTGACATCGGCACCATCGCAGATCGAGGAAAAGAGGAATGCATCAAATGGATGGCGCATTCCGTGCGCGTTCCATCGTGGTCTCCATGCAACACGCTGCCTTCTTCGTGCGGCATCATTTCGCCCCTATTCCCATCACCGCGAATACCGTCATCGCCACGGCATAGATCAAGGTTGCGATACAGCTTCTCCAGAGTCGTGCAGGAGATTTCTCGGCATCGGTCATGTACCGATAGCCATGCAGCGCGCTGGCCTGGACCAGATACACGGCATAGCCGAAGAGAACCAGGGCCTGGGACGGGGTGGTCCAGCCAGGGAGGCAGGACAGGAAGCCCATCACGCTGAACGCCAGATTGGCGAACCCAACCTCGAACATCCAGTCCGGACGATCTGTCTCCCACCCGAGGCGTTTCGCATCGGATCTATGGAAGATGACATGACGGACGAAGGCGAGGAGTCCGACGATGCCGACGGTGCTGATGGTGACGATTCGCAGGGACAGGGACACCGCGGAATCGAGGAAATAAAATCCCAGAAAGATGCCGACGGATCCGATCGCGATGCTGAAGAGGTTGAGCCACTTTGCCATGGAGGACCTCGTGATTGAAGAAAACGTTCGTTCTATTCTCGATCTCCCACGAGAGGTGTCTCACGGGACGAAACCAGGATCACGATGTGACGTGCTGCTGCGCCAGGAGAAGATGGCCTGAGTCGTGTTCGCCTCCTACCGAGGGCGGGTCAGCGATGCTTCCTCGCGATGAAGGGCCTGTTCCTGTCTGGCCTGGTTCAGGCGTCTGAGCCAGGGTTTCCCCAGAAAGCTGTGCCCATCATCCAGCCGAAGGAGGCGATCGAGCATGGGCACGGTAACGGTGAAGGCGAGGACATCCTGCGGGAGATGCTGACGCATGGCGAGATCCGTCGCACCGATGATGGCCCGGGCCTGGGACAGATCCGGGAACATGGTGGAGAGCAATCCGCAGGCGGAACCGAAGGGGGCGAGCACGGGGTCGGAGTGCTCCCCATCGTCATGATACTGGGCGCCGATGATCAGGGAGCCGAGCTGGTCCGGTCTCACAAAAAAGGTGACGGTACGGAGGTAGGACTGCAACGCTTCGCGCAGGGGTCCCAGAACGATGTGCCCATGCGTCGCGGTTCTGGGAGGGTGAGCTGCAAGCCAGGACTCCATGTGGTCCGCGTGCTCCTGTAGTCCCTCCTTCTCCACCAGGAAGCTCACCATGGCCGCACGGCTGGGGAAGCCCTCCTTGCCGATCATCCAGTATCCACCACCCGGACACCCCCTGGTCATGTCGTCAACAACAACGGAGTATCCGGCCTGAAAATCCTTGTAATGATCGAAGATGCATCGCTTCAGAGGAACGAGAGGTGCGAAGCAATCGGGATCAGGAGCGTCATACACCCCGAGGGGGTGCGTGTCGATTCCCACTGCCTCACACAACATGTCTACCGTCATCGCCATCGCGGTCCTCCACCCATTATCGGTTCGACATTCTGCACTCCAGCCGTTGCGCAACTTGCCACATGAGCGGCGCATTGTCAAGGAGTCCCATTCCCTTCATCCTTCATCCTTCATCCTTCATCCTTCATCCTTCATCCTTCATCCTTTTCCCCATCATCACCATCACCCCCATTCCCCCCACCACCATTGCGGCCACCCAGGCCCCTTTGCTGACCAGGGGAACCTCGGCATGGCGAATGGCGATGCCCACGAAGGCCCAGACAAGGACAAGCAGGAACGCGAGATCACGACGGGGCAGACTCACCGCGGCGGCGATGCCTGTGCCCGCCGCAAGCAGGACAAGGGTCCAGAGCTCGGAACGGACTCCCCACCCATCCCATTGGAGAACGCAGAGAAACACGGTGATGTTGGCGATGGTCGCCACCGTGATCCATCCCAGATAGATGCGGAAGGGGATATCCACGCACCACCGTTCGAGAGGTGGCACCGGTTCGATGGACTCGCCCAGTCGTCGATAGATGGTGATGAGGGAGAGGAGCAAGACGAGCATGACCAGGACGGTGACGGCAAACACCTCGTAATGCCAGAACAGGAGCCAGGCCATGTTTACCACGGCGCTGACGAGGTAGGGCATCGTCAGTCGGCGCAGTCGGGGTGTGTCGTGCCGGGACGACAAGAAGGGAAACAGGGCGAAAGCCAGGAGGCCGAGGTAGATCACTCCCCAGATCGAAAACACATACCCTGCCGGGACGAAGTACACGTCGAAGCGATCGGAGACCTGCCCGGTGCGCTGTCCGTTGAGCGGGAGTCCGTTCGCCAGTCCGTTGAAGGCGATCATCGCAATCGTGGCGAGGAGAACGGAGATGGAGCGGAGGGTGGGTTTGGGCATGGGTGGGGTACTCCGGGCGTGATATCGAGACATGAGGCATCATCTTCTTCCACGGGGCGGAACGCTCGCAGGAGAGTCCGGACTTCGTCGCATTCGATCTCTCAGGTTTCGAACACCTGATGAGGATGCCCTGATTCCATTTCGGGAAGGGCGTATGGTCCGCCAGGATTGAAGCGACTCCCCTCAATGCTGATGCAGCGCATGGGAGGCCAGCAGGAATACGAAGAGGGTGGTGACGGCGAAGGCAACCAGCGCTTCTTTTTTCAAGGTCGGCAGAGCGCGGGTTTTGTTGATGAGGGCGTTGCCGATGGATTTCGCGTTCAGGGCCACATGCGCCAGAGCCGCACAGAGGAAGGCCAGACTGGCGAAGTTATGCACCGACATGACCGCATGGCGCAGGGTGGTCATGCCCTCCTGGGCTGTGAGATGCAGGAGGACTCCAGAGGGCGGGAGCCAGACGAAGGAGAAAATGAGGGAAAGGGAGATGAAGGCGCGGGTGTTGAAGGCGGGAGTGCGTGATGGGGTGGGCATGGAACAGTCCTCGAATGGTACTGATGATCGGATCATGGAGGAGCACCTCCTTTTCACGGACCTCACGAGTACGACGGAGATCAGTAAAGGTTCGATTGCGGTGTCCGTCCCGTGTTGCTCGGTCCGACCCGCCTGTCGTCCCGACGCTGCGTTGTGGCTCTACGCCTTGCTCTCGTCTCCGATGACTCGATAGAGCAGAGCCCCCAGCACGGCACCGACGATGGGCGCGATCCAGAAGAGCCAGAGCTGCCCAAGAGCCCAGTCGCCCACGTATACTGCGACTCCAGTGCTCCGAGCCGGATTCACCGAGGTATTGGTCACGGGGATGGAAATCAGGTGGATGAGCGTCAGGCAGAGTCCGATCGCGATGGGGGCCAGTCCCTGGGGGGCACGTTTGTCGGTGGATCCCATAATGACGAGGAGGAACATCATCGTCATGACCACCTCGGTGACGAGGGCAGCGACCATGCCATAGCCGCCAGGAGAATGCGCGTCGAAACCGTTCGAGGCGAAGCCCGCCGAGGGATCGAAACCGGGCTTCCCGCTGGCGATCAGAAACAGCACTCCGCCCGCCGCGATAGCGCCCAGTACCTGGGCGGCGATGTACGGGAGAAGTTCCTTCGCAGGAAAGCGCCCGCCCGCCCAGAGTCCCAGGGAGACCGCCGGGTTCAGGTGGCACCCCGAGATATGTCCGATCGCGTATGCCATCGTCAGCACCGTAAGTCCAAAGGCGAGGGAGACGCCAAGAAGTCCGATCCCCACCTGCGGAAAGGCTGCGGCCAGCACGGCGCTACCGCAACCACCGAGAACCAGCCAGAACGTTCCGATAAATTCCGCACCATACTTTTTCATTGTTTCCTCCAATGGTTCATCAACATGACACAATGTGGGAACGACAATCCGTCACGACCTGGAGAGAAATCGCCGAGCTGATTCCGAATCACATCTGTCCAAAATAAAAACTCCGGAAAGCGGTAACTTTTGGTTGCAAAA
>CAYQST010000030.1:0-31297 GCA_964420295.1 uncultured Chromatiales bacterium | reverse complement strand
AAGAGAAATACCCATGGCAGCCGTTTTCGTTGATCGTTCGTGATTCCAAATTCGGAAATCGCAAATCGCAAATCGGAAATGTCTCGGCCCCCGCGCTGGTCAATCTCCAATCTCCAATTTCCAATGTGAAATTCCCTGCATTCAGCGAAGTTCATCTCCGTCTTCAATCTTCCGTACCCTCGCCTCGTGGCGACCACCTTCAAAGGGAGTGGTGAGGAAAAGACGAACCATGGTTTCCACATCCTCCCAGGGGGTCAGTCTCTGGCCGAGGGCAAGAACGTTGGCGTCGTTGTGGAGGCGGCAGAGACGAGCGGCTTCGGGAATCTGGCAGGAGGCGGCGCGAATGCCACGATGCTTGTTGGCCGCGATGCCAATGCCGATGCCACTCCCGCAGATGAAAATACCGAGATCGCATCGCCCGGCTTGAATCGCCCGCGCTGCCGGATGGGCAGTGTCGGGATAATCCATGGACTCCTCGCTCGTGGTACCGAAATCCTCCCAGGAGTACCCCATCGTGTCGAGGAGAGAAGCGATGCGTTGCTTGTACTGAAATCCTCCGTGGTCGGAGGCAAGAGCGATGCGGGGCCGGTCGGAACTCATTCCTCGTCCCAACGCTTGAACCAGGATTCCATCACGCTGACGGAAACATGAATTCGTCCGTAATCGCGGATGCCGAGCACCTGGGCATCACTGCCCCGCCGGCCGTACTCGAAGGAAAGATCCATGCGATTCCGTCCCACGATCGGAAAGCCCACTCCCGCCGTCACCGCCGTCATCGTCTCTTCCTCGTCGACGAGCTTCACATAATTCACGGCATGGTAGAAGCCGAGACGCAATGCCGTGCGAGACCAGAAGGGAGACCCTTCGTGAGAAGCCGGTACCCACTCGAGTCCCGCTCCGTAGCGGATCGCATCGGTGAAGCGTACTCCCTGCTGCTGAAAGGACACCGCGTCGGTCCACTTCTGGAGACTCAGGTCGCCTGCCACGAGAAGGCGACGGTGCGCTTGCCAGGCCAGGCCAACGTCGAGCTTCAGAGGGAGATCCTGATCTCCGCGCAGTCCGCTGATCACGGAATCCCGCGTCGAGTATTCCATGGTGTAATCCAGATTTGCTGACAGGGTCACTGGAGTCGTGAGACTGAGTCCCATCGTGAGATCCCCGATGCCCGTGTACAACACTCCCGCGCTCAGGTTCGACCCCTGATAGTGCGTGTCGTTGCTCTGATAACTGTTGTACAGGTTGTCGTCGCCGAAGTCTGCCGTCCAGCTCTGACGCATCGTGCCAAACACGTACTGGTAACTGGCTCCGATCGCCCAGGAGCGGAAAGGCCTCCAGGACGCCCCCAGCCGAAACATCGACAAGCCACCCGACCCCTCGTACGCTCTCGTGTACTCGCGGTCCTGATCCTTCACAACCGAGGTGACCGAATAGTTGGAACTGCTCACCGGCATGAAACCGGTGACGATGGAAATGCCGCGCTCCTCGTCCACGGGAAAGGAGACCTGAAGCCCCTTCAGGGCCGAACTGTTGACCGATGTGCCGTACCGATCGAAGGATTCGGTCTCCAGGGACAGATCCCCCTGCAGCCGGATGCCCCGCAGGAATGCCCAGGCCGCAGGATTGGAATGACTGATGTCACTTTCCGAAACCAGAGGAGTGCTCAGATACCCCATCCCACGCCCCCGCGTGTTGACGGCGGCATTCAGTTCTCCGATGCCGTAACGCGAGATGACCGTGTTTCCCGTCTGTCCCCAGGATGAAAGGGTCAGCAGGAAAAGGAACGTGATGACAATGCCAGGGACTTTCATCGCGGCTTCCTCGTGTACGTGATGACAATGCGGGGACGAAGACTGTCCACGGAACCGGCGCCGAAATAGGTGAAGCGATCCAGATCGCTCGATTCGCCCACCTTCTGCAACATCAGGCCGTAATTGGACGCGGGGCGATCCACCCAGTTCTGCACGGCGCGTACGACAGCGGGACCGGAAATGCGGTACCAGTACGGTCGGTCGGTGGGGACAGAGTAGGCGGTATTCGTGTTCGATATCACGCTGTCGCTCGTTGTGCTCAGGGCTTCATACACACGCAGGGAATCCTGGCCTCGATAATGAACCTCCGTTCTCGACGGATCCTTCCGCACCCAGATGTCCACGCCATTGACGACACTGCCATAGGGCACCATGCCGACATCGAACACGAGTCGACTCCGAATCGCCAGTCCGCTGTGCACCTCCAGGTCGGTGCCGGTGGGCGAGGGCCCCGCCGCGATAAACGTATCCTCGGGTGTGCCCGCGTCGAGGGTGTCCAGATCCCCGTTCCGCTCCACATACAGGGTGAGCTTGGGCCCGACGGCATTCTCGCCGCTCATGAACGTGCGAATGACTCCGCTTCCATTGCGTGGATCGAGAACGATGCCGTTTACGCCATAGCGATCCCCGTTCGCGGTCTTGACCAGCCAGGTTCTCACCATGGCCGTGTCGAGCTCCACCACCACCGATCCGCTGTCGGGCACAACACCTTCGAACCGACCCCTCGGCTCGCTCATGCGTGAGGGCAGACTGGCAATGCTGTCTCCGGTGATGGTATAGACGCTCCAGGTACGGAGCATTTCCCTCACTTCGAAACGCAGGGGCCGGCTCGGATCGCCGAGGCCGTGCTTCTGGGTTCTCAGCGTCAGGGTGGCGCCAACGATGCGCCCTCCCGCACCGACATCATAAGGGAGGTTGATCCATCGCATCAAACTGTAACAGGTGTAGTCGCCCGACATCCCCACGGAGAGATAGGGAGAACTCGATGCCGTTACCGGGTAGTGGTAGGATCGATTCGTGATGGTGATGACGCTGTCCCGGGAATCGAAGACGAGCACTTTCAGGGAATCCGTATTCGGAAGAGCGGAGACCCCGAGAGGAGAATTGTCCTTTTCGCAGCCCATCACCAGGAGGGTGAGGCCGAGAGCGAGAAGAACGGAAAGGCGCGGTGATTTCATGGAAGTGGAAATTGATACACAGGTCCGGAAAAATATCCAATGCCGCCGTGGGCGACAAGAGAAGAAGAATCCCCCTCCTTTACGCGAAGAGGAGGCGGTGCGCCTCCTCTCGTCGCGGTCGGACGACGGCTATTTCTTCTTGATGAGATTCTTATACAACTCGATGTACTGGTTTGCCGAGCGGGTCCAGGTAAAGTCTTTCGCCATGCCCCGCAGCATTGCGGCCTTCCACACCTCGGGCTTCTGAAAGGCGGCCAGGGCGCGCTTGATGGTCTCCAGCAGGGCCTCGCCGCGATAGTCCTGAAACACGAAGCCCGTGCCCAGCTTCGGCTTCGCATCGAGATCCTCCACGGTGTCGGCCAGTCCCCCGGTGGCCCGCACGATGGGCAGGGTGCCGTAGTTCAGACTGTACATCTGATTCAACCCGCAGGGCTCGTACTTCGAGGGCATCAGGAACATATCGCTTCCGGCCTCGATGAGATGGGCCAGGGCCTCATCGAACCCGATATGCACGCCGATACGCTTGGGACTTTTCTTCGCCGCCTTCAGGAAGGCGTCCTCATACTTCTTTTCTCCCGAGCCCAAAATCACGAGCTGCACGTTCTCCTTCAGGATCTCTGCCAGCTTCTCGGTGACGAGATCGAATCCCTTCTGATCGGCAAGGCGGGACACGATACCGATGACGGGGACCTTTTCGCTGTAGGGGAGACCGAACCGTTCGCAGAGGGCCTTTTTGTTTTCAGCCTTCCCCGAAAGATCGTCCGCGCTGTACGGGGCCGCCAAGTGCTTATCCGTCGCGGGATTCCATACGGCCGTGTCCATGCCATTCAGAATGCCCGTGATCAGCTTCGCCTTTTTCTTGAAGACGCCCTCGAGTCCAAATCCGAAATCACTGCTCGTCCGCACTTCCTTTGCATAGGTCTCGCTCACCGTGGTGATGGCGTCGGAATACATCAGGCCAGCCTTCAGGAAATTCACATTGCCGTGGAATTCCACCCCGTCCGGCGTGAACACCTTTTCCGACAGGCCGGTCTTCTGGAAGGATTCGTGGGAGAAGATTCCCTGATATGCGGCGTTGTGGACGGTAAAGACGATCTTCGTGTTCTTGAACAGGGGCTCCTTCGCGTATTCGGTGCGAATGAGCGCGGCGATGAGGCCCGTCTGCCAGTCGTTCAAATGCAGAATGTCGGGCTTCCATCCCAGCAACAGCAGGGTTTCGATCACGCCCCGACAGAGAAAGATGAAACGCTCGTCGTTGTCCGGCCAGTCGGTTTTTGTCGCAGGATTGATGTACAGATCCGGACGGTTGAACATCTCGTCATTTGCGATGAGGTAGACCTGAACCCGGGTTTTAATATTCGTGAGGAAGGAGGACTTCACACTCCCGTTGATGGATTTATCTCCCACCCGGATGGGAATGTCGGTCAATCTCTTGATGTCGTGAATCTTGAACCGGCGATCACTCACGGTCAAGTACTTCGGCATGACGATTCGAATGTCGTGTCCGAGCTCCCGAATCACCTGGGGTAAGGCTCCCGACACGTCGGCTAGTCCACCGGTCTTGGCAAACGGAACAACCTCACTGGAAACGTAGAGAATGCTCAGTGGTTTTGCCATATGGTACTCCGGAAATCAGGTGTGGGATAAAGGCGAACCCTGAAAAATAACGAAATTTGATGAAAAACGCAAGGTGAGAGGAGGTGGCGACGAGGAGGACGGACTGGCGGTTTCGGGGCATCCAACGAAAAAAGGCAGAACCCGCTGGATCCTGCCTTTTCATATCGCGACACCGCGAATCCTATCGGAACATGGCCTTGATGCTGCCCCAGGTTCGCTTGACGCTGGTGGCATTGTGGCTCACGGATACTTCGTTGGAATAGGATGTCATGCCATCCTCGACGATCTTGAGGCGGTACATATACACCGTGCCCGTGGGCTTGTAGGCGCTCCGATCCACGTATTGGTAGGTGGAATTCGAACCCCGGGGCTCTGTCGTACCAATGGTGACGAAATCCCCGCCCGTGCCGCTCTTTCTCTGCACTTCGTAGCCGCGCAGGTTGTTTTCGGTGCGGGTTTTCCACTCCAGCGTGATGCTGTCTCCATTGCTGCTTCCCCGGAAATAATCCAGAAAAGCCCCCGCAACCAGAGTGGATGCGGCAAGCAGGAGACCCGCGACGAGGAAAGCCGTTTTCATATGTGTCATCCTCTTTTTCATCGCCAACAAATGTAGAACCGCCACACGCCAATTGCAAGAGAAAAGCGGTCCCTGATGTACGCAGGGATCATCGAAGGTTGCACCACCTTTTGTAGAAGGCAGCTGTCGCGACGGACGAACGAGCACCACCCTTCTGCCTTGATCGGAAACCAGCTCCCAACCTAGATTTCCGCATACCAATCACACGAGGGAGAGTATCCATGAGGGAGTGGACGTCGATTCTCGTTGCCATCGTGGCTCTGGTGCTGGAATGCCAGACCTACCCGGTCCGAGCCCAGATCCGGATAAACGAACACATGCCCATCCCCGCGTCCGGAGAGGCGGAATGGGTGGAAGTAATCAACCTCGGAGACAGTCTCCGCGATCTCACTGGGTGGGTGTTGCACGACGCAGGGACTGCCCGGCCCCTCCTGCCCGCGGGACTCCGCCTTCCACCCAGGGGCCTGCTCGTTCTGGCGAAGGATACGAGCGTCGCTTCGCGGTACGCACTCGCTCCCGAGCTGCTTCGCGTCATGCCCAATCTCCCCTCGCTCAACAATACTGGCGATGTACTTGTTCTACGTCGACCCGACGCCACGGTGGAGGATGAGGTGAGATGGGAAGAAGACTGGGGTGCCGTATCCGGTCGATCCCTCGAGCGCATCGACCCTCTGGCCTCGGGGCAGGAGAGGGATAACTGGACCCCTTCCCGGGATCCTCGTGGCGCCACGCCCGGAGCTCGCAACAGCCGGGCACGCCGCGATCGGGACCTCCTGATCGCGAGAATCGAGAGCGACGGACCACGCCTCCATGTATTCGTGCGCAATGCCGGATATGAGCCGCTGCCCGCGCTCGCTCTGCGTCTGGCACTCGATCGCAATGGAGACGGAGTGGAAAACGAGGGAGAACTGCTCGTGCAGGTGTCTCTGGCTGCTCTCGCACCCCTCGATTCCCTGCGTGTGACCGAGAGTCCCGTCCTTCCCGGCATGGGCTGGGTGACCATCCTGGCCCGCGTGGAATGGCCGGAGGACGAGGATCCGTCCAACAATGGCCTGATGAGCGCCGTCTGGACCGATCCCCCTTCACCGTCCCTCCAGCTCAATGAAATCCAGGCCTCGCCCCTGCCCGGAGATCCCGAATGGATGGAATACCTCAATCGGACCAACGAACCGATCAATGTGGAGGGGTGGACGCTTGGACTCGGAATCACGGAAGGTCCCGGCTTAGCAATCGCGACGGCACGCACATTGGTCCCGGCAGGAGGATTTCTCGTGCTCGCCGCCGACAGCGGACTCCTCCGCACCTGGCCGGAATGTGGTACCCATCCTGAGGCGGTGCTGTGCGTTCTTTCCTCTTCACGCTTTTCTCTTCTCAATGAGGAAGGTCTGGTCCGTCTTCGCACGCCTCGGGGAGGCATGGTGGACAGTCAGTATTACGCATCGGCCTGGCACCATCCCTCCGTGGTTGATCCTCGGGGAATTTCTCTCGAGCGCATTCACCCCGATCTGGTCGGTGGACTTCCTTCGAGCTGGAGTTCCTGCACCGATTCCCGGGGAGGGACACCCGGGCGGCGAAATTCTCTGTACCGAGACTCACCGCCGGGTTCGGCCTCTCTCGAAGGACTGCCCTCCATCTTCTCCCCGGATGGCGATGGATGGGAGGATTTTTGTCTCATCCGCGTGAGATCCCCGTTTTCCGTGGCCCGGATGCGGATTCGGATCTTCGACACCGAAGGACGAGTGGTACGTACCCTGGCTTCCGATATCCCTGTCGGATCCGAAGGGAGTATCGCCTGGGATGGGAGAGATGACGGAGGACGGATTCTCCCCGTGGGGCCGTACGTACTCGTATCCGACGTGCTGGAAGAGGTCTCGAACAAGACGGAGCGGAGCCTGGCCGTGGTCGTGGTGGCGAAGCGCCTGTGAGAGGGAAGGAGTTGCTAGGAGGTCAACAACTGAGAAAGGACCCGACGCAGTTCGGACGCGTTGAATGGCTTTGCGAAGTAGTGATTGCAGCGGGCCGCAAAGCAGCGGTCCCGATCCTCGGGGAGGCTGTGTGCGGTGATGACCACGATGGGTATTTCGCAGATCCGGTCACTTTCGCGGATCTTTTGCGTGAGCTGGAGACCATCTTCATGGCCTTGAATGGAAAGGTCCATGAGCACCGCGTCGATTCGGTGCATGTCGAGCAGAGACCATGCTTCGTCGGAGCTGGCGGCGAAGGAGAGTTGGTATTCTCTACTGAGCAGGGCGCGAACGAGCTCCTGGGAGAGCGGATCGTCCTCCACGACGAGAAGATGACGCAGTGGCTCGGACTTGGAGAACGTGGATGGACGCAGAGAGTCGGAATTGAGGTAGGCAGGAATGGGGGGCTCGCTGACGTGACGGACCGGGATCGTGACGGTGAACGTGGAGCCCTGGTCCTTGACACTGGAAAAGGTGAGGGAAGCTCCGATCATGTCGGCGTAGCGTTTGCTCAGGGCCAGACCAAGACCCAATCCTTGATAGGGCCGCGTATAGCCTTCCACTTCCTGACTGAACAGGGTGAAGATGTTTTTCTGATAGTCCTCGGTCATTCCGATTCCGGTATCGGTGATGTGCACCGAGTAGGTGGTGGCATTGCACTGCTGGCGAAGGATCACCGATCCCGAGTTAGTGAATTTGATGGCATTGTCGAGAATGTTCGCCAGAGCCTTTTCGAAGCAGAATGGATCGACGTGGATCACCATGTCAGCGCATTCGTTGACGAAGCGCAATTCCAGTCCCTTTCGCGTTGCCTCATCCCGCAATCGCTGGAGAAGGGTGGAGATGATCTGCGCGGGGCGGACCAGAGAGGGCTGCACTTCGAGGAGCCCCGCCTGCAGGGTGGATATGCTCACGAGCTGCTCCACGGTGTAAAGCAGACGTCGGCAGCCGTGATCGAGACCGTGGAAATAGGTCAGCACTTCCTCCCCGGTCTGTGGGCGGCAATGCGCTTCGATCAGGCCCGCATAGCCCGTGATCAGGTTCAACGGAGTGCGGATCTCGTGCGACACATTGGCGAGAAACAGATCCTTGAGGTGGTCGGAGCGTTCCGATCGCTCCTTTGCTTTCTGTAGTTCGAATTCATTTTTCTTTCGATCGGTGATGTCCCGCAACGAGGCCAGAATGAAGGCCTCTCCACGCAGGGAGAAGCAGCTCAGTCCGACGTCCACCACGAAGTGCTCCCCTCCCTCTCGCGTGTGCAGCCATTCGAAGAAGAGAGTCGAGCCTGATCGACAGGCGGAAATGTGGTGTTCCGCTTTTTCGCGCGACGGCGTGCCATCGGGCTGCCGGGCGGGAGAGAGATCCCACGGACTGCGCCCCAGAAGATTGTCTCTTGGGATCCCGAACAGGGTGCTGGCTTCCTGGTTGCATTCCACGATCACATCGTCCTTGAGCAGACAGAGCCCGTCTCGCACGGTGTGAAACAGGGTACGATACTTTTCTTCGGATTCGGCCATGCGTTCGTTCATACCCGCGACGCGACGGATGGATCGCACCACGAGCGCGTACAACATGCCCGCCGTGGCGAGGACGAAGAGCAGGCCCTTGACGGTCTGCCCCGCGCTGATGGTATCAGGATCAAGGTGAGGCAGAAGCAACATCAGAATCTTGTCCGAAAACAAAATCCAGAGTGCCGCCGTGGTGAGGTAGACAATGACGACACGCAGGCTTTCACGTGAGCCATGTGCGGATTCGCGATGCTTCCACTGGTGCGTTGTCATTTCTTCACCGATGCTGATGGTGAAAGATAGGCAGTGAAGAAATGAATCACAATCCTGACCAGACTTCGAAGAAAGGGTGCGTGCGATTTGCTATTGCATTCGGGAAAGCACGGTGCCGGGAATGATCCCGACGGTGATGGTTTCCTTCAGGGTCCCGTCGAGCGTGCGCACCTCCAGGCGACCAGGCTGGACGAAGTCCAGCGCCTTGGTCAGGTACAACAGGTTGCGACGTGGATCAGCGGCGAGTCCATAGTAATACCCGGGAATGAAGGAGCGCGTCAGCGTTTTCTCCGAAACGGATATCCGCGTCACTCCTTCCTGCTCGATGGTGTAGAGGAAGCCCTTGCCATCGGTCGCCAACCCCTTGGGATGTCCGTCGATGACGAGGGAGTCCCTGAGGGCACGGGTCCGAAGATCCAGAACATACAGCATCCCCGGCGTATCGTCGTCGGGATTGTTGTAGTCGTTGGTGGCCCCGGAGCACAGCAGAGCGGCCGTCTCGTTGCCGAGGTCCACAAGAAAAGTGGGACCGTCCGACACGAGAATGGACTTCACGATCTGACGGGATCCGTGATCGATCACCGTCACCGATCGTCCATTGCCGAAGCCGCTGTTCGCCACATACACATCCGTGCCGTGCACAAGGATCTGCTCGGGATTCGGACCTGTGGGCAGGTCGGCGATCAGCACTCCGGTACCGGGGTCGAGCAGGGTCACCGAATTCAGATACAGGTTCGACACGTAGGCCTTTCCATCGCCCATGAAGGCAAGGTGGCGGGGGCTTGCTCCCGGACGGCACGAGATCGTGCGTCGGGCAACCAGGGTCGATGCATCCACCACTTCGATCGTGTTTGAACCGTTCATCACGATATACAGCGCATCGCCCGAAATGGCGAGACTGTTGCCGGTATCACCGAGGCCCCGCCCGTTTACGGCGCGGAAGGCATCATTGACGATCGTTCCCGAATCAGGATTGTATACACTCAGGGTGGAATTTCCCCGTCCGAAGTTTCCCTCGTTCAGGATGAAGAGGGCGGTCGAGGACCCCGAAGGCAGGGACGAGGGAGAAGAGGGATTCTCGGAGCACCCCGTGATGCACAGAAGGGCGAACAAAGCGGGAACAAGAAGGCTGCGGGACATCGTCATTCCTGGGAGAGTGAGGGAAGGGTAGTGAAAAGAGAAGCCCGCAGGGAGCGAGGAGGCTGAGGATAGAAGGCCACCGATTCATAGCGGGTATCGAGGAGGTTGAGCACCTCCACCTTGAGAGCACAGGGCAGGGCCGACATCGGTTTGAAGGTCGCCGTCAGGGCGAGGTCCGTGGTCAGCACGGGAGGCAGGGACGCATCGTTCGTTTCCGTGTAAGAGCGAATGCCGAGATACCGCGCCGAGACGCTGGCCTCGCACCAGGACAGGAGTCGCGCGATCAGCCAGGCCGTGGCACTGGTCGGAGGCACGTAGATCAACTGCTTCCCTTCGGTGAGATCACCGAGAAAAGAGGCGTTTTGCTTTCGTGAATCCATCAGTTCGGCTTGGATACGAAAGCGCAGACGGGACTCCCACACCGATCCGTGCAGGGCGAACTCGATGCCGCGAGTGCGCACGGACTGGATGTTGCGTGGAGTCCAAATGGTCGATCCGGTGGGCGTCCACACGATCTTGTCCCGGATGTCGTGTTCGAAGAAGGTGATTTCGAAGGTGGGACCCTGAGCGGCAAGAGAGAACTCAGCGCCCAGATCCACGCTCGCGGCACGTTCCAGCGTCAGCGTGGGATTGCCCCCGGGATTCCAGTATAGCTGGTTGAAAGTGGGAATGCGATGCCCGAGAGCCGCGCGCGTGCGAAACGCGAGAACCGGAGTCGCCTGCCAATGCAGGCCGAGGGATGGGGCCAGGAGTTCCTGATTCCGCCCTGTGACGGATTCCTGAAAGATCTCTCCGCGAAGGGCGGGGTAGATATGAAGATCCGTCGACGCGAGGGGAGTCAGGTCTCCCCCCGCCGAAAGGGCGAGGGTGATACGATTCGGGTGAGAGGAAAGATCGCTCGCGTCGAGTCGATCGGAGCGCAGCGAAAGACCGAACCAGGAACGCAGCAAGGGGGACCACGTCCGATCCCAGCCCGCGTCGAGTCCGAGCGACAGGTTGTCGGCGCGGGAATCGAGCATCGACCCGTTGGTGATCAATCCCGGGTCCCGATACTGGCGCACCGCATACCGAAGGGAGGTGGATAAGGACAAGGCTCCGCCAAACGAGGGCTGGGGACGATAGGAGAGACCGAAGGTCAGATCCCGGTCCTCTTGCTCTGCCCGGCCCTGCTCGGGGCCCAGCACGGGACCAGGCACTCCTACCCGGGTCGATCCGACCAGAAGAAATCCTCGCAGCTCCGTGCCGAGAGCCGCGTCGAGTGATGCCGAGTTGCGTTCCGACTCCGCATGCGCGCGACGAAGAGAGATTCCGTTCCAGGTGAAGGGGTAATCGTTGTCCGCTCTCTCGTGCTCTGCGGCGAGACGCCAGATGAGGGGGCCGGTGCGGAGGGAGGTGGCTCCTCGGGCGGACCTCCAGCCCCAGGCCCCAGCTCCAAGTTCCACTCTCGATTGCGTGATACTCCGCGCGCCCCGCAACGAGAGCACGCCCCCCAGGGCGTCTGATCCGACAAGGGAGGAATAGCCACCCAGGGCGACTTCGATGGTTCCGAGATGGAAAAGGGATAGACGACTCAAATCCACTACTCCGCTCTGCGCGTCGTTGAGGCGCACCCCGTCCATCAACACCACTGCATACTCCGACCCGAGTCCCCGCAGGGCGGGCAACTGCATCGCCGAAGATCCTCCATAACTGCGCAATGCGACGCCGGCCCCGCCGGAGAGGGCGTCGGCCGCAGTGAGTCCGGGAAGCGCGGTCGTTACGGAGGCATCGAGCACCGTGAGACTGCCGGGCGAGGTCGCGTGGAGCGGCAAGCGGCTCGCCTCGACGAGCACGGGGGGGGCGGTGAATCGTGGGAGCGAGGTGAGGGTATCGCTCGTCTGCGCCCTCAGGATGGGAGCGAGAAGGAGAAGGAGGAAGAGATAACGAAGGAAGGAGTGAACCATGGGTTCCGCGAAAGGCGCCAGCGCGGAGCGGAACAAAAATCCCGTGCACAAGCCACGGGAGAACGGGAGACGGCGACAGAACGCCGAGCCACCGGTCCTCACCCACGAAGGCGGTGTGAAACGCTTCGGCAGGTCTCCTGACTCGCAGGCGGCGTGTGCCCTCTTCACCCCTTCCCGGCCAACGCCAGTGGGCTCGCGTGAAAAGTACTCCTGCTTACAGTTGCGGGGCAGCTGCCGGATTGCACGGCATTCCCGTTTTCATTCCATGGGTGGAAACCGAAGCGTGATGTCAAAAAACAGAGGAAGTTCCGGAACGGATTCGATTTTGGATCGTGTCGATTCCAGAAACCATCGTCGCTCAAACCTACATCGGGAAAGGATGACATGCAAAACCAACGCATGCGGACCTGCTTCCCTGTCGACCGCACAAATAAATGGGAGTCGGAAGCGGCTCTCCCTAAAGCCGCTTCGAGACTCCCATCGCTCTCAGGTTGTGTTGGAGGTTTGACATCAGGGAAGCCGCGAGATGTTCCCGCATCGTGACGAGAGAAGGACTTTTCCGAGGATTTTTTTTCCCGTAAATAGGGGCTTCATCCTATTCCGCACGCTCCATGCTCCGCCTCGTTCTTTTCGTATTGCTTTGTCGAATCGTGGTCCTCCCGTGGAATCTGTGTGCCCAGAGCCCCGGCCCTGAACCCCGCTTTCGATTCGAAGGCGTGACACGACTTCGTGTCGGAACCCTCGAAACCGCCCTGCGCGAAGCAGGTCTGACCCGCATGCTGCCCTCACTTCGGGACTCTCTGCCTCGGGTGCTTTATACGCGGTATGCAGCCGAGGGACATTACGCGATGAGGGTGGATTCAATGTTCGTGGGTGAGGGAGATTCCATTGCGGTGCCGGTCACGGTGTGGGTGGACGAAGGACCGCCATACCTGGTCGGCGTGGTGGAGCTTCGTGGATTGCGCGCCAGCGATTCCCTCCTCGCCTCGGAACGCATGGACACTCGCTCCGGCTCTCCTTTTTCCGATGTCGTGCTCGGTGAGGATTTGGATCGGGTGCTCGAGGAATTCGCCAGCCGGGGCTTTCCCTTCGCCACGGCTTCCGTGTTGTCGGCCCTTCCCCGCGAGGACCTACTCGACCTGCGCATCCGCATCGATACCGGCGAAGTCTTCACCATCGACGAGATCACGGTGGAAGGGAATACCGTCACCGATCCCGAGGTGATCGTGCGCGAACTGCGGCTTCGACCCGGCACGCGATTCAACGGACGCATTCTCTCGGATCTGAGACGAAGGGTGGAGAAACTGAATCTCTTTCAAACTGTGGAGGAACCGCGCCTCGTGCAACGAGCGGGGCGAGGGGGATTGCTCATGCGTGTCACCGAGGGATCCACCAACACGATTGATGGACTCGTGGGGTACCTCCCTCCTGCGAAGTCGGGAGAATCGGGACAGGTCACAGGCCTGGTATCCCTTTCCTTTCGTAATCTCTTCGGCACCGCCCGTCGGCTCGATGCCCGCTGGGAGCGCGCCTCCTCGTCGGTGACGGAATGGGAGCTCCGCTATCTCGAACCATGGCTTCTGGGCTGGCCCATCAACGCGCAGGGCGGCTTCCATCAGCGTCAGCAGGACAGCACCTATGTGCGTCGGAGCGTCGATGTTCGACTCACGGTTCTGTGGAACGAGAACCTGAACTTCACTGCCTCCTTCACTGCGGTCTCGTCCATTCCCACCGCACGCCTGAGCGGCTTCGCCTTCGATCGGAGCCAATCCCTGGGTGGGGGACTCGAAATGCTCATCGACACGAGGGACAATCCCTACCAGCCCCGGGCGGGAATCACGCTCCGAAACGCCTATCACTATGCATCCAAAACCATCACCCCAGTCTCCGGGGGTGAGGAGCGGACGGCCTCGCTACAGCGCTTCGAGGCGGATCTGGCGCTGTTCCAGGAACTTCCCGCTGGCTTCGTGCTCGCCCCGTCCCTGCACGGCAGGGAACTGCGGGGCGGAGAACGAGATCCAGGCGATGAATTTCGACTGGGAGGAGCTCGCACACTCAGAGGATATCGAGAAGAACAATTTCTCGGCAACCGCCTGCTCTGGACAAACGCCGAGCTTCGCTACGGCATCGGCCGTCGCTCCTTTCTGTTCCTGTTTTACGATCTGGGCTATGTGCAACGCGATGCCGAACCTGGAGCGTCTCTGAAGACCTGGAAGAGTGGCTATGGGGTGGGAGCGAGACTGGAGACCGGACTGGGAGTACTCTCGGTGAGTTTCGCGCTGGGAGAGGGAGACGGGTTTTCCGAGGGGAAAATTCATGTGGGGGTGGTGAATGACTTTTAACGGAGTGAAGGAGTGGAGAGTGAAGGGTGAAGGGTTGGGAAGAATGTGGGTGGAAGCATGGGGGCTGTTTCGGTTGCTGAGACCGGTCAATGCCCTGCTCGCGCTCGTGGGAACTGCGGTGGCTGCCTGGCTCGCGGGAGCGGGGAGGCAGGATGGTCCGCTCGTGGTGCACACCGCCCTGTCGGCCCTCTGTATTGGGGGATGGGGCAATGTCGTGAACGACATCATCGACCTTCCCATCGATCGGGTGAATCGACCACAGCGACCCCTGCCATCGGGACAGGTACGGGTGGGCACAGCACGGCTCTGGGCGGGAGTGCTCGCCATCGCGGGACTGGGACTTTCCTTCACCCTTCCGCCTCTCTGCATCGGCATCGCCCTGGTGTCGGTCGTGCTGCTGTTTCTGTACAGTGCGAGATGGAAACGAGGTCCGGGCTGGGGGAATGTCGTAACCGCAGCCATTGTGGGGCTCGTTTTCGTGTATGGAGCCGGTGCGGTGGGCCGTCCCCTCGCGGGCGTAGTGCCAGCGATCCTGGCCTTCTTTCTGAACCTCGTGCGCGAAATCACCAAAGATCTCGAGGACAGGGATGGAGACGCTGCGGTGGGCGCGAATACCCTCGCACTGCGCTGGGGAGAGCAAGCCACGCTCCGCCTGGTGCGCATCCTGCTGGGATGCACTGCCGTGCTCGTTCCCCTTCCTGCCCTGCTGGGAATGTTTTCCTCTTCCTACCTTGTTCTTACCGGTGCGACGATTCTTCCCGGACTCGTGGCGAGCGTCGTCCTGTTGCGAGGCTCTCCGACTCGGAAACGATATTCACATCTGAGTCTTCTCCTGAAAGTGCTCATGTTTCTCGGACTCGCGGCCATGGTCGTGGGTGGAAAGCGATAATCCCGTTGAACTTCCTTCCTTCATTCCTTCACGAACCCGTCACGGCGGCGCAGGTGGAACAGCGCTTTCGTCTCGAGCGCATTGCGCTGCGCGTTGGTATCGCCCTCGCCATCATTATGCTGAGTCTCATTGCAGGCTGGGGCATCGCCGAGTTCGGTAATCTCTGACCCTTCTGCCCTTCTCCACCCAGCGCCTGTCATCGATGCCGCATGCCGTGCACTATATTGCGGCATGGATGCATGGAGTCCCCTCGAACTCGAATTCTTTGCCCGCTCCTGCTCCCCTCTCGCGGGAGTGGATGAGGCGGGCCGCGGTCCTCTCGCGGGTCCCGTCATCGCCGCCGCCGTGCTCTGCGATGTCACCACCCTGCTCCCCGGAGTGCGCGATTCAAAAAAACTCTCCCCCGCCTCGCGGGAACGGCTGTTTGACGAGATTTCTCGTCGGGCTCTCGCAGTGGGCATCGGCAGGGCCGAGGTCGGAGACATCGACCGTCTGAACATTCTCGAAGCCAGCATTCTGGCCATGCATCGGGCCCTGGAGGCTCTTCCGCTTCTTCCCGCCCACGTACTCGTCGATGGGAATCGCTTTCGCCATCCTCACCTCCCGTTTACCACGGTGGTAAAAGGCGATGCCCTCTGTATGAGCATCGCTGCGGCCTCGATCATCGCCAAGGTGACGAGAGACCGCGAAATGGAGAGATTGGGACACGACTACCCCGGGTATGGATTTGAACAACACCGCGGGTATCCCACGCGCGCCCATTACGAAGCCCTCGAACAGCTCGGGCCCTGCCCTCACCATCGCCTCACCTTTCTGCACGATCGCAATCCCTGGCGCCCGTGAATTGACTCGCATTCCTGCATGACAAATGCGAGATTGCCGCATGAACGAGAAAGGACAGATCGCTCTCCTGGGAGAAGAGCTCGCGGCCCAGTGGCTTGTTGCCCAGGGATATCGCATCCTCGACCGAAACTATCGCGTCGGTCACAAGGAGATCGACATCGTGGCACAAAAGGATGGAGTTTTGGTGTTCTGCGAAGTGAAGGCACGCCGGAACCAGAACTACGGCAGTCCCGCCGATGCCATCACACCGCGGAAACTGTCCCTGCTCGCCTTCGCCGCCTCGGCCTATTTGAGCATGACGAGAGGAAGCTGGACCGAATGCCGAATCGACGCGATTCTGGTGGAACTCGGAGACGCTCAGCCCCGGATCACCCACCTTCCCAACGCCTACGTGCATCTTCCCTGATCGAGTGTGTTTTTATCCCACATCGCCCATGATCGATCTTCTCGCCCAATCCCATCCCTTCCTCGTCCACTTCGCCGTGGCGCTTTCCATCACCAGCACGGGCTTCGATCTCGCCCAGCTTCTCCGTCCTCGCGACACGTTCGAGCACTGCGCCCGTCTGCTCGGAGTGGTAGCCCTTCCCTTTCTCGTGCTGGCCGCCGTTTCCGGCAACGCGGCGGGATCCGGAATTTCGGATCCACAGATCCGAAATCTTCTCGATGCGCACGAGACCTGGGCGAATGTGGCGATCTGGACCTTTACCGTGTCGGTGCTGGGACGGCTCTGGATGCGGATACGAAGGAACACCGCACGGAAACTTGTGCTGGGTTTTGTGGGACTAAGCCTGGTGGCCTCGGTGGCCGTGTTTTTCGCCGCGAAGGCGGGAGGGGAAGTGGCGAGAGAGAGGGGGAGGAGTGAGGTGGAGAGAGTAAAGAGTAAAGAGTGAAGTGTGAAGTGTGACGGGTGAAGGTTATTTGACAGTGCCGACGTAGAGGTAGGCGATGCCGCCGGTGAGTGGGATGGTGCGGCGGGAGGAGAAGCCCTGGCTCTGGTCCATGAGGTCGAGAAAGGCGTCACCGGTGGGGAAAGCCGCGGAGGTGCGGGTCAGGTACTGATACGCGTCGCGACGTCCGCTCACCAGTCCCCCGATGGCCGGAATGACGACGCGGCTGTAGAATGCGAAGAAGGGCTTCATCCACCACTGGGGGGTGCCGAATTCCAGCACCACGACGGTGCCGCCGGGACGCACGACGCGAGCCATGCTGCGCAGGGCTTGGACGGGGTCGTCCACATTGCGGATGCCGAAGGCAATGGAGGCCACATCGAAGCTGTGGTCAGGATAGGTGAGGTGCATGGCGTCCTGCACTTCCCAGGTGATTGCCAGACCTCGGTCGGCGGATTTCTTCGGAGCGAAGGCCAGCATGTCGGCGCAGAAATCGGTGCCGGTTACGGCGCCCTCGGGACCCACGGCCTCGGCGAAGGCGATGGCGAGATCTCCCGTGCCGGTGGCGCAGTCGAGCACACGGGAGCCGGGGCGCGCCCCGCTTTCCTTCACCGTTCGGGCCCGCCACCGATGGTGGACGCCCAGAGAGAGGATGGAATTCGCCGCGTCGTATTTCGGGGCGATATCGGCGAACATGTCGTGCACGGCCTTGCTCATGCGGATGATCCTTCCGGTTCGGGTGCGGGGAGATAGCGGCGCGGTACCCGAGTGTTGATGTTGGTCAGGACTTCGTAGGGAATGGTGCCCACCCATTCGGCAATATCCTCGCAGGTGATGCGCTCCCCGCCCTGGGTGCCGATGAGCATGACTTCGTCCCCATTGTAGGCGCTGTCCTCCCCGATATCCACCATGCACTGATCCATCGAAATCCGTCCCACGATGGGATGGCGTTTCCCGCCGATCAGCACCGCTCCGCGGTTGGAGAGGGCGCGAAAATATCCGTCGCCATAGCCCACGGGCAGAGTGACGATGCGGGTGTCCCGGGATGCCGTCCAAGTGCCATCGTAGCCCAGGGGCGTTCCCGAGCGGACGACCTTGAAATACACCACCCGGGTGGAGAAGGAGAGAACGGGACGCACCGCGATCGTGCGCTGCACGCTGGAGGAGGGATAGACGCCGTACAACAGGATGCCGGGACGGACCATGTCGTACCAGGAATCGGGATGCTGAAGAATGGCTCCCGAATTCGCGAGGTGTCGCGTGGGGAAGGGGAGTCCGTGACGCGGAAAATACTCGAGGCACTCCTCGAACCGGGTGCGTTGATGATGCGTGAATGTGGGATCGGTGTCGTGGGAGGCCGCAAAATGGGAGTAGACGCCCGCGAGGGTGCAGTGGGGACTCTCGAGCACTGCGGCGAACAGCGAGGACGCGTTTTCGGGGCGGATGCCGATGCGACCCATGCCCGTGTCGATCTTGACATGTACGCGTGCGGTGCGGCCCCACGCGGCGGCGGTCTCTTCGATCTGCTTCAGCTTGAAGACCGAGGAGGCGGTGATGTCGAGATCGTATTCGAGAAAGTGGGAAATCTGATTTCCGATGATGCCTCCCAGCACCAGCACGGGAGCGGTGATGCCGGCGCGTCGCAGGGCGATCCCTTCTTCCAGAAAGGCCACGCCCAGGGCATCGACTCCGAACGAAAGCAGGGCCTGGGCCGTGCGGATCAGTCCGTGACCGTAGGCGTTGGCCTTTACCGTGGCCATGATGCGCACCGAACCCACGCGAGTCCGAATGGCCTCCACGTTGTCGCGCAGGGCGCCGAGATCCACTCCCACCGAGGTGGGACGCAGAACGATCGCATCGTCATCGAGCAGGGCTTCCATCACATGCGACGCCGCTCTCAGGAAAGGACGGTCAGAACCACCCAGAAGCGGGTCCTGTCTTCGGCACTCGTATCCGCCACCACGCGATAGCGAAGGATGCGCACCCGCCCCTTGTCGTCACTCTGGGTGCGTGTCATCGCGGCTTCGCGGGTCTTACTGGAAAGCGCATCGAGCAGAAGGTCCAGAAACTCGGGGTCTTCCAGACACTCTCCGATGGAATGGCCGATCAGATCCTCCGGCCGACTGCGCTCGAGGAGCGCCGCGCCCTGGGAGTTACAGGAAACGATGCGGCCTTCGGAAGACAGGGTAATCGCCTTTTTATCTTTGCGGGCCCGAGGCGCGAGCATGGGGGCATCGATGGCCATCAACCCTTCCTGCATCAGATCGAAGAGCGCACCGACATCCGGATGCGTCGAAGCCGATTCGGGGGAGGGCAGGGACGGGGGTGCGGAGACGTCACCCCGAGGTGTGGAGTCGATGGAGACGGAGGGCAGAAGATGCCGGTCTGTTCTTTCCTCGGCGGGACTGTCGTGGGGAATGGCAATGTGCAGCAGGGAATCCACCTGCTCGTCCCGCAGCACCGGAACCACCATCCAGTGCCAGTGCGTGTCCCGGCCTTCCCAGTCCTTCCACACGGCCTGGGGATCGGACACCGGGAGCCGGGTCTCGGCCACGGAGGCGAGCTGTGTGCTCAGGTCCGGCTGCAGATGACTGAGCTGAAAGTCGGCCAGGGTGGCATGCAGCACCCCGTCCTTGCGAAACGGGTCGTCCAGCAGGATGCGATACGCGGCGTTATGCCAGGTGCACCGATAGGGGGCGCGGGCATCGAACTGACAGATGCCCACCGGCATGGCATCCATCATCGTGGCCAGAAGGGTCTCGACTTCCCGGGCACGGGCTTCCTTCATTACGCGGGCATCGCGATCGACGATGGCCTGAGCGCCGAAGGCGAACAGCTCGGCACAGCGTCTCACCGTGAGGTAGGTTTCGGGAGTGAAATACGAACGGGTGGTGCTGTACACGCTCAGCACGCGCTGCACGCTCCCGTCGATGAGAATCGGGAAACAGGCCATGGACGCCAGGCTGAACTTCGCGGCCTGCTTCCGCCATGTCTCCTGTTCCAGATCTGCTTGAATGTCGCCGACGATCTGAGGCTCCTGCTCGCGGATGCAGCGTCCGATGGGACCCCGCCCCTGCTCGGATTCGTCGTACTTGACCTTGATCTTCATCAGATATTCCTGGGCCTGCCCCGTGGCCGTGCTTTGATGCACCCGGGGATCCTGAGCCCGAATCGTCCCCACCCAGGCGAGGGCGAAGCCCATCTTGCCCGTGAGGAGTTCGCAGACCTTTCGCTCGAGCTCGTCGAGGGATCGGGATTTCATCACGACCTCGGCCATGGCCTGGATGGGCGTGGCATCATGGCGGGCACGATCGTGAGACTCCGCCGGTACGGACACCGCAGTTTTCGGTTCCTCCTTCACGTGCAGGGTCGCCACCGCTCCCGTCAGTCGCTTCTTCTCGTCGAATACCGGAGTCGCTGACACCAGAAGAGAACGCATGCTTCCTTCGGAGGTGATGATGGACACGGGCTTGCTCGACACTGGCACCTCAGCCACCAGGGCCACTGCCAGGGGATGCTCTGATATCTTTACCGGCTCGTCATTCTGATCGAAAAAGCGCCAGCGCGGATCGAGGTAATTGCGGCCGAGGATTTCGTTTTTCGTGTAGCCGAACATCTTCGCTGCCGAAGGGTTGATCTCGATGATGGCCCCTGTCGTGTCCACATACATCACGCCTTCGGTCACCGAATTCAACACGATGCTTTCCCGACTGATGTCCGTTTCCGTCACAAGCACTTCCACGGTGTCTTCGGTCTTTTCGTCGGACTGACGCACATGGGAGGCCGTAACGCGTCCCACGCCGATGACATAGTAACGCCCTTCGTACAGGAGGTACTGTGCGGTGATCTCCTTTTCCAGCACCATCCCGTCCCGCGCCACATGCTTGGTCTGGAACACTTCGGCCTTCTGTCCTCTCTTGAGCGTGTTGACGACATGGAGCCACTTTCCGCGTGGATACAAGGGATCGATCTGACTGATGCTCAGTCGCTGGATCTCCTCGAGCGTGTATCCCAGCCTTTCGGCGGCCAGGTTGTTGACATACACGATGCGTCCGGTGTCGGTGATCATCCACACCTCATCCACCTCGGGCACCGAGAACATGGAGAAGAGTTTGGATTCGTCAATCACGCCGCTGAGACGGGAATTGACCTTGATCACACGTTCCATCGTGGAGAGCTCGTTGCGGAGTTTTTCGATTTCCGCGATGAGTTCGTTTTTGGGTCGTCTGCCGATTTCATTCATGGTAGTTACCGCTGATAGTACATGCCGGAACAGGACGTATGAACCTCCATACAGCCGTCAGGCGTCGATGTCGAATTGTGGGGGTGAAAGCCGAAGGACCGGGTGTTGCTCCCTGCACAGGTTCCTTCCACTGCAAACCTAACGAAAAGTCCGCTGTTGTGAAATCACTCCTCGAAAAAGGTGTCGGGGGCCCTACGGGATCACCGTGATCCGTCCGGACTTCGCCGCGTCCTCTCGCGATGCGCCCGGGCTCCGCAGAGAAACGCGATACAGATAGGTGCCGGGATGAAGCGAGGATGCCTCGAGCGAGAGAACGTGGGAACCCTCGGGATAGGTCGCGCTCTGCCGGCGAATGCTGCGTCCGGCGATGTCTGAAATCTCCACCTCGACAATGCCAGGCCGCGTCAGAGAAAAGGGAATGAAGACCGCACGGCTCTCACGCAGAGTGAGGGGATTGGGAAAATGCGAGAGAAAGGGAACGGCCGCTGATACGGGGTCGACGGACGTGGAAGGGGACGGATCGACGAGGGCGGTATGAATGCTCAGGGTGCGATCCCGCATCTCGGTCCAAATGGGCCGCACCATGCCATCCCGAATCGCGAGGCCGTTATAGTCGCCAAAGAACACCGAACTCACTGGAAGAAAGGGCGAAGTCGAGATGCACTCGTTGGTGAAGCTTCGACCTCCATCCCGCGAGCGTGCCAGCCACACTTCCGTGCTGTCTCCCCCAACGCGACGCCGATCGTAAAACACGATGGCCAGCTCTCCGGTGATCGCATCCACAGCAGCCCAATGGAAGAACTGCATGCGACCATTGTGCACCGCGTCGGAGTTGACGCGATGGGGACCATCCCAGGTTCGTCCGCTATCCCGACTCGACATCACGAAGACATCGGGATCTCCGTTACGAAAATCCACCCAGTTCACATACACGGTGCCACGATGTGGAGAAGACGAAATATCGGCCACAGTGACGGGCATGCCGTTGGCGCGGGAGATGCCGGGAATGTCAAAATCCCAGCCCCCGGGCAGTGCGGTCAGAATGGTGTCGCGCCCCCAGTGCCGCCCTCCGTCCAGGCTTTTATCGAAGTAGATGCCCTCGGGGCCCGCCCAGCTCAGGTACACTTCTCCGTTGGGACCCACGGCCGGCACGGCGCCTTCCATCGTGTTGTCCCCGTCCTCCGCGCTTCCGGCCTTATCGCTCACCCGTACCCAGGGCTCGAAACTCTCGCCGCGATTCGTGCTGCGCGCGAATACGATGACGCTACTGTCCCGGGGATCGGAGCTTCCGTATTTGCTGAAGTCCGTCCACGCGACGTACACGTTCCCGCCATGAGGTCCGAAACTCTGATCCACCGTGAGAAAGGGCTTGTCCTGCAGGCTGGAATTGTAGTACGGACCCGGCACGGCCTTGGCCGAACTCGGTCCGTACAGCTTCACGCTCCCATTCCAGGTGTGGCCGTGATCGTCACTGGTGCGAATCATGATCGCGTCCCAGGTATTCAGCAGATGCGTGAAATATGCGCGGCCCTGCAAATCGAAGGCCACGCCGGGATCCCCGTAGGTTCCGGGCGGCAGGGTGTATTCCACCCAGGTTTTACCGCTGTCTTCGCTGACACACACCAGGGCGGTATTGGCCCCTGCCACCAGGTTGGCGGGGTTGGCGGGGTTGATGGCGATGCTCACCTCTTCGGGTGCCCGTGCCGTGCGATTGATCCGTACCGTACGCGGCTGGGCGTCGCATTCCCACCCGATCACAAAAAGAACGAGGACGAGAAGGGAGCACACAGAAAGCGAGAAAGGTCTCATGGACGGTCGCCCGGAAGAAGAACACCACCAGGATGGGAAAGGCGTCCGAATTCGATCGGAAAAAGGATCGCTTCGAAATCAGGACAAAATGCGTTGCACAATCGTTACGGAAAAGTACACACCGAATCCGATGATCACAAGAGCCGTCACCACTCCGGCGCGATGAATGACACTTTTCGGAAAGGAGTGCCGCTTGCGTGCCACCAGCCAGGCCAGTCCCCAGAACCACAGCAGACTGCCCCCGCCGATCGCGAAGGAGAGCACCACATTCTCCCAGAAATGCGTGCTGACCAGTTTATGCAGCGTGAGAAAGCCAATGACGCCGGTCCAGGAAAAAAACAAGGTAGGATTGGCCAGAGCCAGGGTCGCGCCGAGCAGGACGTAGAAGTGACGGTTCTCCAAACTTTCTCTCGTCCGCTTGATGGGAGGTGCGGGTTTTGGCGGCTTGCGGGAATCCACGAGCAGCATCTTGAGTCCGTACACGATAATGATCGCCGATAGCGAAAGCTGCACCACCGTGTTCTCCATGTACGGCTGCACGATGGTCATCAAACCCAGCGTGATGATCAGACAATACACGATGTCCACGATCACCGATCCCACCCCCACGTGCACCCCTTTGCTGACTTCTCCCTCCACGGCACGCTGGGCAACATAGATGGAGATGGGACCCAGGGGAATGGTGCCGATGATGCCGACCAGGATGCCGATGAAAAAGCTGGAGACCAGTTGCATGCGGATGGGAGGGAATTCGAAGGAACCGGAAGTGGGACGTCAGTTCGGGGCCCGAGGAGGATGTGTTTCTCCGGGCGGGAAGAATATATGAAAATCGAGAGGATTCGACATCCGTCCGCGCGGGGATCATTTCCCGAGCAGGGATTCGATCTTTTCGGTGAGCTCGCTGCCCATGGGATCCACTGCCGAGCCATAGCGCCCCACCACAGTACCCTTTCGATCTGCAAGGAACTTGGTGAAATTCCACTTCACCTCGCCCGGATAGGGACTCTCCTTCGTCAGGTAGCGATACAGCGGATGCATGTCTTCTCCCGTCACCCGAATCTTCGAGAAGAGGTCGAACGTCACCCCGTAAGTGGTCGTGCAGAAGGAGCGGATCTCGGCGTCGGTGCCGGGTTCCTGGGCCCCGAAATCGTTGGACGGGAAGGCGAGAATCACCAAACCCCGTTTCGCATACTTCTCGTGGAGTTGCTGGAGCCGGGCGTATTGCGGCGTGTATCCGCAGCGGGACGCTACATTGACCAGAAGCACCACCTTGCCCCGATAGGCAGACAGGGAGCGCTTTTCTCCTCCATTCGTCACTGCGTCGAAAGCGTAAAGGCCCGACGGAGCGGCTGGCGTCTTGCCCTTCTGGGCGAGGGAGGTCAGGGAAAGGGCGAGAAAGAAAAGAGGCAGGAGGTATTTCATGAGAGGTATCCGTGATGAGTGATTGCTCTTCAACACGGCTCCCTCGGAGATGGTTCAGTGCGGTTTCGTCACCACCATCATCATGGGCGAGGCGAAGGAAAGGCCCTCACTTCGAAATCGCGCTACAAGCCGTCGCCGGATCACATCGCTGACCTCGTACTGTTTTTCGAAGCTGGTGATTTCCACGATGAGGGAACAATCTAACGAGGAGGCGCCGAAGCCGGGATTGAGCCGAAAGACCGGATCAAAACTGGGCACGAGGGCCTCGGTGTCGGCCCGGGCCAGAATGGCTTCTTCCTTGACCACGTGTTCGAGAAGAACGAGATCGGTGTCGTAGGGCACGCTCACCGGAATCGAATGCGTGAGCTGGGGATTGTTGATGGTGAAGTTCACGACGATGGATTGGGACATCTTCGTGTTGGGCATGATCACCAGATTGTTGTTGAGCTGAAGAAGGGTCGTGTGCCTCCAGGTGATGTCCTGAATCGTGCCCTCGAAATTCCCTTCCACGCGTACGTAGTCGCCGACGCGCACCCGCTTGGCGAGAATGATGTACACACCCGCGAGCAGATTGCCCAGGGTGTCCTGCAGGGCGAGGGCGATGGCCAAACCTCCCACGCCGAGGGCCGCCAGCGCGGGCGCGATGGAAATGCCGAGGAGGTTGAGGATGACCATGAGTCCGATCAGTCCCGTCACGGTGTACAGCATGCCCGTGATGAGACTCGATCCCTGTACGAGCTGGGGATGCCGCAGAGCGAGCAGCCGGTAGCTGGCGTTGAGCACGGCCGCGCAGAGCAGCGATATCAGGGCCACCACCAGAATGAGCAGAGGCAGTCGAAGCTCGACGGCGAAGGAATCGGCGGGGAGACGAAGCACTCCGATGGCCTCCCACGCGCCGAGAAGCAGGACCAGCCAGAAGAGCCGGTTACGCATGGCGAGCACGATGTGATCGTCGAGATCGGATTCCGTCTTCTGCGCCCAGCGAAGCAGCACGCTTCCCAGCCCGAAGCGGGCGATCAGGGCCAACAGAACGGCGATGACGAGAATGATGCCGGGGGTGAGAAAAGGGTGAAGAGACATGAGTCGGATCCAATGGTTACAGGGAGGCGAAAAGGGCGTGCAGTCGGTCGAGGAGAGTCGGAACAAAGTCCCCATGCTCTGGCTTCATGAGCACGCTGCGTAACACCACGGCTTCTTCGGCATCGATGTCGAGATCGGGGTGGAGGGCGGCCATGCGGGAGGCGGGAACGCGAACCGTGCTCAGATACAGCGGAGCGTCCACGTGATGCATGCCTCGAACGAACATCTCCGTGCTGCGCGCGGAAAGAGCCGAGAGGGTGGATGCGGTCGGCAGGGGAAAGTAGGTGACGATGTCCAGTTCGGGAGGAAGCAGGAGACGAAAATCCCGGCTCTTCTCCAAGCCCTCGGCGAGGTCCAGCGCCGCGCGGCGGCAGCGACGCAGGATGCGACCGAGTCCCTGCCTCGGGTGGAGAGGCAGGATGCGCAGGGTGGTCCAGAGCGCGGCCGCAGCCGCACCCGCCCGGGAGCATTCGAGACTGATCTCTCCGAGATGAAGGTCCGCCGAGGAGAAATAGGTGTATGGTGAATCATGCCGGTAGAGCACGCCCACTGCGGGATCCCGAAAGAGCACGCACCCGCATCCGTAGGGCTGGAGTCCGTGCTTGTGGGGATCGATCACGATGCTGTCGCAGTGTCCGAGTGAGGCGTAGGGCAAAGACGACACGCCATCGCGGGCATCGTCGGCAATGAGCCGAAAAAAGCCGCCGTAGGCCGCGTCGGCATGGAGGCGAAAGCCGAAGGTGTCCCTTAGGGACAGCAGATCGGGCAGGGGATCGAGAGCGCCCAGACCCGTGGTGCCCACCGTGGCCACCACCGTTCCCACGGGTTCATCGCGACAGAGCCGCTCCACGTCTTCGGGAATCATCCGACCCCGAGCATCGGTGGGTACGGACAGGGAGCGCACGCCCAGCACCTCGCACATGCGGGCATGGGTGTAGTGACTCTGGTCCGAATACAACACGGTGGTGCCCGGCCGGAGCTGACGGCTCACCCACAGCGCTTCGAGATTGGCGATGGTACCGCTGCTGGTCAGGTGCCCGAGATGTGCGTCAAATCCGAGCATGCGGGCGAGGTCTGGGATAAGCTCCTTTTCCAGGGCCGCAGTCGCGGGTCCCCCGTCAAGCGCATGATTGTTGGGATTGATGAGCTGGGCGGCCAGATAGCCCGCCAGGGCTGCGGGATGGGGAGGCTTCAGCATCTGTCCCGCGTAGCAGGGATGGAAGAAGGGGTAGTTGTCCCGAAGGCGATCGCCGAGTTCCGTCAGCACCTCGCGCAGGAGGACGGGATCGATCTCGAGACACGGGTCCGGGGAGAAGGTGTCCCACTCTTTCGTCCATGCCTCGTGCGAGGCAAGCACCTGAGTCAGCAGCGAAAGCAGGTCGGGCATGGGGTTCACGGAAAAAGGGTGAGGAGATAGGGTCCGAGTCGCTCGATGAGCAGCGTGGGAGAGAGCCCTCCCTCGACGGGGAGACCGGGGCGTCCCTCGGGCAGGGACTTCCCCCACACCGGGACGAGGGGCAGGCCTTCGTTCTGCTGGGCATCGCGAAGCTGTTCCTTGATTTGGGATTCCAGAAATCCTCGCTTCTCCTCTACCACCAGAATGCTGTCCACGGTCCGGGCGAAATCGCACACGACGTGAGGATCGAGAGGCCAGGTGCAGCCCAGTTTGAGAAGGGGGAAATGGGCCGTGAGTCCCATCTCGTGCAGGGCGTGATGCACATAGTTGTACGCATTCCCACTCGCCACGAATCCCAGGCGCCGATCTTCTCCCGGCTCTATTCGGTTGAGGGCGCATTCCCGCACCGCGTCCATGAAGGCGGGGAGACGTCGCGTCACCAGATCCTTCTCGAGCCAGGCTGAGTTGGGTGGAACGGCCACGCGCTGATGGAGGGCGATGGAACGGGGATCGACTTCGACGCGGGAATTCATGTTCACGACGGGGTATCGATTTTCCTTCAGAACCACGGTGCCGCCTCCGTCGGCCTGGTTGGTGGTGATGATGGAACCGACCAGCACCTGGCAGCGCTCGGCCAGATCGAAGGCGAGGCCGATCCAGTCCTTGATCTCCTGATTCGTGGCCGGTTCGAGCACCGGGATATGGGCCGTCTGGAAGGTGAACCGGGAATCCGCCCCTACCTGGGTGCTGGACAGGGCGGGGTCGTCGCCCGACACACAGACGGCGGCGCTGCCGGCCTCTGCGATGGTGGCGTTGGTGATGGCCAATCCGTCGAGCGCCACATACGCGCCCACGCTCTTGAAAATGGTAAGTGCCCGCACTCCCGGCACCGACATGGCCCCGTGCAGGATGGCGGCGCTTTGGTTCTCGTTGTTGGCGATCACGCCCTTGATTCCCTTCTCGCGAAATGCACCCTGATGGCGTTCGATGATGTCGAACACCGAGGCCACGGGAGAGCCCGGATAGCCCGTGATCAGGGCAACCCCGGCTTCGAGGGCCCCCTTGACGAGCATTTCGTTCCCGTCGAGAACGACGGTGCCGGAGGATTCGAACAGAACGGATCGGGGCATGGGCAACCGGAGCGGTGAGAAAGGAGAAATATATTTCCGGTAGGGCAGAATAGCGAATGGACGGAGCTTCGAGGAAAATTGCGCATATTTCCGCGTTGTATCGGAAGGAATCCATGAAAAGAATCGATTTTCAGGAAAGCGTGGCGATGGCAGTGGGCGCCTTGAAGGCGAACAAGGTGCGCTCCTTTCTTACCCTGCTCAGTGTCAGCATCGGCGTGTTTTCCTTCATCGGCGTGATGACCGGGATCAGCGTTCTCCAGGAGACCATTGAATCCAGCTTCAGTTTTCTAGGCTCCAACACGGTGGTCGTCCAAAAATATCCGGCGATCAGCACGGGCCCAGAGTCCCGCATGCGCTTTCGCAATCGAAAGGACATCACCGTCGAACAGGGCCTCTACGTGCGCGAAAACAGTCGTCTCGCCCAGTACATCACCGTGAACATGGGCGACGGGGGAGCCCAGGCGCAGTACGGAAACAAGAAGACCAATCCCAACGTGAGCGTGGATGGCGCGACGCCGGAGTATTTTGAAACGCTCAACTACGCCATTGGAGAGGGACGGATGTTTACCGAGGAAGAAATGCATCGGGGACGCGCGGTGGCTGTCATCGGTCCCGGCATCCGCAAGGTGCTCTTCCCGAACGAGGATCCTATCGGTAAGCGCATCCGACTCGATGGACACGACATCACCGTGCTGGGCATGACCGAGGAGAAGGGGGGACTCTTCGGGGGAAACATGGACAACTTCGTCTGCCTGCCCCTCACCACCTTCATGAACTATTACGGAAAGACCCGCTGGGTCAGTATCCAGGCCCGGGCCCGGGATGCTGCGACCCTCGAACCGATGACCGAGGAACTGATCGGTCTCCTGCGCTTCATTCGGAAGGTTCCTCCCGGCGACGAGAACGATTTTGAGCTCATCACCAATGAATCCCTCATCGGAAAGGTGAACGACATCACCTATTACATCCGGGTGGGCACCGGCGCCGTGTCGGCCATCGCACTTCTGGCCGCGGGCATCGGCATCATGAACATCATGCTCGTGTCGGTGAGCGAACGTACCCGTGAAATCGGCGTCCGCAAGGCCATCGGAGCTCGGAAAAGCGCGGTCCTTACCCAATTCCTTGTCGAGGCCATGGTTATTTGCCAGTTCGGGGGTCTGATCGGTATTGCTCTTGGCATCGGTGGAGGCAACATCATCGCCCTCATTGCGAAGATCCCTCCCGTCCTGCCCATCGGCTGGGCCGTGGTAGGTCTCTTTATCACCTCCCTCGTGGGCATCATTTTTGGCGTCTATCCTGCCTGGAAGGCCGCCAGTCTCGATCCCATCGAGGCCCTTCGCTACGAATGACAACGACCTTTTTCACCAGCTCGTGGAGTCCCATGTTTCCCCAGAAAGACCAGTACACCTGTGTTGACCGCTTCCTGTCCTACGTGACCTTCGACACCCAGTCCCGCGAGGATTCCGATACCTTTCCCAGCACCCTGAAGCAGAAAGTGCTCGGAGAGGTCCTCGTGCGCGAACTCCGTGCCCTCGGCCTCGCCGATGCGGACATGGACGAGTGGGGCTACGTCATGGCCACCATCCCCGCGACCACCACCAAACCCGGGGTGCCGGTGATCGGATTCATCGCGCACATGGACACCTCGCCCGAAGTGTCCGGCGAGAACGTGTCTCCCATCCTGCATCACGACTACGACGCAGGCGACATCGTGCTTCCGGCCGATCCCTCCATCGTGATCCGCGTGGCCGACAATCCCGACCTGGCGGGCAAGAAGGGCGAAACGATCATTACTGCGGACGGCACCACTCTGCTCGGAGCCGACAACAAAAGCGGGATCGCCGAGATCATGGACGCCGCCGC
This sequence comes from uncultured Chromatiales bacterium, assembly GCA_964420295.1. Taxonomy (GTDB): domain Bacteria; phylum Bacteroidota; class Ignavibacteria; order SZUA-365; family CAYQST01; genus CAYQST01. The sequence goes on along the minus strand of CAYQST010000030.1, from coordinate 1,385 downwards.
CTGGCTCGTCGCCCATCCGGAAATTCCCCATGGCATCATTCGCATCGGCTTTACTCCCGACGAAGAGGTGGGGCAGGGCACGCGCTACTTCGACGTCCGGAAATTCGGCGCCCAGTACGCCTACACCATCGACGGCGAGAAGCTGGGGTCCATCGAAAACGAAACCTTCTGCGCCGACAGTTGCACCATCACGTTTCGAGGCGTCAACATCCATCCCGGATACGGAAAGAATCGCCTCATCAACAGCATGAAAATCGCGTCCCAGTTCATCGACGCCCTCCCGAAGGACGGCCTCTCTCCCGAAACCACCGAGAAGAAGGAAGGCTACGTGCATCCCTACGTTCTCAATGGGGGAATCGAGGAGACCACGGTGAAATTCCTTCTGCGTGCCTTCGAGACCGAGGAGTTGCGGGTGCAGGAGAAGATGCTCACGGAGCTGGCCGAAAAGACGGTCGCCGGCTGGCCGGGGGCCTCGGTGTCCGTTAAGGCCGAGGAGAGCTATCGCAACATGCGTTTCGTGCTGGACAAGTATCCCGAGGTGATCGAGCACGCCCGATTGGCGATGGAGCGCATCGGACTCACCCCGCATCTGGACAGCATTCGTGGGGGCACCGATGGCGCCCGCCTGTCGTACATGGGACTCCCTTGTCCCAACATCTTTGCCGGGGAGCACAGCTTCCACAGCAAGAGAGAATGGATCAGCGTGCAGGACATGCACAAGGCCGTCGATACCATCATTTCCCTCGCCATGGTGTGGGAGGAAAAGGCCTGATGGCGAAGTCCCTCGCCGAGACCCGGCTGTATCGCACCGAAATGAACGAGGCCATCCTGTCGAGTGGCATGAAGGAGTTTCAGCGCTTCTTCGCCCTCGACACCGGAGCCTACCGCGAGGGGGCCCTTCCGGTAAAGATAAAGGAACTGATGGGCCTGGTGGGAAGTATGGTGCTGCGCTGCAACGACTGCATCTTCTACCACCTCGATCGCTGCGTCACCGAGGGTGCCAGCCGCGAGGAGATTCTGGAAGCGATGAACATCGCCCTCGTCATCGGGGGCTCCATCGTCATCCCCCATCTCCGCTATGCCGTCGAGGTTCTGAACCAGCTCCTCGCCGAGGCCCCTCCCTCGGCCTGACGAAAAAGTCCCTTGCATTTGAACACGGGACTTGTATTTTAGGAGGGCCAATAGCTCTGGTCACGGCCCTCCCTACCGGGACTAGAAAAAACGCTTGGCAGCCGCGTACTCCCCGTACGCGGTTTTTTTTTGCTAGAAAGCAGGAAGAAAAGAAAGCAGACGAAATGGCGGTCCTGCTCTTCACTCTTCACTCTTCATCCTTCACCCTTTCCCCTTGACTTTGTCCTCTCCCTTTGTAAAGTTCCGTCATTGAC
>CAYQST010000029.1:0-32778 GCA_964420295.1 uncultured Chromatiales bacterium | reverse complement strand
GGAAGGGCACATCGAAAAGAAGTCGGGCGCTGATGACGATGACGCTGGCGTTGATCAGGCCGATGAGTACATAGGGAATCACCTTGCCCGCGAGAATCTCGAAGGGCCGCACCGGAGACACGAGGATCTGCTCGAGGGTGCCGGTTTCCTTTTCTCTCGTGATGGTCATCGAGGTGAGCAGGGCACTGATGAGGATGAGAATGAGGGCGATCAAACCCGGGACGAAGAAGTTCGAACTCTTCATATCGGGGTTGTACAGAATGCGAGGCTGTACCGATATCACCTGGGGCAGGGCGGCAGAGCGACCGCGATTCACCGTCTGCACAACCTGGACACTGTAGTTGTACAGAAAGCTCCCCACGTTGGCATCGCTGGCATCGACGAGGATCTGCACCGGAATCCGGGCATCGCGGGTCAGCCGCTGGGCGTAATCGTGAGGGATCACAAGGGCCATGCCGATGCGCCGGGACTGGATGGCCGTTTCCACCTCGGGACGGGTGGTGATGCCATGATCGCGGAGGAAGAAGCGATTGTGGTCGAAGGCCCGAATGAGAGCGATGCTCTCGGGACAATGCGCCTCGTCGATCACGGCGAAGCGAATATTGCGCATGTCCATCGTGATGGCGTATCCATACAACACGATCATGAGAATGGGCATGAGCAGGATGATGAGCAGGGAGCGCCAGTCCCGAACGATGTGGATGAACTCCTTGCGGAGAATGGCAACGAGACGTCGATTCCTCATCTCCCCTCCTCGGCGGATGCGGCGGACAGTCGGCCACGCACCAGATCCAGAAAGACGTCCTGCATAGTGGCGCGCCCGGTATCGGCCTTGAGGGTCGAGGGACTGCCGAGGGCGATGATCGTTCCGGCGTACATCACCGAAACGCGATGGCAGTACTCGGCCTCGTCCATGTAATGCGTGGTGACGAAGACGGTGGATCCGGACGAGGCGAGCTCGTGGATGAGGCGCCAGAAGGTGCGCCGCGAGATCGGATCCACCCCGCCCGTGGGCTCATCCAGAAACAGCACGGCGGGCTCATGAAGCAGAGCCGTGCCCAGGGCGAGACGCTGTTTCCATCCGAGAGGCAGATCCCGGGTGAGCGTGCGTCGGCGGTCTCCCAACCCCAGGGTATCGAGCAGGGCCTCGGTTTTCTCGCGGATTCGAATCCGATCGAGTCCGTACAGGCCACCGTAAAACTCGATGTTCTGTTCCAGACTCAGATCTTCGTACAAAGAGAATTTCTGACTCATATATCCGATGCGCTGTTTGATGGCATGATTCTCGGGACCGACCCGAAACCCCGCCACCGAGGCGAAGCCGGCACTCGGCCGCAGGAGTCCGCAGAGCATGCGTATCGCGGTGCTCTTTCCCGCGCCATTGGCGCCAAGAAACCCGAAGATTTCGCCTCGGGGGACCTCGAAACTGATGGCATCGACGGCGGTAAAGGATCCGAACCGCTTGGTCAGCTCTCGAGCCACCACGGCCGGGGCCTCGACCTGGAGAGAGGACAATGCATCAGGCATGGAGGGCCTCCGCGTCGACGGGATTCGCATGTTCGATGAGGTCGATAAAGACATCTTCGAGTGAGGGCTCCACTGGGTGCACCGAGGTCGAGGGGGGAAGGAGGGAGAGGAGCAGGGAGGTGAGCGCGTCGGACGACACCCCGGGATGGGCGGCCACGTGAAGGGAATCGCCGAACATCTGCACCGAGCGAATGGAGGGCTGGGCACGAAGCGGGGCGAGGGGGAGCTGATCGCCGCGCACGGCGCACAGCGCGGAAGGATACCCGGCACGCAGGGCATCGGGAGTCCCCAGCGCCAGCATGCGACCTTCGTGAAGGATGCCGATGCGATCGCAGAGCAGAGCCTCGTCCATGTAGGGCGTGGAGATGAGCTGGGTGACCCCCTCCGAGCGCAGGTCCGAGAGGATGTCCCAGAACTCGACCCGGGACACGGGGTCTACTCCCGTGGTCGGCTCATCGAGCACCAGCACGGTGGGCTCGTGCATGAGGGTGCAGGACAGGGCGAGCTTTTGTTTCATGCCTCCGCTCAGACGACCGGCCAGACGGTGACGAAAGGGTTCCAATCGACTGAAGCGATACAAGCGTTCCATGCGACGGTCGGCATCCCGGGCAGGCACGGAAAACAGGTCGGCGAAGAAGCGCAGGTTCTGTTCCACCGAAAGGTCGGGATAGAGCGAGAAGCGCTGGGGCATGTACCCCACCAGGGAGCGGATGGTTCGGGGATGGCGGGAGACGTCGTGACCCTGCACGGTGATGGAGCCCTGCTGAATGGGCAGCAGGGACACCACGGATCTCAGAGTGGTGGTCTTGCCCGCGCCGTCGGGTCCCAGAAGCCCGAAACGCTCTCCCTGCTCGACTGTGAGATGGAGGTCGCGCACGGCGGAGGTGGCGCCGTAGTGGCGGGAGAAGGACTGGATGTCGATCAGACCCATTTCAGCGCACCGCGATGCGAACCGTCACCGGCATCCCGATTTTCAGGCGACCCTCGGGATTGCGCACGGCGATCTTGACGGCATAGACCAGGGAGGTGCGCGTATCCTCGGTGAGAATGGTCTTTGGGGTGAACTCCGCACGTGGCGATACCCAGCGCACCACGCCCTCGAGGGGTGAGGAGAGACCATCCACCAGCACCTCGGCCCGCTGCCCCAGCCGCACCGCACCGAGGAGGGGTTCTTCGATGTAGATCATCGTCCACATGGAGGTCAGATCGGCCACATCGCAAATCGGGGTTCCGGGCAGGGCGTATTCGCCACGCTCGGCATAAGTGACCAGGACGGTGCCCGAGATGGGGGAGGGCACGGAGGCATCGGTAATCGAGGTTCGGGTCATCGCGATTCCCGATCCCACCTGGGCCTTGCGGCTCTGGAGGGCCGCTCGGTTGGCGTCGAGGGATCGGAGTTGCTCGCGCAGGGCATCGCGCTGCGCGGTGGCATCGTCGAGGGTTTGGGTGGAGATGGCCTGGGAAGCGCGGAGGGCCGCATAGCGTTGCACGCGGGAATCCCACAGGGCCAGGGTACTGCGCTGCGCGGCGATCTGACGATCGAGGGCGGCGATCTGGAAGTCGAGTTCGCGCAACTGGGCAGACCCCTGGTCCGCCTGCAGATCCAGCTTCCGCGTTTCGATGGTGGCGAGCAGGGATCCGGCGGACACGGTGTCTCCTTCCTCGACGGGGCGTGAGGTCACCAATCCCGAGGTCTGGGCACTGACGCGAATGGTGGTCGCCTCCATCGTACCGGAGAAGCGATGGGTGGAAGAATCATCGGATCCGCATCCCGTGAGGAGAAGAGGAAGGACGAGCAGGAAATGGGAGAGAGCGTTCATGATGGGATCGGGGAATGACATGAGTGGAGGAAGGATGATCAGGGAAGAAGTCGGTCGGGAGCGACGCCCACGGTCCAGGCGATGTCTTCGACCACCATGGTCTGTTCGATACGGGCCTGTTCGAGGGCCAGACGGGTGGAGGACAGTGCCGTCTCCGCATCGAGCAGCTCGGTGGTGGTGCCCTGCCCCTCGTGCAGGCGGGCCGTGACAATGGCCAGGCGTTCCTGTTCCTGTCTCAATTTGCCCTGCAAGAGCGCGATGCTGCGTGTGCGCAGGTCCAGGGCACGACGAAGGGAGGACAGGGTGGTACGGACCCGCAACACCACCTGGGCGATGCGCAGGTCGGCCTTGTCGATGTCGATGCGCTGTCTTTGGAGAGTGGCGCGATCCTCCCCCCAGGCCCAGAGATTCCATTCGAGACGGACGCCCACCGTCCACCAGCTCATCCATTCGTTGCGCACCTGATCCACACCGGGTCGGCCGGCACGCAGGGCGGCCGAGGCCGCGATGGAGGGATAGAGCGAAGCCGAGGCCGCGGTGAGTCCGTGCTCGGCCAGGAGACGCGACGCGTCCAGGGTCCGCACATCGGCGCGGGAACGACGTGCGAGGGCGAGCAGACTGTCCTCGGATGGTAGGGGGGGGAGGGGTCGGGGTTCGAAGGGAAGAATACGAACGCCGGGGGGAAGCTGGCAGAGCTCCTCCACCTGGGTGAGGGCATCCGCGAGGAGGTTCTGCGCGACCTCGCGATCGACCTCCACCTGAGTCAGACGGGTGGAGAGGAGGAGGGTATCCAGGGGGATGGCCTGCCCCTCGCGGAGCAGGGCGCGACGCTGTTCGAGCAATCCACGCACCAGCCTCGCCTGCTCGTTTTGCACCTGCACGGCGCGCTCGGCCGCCTGGGCGCGGCGATAGGCGCGGCCTGCGTCGTGGGCGGCATCGAAGGCCGTGCCATCCCGTCCTTCCTCGGCGATGCGCACCTGGTCGGCCGCCATGTCGATTCGACTCTGAAGACGGAACCCCGTGAAAAGAGGAGCCGAGACCGTGAGTGCCACATCCGCCACGTCTCCATCTCCGAAGGAAATGGTGCGCTGAAACAGGCCGGGAATGGCGAAGGTGAGTCCTCCGGTTTCGCTGAGATGGGATGCCGAGGCGGTCAGATCCAGGCGGGGAAGCCGTGACGCCCTGGCGGCGGTCTCGCCGAGTCGCGCCTGATCGAGAGAGCGCTCCTGCAGACGCACACTCTCGGCACGTTGGGCAGCCAGGGAGCGCGCGGCGTCGATGCTCAGATCCTGAGCCGTGGCTCCGGCGGTGTTGGCCAGGATGAGAAATCCGAGCACCCGTGGGAACCACCGTGTCAAGGAAACGGTGCTGGTTGCCATCATGCCTTCCTCCTCGGATTTTTGAGTCCCGTATACAACACATCATGGAGGTGCCGAACCCGGGCTTCGATGAAACCGTCGAAATCCCGATCCATGGCCGGGAAGAGCCCGCGGAGCACGGGAGCGCCCAGGAATCCGAACACACAGGATCCAAGAATGGTGATGAAGGCCTGTGCGGGATCCACACGTCGCAATTCCCCTGTGCGCATCCCGGCCTGAATCTTTCCGAGAAGCACGGAGGCGGGATTGGGTTCCGTCTCGGAACCGGACTGCAGGAGGTGGGTGAGCACGGTCCCGCCATCCATCACTTCCCGCCCCACGAACCGATGCAGGTTGGGATTGTTTCGAAGGATGGTGGTGTAATTGGTGAGAAACACCTTCAGGGCAGACGAAAAGGTGGTCGTGTCGCGAACCGTGTGTGCCAGGGAGTCGAAGTACGTGCGAAACACATAGCGAGCCACCTGCTCATATAACCGATCCTTCGACCGAAAGTAGTAATGCACCAATGCCTTGGTGATTCCCGCCTCGTCGGCGATGTCCTGCATTCGGGCCCCACTGCGACCGTGGCGAGCGAACACCGCGATGGCCGCTTCGAAAATCTGTTGCTCGGTGGAGTCGACTTTGATGGTTTGGTTCATCTTAGTGGTTTAACTAGATGGTTAAAACTGATGGACAAATATCGGGGAAGAACATCTCGATGTCAAGAGGGGGCGCGATTTTTTTCGCGGGTTACGCCCAGGGAGACTTGCATCCCGATCCGCATTGTTGCACATTCGCGCCATGGCACCACGCATTCTGTTGGTTTTCGTCACCTCCCTCGGGGTGGCAAGTGTTCTCTTCTCCTCCGCGGGATGTGGATCGAAGCCTGCCGCTCCGGCGGGTCCTGCCGCGCTGACCCTCCGCGTCGACTCGGCGCTCTGCGGGCCGGAAGCGGTGGATACCGCGACGGGCTTCGTGTATCGTGAACCGAAGGGCTGGACCGAGGCCACCGCCTCGGCCGTGCTTCCCACGCCCACCGGCATGACGCCGGACCAGTGGCAGGGGCGAAGCAGCGGCGGAGCGGAGCGCGTGCGAGCCTGGGTGAGCGGGGATGGCGCCGTGGTGGTGCTCTCGCATCCCACGGATTTCATCGCCACGACGACGAGTCCCACCTTGCGTGCCTGGCATCGCGCGGACAGTGCACGCATCCCTGGCTCGACGCTCAAATCCACCGTTTTCACGAGCCGGGGAGTGCTTGTCCATCAACTCCTTCAGATGAATGGAAACTGGGTGCGATTCCTCATGATTTTTTCGCGATCGTCTGATCGGCCGAGCCTGGCACTGGAATTCTGGTGCCCTCGCGCCATATACAAGGAACGTCTGCCCCTGCTGGAATCCCTCGCGGGATCGGTGGGTGAACCTCGTTCGCGATAGGGACTCGCGGACTCCTTCGACCTTCATCCCGGCGCCCCGCGCGACCGGATTTTCTTTCCTGTTACACGGAGGTATCCATGAAACGATTTGTGTCCGGCCTACTCATCATGATCTTTGCGCTTGCCACGCTGCAGGGATGCTACACCATGAAGCATACTGTCGGAGATGGCGCCAAGGGGAACGTCACCGAAGAAGCCCGCCAGTGGTATGTGTTGTGGGGCCTCGTCCCTATCAATACGGTGGACAGCAAGGAAATGGCCCGTGGCGCCAGGGATTATACCGTGACCACGCAGATGGCACCCCTCGATGTTCTGATCAATATCTTTACCACGTATGTGACGATCGTGTCGAGGACGGTGACTGTCCAGAGGTAAAGGAGTGAAGGAGAATATGTCAGAGAGATCCCGGCCCAGCCGGGATCTCTTCGTTTAACGGGCGATGACCACTTTTCCGATGGATTCAACGCGACGACCGGGGAAATCCACGATGACCTTGTACAGGTACAGTCCGTTGGAGATGCGGTCTCCGTCCTCGTCCCGGCTATCCCATTCCGGTGAGGCATTGAGTCCGATACGCAGGGAACCGGAGAAGGGAAGGGTCCGAATGCAGCGACCGGACAGGGTGTAGATCTTGATCCGGGCGGAGGTCGGGGCTTCGGCCCCGGCCGCGAGAAAGGTGAACACGGTGACGCGATCGAAGGGATTGGGTTGATTCATCACCTCTCGAATCGCTGGATCGGTTTCCACGCGGAGTGTGAAGCGCAGATCCTCGTCGAGAGCGGGAGTACCGGTCATCGTGGAGGCATTGATCTGAAATCGGTGATCCCCCGCAGTGAGGGTGGGGCGGAACCAGAGCGTGGCGGACGTGGAACCGGACGCGGGCTGGAACTCCACGCGAGAATCGGAGGCGAGTACGAGGGAGTCGTCGAGCAGGAGTCGAAAGCGAGTAGGGTCGGTGAGGGGCAGCGGAGAATGGTCATGCAGAAGCAGTTGGAGTACCGGCCGCGTGGGCACCAGATCTCCATCCACAGGGGGCTGGCCATCCACCGTCACCTCGAGGGTGGGGCGAATGGTATCGCGCAGGACAAGGAATGATGTCGTGTACACATTGTTGGAACGCACCTGCTCGGCCATCTCGGCGGGAGGAACGATCGTCGTGGTCACGGTCCACTGCCCCGCCATCAGGAGCGGGGGCAGGTCCACCTCGCGTCGAAACCACTGCCGAGTGGACAGGGATGGAATGGCGAGGGGGGACAGGTCCCGCGTGCCACCCATGGGATCGGTGAGCCGAAGAAGGAGAGTCGATGTGAGAGAGGGGAACTCCCCGGCGTTGATCACGCCGATCCCGAGGAGTGGTTGCTCTCCAACGTAGGCGGTGTCCCGCTGCAGGCGCACGCTCTGGTAATTCATCGCCAGCTCCGCGGGATGCGCGTAGTCGACTTCCCAGCGGGTCAGCACGGGACGAGCCTGCGGGGAGCCGACCAACTCCGCGTCGAGACGGATCCAGGGATACACCCGTGCGTCGAGAGAAGTGAGAGAAAGACTGTCGCCACTGAGCGATTCCATCATCGGCGTTTCGATGCCCGCGCTGTCTCGGCCCCATACACGGATGCGCAGACGGGATCCCGTGGGAAGGGACGCCATCCAGCGTACGGAGGTCCACCGACCGGCAGGTCCGAAGAGTGGGCTCCGAACGCGTCCCGTGTCCCGCCGTGCGTGGATCACCGTGTCCAACCGCGCCTCTCCCGAAAATCGCGGGAGGAGAAGCTCTCTCGTCTGCTCGGATCCCGCACCCACGATTCCCATCATGAGGTAGGACGCATTCTCGCTGAGTGCCTCCGCCAACTGTGCGCCGATCCGTTGCATCGCACTCGCGAATCGATTTTTGTTTCGCGATGGATCTCCCGCTCCGGCCACCACGACACGACGACCCGAAGAAATGGAGTTCAGAAATGAGGCGAGGGAATCCGCGTCCTCTTCGCGGAGGGCAGAATCGAACACGCGGGCATCGAGCGGAAGTCCGGTCACGCTGTCCAGCACCACCACGCCAAAGCCCTGATAGGACGTGCGAGGGAGAAGTTCCGTCTGGTCGAGCGCGATGGACCCGACATTCCCATCGAGGTATCCCGCAGATAGGATCCGCAGGGCGCGTTCAGGGGGTGGGAGCTGAAGACCGATATCGGAACTCGTCAATTCTTCACGATCGTTCTCCGCAAAATCCCGACCGCGTTGGGCAAAGGCGGCTGGTCTCGTGCCGGTCCATGTTCGATAGGGCCCCACGGTGGCCTGTCCCGGCGCTTCGATACGGGCTTTCCAGTAATAGCGAGTATCGGCGTGCAGAGACGGAAGGACATCGAGCCAGGTGACCGTGGTGTCGTAGGGCACGCGATGAATCAGGGGAGCGGTGAAACTCGCGGTGGTATCGAACAGAAAGAGCACCTGGTCCACCGCACCTGGAGACACCATGGGATGCAGGACGCCCACATTCCTCCACAACTGAAAGGGAAGCGCGTCGGAGGTGTTGACGGCGGTGAACAGGGTGCTGAGAACGGAATACTGATACTCGGCGGTGTTGTCTGCCCGGGTTTCCTCGTCGAGCCGTTGTTCCGGGTCGAGCTGCACGCGCAACAATCGGGGGCCGGGACGACGATCGGAGGGGAGGGTCACATCGAGCGTGGTCTCCCATGCGGGGATGGGACGTCGGACGTCGCGCATGGTTACCGTGGTTCCTCCCACGAGATCCTCGACACGCAGGGTCACGGAATCCGTTACCCAACGCCCGGTATTCGCAAACGTCACTCGAAAGCGAAGACTATCCATCCCATCGGTGATGAACGCGTCTTTCGAACCTATCCCGGATGGCGAAACCGCAAGGTTCACTTTCGCGGCCACCGGTGGTGTCAGGAGGGGATCCCCGAGAAGGGTGGTCATGTGAATGCTGTTGCGTACCGCAGGGAGATTGCCGTAGAGCCGCACATATTCCTCGCGCATGCGCGCATGTGCCTCACCCATGGGAAGCGGACCGTCGCGGAGCATTGCCTCGTAAAACAGTGGGGGAAGCAACGTGGCGGCACTCGAATACCCGAAGCCGGAATTTCCCACATACCCGATGGCATGGGAGCTGGGACCCAATACGAAGGCCTCCCCCAGGGAGCGACCCTCAGCCCGGGCGAAGGCCGCCGAGGCGCAGCCGAAGTCCGACACGAACGGCAGGGCGCCCGTCGTAGCACGAAGTCGGGCCGGATCGGTGATCCCATTCCCCCAGGTGGATGCCGCGCTATGGCCCACGTAGGAAATGCAGAGCGCGCCCGCCGAGAAGGCGGCCTGCACGGAATCCGGACTGAAAGGTCCGAAATCCGAGGGCGGATGTGCCGTCTTGTAGAAATGCGTGCCGAGTCCCCCAAACGGAGGCGGGTCGACCGCGGAGGCGAGCATGGTGCGATGCACCTGTCGATACCGATCCATCTGCGTGTCGTTCTCGCTGGGATCTCCTCCGCTCAACAGGAGCACTCGCTTCATCCACTCGGCCCGGGGTGCGGAGATGAGCGCGCGATGGCGATTCTCATACTCGGTCCACTCTGCGTCCGAGGAGACCGCAAGCCGTCCCACCAGCAGAGAGGGCTGAATCGAGGCGCTGTCGAAGCACACGAACCAGAAGTCACTGGCAGGGGTGCCATACGTGGGCACCATATTTTCCCGCCAGGCTCCCGATGTGGCTCGGGTATCCACGCAGGCTTCCCCCGCGAGCAGGAGAGAGGCCGGGCGGATGCTGCCGTTGCGCCACTGATCGTACACCGCGAGCTTGAGAGCTTCCGGCATGAAGATCCCGTAGCTATAGGCAAGATAGATGTCGTCCACCGTGAGGATGGTCGTTCGCACCCCGTATTGACGCGTGAGAAAATCCGTGTACCGCATCGCGGACCCGTTCAGGCGTGGATGGGTGATGATGAGAGCATCGCACCCCGCATGGGGCGACCGCAGATCCGGCATACGGCGCACTCGGGCGTGGCGCACAGGGAGGAGACTGTCGCTGGCGGAGACGAAGAGCCGGTCCCCCAGATGCAGAGTGTCCTGGATGGTCCACGAATGCGGCGGCAGGGCATCGCCCGAGGAAAGACGCAGGCATCGGAATCCCGTGCTCCCTGCACGCAGATACCAGCCCTGGGGACGCTCCGCGCCTGTCATCGTCAGGGTGCGAGGACCCAGACTCTGGCTCGGTTCCATCGTGGCCGACCATCGCGAGGAGGTCAGCGAGAGACGGCGTGGATAGACCAGATCATACCAGTCCACCGCCACCGCACTGTATCCACCCTGGATATCGATGTTTTCGATGGACACGGTATCGAGGCCCGCTCGCAGGAGCGATGATGGCACCGGGACGGAAAGAAGGACCTGCTCCGACACGGAGAAGGTGATGCTGTCGAGGAGAACCCCATTGAAGCGAACACGAACACGATGATTCGGGGACACCGAGGCCTTTCCGTAGTAGCCGAGGAGTTTGACGCGCAGGAGAGCGGGGCCTCCTTCCGGTGCGGGATCTGATATGGAAAGGACATCGCGAAACGTCGATGGGGCCTGGAGCACTGTCCAGATCCAGGTATCACACCGCGTCCAATCGGGGTTCTGCGTTTCATCCGGGATGAGACTCATCACCTGCAGGGACTGATCCTCTTCCCGATGGACGGTGGTGTAGGTCCAGGGGAGGGCGGGAGCACTGCCTCCGATTTCCGACTCGGGGCGAATCCATTCTCCACCACCCGAGGCCAGTCTCAGCACGTAGGCCGCGGAGTCCGACGACCGATGCAGGTACTCCGGATAGGGATCGAGCGGAGAGGAAGGAGAGGTCAGATAGCCATCCTCCTGATAGTTGCGCTCGCCCCAGTACATCAGCGTGTCGTGTTCATCGAAACGATTGTCCTCGAGTCCGATTCCCACCATGGGTTGGATTTTTCCTTTCCGTACTAACTGGAACAACGCGGGCTGCAGAGCGGTGGGATCGAGGCCCGCGTCACGCAGGGCGGACGCCGTCAGCACCGACAGTCCGTCCCGACGCTGATGCCAGACGAGCACCTCTTCTCCGGGACGATACCAGGTTCCGCTGGTATCGAGTCCGGTTGCGTGGGTCATCCACGGATAGCCCTCCGCACGCGCGGCGGCAGGCAGGGGGTGTGGAGCAGGGTGTTCGGTCTCCGCTCCCTCCGAAAACCGGTACTCCTCCACCCAGCGCACTCCGGAGGGGGTCCATGCCAGGAGCGGCACGGTGACACGCCACCGGGGTCCCTGTCTCGTTACCATCCGTGTGGTATGCAGCACGCGCACCTCTTCGGTCACGGAAGGGGAGCCCGGCACGAGCGCAAGGCTGTCGTCGATCGTCCCGTCCGGGCGTCGCACCGAAATGGTGCGGTACAGAGGCCAGGCGGAGACAGCGTTCGCCAGGCGCACCGAGGCCAGTCGGGGCGGTTGCGCGGATGTTGCGGGCAGATCCACGAAGCGGGTTGGCAGAGCGCGGGCGGAGGCCTCTGTGCTGCGTGGATATCCTTCCACCACGAACACCGACCGCCCCTCGATGGATCGAATCGCGTATCGATAGTGGTCGTTGGAGACCCGCAGCGAGGACTGTGCATAGGTAGCCGAGATGACGCATCCCGTCACCAGGAAGATCTCAAGAACAAGAGCGGAAAAGGCACGCATGGGACATCCAGACTGAGGAGGGAGCGAGGAAAGGTACGCAATTTCCACTGTCTCGACGAAGGGGGCGGGGTCGCGAAAAGGAGAAGATTTCCGAGCCACGTGGAGACGATCTCGTGGCAAGGAAGCCGGTTGTTGTGTAGTTTAGGAGAAACCGATCTCTCACCGACGCTTCGAGTTCCGACGACCGGAGGATCCATGAACTTTCATCATCATAGCCAATCTTCTCCCGATCCCCTGTGGAAACTGATGGGCCTCCTGTTCAAGAGCCATCCCTGGCACGGCATTTCGATTGGGGACCAGTTTCCCCAGACCTTGACGGCCTACATCGAAATGGTGCCCACCGACACGGTGAAATACGAGATCGACAAGACAACGGGCTTCCTCAAAGTGGATCGTCCGCAGCTTTTCTCCTCCACCTGTCCCGTGCTCTACGGATTGGTACCGCAAACGCTGTGCGCCGAGCAGATCGCCGAGTTCTGCATGCAGCAAACAGGAAGAGAGGGAGTCGTCGGGGACATGGATCCTCTGGACATCTGCGTGCTCACTGAGAGGCACATCCCGCATGGGGATATCATGCTCGAGACCCATGTCATCGGGGGATTTCGCATGATCGATGGAGACGAGGCCGACGATAAAATCATCGGGGTGCTGAAAAAAGATCCCCTGTACGGAAGCATGCAAGATGTTTCCGACTGTCCTCCCCTTATCATCGACCGGCTCCGTCATTACTTTCTCACATACAAGGAAATTCCCGGCGAGTCCCACAAATCCCGATGCGAGATCACGCACATCTACGGCCATGAAGAAGCCTGGGAAGTGGTGCGCCGCAGTCACGAGGATTATGAACGCCGCTTCAACGATATCGAAGGGATGCTTACCGCCCTGTTGAAGGCCCAGATCACCTGATCTTCCTGTGTCAGATTCTCCCGCCTTCTGATCCTCCCGGTTCGATCCTCTCCCTCCTCATTCATGCACCATGCGAGACCGAGTCATGACCTCTGTGCTTCGTCCTTCCTCGTTGTTCCTTCTCCTTCTTTTTCTGCCCATGCTGGGATTTGCGCAACCCGCACCCCGACAGGATGCGATCTGGGCGGCCTCCCGTCCGTCGGCAGCCATGGTGCTCGATGGCGTGCTGGATGAGGTCGACTGGAGCCGCGCACCGATTCATCGGATCGGTTTTGGTGAGAATGCCGGCTTTCCCTCCAGCGGCTTCGTTCAGGATGTGGGGACCTCGGTCGCGGATCCGTCCCAGGCGGAGCTGCGGTTTCTTGTGGTGGGGGACTATCTGTATCTCGGCATGCATGTATCCGATCGCTCCATCGGTGGCGGACGGGATCTGAACCGGTCCGATGGCCTCATGATGGCGATCATGGATCATGCCCAGGGATCGCGACCGGCGCCCCCTGCGGAATTCCACTACACATGGTGGTATCCTCAGGATACCGGCCCTTCTCCGGCCGGACGGTTGCCCCGCTTTCTGGGGCGTTGGGCTGAATGGGACATTGCCGTTCCACGGTCCGCCGAAATGGTGGAAATGTGGGACGCGGTGACCCAAGTGCAGGGCGTGACCAACGATGATGCACAGGCCGACGCAGGATACACCGTGGAAATGCGCATTCTCTTGTCGGCCCTGGGCTACCATCCCACCAGGCCGCAGGGCGATATCGTTGAATTCACCTTCTGTCTCTGGGATGCGGATGGATGCTGGCCGGAGTCTGCGGAGCATATGAGCGTCACGCGGACCTGGTGGCAGGGTCCCTGGGGAAACGCCAACGCGCTCGGCGTGCTCCGCATTCATGTGCGTCCCGACGTCACCGATGCCACGTCTGCTCCCGCAATCCCGCCGGATCTGGTTGTTCCTGATGGACAGGCCTTCGATGCTCCGGTAATAGACGGAGAGCTGAGCTTCGACGATGTCTGGGCTCTGGTGCCGAAGCTCGAGCTCAGATGGGGAGAGGGAGGACCTCGGGATCAGTATGCGGGCATCGGTCCCTGGCGGAGCGGATGGAACCAGGCGGACATTGCCGGCCGGCGAGCGCCCATCACCGATACCGCGAACGCGACGATTCGATCTTTCTATCGGGGATCGATGTTGTATGTCGCTGCTGAGGTGCAGGATCATCGTGTGCAGAGTGTGGAGGATCAGGATCGATGGGACGGCCTGACGGTGATTCTCAACAATCCCTTTCGTTTGGGACCCGACCAGGTACCCATCCGTCATGTTCTCACGTTTCGCCTGGATCAGGTGGGGCAGGTGGTGCTGGAGGACGATGCTCCCGCGCTGCGCGACAGCGCCGGAGCACTCTTCGTCAGCTCGATGCTTCTCGCACCGACAACTGTGGACAAAAACGATGACGAAGATGGAGGGTACACCTTCGAAATCGGGATCGATCTGGCTCGCCTCGGATATCCGGACGATCCGGGAAACGAAGCGGTGTTTCTGAGCTACACCCTGCACGATGGGGACAGCTATCCCGACATTGCCGCGAACACCGGTACGAGAACCTGGTGGTTTCGCGAAA
This sequence comes from uncultured Chromatiales bacterium, assembly GCA_964420295.1. GTDB lineage: Bacteria > Bacteroidota > Ignavibacteria > SZUA-365 > CAYQST01 > CAYQST01. The sequence goes on along the minus strand of CAYQST010000029.1, from coordinate 18,427 downwards.
ACGCGGGATCGGGTGCTCCCGCCTGGGCACTGCTGGACAAGAGCACGGTGCTCGATGCTCCCGCTCTCCCTCCATCCGCACCTTCCGCTCTGACCCTCACCGGAAGCTATCCGCATCCGGTATCGAACCTTGGAACAATCACCTTCGCCCTCGGGAAACCCGCTTCCCTGCGCCTGACCGTTACGGATTTGCTCGGACGGGTCCTGCTCCGCGAATCTCCCGTCTCTTTCCTGCCTGGCACCCATCAGTGGTCGATTTCGACCCGGAGTCTTCCATCGGGTTGGCTTTTGTATCATCTCGACGCTCTGTACGACTCCGGAAGTCGGGAACGGAGGAGCGGAAGGATGGCAGTGGTGAGGTGAGAATGAAGGAAAGAGGAAAGTGTGAAGAAGGCAGGATCGCAAGGAAATTCACGATTAAGGATGTTGATTTGCGTCCCTGATTTTCGTACATTCATATGACGTTGGGGCTGTAGCTCAGTTGGGAGAGCGCTACATTCGCATTGTAGAGGTCGAGGGTTCGACTCCCTTCAGCTCCACAACAAATTATCGAAGGCAGGATCAATGGCATATTACTCTTTCCAAACATGCGGTGGCCGCGATTGTGATCGACTGATCGACGTAAGCAGATAGTGCACGTATCTCAGGGTGGTGCACTTTTTTTATGCTTACCATAGCAGACATCCTTCATGTTGTGTACTCCTGGGCTCCAAAAGAGCTCGCGTGGGAGCGTGATAATATTGGACTCCTGGTGGGAGACCCCAACGATCCCGTCACCGGTATTCTGGTGTGTCTGGACTGTACCGCCGAGGTGGTTGCCGAGGCACGGCAGAGAGGGGCGTCCTGCATCATCGCCCATCACCCCCTGATGTTTCGGGGCATGAAGAATCTGCGGTGGAACGAGGGTGAGGGACGGGTGGTGGCCGGTCTGGTACGGGCAGGGATTTCGTTGATTGCCGCGCATACCAATGCCGACTCCTCCGAATCGGGGCTGAGCGTGGTGCTGGCCCGGAAGCTGGGATTGACGCTCCGGGGGGTGCTGGAACCAACGCCCGGTGGGATGCGGCTCTTTCAGGAGCAAGTCAGGAGGGAGTATTCCCGTGTGGCGCCTCGATGGGCCGGGTTGCCGGGAGAGGTGGCCGTGCCGGTGGATACTCCGGCTCCGTTCGGACTGGGAGTGATCGGAACCTGGGAGGAGCCGAAGGCTCTTCCCGAGGTGATCGACCGGATCAAGGAGGAAACAGGAGCCGAGAAGGTGCGGATGTCGAATCCTCCTGTCATGGATCGAATTCAGCATATCGCAGTGTGCACGGGAGCGGGGAGTTCCCTGATCGGAGCAGCCTGGGGGGCTGGCGCCGATCTATACCTGACGGCAGATCTTGGTTATCATGATTTTCACGGTTGGAGTGACCGGCTGGTGTTGGTTGATGCCGGACATTTCGAAACCGAATGCCTTTTCGTGGACGCCTGTCGGGAGGCGGTGGAGCGCGAACTGGCCGAGGTGGACGCGGCGCCCCCCGTGTGGGCGTCCCGTAGCCTCCAGAACCCTGTGCGAATTCTGTAAACTCTCACACCGAGGTGAACATTGAAAAACAAGCTTCTTTCCCTGCTGAAACTGCAGATGGTGGACTCGGAACTGGACGAGCTGCACAAGCTCCGGGGAGATCTTCCCCAGGCGGTGTCCCAGCTCGAAACCCGCGTCAACGATCTGAGTGATCAGATCGAGGCCCGGGATCAGGAATTGAAAGATGGACAGGCGGAACGGAAGCGGAAGGAACTCGAAACTCTGGAGTTGACCGAGAAAATCGAGAAGTACAAGGGACAGCAACTTCAGGTCAAGAACAACAAGGAATACGATGCCCTGACCAACCAAATCGAATTGGCCGAACAGACGATTCTGCAATACGAGTTGGATATCGAGGGGTTTGCCGATGTCGCCGAGAACATCAAGACGGTCCGCACCGAATTGGAACAGGAGTTTGAAACCCTGAACACCGAATTGGCTGAAAAGCGGGTCGCCCTGACCGAGATCATGAAAAGCACCGATGAACAAGAGCAGTACTTTTTTGCCCTGCGGGCCGAGGTCCGTCGGGACATCAGCGTCGAAGACCTGGAACTGTACGATCGGGTGAGAACGGCGAAGAACGGCAAGGCCGTTGCTCCGATCAAGAAGGGGTCCTGCAGTGGATGCTACAATGTGGTGCCGCCGCAGAAAATCCTCGAAATCAAGAAAAACAACCAGCTCCACATTTGCGAGCATTGTGGACGCATCCTCGTTGCCGAGGATCTCGGCAAGGAGATCAAACTGTAGGTGGGCGCAAGTCCGTCGGGCAGCCGCCTCCGTTTCGACGGGGGAGGAAAGTCCGAACTCCATAGGGCAGGGTGCCGGATAACGTCCGGGAGTCGTGAGGCTACGGAAAGTGCAACAGAAAGAACACCGCCCGCCTCGGCGGGTAAGGGTGAAACGGTGCGGTAAGAGCGCACCAGCAGTCCGGTAACGGGCTGGCTCGGCAAACCCCACCCGGAGCAAGACCAGATAGAAGCATCCCCTCACCGGCCGCGTGGCCCGCGCGGTATCTTCGGATAGGTGCTCGGGTAGGTCGCTGGAGCGTCGTGGTAACACGGCGCCAAGTCAAATGGCTGCCTCGTTCCTCCCGTTTCGGCGGTCGGGATAGACAGAATTCGGCTTATAGACGGACTTGCGTTTTCTTCTCTGACATTGGAAAAAAAGTTGAGTGGATATATGAGCAGATTTCAAAGTAATAGCAGGACCAGGTCATGGACGCAAGATGGAAGATCAGGGCCCCCGGGGATCCCTCGGTGGTTCGTCGTCTTGCCGAGGAGATTCGCATCCCCGAGGCCATCGCATCGCTGTTGATTCTTCGTGGAGCCACGGATTACCAATCGGCGAAAGTTTTTCTCAACCCCGATCAGCAGCCGCTCATCAGTCCCTGGCTGATGAACGACATGAAGGTCGCTGTCGAACGCATCGTTCGAGCGCGGGAAAATCAGGAAAAAGTCCTGGTCTACGGCGATTACGATGTGGACGGCACCAACAGCGCGAGTCTGTTGCACCTGTTCCTGCGCAAGATCGGGTGTGACTCCGAGGTGTATATTCCGGGTCGTCTCCAACCCGAGTACGGCCTCTCCTACTACGGCATCGACTACGCCTCCGAATACGGGGCGACGCTGATGCTGGTGGTGGATTGCGGGATCACGGCCGTAAAGGAAGTGGAATACGCCCGGGAGAAGGGAATCGAAGTCATTATTTGCGATCATCACCAGCCGATCGAAGAAATTCCTCGCGCGGTGGCGGTGCTGGATCCGCTCCAGCCCAAGGATCACTACCCCTTCAAGCATCTGAGCGCGGCGGGTGTGGCCTACAAGCTCATTCAGGGGGTGGCCGAGTACTTCAATCTCAAGGATGTTCCCGAAGAGTATCTGGACTTCGTGGCCATCGCTGCGGCCGCCGACATCGTGCCGATGGTGGAGGAAAACCGTTACCTCGTCTACAAGGGACTGAAGCTCATCAACGAGAATCCCCGGCCCGGCATTCGTGCCCTCATCGAAAAGTCGCGCCTCCAACCCGGGAGCATCACCGCCCAGCAAATCGTGTTCGTCATGGCACCCCGCATCAATGCCGCTGGCCGGGTGGGCGATCCCAAGCGGGCCGTGGACCTGCTCACCACCGACGATCCCGTGCTGGCCGGAGAATTGGCCGACGAGCTGGAGCGCGAGAATCGGTTGCGGAGGGACATCGACGAAAAAACCTTCAAGGAAGCGCAGACCATCGCCCAGGCCATGCTGGAGAAGGACGCCGATCTGCCCCTGATTTTGCACAACGATAACTGGCATCCGGGGGTGATTGCCATCGTGGCCTCTCGTCTCGTGGAGAAATTCCATCGCCCCACCATCCTTCTCACCACCATCGACGGGGTGGCCAAGGGCTCGGCGCGCTCGGTGGCCGGATTCAATATCTACGAGGCGCTCAAGCGCTGCGAGCACCACCTGCTGCAGTTCGGCGGGCATATATACGCGGCGGGCCTCGCGCTCGAGATTCCCAACATCGCGGCCTTTCGAGAAGAATTCCATTCTGTGTCCCGCGATCTGATCACCGAGGACATGCTTCTGCACGAGATCACGGCAGAGGCCGTGATTGAACTGGCCGACATACGCCGGTACAACAAGGACCTGAAGCGCTTCGCCCCCTTCGGGCCCGGCAATCAGCGTCCCGTGTTCATGGCCCGTTCGGTGGCGGTGGCCGACGATGCCCGCATCGTGGGGCGAGATCACGTGAAGTTTGCCGTGCAGCAGGGAGGTGCGAAGTACTTCGCCATTGGCTACAATCTCGGGCATCGCTTCAGCGTGCTTCCGAAGGGAGGGGAGCGCCTCGACGTGCTCTTCACCATCGAAGAACCCAATCCCAACGATCCCTACGACCTCCAGATCCGTCTCAAGGATTTCCGCTGGGTGGGAGACGCTCGTACAGAGGAGGAAGTCCTCAAGGATCTGTCACAACCACAACCACAACACACTTCATAAATCACCATTCCTTCGGAGGAATCATGTCCGGTCATTCCAAATGGGCCACCATCAAGCGTGCGAAGGGCGCCAAGGACGCCGCGCGCGGCAAGCTCTTCAGTCGGATCATAAAGGAAATCACCATCGCGGCACGCGAGGGCGGTGGTGATCCCGACGGCAATCCCCGTCTTCGTCTCGCCATCGACAAGGCCAAGGGCAGCAACATGCCGGCCGACAACATCAAGCGGGCCGTGCAACGCGGCACCGGTGAACTCGAAAGCGTGACCTACGAAGAGATCACCTACGAAGGCTACGGAGCCGGAGGGGCGGCCTTCATCGTACAGGTGATCACCGACAACAAGAATCGCACGGTGAGCGAGATCCGCCATCTGTTCAGCAAGAACAATGGCAACATGGCTGAGGCGGGGGCGGTGGCATGGAAATTCGACCGGAAGGGAGTGATCACCGTGCCGAAGAAGTACAACGAAGACGACCTCATGATGATCGTGCTCGACGCCGGCGCGGAGGACATGACCACCGAAGAGGATCTGTTCGAAATCATCACCAAGCCCCAGGATCTGGAGCCGGTGAAGAAGGCACTCGAAGCCGCCAGCATCGAAATCACCGAGGCCAGCAGCGAGATGGTGCCTCAGAACACCATCAAGGTCGATGGCAAGGAAGCCGAGTCGGTACTCAAGCTCATGGAAGCGCTCGAGGAGCACGACGACGTGCAGAACGTGTATTCCGATTTCGACATCGACGCCAGCGTGATGGAGAACATGAACTGATCATGGCCCGTGGGCGCTATCTCGGCGTGGATCCCGGCTCCCTGATCACCGGATTTGGGATTGTGGATGTCGACGGTCCTTCCTGTCGCTGGGTGGCCAGCGGAGCTATTCGCACGCGGGTCTCTCCCTCGCAGGAAGCGGATTTTGCCCATCGCCTGCTCACGATTTACGACGGGTTGCTGGAGGTCATCGACCGTCATCATCCCGATTCCTTCTGTCTCGAAACGGCCTTTTACGGAAAGAACGTGCAATCGACCCTGAAGCTCGGCCATGTCCGCGGCGTGGCCCTCTTGGGGGCGTTGCATCGCGGTCTCCCGGTGTTCGAATACTCGCCCCGCGAGGTCAAGCGCGCGGTGACGGGCAATGGAGCCTCGGCCAAGCCTCAGGTGCAATACATGGTGAACGTGATTCTCGGACAGGAGCGGGATTTCGGAACCCCCGACGAGGCCGATGCCCTGGCGGTGGCCCTCTGCCACGCACTTCGCCAGCAACCCGCGATGGCATCCCCAAGGCCGACCCGAGGTCGGGGCTCGCGCGGAGACTGGGCCTCGTTTCTTTCCAATCATCCCGAGCGAGTGATTTCGTCATGATCGACTTCGTGCACGGCACTCTGATTCGCAAGGAGCCCACGCTGGCAGTAATCGAAGCTGGGGGACTGGGCTATCGCATCTCCGTTTCCTTGACCACGGGAAGTCGTCTTCCCGAAGCGGGTTCGGAGATCACGTTGCTGACCCACTTCATCGTACGCGAGGATTCTCAGCAGCTCTACGGATTCGCCACCGAGGAGGAGCGCACGATGTTCCAGCATCTGATCGCCGTCTCGGGCATCGGTCCCCGTCTCGCGCTCAACGTTCTCAGCCGAAGCACCCCCGAGGAATTCCGCATCCGCATCACGGCGGGGGATGCTCTGTCCCTGACCCGCGTTCCCGGCATTGGCAAGAAGACGGCCGAACGGATCATCGTCGAGCTCCGGGATCGATTGAAGGTAGAAGGTGGCCTCGGGTCACCCGCCCTGCACGCTGCCGCGCCATCCCTGCACGAAGCCCTCCTGGCCCTGCAATCCCTCGGCTACACGGCCGTGATCGCCGAGAAAGTGCTGTCATCAATCCCCGATGCCGGCACCTTCGACACATCCGCGCTCATTCGGAAAGCGCTCCAAAAACTGAACGAAGGTTAAGTCGTTGCTGTGTAAGGGTATAAAAAATTCGTCCTAAACCCTTGCTTTAGAGAATTCGCGGAAGTATTTTGCTCCCGCATTCACTGATTCCCTAGCCGGTTGGCGCTCCTCCTCAGGCCAGCCGGCGTTTTTTTTTTGGTGGAGAGGTGACGAGGTCGATTCGCTGCTTGTCTGCTGTGGATGGCTCTCGTATTTTCTGTCAATTGTACCATTTTCGTTCTTCTCGACGTGCCACAGCTCGAACATATCGAAGCCATTGAAAAACGGCTCTGGAGCGCGGCGGACACCCTACGGGCCAATTCCAATTATGCCAGCAATGAGTATTTCTTGCCGGTGATGGGATTGGTTTTTTTACGCCATGCGTACAGCCGATACCTCACCGTCCGGGATGCCATCGAAACAAAGCTCCCGACACGTGACGGCAAAAGAAGATCGTTGACCAAGGAGGATTTTTCGCAGAAGAGCTCCATCTTTCTGCAGCCCAAGGCACAGTTCGACACTCTGGTGGCCCTGCCCGACAGTGCCGATCGGGCCAGGGCGATCATCGCGGCCATGGAGTCCATCGAAGCCGACTATGAAAATCTGCGCGGCGTGCTCCCCAAGAACGAGTATCAGGAGCTCGACAATGCCGAGCTCGGCAACCTGCTGCGCACGCTCAATCCCGAGGAACTCAAGCACGTGTCCGGGGATGTGTTCGGCCGCATCTATGAGTACTTCCTCACCCAGTTTGCCGATGTCAAGGCCCACGACGGCGGTGAGTTCTTCACCCCCGTCTCACTGGTTTCGCTGATCGCCAATGTGATCGAACCGGTGGGCGGCACGGTTCTCGACCCGGCCTGCGGCTCGGGAGGCATGTTCGTGCAGAGCGCCCGGGTTGTGGAGCGTCGGCACGAGAACCCCACCGAAAAGCAGATCTTCTACGGACTGGAAAAGAACGCCACCACCATCCGCCTGGCCAAGATGAACCTGGCGGTGCATGGCCTCGAAGGCGATATTCAGAAAGCCATCACCTACTACGAAGATCCGCATGAGCTGCTGCGCAAGGCCGATTTCGTGATGGCCAATCCGCCCTTCAATGTGGACGAGATCGACGCGGACAAGGTAAGGAGCGATCCACGCCTGCCTTTCGGGCTGCCCGGTGTGAACAAGAAGGGCAAGGTCACCAACGGCAACTATGTCTGGATCAGCTACTTCTACAGCTACCTGAATGAGCGGGGCCGAGCGGGCTTTGTCATGTCCTCCCAGGCCTCCAGTGCCGGACGAGATGAGGCCAAGGTGCGTCAGAAGCTGGTTGAAACCGGCGACGTGGATGTCATGATCGCCATCCGCTCTAATTTCTTTTACACACGATCCGTCCCCTGCGAGCTCTGGTTCCTCAATCGCGCCAAGCCGGAAGCGCACCGCGACACGGTGCTGATGATCGACGCCCGCAACATCTACCGCAAGGTGACGCGCAAGATCTACGACTTCAGTCCCGAGCAGGAGCAGAATCTCCTGGCCATCGTCCGGCTTTACCGTGGCGAAACTGAGCGCTATCTCGATCTGGTGGCGGGCTACTGCCAGCGCATGCTGGCCGAGGGTGCGGCCTGTTTCACCATGCAAGACCAGAAAGGTGAAACGGTCGAACCTCTGCCGGATTTCATTGGTGCGCTGGAGACCCTGCGCGGCGGTATCCACCCCTTCCTCAAGACCCTGGAGAAGGATGGGCCCCACATGGAACCTCTGAAGGAATTAGACTCTGCCTTGCCCCTGTTCAAAGCGGAGGTTCACGGCTTCCAAAAATCCCTCGACAAAGAACAATCCACCTGGAGTCGTCAGAAAACCACCAACGGCGAACTCAAGAAAGCTGTGGACCGGCTCGCGCCGCTCGCAGAGACCAGCCGCGACCTAGTCAAACAGACAGACCTGCTTTACAAGCTCGCCTGCCGCCTGATCGAAACCTGCGAATCGGAATGCGGCGCCAAGGAGAGCGCCGCTTGGGCGGGTCGCGACATCATCCGCGCCCGCAAGGCCGCCGACGAGGCCCGTGCCATTGCCGTGGAACAGCTCAAACAGGTGCGCTATTTCTGGAAGCAGGCTCACTGGCTCACCGAACGCTTCCCCGATGCGAAACTCCGCGATGTCGAAGGGCTGGTCAAACTTGTGGACCGGGCCGAGATCGCGGCTAACGACTGGAGCCTCAGCCCCGGACGCTATGTAGGCGTCGCGCCAGAAGAAGAGGACGAGGATTTCGACTTTGAACAGGCCATGCGTGACATCCATGTGGAACTGGAGGATCTGAACGCCGAGGCGGTACAACTGGCTGCAAGAATCAAGAGGAATTTCGAGGAGCTGGGAGTATGAAGCGAGCCACAGTCCAGCTTGGCGACTTCCTCACTCTGAAGAGAGGTTATGACCTACCTGAACACGCTCGTATCCAAGGAGAGATACCGGTCATTTCCTCTTCCGGTATTACTGGCACGCATAAAGAAGCAAAGGTGGATGGCCCCGGAGTTGTAACAGGTCGATACGGTACATTGGGTGAAGTGTATTATGTCTCGGAACCCTTTTGGCCGCTCAATACTGCGTTATACGTCCAAGATTTCAAAGGCAATCATCATCGTTTCGTATCTTACTTCTTGAAATGGGTTCTTAACGGGACAGAGAGCAACAAGGCGGCAGTCCCGGGCGTCAACCGAAATGACTTACATGCTCGCAAGGTGCTAGTACCCGCAGACATAGGTGAACAAGCATCCATTGCCTCCATTCTCTCCGCCTACGACGATCTGATCGAAAACAACCGGCGACGCATTCAGCTACTGGAGAACGCGGCGCGGATGCTCTACAAGGAATGGTTCGTCCACCTCCGCTTCCCAGGCCACGAACACACCCGCATCGTTGACGGCGTGCCGGAGGGGTGGAATGCTGGAACGATAGGTGATGTGGGAGAAGTCATAACTGGAAAGACTCCTAGCAAAAAGAAGCCAGAGAATTTTGGAAGCGATTTACCCTTCATAAAAACTCCAGACATGCATGGCACTGCAATTGTTGTTCATTCAGAAGAGTCGCTTTCGGAAGAAGGGGCTAAAATCCAAGCCAACAAGACACTGCCACCACGGTCGATTCTTGTTTCTTGCATCGGGACAGTTGGAGCTGTGGCATTAAACGCATCACCAGCACAAACTAACCAACAGATCAATAGCATCGTACCTGCCAGCGACTTTATCATATATTGGGCTTACTTCATGGCTAAGGCATTGAAGCCTTTGCTTGAAGGAATGGGTGGCGGTGCGACTATGGCAAATGTGAACAAATCAAAATTTTCTGGGATCAAAGTTGTTATTCCATCCAAGCAACTGTTGAATCTGTTCTCTGATTTTGCCAAGCCAGTCTTTGACAAAATAGTGAACCTGACGATTAGTAATGCTCAACTCGCCAAAGCCCGCGACCTACTCCTGCCCAAACTGATGAACGGGGAGGTGGCGGTATGAAAGATGAGAGCAATAATACAGGAGGGAATACGTAATATGGCAACCGCAGAACAGATCAAATCCCTCATTCGCTCGCATCTAAGCGATCAGCCTGAGCAGTTTTTCACCATTGCGCTGCAAGTTGCCGCTCATGAAGCAACTCAGGGGCACCTGAGCCTGGCCCACGAGATACGGTCCCTGGTGGATAAGGCCAAGGCTCGGCCCGCGCGAGTGATACCCTTCACGCCGGACCTGGATCACCTGGTGTTGACCTCGGAACCCAAGGAGCGCCTCGGGATGCTCGTGCAATCCGATGAGATGAGGGGGCGAATCGAGCGCATTTTGCGTGAGTACCGGCAGAAGGCGAAGCTTGAAAAGCACGGCTTGTCCCATCGGCGAAAGATTCTACTCGCCGGACCGCCGGGAACGGGTAAGACCCTGACGGCCGCTGTCCTAGCCGGGGAGTTGAGCTTGCCACTCTTCACAATTATGATGGACAAGATTGTCACCAAGTTCATGGGCGAGACGAGCGCTAAGCTCCGCCAGATTTTTGATGTCATTCAGGAACGTCGGGGGGTGTATCTGTTTGACGAGTTCGACGCCATCGGTGGCGAACGTAGCCGAGATAACGATGTGGGCGAGATGCGCCGGGTGCTCAACGCCTTTCTTCAGTTCATCGAGCGGGACAGCTCTGACAGCCTGATCGTAGCGGCGACCAACAACCCCCGCATTCTGGACCAGGCGCTTTTCCGACGTTTTGACGACGTACTACATTACCACCTGCCGGAAAAGGACGAGATTGAACGGTTAATCGAGAACCGCCTGGGATCGTTCCGCGCGAAGAAGATGCAGCTTGAAACATCGGTAAAAATTGCTGAATCGCTCAGCCATGCCGAGATCGCCCAGGCATGTGACGACGCGATCAAGGAGACGATCCTCGCCGACCAGAAAGCCGTAACCGCGACGCTGCTCAAGCAAATGTTGCAGGAGCGACGATCCGCATATAAGGCGTCAATGAGGGGATGAGATCGCATGGCAACAGAGCATTCCCATATCTTTCTGTCTGAGAAACATGCAACCAAGGAGTTCACGACTCCTCGAAGAGGCGGAACTCAGAAGGTACCGGATCGCAATCGTCAAACTCACAGTGAAAAGCTGCAGAATCAATGGGCAGCTATCTGGGCTAGGTCAAGAGAGCAGCAAGAAGCCCGAACGGCGGTGTCGATGCCTACCAAGGACGGCGTTTATATCGAGTTTGAAGGTGCGCCGGAATCCGATCTGATCACCAAGAGTCTCGAAGACCGGGGTACTGGGATACGCCTTCGCAACGTTTATACTGTCCGCACCGAGAGTGATCCTCCACTGGAGATTTCGAGAGCAATCGTGTTCATTCCCTCGGGTAGTCAGGACAAATTCCTCAAGAAAATCAGGAAATACGCTGAAGAAAATACTAAGAAAGGCAAACCGAAGAATTCGAATTTAATCCAAAGCGTCGAGGATATGCGGCTCGCGAAGCTGGAGTCCTTCTGGCGTGACGCACCGAGCCTGTTACCGCAGGGCAAAAATGAGGTCTGGTGCGAAATCTGGCTGCAGGGAACGGATGACGATGTCGAGCAGCGTTTTCGAGAGACCGCTGTCACCTTGAAAATAGACGTGAAGGAGCGATCGCTTCGTTTTCCTGAAAGAACGGTGCTGCTCGGCAAGACGACACAGGAGCAACTTGCGAACCTTATCGAATCAAGCCCTGATATCGCCGAATTCAGACGCGCTAAGGAGACCGCACGGTTCTTCATCGAATTGGAAAATCGGGATCAGACGGAATGGGTGGACGATCTGTGTTCCCGTTTGCGCGTCAATCCAGATGCCTCGGTGGCCGTGTGCGTCCTTGATACCGGAGCGAACAACGGGCATGCATTGCTCCAACCGGTCCTTGCCGATGACGATTGTCACGCGGTGGAACCCGGCTGGGGCGTCAACGATCACTTAGGCCACGGCACGCTGATGTGCGGGGTCGCCGCCTTCGGCGATCTGACGGCGGCCTTGCAGCACAGCCATCCAATCCGGGTCGATCATTGCCTGGAGTCGGCAAAGATTCTTCCTCCACCACCAGGGGCCAACGATCCTGACCTGTACGGCGATATCACTATCCAGGGTATGTACCGCGCAGCAATCCAGGCACCAGACCGGAATCGCATTGGCTGCATGGCGATAACGTCGAAAGACGGACGCGACCAAGGTCGGCCTTCTTCGTGGTCGGCGGCCATCGACAAACTGACCTCCGGGTATGACGACGACCCGAAGCGTCTTTTTATCGTTTCAGCGGGGAATATCACGGAACCGCAGATCTGGGCCGACTATCCACAATGCAATTTGCGGTATTCCGTTTGTGATCCCGGCCAATCCTGGAATGCCCTCACTGTGGGTGCTTACACGGAAAAGGCCGTTCTTTCGGACCCGGACCTTCAGGCCCACACCCCGCTTGCCCAACCGGGCGAGTTGTCTCCTTTCAGTTCTACCTCTCACGATTGGGACGGGAAATGGCCTGTCAAGCCAGACATCGTATTTGAGGGTGGAAATGTTGCCCGCGCTTCTGATGGTTTAGTCAGCGTACATGACGATCTCTCACTACTGTCGACGTGGCACCAGCCGACACAGAGGCAGTTCGACACGATCGATGGGACAAGTGCCGCTGCGGCTCAGGCGGCTTGGATGGCAGCCCAGATACAGGTACGGTATCCTGAGGCGTGGCCGGAAACGGTTCGAGGATTGATGATCCAATCGGCCGATTGGCCGGATGCTATAAAACGGCAGTTCTTGAACATGAATGGCCGGGGGGAATATTCCAAGTCCGAATATGGAAAATTGCTTCGCATCTGTGGCTATGGGGTTCCGAACCTTGCCAAAGCGTTGGCCTGTGCGTCGAATTCCCTAACTTTGATTTCGCAAGTGGAGATCCAACCCTATACTAAAAAGGAGGGTCATTCTGAATGTTCAACCAAGGATATGCATCTGCATCGGCTTCCTTGGCCACGTAAGGTACTGCTTGAGTTGGGTGAAACACCTGTGGCCTTACGAGTTACATTGTCTTATTTCATCGAGCCGGGACCAGGCGAAGTTGGTTGGAAGGACAAATATCGTTACGCCTCCTTTGGTTTGCGCTTCGGCCTGAATAGCCAGGGAGAGACCGAAGAAGACTTCGTGAAGCGTCTGAATAAAGCTGCTCGCGATAAAGGTGAAGGAAAGCCCGAGACTGATAGTGGTAGTGATCGGTGGCTTATTGGATCAAACTGCCGCGATACGGGTTCTGTTCATTCCGACATCTGGAAAGGCACGGCTGCCGATATTGCGTCATGTAATCTGATAGGGGTTTATCCGGTGATCGGTTGGTGGCGCGAACGGGCATGGCTTGGACGATGGGACCGGATGGCCAGATATTCTCTAATCGTTTCGCTTCATACGGCTAATGAAAGCATCGACATCTACACGCCAGTCGCCATTCAACTTGGCATACCTGTGGAGGTGACGGCGTGAAACCGAAAACCCTCCTCTCCCAAATCACCCTCGGCGAAGACTCCACCCGCCAGTTCAAGGTGGATGTGAAGAATGCCGACTCCCTGGCCTCGGAGATGGCGGCCTTTGCCAATACCGATGGTGGCGCCATTTTGATTGGCGTGGCCGATGACGGTTCGACGCCGGGCCTGTCACCGCAGGATGTGATCCGCATCAATCAGCTCATCAGTAATGCGGCCAGCCAACTGGTACGAAGTCCGCTGGCGGTACGGACTGAGAACGTGGCGCTGGAGAACGGCCGCATTGTCATCGTGCTGACCGTACCCAAGGGGATCGACAAACCCTATTTCGACAAGAACGGGGTGATCTGGCTTAAGGCCGGGGCCGACAAGCGGCGGGTGAATTCCAAGGAGGAGCTGCGCCGCGTGTTTCAGTTCGCCAACCAGTTCCATGCCGACGAGCTGCCTACCAAGGCCGGGATCGACAGACTGGACAAGCTCCGCTTTCGCGATTTTCTGAGGGATGTTTACAAGCAGGAGTATCCCGATTCACCCGCCGAGCTGACCCGGCTGCTGCAGAACATGAATCTGGCGACCGACGACGGCAGAGTGAATCTTGCCGGGGTGCTGCTATTCGCCGAGCAGCCGGAGTGGATTGTGCCACAGTTTATTGTCAAAGCGATCCGCTACACCGGCAACAACATCCACGCCACCGACTACCTTGACTCAGAGGACTTTTCCGGTCCGCTGCCGAAACTTTTTGAGGGAGCACTGGCATTTGTCATGCGCAATCTGCACAAGGTGCAGGCTGGGCGTGGGATCAATGCACCCGGTACGCCGGAGATTCCTGAGGCGGTGTTCGAGGAGCTGCTGGTCAATGCCCTGGTGCACCGCGACTATCTGGTCAGTGCCCCGATCCGCCTGTTCGTCTTCGACAACCGTATCGAGATCATAAGCCCCGGCAATCTGCCCAACAACCTGACGGTAGAGAAGATCCGGGCCGGGAACTCCAATATTCGCAACCCGATCCTGGTATCCTATGTCGCCAAGGGATTGCTCCCCTACCACGGTCTGGGCTCGGGCATCAAGCGGGCGCTGGAAATGTGGCCGACCATCGATTTTGCCGACGATCACGACGGCTGCCTGTTCACCGCCACCGTGTATCGGAAGCCGGTGGAAGAACTGGAACTGGTGAACAGTGCACCGGATGTTTCGCCGAATGTCGATGTGTTGGCAGGAAAACGTCGGGAAAGCGTCGGGAAAACGTCGGGAAAGCGTCGGGAAAACGTCGGGAAAGCGTCGGGAAAAATCCTGGATGCCTGTCGGGAAAAACCGTCCATTACAATTCCTGAGCTGGCTGAAATGATCGGCATTACCGAGCGATCGGTGCAACGAAACATTCAGAACCTGCAGAAAGATGGATTGTTGCGACGTGTAGGCGGGAGAAAGGAAGGTCAATGGGAGGTGATGGCATGACACCGGCTCCCTACACCGAAGCCACCCTTGTCCAAGAAACCACCGCCAGATACCTGGAAAAAGAACTGGGCTGGGACGCGAAGTTTGCCTACAACTACGAGAATTTCGGGCCGGATAGCCTTCTGGGTCGAGATTCTGATCGTGAGGTGGTGCTGACCCGCTCCCTGCGAGCGAAAATTGAGGAATTGAATCCCGGTTTGCCTGCCACGGCGTATGACGATGCCGTTCGCGAGATCGTCACCGTGTCTGCTTCGCAGAGCATGGCCGCCACGAACCGCGAGAAGTACGAACTGATCAAGGACGGAGTGCAGGTCACCTTTTGCAACGCCAGGGGAGAGCGTGTGCGCCAGCGCCTGCGGGTGATTGATTTCGACGTGCCCGAGAACAACCATTTTCTTTGTGTGCGGGAACTGTGGGTGCGGGGCGACCTATACCGCCGCCGGGCGGATATCGTGGGCTTCGTCAACGGACTGCCGCTGCTGTTTATGGAGCTGAAAAACGTCAGCAAGGATATCCGCGCCGCGTACAAGGACAATTTCCAGGACTACCAGGACACCGTTCCGCATCTGTTTCACCACAATGCCATTGTGGTACTGGCGAATGGGGTGGATGCCAAACTCGGTTCGCTGACGAGTCGGTTTGAGCATTTTCATGAGTGGAAGCGTCTAGCCGAAAATCAGCCGGGTGTTGTGGCCATGGAGACCCTGCTCAAGGGGGTATGCTCGAAGGCCAATTTTCTGGACCTTGTGGAGAATTTTATTGTATTCGACGACTCGGCCGGAGAACCGAGAAAAATCCTGGCACGCAATCACCAGTTCCTCGGCGTTAACCAGGCCATTCAAGCGGTGCGCGAAAGGAAGAGTCGCGATGGCAAGCTGGGGGTGTTCTGGCATACCCAGGGCTCGGGCAAGAGCTATTCCATGGTGCTCTTCACCCGCAAGGTGCATCGCAAACTGGGAGGCAATTTCACCTTTCTGATTCTCACTGACCGCGACGATCTGGACACGCAGATCTACAAGACCTTTGCCGGGTGCGGTGTGGTGGATAACGACCGCAACCCGTGCCGGGCCGCGAGCGGCGAGCACCTCGCTCAACTGCTAGCTCAGCACAAGTCACATGTCTTTTCGTTGATTCAGAAATTCAATCAGACCGTAGTTGAGGATAAGGCCTACACCCAGCGTGACGATATCATCGTCATCACCGACGAGGCCCACCGCACCCAGTACGGTACCCTGGCGCTCAACATGCGCAACGCCCTCCCGAATGCCGGCTATATCGGCTTCACCGGCACGCCCCTGTTCAAGGACGACGAGATCACCCGGCGGGTGTTCGGCGAGTATGTCTCCACCTACGATTTTCAGCGAGCCGTGGAGGACAAGGCCACAGTGCCGCTCTATTACGATGCGCGCGGAGACAAACTGGGCGTGGCGGTGGGCGATCTGAACGAACGGATCGCCGAGAAACTGGAGGAGTTGGAGACGGGCGATATCGATGTCCAGCAGCGTCTGGAGCAGGAACTCATACGAGACTATCATATCATCACGGCAGAGAATCGCCTTGAGCAGGTGGCCCACGATTTTGTGCAGCACTATTCCACGGCGTGGGAAACCGGCAAAGCAATGCTGGTCTGCATCGACAAGATCACCTGCGTCCGCATGCACCAATTGATCGAACATTATTGGAACGAGAGGATCACCGAGTTGGTATCGAACTTCCCCACGCTCACCGATGATCAGGAGGAACAATACCAGCGTCGCCAGGTCGCATGGATGCGGCAGACACAGATGGCAGTCGTGATCAGCGAGGAACAGGGCGAGGTTGAGAAGTTTCGCAAATGGGAGTTGGACATTACCCCGCACCGTCGTCTCATCAAGGAAGGCATTGACCTGCCCGATGCCATGCGGAAGCAGCCTCGATATCAGAATATGCAGCGAATGTCGCTGGACGATGCCTTCAAGGCCGAGGAGCATCCTTTCCGTGTCGCCATTGTCTGTGCCATGTGGTTGACGGGTTTTGACGTTCCCTGTCTTTCCACCCTGTACCTGGATAAGCCGCTCAAGGCGCACACGCTGATGCAGGCCATTGCACGGGCGAACCGGGTCAACGAGGGAAAGAATAACGGCATGATCGTCGATTATTGCGGCATCCTGAGAAACCTGCGCAAGGCGCTGGCAACCTTTGCCGGAACGGGCGATGGTGGACGCGGCGGCAATGGAGGCGAAACCGAACCAGCCAAGCCGGAAGAAGAACTGCTGGCCGATCTTCGTGAGGCTATTGCCTTCGTCCGAGCGTTTCTGGAGGAGCGAGGCTCGTCCTTAGGTGGGATTATCGGGCAGACCGGATTTGCACGCAATGCGGCGATTCTCACAGCCAAGGAGGCGGTGAACGAAAACGACGAAACGAGAAAACGGTTCGAGGTGATGTGCCGGGCAGTATTCTCGAAGTTCAAGGCCTGCATGCCCATCGAAGGCGTTAACAGTTGCCGGGCCGACTTCGACGCCATCAACATTGTCTATAAAAGCCTGCAACAGGACCGTGAGCATGCGGATATCGCCGATATCATCCGCCAGTTGCACAGCATCGTAGATGAAGCGGTTGAGACGCAGAATCATCAGATTGTTGCCGTAGATTCAACGCCATACGATATCAGCAAGATTGATTTCGACCGGTTGCGCAGGGAGTTCGAGCGAAGCCCGGCCAAGCACACCACCGTGCAGAATTTGAAAATAGCCATCGAGCAACGTTTGAAGCGACTGCTCCAGCAAAATCCCTTGCGGACAGATTTCCAAAGACACTACGAGGAGATCGTCGCCGAATACAATCGCGAGAAGGATCGGGTAACCATTGAGAAGACCTTTGAAGAACTTCTGCGGTATATCAGTGCGATGGACAAAGAGGAAGATCGCGCCGTGCGAGAAGGCCTTGATGAGGAGAGTCTCGCCATATTCGACTTGCTGAAAAAACCTGAGCTGACATCGTCTGATATCAAACGAATCAAAACAGTTGCCATCGGCCTTTTAAGGACGCTGAAGGCGGAAAAACTGCGGATCACGCTATGGCGTGAACGGGAAGCGACACGAGCTGCAGTAAAGATGGCAATCTATGACTTCTTGTTTCAGGATAATACTGGTTTGCCTTCTTCGCTGTACACAGAGGATGAAATTGAGGAACGAACTCAAACCATCTATCAGCATGTGTTCAGAGCATATCCGGAGCTTCCATCTCCGTTCTATCCCGGTCAGGCAGCATAATTGTAAACACTCCTGCGCTTTCTCAAGCGCCAAGGTCCAATTCATCGTCAGTCCCACCGAACCAACTCCTGCCCCTTCCTCAGCTCTTCGTATAGCAACCTCAGGCCAATCGCCTTCACGATACGGCGTACAAACATCATTGCATTGATAACACAGAGTGTTCGATTTGCAAGGATAAATGGGCGTTGTTCTTCGTCGGGGTGGCCGGATTTGAACCGACGACCTCCTGCTCCCAAAGCAGGCGCGATACCGGGCTA
>CAYQST010000028.1:0-39236 GCA_964420295.1 uncultured Chromatiales bacterium | reverse complement strand
GCGAGGACAGAGTCAAGGGAATTTCAAATTGGAGATTGGAGATTGGAGATTGACCAGCGCGGGGGCAGAGACATTTCCGATTTGCGATTCCCGAATTTGGAATCACGAACGATCAACAAAAACGACTTCCGAGGGTACTCCCCTTCCTGAAAAATCGGAAATCGGCAATCGCAATTCGCAAATTCTGATAATCTCCAATTCTTCCTAGTTATTTCTCGCGATGCGCAATCCAATGTACTCGTTGTTCTTTCCCGCCTTCATCGTGTTGCGCACGGGACTGCTGATGCCCAGGGCCTGGAAGAAGAAACACCCGCCTCGGACGCTGCGGAATTCCTCGAGCGGAGTAGAGAGGTTCGGATTGGGGTCGGGACCCCGGGGATTGGAGGCGGGACTCGATGCGTAGTAATTGTCGCGGTATACATCCCAGCACCATTCCTGCACATTGCCGTGGGTGTCTTTAAGGCCGAAGGCATTGGCGATTTTCTGTCCGACAGGATGAGACACGTTGCCGGCATTGGCCTGATACCACGCTGCCTTCTGAAGTTCGGTTTCGGAGGTCCCCGTGAAATGCGAGGTGGTGGTGCCCGCCCGGCAGGCGTATTCCCATTCCGCCTCGGTGGGAAGCCGATATCCGTTGGCGTTGGCGATAAATGACACGGTCGTGCCTTCGATGCCATATGCGGTGCTCAAACCATCCTTGGCGGAGAGTTTGTTGCAGAATTCCACCGCCTGCAACCAGGTGATGTTCTCCACGGGATTCTCGCCCCCCTTATGCACCGATGGATTGGAGCCCATGACGCTTTCCCACTGACTCTGGGTGATTTCCGTCACGCTCATCTTGAATGCGGAAATCTGTACGGAATGCGCGGGCTTCACATCGGCGTACCAACTGGAATTGTCCCCCATCGAAAAAGTCCCTCCGGGAATGTCCACCATGGTGATCGAGGAAGAGGTGGGCGTGGAGTCGTTGCTACCGCATCCGACTCCCAGAAGTACCAGGATACAGAGCAAGGAGAGGAGGATGGCTTTCATGGTATGCGGCCTTGATAATGAACGAAAGGTTGAGTACATAATCGCAAGATTTCCGACCAGAGTCCAGTCCGGCGGGAATTTTCCCCCTTCTCGATCCGTCCACCCATCGGAGACCGCCATGAGCCGTGTTTCTTCCCTTTTCTTCATCGCCTTCTGCCTGCTCATCACTCCTGCGGAGGCACAGAAATCCGGCGCGAAATCCACGGAATCCAAAGTCCCGGAACTCACGTCCTCCCTCCTCACGGGCCTGTCCTTCCGATCGATCGGTCCCGCCCTGCCCTCGGGACGGATCATCGATATCGCTGTGCAGAAGGACAATCCCGCCCTGCGCTTCATCGCTGTGGCCTGTGGGGGCGTGTGGAAAACCACGAATGCGGGCGTGACCTGGGATCCGGTCTTCGATGGAGAACGATCATTTTCCATCGGCTGTGTCGCCATCGATCCCACCAATCCCTGGATCGTGTGGGTGGGCACGGGGGAAAACAACAGCCAGCGCTCGGTGTCTTACGGGGACGGGGTGTATAAGTCCACCGATGGAGGCAAGTCCTGGAAATCCATGGGCCTGCCCCGCTCCGAACATATCGGCAAAATCCTCATCCATCCCACCAACTCCGATATCGTGTACGTGGCGGCCCAAGGCCCTCTCTGGGGTCCGGGCGGGGACCGGGGTCTGTACAAAACCACCGATGGGGGAAAGACCTGGAAGGCGGTGCTGAGCATCAGCGAGAACACCGGCGTCACCGACGTGGTGATGGATCCTCGCGACGACCGGGTGCTCTATGCAGCCTCGTACCAGAGACGGCGTCATGTGTGGACCCTGATCAACGGGGGACCCGAGAGCATGCTCCTGAAATCCACCGACGCGGGAGCGACATGGGACACGCTGAAGGCGGGTCTGCCCTCCGTGGAGATGGGGCGCATCGGACTCGCCATCTCACCAGTCCAGCCCGATCGCATTTTTGCGGTGATCGAAGCTGCGGAGGGCAAGGGCGGCATCTTCCGTTCCACCAATCGGGGTGCCACCTGGGAAAAGCGGAATGCCTATGTGCCGGGAAGTCCCCAATACTACAACGAACTCATCTGCGATCCCGTAGATGCGGATGTGCTGTATTCCTTGGATACCTATACCCAGCTGAGCGAGGACGGAGGTGCCACGTGGAAGTCCCTCGGCAACCGCGCCCGCCACGTGGATGATCACGCCCTGTGGATCGATCCCGCCAATACCCGCCATCTCCTGATCGGAGGGGATGGGGGACTCTACGAAAGCTGGGACCGGGGTGCCACCTGGCGCTTCTTCGAAAACCTTCCCATTACGCAGTTCTATCGCGTCACGGTGGACAATAGCCTGCCGTTCTATTCCGTGTATGGAGGCACGCAAGACAACAACAGTCTCGGAGGACCTTCGCGCACTACGAAGAGCGACGGGATCATGAACGAGGACTGGTTCTTCACCAATGGAGGCGATGGCTTCACCTCCCAGGTGGATCCCAACAATCCTAACATCGTCTATGCCCAGTCCCAGTACGGTGGTCTGGTGCGCTACGATCGCAAAAGCGGGGAAAGCATTTCCATCCAACCCCAACCGGGAGACGGGGAACCACCCCTGCGCTGGAACTGGGACAGCCCGCTGATCATCAGTCCCCATTCTCCCACCCGCCTTTACTTCGCGGCCAACATCCTGTTCCGCAGCGATGATCGAGGGGATACCTGGACTCCGGTGAGCGGAGACCTGACCCGTACGATCGATCGCAACCTCCTGCCCGTGATGGGACGGGTCTGGGGTCCCGATGCCGTGGCGAAGAACGCCTCCACCTCTCTGTACGGCAACATCGTCGCCCTCGCTGAATCTCCGCTGGCCGAGGGACTGCTCTATGTGGGCACCGACGACGGTCTGGTGCAGGTGTCCGAAGACGGAGGAAAGAGCTGGAGGACCATCGAGCGCTTTCCCGGCATTCCCGATCGTACCTATGTGAGCTGTCTGCATGCGAGCGCCCACGAAGCCCGCACCGTCTTCGCCACCTTCGACAATCACAAGAACGCGGACTTCTCCCCCTACGTTCTCAAAAGCACCGATGCCGGGCGCTCCTGGGTGCCGCTCGCGACGGGACTCCCGAAGGAGGGCTCCGTGTACAGCATCGTGCAGGATCCCGTGCAGCCCCGGCTTCTGTTCGCGGGCACGGAATTCGGCTTCCACCTTTCCACCAACGGGGGTGAGAAGTGGATCACGATGCGCAACGGGCTCCCTCCTGCCGCGATCCGCGACATCGTGGTGCAAAAGCGTGAGAGCGATGTGGTGGTGGCTACCTTCGGACGTGGCTTCTATGTGTTGGATGACATCACGCCGCTTCGTGCCTGCGATGCCACCCTCCTCGAATCCCGGGCCCATGTGTTTCCGATTCGCCCCGCTCTCATGTATCATCCCGAAAATCAGCGGTCCCGGGGCGCCCAGGGCGAAACCTTCTTTCTTTCACCCAATCCTCCCTTCGGCGCGGTATTCACCTACTACCTGAAGGAGGGCTTTACCTCGAAAAAGGAGGAAAGGAAAAAGAGGGAGCAGGAGGCGAAGAAGAAAAACGAGACGATTCCCTATCCCACGATCGAGGATCTGCGGGCAGAAGAAGAGGAGAAAGCTCCCGTTCTCACGTTCACCATACGCGACGAGGCGGGTGAAGTGGTTCGCATCCTCACCGCGCCGGTTTCCAAGGGAGTGCAACGTCTCACCTGGGACCTGCGCCTGCCCGATACCCGTCCGGTGCGATCCGGCTCCTCGGTGTCCTCCTCGTCCATCCTGGCGATGCCCGGCACCTATTCGGTGTCCCTGGCCATGACATCGCGTACCGAAACCGTGCCCCTGGCGGGGCCGGTATCCTTCACCTGTGTGCCGCTCGCGCATTCCACCCTCCCCGCTCAGGATCGTTCGGCTCTGTTGGCCTTTCAGAAACAGACTGCGGAACTCCATCGCCGAGTGCTGGGAGCGGAACGTCGTCTGCGCGACATAAAAACGGAGCTCAGCGAGCGGATCGTGGTGCTCACCCACTGGCCGACCACGGACTCCCTGCTCCTGCGCCGGGCCCGGGCTCTGGATGATTCCCTGGCCTGGTACGATCGCCTGATCGGCGGCGACGATCTTGCCGCCGCGCGCAACGAGAATCAGATCCCATCCATGAGCAATCGCATTCAGGAAATCGTGTGGGGACAGTGGTCCAGCAGTTCCGCGCCCACCACCACGATGCGTATCAATCTCGAGATCGCCCAGCGCCGCTTCGCACCCATCGAGGGAGCGCTTCGGGATATCCAGGAACGCCTTCTGCCCGCCCTGCGGTCGGACATGGAAGCGCGTCGCATGCCGTATTGACGGGGCTCAGACCTCTCAGGACGTGACGGGATGCTTCCGACGCTGCCGGATCCGATCGGCTACGACATAGAACGCGGGCACCACAAGCAGACTGAGAACCGTGGACACGAACACGCCGCCGATGACCGCGATGGCCATGGGCGTGCGGGTTTCGGATCCGGACCCGAGTCCCAACGCGGGGGGCACCGCCGCCATGAGGGTGGCGGCTGCCGTCATGATGATGGGACGCAGGCGCACCGGTCCCGCGTGCCGCATGGCCTCGAGAGCCGAGTCGCCTTCCTTGCGTCGCTGATTGGCATAATCGACAAGGATGATGGAGTTCTTCTTCACGATGCCCATCAGGAGCAAAAGCCCGATCATGCTGAAGATGTTGAGCGTGTTGCCCGCGATGAGGAGCGCGAAGGCGGCACCCGCCACGGACAGAGGCAGGATGGTGAGCACGGTGACTGGGTGGAGATACGAATTGAACTGGGACGCCAGCACCATGTACGCGACGAGAATGCCCAGCATCAGGGCGAAGAACAAACTGCCCATGGAATCGCGGAAGGCCACGCTGGCCCCTCCCAGTACGGCTTTGTAGCCTTCGGGCAGGGTCCCGCCCAGACGTTCCACTTCCTTGAGGGCTTCGTCCTGCGAATGGCCCGGCGCCACGTTCGCGAAGATCGTGATCGCGCGCTCGCGGTCGCGGCGGGTGATAGCCTGGAGAGCCGGTTGTTCGGTGGTCGCCACCAGGGACCGTAAGGGCACCAGGGCGCCCGAGGCCGTACGCACCTGCAGACGAGTGAGATCCTCGGGTCGGGTTCGCTGATCCGCCACGAGGCGCAGACGGACGTCCATACGCCGGCCCCCGTCGCTGTACTTGCCCACGCGAACCCCGCCCACGAGGGCGTTGATGGTGGTGGCGAGATTCTCGACCGAGACGCCGAGATCGGCGGCGCGCGCGCGATCGGGTTCAATGCGCAGCTCGGGCATACCCACGCGATAGTCCGAATCCAGATCCACCACAGTTCCGCTTTCGGTGAGGGCGCGCATCATGTCCTGACTCAGATCGACGAGGCGATTCCAGTCGGGGCCGCGAACCGAGAATTCCACGGGGAAGCCTCGCTGGGCCGTGAATCCGGCCTGGGAGAGATCCTGCACCACCACGCGCAGACCGGGAATGGCGTTCAGCTTCTTCCGAATGCGTGCGGCGAATTCCTCCTGCGTGAAATCGCGCTCTTCGGGAGGTCGGAGCGTCACGAACATGTTGCCCTGATTGACGCTTCCCGAAAATCCACCCACGAATCCGAAGGCGCGCAGCACCTCGGGTTCGGCATTGATGATGGCCTCGGCTTTTCGGATCAGGTTGTCCGTTTCTCGCAGGTCGGCCCCGACGGCCGTTTGAAAGCGCAGCAGAATGCGGCTCTGATCCTGAGACGGCACGAATTCAGAGGGCAGGGCCCGGAATACCAACACCGACGCGATGAACACCACCGTGGCCAGGGCCAGCACGGTGTGCGGGCGACGGAGGCCCGCGTCGAGGGCGCGACCGTACCAGCCCTCGAGAGTCGCGAAGAGGCGGTCGGCACTGCGACCGAGGCGGTTGCGCTTTTCCTTGCCCACTTGCAGCAACTGACTCATGCGGGCGGGCGCGAGCGTGATCGCTTCCAGATACGACAGCAGCACGGCAACGCAGAGGGTGATGCCGAATTGCAGAAAGAAGCGTCCGATGACGCCTTCCATGAAGACGACGGGACTGAAGATCGCCACCACGGCCAGGGTGGCGGCCAGGGCGGCGAAGGTAATTTCCTTGGTGCCCTCGCGAGCGGCCCGGATGCGATCCTTCCCCATCTCGCCGTGTCGCGTGATGTTTTCGAGCACCATGATGGCGTCGTCCACCACGATACCCACGGCCAGGGCGAGGGCGAGCAGCGTGAAAGTGTTGAGGGTGAAGTCCGCGAAGTAGATCACGGCGACGGTGCCGAGCAGGGACATCGGAATGGCCAGCACCACGTTCAGGGTACTCGAAACGGATCCGAGAAAGAACCAGCAGAGCAGGGCGGTGAGGAGTACCGAGAGGATGAGTTCGAAGCGGATTTCGCTGACGGATTCTTCGATGAACTTCGACGAGTCGAAGTTGATCCCGAGCTTCATGCCTGCGGGCAGGGTCTTGCGAATCTCGTCCATCTTCGCGCGGACGGCCTCGGCCACGGCCACGGCATTGGCCCCCCGCTGCTTGCGGATGCCGAGTCCGATAGCGGGCTCACCGTCCACACGGGACACGCGGCGCAGGTCCTCGAATCCGTCCTCGACCAGGGACACGTCCTCGAGATAGATGGGACTATCGTTGTTTTCCTTCACCACGAGACGACGCAGGGTGCCGAGGTCCACCGCCTCGCCGAGCACTCGCACGCTCACTTCCCGCCCTTCGGTTTCCAGCCGCCCCGCCGGCATTTCCACATGCTCGCGATTCAGGGCGGCGATCACATCGGTCACCGTCAGTCCGCGTTCATCGAGGCGATTCCCATCGAGCCAGATGCGGATGTTGCGTTCCTGAAATCCTCCCATGGTGATTTCGCCCACGCCGGGAATCGTCTGGAGTTTTTCCTTCACCTGATACCGCGCGTAGTCGCTGAGCACGCGCTGGGGCAGGGCGCCGGAGAGTCCCAGCCAGAGGATGGGCTGATCCTCGGGATTCGTTTTGGCGATGACGGGTGGATCGAGATCCCGAGGGAGTCGATTCTGGGCCTGGCTCACCTTGGTCTGCACATCCTGCAGGGCGAGATCCACGTCTCGGGACAGGTCGAATTCGAGAGTGATGGAGGCGCTGCCCTGTCGGGACGAGGAGGTGATGGAGCGTACGCCCTCCACCTGGACGAGGGCCTCTTCCAGAATTTCCACCACATCGTTTTCCACGACCTCGGGCGCGGCGCCTTCCCAGGTGGCGCTGACGGTGATGGTGGGGAAGTCCACATCGGGAAACTGACTAATCCCGATGCGCGAAATCGCCACGATGCCAAACACCACCGTGGCGGCCATCAGCATCCAGGCGAAGACCGGTTTGTTGATGGAAACATCGGTGATGTTCATCGTGCGGACGCTCCCTTCGGACTCTGCCCCGGCAACACCACCTTGGCTCCTTCCCGCAGGGCTTCCGCGCCGCGAATCACGAGGGACTCTCCGGGCTTCAGTCCCGACAGCACGACCACCGCACCTTCCGGCGTGCGCATGCCGAGGGTGAGGATGCGTTCGCGGGCCACGCCCTGTTCCACCACATAGGCGAGGAAGCCCTTTTCACTGGGTCGGATGGCGGTCTGAGGAATCACGGGAGCCGGACGGGGTTGGCCCACGGTGAAGGTCACCTCGGCGAACGTGCCGGGTCTCAGGGTGCGGGTACTCGGAGGCAGTACTGTGCCTACCACCTGTACCATGCGCGTGCCTGGATCGGCCGCGTCGGCCACGAAGGTGATCCGGGCGGAATGCACCGTGGTATCGCCGGTGACCGTGAAGCGCGCCACCAATCCGGGTTTCAGGATACCCGCGTCGCGGTCGGGCACGGTGCAGCGAAGCTGCAGAGGGTCGCGACGGACGAGGGTGCCCAGAAGCGTGCCGGCCTGCACATACTGGCCTGTGCTGATGGAGCGACTTTGCATGAGTCCCGACGATGGCGCCCGCACCAGGGCGTCGCGCAGATTGAGCGCGGCCTGATCACGGGCCGCGGTGGCCTGCGCGAGGTCGGCGGCGGCTGCCGCGACCTTGGTTTTCCAGGTCTCGATTTCCTCACCGGGGATCAGCCCCGGTGTTTTCGCCGACACGGCTTCTCGCCTTCCGAGTCCGGCCTGTGCGTCGGCCAGGGCGGCGTCGGCCTTTCGCTGGGTGGCCTCGGCCGCATTGAGCGCGAGGCGGTAGCGGTCCGCGTCGATTTCCACGAGCACCGTGCCCGCCGACACCGACGTGCCTTCCTGAAAGCGGACCTTATCCGCCGTGCCCGCCACGCGGGCGGTCACCTGCACGGTCTCATACGCATCCACCGATCCAACGGCATGGAGGGTTGCCGTCACCGGCACTTGCTTCACTTCGGCCACTTCCACCGGAAACCGCATTCCTCCCCGCTTCCCACCGCGCGCGTCGGTGTCGACCTCCTTTCCTCCACATCCCCACAGGAGGGCGGAAGTAAACAAGAGGGCAGTCAGCAGAAGGGGAGAGGTGAAACGGAATGGAGCGCGTACGCGCACGGTGATGAGTCTCATGGACGGGTTCCTTCATCATCGAGAGGAGGGAGGCCGCAGGCCTGGCGTACATCGAACCAGGCAAGGAGCAAGGCGGCTCGTTGTTGGGAGAGAACGGTTTCGGCTTCAAACAGACGCACATTGGCGTCAGCGCTTTCGAGGGCGCCCGACAATCCATAGCGATAGCGTTCCGCCGATTCCGCGGCATTGCGTTTCGCGAGGTCCGCCGCGGTGGCCGCCTGACGGACGGCGGCGCGCGCATTGATGACGCGAAGGGCGGCGTCCTCCACCTCGGAGGCGACCTGGCGTTCCAGGGCCGATACCTCGGCGTCGAGGGCCTGGGCCAGAGCCCGGCGTTCCTGACGATCTCCCCACCAGAGTCCTCCGTCGAGCAGGTTCCAGTTCACGCTGGCGCCCACGAACCAATTGGTGTTCTTTCCACTGAAGCCGGCCTCGTTGGTCACGCGCACCTGTCCGGTGAGATCCACGCTCGGCAGGGCGCGAAACAGGGCCTCGGTGGCAGAGGCATCGGTGGCGGCGCGGCGCGCACGGAGGGAGAGAAGATCCGGACGCCGATCGAGAGCATCTCGTGTCAGCGACTCCGGGGCGAGCGGCTCCTCCATCGCGGTCGACAGGAGGGATTCGGGGAAGACCAGAGAGTCGGGGCGTTCGGACTGGAGGAACAACGCGAGCTGCAGGGAGGCACTGCGCTCGGCATTGGCACTCTGCGTGGTGACCAGTTCGGCCGTGGCCAGTTCCAGGGTTGCTCGGGTCACGTCGTTGCTGCTTGCGATCTGGGCATCGAAGCGCGCCTGAGCCGCAGCCAGATTCTCGCGGGCAAAGGCGAGACGACGCTCGGCCGCCTCGCGCACCTGACGGGCAGTGACGGCGACGAGAAAGGACTCCGCCGCGCCGAAGGCGAGGGTCCGCATCACGAGGCGCTGCTCCTCGATACTGGCATCGCGCTCGTGCGCGGCCTGTCCGTGCCGTGAGAACAGGGACAGATTGAGCAGAGGCATCGAGGCGTTGGCCGTGGCGGAGAGGGCATTGAGACTTTGAATGACGATCTCATCCCCGCCCACCACGCGCTTCGATTCGAAGGGACGGCGGGTGTAGGTGCCGTTGAGCGAGACGGTGGGAAGGAAGGCCGCACGTGCCCGGATCATGCGATCCTCGGCGGCCTCCTGGCGGAGCAGGGAGGCGCGGATGCGATCGTTTGCCCGCCCCACGCGGGACAGGGCCTGATCGATCGTGAGCGGGGACGTCTGGGCCCAGCCCACCACCGGCATCCACCACAACAGAAATTGGAAAAGTCGGGTCTTCATGAATGAATGTTGCAAAAATTTCCGTGGCCCGGCAAGGGATTTCCTGAAATCTCTCCTCCATTTCCGACACATCGGTCCGTTGCCTATCTTTCCGTTTTCCGACGCCCATGACTCCCCCACTTCTCGAATCCCTGCATCTGACCAAGCGCTATCCCCGACGGGGGATCACGCGCGCGGGAGAAGCACGAGAGCTGACTGCGGTGAATGATGTGTCCTTTTCCATCGCCGATACGGAGGTGGTGGGCTTGGTCGGGGAATCCGGGTGCGGCAAGAGCACGCTGGGACGACTCATGTTGGGACTCCTCGCCCCCACCTCGGGAGAGGTGCGGTTTCGTGGGCGCACGCTCATCGCTCTGACCCGCGAGGAGCACCGCGCCTTTCGCGCCGCCGCGCAGATCGTGTTTCAGGATCCGCACAGTTCCCTCAATCCCCGGCTGTCCGCCGGATCCATGCTCCGTGAAGCCATCACGGTGCATCGGGCAATGGATCGGGAACCGGTGGAGCGCGAAGTGATCCGGCTGCTGGCCTGCGTGGGACTCGAAGCCTCCGCAGCGCGGCGCTATCCCCACGAATTCAGCAGCGGGCAACGGCAGCGCCTCTGCATCGCGCGCGCCCTGGCGGTGAAGCCCGACATCCTGGTGTGTGATGAGCCCGTGTCCGCTCTCGACGTGTCTATCCAAGCCCAGATTCTCAACCTGCTCCTCGACCTCCAGAGAGAATTCGGACTCTCGTATCTTTTTATTTCCCACGATCTGGCGGTGGTTCGTCATGTGTCCGATCGCATCGCGGTGATGTATCAGGGACGGATTGTGGAAATCGGTCCGGCAGACTCCGTTCATGGACGATACTACCATCCCTACACCGAACTTCTCCTGTCCTCGATTCCCGAAC
This sequence comes from uncultured Chromatiales bacterium, assembly GCA_964420295.1. Taxonomy (GTDB): domain Bacteria; phylum Bacteroidota; class Ignavibacteria; order SZUA-365; family CAYQST01; genus CAYQST01. Next base: position 28,425 of record CAYQST010000028.1, on the reverse strand, counting down.
CCGATCCCGATCGGGCGCGCACCACGCTGCACGGGGAAGACGCGGGAGATCCCGCTCCGGCCACCACCGGATGCCCCTTCCAACCGCGCTGTCCCCGCGCCCTTCCGATCTGCACCACCCAGGACCCCGAGGATGTACCCGTCGGGTGGTCCCATGTCGTTCGCTGTCACCTGTATACCGATGCCGCCCGGGAGGGCGCCATTCCGACCCTCATGCCCCGGAGCGCTTCATGATCGACAATCTTCCCCCCTTCACCTCCACCACCGATCCCATTCCCCGCCTGCGCCAGGATCTGGACGTCCTCGCCGTGGAGCAGGACGGGGAGCGCATGCTGGTGCTGCGTGATCCCGAAGGTATTGGCGAGGACATGATTCTCGTGAAACCCGAGGCCTGGGCCCTCTTCAGTTTGTTCGATGGAGAGAGCAGCATCGAAGATCTTCAGCGCGAGGTCTTTCAGGCCACGCAAACGAGTCTGCCGTCGGACCTGCTCCTTTCGGTGATTCAGTCTCTCGACCGCTATCTCTTTCTCGACAACCTGCGCTATCGCCAGAAGCGGGATGCGATCGAGGACACCTTCCGCCAGGCCACCGTGCGCCCCGCCGCGCATGCGGGACAGTCCTACCCCGAGGATCCCGAGGAACTCCGAGCTCAGCTCGACGCCTTGTTTGCGGCCTGTCCGCCCGCGGAATCGTCCACGCCTCCCGTTGCCCTTGTTGCGCCACACATCGATCCCCGCGTGGGGCCCCAGGCCTATGCCCGGGCCTTCCAGGAACTGCGAGATCGGGAGTACGATCTGGTGGTCCTGCTCGGTCCGAGCCACAGCTCCGCCGAGGATATCTTCATGCTCACCGACAAGGATTTCGACACGCCGCTGGGGGTGGTGCCCACCCAGCGGGAGCTGGTGTCCCGTCTGCACGAGGCTACGCGGCACACGCTCACGCGCAACGACGCGATGCATCGTACCGAACATGCCCTCGAGTTTCCCGTCGTGTTTCTGCGCTATCTGTATGGGGACCGCGTGCCGCCCATTCTTCCCGTGCTCTGCGGCTCGATGGAAGACTGCCTGCACGACGGCACCGCACCTCGGGATCAGGATCGATACCGCCTTTTCGTCGACGCGCTCCGAGCCGACCTCGATGCCCATTTTCCCCGCACCCTGATTCTGGTGAGCGTGGACTGGTCCCACATCGGTCCGAAGTTCGGAGACCAGGCCGACGCCGGTCCCCTGCGCGATGCGCTGGACGCCTCCGATCGGGCCCAGCTCTCCGCTCTGGCAAAGGGGGACTTCGCGGACTTCGACGCCTTGATTCGCGCCTCGAAAAACGCCACCCACATCGACGGGTACGCCTGTTTGTCGGTGCTGCATGATCTGCGTCCCCTCGGTTCCGGTCGCCTCCTCCATTACGAACAGTGGCATGAAGAGGAACGGCAGTCCGTGGTGTCCTTCGCCTCCCTCGTCTTCACGGATATCGTGCCATGACCGCGCCTCTCATCGATACCCATGCCCATCTGTTCTGGGAGGATTTTGCGGGCGCCGAAGCGCAGGTGCTCGACGAGGCCGCCCTGGCGGGCGTGCGCGCCGTGATCGTGCCCGCCACGAATCTCGACACGCTGGCCCAGGCCCGCGCTCTGGCCGAGCGCTTTCCGATGGTGTATTTCACTGCGGGCATCCATCCCCAGGACGTAGGCGGACTCCCGGACGACTGGATCGATCGGATCGGGGAGGCGCTGGACCATCCGCGCTGCGTGGGTGTGGGAGAAGTGGGGCTCGATTACTATTGGGACGATCATCCCCGAGAGATCCAGCAAGCGGCCCTGCGCATGCAGCTCGATCTGGCCCGGGCGAAGCAGATGCCCGTTGTCATGCACAATCGCGATGCCGACGACGATATCCTCGCGATCTGCGAGGAGGTTCCGGACCTGTGCGGACAGTTCCATTGCTTCGCCGGATCCACCGCCATGGCCCAGCGCCTGCTCGACCTGGGCTGGCATCTCTCCTTTACCGGCAACATCACCTATAAAAAGACCACCCTGTCCGAAATATCCCTCACCGTTCCCCTCGATCGCCTCCTGCTCGAAACCGATGCCCCCTTCATGACGCCGGTGCCCCATCGCGGTTCGCGCAACACGCCGGCCTATGTGGGCCTGGTGGCCGAGCGCCACGCTGCCCTGCGGTCCCTCCCGGTCGACGAGGTGGCCCTGGCGACGACACGCAATGCGGTACGGCTGTTCGGGTTGTCGGAATCACTGTTGGAGTGCCCATGACCTCGACCCCTCTTCCCGGACGCTCCCTGCTGCGTTCGGAACATCTCAAGAAACGATATCGCAAACGCGACGTGGTGAAGAGCGCCAGCGTGAGCGTGGCCCAGGGGGAGATCGTGGGACTCCTCGGACCCAACGGTGCGGGAAAGACCACCACGTTCTACATGATCACGGGCATGATCAAGCCCACCGAAGGATCGGTGTTCATCGACGATCGCGACATTACCCGCCTGCCCATGTACAAGCGCGCGCGTCTGGGCGTCGGCTATCTGCCTCAGGAGGCGTCGGTGTTTCGTCAGCTCACCGTGGAACAGAACCTCCTGGCCATCCTCGAAGTCATGGGCGTGAAACGGCAGGAACGGAAGGAACGCGCCGAGCAGTTGCTCGAAGATTTCAACATCACGCATATCCGCGACAGCAAGGGCTACATGCTCTCGGGAGGGGAGAGGCGTCGGACGGAAATTGCCCGGGCCCTCACCACCAATCCCCGTTTCATTCTGCTCGATGAGCCGTTTGCGGGTGTGGATCCCATCGCGGTGGAGGACATCATGCGCATCGTCACCGCCCTCAAGCAGCGCAACATCGGCGTACTCATCACGGACCATAACGTGCACGAAACCCTCAGCATCGTCGATCGCGCCTATCTGCTGTTCGACGGCAACATCCTGCTCGAAGGAGACGCGGCTCATCTCGCATCGGACGAGGAAGCCCGCAAAATCTATCTCGGAGAGAGCTTCCGTCTCGATCGATACTGACTCACGCGGAACCCCGGTTTCGTCGGGAATGTTATTGGGGCAAGGAGAAAGGACCACCGATGCTGCCCTACACCGAAACCACCCGCGAGATCACCGTGACCGTTCATGCCCTGCCCATGGAGGAACGGACCAATGTGATCGCTCAGCAATTCCTGTTCGTGTATTTCATTACCATCACCAATCATGGATCCGAACCGGTGCGGCTCCGCCGTCGGCACTGGTTCATTTTCGATCCTGTGGGGGGAGATCACGAAGTCGAAGGGGAGGGCGTGGTCGGCGAACAGCCTCTCATCGCTCCGGGAGAATCCCATCGCTATAATTCCTATTGCATGCTCTCGTCCTTCCAGGGCGCCATGGAAGGTTCCTACACGATGGAGCAGGAGGATGGCACCACATTCGAGGTCGCCATTCCCCGCTTCCATCTCCAGTATCGAATGAATTGATCTCCGATCCGTCGGCTCCCTGTCACCAGAGTGCCTTCCTCCATCCCATCACCAACGCTGAAGAACACGGATCGCCTGGCGCGTGCCCGCCGAAAGACGAATCCAATACGTTCCCGTCGCGAGCGCATCGAGACGGAAGGACGCCACGTGAGATCCTGCGGGGCGAAGGCCTTCTTCGATGATGCGCATGGTGCGTCCACTCTGATCGACGAGACTGAGGGTCATCGGACCGTCCTCGTCCAGCGTCCACGATACCGAGGCCACCGTGCCCGCCGGCTGAGGCCAGGGCGCGCTCAGACCGAAGCGATCGGGACGAGCTGCATCGATCGAGACAACAGGCGAGAGTTCCTCGCTTCCATCCTCATCGATTTGACGTAGGCGGTACCAGAGGCGGATTCGGCGGTCGGGTGTGTCGTCCACAAACTGATAATGAGCGGGTCCCGATTCTCCCTGGGCCGGGACGAATCCCAGCGCGGTCCAGATCCCCTCGTCGCCGTGACGGCGTTCCACCATGAAGCCGCGGTTATGGGTTTCCGATGCGGTGCGCCAATCCAGTCGGATCCGCTCGCCCTGGGGCTCAGCGGTGAAGGAAACGAGCTCTACCGGCACCGACACGGTGAGTTCGTACACGCTGCGGCCATGGGTGGCGGCGCGCAGCCGTCCGGTGGCCTTCTGATATTCGAGATCCGCTACCACCACATTCGGCATGCCCTGCGAAAGAATGGTCCAGGTCTGTCCCCCATTGGTGGTCGCATAACACCCGAGATCCGTGCCCACGAACATCGAGGCGGGATCGTGGGGAAGCACCTGGAGGGCGTTCTTCGGGATGGCGGGGAGATTTCCGGTGATGCTCGTCCAGGTCTGTCCCGCGTTGGTGGTGCGAAAGATGCCGTCGGCACTGTATCCGCTGAAGGTGGCATACCAGACACTGTCTCGCGTGGGATCGAAATGGAGATCGGTGACCGTGCGACTGGGCAATCCGGCCGAGCGGTTGATCCAGGAGCCTCCGCCATTGCTGGAGAACCACACCTTTCCGTTACTGTACCCCACGAGCATCTGATCGGGCTGCTCCTCGCGGAGACAGATCACGCGAATGCTCGAGGCGGAATCCATGTTTCCGTGAAACGGGAACCACTGCGTTCCGCGGTTCGTGGTCTTATAGAGCTGCTTGTTGGTGCAGGTGAAGAGCACCTGGGTGTTCACGGGATGAATGGCGACGGGTGTCACCCAGGGTCCGTTACCGAACAGCCCCTTGTTGATACTCGTGAAGCTGCGTCCTCCATCCGTCGATCGGGTATGAGAGCCGTTCTGGTACTCGGCGTACACGTACATCGTGTCCGTGGGATCGATGATGGCATAGCCTCCGTCTCCTCCCGTGGCCTGCAGCCAAGAGGACGACGATTGATTGCGTCTCTTGGTCCCGTTGTCCTGAGTTCCTCCAATCATCAGGTGGGGATAGGTCTGATGAATGCCGAGCTCGTAGAACTGGGTGATCGGAAGGTTGTTATTGAGACTGACGAAATTCGTGCCTCCGTCCGTGGATTTGTACATGCCGCCGTCGTTGCCCACATAGCAGATGGTGGGATGGGATGGGGAAAAACGGATCGCGTGATGATCGACATGTATCCCGCTGCGACTGCTCCACAGCGTGCCGCCGTCGGTGCTGAGGTAGAGACCCACTCCGCCGATCAGCAGACGCTGGGCATTGGAAGGATCGACGGCGAGATCGATGTTGTACCATCCCTGGGAACCGAAGAAATTCGGCGTCGAACTGGTGTTGGTGCGGACCCAGGTGGTCCCTCCATTCGTGGATTTTACGATGGCCTTCAATGCCGACGATCCCTTGGCCGACACGATCACGCCATACAGCACCTGGGGAGCGCTGCGACAGAGGTCGATGGCGATGCGTCCGATGCTGTCGGTGGCCACCCCGATGTTCAGCACCGACCAGGAGGCACCGTTGTCGTCACTGCGCAACACACCCGCTCCACTTGCGGCGGCATAGAACACCGAGGGCGCAGTGGGGTGCTGGAGCACATCGCACACAAAACCCGACCGCAGTTTCGTCCAGGTGCCGCCTCCATTGGAGCTGCGATAGAGTCCGTCCCGCGCGGCCGTGAGCATGATGGACGGTTGCGTGGCATGAATCACCACTTCGGCGATGTTGGACGCGAACTTCGATCCGGCGGGATTCCAGGTCATGCCCGCGTCGGTGCTGAGATAGGCCCCGGTGCCGGGATAGCAATCTCCGCTGCCATTGGCTTCGCCCGTGCCGAGCAGCACCACCGAGGGGTTGGAAGGGGACAGCGTGATAGCGCCCATGCTCATCGTGGGCAGCAGGTCCGCGATGGGAGTAAAACTCGCGCCTCCGTTGACGGATTTCCACACGCCTCCATCGGCGCCTGTGAAGTACACCAGGTCGGGATTCGCGGGATCGATGGCGATGCCGGTCACCCGGCCTCCGATGTTGCCGGGCCCCACGTTCGTCCAGAGCGCGGCTCCGGTTTTCGACAGCGGACGGTAGACCGGCATCCGCTTCTGCGCCGCCACGGCCGCTTCCCGCGCACCCTCGGGCACCTGTTCGCCGTCCCGAAGTCGCTGTTCGCGGAACCACCGGTAGCGTTCACGAATCCACGACTCGCTGTCGCGATACAGGGTCACCGCCTCCCGGGGCTCCGATACCGGAGGAAAGGACTGCGCGCGAACCTCGGCCATGCGACTCCCGCCCGCAAGCAGGAGCACGCACAGAATCGTTTTCGTTCTCATGGTCAATCCGATGGTCATGGACTCCTCCTTCCCCGGTTATCGAATGGTATTGCGTTTCGCGTCGATCACGGTATTGCCGTTCCGCGTGGTGATCGTCATGATCCCACTGCCAACCTTCGCGTTCACCATCGGCGATGAGAACAGGATCGACGGATTCGGAGTGATCGATTTGCCATTGACGCGATGCGTCCCCTGAAAGGTATAGTCCAGTCTGTCTCCGTCCATCGTGGTGTAGGACACCGTGCCGGTGCTGGCAAACTTCTCGATGCGTCCCGTCGTGCGCAGGAGCTTCTTCTTGAAATCGGAAAACGGTCCGACGTCGTTGCGTCCCGCCACGGTGACGATGCAGCCGCTCCAGCCCGCAGGAAAGACGAGTCGACGTCCCTCGGGATTGTCCTTGAGCGTGTAATTCGCCAGGGGAAAGATGCCCACGTACACATCGCCGAAATTCATCATGATCCAGCCCGTGCGTAGACTGTCGATCTCCACCGCCTCCGTGTCATGAGGCAGAATACCGGTGACGTGCGGAAACAGCGTTCCTTCGGGTACATGGTATCCCGCGATGATGGTGTTGCGATGCTGCATCACATCCTCGTAGGGCGATCCGCCCACCGTTTTATTGGGGGCTCCGAAATACGGATCCAGACCTCCGATATAGTCGTGCACGAAGGTGGGAGATCCCGGCCAGAAATCTGTCATGAACTCCTGCCCCGCATAGGGCTGGAGCGTGAACAGGGAGCTCTGCGTGGATGAGGTGGCGAAGCTTACGTCCCAGGTATGCTGTTCGAGAGGGGAGATCAATCCTCCGCGGATCGACCCCACGGCGTAGAGCGGATGCATGAAGAGGGTCTTGGCGACCCGGGCCGGTCCCGGCCTTCCTCGCAACCGCGCGGTGACGGGCTTGGTTTCGATCGCGGTGTAGGGACGGGCACGAAAGCGGGCCACTTCCACCACGGAGGGATGGGGCGTAAAATCCGAGAGGGCGCACAGGAACTGCTCTCGCGCGTAGATCTGCCAGCCCGTGCCGAAATAGAGCCAGATCAGGGCCGACATTTCCGAGCCCTTGGGCTCCACCGCGCTCTGATGGGCCTCGCGGGCATGGGCCCCGGCGTACTGGCCTCCGTGGGCATCGAGGGCCGCGTCCACCAGAATCCAATTGAGCACGATCTCGCATTTCGCCTTCAGTGCGGGATCGCCCCCGAAGTCGCGCAGAAGGAGCAGGGAGGTGATGAACAGCGGAGCATAGGTGGGGGAATCGAACTCCTCCTGCCCGCGCAGCGTCACCTGATCCATCCACTCCACCAGCTCCTGCCGGGCCTCGTCGCGGACGATAGAAGACGGACGACCGGTGTACCAGGACCAGGACGCTCCCGCATTCTTCGCCAACAAAAAGTGCATGGTCGCCAGACACACGCGGTCATGCTCTGACTCCGCCGGAGGAGGAGGGAAGTCCTCCCACATGCGTTGGACCTTGGCACGCACCGAATCGGGCAGGAACGAACCTGCATGAAGGAGGAGCGCCGTCAGGCGAAAACGATCGAGAATGGTGCGGGGAGCTGTGTTGAGCGCACTCACCGCCACGGCCAGGCCCTTCTCCCGTGACTCGGGAGCACGCAGCTTCGCGATCGCGGAATACGCGTCGAACCCGATGTCGGCTCCTCGAAAAAACGCCACCACGGAATCCCGCCTCACTGCATAGGGCATCTGGGCAAAGGTGGGAAGAGAAAGCGCGCCGAGACAGATCAGAAAAACGAAACGGTTCATGGACGGCCTCCCGTCGCATACTGGAGCGTGCTCACATAACCGAGGGACAAGGTGAAGGGGGTCCAACTGCGCCCTCCATCCTCGGACAGATAGGTGCCGTTGCTCATCCCCGCATACACACGATCCGGCTGACGGGGATCGCGCAGAAGAGAGGTTACGGTGAAATTCGACATGCCTCCTCCCGTGAGGGTCCAGGTCTCTCCGCCATCGGTCGAGCGCAGAGGACCCATATCCTCGCTGCCGAGCAGCAGAACCTTCGGATCACGGGGATCCAGCACCGCGCAGCTCAGTCGGCGGGTGGGGAGTACCGCGCCTCGGTCCGTCCAGGTGCGACCTCCGTCGCGACTGACCCAGAGTCCCTTCGTGTCGCTGAGTGCGAGCAGAGGAGCGTTCTCCGCATCGCCTCCGACGAGGCGTGTGATGGGCTGACCCGCCAGTGCGAAGCGGGTCCAGGCCTTGGCGCCTGGCTCACGAACGAACAGACCATCCTCCGTGCCCACCAGGAGTCTCGACACGCCGGGCAGGACCAGCAGGGTCGAGGTGTAGCGCACTGGCAGTCCCTCGCTCGCCTCCGTCCAGGTGGCACCACCGTCCGTGCTCTTCCAGGCCCCCCGGGCCGTGGCTACCCAGAGCTCCGTGCCCACGCGGGCGAAGGAACGCGCCAGGGTGAGACGACGTGGAGACACGAGTACCCAGGTGTTCATGCCGTCCACCGAACGCAGCACGCCATAATCCGAGGCCGTGAACACCGTGTCCGTGCGTCCCCCGAGGCAGAGCAGGTCCCAGGTGCGATGGGCTCGCCATCCCACGGACGACCAGGTGGCGCCCCCGTCCCGACTCACCGTTAGGCATCGGGCCAGGGACGGGTAGAGCCCGTTGACCACCGCGGGTGGAGCACTGTAGAGTCCGGCGATCATCACATCCCCCTGGGCGAACGCGGGAGAACGCATCAGGATCCCGCTCAGAAGAAGAAGCGTCATGCGAAATGAGGTGCGCGGGGTCATGTCAATAATCCTCGCTGTCGATGCGTTGAATGTCGGCTCCCAGATCGCGGAGCTTGAGCTCGATGGATTCGTAGCCCCGATCGATATGGTAGACCCGCAGCACTTCGGTGCTCCCTTCGGCCATCAGGCCCGCGATGATGAGGGACGCGGACGCACGGAGATCCGTGGACATCACCTTCGCACCCACCAGGCGGGCATCTCCGCGAACCAGGGCGGTGTTGGCATTGATGTCGATGGAGGCGCCGAGGCGCTGAAGTTCGGGCACATGGTTGAATCGATCCGTGTACACGGTGTCGGTGATTTTCGCCACGCCCTCGGCGCCCAGCATGAGGGCCATCCACTGAGCCTGCATGTCCGTGGGAAAGCCGGGATAGATGGCGGTGGTGACGGACACCGCACGCAACGGGCCTTCCCGTTTCAGCGTGAGGGCGTCGCCCGCGATAGTGATCTCGCAGCCGGCATCCTGCAGCTTTTCGAGCACGGCGCCGAGATGGGCGGGATTCGTGTTGCGCAGGGTCACCTCTCCTCCCGTGGCGGCCACGGCAGTGAGAAAGGTACCGGCTTCGATGCGATCGGGAATATTCTCGTCGTCGGCGGGATGGAGCTCGGTGACGCCCTCGATCTCGAGACGAGGCGTGCCGATACCCGAGATCCGCGCGCCCATGCGTTCGAGAAAGCGGGCCAGGGCCGTGATCTCGGGTTCGATGGCGGCGTTGTTCAGCACCGTCGTGCCCGAGGCCAGCACGGCGGCCATGAGGGCGTTGCCCGTGGCGCCCACGCTCGAAATGTCGAAGGTGATCACCGCGCCCGTCAGGCGCTTCGCGCGGGCAAGCACATAGCCCTGCGAAATCTCGATCTCCGCGCCGAGCTTCTGCATCGCCTTGATATGCAGATCCACGGGGCGGGGGCCCCAGGCGCATCCGCCGGGATAGGACACCTTGGCGACGCCGAACCGCCCGAGCAGGGGACCGAGCACATAAAAAGATGCCCGCATCTTTTTTACCAGCTCGTAGGGCGCCTCGTGGGAGGTGATCGTCGAGCAGTCGAGCTCCAGCGTGGTGCCCGGATGGCGCACCACGACGCCCAATTGTTCGAGCAGAATGGACATCGTGGTGATGTCCCGCAGGCGGGGCGTGTTGGTGAGCCGACAGAGGCCGCCGCTCAGCAGCGTGGCGGGCATGAGGGCGAGGGACGCGTTTTTCGCGCCCGCGATCGTCACGGTGCCGTGCAGGGGATGGCCGCCGCGAATGATGAATTTGTCCATAGAAAAAGAGTCGTGAGTCCGAAAATGAAGGGACGCGCCTAGAAAATCAGGAGCCAGAGCATGTAATCGATGACGAGGATGAGGGCGGAACTGATCACGAAGGACCGGATGGTGGAGCGCCCCACGCCCTCGGCCCCGCCGAGGGTTTGGAATCCGATGTGACAGCCGACCAGGGCCGTCACCCCGCCGAAGGCGAAGGATTTGATGATGCCGGCCACGATGTCCTTCACAGCGAAAAAGCGCTTCACCGAGCCGAAGAACACCTGGGCACTCAGATCCAGATAGAAGGCCGCCACCGCATAGGAGCCGATGAGTGCGATGGCGTTGGCGAAGACCACCAGCACCGGCATCATGAGCAGGGTGGCGGTGAGGCGGGGCATGGCCAGATAGCGCACGGGATTGATGGCCATGCTCTCGAGAGCGTCGATCTGTTCGGTGACCTTCATCGTGCCGATCTCCGCGGCGATGGAGGCGCCCACGCGCCCGGCGATCACGATGGCGGTGAGCACGGGACCGAGTTCGATGAAGATAGCCCGGCTCACGGCGCTACCGATCATGGAAAAGGAAATCATGCCGCGAAACTGGTAGGCCGCCTGCCAGGACGACACCATGCCGGTAAAGAGGCCGATGATGAGCACAAGGGGCAGGGAGCCCACACCGATGTGGGCCATCTGTTCGAGCACGAGGGCGCGATCGCGCACCACGCGACGCATGCTCTTCAGGATGCGCACGAGCAACAGGGTTACCGCGCCGGTTTCCTGGAAGAACTGAATGGTCTTGCGACCGAGAATGTCGATGCCGAGGGCGTTCATGAGTGGGGGGGTCAGCGGGTGATCAGCGGTTCAACACACGCGCGTCAGCGGGATCGCCGTCGCACGTCAGCGGTAAATCGAGAGGCCTTCGGTGCAGTTGCCACACATGGGCACCGCGCCACGTTCATGCAATATACGATTCCGAAAGGCCCGAAATGCGGAGGATCTCCATCCCTCCGCGAAGCCGACCTCGAACACATTTGCGAAGGCGAATTCCGCGTCCTTGTCGAAGCAGCAGGGCACCAGGGTGCCATCCCAGGTCACCACACTCCGCATCCAGAGCTGACTGCAGGTGTTGGCCGGAGCGGCGAGGGTGCGGAGGGTGGTGGAATCGGGATGATAGCGGGAGAATGCGGGGTCCGAGGGAAGAAACCGTTTGGCCGATTCGACGCTGTACACCTGCATCGTCTTGAGCACGAGCCGGGCATCGTAACGTGAGGCCAGGGCGCGGGCGGTCTCGATCTCCCCTTCGTTGAATTTGTTGACCAGAAACTGCAGGATCACGTCGGTGCGACAATGCCGGGCCGAGGCACGGGCGGCGCGCAGATGCTCCAGGGACTCGAGCACGGTGGCCAGGGAGCCCCCCACCCGGTAGGCGGTGTAGCTTTCCTCAGTCACCCCGTCCAGGGACACGACCAGGCGCTGCAATCCCACCTGTACCAGGGTGTCGGCCAGTTCCCGCGTCATGAAATGGGCGTTGGTGCTGATGCCCACGAACATGTTGCGCTTTCGCGCATGGGCGATCAAGGCCGGCAGGTCTCGATGGAGAAAGGGCTCCCCCTGAAAGTAGAACTGGATCCCCGCCACGCGGGGTGCCACCTCGTCGATGAGTCGGCAGGCCGCCTCGAGATCGGCAAAGCCCCCGGGCCGCGTCAGGGTGCGGGCCCCGCTGGGACATTCGGGACAGCGGAGATTGCAGAGACTGGTGGGCTCGATGGTGAGGGAAAGGGGAAGTCCCCACACCACGGGACGGCGCAGCAGGCGGGACAGGAGGTAACTGCCGTGAATGAGAAGGGCATTGGCGATGCGCCGCAGGGTGAGAACGGAAATCAGAGAACGCGCGAGGATAAAGGTCATGAACCGGGGCCTTTCGAGACAACGCCGTAAAGATACCATGTCGGCAGGAGGATTCGATTCAGAATCGAGGGGCGATTGCGAATGACCCGCGTTGCCCAGGACATGTGACGAAGAACGCGAACGAAACGGAGATGGGATGGTGCCCACACGAACCCTTCCGGGTGAGCGAGCAGGGCTTCGGCCACCTCCCGCAGAAGAAGCGAGATCGAAAATCCCGCGTCGGCGAGCAGGGACAGGAGCGATGCACCGCTCTGCAAGGCCGCGAGATCGCCGCGCGTGGCATCGGCGGGACGTACCCGTGCGAGACGCCGCCGCACGCCGTCTCGATCTCGAAACGAAAGCAAGGGCAGCCCCCAGTGCGGATCGGAGATCAGATTCGGCAGGGCCCAGCGCAGAGGCGTGGAGAGATACAGGAAGCCGCCCGGCTTCAGCACCCGGGCCACCTCCCGCAACGCACGGGCGGGATCGGACAGGTGCTCGAGCACATCCTGCATGACCACTCCATCGAGCGTGCTGTCGCGCAGGGGCAGGGCCAGGGCGTCTCCCCACAGACAGAGCTGGCCGGGATGGTCGTTGCGCACCCGCGCCAGTCGGCGTCCGTCGCGATCGAGAGCCAGGGGCAGGGCCCCGCGTTCCCGCAGGGCCGCCACGGTACCGCCCACTCCACTGCCGAGATCCAGCACGTGGAGTCCGTGCAGGGCTCGCCGCGTCTCGATGAGAGCGCACACGGCCCGCCCGCGGTGCAGGGCCCGGTCGATGCCGGCCTGCCAGCGATCCGCGTTGGGATGGGTGGGATCGAGAGCGAAGCTCATCCGTCCTTCCAATGTCGAAAGCCCGTCAGTCCCCACAGCGCCACGAAGGGCGCGGCCAGCAGGAGCCCCGCTTCCCGCGCGGCCCGGGTGAGGAATCCTTCAGTGGGGGACGGGAGAGCCGCCTTGCGCGCGATGGCGTCGGCCGCCACTACGCTGCCCCCGCAGGCGGCGAAGGCAAAGCAGAAGGAGGCGAAGCGGGCCCAGGCCTGTCCCGAGAACAGGGAGATGCCCAGCACGACCAGGGTCAGCACGGGCAGGAGCCATTGCAGGGTGAGGGAAACGAGCACGGACAGGGGATAGCGCGCGCCTACGCTGGCATGGCGGCGCTTCTGGCGCAGCAGGGCGGTCCAGGTGGAAGGCGCTGGACTGGGACAGGAGGACTCTGGCGCGAGGCAGAGGGCAGGCCGGGCACCCTGGGCGATCAGACGCTGAAAGAGCAGGTCGTCGTCCCCGCTGGGCACCGAGGCCGTTGTGCCGTAGCCCCCGGCCCGCAGAAAGACGGAGCGACGGAAGGCCCAGTTCCGACCCACGGCCATGTAGGGCCGGCCGAGCAGGGCCTCGCCGACAAAGGACAGCATCGTGCGCCGCGCTTCCTGGGCGGCCCAGCGCGAGGGGGCGCTGGCATCCGGTACCAAGGGACCGAGTCCCGCCACCAGATCCGCGCCCTGTTCCAGGTGAGAGACCATCGCACGCATCCATTGCGGTGCGGGACGGCAGTCCGCGTCCGTAAAGAGCAGGTGCTCCGAGGACGCGGCCTCGATGGCCTGCTGGAGGGCCCATTTCTTGGGGGCGAAGCCGTCGGGCGTGGTGCTCACGCGCAGTACGGTGAGGGGAAGGTGGAGCCGCTGGGCTTCGTCGCGCGCCCGCGCGCCCGTGTCGTCGGTGGAGCGATCGTCGACGAGGATCACCGAGAAGGCATCGCGGGGATAGTCCTGCGCGGCCAGGGCCGCAAGGAGGGCTGGCACGGAGGCGGCTTCGTTACGGGCCGCGACGAGCACGGACACGGGTGCCGTGACTGCGGGTGGGACGCGATAGGCCGCGAGGGCTCGCGCGCGACGCAGCAGAAGCAGGGCATGCAACAGGGCCGCGAGTCCCGCCACCGTGACGAGGGAGAGCATCATGCGGAATCGGGAGAGGGCGCCTCTTCGATGGCGCGGCGCACCAGGTCGTGAAGCAGGGCAGGATTGGCTTTGCCTCCGGTGGCTTTCATGATCCGGCCCACGAAGAAGCCCGCGGCCTGAGTTCGTCCCGATCGGTACAGAGCCACGGTGTCGGGATGGGCGAGAACAAGCTCGCGAATCATCGGTTCGAGAAGAGAGACGTCGCTCACCTGGGCCAGTCCCCGCTCTTCCACCAGGGCTGCGGGGGAAGCCGGATGCGCGAGAATTTCGGCGAAGAGCTCCCGGGCCATGGCCCCGCTGATGCGGCCCGAGGCCACGAGGGACAGGAGTTCGGCCAGGTGACGGGGATCGAGGAGAGAAAAAGGATCGGCGGTTTTGCGTTCGCGCAGGGTGCGCAGCACCTCTCCCATCATCCAGTTGCTGGCGGCCTTGCAGCGCTCGGGATCCCGCTCGTCCAAGGCGGCGATCACCGCATCGAGAAAGAGAGCCACGGGGCGGTCCTCGGTCAGCACCTCGGCATCGTAGGCTGGCAGTCCGTACTCCCGCTCGAAGCGAGCACGGCAGGCGGCGGGCAGCTCGGGCAGGGCCGCGCGGGCCTCGGTGATCCAGGCCTCAGGAATGTGCAGAGGTGGCAGGTCGGGCTCGGGGAAATACCGGTAGTCGTGGGCCTCTTCCTTGCCGCGCATGGGCTGGGTTTCCTCTCGGCCCGCGTCCCAGAGCCGGGTTTCGGACACCACGCGCTCTCCGCGTTCCAGCAGGGACCGCTGCCGTTCGATCTCGAAGAGCAGGGCCCGCTCCACGGCGCGAAAGGAGTTCATGTTCTTGATCTCGGTCTTCGTGCCGAAGCTAGTGGCGTCCTCGGGGGCGAGGGACACGTTCGCGTCGCAGCGCAGGGAGCCGTCCTCCATGTGTCCGTCGCAGATGTCCAGCCAGGTGAGGATGCGCCGGATCTCCCGCAGATAGGCCACGGCCTCGGCGGGAGAGCGCAGGTGGGGTTCACTCACGATTTCAAGGAGGGGCGTGCCGCAACGGTTCGCGTCCACCAGCGTGTCCGCCGCCAGATCATGCAGACTCTTGCCCGCATCCTCTTCCATATGAATGCGCGTGATGCCCACACGCCGCATGCCCACCAGGTCCGAGGGAATCTCGAGCGCTCCGTCGTAGCAGATCGGATCCTGATACTGGGTGATCTGATAGCCCTTGGGCAGGTCGGGATAGAAATAGTTTTTCCGCGCGAACCCGCAGTCCGTTCGGATCGAACACCCCGTGGCCAATCCCATGCGGATCGCGAATTCCACCAGACGCATGTTCAGCACCGGCAGGGATCCGGGGTGACCCAGGCATACAGGACAGGTGGCAGTGTTGGGACCCTGCCCTCCGTCCAGGGGACAGGCGCAGAAGGCCTTGGTGCGGGTGCGCATTTGGGCGTGGACTTCGAGGCCGATGGTGGGGAGGAGCATGGGTGAGGAGGGAATGAGGAAGGCGAGAATGAGGGAATGGATGAAAAAAGATGCGAAAAATTCGAGAAACCCGTGTCACGTTATTCTTTCATCACGAGCGAAATCTGATCCTTTGTTTCGATGCGAGCAAATAAAACGCCTGCCTTCCTCGGGGCTTGGCGACTCTCTTTGTCGCGAGCGCTTCGGAAGGCAGGCACTTCAAAAAAAAATGACTTCGAGAGACTGCGTCAAGTTCCCTGCCCGTGGAGATCGGTCGTGAAAATCTTATGTCTTGCTGCGGCATTCTTGCCCACCACCGTGTCGACTGTTCCTCCCCTCAAAAGCAACGCGGTTTGACCCATGTCCGCAAACGACAATTGTTATTGGGGGGGCCAAACCGCAACGCCAATTTAGATACTGGCGATGACGATGTCAAGTTCCCGCACTCGTAATCACCGGGGAGGATCGACCACGTCATTCGTTCATTCGAGAAATCCAGAGAATCGAAAAGAGCGCTCTTCACTCTTCACTCTTCACCCTTCACCCTTCACTCTTCCCCCCAACCACCCGTTCGCCGCGAGCCGTCCCACCAGCAGGGCGATGGCCACGGCCACGGCGCCGGGCAGGTCCAGCCAGAGGATGGTGAGGAGGAGGACGAGGATGATGCCGCCCACCTCGATGCCAGTGCCCCAGGTGATGGGCGTGGTGGTGCGGGCATGGACCAGCACCGCATGCTGGTAGGCGAGAATCACCGAGGAGGCGGGGATCAGGAACTGGATGCGCAGGGGCAGGAGGGCGAAGTCGGCCAGGTCGGGGGCCAGCCCCGAGACCACCGAGAGCCACCAGGGTCCCAGCGGTGTGAAGGCGATGAGGGTGAGTCCCCCCGTCGCGCCAAGGGCCAGCAGGGTGGTGAAGCGGCGGATCAGGGGCAGACCTTCGCGCCGAGGTCCCAGATTGGCGATGGCCACTTCCTGAAAGGAGAGTCCGAAACTGCGGAAGAAAAACACGAGTCCGTTGATCACCGGCAGCACCGCAAGACTCTCGAGGGCATTGCGACTCTGGCCAATGAAAAAGGTGATCATCGGCTGACTCCCCATGGCCAGCACGGAGGTCAGGGCCAGGGGCAGGTAGAAGCGGGTGAGGGCCGGCCAGGTGAGGGTGGAGGGCTCGGCCAGACCATGCAGGGCATTCACCTCGCGGAGGGTGCGGGCGCTGATCAGGCGACTCAGAATGGCTTCGAGCACCACGCCCGCGCTCAGGGAGAGTCCCCCCACCGTGGCGCCCGAGAGCGAGGTGGTGGTGGCCAGGAGCAGGGCCATGCCGCCCATGGTGGAGAGGCGGACCAGGGTCCCGTAAAAGACATAGCGGGACAGGCGCCGGCTGATGAGGATGCCCTGATAGAAACGCCGGAATCCGATGGCCGCCGGCCAGGGTAGAAGAGCTACCGTGGCCTCATGGGTGAGCCGGGCCACGGAGTCCGTGAGTCCCACCAGATCCACCGCCACCAGGTGAAACACCGGCGGGATGACGAACACCAGCATCACCAGGGTCACCGCGCCGTTGAGCGCGAAGGAGAAGCGGCGCAGCCGCTCGAGCGAAAGAGCATCCCTGACGATGGCCGTGGCGGCGCTCATCATCATGATGATCGGCGCTTCGACGATCAGGGCAAAGGAAAACGCCACCCCGTAGGCCGCCAGGTTCTCCTTGGGATCCAGCAGACGGGCGATCACCGCTGCGAGAAAGGGCCCCTCGAGGGACATCATCATCCACGTGAAGGCGAGGGGAAGCCATTGGCGGAACAGTGCGCGGGCATTCATGGTCGCAACTTACGAAATCGGCGAAGAACCGATGCGTATGCTCCGCCCTCCATGCATCGAGGCCACTCCGATGGGCGCGTACGAGTCGCGCGTGTCGGAGAATGGCCTCGAGATGGGATGGAACTGCTCTCCGAGAATTAGGGTCCCGGAGAGGATTCAGCGAGCCGCGCCTAGCGTCTCCAGCCCCGTCCACTCCGTGCGGCGAGGATGGCGTCGTACTGGGTTTGCGAGATGTACTGCGGGGTGTAGGATCCCCCTGCCGCGCGAAGCTGGGCGCTGAAGGCGCGAAGGTGATTCTCCGAGGCCCGGCGCAGATTGTCGTACACGAACTGAACGTCCGACGAAGGCTGCTGCGCACTGAGATCCAACAGATCCTTGATGTCGAGATCCTCGATAGTGGCGCCCACGGCCAGGGCCTGGGAGAGGCCGGCACTGCCGCGCCGCACGAGCGTCTGATAGAGCGAGGTGAACGCGGTATCGGAAAACACGCCACGTGCATCGGAGACCACCGGATCGGGAATGCCGTACTTGTCGAGCAGGACCTTCATCGCCCGCATATGATTAGACTCGCTCGCGGCGATGGTGCTGAACACCGCCGTGCCGTATTGCTCGGCAAAGGTGAGATACACGTCACGGGCGAGCTTCTCCTCTTCCCGCATGTGTGCAAGGCCGGAGGACAGGGAGGTCGTGAGAGGAGCGGAGGGGAGAACGGCGATCTGAGCGATCATGCCCTCCACGTCCTGTTCCATGAGGGGATTGCCGTTGGTGGGTCCCGTGCCGCCGTTTTCGGAACATCCCTGGAAGCTGAGAATCGCCACCATGGCGACGACAAGGATGAGGGTGCGTTTCATTTCGATACTCCTTATCAAACGAAGGAAAGAATGGGTTGGTACGATCATGTCTCAAGGATCGTGCCGAAAGAAATCGGCCCTTACGGGTCGGAAATACTCCTGCATCGAGTCTCTCTCGACAATCCTCGCCGGAATCACGACGATTTTGTCGAGTCGTCTCACGGTCGCAAGCAGAGCAATGGCCTTGACAGAAAATCCCCATATCCATATATTCGCATAAACGAATATGCAGGATTTCATGGATCATCTCGTTTCTTCCTTCAAAGCCCTGGCCGATCCCAATCGGGTGCGGATTCTCGCCCTGCTCATCGCGGGAGGTGAGCTCTGTGTGTGCGACATCGAGCGGGTGCTCGCCATTCCCCAGGCCCGGGTCTCGCGGCACCTGTCCATCCTCCGCCACGCGGGACTGGTGACGGCCCGCCGCAACGGACCGTGGATGCACTACCGCCCCCTCTGCCCCGACGCCCTCACCCGCTCCATCTTCCGCCACCTCCGCACCCAGGTCGACACCGATCCCATCCTCGCCCGCGACCAGCAGTCCCTTCGCGACCGCAACGCCCCCTGTCCTCTTCCCTCTTAACCCTTCACCCTTTCCTCTCTCATGTCCTTCCTCGACCGCACCCTCACTCTCTGGATCTTCCTCGCGATGCTCGTCGGCGTCGTCTGGGGTCATTTCTTTCCCGGCATCGCCTCGGTCTGGGGCCGCTTTTCCGTGGGCACCACCAACATCCCCATCGCGATCGGACTCATTCTCATGATGATCCCCCCGCTCGCCAAGGTGCGCTACGAGCGCCTGCCCGAAGTCTTTCGCGACCGGCGCATTCTCGTGCTCTCCCTGGTGCAGAACTGGGTGATCGGACCCGCCCTGATGTTCGGACTCGCGGTGCTGTTTCTGCCGGACAAGCCCGAGTACATGGCGGGACTCATTCTCATCGGTCTCGCGCGCTGCATCGCGATGGTGATCGTGTGGAATGATCTGGCGAAGGGCGACGCCGAATACGCGGCGGGACTGGTGGCCTTCAACGCCATTTTTCAGGTGCTGCTCTATTCCGTCTTTGCGTGGATCTTCGTCACCGTGCTGCCCCGCACGCTCGGACTGCACGGACTCGTGGTGGACGTGAGCATGGCCCGCATCGCCGAATCCGTGCTGATCTACCTCGGCATTCCCTTCGTGACGGGCGCGGGCCTGCGGTGGATCCTCATTCGTCGTCGCGGGCGGGACTGGTACGAGCGCCGCTTCCTCCCCGCGATTTCCCCCGTCACCCTCGTGGCCCTCGTGTTCACGATCCTCGTCATGTTCTCGATGAAGGGCGAGCTCATCGTCCGTCTGCCGGGCGACGTCCTCCGCATCGCCCTGCCCCTGGTAGTGTACTTCGTCGTGATGTTCTTCGCCTCCTTCGCCCTGAGTCGGAAATGCGGAGCCGATTATCCGAAAACCTGCACCCTGTCCTTCACCGCCGCCAGCAACAATTTCGAACTGGCCATTGCCGTCGCCGTCGCCCTCTTCGGCATCGACTCCGGCGTGGCCTTCGCCGCCGTCATCGGACCTCTGATCGAAGTCCCCGTTCTGCTCCTTCTCGTCAAAACCAGTCTCGCGCTCCGCACCCGCACCTTTCCTCTTCACTCTTAACCCTTCACCCTTCACCCTTTACCCTTTACCCTTTACCCGTATGTCCTCCCCCAAAGACCTCAAAACCCACATCCAGTCCCGCTACACCGACATCGCCGTATTGCCGAATTCCACGGAATCCTGTTGCGGACCGTCCTCCTCCTGTTGCGGCACCACCTACACCATCATGTCCGACGATTATTCTGCGGTTCCGGGCTACGTGCCCGAGGCCGATCTGAATCTCGGCTGCGGACTCCCCACCGCTCACGCGGGCATCGAGGCCGGGATGACCGTGCTCGATCTCGGCAGCGGGGCGGGCAACGACGTCTTCATCGCCGCATCCCTGGTGGGACCCACCGGCCGGGTGATCGGCGTGGACATGACTCCCGCGATGCTCGAGCGGGCCAACGCGAACAAAGAGAAGCTGGGCCTGACCCACGTGGACTTCCGCCTGGGCGAGATCGAGTCTCTGCCTGTGGACCAGGCCGACGTGGACGTGGTCATTTCCAACTGCGTGTTGAATCTCGTGCCCGACAAGAGCCGAGCCTTCGCGGAGATCTATCGCGTCCTCCGTCCCGGCGGTCATTTCTGCGTATCCGACATCGTGGTGGAAGGCGAGATGCCCGCCTCCCTGCGTCAGGTGGCCGAGCTCTGGGCCGGCTGCGTGGCCGGGGCCGAGCGTCGCGAGGATTATCTCGCCCTCATCACCGATACCGGCTTCACGCAGGTAACCGTTGCCACGCAGAAGGAGATCGTGATTCCCGAGTCCACCCTCCAAGCCCTGGTCTCCGCCCTTCCCGAAGAAGAGCGCCACCTGGGCGGGGCCCGTCTGCTCAGCATCACCGTCACGGGTGTGAAGCCCGCATGAGGCGCATGGTCCTTATTCTCTGCACCGGCAATTCCTGTCGCTCCCAGATGGCCGAGGGTCTGATCAACGCTCTCCTCGGAGATCGCTGGCAGGCCCTCTCGGCCGGCACCGCCCCGGGCGTGGTCCATCCCCGCGCCATCGCGGTAATGCAGGAGCTCGGCATCGCATCTCGGGTCACACCTCGAAGCATCTCGACGTGTATCGCGACCGCGCGGTGGACCTCGTCATCACCGTCTGCTCCCATGCCGAACAGGCCTGCCCTCTCTGGCTGGGCTCCGCTCCCCGCATCCACCTCCCCTTCGACGATCCCGCCCAGGCCCAGGGTAGCGACGAAGACATTCTGGCCGTCTTCCGACGCGTCCGCGACGAAATGCGCCAGGCCCTCCCGCCCCTCCTCGAACGCTGGGAAGAATCGTCCCGTTGAACGCGAAAGGGAGGCCTACGCCTCCCTTTCTCATTCCTCACGTCAGTGCCGCGTCGTCACCAGCCAAGGGCTTTTCACCATTGGGTTTTTTGTGTGTCCAACTTCTCGGGACCAGTCCAATTCACCTATTCACCCATTCACTCATTCACTCATTCACTCATTCCCCCACGTCACGACTGCGAGTCACCAGTCGAAGGATATTTCACTCTATTACGTGTTTCCACATAGGGTAAAACAAGTAAATAAGTGAAATAATGCTTGATGGATATTGTATTTCACTATATTTTTGCTTTCACCAAGTGGTAATTCAGCCAACAGAGTAAAAATGGAACCCATCAATAAACCTGGAATCGATCGGATCCTTCATCAACTGAGTGAGGTACTCAGGAGAACCGGAGACCGAGTACTGACCAGCATCAGACGAAATGTGCGTCTCGGTCCTGGAGCAATCGATGCTGATTGTACAGTGACCTGGTCGGGGGGGCAAATCGAACTTCTCATCGAGTACAAAGAAAAAGGACTACCGGGGCTCATCCGGAACGCGGCTTCGCAACTGCGATCGTTTCAGAGTGCCTTCTCGGATACTGAGGCACTTCCTGTCTTCGCCGCCCCCTATATCAGTGATGCTGGCATGGATGTCTGCAGGCAGGAAGGCATCGGCTGCATCGACGAAGCTGGAAACTGCCTCCTCCCGATGCCCGGTTCGTATATCGATATAGGTGGAAGAAAGAACCCACGCCCTGAGAGCCGCCCGATCAAATCCGCATTCTCACCGAAGTCAAGCCGGATCCTCAGGGTGCTTCTCGCGAATGTCGGGAAGTGGTGGCAGGTGCAGGAACTGGCCATTGAGGCCGATATCAGCATCGGTCTGGTGTCCCGCATCAAACAACGCTTGCTCGACGAGGAACTTGTGGTGGAGAAGGAGCGGCGCATCCAGGTGCGATCACCGCGAGCACTGATCGATGTGTGGGCAGAGGGCTACCGGTATAAGCGAAGCACATTCTGCGAGTACTTCTCCCTCGACGATGCTTCGACACGGGAAGCAGGAATTGCTGACTGGTGTCGATCGAACGATGTCCGATATGCGCTGGCGCTTTTTTCGGCCGCAGCCCGTATGGCGCCGCACGTGAGGATGAACAAGTCGTTCGTGTTCATCGATGGTGATCCTGGAGTCGTCGCAAACGCACGTGATCTGAAGCATGTGTCCTCGGGTGCGAACGTCATCCTTCTGAAACCGTATGATCAGGGCGTGTTCTATGATTGTTCCGAGTATGAAGGATTGAAGGTTGTCTCCGACGTACAGGCATATCTCGACCTAAAAAGCTACAGAGGCAGGGGAGAAGAGGCTGCCGAATTCCTCATGAAACAGGTTCTGGAGAAACGATGGTTTCAAAGTCGGAATACGGCACTCGTGAAGTAGAAGCCGCAAAAAACGTGCTCGTCGAACTCATGCAGATCCTTGGCGAGTATAGGGAGCAGATGGTTCTCATCGGCGGCTGGGTACCGTTTTTCCTGTTTGGGTCTGGACATGTTGGCAGCACCGACATCGATTTGGCGCTCGACAAGGATGAGATCGCCGCCGATGTATACCATACCATCAGGGAAAATCTCGAAAAGCATGGGTACCAGGAAGGCACACAGAAATTCCAATTTATCAAATCGGTGACGATCGATTCAGGTGATCCGATCGATGTGCAGGTGGATTTTCTCGCCGGAGAATATGGGGGAACAGGAAAAGGGCATCGGCACCAGAAGGTTCAGGACATCACACCACGAAAGGCCCGTGGATGTGAACTCGCGTTGGCATACCATACTCGGATCTCTGTTTCCGGGAGGATGCCAAACGGTGCACTCAATACTGTGGATGTGCAACTGAGCGATGTCGTCCCGTTCATCGTGATGAAAGGGATGGCCCTGTATGATCGCATGAAGGAGAAGGATGCCTGGGACATCTACTATTGTGTCAAAGCGTACGCGAATGGACCCGAAGCACTCGTACAGAAGTTTCGTGAGGTGCTCACCCATGGTCTTGTCCAGGAGGGACTCTCGAAGATTCGATCAAAGTGGCTGAGCATAGACCACATGGGGCCGGTTCATGTCGTCACCTTCGAGGAGCTATCAGACAGGGAAGAACGGGCTCGGCTTCAGCGAGACGCGTTTGAGCGAGTAACGGCATTGCTCGATCAGCTCGACATCAGAGGGTACGTGGAAGGCACATGATCGTCTTTCTGGCGATCACAGCAATCGTTCGAGCTATCGGCCAAGACTACCGTCTGGCACGTGAACTCGTCATCGTCGCACGCTTTGTATTTGTGTCATAGTCACACCTCCACCACTGAATCACCATTGGGTTTTTTGTGTGTCCAACTTCTCGGGACCAGTCCAATTCACCCATTCACTCATTCACTCATTCACTCATTCACCCAATCCCTCCTCTTCCACTACCACCCTCAACGCCACCGTTTCCGGGAGCATCACCTTGGACTTGCGTCTCCGGTTCGTGGAGCGGCCGCGAATCTCGATCATACGCTCCTCTCGGGTCCGGTTCCCATTCCGTCGCGCCGGGGACGTTCCACGAGGGTCCGTAGCACGCCGAACGCCTTGCAGATCCCGAATGAATCGGAGGATGGAGTGATGGAGTTCGGGGTCCGATGAGGTCCGTGCGAAGTCGCACAGCTCCTCCACCTGCGCCTCCATTGATGTCAGGAGGGTGCGCAGACGGGTGGCGGACGAGCGATGGCTCGGGTGGAACCGGATGGTCGTGTTCATATCCAGAAGGGACATATAGCGTACCAGCATACCCAGGCGCAGGTCGTCGTCGAGCGAGCTCTCGAATCTGCTGAGTGTGCTCTTATTCACGCCCAGGGCCGTGGCCATCTCCTGCTGTGTGAGTCCACGGCGCAGGCGCAGAGCCGTGAGGGCATCGACCAGTGCGCTTTGCTTTCTCAGAGTGCGCAAGGAGTCTTCGAGCGCGGGTTCCTGGAGTGCATCCGCGATCTGCTTTTCGTAGTTGGGGATTTCCATGACATTCATCCTTTTCTGATGGATGCGGCCAGGCGTTTTGCCCGCGCGATATCTGAGGATTGCGATTTTCCTTTGGTGCCGAACAGCAGGGGATAGGCGCGATGCCGAACGGGATCCATAGCGACGTACAATCTCATAGCACATTCTCCCGCTCGATCGCCACCGGACACTCGATACACGGCATCGCCCTCGCTTTTACAGAAACGAAACTGAACGGACTGAAGCACGGGACCCTCATTCAGATGATGCAAAAGGCGCGTCAGGTTGCTCCAGCATCGCAAAGCAGGCTGCCTCGGTGCCTTTTTGAACGTCGATGCGATAAACCATCGCAGGTCCAATTCCCACACACCACCCTCCCTGATGGATTCCGTGTTCTTCGGGTGCAATGTACCACGGTGTTGCAGGATACGCAACACCCAATTTCATCGCCCATTCCCTCATTCCCTCACGTCATCGTCACGTCGTCACCATCCAGGGCCTTTTCACTCTATTACGTGTTTTCACCGATGGTAAAACACGTGAATACGTGAAACATCGCTTGATAGATGGTGTTTTCACTCACCACTGAATCACCATTGGGGTTATTGTGTGCCCAAGGTCGCTGGACCAGCTCACCTCATTCACCCATTCCCTCATTCACTCACTCACTTATTCACCTATTCACTTCTCCCCTCACTCCCTCCAACACCGCCACGATATCCTCCTGCCGCATAACGGGACGCCCATGGAGCTGTCCCGCATTCCCCCCCAGCCGTAGCGCATCCTCGGCATAGCGCGGGATCAGGTCCCCGCTGATGCCGAGCTCGTTGAGCCGGGTCGGACAGCCGAGGTCGCGGAGGAATTGTTCGAAGCGATCGATGCCTTCGGCGGCGAGGGCTTCGGGGGAGCGACCGTTTCCCGCGACGCCCATCACCCGGGAGGCGAACTGGGCGAAACGCTCGGGCCGGGACTGCGCGGCGAAGCGCATCCAGCCGGGATTGACCACGGCCAGTCCCGCGCCGTGGGCCACGTCGTGGTGGGCCGAGAGGGTATGTTCGATCACGTGCACGGGGAAGCCCGCGCGGGTACCCACCTGCACCCATCCGTTGAGAGCAACCACGGAGGCCCATTGGATCTGGGCCCGGGCTTCGAGGTCCGCCCCGTCCCGCACCGCGCGGGGACCCCATTCGAGGGCGGTCAGGATCACCCCTTCCGCGAAGCGATCCTGGAGGGGAGTCCCGTCCTCGCCATTGAAGTACCCCTCGGTCACATGGGTGATGAGATCGCAGACCCCAAAGGCCGTTTGATCCGCAGGCACGGACACGGTGAGCTCGGGATCCACGATGGCCACCTTCGGATAGAGCGCGGGTGCGGACACGAAGGACTTCTCCGTCGTGGTCTCGTTGGTCACCACAGCCCCCGCGTTCATCTCTGAGCCCGTGGCCGCCAGAGTCGGCACGGTAATCACGGGCAGGGCCCGGGAGGGCGGTCGTTGCCGATGTGAGCCGCTGGCGAACATCTCCCAGGGCTCGCCCTCATGAAAGATCATGCCCGCCATGGCCTTGGCCGCATCCATCGTGCTCCCGCCCCCGAGAGCGATGACGAGATCACAGTTCTCCGCCGCAGCAAGCTCAGCCCCGCGCCTCACCGTGCCCAGCCGGGGATTCGGCTCCACGCCCGGGCATTCCACCACGGCCACCCCCGCCTCCGCGAGACTCGCAAGAGCCCGATCCAGTGCGCCATTGCGCCGTACGCTTCCCCCGCCCGTGACGAGCAGGGCCTTCCTGCCGATGGTGGCTGCCGTGGCGCCAAGCTTAGCCAGGCTGCCCGAGCCGAAGATGATCTTCGTAGGATTCTGAAATTCGAAGTGCATGAGAGACCTCTATCTTTACTGGTTACGCTTCAGAGCCCCTTCTCTCGGAACACAAGTGGGGAAGGGGGAAAGGCGTAAGGTACGGGATTGAGGGGAAAGAAGGAGGGGGGCTCAGAAACTTGAGCAGTGGGAAGCAGAGTGGATTGGGATAATTATCTGGATTAGCAGCTAGCTTCGCTTGTTTTATTTCATTCGTGACTTAAATATCTTTTCCGAAACATATCTGGATGGCGTGCACGATGTATGCTGAAGTGAGGCGAGATGCAACGAGGATTGGTGCCGGCTGGCTGCATCTTGCGGATACAAATAAGAGTTGGAAGTGTATTGATGTTTGGGGAAACTCTTACGCGTACTCGTCTCTCTCTCATCACAACTCGCTCATAAAGATGGGCTATGGAAGGGATGGAGTCGATCCGTGCGAGAATCTGGCGGATGGTCTCAACTACGGTGCTGGTCAAGTGGCAGTAGGACATGGGGCCAACTCCTGCTTCCGGGATTCTTGAGGAAATGTGTTGCACTTGAAATTTGAACATAACTATTAAGAGGTGTCTTATACCGATCCATGTTACATACCGAACTACTTGGACCGATCGACGTTGAAGCTCGAAGCCGCAAGGGATGGTGCCGTCTTTTATGAAACACGCCACGAATTAATGTTGGTCCCTGCATTCTAACATACTATGGACAATGCTATGCCAATTACCAAGCTATTCATCGGTTCATCTGCCGCCGCCAAATCTCAAGCTAGGAAAATCGTTGCAGAGTTGACGTCTGCTACTGTTGAGTTCGTGCCATGGTGGGACTCTATCACTCCGGGTCAACTATTATTGGACGAACTCGAAAAGATCAAACAAGGTGTGGACGGCGCAGTTTTGGTGTTCTCTCCCGAGTCTACAGGCACGATTAGAGGTGCCACAAAACAGCTCCCGAATCTTAACGTTCTATTTGAATTCGGATACTTCTTCGGGAGTTTCGAACGAAGAAAAGTAGCTATGATTCGTTATGGAGATTTCTATCTTCCAACGGACCTTGGCGGCTACGTGTGGATTCATGGCAGTAGTGGCTTTCGCCGTAATGGTGTGCAGAAAGTGGGGGATCGCACGAAGAATGAATTCTCCAGATGGATAGTAACCTTGTAGATCATAATTGTCCAACAAAGTGGTCGAGCAAATGGCAGATCAGCCACGATGTTGATCAATACGAACGGTTCGCGTGGGTCAGCCATCGCTCACCTATCTTTGGCACATGAACAATCGAGTAGAACGGTATTATGACCGAGCAGAGAACAAAAGTATGTGCATGATCAGCCGGGGTTCGGAGTGGCACCGATGGGAGCCGCATATACATGCGCCCGGGACCGTTCTGAATGATCAGTTCGGTGCCGCCGATCCTTGGGGGCAATATCTTACGACGCTAGAAGGCCTGACGCCAAGGATTGAGGCGATCGGCGTCACTGACTATTACGTCACCGATACCTACGAAGAATTCCTTAGGCACAAGGACAATGGTCGTTTACCCGGCGTGATGCTATTGTTCCCGAACATCGAGCTACGCCTCGACGTGGCTGCGAAGTCTAGCCCCGTTAACGTCCACCTGCTTATCAGCCCCGAAGATCCCGACCACCTGGCCGAGGTAAAACGTATCCTTATTCGACTGCAGTTTCGCGCATACAACGACTGCTTCGACTGTACGCGCGAGGAGCTAATCAAGTTGGGCAGGTGTGCAGATCCGACAATCAGCGATGATGGCGCTGCCCTACGACATGGTGCGACACAATTCAAGGTAAATTTTAACCAGCTTCGCAATGTTATCGGCGAGAGCGAATGGGCGATGAATAACATCTTGATCGGTGTCGCTGGCGGCACGAATGATGGCACGTCTGGCGTCCGACAGGCAGCCGATGCCACCACCCGTCAAGAGATAGAGAAGTTCGCCCACATTATCTTTTCAAGTAGTCCGGCACAGCGCGACTTCTGGATCGGTCAGCGAAACAAGACCATTGAGGATCTGCGCGTGCGATATAATGGGTGCAAGCCATGTCTCCACGGCAGCGACGCCCATGACCAAGACGCCGTGGGCCGACCCGTCGACAATCGCTTCTCTTGGATCAAAGGTGCGCTCGATTTCGATACACTCCGTCAGGCATGCATCGACCCTGCAGGTCGCGCTTATATCGGCGAGAAACCGCCACACTCGGCCATGCCTTCGCAGATCATCTCGAATGTCAGTCTCGACCATGCGGATTGGGCGACCACAACTGAAATCCCTCTGAACCCCGGCCTTGTTGCCATCATTGGCGCGCGGGGGTCGGGAAAGACCGCCCTGGCTGAAGCAATCGCCGCAGGTTGCGACGCGATCACCCCAACTGTCTGGGAAGCCGACGAGCACATCAGCCCGTCGTTCTTGGCTCGGGCGCGCAGGCTTATCGGCGATGCGAAGACGACACTCACCTGGGGCGGCG
>CAYQST010000027.1:0-40428 GCA_964420295.1 uncultured Chromatiales bacterium | reverse complement strand
TCATCGATATGTGGCAAGCTTAGACATTTGGCGGGGGAATGTCAAGGGAATTGGAGATTTGCGATTTGCGATTTTCGATTTGCGATTTTGTATCATCCTTCTATGTGTTGACACATTGAAGAGGGGTGCAGCGCGAAACATCGCAAATCGGAAATCGCAAATCGAAAATCGGAAATTCTTCCAATCTCCTCCTACCCCCTTCAACCGATCCGGGGAATTGCCCTTCTCCTTCCGATTTCGCATCTTTCCTTCCGTCCCATCAATCCCGGATTCCGGCATGACGCGCATCCCCCTCGGCGTGAGAACCATTCTCCTTCTCGCGTTCCTGTCTTCCTCCCTTCTCGCTCAGGTGCCCTTCACTTCCGCGGAGCGCATCCAGGGATATGCCGTGCGGGGAGATACCCTCGTCTTCGTGTTCGATCCCGCCGTGTATGGGGTCACTCCGCGCACCGTGGTGGTGACCGGGGCCATGCGACAGTGGAGCACCGACATGGAGGAGAGCCGGTGGAGACTCCAGCCGCGCGGCACGGTCTGGACCCTGGCCCTGCCGCCTGGGGGCGGAGGGAATTTCGGACCTGGGACTCCTTTTAAATTCCGCGTCGACGAGGGCCGCTGGCTGGATCCGCCTCACCAGGCACCCAATCGCGAGAGTGGCAATCTCGTGCTCTTCGCCGATCACCCCCGCATTCGGTGGAAGGCGGAAATCGTGGGACCCCGCGACATCCGCCTGCTGGGAGAGCCCGACACCGTACCCATCGACCGCGATCCCTCGGCCTATTCGCTCCGCGATGGAGAGGGACGCCCCCTTGCCGTGAATCGTGTGCTGTGGGTTCGACGCGGAGAAGTCCGCCTTGTCCCGGCGGATTCCCTCGATCCGAGGGGCGGCGGAACCCTGCTTCGTCGAGGACAGCCCCCGCTTCCCCTCTCCCTCGACGGATGGTTTCGGACCTTCGTGTCCGAAAAGCCACTGGGTGCCCAGGTGTCCCGCGATCGTTCCTCCACTACGCTGCGCGTGTTCTCCCCTCGGGCCTCCCGAATCCGTGCGTATCTCTATCCGGAGCGAACCGGACCGGCCTCCGACACGCTCACGCTCGTGCGCGACGACCAGGGCCTGTGGGACATCACCCTGCCTCGGGATCTCACCGGATTCTGGTACGACTTCACCGTCCACGGTCCGAACCTGCCCGGCACGGAGTTCTTCGAACAGGTGCCCGTGCATGTCACCGATCCCTATGCTCGGGTGTCCGACGACACGTACGGACGCTGCCGCATCCGCCCTCCCACCACCCCTGCCCGGCCCCTCGCCGGAGGTATCCCCCGCATGGAAGATGTGCTCGCCTACGAAGTGCATGTGGAGGATTTCACCCTGGCCCTGCCGGGACTGCCCGACTCCCTGCGCGGGACCTTCGCGGGATTCGCCACTCCCGGACTCCGCAATCGCCAGGGAGAACCGGTGGGATTGGATCATCTGACGGATCTGGGCATCAATGTGGTGCACCTGCTGCCGGTGCAGGAATTCCTGCAGTATCCCGACGAGGAATGGCAGGCCGCCTTCCGCGATGATCCCGATATGATAGCCCGGGGCATCCATCACTCGAACTACGACTGGGGCTATCGCACCTCCCATGCCCTGGCCCTGGAAAGCCGCTATCGCGTGAAGGGGAGCGAGCAGGGGGCCCAGAACGAACAGTTTCGGGACCTGGTGCAGGCCCTGCATGAGCGCGGCATCGCGGTGGTGGTGGACGTGGTGTTCAACCACACAGCCGAGCGCATGGATGCCCGCGTGTTTCATCACCACTTTTCGGTGTTCGATCGGGCCTACTACTATCGCAGCGACGACTCCCTGCGCCCCGTGGGAGACTATGGCACCGAAACCAAGAGTGAGGACCGTCCCATGGTGTCGCGCTGGATTATCGATCAGTGCCGGGCCCTCATCGATGAGTACGGGGTGGATGGATTCCGCATCGATCTGGCGGGACTCACCGACAAGCAAACCCTGCTCGATCTGAAGCGCGCCCTCGGAGCCGACAAAATCGTGTACGGCGAACCCTGGATCGCCTCGGCCGATGCGGCCTACGAAGCCAATCCCGATTACAACTGGTACAAGACCGACGCACCCATCACCTACTTTCAGGACGATACCCGCAACGCCCTCTGTGGCTCTCCCGACTCCCCGCAGGATAAGAAGCGAGATCGTGGCTACGCCGGAGGCAACGGGAATCGGGAAGCAGCCAAGCGGGCCATCGCGAATCGCTTTCCCGAGGAGCGGACTCCGAACGATGGCATCAATTATCTGGACATTCACGATAACTGGGCCCTCGCCGATCGCTTCGCCGTACGGGACTGGAACGGAGAGCTCGGCGTGGAGGAGGACCGGTATCGCATCGCCTCGGCCCTGCTCCTCACCTCGCTCGGTCCCGTGGTGCTCCACGGTGGCTCGGAATTCATGCGTAGCAAGGGCGCGGCCGGCACCGCCAGTCTCACCAAGCGCACCGCCACCGGTCCCATCTGGATACATGGGGCGCGGGATACCTACAACCTGCGGACCCCGAATCTGTTTCAGTGGGAAAATCTCGGACTCACCCCAGCCGATGGCGCACCCTGCGATTATCGGGCGATGAACATCTGGTGGAAGGGACTCATCGCGCTGCGGCAGAGCGCTACTGGTTCCTGCCTTCGCGTGGGGCAGGCGGTACCGGAGGACTATGTGCGGTGGTGGGAACCACGGGATTCCCTGCTCCTGGGGTACTGCATCGATCGTCGTCTGCTGGTGCTCGTGAACACAGGCGACGAGAACGGGCGATTTCAAAACTTCTCGGCTCCGGAGGGGGACTGGATTCTGGTGGCCGATGGCGATCGCGCGGGGACCTCGATCATCGCGGGTCACCCGTGGAGTCGACTGCGTGGCGGAAGGAGTCAGGACATGGTGCTCCCTCCCCGCAGTGTGCGGATCTGGATCAGACCATAACACCCGGAGATCGTGATTCCGGGACCTCCCTCACCCCCACGAATGGAGGAGCCATGGGCATGCGCATTCTGGTAGGATTGGATGGAAGCGAGGAGTCTCGCTATGGATTGCTCCTCGGACTGCGACGAGCACAGGTCTTCGGCGGTACGATGATCGGAATGGCCGTGGTGGAAACCAGCGTCATCGAGATGGAAGAAGCGGGCGCGCCGCCCGGCGCCATCCTCCTGGCAAAGAAAACCGCCGCATTACGGATCGCCGAGGAACGACGAAGGGCCGAGGACATCATCACCGCGTTCCGCGAGGCATGCGAGACCGCTCGTGTGGAGTACGAGGACGTGATCGCCACCGGTTCGGCGGCCGAGGCCCTGCATGAAGAAGGAAAGACGGCGGACCTGACCATTCTCGGCATTCACGCCCGCTTCTCGAGGAGCACGGACGACAGCCCCTCTCCCACCCTTCTGTCTCTTCTGAAAACTCCAAGCTGTCCCCTCCTCGCTGTGCCCGCCGCGATGGATCTCCCCGTGCATGTCCTTATCGCGTACGACGGAAGCCTGGGTTCGGCCCGGGCCCTCCGTGCCTATATCGCCGCCACACCACGAATTCCCGAAACCTACACTGTGACTCTGCTCTGCATTGCCGACAACGTGGAAAAACACCGCATGCCCATCAGCAAGGCAACGGCCCTGCTGCGCGCCCACGGCATCCGTCCCAACGTGCTCGTGCGAGGCGGGAGTCCCATCGACGCCATCCGCCACGCGGCCTACGAGCTCGCTCCTTCTCTGGTGATCCTCGGCGCCCCTCCCTCGCGAGGACTCACGGACCGTCTCTTCGGATCCGTCACCAGCACCATACTGCGCGAGGCCCGATTCCCATTGTTCCTGTACTATTGAGCCCCTGGTATCGGTTTCCGTTCCACCACCAACTTTCCCACACGGGCGTCGCGCACCCGCGCCTCGATCCACATCCGCACCTCTGCATTGTTCCACGCACGGAAGGAAACCTCGTATCGAGCCCCTCCTTCCGTCGTCACGATCAGGTCCCCGGGATACTGCGCGAGACAGGGGAAATATTCAGACCTCCGTATCCGAAATCCCACGAAGCGCAGGGCCTCGTCATTCCGAGAAAACGCCACGTCGAAGGGACGCGGAGAATACACCTCGACCGTGTAGCGCACCTCCGCCCCATTCCAACGCTCCCACACGCGGGCATTGCCATAGGGGGTGCGCAGTTCTCCAAGCCAGCGTTCCTCGCCCTCGGAAGAGGGCTCCGGTGCTATTCGCCCGGACTCCCTCGCCCCGGCCGAAGGGCCGAGGGCCCACCCTACACCAAGCACGACGAAACCGATGAACACGAGCCATGCCGCCGCTCCAAGCGATGCCGTTCCGTTTCCAGTGCTCATGTGACCTCCAGGAAAATGTTCGAGATAACCTATGGTCACCGGCGGGTAAAAAAAAGAGGCGGACAGGTCCGCCTCTTCACTCTTCACTCTTTACACTTTACTCCAGCTCCCACGTATTCCCATCCATGAACAGATCCCGCAATGTGCCTCTGCCATCCTTGCGAATGGAATAGCCGATCTGCTGGGACAGTTCTTCCTCGTACACCGGGCGATCGATATCGAGAAAGACGCCGAAGGGCATGGGGAAGCCCGGCGTGTCGTTCATATGCGCGAGAATGAAGGCGAGCTCCTTGCTCTTCTCGTCGTACACAAGGAGGTCGTCCTGACTGTATTCGGAGAGAGACACGATCTTCGGGCGGAAGCCGTCGAGCTTGATACCCTTGTCGTTATTGGCTCCGAAGACAAGGGGCTTGCCATGTTCGATGAAGATGGCGTTGTCGGCCTTGGTTTCCTTTTCGGTGTAGAGTTCGAAGGCCCCATCGTTGAAGATGTTGCAGTTCTGGAACACGTCCACGTACGAGGTGCCGCGGTGCTTGGCGGCGCGGGTGATGGTGTACATCAGGTGTTTCGGATCCCGGTCCATGCTTCGTGCGACGAAGGTCCCTTCGGCGCCGAGGGCGACGAGGGCGGGATTGAAAGGATGATCGATGGCGCCCAGGGGGCTGGACCGCGTCTTCTGGCCGTGCCGCGAGGTGGGGCTGTACTGTCCCTTGGTCAGACCGTAGATCTGATTGTTGAACATCAGCACGTTGAGGTCGAGGTTGCGGCGCAGGGTATGGATGAAGTGATTGCCACCGATGGAGAGACAGTCTCCGTCTCCGGTGGCCACCCACACGGAAAGGTTGGGATGGCTGCTCTTGAGGCCCGACGCGATGGCCAGGGCTCGGCCATGGATGCCATGAAATCCATAGGTGCTCATGTAGTAGGGGAAGCGGCTCGAACAGCCGATGCCCGCGACGAACACAATATCTTCCTTGCGCACGCCGAGAGAAGGAAGGGTTCTCTGCACCTGGGCGAGAACGGAGTAATCACCGCAGCCGGGACACCAGCGCACGTCCTGATCGGAGGCGAAGTCCTTGGCGGTGTAATTCAAATCTATGACCTGGAGATCCTGTTCTGTAGACATGGTGTTGGCTCCGCTTATGACTTCTTGTCGAGAATTTCACGAATGGCCGCTTCAATATCGCTCGGTTTGAACGGCAGACCCTGCACCTTGTTGTAGGTGCGGGGTTCGAGCAGATATTCCGAACGCAGCATATAGGCCAGCTGACCGAGGTTGATTTCGGGCACCAGAATGGTTTTGAACTTCCGCAGCACCTCGCCCAGGTTTTTCGGGAAGGGGTAGAGGTACTTGACATGGACGTGAGACACACTGCGTCCCTCGGCCTGAAGTTTTTCCACCACGGCGCGGATGGCGCCATAGGTTCCGCCCCATCCCACCACGGCGAGATCGGCGTCAGGGGCGCCGTACACGTCCTGGTCCGGAATGTCGTTCTGGATTCCCTTGATCTTGTTGGCCCGCATGTGGATCATGAAATCATGATTGGCGGGGTCGTAGGACACGTTGCCATGGATATGCGCTTTCTCGAGTCCGCCCACCCGATGTTCGAGTCCGGGCGTTCCGGGGATGGCCCAGGGACGCGAGAGATGCTCGTCCCGACTATACGGCTTGAAGGATTCCGGATCGGTATGGAAGGGAACCGAGATGTCCGGAAGATCTTTCTCGTCGGGAATCCGCCAGGGTTCGGAGCCATTGCCGAGGTATCCGTCGGTGAGAAGGATCACCGGGGTCATGTATTTCAATGCAAGTCGACTGGCTTCGATCGTCATATGGAAGCAGTCCACGGGGCTCTGGGCTGCGATCACCGGCAGG
Organism: uncultured Chromatiales bacterium; assembly: GCA_964420295.1. Classification (GTDB taxonomy): domain Bacteria; phylum Bacteroidota; class Ignavibacteria; order SZUA-365; family CAYQST01; genus CAYQST01. Next base: position 34,188 of record CAYQST010000027.1, on the reverse strand, counting down.
GGCGCTTCGCCGTTCCGGCCGAGGGCGGCCTGGAAAAGATCGGCCTGTTCGGTCTTCGTGGGGAGGCCGGTGCTGGGACCGCCGCGCTGCACGTTGACGATGACCAGGGGCAGTTCCACCATCACGGCGAGGCCGATGGCTTCCTGCTTGAGGGCCATGCCGGGTCCGCTGGTATTGGTGAAGGCCAGGGATCCACCATAGGCGGCGCCAATGGCGGTACAGATGCCCGCGATTTCGTCTTCCGCCTGGAAGGTGCGGAAGTTGAACTTCTTCTTCTTCGACAGTTCGTGCAGGATATCGCTCGCCGGGGTGATGGGATAGCTGCCGAGGAAGCCCGGGAGCTTGGCCAGTTCGGCGGAGGCCACCATGCCGAGAGCCGTCGCTTCGTTCCCGGTGACATTGCGATAGGTGCCGGCAGGAAGATTGGCGGGCTTGACGTCGTAGCGGGTGGTGAAGACTTCGGTGATCTCGCCGAAGTTGTAGCCCGCGCGCAGGGCCTTTTCGTTGCCCTGAACGATGAGGGGATTCTTTGCGAATTTCTGCGTGATCCACTCGAGGGTCGGTTCGAGGGGACGGTTATAAAGCCAATACAGAAGGCCCAGCGCGAAGAAGTTCTTCGAACGGGTGATTTCCTTCATGGACAGGCCGATCCCTTCGAGGGCTGTCACGGTCAACTTGGTGATGGGCACCTCGAACACTTTATATCCACGCAGCGTGCCATCCTCGAGGGGACTGACGCTGTAATTGGCGAGTTTCAGATTCTTGGCATCGAAGGCATCGGTATTGACGATAATGATGCCCCCATCGCGCACATCCTTCAGGTTCACTTTCAGGGCCGCGGGATTCATCGCTACGAGGGTGTCGGGACGATCGCCCGGCGTGTGGATGTCCTTGCTGCTGAAATGCAGCTGGAATCCCGACACGCCATACAGCGTTCCGGCAGGGGCGCGAATTTCCGCGGGATAATCGGGCAATGTGCTCAGGTCATTCCCGAGGAGGGCCGTGGTCGAGGTAAACTGCGACCCGGTCAACTGCATGCCATCGCCGGAATCACCGGCGAAGCGTACGGTTACTTCCTCGAGTTCTACAATCTCGACAGGTTTCAGATCCGCGTTCGAGGCATCCAGAATTTCTTCCATGATTGTGCAAACTCGCTCAATTGAACAAAGGGGGGAAACCGACAGGAACCAACGTTCGGGGTGGGCCGCGATCAGTCGCGGACCACCCACACTTTGACATTCGCGTAGACGCTGCTATGCAGTTTCACGGGAATCGTATACACGCCGAGCACCTTGATGGGCTCGTCGAGTTCGATCTTACGGCGATCGATCTCGAAGCCCTTTTCGCCCAGCTTCTCGGCGATCATTTCCTTCGTCACGGCGCCGAAGAGCTTGTCCTCGTCGCCTACTTGCATGGCGATGGTGATGGCGTTGTCATGCTTTTCGAGCTCGGCGGCGATGCGCTCGGCTTCCTTCAGCTCCTTGTTGAGCTTCACCTGAAGCCGCTTGCGCTCTTCATCGAGCACCTTCTGATTTCCTTCGGTCGCCATGTAGGCGATGCCTTTCGGCAGGAGGTAGTTGCGCGCGTAGCCGTCCTTGACGGTGACGATGTCGCCGATCGTCCCGAGGGACTCCACGTGCTGACGTAAAATGACCTTCATTGTCCGTTCTCCGATATGATCGTGTTATTGATTTGCAGTGTCTTCGGCGGGACGGCGTCCGGAATCACATTCAGGTTCCGGAAAGAGGTGGGCATCGTGATCCTCGAAGAATTCGAAGAGATCGTCCTCGGTGACCGAGGAGCCCTCCAGGTCGTCGTAATAGCCGCCCGTGCCGTTGGTGCGCGGTAATTTGTTCAGGAACTGGATGCGACGTGCCTTCACTTCGAGCACGCTGCGATGGTTGCCCTCCTCGGTTTTCCAGGTCCGCGTCTGCAATTCCCCTTCGATAAGCACCGCGCTGCCTTTGCGCAGTCGCTGGTGACAGCTTTCGGCAAGTTTGTTCCACGCCACGACGCCGAGATAGCAGACATCTTCCTGCCAGAGGTTCGAGCGATCGCGGTAGCGCCTATTGGAGGCGATGGAGAAATTCACCACCGGGGTATTGTTGGAGGTCGTACGGAACACCGGGTCCTTGGTAAGATTGCCGACGATGAGGACGTAGTTCAATTCCGGCATTTTCAGATCTGGCATAACCTTTCCTCAACGGTTCTCAACTTGGGCATCGCATCGGGGTCCGCGCGAGGCGGACGGCAGTCCTCAGTCCTGCGGCTTCTCTTCCGCGACCACGTCCTTGGGCTTGGCGGCTTCGGTGACCTTGGCGGCTTCGGTTGCCTTGGCAGCTTCAGCGGCCTCTGCGGCTTCGGCAAGGGCGGCGGCCCGGGCACGCTTGGCAGCGAGTTCGCGCGCGTCGAGCGTCATCGTCAGATACCGCATCACGTTTTCGTCCAATTTCAGAAAACGTTCGATGCGTTCGATGGCGCGGCCTTCGGCATCGAATTCCATCGTCACGTAAAATCCGTTATGCTTCTTCATGATCGGATAGGCCAGACGGCGACGGCCGATCCGGTCCACGTTCACCATCTGTCCGCCATTCTTCACGATCGTGTCTTCGGCCTGCTTGATGGTGGCTTCGATCTGGGCGTCGTCCAAGCCCGGATTCACGATGAACGTGCACTCATAATACTTTTTCATGGGAAGGGTACCCTTTGGTCTGGTGATACATTCGGCCCGGGAGGCAATTCTCCCGAGCAGGGGAGTAGACAAAAATGAGGAATACCAACGACATAAGCAAGGAACAGGCGTTTCTCTCCCGTGCTAGGCGCGATGAAAGGTCTGCATGGCGTCCTCCACGCCCCGCGCCATCACATGCAGCACCGCCGAAGCCGCCCTCTCCGCCATATTATCTCCCCGTTCGATGTCTTCTGCGGCAAAGGGTGCCAGCACGAAGTCGGGCAGGGAGATTCCCTCGGGGCGGGGTCCGACGCCACAGCGGAGCCGGGGAAACTCCTCGCTTCCGGTGCGATCGATGATGGATTGGAGCCCCTTCTGTCCCCCCGAACTCCCCTTGCGTCGCAGACGCAGGGTGCCAAGGGGAAGGTGCACATCGTCGCAGATCACGAGACAGCGCTCCAGGGGCACACGATAGCGCCGCCGTAGCACGTGCACCGCCAGTCCGCTGCGGTTCATGTATGTGGCGGGCAGACAGAGCAACGCGGTGCCCTGCTCGGTGCGGCCCGAAGCCAGCCAGGAGGGGGATTCAAAACAAAACTCGCGGACCGCCAGGCGATCCGCGAGTCTTTCGATAACCCGAAAGCCGATGTTATGTCGAGTGGCGGCGTATTCCGCCCCGGGATTCCCGAGTCCGACGACCACCCAGTCCGGATGAAGCTCGAACGCACGACGCCGGAGCGTGATGGGCAGCACCGCCAATCGCGGGAATTAGTCTTCGTCGGCGGCCTTGCCGCGGGCGATGACTTCGGGCTCGGCCGGACGTTCTTCGTCGCCTTCGGCGGCTTCGTCACGCGGATGGGTGATGGTGACGACAGGCTGATCGAGCTCGGACATGAACTCGTAGTTGCCCTTCGGCAGATCGCCCACAGTGAGCACCTGACCCAGACCCAAATCCGAAACATCCACCGAGAAGTGCTCGGGGAGTTCGTTCGGCAGACATTCGATCTCGACCTTGTGCATCAGTTGCTGCATGAGGCCACCCTCGCGGACGCCCTGCGGCGTGCCCGAAAGCACGACGCCGACTTCGAACCGCATTTTCTGATCCATGACCAGTCCCTGCAGATCGATGTGGGTCACCACATCCTTGACGGGATCCCACTGGACTTCGCGCATGATGCAAATTTCCTGGGTTCCATTGTCGAGCTTGAGACGGACGAGGTGGGATTCGGCACTGTACACCAGCGGACGCAGATCGAGAGACTTCACCACGAAGGCGATGTTCTCGCGGTTGCGCTGATAAAAGATGCCCGGAACCATGCCATCGCGACGGTACTCGTTGGACTTGGACCTTCCAAGTTCCTGACGAATGGTTGCGTGTAAGGTAATTTCAGCCACGGTAGGACTCCTGAATCGTGTATAACCAACTACATTGATTTGTCTTTGTCCACGTCGAACAGACTGCTGATCGACTGGTAGGAATGGGTGCGCTTGATCGCCTCGGCGAAGATCGGCGCCACCGAAATCACTTCCACCAGCCCCGTGGCTTCGGCCTCGGGCCGCAGAGGCACGGTGTCGGTGACGTACATTTTCTCGAGCCCCGAATCCACCAGGCGCGACGGGGCATCTCCCGAAAACAGGGCATGGGTGCAGGCCCCGAAAATGCGCTTCGCGCCCGCCTTCTTCAAGGCAATCACGGCATTGCTGAAGGTCCCCCCCGTGTCGAGGATATCGTCGACGATCAGAATGTTTCTCCCTTCCACGTGCCCGATGATGTTCATCACTTCTGCGACGTTGGGACTCGGCCTCCGCTTGTCGATCACCACCAACTCGGCGCTCAGACGCTTGGCATAGGCCCGGGCCATCTTGATGCCACCCACGTCGGGCGACACCACGGACAGATCGGGAATGCCGAGCGCAAGAAACACCTTGTTGTACACGGGCGAAGCGTAGAGGTGATCGAACGGAAGATCGAAGAATCCCTGAATCTGATGGGCGTGCAGGTCCATGCCGACCACCCGGTCCGCTCCGGCGCTGGTGAGCAGATTGGCGACGAGCTTCGCGGTAATGGACACCCGGGGCTGGTCCTTGCGATCCTGCCGCGCATATCCGAAATACGGGATCACCGCCGTGACTCGCTTGGCTGAGGCACGTTTCGCCGCATCGATGAGGATGAGCAGTTCCATCAGGTTGTCCGACGGAGGCTGGGTGCTCTGAATGATAAAGACGTCCTGACCGCGAATGTTCTCGCGATACTTCACCCACAATTCTCCATCACTGAAATTCTTGATGTCGCAGACAGCCAGGGAACATCCCAGCGCATCCGCGATGCGCGTCGCCAGGGGTTGGGAATTTCTCCCGTGTACCACCGTCAGTTCCGTCTTGCCGTTTTCGATTATCATCCTGTGATCCTTGCATTCCAGCCATGAACAGGGCGCCACCGGCTGGGGCGGGAGGATTCGAACCTCCGCGTGTCGGCTCCAAAGGCCGATGCCTTACCGCTTGGCTACGCCCCAAGGGACATTTGCACAAATTGCGCAAATGCTCTCAGAAACGGAAATATACGGGAATGTCCCATTGGAGGCAAATGATGGATCTCCCCCTTCCTCATTCCGCCGAATACCAGCCCGAACATCGCATCGGGAACGGGCCGGACCTATCCTCGTGCATCCACGGTCCCCCTTCATCCGGGGAATTATTCCACGTCTACCACCCTTCCCGAAGCCGCTGCGCCAGGGCTCGAGGTAGCCCGGCGGCAATGATCCGGTCCCCGGCGGCCTTGACATCGTAGGATACCCGAATGTGCTCGAACGTCCCCGCCACGGAGTCGAGAAGTCCGTAACAGGCCCGGGGATCTCCATCCCGTGGCTGCCCTACGCTTCCCACGTTGAGGATAAACCGATGCTCGGAATCATAGCCAAATACCCCTGGAGTCAGAGGCCAGATTCTGGGCAAATGCGTGTGCCCGATCACGCAGAGACGCTGAGAGAAGGCCTCCGCATAGGCGCGGGCATCCATTTCGCTGAATACATACGCGAACAGACGAGGAGACCCGGGCGAGGCATGGGCCAGATGCAATTCTCCCTTGGTTACGCTGAAGGGGAGGGTGGCGAGCCATTGGCGGTCTTCGGACGATATCTGCGCGGCCGTCCATCGAATGGCTTCGGCGGCACGGGTACTGAAAAACTCCTGAAACGAGGGATCGGTAACCGCGACGTCGTGATTGCCTTGAAGACTGACGAGACAGCGGTCCCTCACCAGGGCAATGCACTCCCGGGGCTGGGCCCCGTACCCGACAATGTCGCCCAGACAATACACTTCATGGACATCCCTCCCGTCGATATCCTCGAACACCGCACGCAGGGCATCGAAGTTGGAGTGAATGTCGGACACAAAGGCGAGACGCATCGGGAACCACTCATCCGAGGAAAAAAGGTGCGGACACTGTTCATCGTGAATTGTTGTAAGGTAGGTGAGAAGGTGTCAAATTGCAATTCCATCCTTCGTCCACGATGTCGATCCCGCGTACGCGCTCCATGCCCAACCTCTTCCCACGTCACCGCCCGCTCCTCCGCTCCGCCAGCCGGGTCGGTGCACCCCTGCCCCCGTGGTCCCGCGTTCCCGCCTTCTCGCGTTCCCGACGTCCCGTACACTTCCTCGTTCTTCTCCTCTTCCTCTCTCCCCTCTCCGCCTTCAGTCAGAAGGGCACCTTGATCTCGGTGCTTCATGCCGACAGTCTCGTGGGGAAAACGGTGGACAATACCGAGTATCGGGAGCTGGTGGGAAATGTCCGCCTGAAACAGGACGACGTCATCATCACCTGCGATCGGGCGATGCAGAATCTCACCGCCAATTCGGCCCGCTTGTCGGGCAATGTGGTGGTGACCCAGGATACCCTCGTACTGAAAGCCATCAGCGGGGAATACGACGGGGACACGAAGACGGCCAGCTCCACGCTGCCCCTTTTTCTGAGCGACGGCCATGTGTCGCTCAAGGCCCAGAGGGGACGCTACGACACGAAAAGAAAGATCGCCTGGTTCAGCAGGGATGTCATTGTCGAGGATTCCCTCGTTACCATCCTCTCCCAGGATCTCGTGTATGAACGGGACAGTAGCAAGGCCACGGCCACCGAGAAGGTGGTCCTGCTCGGCAAGAGGGAGAACCTGACGATCAACGCGGACACGGCTATTCACTGGCATTCCCGCAATGTGTCCATCCTTCCCTCGCACCCACGGCTCTGGCAGGTGGACACGACGGTGCTGCGCAGGGATTCGCTCTCGGGGCGGGTGGATTCCCTTCGCCTCGACACCCTGTATCTCACCGCCCGACACATGGAGGCCCATCGGGATTCCTCGAATTTCTTCCTCGCGGAGGAGGCCGTGGAACTCGTGCGGGCCGGCTTGTCTGCCCGCTGTGGCAGGGCACTGTTCCTGCGCCGCGACAGTCTCGTGCATCTGCGTCTCGCTCCCATTGTCTGGTACGATCGTACGCAAATCACGGGAGATTCCATCACTGCTCTTCTCTCGGGGAACGAACTCCGCGAAGTGATCGTGTCGGGCCAGGCCTTCGCTCTGAGCGAAAGCCGACCCACCGAAGAGGATTCCGTGGGTCCCCCCAACCGCTACGACCAGATGCGAGGAGATCTGCTCCACCTCTGGATCGTCCAGCGCAAGGCGTCCCGGGTCCGCATCGACCGCTCGGCCATCAGTCTCACCTTTCTCTACGATGGTCGCCTGCTGAACGGGGTGCGCCGCGAAAGCGGAGACCTGATGATCATCGACTTCGACAATGGAAAGCTGGACACCCTCCATTCCCTCGGCAATGTGGAGGGGAACTACTGGCCCGAAAAATTCGTCACGAATCGGGAGCAGGACTACCACCTCGATGGGTTCCTGCTTCGCTCCGATCGCCCCACTCTTCCCCCACGCTGAACCACTCCATCACTCCGATTCCACCATCCCCCACTCCCATGCTGACACTCGAAGAAACCCGCCTTCGGTTTCCCTATCTGGATTCCGGACACACGTATCTGAATCACGCCGCCACCTCTCCCTGGTCCACCTCGGTCTCCGCCATGATCGATCGATTTCGACAGGGCCGCATGCTTGGCGACATCGATATCTATCCCGACACCATGCAGGTGATCGGTGAGGTGCGAACCCTTGCCGCTCGCTTCGTGGGAGCCGAGCCTTCGCGACTCACCTTCACGCAGAATACCAGCGAGGGACTCAACCTCCTGGCCTCCGGCCTGGACTGGAAGCCGGGCGATGAAATCGTGCTCGTCGAGAGGGAGTTTCCGGCCAACGTCTGGCCCTTTCTCGCCCTGCGTCGGCATGGCGTTCGGATTCTCTTCGCGCCTCAGCGCAACGGGCGCGTGGAGATCGAGGATATCGCGGATCTGATGAGTCCCCGCACCCGTCTGGTGTCGGTCAGCTGGGTACAGTTTCTGTCGGGCTTTCGGATCAACCTGAAGGAGCTGAGCGCCCTCTGTCGCACCCGGGGCGTGCTGCTCTGTGTCGATGGGATTCAGGGCCTGGGAGCGACCGGACTGAATCTTGCGGAGACGCCGGTGGACTTCTTCTCAGCGGGAGTGCAAAAATGGCAGATGGGTCCCCAGGGCCTCGCCCTGGTGTATGTCTCAAAGGAGGTACAGGATCTCATCACTCCTTCCCACGTGGGATGGCTCAGCGCTGAGGTGCCCTTCGATTTTTTCAATTATGAGCAACCCCTGCATGGGGACGCCCGTCGTTTCGAAACCGGCACCTACAATTCCATCGGCATGTTCATGTATCACGGAGCTCTGAGTCTGTTTTTCGAAACAGGTCTCGAGGAGGTGCACCAGCGGGTCCGCGCCCTGGCGACCCATGCGTTCACCCTCGCGAAGGAATGCGGCCTGGCCCTGCTCACTCCGGAGAATGAAGAGGAACGGGCGGGTATCGTCACCTTTGCCGTTCCCGATGCGGACGCCCTCGTGCATCGGCTTCAAGAGAGAAGGATCACCGTGTCGGCACGATCCGGGTACCTGCGCCTCTCCCCCCATTTCTACAACACGAGAGAAGAGGTGGAACACGTGCTGCGCGAGATCAGGTCCCTCGTTTCCCCCTGACTCTGGTGAGGATTTCCGTATTTTCCGGGAGATGAACCACGAGAGGTTGCCATGGTCCGTTTCCCTTCCCTCCTCCTCATTCTGCTCTCCCTTTGCTCTCTTCCCCTCCCGGCCCAGCCCCAGTACTGGACGGCCCGGGGCATGGGAGGAGGAGGCGCGCTCTTCGGTCCCGCGCTCGGCTCCGGGGGACTCCTGTATCTTCACAGCGACATGAGCGCGTATTACCGGAGCTCGGATTTCGGCGCGGCCTGGACCACCCTTCCCTTCACGCAGCTTCAATCTTCGGGCACCACCACGGGCATTCAGCTCACCTCCTCGCCCACCATCATGTACGCCATTTCTGTAGCGGGCGGCACCAATCGTCCGATGCGCACCACCGACGGCGGTGTGAATTGGGTTCCTCTGTCCTCCGATCCCAGCAATGGATCGGCCATTTCCCTGCTCGCCTTCCCGGGTACCACGGCCCTGCTCGCCCTCGCGAATTCCACCACCCTGTGGTTCTCCGGCAATGGTGGCCAGACCTTCTCCCAGGTGGCCACGACCTCGGGTGGCAACGGACTGCACCTGGCGGGTGTGGCCTGGGACGCGTCAACGGTGACCATCGGCACCAACATCGGGCTCTACGTCAGTGCCAATGCCGGCACCACCTTCCTTTCCACCCCCACCACCGGCATCCCCTCCGATGAGGCCATGGTGAGCTTCGCAGCCGCACGCCAGGGCTCGACCGTGCGGGCCTATTGCATCACCGGACTCAAGAGCAGCGTGGGCGCGGGACTGACGGGGGCCTCCCATGGCATGTACCGGAAAATCTACACTATGAATTCCTCGGGTGTCTGGACCTCGTCGATCACCGGACTCGGGGTGGGCGCCCATCCCATGTTCATCCGCACCAGCGCGGCCAATCCCGACATCGCCTGGTGCGCCGGAGGCAGTACGGCGGGCACACCCATCGTGTATCGCACCACGAATGCGGGCGCCTCGTGGCAGAATGTGTTTCTCACCACCGGAAATCAAAACATCGCCACGGGCTGGTCCGGCGCTCAGGGCGATCGCGACTGGACCTATGGGGAATATGCGCTTGGCCTGGCCATGGCACCGGACAATCCCGACCGTGCGGTGATCACCGATCTGGGTTTCGTGCATGTCACCTCGAACGGAGGCCAGTCCTGGAGACAGGCCTACCTGAACGGAGCCCATCAGAATCCTGCGGGAGTGTCAACACCCAAGGGGCGATTCTACGGCACGAACGGACTCGAAAACACCTCCTGCTGGCAGGTGGCCTTTCTGGAGCAGGGACGGTTGTACGGATGCTACACCGATATCCGTGGAGCGTACAGCGAGGACCAGGGCACGACCTGGACCCAGAACTTCACCGGGCACACACAGAACACCATGTACCGCATCGCCCGGGATCCCTTCAACGAGTTCATCTACGCGGCCACCTCGACCGTGCATGACCTCTATCAAAGCACCACCCTCACCGATGCCGCCATCGACGGAGGACAGGGAAAGGTGCTGTGGAGCCAGGACTTCGGAAAAACCTGGGAGCTCCTCCACGACTTTCAGCATCCGGTATTTTGGATCGACGCTGATCCTTCCACTGCCGGCACTCTGTACGCGGCCGTGGTACATTCCACCCTGGGTGGGATCTATCGCACCACGACGGGACAGAATGGTTCGTCGTCCATCTGGACGAAACTGACAAATCCCCCGCGCACCGAGGGCCATCCTCACACCATGATCGTCCTCAAGGATGGATCCCTGTTGTGCACGTATTCCGGACGCCGGGTCAATAATCAATTCACCGCAAGCAGTGGGGTCTTCCTCAGCACCGATCACGGAGTGACCTGGCAGGATCGCAGTGCGCCAAACATGCAGTACTGGACAAAGGATGTGGTGATCGATCCGGCCGATCACCTGTTCAACACCTGGTACGTAGGGGTCTGGAGCGGATGGGGCGGAGCGCCCAACGACAAGGGGGGACTCTATCGGACTATCGACCGGGGTCAGACCTGGACCCGGCTCCTGCAGAATTCCGGCGTCACCTCCATCACCTTCACCGAGGCGGGAGGGGCGTATGTGACCACCGAGTCCAGCGGTCTCCTGTATTCCGCAGACATTCGCGCAGCCTCCCCCACGTTCACGCCCGTGGCTGGTTTCCCCTTCCGCCAGCCCGAACGCGTCTTCTTCAATCCCGACAATCCGAGCGAGGTGTGGGTGGCCACGTTCGGACATGGCATCCTGCTGGGCACGCCCACGCCCCTGCCAGTCGAATTGGCGTCCTTCTCCGCCCTGCGTCGCGGTTCAGAGGTGGTCCTGCGCTGGACCACCGCCATGGAGCGATCCAACGAAGCGTTCGAAATTCAGCGCAGTCGCGATCGCCACGAGTGGACGACCCTCGACGTCCTGCCCGGATCCGGTGACTCCAACGAAGAGCGACGCTGGGTCTGGATCGATCGAACGGCCGCGTCCTCCCAGGCGCATTGGTATCGCCTCGTGCAGCGAGACATGGATGGCTCGCGACATCCCTCTACACCGTTGTTTGTCAATGCCGGATCGCCTCTCACACTCGAGGCGTCCTTGTCCCCCATGCCCCTCACCGATGGGGGCACGCTGCTCCTGACTCTGCCTGGAGCGGATCGTGTGCGAATTTCCGTGTCGGATATCCTCGGCCGTCGTCTCCTCTCCCGGGAACTGGATCTCGAGAGTGGTGTGCATCACCTTCCCCTCTCCACCGCCTCTCTGAGACCGGGACGCTACCACTGTGTCATCGAGGGCAGCGCGGGAACACGTACCCTCCCCCTTGTCATCTCGCGCTGATCAGCGAGACGGTCGCGCACCGTCCTTTTCTGTCATCCAATCGCGAAGAATGCGAGCCAGCTCTTCCGGGGCCTCGCTGGGGAGGTCGTGTCCTACCCGCGCAATCACCACCAGCGTCGTCTCCGAGCGGGAGGCAGCCACGCGTTCGGCATCGAGGCGCGTGCGCGTATCCTCCTCTCCCACCACGAGAAGCAGGGGCATCGAGAGAGCCGCCAGGGCAAGGGTGGGATCGGGCAGAACCCCGGGCCCCAAATGCCGCAGGGCCCAGGCCAGGCCCTCCGTGCGCTGAGAGCGACGCTGTTCGCGTTGAACGAGACGCTCCTCTGCAGAACGAGTCCGAACCTCGCGCAACACCGGCATCGTCTCCCATTCCCGCACAAAGGATTCCAGGCCCTTTTCCTCGATCTCGCGGGCACGATGCGCATCGGCATCGGCTCGCCTACGCGGATCCTCGTCCTCTCCCCATCCCAGCCGTGTGCTGATCAGGGCAAGACGTCGGAAGCGGCGCGGAGCCGCCGCGGCCCAGAGCACGGCGAGGCGTCCTCCCATCGAATACCCTACCAGAGTCACGCTCTCGACTGCCTCCCGATCAAGCAATCGGGCGCCGAGCTCCTGAAACCGGTCCACGGGATCGGGGCATTCGAACCGTGGCGTGCCCCCATGACCTGGTAGATCTGGCAGGAGGAGCCGATATTCCGGGAGCGCCGACTCCACATTCTTCCATGATCGTCCATCCTTACTGAACCCGTGCAGCAAGAGCAGCGCCTCCGCGTCGTGCGTCGCGCCCGCCCGGGTGCGCACCGCAAGGATTTCGGACTCCGAAGTCCGATACTCCGGAAGTACTTCCGGCAAGGCTTCAGCAATCGCGGTCACGAGCGCCGTGCGGGCATGTCGGCTTTCATCGAAATCCGTCTTTACCTCCACCAGGAGGGGACCCTCGGCCTCGCGCGCCGCGTGCAGGGCGAGCGCGAGAGAGGCGGCATCCTCCACGACGAGGTGCGGGCAGTCGAGAGCCCGGGCCAGGCGGGCGAAGGAAATGCCATGGGGCGTGCGGAACAGACGCGTGAACTCCGCCTGCGTCGCCACGGGAAGATGTCCGAAGATTTGCCCCCCGTCGTTGTTGAGCACGAAGAGCACGACGCGATGCCGGGCCAGACGTGTCAGCGCATTGAGATCGTGCACGAGAGCCACATCCCCGATCAGCACCCACACGGGATCCCCCGCCACACTGGCCCCGAGAGCCGTGCTGACGATTCCGTCGATGCCATTCACACCGCGATTGAAGAGGAGAGGAGAACTCGGGTGGCTGGGATGGAAATAGGTTTCGAGATCGCGCACCGGCATGGAGCTGGATACGAGAAGCCGTGTCGCGTCCGGAATCGCGTCGCTCAGGACATGTGCCACCTGTCCTTCGAAAAAGGGACCCGCGTCGAGAACCTCGCGCATCCGTGTCCCGGCGCATCGATCGAGATCCGCCAGGGCCTGGATCCACGCGTCCCGATCCGCCACCCGTCCCGGCGTGCCGAGCGCCGACAGCAGTTCATCGGGATCTCCGTGCAGAGTGAGCCCGGACCGATGATCGGGATCACTGCGTGCGGTGAACGGGGCGATCACGGCCATGGGCAGGTCCGTCTCTTCCAGCCAGCGCAACAGGGGCATACCGGTGGACGTGGCTCCGATTCTCACCACGAGATCGGGACGCAATGCAGCAGGCAGGGATGGATGGCGGAGAATCACATCACCGTATTCGAGAATGGGGAATCCAGTGCCTCTCAATCCTGACAGGGCTTCGGCCCATACGGGAAGCTTCCACGCCGCAGCAAACGCGGGGAGGGTTCGACAGGGACGGGCACTGGGTCCCGCCAGCACGAGGGGACGATGTGCCTCGTGCAGGAGGGCCCGAAGCCGATGCAGGGCCTCGTCCTCGCGGGGATGCATGGACCCATGGAGCGTCCAGGGGCGATCTTCCGCCCGCCCTCGCAGACCCTGATCCGCCTCCGGTCCGTAGCGAAGCGGCAGCGGTGTTTCGGGCTCGAGGGGTTTGGAGAAGGGAATGTTGAGATGAATGGGACCGGGTTCTGGATGCGTTGTTCTCCACCAGGCCTGACACACTGCGGCCCGAAGGGCGCGCCAGGACGAAGATCCTCCGGCATCGGCAGTGAGGGTTCGGGCATGAGTCACCATGGAACCGAACAGCCCGTCCTGAGGCATGGTCTGCGGGGTTCCCGCGTCCTGCTCTTGCGGGGGCCGATCGGCGGTGAGGGCAAGCAGGGGCACATGGGATGCCCGTGCCTCGCAGATCGCGGGGTAGAGATTCGCCGCTGCGGTGCCCGAGGTACAGAGAACAGCCGTGGGACGCCCGGTTCCCTTGGCCGCACCCAGGGCCTCGAAGGCAGCGCCCCGTTCATCATGGGACACGCGTACGACGATATCGGGCTGGGCCGCGAAGGCCAGGGCCAGGGGCGTGGATCGGGATCCCGGAGAGAGAACGACGAGACGAAGTCCGCACCGAACGAGCTCGTCGACGATGCAATGCGCAAGAATGGTGGAATGCATGAGAGTCGAAAACCGCAGAATCAGGAATGATGGATGAGAGTGAGCGCGGAGCGGAGTTTCAAAGCGACTTCTTCGGCTTCGCGCGCGGGATCGCTGCCGGACACGACACCGGCGCCTGCGAAGAACCAGGCGTCGCGATCGTGCAGGAGTCCGGAGCGAATGGTGACGCACGCGTTGGCGTCGCCGGAGGGCGCGCACCAGCCGGAGACACCGGCGTAGAGTCCGCGTGAGAAGGGCTCGGCGCGTCGAAGAAAGTCCAGGGCCTTCTCGCGGGGATCCCCGCACACGGCGGGCGTGGGGTGAAGACGGGCGAGGAGAGACAGCGCGGTCACGCCTTTGGGAATCGACGCCACGAGGTCGGTCTTGACATGGATCACGGCCCCGACATGCAGGAGCCCCGAGGTGCCAACCCGGGGTTCCTCGCCACAGATCTCTCGCAGAGAAGACGCGAGCATGTCCACCACCAGTCCGTGTTCCCGCATCGTTTTCGGATCATGCAGCAGATGCGCCGGATCCTCCTCCGACGCGGCACTGCCGGTTCCGGCCAGGGCCATGGTGCGAAGCTCTCCCCGCACGCAGGTAAACAGGGTCTCGGGTGTGACGGACACGAACGTCGTGTCTCCCTGACGATGCAGGACGTGGTAACAGGTGGGATGATGTCGCAGGGCTGCGCGCAGCATGGCCCCGGGCTCGGGGGGACGGGAGAGGCGAAATCGAATGCGGAAGGCCGGAACAACTTTGCGCAGCTCTTCCGCGCCGAGTGCGTCGAGCGAGGCCTGCACCAGGGTCTCGTATGCGTCGGGTTCTTCCACTTCATGAATGCGCATGGGCTCGTGAGGAAGAGGACGCGGGGCCTGCCGGATCCGTTCCCAGAGGGCTCGAAGGCGTCGACGTTCCTCCGCCCGCCCCACCAGCATGATCGAGGCCTCGCGATCCTTCTGTTCATAGAGGAGAGCGGGAATGCGAACGACGGCCTGGGACAGCCCTCCCCACTCCGCTCCCACGGCACGGGCCGGATCGAATCCCACCTGCATCAGTGCCCGAACGCCGGGATGCGTCCCCTCGTCCTGCCACGGCACCGTGGCGAGCCACGCACGCCAATCCCCACCGTCCGAAGGACAGTGATACTCGCGCGCGATTCCCCATCCGATCAGAACCCGTCCATCCGGAGCTCGAAACACCGACACCGGATCGATCTCCGAGAGTGCGGCCTGCACCAGCGTGGAGGGATCCGAAATGGGAGAAACGGAAAGGAACTCGTACAGATCGTCCATGAGCAACACCATGAATCGTCGAATGAGGAAATGTAACATTCCGGGATTCGGAATGCGCGATCTTTCCCCTCGCGTTGGCGCTTCGTATTTTTTCCCATGATTCCCTCTCCCACGCCCCTCCCTTTCAGCGTCCTTCTCGTGGGACATCGCTGCAGCGGCAAGACCACGCTCGGCCAAACCCTGTCCAACCGCCTGTCTCTCCCTTTCCACGACCTCGACGATCTCATCCAGGAAGAGACCGGACGCACTGCGGCGGATTGGGTCGTACATGATGAGATCGGCTTCCGCCGTCTCGAGCGCACCCTCCTGACTCGCCTGGCCTCCGGTCCTCCAATGCTGATCGCCTCGGGTGGCGGCCTCGAGGCCTGGCCGCACGGACTCCTCGTCCTGTGGATCGATCGTGAGGATTGGGACCGCGATGCGCTTCGGCTTCGCCAGCGCCTCCGCCCCGACTGGACTCCCGAACGCGAAATCGCCTGGATGCGCGACACCCGGGAGCCACGGTACGTGCGTGCCCATTCCCACCTCCTCCTGCCATGCGGAATATCGGTGGAAGAAGCCACGGACTTCCTGGCCGCCCGACTCGAGTCCTTCGTTTCCCTTCATCACACCTTTCAACTGCGTCGAAGCTGGCTGGTTCCCACCCGGCTTGACGACCTTCCGCGCGCGGCATCCGATGTCGCTCTTCTGAATGCGGCGGGCGTCGAGCTGCGCAGCGACCTGCCTCTCGCCTCAGCCTCCGTCTCGGTGCCCACCCTGGCCTCGCTCCGCACGCCGGATCCGGACTTCCTTGCGCGCCACTCCTCCGCGCTGGCTTTCGATCTCGATCTCCGCTTCCTCGATCAGGCGCATCTGCAGGACCTCTCCCCGCGCCGTCTGATTCTCTCCCTCCACGATGCGGTCTCCGTGCCCGAGGGACTGCGCCGCCTCGCCGAGGCCCGGCACGCCATCGCGGAACGCTGGCCCTCCTGGGCTCCGTGGATCGAATCCAAACTCGCGCCCGTGGCGTTTTCCTGGTCCACCCTCCTTGCGGATCTCGACGCGGCCCGAGAGTATCGCGCACAATTCGGACCATTGAGTCTTTTATTCCAGGGAGCCCGTGCACGCTGGCTTCGTCTGCTCCCTGGAGACGATCCTTCCCCATCCTCCTATCTCGCTCTTGGTACGGAAGCGTGGGACAACGGCCCCCCAGTGCTGGATCAGGTGCTCACGGCTCTGCCCCCCGCTCCAACGCATGCTCTGTACGGACTCATCGGAGATCCTGTCGAGGGGAGTCCCGGCGACTGGTGGCACTCTTTGTACGGACGTCGGCACGGCCATCCATATCGCTATCTCAAGATCCCCGTATCGCGGCAGGAATTGCCCGAGGCCCTGCCCGTCCTTCACGGCCTGGGCTTCCACGGGCTCTCGGTCACCTCCCCGCTGAAACAGCTCGTGCCCGCCGCTCACGGAGTTCGGGCTTCCTCGCTGCATGCGGGAAACACCCTGTGCCGTCTCGAGGAGGGGTGGGAACTCCGGGACAGTGACAGCGCCGGGATGACAGCGGTGCTCGAAGATCTCGCCCGACGTGGCGTGACGCCGGGACCCGTACTCCTGCTCGGTCGCGGCGGTGTCCGCGAGGCCGTGGAACGCGCCCTCCGGAGCCTGGGATGGCCTCCTCCCGTGGTTCTCTCTGCCCGGACCCAGCCCGACCTCCTCCCTCATCATGTCCGGCTGGTGATCAATGCATCCGGGCGGGCATGGACGGCGAAGGATTTCGTGCTGTCCTGTGACGTGTGGGTGGATCTCCAGTATCGCCATGGATCCCGTCATGACGATGCGGTGCAGGTCGATGCAGGCTGGGTGTTCTATCGCGCCCAGGCAACATTACAGGCGCGATGGTGGACGGTCGACGAAAACGCGGGTGCCGAGATAGGGCATCAGAGAGGCTAGGATCCCCGGAAACATTGGCTCGATGCCCCAGGGATAGAGCGGCGCATGGGGCGTTCCCATCAGGGCTCCCGCTCCATACCAGAGAGCCGAGGTACCGAATCCGGTGAGCATCGAGACGAGCGTGCGACGAGGCGACAGAGCGAAACGGGGATAGGAGGCGGTGAGCACGGGTAGGAGAATGCCCGGTATGAACACCGTGCCGATCACATACCACAGATCGATGATGGAGGGAAGGGCCAGGGCCGCGCCCACACTGAGAAGGATCGTGAGCGCCGTGGCCAGCAGGGTGGAAACGCGAATACCTGCGTCGTCCCGCCACGTGAACAGGGGAGCCAGAACATCGTGCCCCAGCGTCGCCGACGCGATGAAGGTGAAGCCATTCGTGGTGGACATGATGGTGGCCATCATGCCAAGAAGGAACAGGCCCTTGAAGAACGACGGGAGGACAGCATCCCCCAGGAGCGGGAAGGCCATGGTGGGCTCGGACAGATGAGGAAGCAGGGCTCGGGCGTAGAGCCCGCAGAGAGTGGTCATCGCGTCGAACACCATCCAGAACACCACGGACCAGAGAATACCCCGCACGGCGGTTTTTCCATCCTTCGCGCTGAGAGTGAACTGATGGAAGGGCGGCGCGACGATGGTCCAGGACGCGATAAAGAACCAGACAAGGATGTACTGGATCCCGTGTCCGCCAAACAACTCCAGATGATGAGGCGGGAGAGAGTCCGGTCCCAGTGGGGCCAGTCCCTGGCTCGCGATCAGCACCACGAGGAGAGTGGCGAACCCCGCGAACATGAGGAAAAACTGCAGGAGGTCGGTGTTCACGAGGGACGAGAAGCCGCCGGACGCCAGGAGCACCGTGGTGAGCAGGGCCCCGACCAGCAGGGCGGGAAGAAGGGACCAGCCCGTGACGACTTGGATCAGGATGCCCTGCATCAAGAAGTAAGGAGCAGGCGAGGAAATAGCATAGACCAGGAATGCGCCGAACCGTGCTGGCGCGGCCCCGAAGCGCCGTTCGAGCAGATCGGGAATCGAGAGCACCTCAGTGGCGCGCACCCGTTTGGCGAAGGCCAGCGCGAAGATGACGGCGAAGATGTAATAGGGAACGCCGAAGATCACCCAGTTGGAAATCCCGTACCTCCAGGTGAATTCTCCCACACCGAGAATGCCCCCGTACCAAGTGGACACCAGACCGGCCACGAAACCCGGTACGCTGAGCAGGCGGCCCCCGAGAATCATCTCGGCCGCTGAGGATTTCCCGCGACGGCGGGACGCCCAGCTCACCACCAGCATCCCGGCGCCGTAAGCCGCGATAAGAAACCAATCAACGAACGACAGTGTCACGAACGCATGCAGGAGGAGGGGCGGATTCCGCGACGGCGGAATCGCGTGCCGTGATCAGCCCCGCGTCTTCAGGGCCAGTTTGGGGACGGGAGGATTTTTTTGCCGAAAGACCTGTTCCGCATGTTCCTTCGAATGCAAATCGCAATCCACGGTCATGTAGGTAAACTTCTCCATGCACGATTTGCACAGACGAAGCTTCTGTTCTCCTTCGGAATCCAACAGCTTCTTGAAGTACAGTTCCTCTGGTTGTATGTCATGCCCGAATTCGCAGTGATGGGCCTTCTCCGACTTGCCCGTCTGCCAATGCAGGTGGGTGGAATACATGCTATTGAGCCGCTTGAGCGAATGCAGAAACTCTTTTTCCGAGCGATAGGACGCCATTGCATGCCTCCTGGGAGGTGAAAGGGAAGGGATGGAAATGTACGAAAGAAAAGGGGATTGCCCACGCGGTGGCCGGGCCATTTCGGATTTTCGATTTGCGATTTCCGATTTCCGATTTTCCCGCGAAGAGGCTCCCTCGAAGCCCTCTCTGAGGAACGCCTCGACGGTGCGACCCAGGAAATCTTCCGAAAAATCGAGCGGGAGTGAGCGCCCGCATATCCACCTGTTTGAGGGCCGACCGGGGAAGAATTTCGGATTGGAAATTGGAGATTGGGAATTGCCGGAGCTGTCGCACTCTCGAGGAACCCGCGAAACCAGTGCCTTTTCAGCAGGGCATCCGGCCAGCAACATCGCAAATCGCAAATCGAAAACGTCTCTGCCCCTTACCGGGTTTTTTTCTTCCTCAGCTCGGGACGATTGATCTTGACCGTGCGCGATTCGGCCATGCAGCCTTGGTCGCTGGTCACCTGCACGGAGTAGGGACCGTTCTTGGTGGGAACGTGGGTGGGCCCGGACGCGCCACGAAGCTTCTCCCCGTCGTAGCGCCATTGGTAGGTGGAATGAGAGGACTGCGCGACAAGAGTGTCGCCCACAAGCGAAAGGGAAACGAGAGGTCGAGGATGAACGAGGATGTCGAGTGGGGGTGACTGTCCCGTGCACCCGTCAGAGCTGGTCACCGTCAGAGTTACAGGGCCCGCCTTCTTCACGGTGATACCACGCGTCCGGGCACCGGTGCTCCACCGATATTTCTCGTACTCCTCCTTCGCCACGAGGTCCACTTCGCCCCCCTCGCAAAAGGCCGGTGAGCCTTTGGCGAGGATGGCGGGATGCGGACGGGGCGAGCGTCGCACGAGAAACGGGGCGGACACGGCGGCACAGCCATGCTCATCACGGGTGGTGACCGTCCAGGAACCTCCATCATGGACAAGAAGCGTAGGACCGGTACCTCCTCCGGACCAGATCCACTCTTGGAACCCCGCATCCACCGTCAACACGGCGCTGTCCCCTTCGCAGAGGACAGCACCGGGCGAGACAGAAATGCGGGGCACGCGTGGTCGATGCACCGCCAGGGCCACCGCGTCGCTGGCCGTGCAGCCGTTGGCGTCGGTGACGAGCAGAGTCAGATTTCGCGGGGTCTCGACCATCAGCGTGGGATCGGATCGAGAGGGATCACTGAGACCCGAGACGGGCGTCCAGGCGAAGGTGTACGGAGGATTTCCCCCGACCGCTCCGCCGTGTAGGGTGAGTTCCGATCCAGGGCACAGTGTCGTATCCGAACCCGCCCGACTCTGGGGCTTGGGCAGGACCCGGATCATCACCGTATCTACCGCCGTGCACCCGCTGCCATCGGTCACCATCACCCGATAGGTGATCGTACTCGAGGGCGTGGCCTTCGGAGATGCACTGGTGGGATCGCTGAGCCCATCGGGAGGAGACCAGGCAAAACTGTACTTCTTCGTCCCTCCCACGGCCCGGGCCGAGAGCTTGGCCGAGGTGCCCTCGCACAGATCCATGTTGTCTCCCGCGTTCACGATGAGTGCGGGATGAGAGCCGAGTTGCGTGCTGCTTCGCGAGGTACAGCCATGCGCATCGGTTACCGTGAGCGTGATCGTGCCGAGTCCCGTCACCGTGTAGGAGGCCTGGGCCTGATCCGCCGGCCCCGTATCGGGAGCGGGCGTCCAGACATAGGTCAGGGGCCCTTCTCCTCCTGAAACCGACGCGGGCACGGAAACGACGGACCCATGACAGACCAGCGGAATCTTCGGGAGCACGGCCTGGGGCGGCTCATGCACCGTCACCTGCACCGTGTCCGACATCGTGCACCCGGCCGCGTCCTGGACGGTGAGCGTATACACTCGACTCCGTGTGGCGACGAGGCTCAGTTCCGCCTTGTCTGCGGCGCCCGATTCCGGAGCCGGGGTCCAGGTGTACCGATAGGGCGTCGCTCCTCCTTCCACCTCCGCGCGGAGACGAACAGTGGCACCCGCGCATACCTGCTGGGAGCCGCCCGCCAGCACCCGCAGAGGCGCGGGCGTGGTGACCGACATGCTGTCCCGACTCACACAGCCCTTGGCGTCGGTGACGGTCACGCGAAGCATCCCACTCGTGCCCGCCACGACCGTGGGAGACTCAGACTCGGGCGCGTCGATTCTCGGCCCTTCGGCGCTCCAGGCATAGCGGAAGGGTGCGGTGCCATTCCGCACGTCCACCTTGGCCTGCGTGCTCGCGCCCTCGCACAGCACCATGCGTGGATCGAGATTCGCGATGGGAGCGGGAAGCACCTGTACCATCGTGGCTCCGCGTGCTTCGCACCCGTGGCGATCGGTGACGGTGACCTGATACCGCAGACTCTTGCCGAGGGAGACCTCCGGCCTCTGGATTTTCGGATCTGAAAGTCCGGTACTCGGCGTCCAATGGACGGTATAGGGTTCGGCCCCGGGTGCGATGTCGAGATTCAACACCGCTGTGCTGTTGGAACACAGCCCCTGCTCCTCGGGGAGGGTGAGCACCGGCCGGGGTGCCACCGTGACGAGCACCGAATCCGAGGAGGCGCATCCGTTCTTGTCCGTCGCCGTGATGCGGTAGGCGCGAGACTCTTCAGGACTGGCCTGCACGGTGATCGCGCCAGTGGCCGCCAGTCCGTCCGCGGGACTCCAGAGATACTGGTACGGACCCTTGCCGCCACTTACCGAGGCTGTAAGCTTGGTCTCGGCGCCCGCACAGATCAGGCGATCCTCTGCGGCCTGCACCACGGGCAGAGGCAGGGCCCGGATGCGAACGGAATCATGACTCCGGCATCCCACCGCATCGGTGACCGTTACCGACCAGACCCGGTCTTCGGTCACGATAATGGACATCTTGTCCACTGACTTCTTCTCCTCCATTCCCGCCGCTGACCACGTGTAGGTGAAGGGCGGATGATCTCCCGTTGCGGAAGCTTCCACTGCGGATTCCACTCCATAGCACAGTGCCAGATCCTCGCTCATCGCCAACGTGGGCAGGGCATTCACTGTCACGAGTACCGAATCCCGACTGAGACACCCATTGGCGTCGGTGGCGGTGAGCGTGTATTGCGTGGTGGTTTCCGGCCCCGCGCTGGGAGTCAGTTCTGTCGGTGCACTCAGGCCCAGCGAGGGACTCCACGAAAACTGCAGAGGGTCGGTGCCTCCCCGCACCGAAGCGGCCAGTGCGGCGTGATCTCCGCGACAGAGCGTGAGTGGGTCGCCCGCCCTGGCGAGCGGAGACGGAAGCAGGGTAACCACCACCGTGTCGGAGGACATACAGCCATCGGCATCAGTGACGGTGAGGATAAAGGAGGTGGTGCGAGAAATTACCACGCGCGTCTCCGCCGCTGTGGGGTTCTCCACGCCCTCGGTGGGAGACCATGCGTAGGTGTAGGGCTCTCGTCCCCGAGAGGCGCCACCGGTGAGGGTCACAGGTAAACCACTGCAGACACTCTTGTCCTCGCCCGCCTGGGCCAGCACGCCATCGAAGATGATGCGGACCAAAAAGCCATCCTCGAACCCCGCGTTCGTGGATTGCTGGGAGCGCCCCTGCATCGGGAAGGTTTTACTCGAGGTCGAACCGGCCACGAGGGCGCCCGAACCCGGTCCCGCAGAAAGGGCATACCCCGCATCCCATTCCGCTCCTCCGAAAAAGGAGGACCATTCCACGTCCCCGTCCTTCGACATTCGCGTCACAAAAGCGTCGGTCTTGCCCTTGTGCTGGGATTGCAACGCGGTGAGCGTCATAGGAAAATCAGGACTTTCGGTCAGTCCCGTCACGAGCAGCCGTCCGCTCGGATCGCACGCCAGAGCGAAGGCCTGATCCAGCCGACGTCCTCCGAACACGGTACTCCACCGGACCTGCCCCGCACCGGAAAACATCGCCACGAACACATCCGTCTCACCGCGCGCCCCTGAGGATGAACCCGGCAGCGACGAACTCGCCGTGAATCCACACACCGCAACGCCGCCTTCCTCCGTGCACACGAGATCCGTGATCTGATCTTCGAGCGCTCCTCCGAACAGGGTGATCCACTGTTTATTGCCGCTGGACGTCAGCTTCGCGAGAAAGCCGTCGTAATGCCCTCCCCCATACCCGCCCTGGGCGGCCTGACTGGTGACGGGAAAATTATTTCCTTCGGTATATCCACCCACGTAAATCGCACCTTCCCGATCCACGGCCACGCCATGACCGTAATCCATGCTCCAGCCCCCGAGATAACTGGCCCAGAGGCGCTGTCCCTGAGGAGAGAAGCGAGCTACGAATCCATCGAAGTCCCCGGCAGAGCTGGTTTGCATCACCCCATTGGTCACCGGGAAATTGGTGCTGTACGTGCCTCCCGTGAGTACGAGATTTCCCGCCGCGTCGGAGGCCAGATCCTGAAGCTCGTCGGAGAAGGAACCGCCCAGAAACGTGGCCCAGCGCCGCTTTCCCTCTGCGTCGAAGGCGGCGAGAAACACGTCGTTCTTGCCGGCCAGCACGGATTGAAATGCGTCGGCGGACAGCGGCAGATCGGTGCTGAAGGAAGACCCGGCGAGCACGGGAAGTCCCTGCGACAGCGCGAGACTGGGCCATTCCTCGTTGGCCGTACCTCCGTAGTAGGTGGACCACAGCAGCTCTCCACTGCGGGAATACTTCGCCAGAAAGGCATCCAGATTGCCCGCGAGCACTACTTGCTCCCCTGCCTGCACCGGAAGGCGACGGCTCGCCGTGAATCCGGCCACGAAAATGTTCTCGGCCTCGTCCGTCTCGACGCCGCGGATGTGGTCGGTCGCCTCTCCACCGAAAAAGGTGGTCCAGTGAAGACAGGGATCGATCACCAGCTCCTTCGTGTCATCCCGAGTGGGAATGTCATACCGCACGATGCCATCTTCCACGCGGGTCCGTACCGACAGGGGCAGGTTCCCGTTTCCTTGTTCCGTCCAAGAGACGGGCCCGTCTTCGCGAATCATCCCCACGGGAGAGGTGAGCACGAGAGACCCGTCCTCCTCGCGAAGAACCGAGGTCGCGCCTTCAAAAGCAATTCCAATCCGGGATGGATCGGCGCCGGGACGAATCCTCCATTCATACTTGAGAAGGGAATCGGTGCACCGAAATACCAGGTCGATGCCCGGATACAGATCCCGATAACGGAGAACGGAAAAGGTCCGCAGATCCGTCACTCCTTCAGGATGAAGAGCATCGTACACATGCATGCGACGCTCGAGTTCCTGTTCGACCTCCGGCACGAGGTTGTCCCGGGCTCCGGGAAAGGTCATGTCGATCCGATAGAGATGCAGATCGGGCACGGCTTCGATGCGACGCCCGTTCCACTCTCCCACCGGCCGCGACTCAGACGAAAACCCGGTCAACACGAGATGAATGCGACTCTCCGCGAAGGCGGCCGTCCACTGCGCGCCCTGGGCCACGAAGCGCACATCCGCACGGGATCTTCCGAGAAGATCGGTCACCTGTCCCCGGTTCTCAACGAACACGGGACGGCTGTGCGGGGTCCGCAGTCCCTGTGGTTCGACCCGGGAACCCGGGGGACCACTCCGGCAGATGCCCGTCAGCAGGAGCCCCATTAAAATGTATAGAAACACGCGATTACGCACCGACAGCCTCCGGTCAAGGTGGATTTTGCATCAACCTTTCAAGGTACTGAAAAATCGTAACCGGAGGAAAGCGAAGCCAAGCCCGGCACACGCACAGCGCATGCCCACACTGTCATTTTCTTCCTGCGGCGAGCGCCTTTTTTTCGGTCGAAAGCCGCGTCGCGGTGGTCCACAACTGGTTGAGCCGCCTCACTTCGGTTTTATACGCGATCTGCAGATCCTGAGAAAATTCGCCCAGGGGAGATATTTCGAGGCGGTCGGGATCCATGTGTCGTCCCTTGCGCAGATATTCGAAATGAAGATGGGGTCCGGTGGAAATTCCCGTCGAGCCCACTTTTCCGATCAACGCACCCCGTTCCACCCGCTGTCCCGGCTTGACATGGATGACCGACAGATGGCCATATCGAGAGCGAGAGGTACCGTGATTCACCTCCACGAGTTTTCCATATCCGCCCCGCACGCCCGCAGTGCTCACCCGGCCGGCTTCGACGGCCAGGACCGGAGTACCGATAGCGGCGGCGAAGTCGGTGCCCTCGTGCATACGACGGCGCCCCGACACCGGATGCCTGCGCATGCCGTAGGGGCTCGAGATGCGCAGCACCCAATAGGGAGAAGGAACGATGCGCTTGTTTTTCATTTCCTCCGATGTGAACCAGCCGCTGATGCCGTGTTCCGTACTCACAAAGTGGTAGGCGCGAATCCGTCCCGTCACGGACCCGTTGTACTCCACGGCCGCCAACATGGCCGGCCCCTTTTTCCCGCGTCGGCTCAGCAACACGCGAAACGCGTCGCCCTTGCGCACATCGGCGGGAACGTCCATTTCTCCATTCAACGCGCGAAGAAACTCTCGTGCGATGGGTCCGCTGGCTCCCTGCTTTGCAAAGGCGCGGGACAGGGTGGTCGTCACGGTGCCCTCGATGCAATACCACGAAGCCGGGGGCTGGGGACGAGCCGTCTTTTCCTTCGCCTTCTTCTTCGTCACCGGTGTAACGCGAGCGGCGGCGAGTCGACGACGTTCGGCCTTCGCTGCGGATCTCGGTTTACTTCCGGACCGCGCCGTCCGAACCTTTCGCGCGGAGCGATGACGCGATGGCGAGGACTTCACTTTTCCCGAGGACTTTTTCGCGACCGTGGTCCTCTTGGAGACATGAGTTCGAGCTCCGTGGGTCGAGGATTTCCGTGCAAACACCTCGCCCTGATCCGGCAGGAGCAGAGCACAGAGAAGCAGAAGGAATAGGAATTGGCGTCGAAGACTCATGCGCGGAAAATACGCATCCGACCCGCGAAGCGCAACCTAACACAAAAGAAAATGCCAGCTTACCGCCGGCATATCACGAACATCTTGAGAGCAAGAAAAAGGAGGGAAGCCGAGGCGTCCCCCCTTTTCCGACTTCGAGGTCTTATTTCTTCTTGAGATACTTCTCGGGATTGGCGGCGAACTTCTTGATACAGGCCTTGCAGCAGAAGCCATACACTTTGCCATTGTAGCTCACGGTGGTGACGGTCTTGTCCACCGGTTCCTTCATCACCGGGCAGGTGGTGTTGGAAATTTGGGAGGACATGTCCTTGCCCGTGTTGATCACGGCCTTGGCCTTCTTCGACTTCACGGCCTCGCCCTCGTCCTCGCAGGCGTCGAAGGTGCCCTTGGCGCTGTTGGCGATAAACTTCTCGGGTTCCTTCTTGAATTTCTCGACGCAGCCCGGACAGCAGAAGGCGTAGGTCTTGTCCTTATACGTATAGGTCACCTTGGGATCCACCTTCTCTCCGGTCACGGGGCATTTCTTGTTCTTCCCATCGGGGCCCGGAGTGGCGGTTGCCGCCAGAGGCAGAAGGAAGACGAGAAGGAGAAGAAGGGCCGACAGGGTGGTTTTATTCATGATGACTCCGAAATGGTGAAAGAAGAAAACGGTGTACCGGGAAAACAATCCGGACAAAAAAAGTGTTCATTTGAAGCGACCTTTTCGAGCAGGACCAACTGGTCGAAAGACGTGCAAAAATGTGTTTTTTTTCCGATACTTGTACGATGAACCTCGATGGAATCCTGTAGCACCCCTGTTTTCTCCCCTTTTCGCGTTCTCACTTCCGAACCCGGTACTCCGCACGAACCCTTGCCTTCGGCACCCATGGTAAACCGTCCCCGCATATCGATAGGATCCGTGTCATTTTCTCCGGATCGGTTTGTCGTGGTCGCGGGTCCCTGTGCCGTGGAATCGCCCGAGCAGATGCGGGCGGCGGCGGATTTCGTGGGTCGCGAGCATGTGGCCATTTTGCGCGGCGGAGCCTTCAAGGCTCGCACCTCTCCGTATGCGTTTCAGGGTCTCGGCATCGAAGGACTGCGTCTCCTCGCCGAGGAAGCACGGAGAATCGGGGTCCCCGTGGTGAGCGAAGTGCTCTCCCAACGGGACATCGAGCCGATGCTGCCGTTTGTGGACGCCTTTCAGGTCGGTTCCCGCAACATGGACAACACGGCTCTTCTCAAGGAGCTCAGTGAGATCCGAACTCCCATCATTTTGAAGCGGGGCTTTGCGGCCACGATCAAGGAGTGGATTCTTGCTGCGGAGTATCTGCTGCTCGGCGGCAACGACCAGGTGGTGCTCTGCGAGCGCGGCATCCGCACCTTTTCCGACACCACCCGTTTTACTCTCGACCTCGCTGGCGCCGTGCATGCCCGGCGGGAATCCGGCCTCCCCGTGCTTGTCGATCCCTCCCACGCCACGGGAGATCCGTCCCTCATCCTGCCCATGGCCCTGGCGACCCTGGGCGCGGGACTTGACGGCATCATGGTGGAAACCCATCCTGATCCCGCCACGGCATTATCCGATGGGCATCAGGCCCTGGCTCCGGATCAATTCCATGATCTCATGAAGCAATTGCGGATCATCGCCCCGGTTCTCGACCGCGGACTCTGATCCCGTCCGTCTTTCCTGTCGTATTCATTCTTCTCGGAGGACCTCGTGGTTCCCTGCGTCCTTGAAGGCTCCCTCTTGAGTCCCCTCTCCCCGGACTCCATGCGCTGGATTCCCGACGCCGCCCTCGTGGTGGACGAACGGAACCGCATCGCCTGGGTGGACGAACGCCGCCATCTGCCGGAGGTCTACGCTCCCCTGCCCCGGCAGCGGACCCATGGATTGCTCCTGCCCGGATTCGTCGATCTCCACGTGCATCTGCCCCAGTTCGATACGATGGGACGCTTCGGCACCACTCTGATGGAATGGCTCGACCGATTCATCTTTCCCGAGGAGCGCCGTTTCGCCGAAGCCGAGGTGGCGCGGGACATGTCCCGCCGATTTTTCGCCGCCCTTCGCGCCTCGGGCACCACCACAGCGATGGTGTTCAGTTCGGTGCATCGCGACTCCACCCACATCGCCTTCGAGGAGGCCGAGCGCTCGGGCCTGCGCATCATCATGGGCAAGGTGCACATGGATCGCCACGTCCCTGCCGACCTCTGCGAGGATCTCGCCTCGGCCCGCCGTGACGCGGAGGAGCTCATCGAACGCTGGCATCGTAAAACCGACCGGCTCTGGTATGCGCTCACGCCCCGCTTCGCGCCCGCCTGCAGCGAGGAGATGCTGTCCCTCTGCGGAGACCTGGCCCGCACCCGCGACGACCTGTACATTCAGACCCACGTCAACGAGAGTCCAGAAGAGATTTCCATCGTACGCGCCCTTTTTCCCGACGCACCCCATTACACCGCAGTGTACGACAGGGCCGCCCTGCTGGGTCCCCGCACGGTGCTGGCCCACAACATCCATCCCACCGACGAGGAGCTGGATCTCTGCGAGCGCCGTCACTGCGCCGTGGCCCACTGTCCCGACAGCAATCTCTTTCTCGGCAGCGGGCGCTTCCCCTGGGAGCGCTACGACGGGCGCGATATCCGCATCGGACTCGGCTCCGACGTTGGCGCCGGCACCGCCCTTGATCTGTTCACGTCCATGCGCTCGATGTCCCACGTCCAGGGCCGCAGTCTTCATCCCTTCCTTCCCTTCTACACCGCCACTCTGGGCGGAGCCCGGGCTCTGGGGTTGGAGGACCGGATCGGCAGTCTGGAGGTCGGCAAGGAAGCCGACGTGCTGATCGTGGAATCCGACGCGCATTATCCCGGAGGGAAATCCCTGATGCAGTTATCCGCGGTAGAAGCGGCCTCGACGGTGGTGTATCGGGTGAAGAGGGAAGAGATAAGGGTGAAGGGGGAAGGGTGAAAAGGAAACTTCTGGAACGAAACTGAGGGTGTAATGAAAGAACGGTACGGATACGACGTCCGGGTGGACCGGGACTGGAAGGCCTTGGAGTGCGAGGACTGCGAGCCCGCGCGGGTGATAGCCGAGCACAAGGAGCGGTACATCGTGGCGGGGGACGGAGAGTGGGAGGCCGAGATCACGGGGCATCTGCGTTTCACGGCGCGGGGGCGGGAGGACTTTCCTGCGGTCGGAGACTGGGTGGCGATCCAGCGCTACGACGAGGGAGCGGCCATCATTCACGCCGTGCTGCCCCGGCGGTCCATGATCGCCCGGCGGGCTGTGGGTCAGACCGGCGAGCAGCAGATCATCGCCACCAACATCGATGTGGCTCTGCTCGTCCAGGCCGTGGATCGGGATTTCAGCATCAACCGCCTCGAGCGCTACCTCACGCTCTGTTTCGGCGGGGGAGTCCGCCCCGTGGTCGTCCTCACGAAAACCGACCTCCGTCCCACCGAAGACGTGCAGCGACTCACGGACCTGATACACGCCCGGCATCCCGCCCTTCCCATCCTGGCCCTCAGCAACCTCACGAGGGACGGGCACGAAGCCCTGCTCGCCCTCATCGAAACCGGACTCACCTACTGCATGCTCGGGTCCTCAGGCGTCGGCAAAAGCACGATCCTCAACCTCCTCTCCGGTCGGACTCTGATGAAAACCGACACGATCAGCGAGAGCACCCAGAAGGGACGCCACGTCACGACCCATCGCGAGCTGGTGGTATTGGATTCCGGTGCGATGTTCGTAGATAATCCCGGCATGCGCGAAGTGGGCATCGCCGACGGCGAAGGACTCTCGACCACCTTCGATCAGATCCTCGAGCTCTCCATGCAGTGCCGCTTCACGGACTGCACCCACGCCACCGAAACCGGCTGTGCCGTTCTTGCCGCCCTGGAAAGCGGAGCTCTGGATCCCGCCACCTACGAAAACTACCGCCGACTCGAACGCGAACGCGAATTCTTCGAAACCTCGGCGGAAGAGCGCAAACGCAAGGAAAAGGTATTTGGCAGGATCCTGAAGGACTACAAAAAGAAAAATGTGAAGGGAAGGTAGGAGGATTGGAGATTGGAGATTGGAGATTGACCGGCGCGGTGGCTGGGACATTTCCGATTTGCGATTTGCGATTTCCGATTTTCCCGCGCAGAGGCTCCCTCGAAGCCTTTCCTGAGGAAAGCCTTGACGGTGCGACCCAGGAAAGCTCCCGAAAAATCGAGCGAGAGTGAGCGCCCGCACATCCACCTGTTTGAGGTCCGACCGACCTATTCCTTCGGGAGGTCGGACCGAGTTTGGATGTGCAGCGAACGGAGCGAAGATTTTTCGAGGAGATTTCCTATGTCGCACCTGTTTCTTTGGTACTTTCTTTCGAAAGAAAGTACAACCAGGAAGAATCGGAGATTGGAAATTACCCCACGTGGGGACTGGTTTCAATGATCAATGACCAATGAACAATGAACGCACGGCAAGCCATTTCATTTTCCAATCCCGAAAATCCTACGTCGTCCTCTTGATCTTGACCGTGACGTGCTGCCCAAGAAGAAGTACTGCTTGAAAATTGCCCCCTGTGCCAAGAATGGTAACGCTCCTCTCCCAGGAAGCACTAGCACAAAGCGATGGCATGAAAGGACGCTTCGTGACTCCCACTGAATCAGACTTCCCTGCATGAAAAAGAAATGGGACGCGCTTGCGCGCCCCGCGTACCAAGGTCAGGAGGCTCACGACTCTCCTGTTCGAAACCTTTTGCGTACAGGCGCCGCTCAGCTATTTGCTGTGAGAAACTTTGCACCTGGGTCTTGGTACCATGGTAACACTTGGATTTCAGAAAGTCAATACGAGCGCTTCCCAGCCGGAAGATGCAACTCATGGCGTGATCGAGAGGCTCATGCATATGCCACTTTCTGCCCTTCGTCGTCGAGCAAATAAAAACGACGAGACTCTTTGGAGGGCCGGAACCACCCCTCATCGGCTTAGTCTTGCGACTGGAACCCCGTTAGCACTCCGAAAATTTCTAACTATCAAAGAGTCTCGTCGAAGGGAAAATCGTGTGCGCCACGCAAAAAGTCAAGAGCCACCCGTCCAAGAGCGTAACCGCGACGTTCCCCTGGAGCGGCACGGCCATTTCCGATTTGCCATTTCCGATTTGCCATTTCCGATTTGCGATTTGCGATTTGCGAATTGCGATTTGCGAATTGCGATTCTCCCGGTGATTCGCATTGCCGCCATTCTCTTTGGTACGATCTTTTGGCTAAATAGTCAGAATGAAGCCGAATTATTGATCATTGTTCATTGTTCATTGTTCATTGACAAGGCTCTTTGGAGGGCCGGAAAAACCCCTCATCGGCATCGCCTTGCGGCTGATACCTGTTAGCACTCCGACATTTCTAACATCAAAGAGCCTCGTCGAAAGGAAAATCGTGTGCGCCACGGAAAAAGTCAAGAGGCATCCTTCCTAGGGCGCAACCGCGAAGATCCGCTAGAGCGGTACAGCCATTTCCGATTTGCGATTTGCGATCTCCGTATTTCGATTTTCCTGCGCAGAGGCTCCCTCGACGCCTTTCCTGAGGAAAGCCTCGACTGTGCGACCTCAGTGAAACGTCGAGGAAAATCACGCCCGAGCGCCCGCGAACGCATGCACCTGTCTGAGGGCCAACCGACGGATCATTTTCCGGGAGGTTGGCCCGAGTTTGCATGCGGCGGGCGCGAAGCGGGATTTTGCCGGCGTTTCACTATGTCGCACATGTTTCTTTGGTACTTTCTTTCGAAAGAAAGTACAACCGGGAAGAATTTGAGATTGTCCCTCATGCAAGCAGGGAGAATTGGATAT
The DNA here is from genome assembly GCA_964420295.1 of uncultured Chromatiales bacterium. GTDB lineage: Bacteria > Bacteroidota > Ignavibacteria > SZUA-365 > CAYQST01 > CAYQST01. Next base: position 2,451 of record CAYQST010000027.1, on the reverse strand, counting down.
TGGAGATTATCCCAAGTGGGGACTGGTTTCAATGATCAATGACCAATGAACAATGAACGCACGCCACGCCATTTCCTTTTCCGATTCCGAAAATCCCACGTCGTCCTCTTGATCTTGACCGTGACGTACTACCCAAGAAGAAGTGCTGCTTGAAAATTGCCCCCTGTGCCAAGAATGGTAACGCTCCTCTCTCAGGAAGCATCAGCACAAAGCGATAGCATGAAAGGACGCTTCGTGACTCCCACTGAATCAGACTTCCCTGCATGAAAAAGAAATGGGACGCGCTTGCGCGCCCCGCGTACCAAGGTCAGGAGGCTCACGACTCTCCTGTTCGAAACCTTTTGCGTACAGGCGCCGCTCAGCTATTTGCTGTGAGAAACTTTGCACCTGGGTCTTGGTACCATGGTAACACTTGGATTTCAGAAAGTCAATACGAGCGCTTCCTTGCCAGAAGATGCCATTAATGGCGCGATCGAGTGGCTCATGCATGTGCCACTTTCTGCCACTTCGTCGTCGAGCAAATAAAAAACGACGAGACTCTTTGGATGGCCGGAACCACCCCTCATCGGCATCGCCATGCGGCTGAAACCTGTTAGCACTCCGACATTTCTAACATCAAAGAGCCTCGTCGAAAGGAAAATCGTGTGCGCCACGGAAAAAGTCAAGAGGTATCCGTCCTAGGGCGCAACCGCGAAGATCCGCTAGAGCGGCACAGCCATTTCCGATTTGCGATTTCCGATTTGCGATTTTCCCGCGCAGAGGCTCCCATGTAGCCATTCCTTGGGAAATCTCGGATAGTGCGACCACTGAAGAATTTCTGATTTGCGTTTTCCGAATTGCGATTTTCCTGCGCAGAGGCTCCCTCGACGCCTTTCCTGAGGAAAGCCTCGACTGTGCGACCTCAGTGAAACGTCGAGGAAAATCACGCCCGAGCGCCCGCGAACGCATGCACCTGTCTGAGGGCCAACCGACGGATCATTTTCCGGGAGGTTGGCCCGAGTTTGCATGCGGCGGGCGCGAAGCGGGATTTTGCCGGCGTTTCACTATGTCGCACCTGTTTCTTTGGTACTTTCTTTCGAAAGAAAGTACAACCCGGAAGAATCGGAGATTGATAAGAATTGGAGATTGGAGATTATCCCGCGTGGGGACTGGTTTCAATGATCAATGAACAATGAACGCACGCCAAGCCATTTCCGATTTGCGATGTGAACGATGCCCGAAAGCTACGGCAAGCATCCTTTTCGCGCTATGCTATCCCCACGAAACAGCGAGGAGCCTGTCAATATCAGTCACTAGTAATACCGAAGTGATAATCGTATATTACTTTAGAAATAATTAGTCGGTCGATGGATTTGACTTCCACAGCCCCAGAAGCAAGTGGTCGTCCGAACAAGGCAAGGTTTGGAATTGTCATAGATTGTTCGTACCTGTGAAATTCACTAATTCGACGAAGTGAAATGCCATAAATAGACTGGAATGGCATATTCCCCAATCGCAGCAAGCTGAAATACGAAGGATAGAGCAACCCATCATAACCTGCAAGGCGGGTGGCTTCAGCGATAGAACGACTAATCCTATATGAATGTCGACCAGCAAGAAAAAGCATGTGCACCGCTAGATCAAGACTTTCAAACTCCGTCACCTCATCACTTTCACACAGTAGAGCTGTTAAATCGAGAAGATGTAGCGGTTTTGTTGGAGATAGTGTTGCTACGAAGATGTCGTCCTCTGCGGAGACTCGGCATTCGTGAATGCAAGTCTCAAGGTCCGATGAACCGTAGAGAACTGGTCGCCCCTTCATATCTAATCGTCCTCGTCCGATAAGTTTCATGGGCGGGCTGTCGTATTCGCTAGATTTGCTTGGTGCACTTGGATTTAGTCGTAAGCGGTAGAAGGACTGATTCGTAGTGAGGAAGCGTTCAGGATACTCCCTCAGTATACGCTCAACTATCGATGAACGCTTTCTGGAATCGCAAAGCCTGATTAGCGGATCAATCTCGCCTAACATCCAAAACCGTGGAGCATAGTAAAAAAAACCAATCTTTAATATCCGCTCAAACAGCCGAACGTCCTGCTCAAGCCACGGTGGTATATCAATCGAAGTCCCTTCATGCTCGTTAAATTGCACTAATGGTGTTGCGCCAAATCGTGCTCGCCATATTGAACCCCATACAAAGTACCGATCGGCCAATGTAAATAGTGCTTCACGAGTAAGTTTTTTCGAACCCTCGATGCCACAGTTTCTACAAGGACCTAAGGAACTCAGACCAATTCGCTCCGCGTCTATGCGCAACCCTGAGTCGGTAAAGCAGCTAGAACAAGCAACGAGTCCGTCGTCAGCAATTGCCATGATTTACTAAGAAATTCAAGTTTTCGAACACCAAGAGATGGTGATTAATCACATCTGTCCAAAATAAAAACTCCGGAAAGCGGTAACTTTTGGTTGCAAAA
>CAYQST010000026.1:0-45794 GCA_964420295.1 uncultured Chromatiales bacterium | reverse complement strand
TGGTCTCACGTTCTGTGGCGGTCAAGCGGCAGTAGGACATCGGGCAACTCCTGCAACATGGATTCTCGATGCAATCTGTTGCACTAGAAAATTGAACTCATGAATCTTCAATTCTTCCTATTTCATCCATTCCGCCATTTTCGACATGTCCAATGTACCCGCGCGCAGAGCGCGACGTTTCATGATATAGAACAGTACGGGGGTGACCACCAGAACGTGAATGGCGGAGGTGAGCAGGCCGCCCACCATGGGCGCGGTAAGGGGCTTCATCACGTCGGCGCCCACGCCGGCACTCCACATGACGGGGATGAGCCCGATGAGACTGGTGCCGACGGTCATGATCTTGGGTCGCAGACGCAGGACTGAACCCTCGATAGTGGCCTCGCGCAGGTCGTCCTCGGTGACGGGGCCCCGGTGCCCGCGCTTCCAGGCCAGAATCCGTCGGTCCAGGGCTTCGTGAAGGTACACGACCATCACCACCCCGGTCTCCACCGCGAGCCCGTAGAGTGCGATGAATCCCACCCACACGGCGACCGAGAAATTGTACCCGAGAAGATAGATCAGATACACCCCACCAATCAGCGCAAAGGGCACGCTGAGCATCACGATGAGGGATTCCTTGAAATCCTTCGTGATCAAATACAGCATGAAGAAAATGATGAAGAACACGATGGGCATGAGGAGGGTCAACCGGTTTTTCGCGCGGATCTGATTCTCCCACTGTCCGCTCCATTGAAGCGTATATCCCTGCGGGAGGACCATGCCACGGGACAGGGTTTCGCGGGCTTCCTCCACGAAACTCCCCATATCCCGACCACGCACATTCAGATACACGATCGAGCGGAGCTTCGCGTCCTCGCTCGCGATCATCGCGGGTCCCGGCGCCAGGGTCACCGAGGCCAGGGCCGACAGAGGCACCCAGGCCCGGGGAGAGAGACCGGCCCGTTCGTCAGAACGAGGCAGAACGGGAGACTCGACCGGAGCCGGCGAGGCGGAACCGGCGCCTCCCATCGCCATGCCCGCCATTGCGGGACCCGACGTCGCGGGAAGACTCGGCGCGGAGGGCATGTCTTCCGAAGAACCGCTCCGGATCGGAACGGGCAGGCGTTGCAGGGCATCGAGGTTGTCCCTCAGCTCCCGAGCGAAGCGCACGCGAATCGGATACCGGGTCCGCCCCTCGAGTACCACGCCCAGATTCTCTCCGCCAATCGCCGTCTCCACGATCTCCTGCACGTCGGCCACCGCCACGCCGTAGCGGGCGGCCGCCTCACGGTTCACAGCGATATCCACAAACAATCCGCCTTGGTTCTGCTCGGCGTACAGGTCCGCCACGCCGGGCACGGGTTTGAGCAATTCCGCCGCCCGCCGGGCCAGGGCTTCGAGGGTGTCGAGATTGGTGCCGAAGAACTTGATGCCCAGATCGGTTCTCACACCGGTTGACAGCATGTTGATCCGGTTGATGATGGGCTGGGTCCAGCCGTTGCGGACACCCGGAATCTGAAGCTTCGCGTCCAACTCGGCGATGATGTCGTTGGTGGTGAGTCCCGGCCTCCAGGTCTCCCGAGGTTTGAGCAGAATGATGGTTTCGATCATGCTCACCGGCGCCGGATCTGTGGAGGTTTCGGCCCGCCCAGACTTGCCGAGCACGAGATCCACCTCGGGCACGCTCTTGATGATGGCGTCCTGTACCTGCATGACTCGGTTCACCTCGGTGATGGAGGCGTTGGGCAGGGTCACGGGCATGAAGAGCAGACTTCCTTCGTCGAGAGGAGGCATGAATTCGGACCCGATGCGCATGATCATCGGCACCGTGATCAGCAGGGCGAGCACATTGATCGCCAGGGTGGTCTTCCGCCAGCGCAGGACCCAGGAAATCACAGGCCGATACAGGGCATTGAGAATCCGGGTCACCGGATTCTTCTCCTCGCTCCGAAATCTACCCCGGGTGAGCAAAGTCATGAGCGTGGGCACGAGGGTGATGGCGATGATGGCCGAGCCGAGCAGCACGAAGGTCTTGGTGAAGGCCAGAGGGCGGAAGAGCTTGCCCTCCTGCCCTTCCAACAGAAAGACGGGCAGAAAGGACACCACCATGATGAGCACCGAAAAGAAGATGGCGGGTCCCACCTGCTTTGCGCTGCGAATGGAAATGTCCAGATAATCCGCCGCACTCAGTTCCCCTCCCTCTGCCTGCCGTGCCGCCATGTTTCGATAGGCGTTTTCCACTAGCACGATGGAGGCGTCCACAATCACGCCAATGGCGATGATAATGCCTCCGAGCGACATGATGTTGGATGTGATGTTGAAGATGTGCATGAAGATGAAGGCGATGAGCACGGCCACCGGAATTTCGATGATCACCCGCAGCACGCTGCGAAAATGCAGAAGGAAGAGCAGCACGACGAGACTCACCACGAGAGCGGCTTCGAGAAGGGCCCGGTCGAGGGTGCCGATGGCCGCCTCGATCAGGTCGCTGCGATCGTAGGCCGTGACGATACGCACGCCTTCCGGAAGTCCGGGCGTGATTTCGGCGATGCGGGCGCGAACCCTCTGAATCACATCCCGTGCGTTTTCGTCGGTGCGCATCACCACCACGCCACCCACGGCCTGACCCTGACCGTTCTTCTCCAGGGAGCCGCGGCGAATGTCTCCTCCCATCTGCACCATCGCTACGTCCCGCACCAAAATGGGTGTGCCGTTGGATCCCGGCGCAACGATGATCGATTCGATATCTTCGACGGAACGAATGAAGCCCTGGCCCCGCACGAAAGCTTCGGCGTCGTTGGTCTCCAGCAGCTTGCCCCCGACGTCGTTGTTAGCTCGCATGACAGCGGTCTTCAGCTCCGCGATGCCCAGCCCGTAAGCCTGAAGCTTCACCGGATCGGCGTCGATCTGATACTGACGCACGAAACCTCCGATGGAGGCCACCTCGGCCACGCCGGGGAGTCCCTGCAAATGCAGCTTGATGTACCAGTCCTGAATCGAGCGCAGAGTGGCGAGGTCCTGGGGACCTTCCACCGTGTACCAATACACGTGGCCCACGCCCGTGCCATCGGGACCGAGCTGGACCTTGGTGCCGGAGGGCAGGGCGGACTGCACCGTGGCGAGTTTTTCCATGACCCGCGATCGCGCCCAGTACAGGTCGGTGTGTTCGTTGAAAATGATGTACAGAAAACTCATGCCGAACATGCTCTGGGCACGGATGGTCTGCACCTCGGGCACGCCCTGAAGGGCTGTGACCAGAGGAAAGGTCACCTGATCCTCCACGAGCTGGGGAGAGCGCCCCATCCATTCGGCATACACGATCACCTGGTTTTCCGAAAGGTCGGGGATGGCATCCACGGGCGTGTGCAGCACAGCATAGATCCCCCACCCCACCACCAGAAGGTAGATGGTGAGAACGACGAAGCGGTTTCGGGCAGAGAAGTCGATAATGCGTTCAATCATGGCGTCCTCATTTCTCCACTACGATGAAGCCCTCGAGCATGTCCATCCCGCAGGTCATGCGGAACTTCCCCGGTCGCGTAGGCGTGAACTCCACTGGCGTGGTTTTGTAGGCGGGCAGGTACTTCCGGATCTTGTATTCCGAAATCACCACTTCCTCCGAACATTTCGACTCCTCGTTGCGAGTGAAAAGCAGGCGCACGGGACGGCCCATCTTCACGCGGATGGTTTCGGGGGCATAGCCGCCTTCCACCGTCACGGACACGGTCTGGACATCACCGCGGGCATCGGTTTCGTTCGGGGATGATGCGGCCTTCACATTCTTCCAGGCGGCGGGGTCCTTCAACTGACTCTCCGAATCGAGCAGATAGCCGCCGCTGGCCACCACCTGATCTCCTTCGGACAGGCCGGACAGGATCTCCACATCCTGAGCACTTCGCGTTCCCAGACGCACCACCCGAGGTTCGAATTGATTCTCTCTCACCTCCACCCACACCAGATCCCTGGTGCCGGTGCGCACCACGGCGGCGTCGGGCACCAACAGGGCCGAGGAGGATGACAGAGACAGGGCGGCCCGCACGAACATCTGGGGACGGAGCCGCCCCCCGGGGTTCGGGAGTTCCACTCGGACCCGCGCGGTGCGCGTGGATGCGTTCAGCACGGGATCGATGAAGGTGACCTTCGCGGCAAAGGTGTCGCCGGGCCAGGCCTCGGCGGTGACCGTGGCGGGTCGCCCCACCGTCACGAAGCGGAGATCCGTTTCCGCCACTTCCACCCAGGCCCAGACACGGCTGAGATCGGCGAGCTGGTAGAGTTCCGTGGACTCACTGACATACTGTCCCTCCACCACGGACTTTCGAATCACCGTCCCTCCGATTGGAGCCACGAAGGACATGGTGGGACTCACCCGGCCCGAGCGCTCGATGTCTGCGATCTGGGATTCACTCAGTCCGAACACATGACGCAGACGATCCCGTGCCGCCGTGACGAGACGATCCTGAAAATCACCGAGTCCCCCGCTTGTGCTGCCCGTCGCGGGGGCGCGCAGAGCCGAGAGGAGTTCCTGCTGGGCGGCGATAAGGTCGGGACTGTACAGTTCGGCGAGAGGCTGTCCCTTGCGTACCACCACCCCCGTGGCGTTGACGAGCAGTTTTTCGATGCGACCCCGGGTTCTCGCGCTCACCACCGCCTTCAGGGGTTCTGCAAAATCCACCACCCCCGGCACCGAAAGCGTGCGGCTCACCTCGCCACGACGAACGGGCACGGTGGTGACATTGGCCAGGAGGCGCTGTGTGGGAGACAAGGTCACCGAAGCCAGCATGGCTGCATCTTCGGGAGACAGGGGTTTTTCTTCGGCCTTCTTGACGAGGGCCATGTTGCACACGGGACAGGCCCCCGGTCGATCGGAGAGCACGGTGGGGTGCATGGGGCAGGTCCAGGTCTCCTTCTGCGCGGAGGCATGTTTCTCATCCCCTCCGCCACAGCCCGTGACGAGGGAGCCGAGAGGAAGGAACACCAGCAGGAGGCACAGGAACAGGGGTCGTGAGGCAGTCATGATCGTATTCTCCAGTAGACGAAACAGCGTGTTCATTCCTCTCCTCCTCTTTCGGTCACGCGCCCCAGGGCGGCCTGGGCACGAAGGTACTCTCCGTCGGCCATGGCCTGATCCATCGCGATCATCGTGTGCATGCGCAGGGCGTCGAGGAGGGGGAGAAGATCGCTCGAGCCTGCCTGATATTGGGTAATTTGGAGCTCCACGGCCCGACGGCTTTGCGGGAGCATGGAATCTGCGATACGTTGACGACGGGTCCAGGTGGACCACACCCGTTCCCGTGCCGCGTGCACTTCTGCCGCGATCATCAGGCGCATGTCTTCGGTCTGTCGGTCCACCGCCATTCTCGCCAGAGCGGCTTCCTGTTCGGCGGCGGCGATGCGCGCGGAGGACCAGGGCGCCATAGGGAGGGTGATGCCGATCATGAGGGCCCACTGATCGGTCTGGTCCATCATCAGCATCTGTTTGTACATTCCCCGCACCATGAAATCCGGATAGCGTTCCTTGCGCGCGGCCTCGAGGGCGGTGGCACGCATCGTGCGTTCGGCGTCCATGGCCCGCAGCTCCGAGCGGCGGCGCAGGGCCAAGTCCACGACATCCGACGCGGAGTCCGGCCCCGTGAGCAGAGGCAGGGGCAGGAGTCCGATGGTATAGTCCACGGGAAGGGCACTGGCGGCTCGCAGCATGGCTTTACCGGATTCCTCGTCGAGGCGCGCGGCTTCATCCTCGTTGAGCAGGCGATCGCGTTCCACGACCAGACGTAGAGCATCGGCCTGCGAGGCCCGTCCCGCCGCGATGCGGGTTTCGACGAGGGAGAGTATTTGTTCGAGAATGCGCCGGTTTTCCCACAGAACGGCGCGCTTGCGCTGGGCCATCCAGGTCATTGCCCAGGCATCGCGAATCTCGAATTCGAGATCGCGACCTGCGGCGGGAGCGGCCATTTCCCGCATGCGGGCCTCATCGGCGGCCATGCGTTCCATGAGGCCGAGCTTGCCCGGAAAGTGGATCATTTGCGTCAGGGACCAGTCGTTTTCCATCCCGTCACGGAAGGGATTCAGGGAGGTGACGGGAGTGGCGAAGAATTCAAAGGATAATTCCGGCGGCGCCCAGGCTCCTGCTCCGCGCACCCGGGCCTTCGCGGCCTCGGTGAGATGGCGGATTGCCTGAATGCGGGGATGACGGGAGAGGGCGTCGCGGACAAAGGTATCGGCGTCCTGAGCCCAAAGGGCCGCCGGATGGCAGAGGACCGCCAGAAACAGGGCGGCGAAGATCATTGTTCTGTACATAGGGATTCCTGTTCTGATGTCGAATAACGAACAACACCCGGAAATGCAAGGTGCATTCCCGGGACCGGAGGGACAGGAATCCCAATCAGATCAACAATGTGGAAACGGCGAGATAGAGCGGAGGGCCAGGAGGCGAGGGATCTTCGAGTGGAAAACGGGAAACGTCACGATGCGAGTCGTCGAGATTCGCGATACCGGCAGCAGGGAGAACCCCATAGAGGTCCATGCAGGGAAGGGAGAGGGAGGAGAAGGCCGGGGCCTCGAACTGACGAGCGGGGGTCAGATCCACATCCGTGCAGCATTCTTCGGGCAGCACCTGGGTGCGCGAAGGCAGGGAGGGTTCCTCCTGCTGTGTCGGTCCTTCGGCACAGCAGGAGGGTTCCTCGGATTCGGTCGGGGAAGCCAGGGTAGCGCAGAGGTCTCCGTCTCCGCAATCTTCCATCATCCGGCAGGTGTGCTGGAAGAGGGGCAGACCCAGTACGGCCAGCACAAGGACGAGGGCCGTGACAAGGGGAAGAGCGGTATGGAGACGGGAGCGACGCACCGGCCTACTTGATGGCGATTCCGTAAATGGGAGTCCGCAGCGCGATGGACTTGATATGCTCGAGCGTGGTGAGGTTATACCATTTGAGCTCGGAGGTGCCGGTGAAGAAGGACCGGTTGTCGCCCGTGATGCAAAGTCCGCGATTGCAGTCTCCCGCATTGAAGATCTTCATGACGGTATTGTCGGCCACATTGACGACGTTGATGCCGTCGATGTCCTTCAGATCCACTTTCTTGTTGATGACGAAGGCACGGGCTCCGTCGTGACTGAAGGTAATGTCGAGCTGGGATCCGGTATGATACTTCGGCATCGGGATCTCGCCCTCGGTCTTGAGCGAGCTGGTGTTCAGGATCTGAATCTTGTTGGCAGGACCGTAGGTCACGTAGGCCTTGGGCGCGACGGGACTGCAGGCCACGGCGTAGATGCGATCGGCGATTCCGGACAGCGCTTCGACGGCCACCTGCTTTGCACGATCTTCGGTGGGGAAGACGGAGATGCCGACGCCTTCATTCACCACAAAAAGACGGGCATTGTCGTGAGAAACGGCAATGGACGAAATCTTCGGTCCCGCGGTGATGGTGCCGGTGATCATGTCCTTGTCCGTTTCCACCATGTACACATTGCAGGGGAGTTCGTCATTCGCTCTCTCGGCGATAAAGAGCATCTTCCCATCGGGGGAGAGCGTGATGGCGCCAGTGCTGAGTCCCCGCCTTTTAACGGGCATGCGAATACTCTGCACCACGGCGTTCTTCGCCAGGTCCACTACCGACACCGTAATGTCTCCGCCATTGGCAACGTAGAGCTTGTCGCCGGATGCGGACAGAAGAATCTGATCCGGATTCCGTCCCACCTGAATCCGACGGAGGATTTTTCCGGTTTCCGGATTCACGAGAGCGAGATTGCCTTCGTCGTGGAGGGCACAATACACGGTGGGAGAAGCATTCGAATCCTGCGCACGCAAATCCCGCGTGCCAAGAACGCCGGCGATCAAGAGCACGATCACCGACAGGAAGGACATGAGTTTCATGGGACCGTTTTTGGATGTGATAAAAGTACAGCCGTCTTTATCATTGCAATGGTAGCAAAGGAGTCCAAGCATGTCAAGCCTTAATGTACGAAAAACCAACACGGCATGAGAACCTTTCTTCCTTACATCGCCACGGCGGTTCTTCTCCTTGTACTCAGCGGGCTGGAGATTTTGTTCCTGCGCCGTCTTCATCCCGATTGGTGGTCCCGTCGAGGCGTGCGCATCCTGTCCTGGTCCTATCCGGTGTTCGGGCTCCTCGTCCTCCTGCTCTGGGGGTGGGCGATGCGCCTGCACGAACCCGCATGGATTCGCATCGGCGCCACCCTCTCCGGCGCCGTCCTCGTGCTGGGCGTCGCGCTCATGTTTTCCCTTCCCGTGTCGGGACTTCTGCATCGTCTTTCCCGATCATCGTCTTCCCGCACCAAACTCCGCGCCAAGGACGATTCCTCGGTGGACGACGCTAGGCGCAGAGCATTTTTAAGAACGGCGTCCGTGGGGATACCTCTGCTCGCTGTCGGGACGGGAGGCGCAGGATTCCTGGAATCCCAGGCCCCCGTGCACACGCCCACCATCTCCCTTCCGTATCCGGAGCTCCCTTCGGCTCTGGATGGCCTGCGGGTGCTCCAGATTTCGGATCTCCATGTCGGGTATTCCATCTCCCGCGAGGATCTGGATGCCTTAGTGGTCCAGGCCCGAGCCCTGAGTCCCGATCTCGTGCTTCTCACTGGGGATCTCTGCGACATCACGGAATGGTATGCCGACTGCCTACACCGGCTGGCTCGAATTCCCGCGCCCCTGGGCATCTTCGCGTCCATCGGCAATCACGAGTACTTTCGCGGCATCGACGAGATTCTGCGGGCCTACGACGAAAGTCCCATTCCCCTGCTCCGCGACTCGGGCCGAACGCTGCTCCATCGGGGACAGCCGCTGTATCTGGCAGGGGCAGACGATCCTAAAACCTTGCGGCATCAGTCTCAGGATTTTTTTCGCGCCACGGTTGATGCGGGCCTGCGGAATCGCGAGGGGAATCCCTTCACCATCATGATGAGCCATCGACCGCAGTGCTTTCCCTTGGCGGCCGCGCGCGGCGTGGATCTGACTTTGTCGGGACACACGCACGGAGGACAGATCGGGTGGGGAGGCAGAAGCGCCTTCGAGTTGATCTGGCCGGACGGGTATCTCTGGGGCCGATACCGTGAGGGACGAAGCTGGCTCTACACCACGGCGGGAGCGGGGCAGTGGTTTCCCTACCGGCTTGGCTGCGCCCGCGAAATGCCCCTTCTTGTGCTTCGACGCGTCTAGGCGCGGGGCGGAAGTCCCCCGAACCAGGACGCCAGAGTTCGGTGCACCCGATGCGGAAAGGCCTGATTCGGAAGAAAGAGGAATGGGCAGTAATCCGTGATGAGCACAACGCCATGACGGGCCGCGATGTCCCTCGCTTCCTGATCCTTATGTTTTCCACCTGTCCGATAGAGCCAGATCTGGGTGATCCCGGCCTGGATGCACTCCTCCACGGCCCGTGCAGTTCTCGATTCCGACAGGAGAAGAATGGCGTGCTCGACGGGCGGCGCGATGTCGGCCACGGAAGGGACACAGGGGATTCCGTCGATATCCTGGACGTCGGGATGCACGGGGAGCACCTCATAGCCCAGCGTTCGAAGCTCACGGAACAGGAGCCGGGAATATTCCTTCTCGTTGCGGGACGGGCCGAGGAAGGCGATCCGCCGGGCGGAGAGGAAGGTCTGAATGGTAGATTGGGTGAGGGGGGACATTGGAGAAGGGGTGAAGAGTGAAGGGTAAAGAGTGAAGGGTAAAGAGTGCAACGTAGGGTATTGCGGAATGGAAGGAAAGGGGGCGTCCCCTGTAGGAGACGCCCCGGATGGTGTGGTGTGACACAATGGATTAGCGAAGGATCACCAGGGGCAGACTTGCGTAGCGGCCTGCGACGAGGAGGCGGATCCAGTAGGTTCCGGGAGCGAGGGAGCTCGTGGAGGTGCGGAGGGTGTGGATACCGCTTTCCTTCCGTCCCTGATCGAGAGATGCCACTCGAATGCCCAGTTCGTTCCAGATTTCCACGCGCACGGTCGCGTCCCTTTCCAGTACGTAATTGATCGAGGTGACTTCGCGGGCGGGATTGGGATGGATGTCGAGAAGCTGGAAGGATTCGGGCGTGAGGGAGCTTCCTTCCGAACGGATACTCGACACCGGTCCGCCCACCGCGATGGTATCGGTGCTGATTGCGGCCCCCGTTTCATCGTAGGTGGTCCAGCGCACCACGGGCGTGCCGATCCGTCCTGGCGACCGCTTCACTACGATGTGGAACACGCCGGACAACTGACCGGGAGGAACCGGCATAGCGAAGGCGAACATCGCGGACGTTGATGATTGCCAGGCATTTTCGAGATGAGCCGACGTCGGCTCCTTTTCGCCACCCAGCAGGGTCGTTCCGGAGATCGCAAAAATGCGATCTGTGGCATCGACAGGCGTGATGCCCACCCATTTCACCGACTTCCCTCCCTTCCGGTTGTCGATGCGAAGCTGACGCGCGGTGAGCGTGGAGGGAGGATCTTCAACCTCGGGGGTGATGAGCACGGGACACAGGGGACCTTCACAGGGCGGCGTTGCTGCCCACCAGATCGGAGTAAAATGACAGGTGTCGCCATCGCAATGAATGACGGTGATCGTCACATGACCCGACCATTGAATGGTGTTGTTGACCGCAAGATGGAAACTCACCGTGTTCATGGCGGGCGGCGTCACCATCGCCACCTGATAGGGCCACACGAAAACGCCATTGGGCACAAGGGTTCCGTCCCAGGTCAGGGATCCTCCGCTGAAGGAAGCGGGACTCGGAGACAGATTGGTGAGTACCTTGCAGATCGGAGAAAAGGGGATCTTGAGATTGAAGATCCGGAAGAGGCGGTTGCTTTCGTGAATCGTGTTGTAGGACCAGGGACTCACCGCCAGGCTGTCGCAGCGCATGGTTTGAGAGCCTTGACAGGTATCGGTGATGGCGATCCAACAGGTATCCTGCGGATGCCCCGGCCCTCCGTGAATGACATAGAACTGGAGGGTGAAGATGCCCGAGCTCGTGGTGGGCGTCAGACTCAGAGAGAACTGCACGTTGCCGGGCGCCGGGGGAGTAAACGTCATCATGCCCGAGGTGGTGCCGTGGCCCGGGGGCGGAGTGCCGGGAAGACTGCTGTTAGGAATCGTCGTGAGCACATCCACGATGGCTCCGGTGACAGCGTAATGAATGCTCGTGATCGGGGTTTGGAGAAGATTCAGGATGGTCCCGGTCAGGGTGCAGCAGTCCGTGTCCAGATGCAGGCCGTCGAGGATATCGCAGGTGTCTGCGGCCTGGTGATTCCAGAAGTCGAAGAAATGCCCCGTGGAATCCGGCCCCCGTGGGATGGTGACGGTCCAATACCCCGTGCCTCCCGGGGAGGTCTGGGTCCACCCACTCTGGGGCACCTCGTGAATGGTGTAGGTACCGGGTCCTACCGGCGGGAAGCAGAACATGCCGTTGCTCCCCGTGGTGGTGGTGGCGACGAGCTGGCCCTGGGCGTCGAGCAAATGGAACTGCCACCCCGAGAGCGGAGGATCGCCCGTGTCGGTTTTCCCGTCGTTGTTGAGGTCGTTGAACTTGTGCCCGCAGATCGTGTCGAGTACACGTGCCGAATCGATGGTGACGCACACATCTGCAGAGGCGTTTTCCAGGGCGCCGACGGGCACCCAGTAGGGATTTCCACCATTGACCCGATACTTGAGCAGAGCCCCGGCGGCGAAGGTGTTGCAAATCTTATCGCGGGGCTGGGCCTGGGCATCGATCCGCACCTTGAAGCGGCTCATCGCGCTCTGATTCGCACCAATGGGGGCGTTGCCGAAATAGTAGCCCAGATTCTTCGTGGGAGATCCCAGGGACCAGGCACCGGCCGTCCCACATTGATTCGGATTCACGAAAACACCCAAGGGACTCCCCGTCGGCTGGAAGGGCACTACCGCCACCATCGCCGAGGTCGCGGGATTACTGTGAAGCTGAGCGGATGGAAGAGTAGAGAGGGAAGAGATGAAGGTCAAGGACGCATGGGATCCACGATCACTGAAGCAGGGCCCGAGAATACGTTTATCCAGAGGCGCGGGACCGGCGAGGTTATCCATGGGCAACAGATCCACGAAGGTCACGTGCTTCAGAGGCGCGCCATTCGCATCGTTGATCAGCGAAAGGCGCATGAACAGCTCGGCCCCCGCAGGTAGGTTCAGAGATGAACCCCAGGTGGTGTTGTCGAGGGAGATCTCCTTTCGGGTCTTGAATGCCGGCCCCCCGACCACCTGTATCGTGAGGAGGTTGGATTCCAGTCCGCCCGTCAGGTTCGCACCCGCGACCAGAAAGCGATTACGGATGCTGCCAATCGCGGCGCTGTCCTTGATGCGCACCGAGAACTCGATGAAGTAATACGCCACCGTGCCCTCGGGATACATGCCGCAGTACGGATAGTAGTTGCCCAGGCACGAGACAGCGGGAATTTCCGGCAGGGTGAACTGCACGGTGTGGTTGTTCTGCGTGTACACGAGGGGAGGGACCGACCATGTGGTGGCGGGCTGGCAGGGCGGATTGGCCTGCATGCTCGAGTAGGATGATTGCGTGCCATTGCCGACGAGCTCGAGATCTTCGTCCAGATGATCCGTCACGAGAGCGCCCGTCTGGATGGCCACTCCTCCCACGTTTTGAAAGCGAAGGCGGTAGCGGACCACCTGTCCCGGATGGAAGGGTCCGTATTCGCACGCCTGCTTCTGAACACACAGCTTGGGTGCCGGGAGCGTGACGATAAAATCTCCGCAGCGTTCCACGGGAGCGGGGAGCTGCGGTGAATTCACGGTGGCGCAGTTGTGCACAAGGGTGTTCGGCAGGGCTCCGGGATTGATGGTGAACGCGATGGTGAGGGTGACGCATTGCGTGGGGAGAAGCGGGGTCGAACCCGCGCAGGAGACCAGGTTGCCCGTGATCGTAGGCGTGGTGAGCCCTGACGACACAGTGGCATTGGTGACCACCACATCATTCGGCACGGGATCGGTGATGGTGAAGCTGGTCAGCGGCACAGTGCCATTGTTGCAGAATTTGATTGTGTACTGCCCGGTGCATCCTGGCTGCCCGCTTGTGGTGACGGACTTCCCGAAGGAGCCGATAAAGGCTTCGAGAAACTCGACGCAGGTGGTGTTGCTCTGATGGACTGCCGTGGTACAGGGGGCGGTCGCCGACCCCAGATCTCCGGTCAGGGTTGCCATGTTGGTGACCTGGGTGTTGAGAGGAAACAGAGTGCGCGGATAACGCACCCGAATCGTGCAGCATTGCATGGCGTACTCGCTCACAAGCATGGGAGGCAAGGACCAGGAGATCGTTCGCGTCCCGGCATCGTACGAAACTCCCGTACAGGAGGCGGAGAGGAATTCCGCCCCCTGAGGCAGGACGTCCGTCACTGCGGGATGATACAGATTGTAGCTGCCCAGCAGGGCTCCTTCGCGGGCGACGCAGAGCTCGTAGAGCACCTCTTCGTCCTCAGTAACATTCGGGCAGGGCCCTCCCCGATGTGAGCTTCCGATTACGTTTTTGTGGATGACCCAGGGATCGCGCACGATGGCCGTAGTGCTGACCGACCCCGTGGTGAGGGTGATGGGCACTTTTTCGATGAGCGCGTTCATGGAGCAGAAGTTTCTCGCTCCGGCTCCATCGCAGGTGGTGCCGTTTGGAAAACGAACGAAAACCTTGATGTGCCCGGAACACCCCGCCGGCAGGCTCCCCCAATGAATGATCAACTGTCCGCCCATGCTCCCCGCCGGGGGGATGGTGGTTGTCGCGGGGGCGCAGGAAATACCGGAGAGGTCCACGCTCACTATTTCGAGTGCAGGAGGAAGGTTGTCCGTCAGTGTCGCCTCCTGGGTACCTCCCGGCATGGAGAACTGGAGATTGTACACGAAGGTCTGTCCCGAGGGGACGGAGGTCTCCGACACGATCTTCGTCAGCGTGAATCCATCCTGCGCGACGCTTTGGATGTGGCCCTGGGCAAAGCCGGGGTGGGACGCGACGAGAAAAAGAAGCACGATGAGCATCGTCGCCCCGTGCGTTCTGATGGTGTTCATGATTCGTTCCTTCTCTGTATGGGATGCTGATGCGGATGAGATCATCGGGGAGTCAGGATGCATCCGCCTCGCCTTTGGGCACGATGGTGGCGAAGGCGGAACGGAATTCCGGAATGTTGAGGGGTTTATACAGGACCAATCGACGCGGAGGGGGTGCGGGAACCGTATGCTCCTGATCCGGCACCGTGATGTAGAGCACTCCCTTCACCGTCGCGGGTATGGGAAGATCCCAGCCGGAGCCGCCCTTCAGATCGCTCTCAACGATGAGGAGATCCGGATGACGCTCCCAAATCCAGCGGCGACCGGTGTCAACTTCTCCCGTGACTCCGATCAGACGCACCTGGGGAAAGAACCGCGCTAGGAGGTACGCGATGGAACTCTGGCTGGCGGGCTCCGGCTCGAGCACAAGACAGGTGATGGAAGATGTCGTCATGATAAATCCAGGGACCGGAAGGAGTGATGGACGGAGCCAACCTATTCGGTTCCGGATGTCGCTTCCAGCGAAATCGAGCCCGCGGTCCCTCCGCTGTACGGGCGTGGATTTTCGTCGAGTATTCGGACAGGAGGTTTCTTACAGAGAGGACCAGAGAGAGAGGAATTCTTCTTTTCGCCGCACGGCAACCTCCAGCTCCGTGCCATCGCTCATCACCACGATGCCTCCCTTTCCCCGAAGGTAGCGGCGCACATGAAGCAGGTTGATCACATGGGCATGGTGGATCCGGAAGAACCCGCGATCGGAGAGGAGTTCATCGTAGTTTTTCAGCGTGTGACTCACCAGGAGATGAGTCCGATCCGCAAGGACGAACTCGGTGTAGTTCCCGTGTGCCTGACATCGAATCACCATCGAGAGCTCCAGAAAACGAAGTCCCTCGGCAGTAGGCACCGCAATCCGCCCATGATCGGCACCGCGCATATGGGCCCCGAGAAGGCGGAGTTGGTCAGCACGTGCTTCCTGACTGAGTACCTGCTCCTCCGCTCGGCGTACCGCCTCCACGAGTTCTTCCCCGACGATGGGTTTGACCAGAAAATCGAGAGCGGAGGAACGGATGGCACGAATCGCATAGGTATCGTGGGCCGTGGTAATGATGGTGCGGTAGGTTTCGGATCGGGTGCGCTGTAGGATATCGAACCCGGTTCCATCCGGAAGCTCGATATCGAGAAAAACGACATCGGGCGAACTTCGTTCCAGAGCCGCAACTGCTTCGGCGACGGAACCACATTCCGCTTCGACACGGATCCGCGGACAGTGGATGGACAGGAGTCGACGGAGCCCTTCCCGTCCTCGCGCTTCATCATCGACGATCACGGCCTGCAGTATGGTTTCGGTTATCATTTCCTTCACCCACAAGTGATGGAGATCGGTCGAGTCAGAAACGGTTCACGATGCAATGGATTGCATCGTGATGGAGACCCGGGTTCCGGCAGAGCATCCATCTTCCCGATGGATATCCTCCACCCGGAGTGTCAATCGAGCAACCTTCGCTTCGTTCAGAATGGCGATTCTTTCCTGCACCAATGGGAATCCATGGACCCGGCAACGCTCCTCATGGGATGTGCGCAGAGACGCGGAAAAAGCCCTGCCCACGCCATTATCTTCGACGATCCAGATCAGCGTATTTCGCTCTTCCGTCACACGGATGGTGAGCAGCCCCCCTTCCCCGCGATGCAGTAATCCATGTCGTATGGCGTTTTCCACAATGGGTTGGATCAGCATGGACGGAAAGTCGCGGTCCAGATCCAGCTCAGAATCCACGAGGAACTCCGTGCGAAAGCGCCCCGCAAATCGGATCTCCTCGAGTTCCGCATACAGTCGAACAAACTCGATCTCTTCCCCTAGGGTCACCATCTGCGCGTGGGAGGCCTCCAGGATACCCCGCATCAATTTCGCAAACTTCGCCAAATACGCGCTGGCCTCGTCTCCATGATTCATCATGATGAAATTGTGGATCGAGTTCAGGGAGTTGAAAAAGAAGTGGGGATTGATTTGGGCACGCAGGGCGGTGAGTTCGGATTCGAGAATCCTACGTTGGAGTTGCACTTTTTTTCGATGAAGCCGTTGCCGAGTCAGCCACAGACCCGCGACTCCCCCCAACAGAAGCAGCCCCGCGAGAAGCCGTACCCACGTTCGCTGATGAAAGGGAGGAACGATGCGCAGCGTGATGAAGGCGGCGTTATCGGAGGGAGAACTGTCCGCAGATCTCAATCCCACACGAAACACATATTTGCCCGGTGGCATGGTGACATACGTGATGGACGTTCGGGACCCGGCCGGAATCCAGCTCGAGTCCACCCCTTCCAGTTTGGTTTCGAGAACGAGTGCGGAGTGATCTCCAAATGCGGGACAGGCAAAGGAAAAGGTGAGGGTATTCTCGTCGGCACTCAGTTCGTACTCCTCCCCCGTTTCCATGATATGGCGGCGGAGGATACCGTTAACATGCAGGGCCGTGATAAGGGGACGATGCCGCTCGGGAAAAGGTTCGGTGATCGCGGGATCAACGATCAGGAAGCCCGACAATCCTCCAAATATTATTCTCCCATCCGCGAGGGCCAGGTGGGAGCCGGGCGAAAACTCTTCGAGATCGGAAATAGCGGGACTCATGAAACGCGAGAATTGCTTTCGTTCTCGGTCGTACCGGTACACGCCATCGTTCGTCGAGAGCCAGAGTCTTCCCTGCCCATCCTCTTCGATCGCATGAATGCAATTGGCGCGCAGACCTTCCTTTTCTCCGAAATGGAAGACACGTTTTCTCTCGGCATCGAGTGCATCCATTCCACCTCCCAGCGTGGCGATCCACAACGTGCCATCCGCCGTCTCGTGCAGGCACCAGATTTCGTTGGCCGACAGAGAGTTCGGCTGTTGCGGGTCGTGCAGCCAATGACGAACGACTCCGTCCCGGGGGTGGATCAGAAACAGGCCATTCGAGGTTCCGACCCAGAGCATGCCGTGACGATCTTCTATCAGACACCAGGCCCCGGAGCCGAAGTCCGCCCCACGTGGCAACGCGCTGTGACGGTGAAAGGGTGTCCAGGTCCCATCTACACTTCGGTAGCGGTACAGGAATCCCGTTCTCCCCTTCCTGCCTCCCGCCCAGATCGCGCCTGAGCGATCCCACGTCAGCAGATACACGTTGGATCTGCGACAGTAGCGTTCCAGACCCGAGGGAAATTCAATGCGCGTCGATGTTTTTCTCCTTCGGTTCCATGCGCGAATCCCATCCGCCGTGCCGATCCAGCAGGTCGTGGGATCGATGCGAAGCAGCGCATTCACGCGTTGAAACGCGTCATCGCGAGGAAGTCGTGCGATGGGTTCCAATCTATCCCCGTCCTCGTGAAAGATGTGGACAGGACGATTGATGAGAGACACGAGGACCTCGCCCGAGGGCTCCTGAACGAAGGCGCGTACGATATCGCTTTCCCCGGCTTTCTTCGAAGACGGAAGGATCCTGCGCATGGAGGGCGTTTGCATTTCCACGCGCACCACTCCTCCCGTCGTTCCAATCCACAGGGCTCCGTCCGACGCCACGAGCATGGACAGAGGACCTCCATCCTTCGATCTCAGGGCGCCTCCTCCGATTTCGACCTCCTGAATCCGCTTGGTGGCGCGGTCGATCATACACAACATGTTCACGTGGGCGAGGATCAACTTCTTCGGTGTAAAGCCGACCACTCCGACGTAGCAATACCGGTCAGGGATGGGCAGGGTATTCGAGAAGAGATGCTGACGAGGATCCCATGCACGCAGGAGGTGGTTGGCGATCGTCCACATTGTACCATCCAGATCCATCGCGAAGTATCCGCTTTCCGAGATCCCGGTTCCATCATCGAAGGGGGCGCGGTACCGACGAAGACGATGTCGATCGCCGGAAACTTCCACAATCCCGTCGATCCTTGCGATCCACAAGGTCCCATCGGGAACCCGATGAATGCGATGGATCGTGCCTGCGATGGACCCCATTTCCCCCTTTTCATCGAGACAGGAAAGGGAATGAAAGATTCCCGAGAATGTGGACGTGCCGACCGTATCGCGCAGGGGCAGATATTGGACCCCTCCTCCCGCCATGCCGATCCAGAGAGTATCCTCGTGGAGAAGAAGGGCAGTCACAAAGTCCGAGGCGAGGGTGCGGCCATCGCCTTCACGATGCCGAAACGCTCTGGCCCGACCCGTGTGGGGATCGAAGAGATTCACCCCTCCCCCATCCGTTCCCACCCAAAGCATCCCCCGGCGATCCTCCACCAGGGTCGTGATGGTGCCATGAGATATGTTCGTGGTATCGAAGGGAATGTGGAGATACCGCTGAAAGGTGGTTCCATCGAAGCGATTCAGTCCGTTTCGCGTGCCAAACCACATCAATCCACGGTGATCCTCGAGCATGCAATACACGAAGCTTTGGGACAGTCCCTCCTTGGTTCCCCACAGGGTCTGTCTCATACCCAGTTGGGCCAGCATGGGGGATGCAAGGAGGATTAACCACAGGACACTGCGGAGCGCCCAATGGAAAGCCATCACCGGTACTTGGTGAAACGTCGTGGGAAGACTCGAAATGTGATGTGTTTTCGTTGGGATTCAATGTAGGGATTTGAAAAGGAGAAGACAATGCCTGCAGGAAAACGAAAAGGCCATCCTCGCGGATGGCCTTTTGCATGTTCTGGAGAGGGGGATCAGCGATAGAAGCGATCCCGATAGTCTTCGATGGGGAGGGTTTTCTTCATGTCTTCGAACCAGTTCTGGAAGAACTCCTGCTGATAGGCCTGCATGAGCTGCTGGCGGATCTGGTCCTTCTGGGCCTTGTATTGCGCTTCGTCGAAGGGGGACATGGCTTCGAGCTGGACAATGAAGGCGCCGGTGCGACTCTTGAAGGGGCGGGAGATCTGACCCGGCTTCAGGGAGGCGAGAATGCCGAGCATGGCTTCGTCGCGACCCACCTGCTTGATGCCCGCCATTCCGGTAAAGACGCCGGAGGTATCCACCTTCAGACCAGGCACCGTGGCGGCCATCGCATCGAGAGAGCTACCCGCCTTAGCGGCACGCTGGGCGGCTTCGAAGCTCTTCTGCACCTGGCGTTCGAAAATCACCTGGGCTTTGATCTGATCCTTGATCTCCGTGAGGGGACGGTAGCCGGCCTCGCGTTCGCCGGACACCATGGCTACCACGTAGCCGTTGGCGGCGCGGTACACGTCGGAGATGGTGTTGACCTTTTCGTCGAAGGCGAATTTCAGGAGGGCGGGATTGGTGCCGACACCCGGAATGTAGGAACCACTCTGCTGGGTGAATTCCGGCGTCTCGACGACCTGCAACTTGCGGTTCTTGGCTTCCTGATCGAAACCGGTTTCCTTGGCGAAGTAAGCGAAGTCCTTGGCGCGCTGCTGAATTTCATTCGACGTGCGGGACGTGGTGCGAATGGGCAGGCGGATTTCGGCGTATTTGAATTCCTGGGAGGACTTGTCGATGACCTTGATGATGTGGAAGCCGAACTGGGTCTTGACAGGACCGAGGATCTGTCCAGGATTGCCTGCAAACGCGGCTTCTTCGAATTCCTTCACCATCGCGCCCTTGCCGAACCATCCGAGACTTCCACCCCGCTCGGCCGCGCCCGGCTCTTCGGAGTACTGTCCCGCGAGACGAGCGAAGTCCTCACCGGACTTTGCCTTGGCCAGCACTTCCAGCGCCTTCGCCTTTTGCTTGGCTTCATCCTGGCCTCCGTCGGTGCGGAGGAGGATGTGCGAGGCATCCACCATCATATTCGTGCCTGAACGGACTTCGAGAATCTTGAACAGCGAAAGACCGTTTTCGTTGGCGATGGGTCCCACCACCGTTCCGATGGGCTTGCCCAGCACTTCCTTCGCCACGGTCGGCGGCGCCTGCTGACGGCTCACCCACTGGTCCGTGGTCGGGACTTCGGAATAGGACTTGGCGACTTCGATGAAATCGCGACCCTGGGCGATCATGTTCTGATACACATCCATCTGCTTGAGCACGGCGGCCGTGTCTTCGCGGGACGGTTTATCACTGAAGAGAACATACTTCAGCTTGCGCATGTCCTCCACTTTGAACTGCTTCTTGTTCTTGTCGTAGAAGGCCTGATACTCGGCTTCGGTGGGATCGGCCTTGTCGTTGCCCGCGATCACGCGGGGATCGAAGAAAATGTACTTGGCCGAAATCTGACGGGTCTGGTCCGCAAACCGGGTGCGCACTTCGCTCTCCGGCACGGTGATGGAGGAGACCAGAGCCGCATACACCTTGTTGCGAAGCAGGGTGGTGCGCAACTGCTTCTCGATCGCGTTCAGCGCGGCCACGTTTTCCTGGCCCGGGTTCTGAAGGAACTGGAAATACATTTCCTTGTTGAATCGCCCGGTGGAATCACGGAAGTACTTCGCCAACTCCTCGGGAGGATTGTCGCTGTTCACCCATTGAGTGATCTCCTCGTCGGTGACGGTGATGCCCATATCCTTCGCGGCGCGATCGAAAATCGCTTCGGAGAGATACTCATTCCACACCTGTTCGCGAATGGAAAACACGGTGTTCTCGTCCACATCCTTTCCCTGGTTCTGCTGCCGCTGCTGCTCCACCATGTTCTCCACCGTCCGCTGGTATTCGTCGTAGGAGATGGTGCGGCCGTCGATGTTCGCCAGCTCGTTGCGTCCGCTGGACAGAAGAGAAGGAACATCCACGTCGGTCAACACCCAGAACGCGATGAAAACAACGGCAAACGCAATGATGAAGAGATGTGCGTTGTCCCGCATTTTGGTCATCATGCCCATGGCTCAATACTCCGGTATTTCAATAATAGTCCGCATACAAGATGACCAATATAGACCGGAAACGGGACATTTGCAAAGAGGAAGGCGCGAAGGCACCCTGAATACGGTTCCGACCCCGGAGAAGGGTCCGGGGTCGGAAAAAGTACAGTCGACTCGCGATGGATTATCCCCGAATCCCAGGACGTGGGATTCGGGTTGCGTTTCGATCAGAAGCGCCAGGAGAGTCCAAACAACAGATTGGTACTGGTCAGGGAGTGGTCGGTTCTGAGAGCCGAATCAGGCACGCTGAGATCAGGATCCGAGTAATTGAGCTGATAGGCCTTCCAGGTACCGCGCTGATAGGCGATGTTCAGGGTCACGGCATCTCCGAAGGTGTAGCCCAGGCCTCCGCTCAGGGTCACCCGGTTGTAGTCCGAGGGATCGTTCTTGTAGGGAGACTGCTGGAGTCCGAATCCACCGCGCACTGCCAGACCGGTGCGCGGCACGGTTACCTCGAGACCGACCCGAACGTTGATCACCGCCCGCAGAGTGTTGCGGATATCCCGATTCTTCTGGGCGATGTCGAAGGCCGATGCCGAGGCGTTATCGAAGCGCATCTGCGTGTAATCGATGAGTTCCGCGTCTCCCGACAGAGTCAGGAAGGGCAGCGGAGAGCCCGAAGCCCCGAGGGTGAAGACCCAGGGCGTGGTGACTTCGTAGTCGTTGTAGGAGGGATCGACGGTATAGGCCGTGGTGACGTTGCGTCTCACCGATCCTCCTTCGATCACCTCCGCGAAGAGACTGCTCCCCTTCAGGGTGTAGTCTTCCTTGACGGTCATCCACGAGGGCGTCTGGATGGTGAGTCCCACTCGAGCCAGGTCTTTGTGATTGTAGAGGAAGCCGAACTTCAGATTCCAGCCCGAGAGCTCCTGGTAGATGTTCTGATCCACCGTGCCGCGACGGAAGCCCCGTCGATCGAAATCCTTGCCTGCGATGAGAAGGTCGGCATAGGCATTGTTGACATCTTCCTCGATGAAGGTTCTCTCCCATGTGTATTCCCCGGTGAGGATATTCAACCCGAGTCCCACCAGAATATTGGGAGCGACTTCTACGCTGCCTCCAAAGGCCCATTGATTGAGGTCACCGCTTTCATAGGCTTCGGCGGATTGGAAGACATTGTTTCTCACCTTCACGCTGTCGGAGCTGGGTGTGCCCTGTCCCCCGGGAATAAAGGACTCGAGCCCCAGGTGCCAGGGCAGATCGTACCGCTCATCGGCATCGAAAAGGGAGGGGAAGATGGAGCTCTGTCCGTTGAAGGCCCCGATGGAGAGGGCGTTTTCGTAATTGACCAGCTTGTTGTACCCCGCAGCGATGACGAGACTACCCCGAGCAACCGGGAATGGCAGGGCGAAGCCGATGGAATTGAACTTCGTGGCCGTGTTTTCGCCATTTCGCGTCAGTCCGAGAAACGTGGCATCGTTCGAAACCGCCACATGGTTCATGCCGAGCACGAACTCCGGACGGCGCATCTGTCCGAGTCCCGCAGGGTTCCAGAATAAGGCGCTGTAATCATCCGCCAGTCCGGTGAAGGCATTCCCCAGGGAGGCGGATCGGGAGCTGACCATGGTGGCCGGCTCCGCCAGGCGAAGTCCGTCCTCGATGTACTGGGCGTGAAGCAGAGGCGTGATCGAAAGAAGCGCCAAGAGCAGGGTGATGTGCGAAAAAGGTCGCATGGAGATTCCTTTCCTGTGTGCGTGCGAGTTCGGGGTCGTGGTCGGACGGGTGTTCGGATGCAATGCAGGGCTCATGATCGGATTCCGCCTCATCTCGTCCGTCCTCCGCCACGACTGCCTCCGCCGGAACCTCCACTCGACCCACCGCTGGAACCGCGATCACGACTCCCGCCACCCGACGAGCCACCCGAGGAGCCACCGGAACTGGGCGGCGGAGAATAGCTCGGACGGGAGGGAGGACTGTAGGAATCTCCGCCCCGCGATCTGGTGGAAGATCCACCATCGTAGCTACCCCGACCCCGGGTGCCACTGCTTTCACTGCCCGAACTCCGGCTGCCGGGAGACACCGTGCCCGAAGAGGAACCCCGGGATCGCCCGTTGTCCCAGCCCGGCGTCGAACCAGGCGCGGCGGTGCTCCCGCTTCCACGGGTGCGGCTTCCCGTGCCGATCCGATCCTGAATGTCCGTTGATCGGGATCGCGTGGCGCTCGAACCCGAGCCCGCTCCGCGATCGACCCCGCGAACGGTGCGCCCGGGCAGGGCTCCGCCGTCTCGCGTACGGGTTACCCCAGCCGTGCGGACCCGACTGTACCGATCGCGATAGGGATCGGTGGGAACATACCCGCCACCGGTCCGCCAGTACGGGGGATAGTACCCATACCAGGAATCATAATGGTGCCAGGGCCGATAATACCACCAGGGGTTCCACACGTAATCCCAGGGATCGTAGAACGGAACACCGATATAGGCAGATCCGCACCAGTCGTAGTACGGGTCGTGCCACCAGGAATACCCAAGGGAAAAGGCGAAAACCGGTGGCGTGTAAAAGTGGTAGTACCGACGGGGGTTCCCCATGTAATATTCGCTTGTGACAGGAGCCGCTCCGGAATCGCCCTCGTCGCTCGTGTACTCCGGCTCATCGTACCGGGAATAGCGATCCGGATTGTCGTCCCGAAAGCTGAACTGCGTGTAGCACCCGCTCGCACCCAGGGCGAGGGCCATCAGAAGAATGGGGAGGATCGTTCGCATCGTTTTCATAATATCGCCTCGTGATCGTAAGCTCCGTTCATTTTCATGCAAAAAACATGCCTCTGAAAAAGCCAAGAAAAAAGGCCGAAATCGGGGGACACCGTTTTCGGCCTGAATAGTATTGTGGACAGTTCTGTGTGACGCAGCGGATGGGCCGGGATTAGCGCTGACCCTGGATGAACTCCTCGGCGAGGCGAACGTCGTCGACGCTTCCGAGAAGCACCGGCGTGCGCTGATGGATGTTCCGCGGCACGATGTCGAGAATTCGGTTCTTTCCATCGGTCGCCCGTCCTCCGGCCTGCTCGACGATCAAAGCCATGGGATTGGCTTCGTACATCAGACGCAGTTTTCCCTTGGGATTCTTTTTATCCGCCGGATACAGGAAAATGCCGCCGTACAGGATGGTACGATGGATGTCCGCCACCATCGATCCCACATACCGGGCACTATAGGGTCGCCCGGATTTCTTGTCGCTCTGTTGCAGATAGTCGATGTAGGCCTTCATTCCCTCGTCCCAATGAATGCGATTGCCCTCATTGGTGCTGTAGATCTTTCCCTTGCGCGGGATGGTCATGTTGGGATGAGAAAGAAGGAAGGCCCCGATGGTGGGGTCGAGCGTGAATCCGTGCACGCCGTGCCCCGTGGTGTATACCATGATGGTGCTGGATCCATACATGATGTAGCCCGCCGCGAGCTGGCGATACCCTGGCTGGATGACGTCGGCTTCCTGGCCGGGTCCGTCGAGGCTCACACGCCGGAAGATGGAAAAGATGGTGCCGATGGTCACGTTGGCGTCGATGTTGCTCGATCCGTCGAGGGGATCGAAGAGCATCACGTATTTGCCGTTATGGTAGGGCTCGGGAATGGGAATGATGGATTCGTCTTCTTCCGAGGCCATCACGCACAAATGGCCTCCGTGCTCCATGGCATTGATGATCATCTGGTTGGCGAATACATCCAGCTTCTTCTGGTCGTCTCCACTGATATTGATGCTCGAACTGCTTCCCAGAATATCCACCAGTCCTGCCCGGCGCACTTCGCGGCTCACCACCTTCGCGGCAAGGGCCAGATCCCGCAACAGGGCCGAAAAGGAGCCCGTGGCATCGGGATGTTCACGTTCATGTTCGACAATGTGCCGCTGAATGGTGACGAGGCGAGTTTCATCGCCGGGATTGTATTGTTGCATCAGGGAGTCTCCTTGTGTCGATACATGCGCATACGCAGTTCCAAGCCGTCCGGATACTGGGTGAACCGCACCTCGTCCATCAATGCCTCGATGATCATCACGCCGCGTCCCCCTTCCTTCAGGAGGTTGTCGTCGGTGAGGGGATCGGGGATGTTCTCTCTCACGAATCCGGTGCCCTGGTCTCGGACCACAAATTCAATCGCTCCGTCCTCACAGCAACATTCCAGATCCACGTGCAGATTCGGATCGCAGTGGTTGCCGTGGATGATGCCGTTGTTGACGGCTTCGGTGACGGCAATCATGATGCGGTCCAGAAGATCATCCGGGAACCGCTCCTGTTCATGAAGCGCCAAGAGAAACCGTTCCACCTCGCGGATGTTTGAACGGACGCTCGCTATACGCATGTGTCGTGTCAGTGCGTGGTACCTCTTCCTCGAAACGGAATCCGAGGGCTCGGGGGAATTTAGACAAATGTGGTCACAGATTCCACAGCACCGACAGGGCCACATTAGGGGTGGTTTTCGTCTCCCCTCCCTGGGACGTGTGGTACTGGTACCATCCCTCGATCGACAGCAGAAGCGCCTCTCCGCGTCCGAGGAGACATCGACAGGTGGGACCCAGCGTTCGGATCTGTCCCCTCTTCCTCCAGTCCCCGCTTTCGAACACCGCCTGCTGTTGCTGGAAGAAGCGGAAGCCCGCCGCGAGGGACCAGCCCGGTTTCACCCATGCGCATTCGAACGAAAGGGAACGCTCGTCGAACAGAGAGGCGGGTTGTACGGTGAATTCGTCCCACCGCATCGACCCTCGCTCATAGACGCGCAGCAACACCCAGGTGCGCAGTTCGAGCACGCGGGAAAGGGACAGCACCGTAGAATCCGCCAGAGAGAATTGCCGCAGGTAATAACTGCCGAGGGCGGGATTGCGCTTCTCGAAGTCGTACACCGTGTAATTGGCCAGTACCTCTCCCTGCACGCGGGTGGAAAAGGAGCCCGGCCGATGCACCTGCACGGACGGAGACAGGCGCAGCACGCGATTCCACATGTTGTTTGCGCTGCGCTGCCGATAGATGTACACCGTGTGCCGAAAGGCGAGATCCCCGGTGAGACCGGCCAGCACCGATGGGGAGATGCGATGCAGCCAGGCCAGGCCCGCCAGATACACGAGCTCGTCGCGATCGTCGTAATTGAGCGCACTGGGCGTATCGTAGCGGAGCTTGACCGTGGAGGCCTGCACGCCCACCGTGTCTCCCGCTCCGGGCACCATCCTCATCTGAAGGGCGAGGGTGCTCTGGGTGATGGTATTGTCCTTCTGCTCTTCGAGCTTCTGATAGCGAGGATAGAGGGGATCGCCGGCGATTCCCGCGCGGCGCAGGAGATGCTCTTCGGGTCGTTCCAGCCATTCGGACTGGATCTCGATGAGGGCTCCGTCTTGGTTCTCATAGCGCAGGGCACCCCGCAGGGAAAGGCGCAGTTCCTCCACATCCGAAGGAAAGAAGGGATTGGAGGGGTCGAACGCAGCTCCGGAGCGATCCCGGGAAATTGATCTCCAGCCCACCTCGCCTCCCGCAGTCAGGGCGAGAGGATCGGACAGGGCGTAGTGAAGCTGGTCTCCTACCAACACTGTGTTTTCCACCCGACTCTCCACCGCAGGTTCGGGTTGGGCCAGGAGCGACACATACACGTCGCGCTTTCTTCCTCTGTACTCGATCTGAAAGAGGTTCGATCCTCCTCCGCTGAAGGAAGAGTGCACCGATCCGCTAAAGCGCCGTTCGTAATGAGAACGGGGAGCCAGGTCCTCCGAGGCCAGGGAGCCCGAGGCCTGAATGCGATAGGGACCGAGGTCGGGCTGCGTGAGGGAGAAGAGCGCATCCCAGGCGAGACCCTCGTCGTGAATGCCGCGTTGGGTGTCGAACACGTACCCGACACGAGAGGCGAGGGAAAGAAAGGAAAGCGGAGTCCACCGCAGACCCGCCTTCAGCCCCTGCGTCAACAGATCATTCAGTGCGGTGGAACGGGAGTCGGCGAACAGATAGCCCGAGAGATCGGCCGTGACGGCCCACTGGGAGTCCCATCGATACTCGCCCACCAACGTGGCTCTCTGCTCGTCGGTGAGGTATTCTCGATCCGCACGAATCAGGGTTCGCCGGAAGTCCTCGCCGAGCGCAAGACGCCAGGGACCCCAGGTGGCATCCCAGGTTCCGTTCAGGGTCCAGAGGTAGGTGTTGATGTTGCGTTCGAATCCGAGTCCGATGCGGCGCGGAGGAGGGAGACTGTCGGACGGGGCAGGACTCTGGGCACTGAGATTCACACCGCACAGCACCAGCAGAAGAACGAACACTCCGACCGCGCGCGACGACATCAGTCCACAACCTGGAAGGAACGAAGAACCGACCAGGCGTTGGGTGTGCCGTCGGACTTGGTCACGGAGGCCACCTTCCAGAAATAGGTGCGTCCCGATTCAAGCAGGGGTCCTTGATACATGACCTCGATTGGGCTGGATGGGGTCGCCGGAAGAAGGCGGGACCAGCGTTCTCCTCCCGAGGGTGAGTCCAGAACGGTCAGGCGCCAGAATCGGATTTCCGGATCGTATCCCGATTCCTTCCCTCCCATCCATACAAAGGTCAGCCAGCTTTTCACTCGTTCCCCTTCTCCCGGTGTGAGGAGAACGGGAGACTCGGTGAGCAGGTCCCCGTCCTTCGCGGCCAGGGTACTGCTCCGTCCCCCTCGGTCCACCGTCACCACGGCGTAGGTGTAGCGCCGACCTCGTACCAGTTCGAGCGCTTCATCCTTCCAGGAGGTGGCGCTGGTTTCAGTGCTCCAGGCGAGGGGATCGGCGAGAGGATCCTCGGTTTCGGACCGATAGATCCGAAATCCCAGCAGATCCGCGATGCCGGGGGGTTCCCAGGACAGGAGCATGACGGGACGGCCCTGGTCCAGGGCATGCACGGTAAAGGCGCGGGGCTCGGGTGGATCTTCATCGTTGGGGATTCGGGCAGAGACCCGATTGCCAGGCTCGCTTTGTCTTCCGTAGCGATCCACGGCCACCACGAACCACGTGTAGAGAGTGTCTTCGGAGAGGGAGAGATCCACCATGAGGGTGCTTTCCGTGGAATCGATGGGCAGGAACGCACCGGGATTCTCGCCGACTCCCCGATACACGACATAGCGGGCGATTGTGGGTTCTTCGTTTTTCAGCCAGTCGAGCACGGCAAAGCCATCGTGGGCCTCGCGGATCAGGAGTCCCGCTGGCGGAAGAGGGGGTGGGCCCTCGGGTCCGGGTCCCGCGATTTCCTCCCTCGCACAGGAGGCGAGGAAGAGAAGAAGAACGATGAGCGGAAGGGGTTTCACGAGAAGGCGGTTCTCCGATGGCAGGACCTGATCATCGAATGGAAAGAGTGAAACGAGACGAACAACGCACGGGGAAAAATACAGCAGGTCCCGCTCAATTGCATCGGACGGGAAAGGCACGTCGCAGTGCCCCGGGTTTGGAAGGCTGGCTCCATCGTTCAGCGCGCGAGCAGAGTCGCGCTCACCATGGCAGCGGCTCCGGCGAGCGTGCAGAGAAGATTCACCGCGTCGTTGTTCATCCACCGCCACCCTCGCGAATGCACCGTGTCGGTATCGCAATGACGGAGGCGTTCGGTGGAAATGCCGCAGAGGGGACAGGTGCGCCGACTCTGCACGAGGGCGCCGAGCAGACTATCCGTCACGCCCCCCAGCACGCCGGCAAGGACGACCAGCACGAGAAGTTCCACGCTTCCCCACGGTACCGCTGCCAGGGCCACGCTCAGCGCCCCACCGATGCCACCCAGGGATCCGAGCAAAGTGACTCCCCCACTGGTGCCGGGCAGGACGGGTCGCAGGGTGAGGATGTCTCGCGGCGGGCGGGTACTGAGGGCGCCGAATTCCGTGGACCAGGTATCCGCTGCCGCCGCTGCCACCGCGCCCAGATACGCGGGATACCAGGGCAGGGCGGGAAGAAGAAGGGAACCGAGAACTAGCAGGCCCGCGAGGCCCCCGTTGGCGCCAACCTGAGCGAGATCCCGGGGACCGTCCTTCTCGGCAATTCCTTCCGATCCGTGCCTCCGTCCCGTGAGCCGCGGCAGCACACTCGACAGAATGAAGAACACCACGATGGGAAGAGTCCATTGCCATCCTCCGAATCCAAATACCGTCACCGCGAGTAGAAAGGTGGCCAACGCTCCGCCGCGATCGAGGAGGCGGGCACGGGTGGCCAGCACCGCGATTCCCGCCGCGAGGAGGAGGCCGAAGAGAAATCGAACCGCGAGATCCGAATTTCCCGACACGATCAGAAAGAAGAGGAGGAGGCCGACCGCCAGGGGCACGGTGAGGTTGTCCAGGCCCCGAGGCGCGAGAGCCTCCCATCCGGTGGCCACCAGGGCGATGGCGAGGAGGGTACACCAGGGCAGGATCGGATGTACAGCCGAAAGGGTGAGCCAGCCGGGTTCCGCGCCGAGGTACACGGGCACGGCAACCGCCAGGGCAAGGCAGGAGGCGAGCGCCATGGTGGCGGACCCTTCGAGGGATTTTTTCGCTTCGCCGAAATGGAGGACCCGTGGATGCGCGAGCAGTTCCCCCACCGCTCCCGCAGCCCCGTCTCCCAGGGCGAGCACCAGCATTGCCGTGGCAACCACGCCGGGATGATGTTCCCAGAGGAAGAATGCCAGAATGAAAAGGGACAGAGGATAGAGGGCGGTGCCCCAGGTACGTCGAGCCCCCCCATGCATGGCGCGCAACAGTCCGTAACGGGTTGCCAGCGCGTTCGCGATCGTAAAGGTCGCGGCCAGGAGAAGCACGGCGCCTGCTCCCGTTACCAGCCGGGGCGCGAAAAAGATGACCAGCCCTGTGCCGACATGGACCATCTTCCGCGTGAATTCCACGTGCAGCGAAAGACGGTGCCGAAGAAACTCGCTCAGAAGAATCAGAACGGCGATGGCCCCCACGATGGGCACCAGGCCCATCAGGTCGGAATAGGATATGGAGAGCGAGGACGGCATGGCTTTCGGATGCGTAAGTTACGAAAGGAACCACGCGCCCGGACAATGGGTTCTGTTTTTCATGTACCTACAACAGACTGCACTTTTCATGACACGCTCCTTTCTTCTCCTTTTCATCAGTTTCCTTCCCCTGCTTCAGTCCTGGGGACAAACGACCGATGGCTCCATCACGGGTCGGGTATTTGATGCGGTAACCCGGGAGCCCCTGCCCGGAGCCAATGTACTGGTGCTTGGCACCACTCTTGGCACGGCGACAGATATCGACGGCAATTTCACGGTGCGGTCGGTTCCGCCTGGCACGTATCGGGTGCAGGCCTCGGTGATCGGTTATTCCTCCTTTATCGCCACCGATGTCTCGGTAGCCTCGGGGCGGCAGAATCGGCTCAGCTTTCCGCTTCAACCCACCGAACTGGCCTTGGACGCCTTCATTGTGCAGCAGGACAATTACTTCACGAAGAGTTCCGACGTGCAGGTCAGCGCGCAGAGTCTGAGTTTCGAGGAGATCAGACGCTCTCCCGGGGGACTGGAAGACGTGGTGCGCGCCATCTCGGTGCTGCCGGGAGTGGTACAGGCCAGCGCGGGACGAAACGATCTGCTCGTGCGGGGCGGAGCCCCATCGGAGAACCTGTTCGTGGTGGATAATCTCGAGATTCCCAACATCAATCACTTCGGGTCTCAGGGTGCGACCGGAGGACCTCTCAGTTTCATCAATCTCGATTTCGTGCAGGATGTGACCTTTTCCACCGGCGGGTTTGGCGCACGCTACGGCGACAAGCTGTCCAGCGTCATGTCCATACAACTCAAGGAAGGACGGAGCGATCGTTTTGGGGGCAAGGCCACGATCAGCGCATCACAGTTCGGACTCAATGCCGAGGGACCACTCGGATCGAATGGGAGCTTTCTCTTTTCGGCACGGCGGAGTTATCTCGATTTCATCTTTCGTGCCGCGGGCTTCGGCTTCGTCCCGGAATACTGGGATCTCTTCGGCAAGGCCACATGGAAGATCGACCCTTCAAACGAATTCTCGTTGTTCACCATTGGTGTGCTCGACGATATCCGATTTTTCAATGACAGCGAGGATAAGCGCTTCAGCAATTCCCGCATTCTCGGCAACGAACAGAATCAGTACGTCTCGTCCTTTTCATGGAAGCATCTCGTGGAGAATGGGTTCTGGACTTTCTCGCTCGGCCGAACCTTCGTGAACTATTCCTTTCAGCAATCCGACTCTTTGCTCCAGCCCATCTTCCGGAGTGGGTCCCGTGAAGGCGAAACATCCCTCCGTGCCGACGCCGTGTATCTTTGGGACAAGACCACCGAGGTGTCCTTTGGCCTTCTCGGAAAGCTGGCGCGGATTACGGGAGATCTCCGGTTGGACACCACTTCCGTCTTTCGCACTCAGACACCTTTCGCATCAGAGTGGGATAGCGTGGGATTCAAGTCCGCCGCCTATGTGCAGATTTCCCGTCCCCTCGTCACCCATCTCCGCGCCACTTTGGGAGCACGCGTGGATTACTTCAACCTGATCGAGAAGCCCTTCGCCTTCAGTCCCCGACTCGCCCTCTCCTGGGCCTTCAGTCCCGTCACCACGGCCACAGCCAGCGGAGGGATCTACCATCAGGCGCCATCCTTCATCTGGCTCACCTCGAATTCAGACAACAAGGTCCTGAATCACGTTCGGGTCACCCAACTCGTGCTGGGCATCGAGCATCTGCTCCGGCCGGATCTGAAGATCCGACTCGAAGGGTACATGAAGGAGTATCGGGATTATCCCGCCAGTCGATCGCGGTCCTACCTGGTGCTGGCCAATACGGGTGCGGGCTTTGGAGGAGCCGAGGAAGGCTTTGCCTCCTTCGGCTTCGAACCTCTGGTGAGTGCTGGCGAGGGACGGGGACGCGGGGTGGAGCTCTTCGTGCAGAAGCGTCTGTCAGACAGTCCCTGGTACGGTCTGCTGAGTCTCAGTGTCGGAGAGACCGATTTTACGGCCCTCGACGGTATCTCCCGTCCCGGTCTGTTCGATCAGCGCATCATTCTGAACCTGAGCGGAGGATATCAGCTCGATCGCGATTGGGAATTCAGCACCAAACTGCGCTACGGAACGGGCACCCCGTATACCGAGCTTCTCGCCCCCGATGGACGCATCGTCGCCGAGAGGTACAATCAGGGGCGTCTTCCCGAATTCTTCTCCCTCGATCTTCGCGTCGACCGCCGCTGGCAGTTTTCGGGCTGGAACCTCATCACCTACCTCGACGTCCAGAACGTCACCAACCGCAAGAACATCCAGTCCTCCCGCTGGGACCCGCGCAACCAACGCACCGAACTCAACGTGGGCAGCATCGGCATCCTGCCCAGCGTGGGAATCAGCGCCGAATTCTAACCCTTCACCCTTCACTCTTTACTCTTCACTCTGCTCTCACAGCCCCACCGCCACCTGCACTCGGGCATCAACGGACTCATCCATTGCTTCCGGACCGCATCGCTCGGGATGATACCGGTGCTCCATCCGAGGCAGGGCGTGGAAGAGCAGAAACCACCCATCGCCCATCCAGGCCAGGGTCGGACCGACGCCGAAGGCGGAGTGGCTCCAGCCTTCCGTTGTATAGTGATTGCTTTGCACGGCCTCGATTCCAACATGCAGACGGGGTGTGAGAGCAAACTGGTACCCGGCCACGAGGTCGAGGGGATAGTCTTCTCTCCAGTCTCCCTGCCAGGACAGAGATCGTGCGCCGTACAGGTTGAACGCCACCGCATGGCGATCCCAGCGCTTATCCAGAATGACACGAAGCACCGCTGCGGCCTCATCGCGAGAGAATCCCAGATCGGCGTACAGCGCTATGCCAGGTAGCATCTCGTCTTCCTGCCGGATCCTGACCTTAGCGCCGACCGCCAGGGCGCCCGCGTAGGCCAGGTCGGATTCTCCGCCCTGTCGCATCGCATCCTGACAGAGGGTAGCCCCCACCATCCCGATTCCCTCCGTGCCGAGAGACCATTCGTTTTTGATTCCGATGCTCAGCGCACTCGCCACGCGGGTTACCCCTACCGCATGTGCCGATACCATCTCGAACTCCCATCCTCCGGGCTCGGGTAGGGACTGTTCCACACGAACGAATTCAAAGCTCTGTCCACGGACCACCGCCGTGGTGACAAGAACGGAGAACAGCAGAAGGCGGATCATGGGACATCTATCGTTATCTGGACTGCATCTTGATACAGACGCAAGAAACAAACTATCTGGAATAAATCCAAACAAGAAGAGAATCGTCACTGACGATCCTGGAGGTGTGGGTGCGACGCGAATCGCGCGGTTATCGCGAAGAGAGCAGGAATCGGACGGCGAGGACGGCGAAGCGGGGGAGACCGAGGAGATACCGGCGCCAGAGTCGGCGCGGCTCGTGGAGGAAGCGCCAGGCCCACTCGAGACCGAGGGTGGCGAGGAAGGCGGGTGGCCGCGAGAGGTGACCTGTGTAGTAGGAGAACGAAGCCCCGACACAGACTGCGAGGGTGGAGGAAGGAATTCGCGAGAGAACCCGTTCCTGATGGGGGGACCCCAATCCAAGAAATAGAATATCCGCGGGGTGGCGGTCCATGTGGGCCGCAAGAAGATCCTCTCCGTGTGGAGGGAAGGGATCGGGGAAGAGGGCTGGGGGCAGGAAGATGGCGGACGGAATACGGGAGCGGCAGTGGCGCTCTACGTCGTGAAGGAGGTCGGGATCGTAGCCCGCGAGGAGAATCCGATGTCCCGCTCGAGCGCCGGACTCAAGAAGGGCGCCACAGAGGAGACTGCCGGTGCCGGGCTCCTCGATCAGACGGCCCGACAGACGGGCGGTCCAGAGAATGGAACGCCCATCGGCCACGAGGAGATCGGCGGAGGCGAGAGCCGCACGGAAGGTGTGATCCCGCTCCGCGAGAACCACCGCGTGTGCGTTGAGATAGGCGAGACGACGAATGGGACAGGCGGGATCGAGAACGGTATCGATCAGATCCTGTCTCGTTCCGGCATAGACGGAGAAGCCGAACAGGGAAACGGTGGGGTGAATCACGATCTCGCTCCGATCACGGTGCGAAGGGCCGCTTCCACCTCGTCGATCATGCGCTGTACGGAATAGGTTCTCTCCCAGGTTTCCCGCGCCTTACGTGCCATGGCCTCGCGGATGGGCGTGTCGAGCAGGATGCGGCGCAGGGCGGCGGCGAGAGATCCCGGATCCCGAGCCGGGACGATAAACCCGTTGATCTCGTCTTGCACTCCTTCGGGCAGACCACCGACCTTCGTCACCACCACGGGCCGACCCGCGCTCATGGCCTCGGCCTTCACGAGTGAAAATCCCTCACGTCGAATCGAGGGAATGACCACGACCCGTGCCGAGGCATAGAGGGTGGCCAGAGTATCGGTATCGGGATCGACCGGTCCCAAAAACTCCACCTGATCGTCCAACCCATAGCCCCGAATCATCCGCACCAGTCTCGTGCGACAGCCCCCTTCTCCCGCAAGACAGAGGCGAGGGCGAAGGCCGTGTCGTGCGAGCAGTTCCAAGGCACGAAGGAGATCCTCGATCCCCTTGTCCTTTTCCAACCGTCCCACACAGAGCAAATCCCGGCTCACGCTCGAATCTTCGTACTCGCGAAAGAGATCCTCCGCTCCATTGGGAATGATGAAGGCCCGCCCTTTCGCGCAACGTCCCGCGGCCCGACTCACGGCAATCACTGCGGTGGCTCCCGTGGGCGAGAGACTGCCGTAGTCACTGTGAGAATAAAACACGATCGGCAAGCGCTTCCCTCGCGACGCGAGAAGAGAGGGAGGCATCATAAAGCGAGAATGCACGACGAGTGCGTCGGGCTGAACATGCTCAATGGTCCGCCGCAGAACGCGGGCGTTTTTCCAGATGCGTGGTATCAGAGTCGCGAGGTCGCGTTCGGGTCCGTAGAGCAGCGGCACCCAGTCCATTTCTTCTTTCTCGAACCGATCCCGCCACACGCCATCCCCCGCCGCCACGGTCAGCATATGGCCACGATGCCGTAATCCGCGTCCGAGATCGAGCATCACTTTTTCGGTGCCGCCTCGTGAGAGATGGTTATGAACGAAGAGAAGACGCATGGGAAGTCGCAATATACAGCACCGTCAGATCAGGATCCGTTCTTCGGCCTGAAACGGGTCGCCAGACAAAAGTGTGTTTACACGCAGCGACCAGGTGTGGCGTTCCGCCCAGTCCCGGGCGCGTCGTGCGCCCTCGAAGGTCCAGGCCTCGTGGGCCGCCCGCACCAGGGCGGGCAGCTCTTCGGCACTGCCCAGCACCGGAGGGTGGGGCAGGGATTCCAATTCCCTGGACCGCGTGGCCACCACCGTGAGTCCCCGCGCCGCGTACTCGTAGAGCTTCAGCGGATGCACCGCCCGGGTCAGCTCGGTGTCGCGAAATGGGATGAGTCCTACCCGACAACTTCCCGCACGGGTGGCGGCTTCTCGAGGAGGGAGGGGACCGTGCAGGTGAATGCGGGGGTGGCGGGCGGAATCTCGTAGCAGGGAGGCATCCACCGGACCGATGACATGGATGGGAGGTCCCTCCCCTTCCGCAATACGATACAGGAGCTCGCGATCAAACCAGCGTGGATCGGTGGATCCCACGTACACGATACCGTGACGGTCGGTGAGATCCATGGGATCGAGCCAGGCGTCGGACACTGCGTTGGCAAGAAGGGATGTTGCACGGGCGCCCCGGTTCTGGGCGTCTTCCACAAGGACCATGGAACTGCAGAGGACGAGGTCGGCCGCGCGCACCAGGGCCTCTTCCGCGCGGCGCAGACGGCGCAGGGCTCCCTCCGTTCTTGCGAAGACGGCGGGATGATCGGCACGATCATACCAGACCCAGCGGGCGGGTACACGCACCCGATCGACGAAGCCGTCCCACCAAAGCGGAAGTGTGATCAGCAGCAGAACACGATCCCAATCCATCACCGCGAAGCGGTCGTGAAACCAGGTCCGAAACAGAGCCCGATCGAGAGCCGGGGTCCAACTGCTTCGGAAAAACGTGGGCACCAGAGGAGGACGGTGCGTGTCGATGCCGGACCACTGCTTCCGTGCATCGGTCAGCGCGAACGGGGGACGCAGCCTGTCGCGCAGCAGCGAGGCGAGGGAAGGACAGGGCTCGACGAAGTCCACCACGAATCCTCTCCGTGCGAATTCCTGCGCGAGGGCGTGCTCTCGCTGAGGAAGTCCCCCAAAGGGCGAGGCCCCAAGGATCAGGATCCGTGTGGGGCTCATGGGACAAGCTTCCGATACACCGCGTCAACGTCGGCCGCGTGACGTGTGGGATTGTGTCGCTCCCGCACGCGACGATGCAACGCCGAGGCGAGAGCAGAGCGCAGTTCCGGATCGTTTCTCAGTAGGTGGAGTTCCTCGCGGAGAGCCCGTACATCGCCGGGAGGCAGGAGCCGCCCCGTCACGCCCTGCTCGATGACGTCATCCACTCCGTCGGTGGCCGAG
The DNA here is from genome assembly GCA_964420295.1 of uncultured Chromatiales bacterium. Taxonomy (GTDB): domain Bacteria; phylum Bacteroidota; class Ignavibacteria; order SZUA-365; family CAYQST01; genus CAYQST01. The sequence continues at coordinate 9,632 of CAYQST010000026.1, read as the reverse complement.
GCGAGCACCGCGCAGCCCGCCAGTCCCGCTTCGAGCACCACCATCGGCAGTCCCTCCATGCGAAGGGACGGAAGAACCAGCAGATCGCACATTCGTAGCACGGCGTCGATGGAAGGAAGGGGCTCCTGAAGAAACACGGGCGGAAGGTCGTCTCCCTGCAAGAGAGAACGAAGAGGACCGTCGCCCGCCACCACGAGGGCGAGTTCGTCGCGCGAATCCCGATGCCGTAGGGCCTCGGCCAGTACCGCCACTCCTTTTTCCTCGACCATGCGTCCCGCGAACAGGAGAATCATCCGCCCCTCGCTCCTTCGCTCCCTCACCCACTCCATAAGGACGGGCGAGGGTGGATCGGCTGGGATCAGGACCTCCACCGCGTTGGGAATCGTGGTGATGCGATTCACGGGCACCTCTCCTTGTGCGAGAATGTGCCGCTTCGTGGCCGTGCTCACGGCGATGAGGTGGTCACCCGGAAAATGAGACAGCCGTCCGACCGGGGGCAGCGCGGCATGCACCGTGAGAACCATGGGAAGGCGACCGCGCGCCGCATAGTGTGCGAGGTGTCCGGCGTAATAGTGATGCGCATGCACCAGGTTGGGACGAATCCGTGCGATCCACTTCTTCACCGCCAGACACCCGAGCACGAAGCGCGGCAGGGAGCGCTGCTCATGCGCGAGGAGCGGTTCGATCTCGATGTTCAGATTCCGCGCTCTCAGGCCTTCGACGAGATCTCCCCGTCCCGTTAGAATCACCACCTGATGATGACGGGCTTGTTCCCGCGCAAGAAGTCCCACGTGGCGGGCACAGCCGTCGCAGAGATCGAGACTGTTGACCAGGTGCAGAATGGTCATGGATTCTGCTCCCGCGCACCAAGGGCGGCATAGGCCTGGAGGCATTCTCCGGCCACCGCGTCCCAGGTCCACCGTATGGCGTCTCCACGGGCTGCCCGGCCCAGACGTTCCCGTTCGGTCCTCGATCGGATCAGGTGGTGCAGGGCCGCACGCAATGCCTCCACATCCCCATGTTCCACAAGCAGTCCATTCACGCCATCCCGAATCAACCGGGAAGCTCCTGTTTCCCGCGTTGCGATCACCGCACAGCCGGCGCCCATGGCTTCCACCAGGACAAGGGAAAAGGTTTCGAACCGGGAGGCCGACACGAACACGTCGAGTGCCGCCATCCAATCCGGAAGCGCGGAGGCCGGAAGATCCTCATTCACCCGCACGGGACATCGGGTGGGGAAATCTGCGGGGAGGGTTCCGATCACCCGAACCTCACAGAGAGGAGCCAGCTCCCGCAGGGCGTCGCGAACGAACTCGCCCCCTTTTTCCGGCCGATTCCGGCCCAGCACGAGGCCGACCCGAGGGAAAGTTCTCGCGTCTTCCGAGCGGGGGATCCGCACAAACTCCTCGTCCACTCCATGCGCAAGAACGAGGGTCTTGTGATTCCGGATTCGGTATTCGTGGCGGGCCTGGTCTCGCGAGGCTTCGCTGAAGAACAGCAGGAGATTTGCCGAATCGATGAGCAGGGTTTCGGTCAGAAGATCCTTGAGCCACTGCCCGGCACGGTGGCGCCGCAATTCGCGATGCTCCCGCGCCACGAGTCCATGCACCGAATACACCAGAGGTACGGTAGCCAGAAGCCGATACAGGAGCACGACCAGAAGAAAGCGCTCGAAGGTCACGGCGTGGATAAGAGCGGGACGAAGCCGAAACAGAAACGGAAGGATGCGAAGCAGACCGAGGGTCACAACCCGCGCTCCCTCGGGCAGGATCTCCACGCGTCGTCCCCACAGCTTGTCTCCCAAGCCATACGAGGCGCCATCGAAGAAGTACTGCAGAAAGACGGTGCGAGGCTGCCGATTGTGCAGAGAGCCGAAGAGGCGACGAGCGTATTTCTCCGGACCCGTGAGGGCTGGTCCGGCGCAATGGCGTCCGCAGAGCAGGAATGTCGGTCCGGCGGTCATGCGAGCCGCCTCATACAGCGGATCCAGAATCCACAACGCTCGCGCAGAGATTCCTGCCTTCCTGCGGCGAGCGGGTGCTGCCTCCACGTGCCTCGGGCATCCCAGCCCCGGGCCGCCATCAGGCGAGAGAGCTGGTACCAGCGTTCGGCGAGCACAGAATGCAGGGCGGCGGCATCGAAGCGGAAGCTCAGGGCGTTGGCGTGTTCGAGACGGCCGAACCAGGATCCGATGGCCTGGTGTTCGGCGTGGGAACGCACGCAATGCCATTCCACGATTCGCCGATGCAATGCGGCTTCTTCGGGAATGGGATCCACGCCCAGAAGGGCAAGCTGTTCGCACACGAGGGTCCAGACGGAGGTACGGACGCGTTCCTTGCGCGATTCTCCCACGCTGTCGGCATGACGCCGATACTCGTACAGAACCCGAGGCAGACAGGCGAAGCGAAGAAACTCGGAACAGCGCACCCACCAATCGAAATCTTCCGCAGCGGGAACGTGATCGCGATACCGAAGTCCGTGACGACGGACGGGCTCCCGTCGCACCAGGGCCGAGGCGTGCAGGAGCGGGGTTTCGAAAAGCGCGTGCGCCACCAGCGCCTCATGCGTTCCCGGCCGGGTGTGCACCAGACAGGCGGAACCAAACTCCCGCATCCAGGTGCCGCACACATCCACCTCGGGATGGGCATCGAGAAAGGCGGTCTGCTCGGCCAACCGGGTGGGCAGGGAGCGATCGTCGGCGTCCATGCAGGTCACTTCCTCTCCCCGTGCTTCGTCCCAGCCCGCGTTCATGGTGGCCGCGTAGCCCTGGCGGGGCAGGGACACGACACGGATCCGCGCATCCGAGGCCGCCAGGGCCGTGGCCCGGACGGCGCTCTCGTCTGTGGATCCGTCGTCGAGAATGATCAGCTCCCAATCCTCGAAGGTTTGATCCTGGATCGAGCGCACCGCCTCTTCGAGGGTGGATGCGGCATTGTGGAGAGCCATGAGAACGGAGACGCGGGGAGGCATGGATCACACGCGGTTGGAAAGGGAGCGGGATCGGATCATTTCGAGGATTCGGGATCCTCGATAGCGGAGCAGGGTGGCCGGAGTCACAGGACGGGGCGAAAAGAGATGGGGCTCCACCACGCGCCTCCAGAGATCTTCCACCTCGTCGGGATCGGGATCGTACTGTGGGATGATGCCCTGATCATCGGGATCGGCGGTGCGAATCTGCGCGAGACAGAGCAGATCATGGAGCCAGGAGCGCCGGGCCCACAGGTCCGGTGCGGTGGTGAGCACGGTGGAGAGAACGCGGGGGTCGCGATCGCATTCCACCACCACGTCCCTTCCGGTAAACACGCCCCTGCCCAAAGCGGCCACCCGCTTGCCTGCGGCCACGGCTTCGGTGAGCACGGTGGAGTTGATGCCCACCACGGCATCTGCTCCCGCGATCAACGCCGCAGTGGGTGCGGAGGAGAGGATCAGGCGGGGCGAGGAGGGCAGGGACACGGAGGGCTGCACGGGATGGGGTTTCACCACGATGCGCCATTCGGGAAAGGCCGCGAGCACCCGATCCACCAGCTCATGCATCGTGGTGCAGTGCGGAGAGAACCGCGTGATCTGGGTGTCGATTTCCGACTGCAGCGGCACGAAGAGATAGGGGGGATCGGGAAGGATCTCGCCCCGCTCCCGCATCGTGATGCGCTCGAAACGCGCCAGCACGTCGGACAGCGTTCGATCCTCGCGTTCCGTGAGGTCCCGATTCGGAAGCAATCGTATCGAGGACAGGGCGTTGATTCCGAGATGGTCGACATAGAGATGTCCGCGCTGCGGAAGAAATCCCATTTCACACCAAAACACGGGCAGATGCTCCACGAGGATGTTTCGTACCAGGGATCCGTACGCGAGTCCGTTCCACCAGAAGATCACGTCCGGCTTCAAATCACGAACGAGAAGAAGAAGGTCCGAACCCCAGTAGCCCGGTCGTCCCGTGACGATGCGTTCCTTTTCGAGGAAGGTCTCCATCACTGCGGTTGAAAAAAACCGTTCGAAGGGAATGTCGGCCGCCTCCATCGTGGCCGCATACACCACGCGGAGGGAGCGCGAGCGACGGAAGCCTTCGAGCAAGGGCATCATGTGCACGAGATGTCCGTAGTAGGTGCCGAGCGCGAGAATGGTCATGGGGACTCCCATCCCTCCACCGCCTCGCAGGGCACAAGGCGGGTACCCTCGTCATCCGCTTCGAACCGGGCATCGAGATGGATGCAGCCCTGACGAGAATGCTGGGTGAAGCTGAATCCCGTCCCCCCGGGATCGCTTTCCGTGATGGAAAAGGAGAGCGCCCGCTCCACCCGGTCGTAGGTGTGACGGCGTCCGGAGCGCACGAGTTGGACGTCCAGCGAATATTCCCCTTCCGCGAGCGGGAGTCTGGGAAGCTGGCACCGTACCCGTCCCCGGGGCGGTGCAAAGGCCACATCCACGCCGAACCGCAGGCCGCTGGGCAGGAAGATCACCGGGGTATCCCGCCGATCGCGCACCACCAGTTCCACCCCGGCAATGACGGCCTCGCTTACGTCCAGGTCGAGCACCACGTGCAGGTCCTCGCCGAAGACGAAGCGTGAGCGGGACTGGCCGGATGCGTCCTGAAGATCGCCATTCACCAGATGCAGGGGACCACTGCGCGGACGGGAGCGGGCTTCGTCGCTGGCGAAGTAGTTTTCAGACAGCAGAGTCCGATACTCCCGCAGCACGGTATCCACCGGACCCCGAGCCAGGGCCCGGCCTCCGCCGAGGAGGAGGGCCTCGGTGCACACGCGTTCCACTGCGTGAAGATCATGACTGACAAACAGAACGGTGCGACCGCTGCGTCCCACGTCCTCCATCGTTTTCAGGCACTTGGCGCGAAAACCGGCGTCGCCCACGGCCAGCACCTCATCCACGAGCAGGATGTCGGGATCGAGATGGGCGGCCACGGCGAAGCCGAGTCGCAGATACATGCCACTGGAATAGCGTTTGACCGGAGTGTCCAGAAATTCCGCGATCCCGGCATAGTCCACGATGGCGTCGAAGGAGCGAGCGATGTCGGCGCGGGACATACCGAGAATGGCCCCACTGAGAGCGATGTTTTCCCGACCGGTGAGTTCCATGTTGAATCCCGTGCCGACCTCGAGCAGGGCGGCAGGGCGGCCCCGCAATCGTGCCGTTCCTTCGGTGGGCGGAGTGATGCGGGCGAGGATCTTCAGGAGGGTGCTCTTCCCCGCGCCATTGCGGCCCACGATGCCCAGCACGCTGCCTTCCGCGACTTCGAGATCCAGATCGCGGAGGGCCCAGAAATCCCGCACGGGACCTCCTCCGCGCAGGAGGCGCGAGAGCGCCTCCCCGAGGGTATCGCGATGCGGCACCGCCGCGGAGGCCGCGATCCGATAGCGTTTGCCGAGTCCGGCGCAGAGGATGCGAGGGGGCGTCATGGTCGCGTGCCGTTTCGGTTACACCACATCGGCGAAGTCCCGTTCCATGCGGTGAAACACCATCCAACCGGTGACCAGAAGCAGGCCGGTGAGGACGAGGGAGAGGAGCAGGATCCCGACGGGCGGCGCACTCCCTCCCAACAGACACGAGCGCGCGGCTTCGAGCAGACCCGCGAGAGGATTGAGCGCCACCAGGAGATGCAGGCGTTCGGGAAGAGCGGAAAGACCGAAGCCCACAGGACTGATCCAAAACAACAGTTGGAGAAGAAAGCCCAACCCATGCGCCACGTCGCGAAAGCGCACGGCGAAGGCCGAGGTCCAGAGTCCCACCCCGAGAGCCAGCAGGATGGCCCAGACCGCGATCGCGGGAAGCAGAACCCAGGTCCAAGGCACCGCCATGCCGAACCCGGCACAGAGGAGCACGAAGAGAACCATGCTCACGGCAAAGTCCACTCCTCCGCGCAGAACGGCGGCCATGGGAATCAGCACGCGAGGAAAGTACACCTTCGTCAGCAGAGGGGCTCCCCCCGTCATGTTCTGCACGGCCCCGTTCACGCCATCGGAAAACAACATCCACACCATGGTACCTGCGAAAGCGAACAGCGGATAGGGAGCAGAACCACTGGAGAATCCCGCGACGCGATGAAACACCACGAAGAACACCCCCATCGCGAGGAGGGGTCGGATCAGGACCCAGAGCAGTCCCAGCACTGTCTGCCGATAGCGCACGGCGACATCCCGCCACACGAGAAATCCGAGGAGCTCGCGCGACGCCAACAACTCCCTCCACAGGCCCGCGCCGCGGATGCCCGCGGACGTGAGTAGCAATTCGGTATCGGGAGAGGCACGCATGGAGTCGGTTACTGCGATCGTTTACGAACAAAACCCACGGCGCGGGTCACCCCTCCGTACTGGTCGTCGTCGTAGTACACAATGGCCCAGTACAGATTGTCGGCCCCCCAGTCGCTGCCTTCCCATTTCACCCAGTCCTGATCCACCACCCGTCCGCTCTCGGCGTCGATCCGTCCCGCCACGTACTGGTATTCGTAGGCCCCCCGTTGGAGAAAGCGGGACAGCATATAGTGGCCCGTCGCGGAATCCTGGACCATGCGATCGGCGGGACCTGGATCCCAGTCATTGAAGCTGCCTGCGAGAAAGATGTCGGACGTGACGACGGGAGGAAGGGAAAGTTCAAAGGTGACGCAGAGATAATCCGAATCCCATCCACTCGTGCCATCGGTGAGGGAGGCGCCGAAAAAGCGACTGGGGTCGGTGCCGAAACGGAAGCGGGTCTGGTCGGGACCCTCGAACTTCCGCACGGGCAACACTGTGGGATAGCGCGCCAGGTCGCGAAAATCCATGATCCGGTAACCATTGCCGGGAATAACGTCGAGCACCGAAAAAGTCTTCACGCGCATTCCGACTCCCTCCACTCGCGTATCGGAACGCCAATCGGTTTGGGACACCCGGTAGGGGTTGGCCATTTCCAGATTCTTGTACAGATCCACCGTGGTGACGAAATCCGCGAACAGACTGTCGGGTACGGTAACGGTGAGACGGAGGTGATGGACTCGATCGGACGGGGGCTCGTAGTCGGTCCAGTAATCGTTCAGCACCTGAAGCCGGGCGCCCACGGCATCCTCCACCACGAAAAAGCGGCCGGACGCGAGCACGTCCTTCGGCGAGGATTCGAGACTGATGGAGAAGGTCCAATTGCCCGAAAACAGAAAGCGCACGAAGGGATTTTCGGGAGAGGGAAATCGATTCTCGAAGCGCCAGCGATAATGCACCGTGCCCGCAGGCGCCGCCTGCCACGACAGCATGCGGGAGTAGGAATAGAAATCGTCCTCGACCACGAAGTTCCGATCAGGATTCCACTCCTTGTCGCAATGGCGGAAGGATATGCGGAAGCGGGGCGGGGATTCGGTGTTGACGTCGAAACGGATGGTGATGAAGTCCGGCAGCGCGGCCCGACTGGACGAGGCGCGAATAACGGGAAGGGCCCGCTCGTCGGTGCCGCCATAGACCTTCAGTCCCCGCAGGGGAGGCAGGTCGGGACAGAGTCCCTGCCCGTGCGCGGTTCCCCCCCACAGGAGGAGAAGCGCGGCGAGCCGCCAGAAGGGAAGGGAACGCTTCATGGCAAAAACATACGGGGACGGGGCCAGAAGTGCAATCCGAATTCTCAGCGGCCGGAGAGCCAGCCGAGGGGATTGTGTTTGTTCTTTTCCCGCCAGATTTCGAAGTGGACCAGTCCTCCCGATTCCCCTTCCTTCGCCCGGGCCAAAGCATGACCGGCGCGGACCCGCTGTCCCTCCCGCACCGCGATGCCGGTCAGGTGCGCATACACGGTAAAGAAGCCGTCGTCGTGACTGAGAATGAGCAGGTTTCCGTAGCCCGGAATGAAGGAGGACACCGACACCTCACCATCGGCCACGGCATGCACGGTGGCACCGGCGCTCACGCCGATATCGATGCCGTTGGAGATGGTGACCGTTTTGAGCGTGGGATGCACCTGCTCGCCGAAATCACCCACCACACGGCCCTGGGAAACGGGCCAGGGCAGGCGTCCTTTGAGACGGCCGAAGGCCGTTTCGGAAATGGGTCGCATGGGCAGATCCCGCAACTCGCGGTCGGCGCGGGGATTCGTTTTGGTCTCCTTCGCGCTCCGTTCTGCCCTCCGGGCTCGTTCCCGGCGGATGAGTTCGGCGATATAGGCCTCGATCTTGCGGGCGGCCGCCTGTTTGGCGCGGAGTTCCTGCTGGTAGCGCTCCTTGTCCAGCCTCACCTTGTCGAGCAACTCCTTCTGTTCCGATTGCTTTTTCTGAAGACGCAACTCCTCGGCCTGTTTCTCCTGCATGGTGCGTTGCTGCAGGGCCAGTTGCTGTTCGAGGGCCGCCTTTTGTTCCGCCACCGATTGCCGCGTCCTTCGAATCGCTTCGGCCTCGGCCCGCTGTCGTTGCGTATAGGCGCGCAGGTACGCGGCCCGGGTGTACATATGGTTGAGACTCTGGGAGGAGAGCAGAATTTCGGAATCGTGGCTGGGTCCTCGCTTGTACGCGCTGATGACATAGCGCGCGAACGTTCTTTGCAGCAAGGCCAGGGCCTGCTCGGCGCTCATCAGCTTTTGTTTGGTGATGGCGATATCGCGGCTGTTCTGCAGAATCCGTCCGTTGAGCTGGCCCACCAGCGTTCGGATGAGCGCCGTCTGGCGGTGATAGACGTCGAGCCGCTCCAAGGTGCTTTTCTCCTGGGTGCGGCTCTGGGCGAGCTTGGATTCATACTCCTGTATCTCGCGCCGAAGCCGATCGAGCTCCTCCTGCTTGACGGAGATCTGCGTAGAGGATGGCGCCGACTCCCGGGTCTCGGTGCGAGGTTCTCTTCGGGAACCCCGTGGCGTGGCCTGGGTGCGGCCAGTTGATTTCGGACTCTTTCCTCTTTTTTTCGGCGTCACGGCCTTTCCCCGGGTCGCGGTCTTGCTCCGCACCGAACCCGATGTTCCGCGTGCCGGCGCAGTCTTTCTCCGCGCCGGACTTGCCTTTCCGGATGTCGCTGCCTTTTTCGATTTCACCGGGGAGACCGCCGTCTTCGCGGATTTCTTCTTCGTCTGCGCATGCATCCGACTGTCCTCCCCACTTCCCATCGGGAGCAGGCAGGAAAGCAACACACACAATACGAGAGCAACAGAGAAACGGGGCATCCGAACCTCGGGGCATTCGAACGCAATATACAGGCCGGAGGAACGGGGAAGAATTGGGGATTTGAAATTGGAAATTGCGGATTGCCAACGACATGAAAGCCGGGAAGCGCGGAGGATGTGTTATTTCGGATTTGCGATTTTCGATTTCCGAATTTTCACGGAGGGGAGATTGTACAGAAGACGATTTCGATGGTCGTTTGTGCTTCTGAAATCGAAAACCGGAAATCGCAAATCCGAAACGGCTCGGCCACTGCTACGGAACCACCACCGCCCGCCGAAATTCCCGTACCGTGCTTCCATCACGATTCAGCAGCGCTATCACCAGGGTCGCGGAACTCCCCGCAGAAGGGAGCGTGGAAGAACCCCAGGAACCATTCAGTCTCAGGGTGCGGCGCAGGGTCGTGCTGATGGTGGTGTAGATGCCCAGCAATTCGGTTGAGCTCGGTGTGATGAAGAAGGCGCCGCCGGACTGATTGGCGATGCTCAGGAGATTGTGTGCCACCGTGGAATCGACGTTGTATCCG
>CAYQST010000025.1:0-49000 GCA_964420295.1 uncultured Chromatiales bacterium | reverse complement strand
CACAGCTGCACGCTCGTGAGGCGCCGACGTTTTCTGACCAACCACCTCATCCATCACGCCCTTCCCGCTCGATGCAAGAGTGCTCATGAAAACACGTCAGCTCGGACGATCCGATCTTTTTCCGACGGTCCTCAGCTTCGGGGCATGGGGAATCGGAGGTCCGCCCTTCTGGACATCCGTCGATGAAAAGACGGCGATCGCTACAATTCGTCGCGCCTTCGACCTTGGAGTGAACTGTTTCGATACGGCTCCCGTGTATGGGTTCGGCCATTCAGAGTTCCTTGTTGGAAAGGCCCTGAAGGACGTTCGTCATTCGGTGTTGTATGCCACAAAGGTGTGTCTTCGCTGGCCGGAGGGGGCCACACAGTTCGACCAGATTTCACGCAACCTGAGTGCCGCTTCGATTCGATATGAAATTGAACAGAGTCTGAAACGTCTCGATACGGATGTCATCGATGTATATCAGGTGCACTGGCCCGATCCCAACACCCCCCTCGAAGAGACCTTCACCGTACTGTCGGACCTTCGGCGGGAAGGAAAAATCCGCTATATCGGGGTGAGCAACTATTCGGAGGAAATGATCGAAGAGGCGTCCCGGTTCGCCTCGATCGTCTCATCGCAGCCGCGGTACAATATGCTCGACCGGAGAATCGAACAAGGACACCTGGAGTACTGTCGGACCCATGATATTGGAGTACTCGCTTACAGTCCCCTTGCCAGTGGTTTGCTCACTGGGAAATACACTGCCTCATCGACCTTCGTGCATGATTGGAGGGGAGAGTTGGGAGACCTCTTCCAGCCGGACGTATATCCTCAGCACATTGCGCGCGTGGAACGACTCTCCGCACTTGCTCGGGAGGTGGGCATGACCATCGCACACATGGCGCTGGCCTGGGTTCTTCGACAGCCAGGCATCACCTCTGCCCTGGTGGGAGCCAACAGCCCCGCGCATCTGGAAGCCAATCTTCAGGCGGCAGAGATTTCACTTTCCGAGGACGTTCTCGCCGCCATTCAACACATTCTCGACGCTGAACCTTGATTTCGGACTTGTCCATGATCTCTTCCATCCTCAAACCGATCACCATCGCCCTCCTCCTTGTTGCGGGAAGCATGCCAACTCTGTTCGCTCAGTATCGCACGGAGCCAGTGATGCCGCGTGAGAGTGGGGATTCTCTTACAACGAGGTCTGCATCGCGCGAACACTTCATGCCGTTTTCGGCCGCATCGATGTCGTCCCTGCAGGACAGCGTTCGCGAAGACGAGTATCTGCCGAGCTGGCATAGCATGGTGACCAATATTCCCATGGATATCTACAACTATGGCAAGGTGACCATTCGCGGAGAAAACCTTCCACTCTTCCTCGGGATGACGGCCCTGACCACGGCCATGGTGTTCAGTGACGACGCCACCTATCAGGCGCAAAAACGGTGGTTCGAGAAATCCCAGGTGGTGCGCACATGGAGTGACATTTTTACTGAGATCGGAGACGGGCGCACGCAGTTCGGACTGGCAGCGGGATTCGGGGCTTGGGGCCTTCTTGCGGGAGATCGAAAGGCGCTGCGAACGGCCAGCCAGGTTGTCGAGGCGGTGCTGACATCGGGGTTCGTTGTGCAGGTGTTCAAGCATCTCACCGGACGGGAAAGTCCTAAGGTGGCCTCCGCGCCCGGAGGGCGTTGGGATGTGCTTCCCAATCAGATCGACTATCACAAATACGTTCCCCATTACGATGCCTATCCCTCAGGTCATTTGACCACGACCTTGGCCACGGTAGTAGTCATTGCGGAAAACTACCCAGAGGTCACCTGGATCAAGCCGGTGGGCTACAGCATCGGGGCACTGCTGGCGATCTCCATGGTCAACAACGGTATTCATTGGTACAGCGACTATCCGCTCGCGATTGCCTTCGGATACGGATTTGGTATGATCATCGCCCATCCCGAGCGTTACCTGCTTGGCGAGGGGGAAGGGAATACCACGATCGCTCCCTACGTTTCTCCCACCGGGAACGGAATTCAGGTGCAGGTGACGTTTTAGCGCTGAATCGTCTTCACCCGTCGCTGCATCCAATGACGCGATGGAAGCATTCACGCATTTAGACACGGAGATAACATGGAGCATTTGACCAAGGATACCTTTCTGACGAAGGTGTTTGATTACGAAAAGAATAAAGAGTGGAGCTTTTCCGGAGAGCGTCCTTGCCTGATCGATTTCTATGCGGACTGGTGTGGGCCCTGCAAGATGGTGGCCCCGATTCTGGAGGAACTCGCCACGGAATATGCAGGCGCGGTGGATATCTACAAGATCGATACGGAGCAGGAGCAGGAACTGGCGGCGGTGTTTGGTATTCGTAGCATTCCGTCCCTCCTCTTCATCCCGCTCGAAGGGCAGCCGCAGATGGCCATGGGCGCCATGTCGAAGGAAGGATTCGTCGAGGCCATTCAGTCGGTGCTCCATGTTGAACCGCGTTCGACGATCTCCGCTTCCCCTGTTGCATAATATTCACCGGACGTGTATATTTCGGTTCATTTTCGGTTGAACTAAAGGATTATCATGGCCAAGCAGATTGAAAAGCAGAAAGGATTGTCGGCGAAACGGAGAAACCGTTTGTCGGAGACGCGCCGCGAGAGGAACAAGGCCTACAAATCCCGCATGCGGAATGTGATTCGTCAGCTTCGCGAAACCACGGAAAAGACGGCTGCGACGGAACTTCTTGCGAAGGCGGGGAGCATTCTCGATCGTCTCGTCGGGAAGGGCATCATTCACAAGAATACCGCCGCCAACAAGAAATCCCGGCTTGCCAAGTTCGTCAACCAGCTCGGTTGATCGTTTCGGAATCCTTCAGGCCTTGCCGCCATCCGCATGGATGTCGGCGAGGCCTCTTCTTTCCTCCCTGATCCGTTCCGTTCTCATCCATTCCCATGCCCACTGATGTGCTTCTTCTCGTTGCCCTGCTGATCCTGCTCCTGGCAATGGTCGTGGCAGCTGCAGAATCCGCCCTGAAGGCGGTGTCCCGCACTGTGCTCGAAGAGCAGCGGGAGGATGGCAGGGATGTGGGAGCGGCCTTGTATTTCAAGGACCATCCCGAAAAGGCGCGAGCCACCATACAGATCGCGAGCACGCTTCTGCAGTTTGGTTTGGCGGCGACTCTCGTCCTGGTATTACATCACGTCTCGTATTCCCTTCCGGCAGACTGGTATCAGACGATTCCACAGCCAGTGTTTCTGCTGGTACTGTGGAGTGGGGCTCTGCTCCTGGGGACCTCCGTGCATGTCGTGGCTGTCACCCTCGTCGCGAAGGTGGTGGGCGCACATTTCGCCACTCATCTGGCCATCCCCTTGGCTCCCGTTCTTCGCACCACCAGCACCCTGCTGTCTCCCGTACGCCATGCGGTGGAGGGGCTCAGCAATGTGTTGCTTCGACCGGTCGGCACCCGCGCACAGTTCATGGACGCGGTGATGTCCGAAGAAAGTCTGAAGACCATCCTCGAAGAGGGGACCAAGTCAGGAATCCTGGATCCCACCGAGCATGAACTCATCGAAAGCATTTTCGAGTTCACCGAAACCACAGCACGGGAGGTGATGATTCCTCGCAAGGACATCGTTGCCCTCGACATCCGTATGCAGCCCGAAGAGATTCTGGATTTGGTAACCCTGCAGGGCTTCACCCGTCTTCCGGTGTATGACGAAAGTCTCGACAACGTGGTGGGAATCGTGTACAGCAAGGACATTCTCTCCCTTGTGCAACATCGGGATCTCATCATTCTTCAGGATATTCTCCGTCCTCCCTTCATCGTACCCGAGACGAAGCCGATTTCGGAGCTCCTGCGTGAATTCCAGAGAAAACGGATCCACCTTGCCGTGGTCGCGGATGAGTTTGGCGGCACCGAGGGTATCATCACCATGGAGGACATTCTCGAGGAAATTGTGGGCGACATCCGTGATGAATATGATGATGAGGAACGTCCCGTCACGGCGCTGCCCGGAGGAGAAATCGAGGTGATCGGCAGTGTGAACATTTCCGATCTCAACGATCAGATTTCGTTCGTTCTTCCGGAGAGCGAAGAGTACGACACGGTGGGAGGGTACGTCACGGCGGTCTTGGGGAGAATCCCGCAGCAGGGGGAGACGGCCATGGACGGGCACATCCGCATGACCGTACTCGAGGTCACCGATCGTCGAGTCACGCGGGTGCGATTGGAGCATGTGCCGGATACCAATTCTTCGGCGAATTCTCTACATTGACGCGGTCGACTCACTTTTCTCCGCGAGATCTCCATGCTTCTGGCGCTCGTCTCTCTCATCATCGCCATCGTTCCGATGGTTCTCAATCTCCTGTTGGTATGGCGTCTCGATCGGTATGAGCGTGAACCGCTGTCGATGATGCTGTTGAACTTCCTGTGGGGAGGAACGGGGGCCATCATCTTCAGTATCGTGTTTTCGATACAAGTGTCTGATCTGATTTCGTCCAACGACGTGTTGGACACGATTGCCGTGGCGCCGATGGTCGAGGAAACCATCAAGGGTGTGTTTCTCTTGCTTGTGGCGCTGAATCGGAACTTCGACAACCTCACGGATGGGATCGTGTACGGTATGGCCATCGGACTCGGGTTCGGCATGACCGAGAACTTCCTCTACTTTCTCGGCGCCGAGTCCCCGGAGCAGTGGTTCTTCATGGTGATGATTCGCACGTTGTTTTCGGCCTCGCTCCACGCCCTGGCGACGGGAATCGCGGGCGCGGGCGTGGGGTTGACCAAATATCAGTTCCATGTTTTAAAGTGGCCGATTCGGGTGCTCTTTCTTGGACTCGCCATGTTCGTTCATTTCTTCTGGAACTACTCCGTCTCTGTGCTCGTGCAGGCAAATCCCGCATTCGGAATGGGCGTGGGGATCGTATTCATCGTATTCGGCGTGATCTCCTTGATGCTCCTCCTCCAGATCGCGCTGGCGTATGAGCATCGCGTGATCGTGGCGGAGTTGGCAGAGGAAGCCGCGTCGGGTCTCATTCCAGAAGACCATCTCCGGTTCATCCCGTTCTCGGCGCGACGCAAGTACCGGGGCTGGCTTCCGGTTCATGTCGATCCGTCCGCCTATATTCAGGCCGCCACGCTCCTGGCGTTTCGCAAACGCCAGCTTCGGTCCTGCGCAGAACATCGACAGGATCAATTGTCGGCCGATGTCGAGCGCCTGCGTGAGAAGATCCGCACGGCTCTCCATCCCGTCGCCCCCGTGTCGTCGTTCGGAGCCGTGACGAGCACATCATGATGCAGGCGCTTCTTTCACTCGTGTTCGCCGCGCTACCGATGATCACCTTTCTCTGGATCATCTGGTTGATCGATCGGTATGATCGCGAGCCGATCTGGCTGGTGGCTCTCAATTTCGGCTGGGGGGCAACAGGTGCCATTCTGCTTTCGCTGAGTGTGGTGTGGGGAGTCGCTTCGGGGATTGGGGCAGGAACTGAGACCGTGACCATCGTATTCTCGCCCATCTTCGAAGAAGCCGCCAAGGCGGGCATTCTCTTTTGGACCGCCCGTACCCGGCATTTCGACAATATCACCGATGGCATCGTGTATGGTACCGCAGTCGGTTTTGGATTCGCGATGACGGAGAATTTTCTGTACTTCCTTCGCGCATCCACACCGGATGCATGGATCAGTCTGGTTATCACCCGAACGCTGTACACGGGGGTCCTGCATGCGATGGCCACTGGGGTACTCGGCGCCAGCATCGGGATCACCAAATTTACGTTTGCTTCGCTTCGTCATCCGATCCGCGGTCTCGGTCTCGGGTTGGCCATGCTCATACACGGGACATGGAATTACATGATCGTGGTGGTGGATCCTTCGGTGAGCACCATCGGCATTCTGTTTATTCTTCTCAGTATCATCATCATCGGCCTCCTCATGCAGGTGGCCCTCTTTGTCGAAAGTCGCATTCTGCTTCGCGAGCTCCTCGATGAGGTCCGTCGCGGTACGATTCCCGCCCTGCATTTGAATTACCTTCCGTACACATCGCGGCGCAAATTGATCGGTTGGCTTCCGCCCTCCATCGACGCCCATCGATACATCCGTTTGACCACCGAACTGGCGGTGCGCAAGCACCAGCTTGCCTTATCGACCGGAGCCCCGCGCGTCTCCCTGGAGACTGTGGTCGATACGCTCCGAGGCGACATCCATTCCGTTCTTCAGGAGGATCGGGAATCCTCCGCCACCATCCTGTATTAACTCGAGGTTCTTTCGTGAAGAAACGCGTTCTGTTTTCCTTCGGTACCCGCCCGGAGGCCATCAAGCTGGCCCCTGTCATCCGTTTGTTAGCGGGAGACGAGCGGTTTTCTGTCACCATTTGTCTCACGTCTCAACACAAGGATTTGCTTCGACAGGTCACATCGTTTTTTCACATCCACGAAGATGTGGACCTCGATGTGATGGTACAGAATCAGACGCTCGAGCACGTCACCGCCGCTGTGCTGGATCGCATGCGACCGGTCATGGAACACTACCGTCCCGATGTGGTGCTGGTGCAGGGCGACACCACCACGGTGTTCGCCAGCGCCCTGTCCGCCTTTTATCATCGAGTGAAGGTGGGGCATGTCGAGGCCGGGTTGCGCACCCACGAGAAGTATAGTCCCTTTCCCGAGGAGATCAATCGCCGACTGACCGCTCCTCTGGCGGATTATCATTTTGCGCCCACCGACACCGCCGCCGCAAATCTCTCACATGAAGGCATCGACACCGCGCTCATCCATGTGACCGGCAACACCGTGGTGGATGCCCTCCTTCTTGGCCTGTCCATTCTCGACGAGTGGCCAGAGGCGCAGCGGGTCGGTCTGCTCACCGAAGCGGGGATTCCGGCTTCGCTGGCTTCGGCGGTCACCGAAGGGCAGTCTCGCTTGATTACCGTCACCGCGCATCGGCGCGAGAGTTTTGGCGAACCCTTCGAACACATGTGTCTGGCCATGCGAGATCTGGTGGATCGGTATTCCGATCTCGTGATGGTGTATCCGGTACATCCCAATCCCAATGTGCGTTCGGTGGTGAATCGCGTGCTCGCCGGGCACGATCGGATCGTGTTGATCGAGCCGGTGCGGTACGAACAACTTCTGCAACTGATGCGCTTGAGCACGCTGCTGCTGACCGATAGTGGCGGGATCCAGGAAGAGGGACCGTCGCTGCGCAAACCGGTTCTCGTCATGCGGGAAGTAACCGAACGGCCGGAAGGGATAGAGAGTGGAGTGGCGCGCCTGGTTGGCACGGATCGTCGGAAAATCGTGTCGACGGTCACCGAGTTGCTGGAGGACACAGAAGCCTATGCCGCCATGGCGACCGGTAGAAATCCCTATGGAGACGGACAGGCCAGCGAACGAATTCGCTCACTGCTCCTGGAGCGTTGATCCCTTTCGCGCATGCGTGAGCAGCTCTTGTGCGGCGCGCAGGACGGTATCCACATCGAGATCGTTCAGGCATTCCCTCGTACCGGTATGGCAGGGAAACACGGGACCCTGGAAACGGGAGGGATCCTGCACAGTGTCCGGAGTATAGCAGGGGCTGCAGGATGGCTGGGTCCACAGAATGCGATGTCGCGGATCGCGGGGAGCGACCAGACGGGGATCCGAAGGGCCGAACAGCATGAGGACCGTGGAGCCCACGGCAGCGGCAATGTGCAGCGGCCCCGTATCCCCGCCCACCACCACGGTGCAGCGGGCTGCCAGAGCCGTGAAATCGCGAATGGGGAACTCTCCCGCGACCGAGATCAGGCGGGGATGGGCGCCCACCGCCGAGAGAATGGATTGGCAAAGCGGTCGATCTTCGGGGCCGCCTGCAAGGAGAATCGTCGCATCAGTGGACGAGAGCAGGGCGCGTGCCAGGGCAGCAAACCGTTCCTCTCCCCAGCGTTTGATGGTCATCTTCGTCCCCGGATTCTCTCCTCCTCCCGGAAGGAGGCAGATCAGGGGCTGGTCGGAGGCACGCATGCGGGAGGAGAGCAGTTGATCGATCCGATGCAGGGCTGTCTTCGGCACCTGGAGCCGTGGCTCTCGCGTCACGATGGGACAGCCCAATTCCGTGGCGATGCGGAGGTAGCGATCGACTTCGTGCTCCAGGGGATCAAAGGGGACGCCATTCGTCAGGGAGGGCAGGGGTAGGAAACCCGCGCGCATGGAGGCACCACTCATGCGAGCGAGGTGTCCGAACATTCGATGGCGATGGGCGGATATCACCAGATCCGGATGGAGAGCACGAATCCGCAAAATCCATGGTGGCAGATGGAGGATCGCCAGGGATGATCGGGAGACGAAGGCATCGGGGGAGGGCAGGATCGCATCGACCATCGGGAGGGTATCGCACAGGGCGCTGGCCCAGGAGGAGGCCGCCAGCGTGATTCTCGCGTCGGGCCAGCGAGCACGCAGGGATGTGAGCAGGGGGGTCAGAAAAACGAGATCGCCGAGGCAGCAGAGTTTGAGAACGAGGATGGAACGCATGGAGAAGATCCTGATGAGGAGGAAATTTCGTAATTTTTATCATGCCACGCATGGTGCGGGGCGGAATCACACGACGAAAGGATGGCATGGCTGAAGATCTGCTGACACGGCTGGGGGCCTCACGCGGGTTGTTGCTGGCTCCCATGGAGGATGTCACCGACATTTCCTTTCGACTGATGTGCAAGCAGTCCGGTGCCGATCTGGTGTACACCGAGTTCGTCAATGCGGACGGATTGGTGAGGAGTGCCAAGCCCACGAAGACGCGGTTGAAGATGCGTCTGCATCCCGCTGAGCGTCCCATCGGCATCCAGATTTATGGGGGGAACGATGAGACGATGCTTCAGGCAGCCTCGGTCGTGGAGGCCGAACAGCCCGATGTGATCGACGTCAATGCTGGATGCTGGGTGAAGAACATCGCGTTGCGAGGAGCGGGGGCGGGCCTGCTCCGTAATCCTCCAGCCATGGTGGACATGGTGAAGCGTATTGTCGATCGTGTGTCCATTCCGGTGACGGTCAAGACCCGACTGGGTTGGGACGCGAACTCGATCACGATTGTGGAACTTGCGAAGATGCTCGAGGCCGTAGGAGTTCAGGCTCTGACCGTACACTGTCGGACCCGCGAACAGGGGCATGGAGGGAGTGCGGACTGGAGCTGGATCCCGAAGGTGAAGCAGGCCATCTCGATTCCGGTGATCCTCAACGGAGACGTATTCACCGATGACGATGTGGTGCGTGCCTTTTCCGAAACGGGATGTGACGCGGTGATGATAGCGCGGGGCGCCATTCACAATCCCAGGATCTTCAAAGAAGCGAAGCATCTGATGCGCACCGGGCAGCATCTTCCCCTCCCGGATCTTCGGGAACGGATCGAGACGGCGATTTCACATCTTGCGCTTGCAGTGACCTACAAAGGCGAACGGCGCGCCGTTCTCGAAATGAGGAAGTACTATTCCGGCTATCTCAAAGGGCTTCCGCATATGAAGTCCACCCGAATGGCACTCATGCAGGTTTTTACCTTCGCCGAGGTGGAAGACCTGTTGCGTCGGGTGCAGTACGAGTACGAAGGTGAGGCAGGAATCGACGGAGAGGGTAGGGACGAGGAACTCGATATACAGGCTTCGTGTATTTTTCTTTGAGAGTTCTTTCTCTTTTTGCTTGCGTTCGGCAAGACTTCTTTTTATTATTGAAAAAACACAGTTTACCAAAGTGCGCATACTAAGTACTTTAACTCATTACCATAAGGAGGAAAAATGAAAAAACTCCGAACCTTCGCCGTTTTGTTCTTCTCAACGGTGATTCTTGCGGGAGGGGCCATGATGTCCGGATGCACCTCCTATGCGACTCCGGAGCAGTTGGCCCGGATTTCGGAGCTCGAGAGAGAAATCGCGAGCATCGAGTCCTCGATTCAGGGCCTTCAGTCCCAGATCGGGACCCTGGATCGCCAGATTTCCGCGCAGGACGCGAAGTTGGATCAGTGTGCCAAGGACAAGGAACTGGTTCAGCAGCGTCTTTCGAACTGGAAGGGCAATTAACATGCACACCGTGAAATCACGTGAGGAGAACGTTACCATGAAAACCACACAGGCATTCATTCTCGCCCTCATCATGGGTGTGTTCATGCTCCCGACCCTGGCCCTTGCCCAGGAAGAGCGGATGACCGAAGAACAGGCCGCGCAGAAGATTCAGATGCTCGAAAAGCAGGCTGGAGATCTGAAGCTGCAGAAGCAGGCGGTGGAGAAGCAGGTTTCTGACAAGGAAAATCTTCTTCGTCAGAAGCAGAGCGATTACGAACGGTGCATCGACGAGCTGTACGCGTTGGTCGGCGCCACCCGCAATGATATCGAGGCCTACGAATCCCGTCTGCGCCGTCTCGAAAACCAGGTGACGGATCTGATGCGCTTGTCGCCGATGGATCTGCTGGCTCGGAAGGCGGAAGTGGACGAAGCGGAAAACGAATACAATGCCCTAGCGGGCAATAAAATCAGTCTCCTGCCGGCGTTTTACGATCGCGTACAGCGCCTGGGCGAGAATATTCGGACTTTGCGCGATACGCTGAGCAAGGCAGAAAAGACGTATACAGTTGGCACCTGGGCCAAGGATCGTGACTGTCTTTGGAACATCGCCAAGAAGCCGGAAATTTATGGAGACGCCTTCAAGTGGCCGAAAATCTGGCAGAAGAATCGTGATCAGATCAAGAATCCCGATTTGATCTTTCCGGGCCAGGTTCTGAAGGTACCGGCGCCTGCCGCGCTGACTCCCGAAGAAGAAACTGCCGTGCGCAAGTATTACCGTCAGAAGCGTGCCGCTGCCGCTCGCGTGGAGAAGGAGCCCACCCAGGCCCCGACCAACGTGAACAAGTAAGAGCGCAGGGCGTCATTCCTGACTCACATTTTCGCGGGAAAACCCTTACATTACAATGATGTAAGGGTTTTTCCCTTTTTTATCCATCCGTCTCTTGGATCAATCCGTGGACACGATCGAACGGCGCCTGAAAATCACCACCACCACTCCCGTGATTCTGTGTGGATTCAACGACAGCAATCTTCGCTTAGTGGAAGATCGGCTGGATGTCGTACTGATTGCGCGAGGTGATACGATGGTGGTCCGAGGAGAACCTCTTGCGGTGGAACAGGCGGAGAAGGTCCTGAAGGAGCTGATGTTCATCGTGAACAAGACCGACAGCCTTTCGGAAAAGGATGTGCAGACCGTGTTGGACATTCTGTTTTCGGATAGCGCTTTCGAGGTGGCGCCGGAGGATGTGGAATCGGTAGTGCTCTACACCCATCACGATTACATCCGTCCTCGAAACGCCGGGCAACGAACGTACGCGAAGGCCGTGCAGAACAACGAAATCGTTGTAGCGATCGGTCCGGCAGGCACCGGCAAGACCTATCTGGCCGTGGCCTTTGCCGTGGCGGCGCTCAAACGGAAGGAAGTGCAGAAGATCGTCCTTGCCCGCCCCGCCGTGGAAGCCGGAGAGAGTCTGGGGTTCCTTCCCGGTGACCTGCGAGAAAAGGTCGATCCTTATCTGCGCCCACTGTACGACGCTCTCGAGGACATGCTTCCTGCGGAGAAGCTGAAATCCTATCTCGAGCGGCGGACCATCGAAATCGTTCCCCTGGCGTATATGCGGGGTCGGACCCTGAACAACGCGTTCATTATTCTCGACGAAGCACAGAACGCCACCGCCCTCCAGATGAAGATGTTCCTGACGCGACTCGGTGCCAGCTCACGGAGCATCATCACGGGCGATATCACGCAGATCGATCTTCCCAGTCGCACCCCCTCTGGGTTGGTCGAGGTCCAGGATGTTCTGCGTGGTATCGAAGGCGTGGCCTTCGTGTATTTTGATAAGTCCGACGTGGTACGCCATCGTCTGGTCAAGGATATCATCGACGCCTACGAGCGATTCAATGGAGGCCCGGGTGCCCGGGACAGCGACGTCTAACACTCCGCCCCTCCGGTTGTTCGCAGCCGTCGTGCTCGTACTGTGGTGCCTCGCGATTGTACCACCGCTTCCGGCGCGGAGTCCCATGCCTGCGCCGATCGTGATCGTTCTTTCCGCGCCTCGGCGACGTGCTCCACGTTCTCGGCATCGCCGTCCGCGCATTCCCTCCCGTCATCGTTTGTTTCACCCGATAGAGTATGTCCATCATGTTTGAGGAATTTCGCTCCCGCGCAAAAAATCTCCGTTCCCGCGTCGATGATCTTCGGGGGTTTCTTTGAAATCGATCGCAAACTGACGGAAATCGCGGAACTGGAAAAAAGGACTCACGAGTCTGGTTTTTGGAATGACAACCTCGAGGCGCAGAAGGTGATGCAGGCCATTGCCCAGCGCAAGGAATGGGTGGTGCAATGGCAGGCGCTCGATGGGCGGTGTGAGGATCTCGACGTGCTCATTGGTATGGGGGAGGAGGCCGCAGATCCATCGCTAGAGACGGATCTGGAGACGGAGACGGCGGCGGTGACCCTGCTACTGGAGGATCTCGAGTTTCGCAATATGTTGTCGGGCATCGATGACAAGCGCAATGCCATCATCAGCATTCACAGTGGCGCGGGCGGTACTGAGAGTCAGGATTGGGCCGAAATGCTGTATCGGATGTATCTGCGGTACTGCGAGCGACGAGGTTTTTCGGTCTCTCTCGTCGACGAGCTCGAGGGCGAAGGTGCCGGCATCAAGAGCGCGACGATCGAGGTCGAGGGGGCCTTTGCGTTCGGGTATCTGAAATCGGAAATCGGCGTGCATCGGCTGGTGCGCATCTCGCCCTTCGACAGCGCCAAGCGGCGTCACACGTCCTTCGCCTCGGTGTTCGTCTATCCTGAGATCGACGACGATATCCAGATCGACATCAACCCGTCGGACCTGAAGATCGATACGTTTCGCAGTGGAGGGAAGGGGGGACAGAACGTCAATAAGGTGGAAACCGCCGTGCGCATCACGCATGTCCCGTCGGGCATCGTGGTGGCCTGTCAGCAGGAGCGGTCGCAGTTTCAGAATCGCCAGAAGGCGATGCGGTTGTTACAATCCCGGCTCTACCAAGTGGAACGAGAAAAGGAAGCCAGTCGACTGGCTGAAATTGAGGACTCCAAGAAGAAAATCGAATGGGGGAGTCAGATTCGGTCGTATGTGTTTCATCCCTACAACATGGTGAAAGATCATCGCACGGGATGTGAAACGAGCAATGTGCAGGCCGTGATGGACGGAGAACTGGACGCCTTTGCGAAGGCCTACCTTCTTCAGTTCGGCAACGCCATTGCCGCCATGCCCGTGTAATCGGCTCCACCCGTAATCAGGGACGGATTTGTGGTTTCCTTTTTCATTGCCCGACGGTATGTGCGGACATCGAGCATGTCCCGCTTTCTCTCCTTCATGACCTTGGCGGCCGTGGGAGGAGTGGGCGTGGGGACGGCGGCTCTGATTATCGCCTTTGCCGTCCTCGATGGTTTCGAGGATCGCCTGCGCGACAACATCACGGGGTTCAGCGCTCATGTGCAGGCAGGGACGTTTCGCAATCAGATCGTTCCGGATGACACGGGGCGGCTTCATCGCATTCTTGGCACTCCTCACGTGAGACGCGCGCTTCCGACTTTGCAGCGTGAAGCCGTCATCATCACGCGTGACGATATCGACGGAGTCAAGGTCAAGGGCATGGGTGGAGAAGAGGTGGACGACCTGGTGCGAGCCCGCATCATCGCGGGGGAAGCCCAGCGCGCACCGAAGGACGGGAAACCGTCTCTCCTGGTGGGGTCCCGACTGGCCCAGCGGTTGAATCTGTCCGTGGGTCGAACCGTGGTGTTGCTGGGGGTGATGGATGTGCGGGATGTGCTGAACGCGCCGAAGGTGCCTTTCGTGATCCGGGGGATTTACGAAACCGGAATGGCGGAGTACTACGACGATGTGTTTGTGTTCACAGACCTGGGGTCGGCACAATCCCTGTTCGGACTTCCGGGGATGATCAACGGCTATGATGTTCGCTGCGAGACCGCCGATCAATCCGAGGCTGTGGCATCCGTGCTACAAAACCGTCTCGGATATCCGTTCGATCCCCTGTCGGTATTCACCATTTTTCGGAATCTCTTCGTGTGGATCGATCTGCAGAAGGAGCTGATTCCGGTGGTGGTGGGATCGTTGATTTTCATCGCCGCGTTCAACGTGATCTCGACCCTGCTGTTGTTTGTCATGGAGAAGACACGGCAGATCGGTGTTCTGCGCGCGCTCGGCGCTTCACGACGGACGGTCGTGCGCATTTTTCTCTCCCAAGGGCTCTTCATCGGACTCGCGGGAGTCGCGCTCGGCAGTGTTCTGGCCTATGGGTTCTGTGCGGCGCAGCTCCAGTGGGAGTTCTTCCGTCTGCCTCCGGATGTCTATTTCATGACCTCGGTTCCGATTTCTCTTTCCCTGGCTCGCTTCCTCGTGGTTGGAGGAATCGCGGTGGGTCTCACGGTTGCCAGTTCTCTGATTCCCGCCTGGCTTGCGGCTCGGCTTCGTCCCCTCACCACCATCCGGTTCCATTGACATGGGCGCCGTTGGATTCATCGCGAAGCGGTATCTGCTGGCACGAAAATCCTTTTCGTTCATCAACATCATATCGTTGCTGGCCATGCTCGGGATCGCCTTCGGGGTCGCCGCGCTGATCGTGGTCATGTCAGTGTTCAACGGATTCGGAGGTCTCGTCACCCGCATTCTCCAGGATTTCGATCCGCATCTGAAAATCGAGCGCACCGCTGCGACCACAGGAATGACAGTCGGTGAGGTGGAGGACCTGTTGAAACAGGATGCGCAGGTGCACGGATTCGCGCCCTATGTCGAGCGCAAAGCCATGGCCACGGCGCGCGGCAATAATCACTTCATCTGGATCAAGGGACTGGATGGATCCGACGCGGGGGCTGTCAGTGGAGTTACGCGCAGTATTGTTCTGGGGTCCTATCCCAAGGAAGGCAGCGACGGCATCCTGCTCGGTTCGGTGTTGGCTGATCGCATGCGCGTGCAAAAGGGAGATTCCCTCATCGTGATGAGCCCGCTCGGCATGGAAAACATCCTCACGCAATATGTCGTCCCCACCATTCAGCGCTGTGTCGTGTCCGGGATCTTCGATTCCAAGAACAAGCTCTACGACGGAGCGTATGGATTCCTTCCACTCTCCAACGCGCGGCGTCTGCTTCGCGCCGATGGGGGAATAACCGGCTATGAGGTTCGATTCGACGAGATCTCCCGAAGTTTCGCCAAGGGCGAGGAGTACCAGCGGCGCCTTGGGCCGGCCTGGCGCACGTCCACGTGGTTCGATTTACATAAGGACCTGTACTCGGTCATGCGCATCGAACGATGGAGCGCGTTTTTGCTGGTCTCGATCATCATTGTGGTCGCGGTGTTCAGTATTCTGGCCTCGCTGACAATGCTGGTGCTGGAGAAGCAGCGAGACATTGGCATTCTTCGAACCATGGGTATGACCGGACGAGATATTCAGCGCATGTTTGTGCTGTCGGGGATGCTGATCGGAGGAGTCGGAATCGGCGTGGGACTGGTGCTGGGGTTGTCCCTGTGCTGGATTCAGGAATCCTACGGACTGTTCACGCTCAATGCCGCATTCATTATTCCCGCGCTACCGGTGGAAGTGGATTATATGGATGTCGCACTCATCGTGGTGTCCACCTTTCTTCTGACCCTGGTCGCGGTATGGATTCCCGCCAGGCGGGCGCGGGCCGTCTCGATCATGGAGGCCATTCGATGGGAGTAGCACACGTGGGAGATCTGGCCCAGAAGCGGTATTTTTCTTGATTGCCGCATGAACGACATCGCCATTCATATCGAGGCCGTTACCAAATCCTATCTCACGGGAGATCGTAGGCCGTTGCCTGTGTTAAAGGGAGTGGATCTGGATGTGCCACGGGGGACCGTGGTCGCGATTCTTGGGCCCTCCGGCGCGGGGAAAAGTACCCTTCTGCACATCGCGGGAGCCTTGGACGAACCCACATCGGGGACGGTGCTTCTGGCGGGCAACAATGTTTTCGCGATGGGCGACGCCGCGCTGTCATCGTTTCGCAACCGGCATGTGGGATTCGTGTTTCAGTTTCATCATCTCCTGCCGGAGTTCACTGCGCTGGAAAATGTCTGCATGCCAGCACTGATCGCAGGGACCGCGATGGCCCAGGCGCGTGAGCGAGCGATCGCCTTGCTCACTCAGGTGGGCGTGGAACACCGCATGCAGGCCAAGCCCGCCCAGCTGTCCGGTGGGGAGCAGCAACGTGTGGCGGTGGCGCGGGCTCTGATGAACCGGCCCACCGTGTTGCTCGCCGATGAACCGTCGGGCAATCTCGATCGCGAGAATGCCACGCTCCTGCACGATCTGCTGCTGACGCTGGCTCACGACGAAGGGCATGCCATTGTTCTTGTGACTCATGACGAAGAGCTGTCCCGTCGAGCCGATCTCGTCTGTCGCCTTCAGGACGGACATCTGACGATACTTCACGATACACCATAAAGGAGATTTCACCATGGCCAAACAGCCCACGCAGCGAGTCCCGCTGCAAAAGAAAGTCGTCAAAAAGAAGGGCGGCATTCTCGAGCTGGCCTTTCCTGAGACGACCAACCTCGTCATCATCGGCGTTGGTATTCTCGTGATCATTCTTGGGTACATCATCATGGCGATGGGTGATGCCACGAGTTCCCTTTCGGTGACGGTCGCACCTATCGTGTTGGTGATCGGGTACTGTGTGATCATCCCCGTGGGGATCTTGTATCGCAAGCGTACCGCCGCGAACGAGTAATTCTTCCACGACGCCGTCGGTGCAGCGACTTCATTTCATACCGGGATCGGTGGTGATCCTCGGCGTACTCGTTCTGTACGGAGGAACAGTATCGTCGGGGCTCGCGCCCTGGGCCAGCAGCGAACTGGTGTTGACGGGATGGACTCTCGGCAACGGGCATGCGTTGTCGCCCTTTCTTGTGCTGGTGGTGCGTGTAGCAGCTTTGTGGGGGGGACTGACCGCACCCATTTTCGGACCGCATCTTTTCTCGGCGCTGTGCATGGCCGGAGCGGCCGCCGGGGTGTATGGTATCACGCGTCGCGTGGTGGAAGGATTGACGACAGAAGATCCCCCGTCCCTGGCGCGTACCTTGGTGGGACTGGTGTGTGGTTGGATAGCCGCCGCGCTGTTCACGGTTTTCGATTCTTCCTGGTCCGCAGGCACTCACCTCGACCTGGCGGCGCCAATGTCTGCACTGGTCGTGCTGGTATTGTATCTGCTCGTACGCGGGATGTATGCATCCGTGGCTCCGCTGCGGTTCGCCATGGCGGCCTGGCTTTTCACGGGGCTGGCGGCGGGAGTGTTTCTTCCTCTCATGGTTCTTCTCCTTCCTGTGGTTGCCGTAACGGTGTACCCCACAGAAGGACGAGCTCGCCGCCTGTTGCTTCCTGTCGCTCTGGGAACGACCCTTCTGATGATCGTCGCGATTCGCGTTGTGCTTCCCTGGTATCTCGAAGCATTTCCTGCGGATATCGGAGCCGTGGGTCCTCTTTCGCTGCTGTTTCTCGTGCTCGTCGCGCTTGCGGGAATCGCCGCACTCGTTGCCGATCAGGAAGGGCGGCGGCGCGGACTCCCCGCCCTGCTCGCGGGAGGAGCGTTTTTTCTTATCGGGCTGTCCGTGCTTCTTCTCGTTCCGCTCCGGTCACATCAAGACGTGGCGTGGGATCATGGGAACCGGGGAACGACTACTTCGCTGGCCACAACGCTGTCCTCCTGGGAAGTGGCCGGTTTGCCGGACGGCAGTGATCGATATGGGGAGGTTCTCCGTGTGTCCGGTGAAGGAGAGGAAACACCTGGTATTTCGTCGGTGTTGTCGACGATCTTTCTTCGGCATATGCTCTGGAACACGGTGGGTCGTACGGGGGATCGCCCTGGGGCCCCGGTGGCGTGGAGTCCTGAGCCCCAGCCCGTCGCGGAGGGCCAGGGAGCCTGGACGACGGACCTCCGTGCCTTTCCGAACGGATATTACGGGATTCCGTTGCTGTTCGCAGTGTTGGGGAGCATCATCGTGGTGCGGCGAGGTCGGCGCGGAGAAGGAATCATGAGTGTACTGGCTTTCGTCGCGTTGGGTCCCGGACTCCTCCTGACTCTCCGATTTCCGTCTCTGCTTCCGATGGAGCCGGATGGACTCGTTACACCGGTTCTTGCCCTGATGGCCGTATGGATTGGGATCGGGGCGGCGGGCGTCACGTTGCTTTTTCCACCGCGCGTCCGCACGCATTCCTTCGTCGTTGTGTATCCGCTCTTGGCGCTGGGACTGCCTGTGTTTGTCGGAATGCAGAACTGGGACGACCATCGACGGGCGGGAAACATGATGTTCGAGGACCGCGCCTATGCGGTGCTCCAGTCCTGCGCACCCCAGGCCGTGCTCTTTTCGCAGGGAGACAACGATACCTTTCCGCTCCTTGTGCTGCAGACCGTGCACGGCATTCGACCGGATGTCACCATCATCAATCTTTCGCTGCTGGGCGAGCCCTGGTATGCGAGTCGGGTACTGCGTCGCGGGTGGGAAGGAGAGGGGAAGGAGTCCTTACTGACCCTTGCGACCCTGGAAGAATTGGTACGTCATCCCGGTCGGAAGGACGAATTGCTGACGGCGGGAGCCGTGCCGGAGACCCTGCGTGTTCCGGTGAGTCGGGCCCAGGCTGTCCAGTACGCAAAGCGCGCGTTTGGAGAGGGATCTTCCGTGACCCGTGGCCTGCGCGACGGGTCCACCCCCGTGCGGGATCTCATCTGGCTGTTACCGGTTCCCGAGTCCCTGGAAGAGGATTCGCTTGCCCAGGTGCGACGCTATCGCGTGGACATTCGTGACGTACTGATGCAGCGCATCGTTCGCGCGTGCGGGTGGACGCGCCCGATCCAGTTCACTCTGGACGTATCGGAAGATGCGTATCGTGGTCTGGAAAAATTCTGCATTCAGGAAGGGTGGACACGGCGTCTCTCGCCGATTCCCGTTTCTCTGGATTGTCCTCTTGCTCCCGCAGCCACGCGTCCCCATCTTTTCTCCTTCGCGTCCTCCTTTCGTACCACGCCTGATCCCCGACAGGTTCGCCGAAGTGCGATGCCGGACCAGTGGCATGTAGATCCCGGCACCGCCGCGCTGGTGCGGCGCGTTCGCAATGACTATTTGCTGTACGCGCACTGCATGATCCAGGCGGGAGATGGAGCCGGAGGACATCGCGCCATTCTGCTTCAAGCGCAGTTGTTTCCCCAGCGGTTTTTTCCGCTGGATTATCGAGGGCTGTACGACATCGCCGTGTTGTATTATCAGGCGGGGTATCGGGAGCGCTACGCTCGATATGCCGCACGGGTCCGCGAGGCATGTCGTGTCGCTCTTGCCCGTCACCCCCGACAGGGGCGGGAGATTGACAGTCCCTACCATTACCTGCTGGAGCTCGCACTCCTCGAGCGGGATATTCCGGCGGCCCTTGCCGTGCTGGACGATCTCGAGCGCGTGTATCCTGCCGCGCGGGACATTCGTCGCATGCGTCAGGAGATCCAGGCAGGCAGTCTCTCAGTGAATCGTCGCAACCGTTAACCAAAGGCATAGAGTCATGGACTTTCTTCGTCTTCATCGCATTTCCGCCGCCCTGGTCTTTCTGATCTCCCTCGTGGTCCTGATCGTGACCATGGCCCCGACCGTCTCCTTCTGGGATTGTGGCGAGTTTATCGCCGCTGCGGTCACCATGTCCATTCCGCATCCGCCGGGTGCGCCCACGTTTCAGCTCATCGGTCGCATCTTCTCGTTGCTTCCCTTCAGTGCGGATGTGGGGTATCGTGTGAACATGCTCAGCGTGGTCTCGAGCGCGTTGTCCGTTCTCTTTACGTATTTGGCGGCGATGCGTCTGCTGCGTCTCTGGCATGGAGATCCTGAGACCTCGGCGAAGGCGCTTCCGATGATTCTGGCCTCGGCTGCGGGAGCTCTGATTCTCTCCTTCAGCGACACGTTCTGGTTCAATGCCGTCGAGACGGAGATGTACGGTATTGGCATGTTCTTTATTTCGCTCGTGGTGTGGCTGGCGCTCGAGTGGTACAGCCGGTCGGGGCGCCTGGGCTCATCCAATACGCTGTTGCTGATTGCCTATCTGCTCGGGTTCAGCATCGGAGTTCACCTGTTGACGATTCTCGTGGTTTTCTTTGTCTTCGCCCTCATGTACTTCCGAGATCGACAGGCGTCTCTGGTCACCGTCAGCACGGCGGCCATCGCCATTGTGGGTTCGGTGATCGGATTTTCGCTGCTGTACCCCGGAATGGTCAAGACGCTTCCGAGTCTGTTGGGAAGCGCGGGAGGGCGGATCGGCGTGCTTCTCATCATGGGAGTTCTCGTGGCCCTCGTCTTTCTTCGCACGATGCGTCTGCAGGTTCGCTTCGCTCTCCTGGCGGTGCTTCTGGCCTTTGTCGGGTATTCCACCTACGCGCTGGTCATCATTCGCGCCAACGACAATCCGCCGCTCAATGAGAACGATCCCTCCACTTTCGAGCGGTTGTACAGCTATCTGAATCGCGATCAGTACGGCGGGTATCCGCTGGTGCGTGGCAACAACTATGATGACGGGCTGAAGAACATCAACATGCAGCGGGAAAAGTTTCTGCCGCGCCGGTGGAATCCCGAAAGTGTGGACGCCTACAAGAAGTACGGATCGGATTTCAGCTACTTCATGCAGTTCCAGTTCGGACACATCTATCTGCGCTACTTCCTGTGGAATTTCGTTGGCCGCGCCGGAGATCTGCAGGATGCACCAGCGGTTTTTGCGTCGACGCCCGAGAAGGACTGGTCCGATAGCGAGGGGTATCCCAACCGATACTTCGCCATTCCGTTCCTTCTCGGACTCCTGGGCATCTGGTATCATTTCCGCAAGGATCGTCGAACGGGACTGTCGATGCTGTTCCTCTTCCTGGTAATGGGCATCGGGCTCGTGGTGTACTTCAACATGGCCGAGCCCCAGGTACGGGAACGTGATTATTTCTTTGTCGGGAGTTTTTATGTCTTCGCGCTCTGGGCGGGCCTTGGCGTGTACGCGCTGGTGGAATCCCTTGCCCAGGGCAAGTTCGCCAAACCCGCTCTGGGGCTTCCCGTGGCGGCGTTGCTTCTGGTGATAGGGCCCGGAAACATGTTGTATCAAAATTTCCAGACCCACGATCGCAGCACGAACTATGTGGCCTACGATTTTGCGTACAATCTGCTGCAGAGCTGTGACAAGGACGCGATTCTCTTCACGGGTGGGGACAACGACACCTTCCCCCTCTGGTGCCTCCAGTATGCGTACGGGATTCGGCGTGATATTCGCGTGGTGAATCTCGAGCTCCTGAACACCGACTGGTGCGGAGTCCTGTTGAAAACACCGGACGCCTTCGGCGCGAAGGCGGTGCGTTTCTCGCCGGAGTTCACCGACGAACGCATGCGCACGATGCAGCCAGCGGAATGGAAGAGCCCCACTCCTATTTCGGTGTCTCTCGATCCCGCTCGCTTCGATCGCAGCGGGTTGAAAGAGGTGAAGGATCTCGCGACGCAGTCGGTGCCGAGCACCTTCACCTTTACGGTGGAGCCGACCTTTACGGACCCCTATGGGTTGAAGGGACTGCGCATTCAGGATATTCTCGCTCTCGAAATTGTGAGGAGTAATCTGCAGGATCGTCCCATCTATTTCGCGATGACCACTTCTCCCGGGGATCATCTTGGGTTGCGCAGCAACATGATCCTGCAGGGCTTTGCCTATCGGGTGACACCGTTCACCTTCCCGACCCGCACCAATCGCTATTACAATGCGATGGACATCGGTCGGATGACGCGCATGGTGAACACGGTGCCGAATCCGCCCCAGGCCGGCCCGGCGGATGGATTTCTCTTCCGTGAGTTGAACAATCCGCATGTGAATCTGGATGAGGCCAGCAGTCGGATGATGCTGAGTTATCGGTATCTCTTCATGGGGTTGGCCCAGGCCGCCCATCAGGAGGAGAGCAGTCAGAAGGCGGCCGCCATTTTGAAGCGGATGGACGAGGTGGTTCCCCCGAGCATTCACTCCATGGACATGATGCTGAAAACCGATTTGGTGACGTTGCAGACGATGATCGGAAACCGCGCTGCGGTGAAGACCATGGCTCCGGAGCTGGAGTCGTATTATCTGAAGCAAATCGAAGTCGATCCGATGGGACGAAACACGGATCGCAATCCCTGGGCCGCCTTGCTGAATCTCTACGATGTGTTGGAGGAATGGGACAAGGCCATTCAGCTGCTGGAGCGTGCGAAGACGACTTACCCCGGTGATGCGGGGATAGAGCAGCAGATTCTACTCTATCGCGCCAAGAAGAGCGGGCAGACGTTGCCGAAGGACTCCGCCACAGGCGTGCCCGCGGCGCGTTCGGCCGATGCTCCGACTCCCGCACCCCGACCCCAGTAACCCGATTCCGCATCACTCTCATTTCGGAGGTATTCATGCGTTTTCCCATGTGGCATCGGCTCACCGGCGCCCTCGTGTTCTTGATCTCCACGATTGTCTTTCTGATGACGGTGGCACCGACCCTCTCGTTCTGGGATGCCGGAGAATTCATCACGTCCGCAGTGACGATGGGGGTTCCTCATCCACCGGGGGCTCCGCTGTTCCAACTCCTCGGGCGGTTCTTCTCGATCCTGCCCCTGGGCAGTGACATCGGCTATCGCGTGAATCTGCTGTCGGCGCTTTCGAGTTCACTCACGGTGCTTCTGACCTACCTCATCGCGATGCGACTGATGCGGATGTGGAAGGGGGATCCCGAGAATCTGGTCGAGGCTCTGACCATGATGATCCCGGCCGCCACGGGTGCTTTGATCCTTTCGTTCAGTGACACGTTTTGGTTCAACGGTGTCGAGACCGAAATGTACGGGATCGGCATGCTGTTCATCTCGCTGGTGGTCTGGATGGCCCTGGAATGGTACAACGATGCGGGGCGATTTGCGTCCAGCTCCACCTTGCTCCTGATCGCCTATCTCATGGGGCTGGCCATCGGCGTCCATCTCCTGGCTCTGCTCGCCGTATTTTTCGTCTTTCTTCTGATCTACTTCAAGAAGCAGAAGGGGAGCGTCGTCACTCCGTCGTCCTTCCTTCTCGCCCTGGTGATGATGGGGCTGGGCTTTGCGGTGATCTATCCCGGCGTGGTGAAATTCCTTCCGGCGTTGATGACCTCGACCGTGGGACAGATTGTGGCACTGGCGATCGGGATTGGGTTGGGGAGCGTGGCGCTGTCGAAGCGGTTCCCCGGCGTCGTCCGTCTGAGCGCGCTTGCGGTGGTGCTCGTCGTACTGGGCTTTTCCACCTACACCCTCGTGCTCATCCGGGCGAATGACCATCCGGCGCTCAACGAAAACGCGCCCACGGATTTCGAGAAGCTGTACAGCTATCTCGAACGGGAGCAGTACGGGGGGTATCCTCTGCTGAAGGGCAACAATTACGACCATCGTCTAGGGACGATCAACATGGAGCGGTCAGTGACCCTTCCGCGTCGATGGAATCCCGATCCTCGCAGCATCGAGGCGTATCGGAAGTATGGAGACAGTGATCTGAAGTACTTCCTATCCTACCAGTTCGGACACATTTTCGGTCGGTACTTTCTCTGGAATTTCGTGGGCCGTGCCGGTGATGTGCAGGAAGCTCCCGCCGTCTGGTTTTCCGCGCCGAAGGAGGATTGGTCCGAGAGTCCCGGTTATCCCGATATGTACTATGCGATTCCCTTTCTCCTCGGTCTCGTGGGCATCGCCGTGCATGTGCTTCGGGATCGCCGGACGGGTGTCGCCATGTTGGCGCTCTTTCTGGTGATGGGCGTGGGACTGGTGGTGTACTTCAACATGGCGGAGCCTCAGGTTCGCGAGCGTGATTACTTTTTCGTGGGTGCCTTCGCCGTCTTCGCTCTGTGGACCGGGATCGGGGTGTTCGGGATCGTGGAGTTTCTGAAGCGCAAAGTGAAGTTGTCTTCCGGTATGGGAGTTGGAGTGGCGGCGCTTCTCCTGGTGGCGGCCCCCGGGAACATGCTCCGCACCAATTATGAAACCCATGATCGGGCCCTGAATTATGTGGCCTTCGATTTTGCCTACAATCTTCTGCAATCGTGTGAGAAGGATGCCATCATCTTCACAGGAGGAGACAACGACACCTTCCCCCTCTGGTACTGCCAGTACGTGGCGGGCGTACGACGGGATGTGCGTATTGTCTGTCTGAGTTTGCTGAACACAGGCTGGTACGCGCTGCAGCTCAAGAACGAGGAACCCTATGGCGCGAAAAAGGTGGCCATGTCCATCGCCGACGAGCAGCTCGCGAATATCGAGCCCATGGCCTGGGATGCACAGATGGTACGCTTTCCGATCGCGGTGTCGCCGGCACTGAAAGCCGCGATGCGTGGGGTGCCGGATCCCGCTCTGGCGGCGACGCCGGACAGCATGAGTCTGCTGGTCAAACCGACCTTCAGAGATCCCAATGGCCAGAATGGGTTACGCGTGCAGGACTATTTGATTCTGGATATCGTACGCAACAATCTCCAGAACCGTCCCATCTATTTCGCGGTGACCTGCGGAAATGACGAGATGGTGGGATTGGGAGAGTACACTGTATGCGAAGGATTGGCGCGTCGCGTGACGCCCTGGAAGTTCCAACGTCAGGGGGTGTATTTCGGAGCACTGAATCCGGAGAAGGTGTCTCGTCATCTTCTCCAGCCGGTGGCGTCGCCGAGCGAGGGGCCCGCCTCGGGATTCCTGTATCGCGAACTGGCCAATCCTGCCGTGAATCTCGACGAGGCCAGTGCCCGCATGATCAGCACGTATCGCATCATGTACTTCGCCCTGGCGGAGTATTTGGGCCAGGACAGCAGCCGTCAGGCCGAGGCCCGCGCCGTCCTCAAGAAGATGCATGCGATCCTGCCCCCGGCTATTCACGAGATGAATCTGGATATGCGCATCGATCTGGGAACCCTCTACAGTGTGATCGGAGAGATCGAGGGCTATCGCGCCCTCGCACCCGAGATCGAAGGATATTTCATGAAGGAGATCGACAAGGATCCGGATCAGTGGACGGGCCGCAATCCCCTGCTCGGACTGCTCCGGCTCTATGAAACGACCGGAGAGTATCAGAAGGGATTGGCACTCGTACAACGGTTTGTATCGCGATATCCCAACGATCCCATGCTCAAAGATTTCCTGGCCAAATGGCAGGCCCTCGTCCAACAGCATTCAACCACGCATTAACGAAGGAGACGCACGCATGCCTCGCACTCTGATCATGGGCGGCGCGGGATTTCTGGGCAGTCATCTCTGCGAACGATTGATGGCCGAAGGCCATGACGTCATTTGCATGGACAACCTGATCACGGGGGATATGGACAACATTGCCCATCTGATCGGTCAACCCGGGTTTTCGTTCATCCATCACGATGTTACCGAATACATTTATGTGGCCGGCGGCATCGATTACATTCTGAACTTCGCGTCGCCCGCCAGCCCCATCGACTACCTCAAACTCCCCATTCAAACCCTGAAGGTGGGGTCTCTTGGTACGCACAAGGCCCTGGGTTTGGCCAAGGCGAAAAACGCCCGCTTCCTGCTGGCCTCGACATCGGAGGTGTACGGAGATCCGGACGTGCATCCCCAGGTTGAAAGCTACTGGGGCAACGTCAATCCCATCGGACCTCGTGGCGTGTATGATGAAGCGAAGCGCTTTGCCGAGGCGATGACCATGGCGTATCACAACCATCACGGTGTAGAAACCCGCATTGTGCGCATCTTCAATACCTACGGGGAGCGCATGCGCATTAATGATGGACGAGCCATTCCGGCGTTCATGTCCCAGGCCATTCGCGGAGAGGATGTGACGGTGTTCGGGGATGGACAGCAGACGAGGAGCGTGTGCTACGTGTCCGATCTCGTCGATGGCATCTATCGGTTGCTCCTGTCGGATTACCATCTTCCGGTCAACATCGGCAATCCCGACGAGATCACGATGCTGGATCTGGCCAAAGAGGTGCTCGCCATTCTCGGGGGACCCAGCCGAATCGTGCACGAACCTCTTCCGGTGGATGATCCCAAAGTGCGCCAACCCGATATCACGTT
Organism: uncultured Chromatiales bacterium; assembly: GCA_964420295.1. Taxonomy (GTDB): domain Bacteria; phylum Bacteroidota; class Ignavibacteria; order SZUA-365; family CAYQST01; genus CAYQST01. The sequence goes on along the minus strand of CAYQST010000025.1, from coordinate 22,935 downwards.
GGCTCGGACCTTGCTCGGGTGGGAACCAAAGGTTTCCAGACACGAGGGTCTTTTAAAGACGGCCGCATACTTCCGCGCGAAGCTCTCCCGTCATTCTGCATAGGTGGAGTTTTTCACCACAACGATGGCATGGTCCCTATATCGGTGTGTCATGTTTCGGCATGACCGCACATCATAGGGATGTGGGTACACAAAAAGGTCATCTTCCGCATGGAGGATGACCTTGTGCGTTTCGGGCCGCCTGTCTTCAGGGTAAAACGACCAACCAGCGGGATCGGAAGGAATCGCTCGCCTCCAGGCACAGCAGGTAGATTCCGCTCTCCAGGGTGGAGGAGGAGAAGGGAAGGATCGTGCGTCCCGAGGGGAGGGGCGCATCCCACACCTGCATGCGGGGCCGGCCAAGCAGATCGCGCACAGTGACGCGTGCCGGACTGGGATGATTGAGGTCTACGGAAATCTGTCCCGCTCCCTTCAGGGGAAGAGGCCAGATCTGAATATCGGCGGTGGCCGGAATGGACAGAGGCGCGAGATCGGATGTGGATCCGAGCGGGACTTTTTCCGCATTCCATACGCTGCGACGGGTCAGGTCCTCATGATGGGAAGAAACGAAGGCCACCACGAAAACGTGGGTGGGATCCACGCCTGCGGGAAGCGTGGCGGAATACAATTTCGTGTACACCTGATCGGGAATCGGACGCTCGGGAACCACGCCCGCGTCTCCCCACACATCCGTCAGAATCTGCCGTACCACATGGCGGTGCACGTATCCCGTGATGGGATTGGTTTCGGAATAGTAGGGATGGTTCGGATAGCTGGAATTGTTGCTGTAGGAATTGGCCTGGTCGTACCCCGATCCCGATCCCGTGACAAAATCTTCGAGCAGAAAGACATGCAGGCGATAGTCCCCCGGCATGAGGTAATCGACACTGCGTACCGACGCCTCTGTCGTGACCTCGCGGGTGCCGGGATTCCAGGATGTTGTCAGGAGGACCCGGACTGGGGTGGATTCGAAGAGACGTTGGCCGGTGCGGTATTCCCACGCACTGCTGGTTCGACTGATGGGGATTTTGGATCCTCCTGGAAACAGGAACCGATCGATCATGGCCTGAGGATAGGAAGGATGAAATGCCTCGGCAAGACTATCCACCGTAGCGATCCGCATCGCATCGGTGCCTCCGGCGTGCAGACTGACGAGCACGGCGTCGGGGTACTGCCTCTCGATCTCGTTCATGTGGAGGCCGCCATCGGGACACCACCCACACCAGGCCCCCGTCCATTCCTCTACCAGAACCTTCTTTTTCGTGGTGACACCGAGATTGACGAAGACCGAGAAGGCAAGGGTGTCGTTCGCGGGGTTGCCGTCGATGACGGTACCGCTATCGAGGTGCGAGATCCAGAACCGAAATCGGCTCCATTCTCCGGGCCGATCCGCCACCCATTCCGGCGTGAGAAGCATCTGCGTGCCATAGCCGGGGGTGAGGGGTGGAGCGGGAAGGGGAGTGGTGTGGACCGGTCCCTCATTGACCTGATAGTGTACCAGACAGGACGACACGGTCTCCGCGCCGACATTCTTCACGGTGAGCATGGGAGCGTGAGACGTTCCACTGCGCACCAGCTCGGGAAGCACCACCTGGGTAAGGGCCAGATCGTAGCGTTGATCGGTCCAGGAGAAGTGGATGCAGATATCATCATCTCCGCTCGCGGTCAGCTCAGGAAAGGAGATCGAGGGACTGCCCGGCAGCAACACTCCCTTCGACCCATCGGTGTTTTCGACGCCCATGGTACCCCGGGCGTTACGCGTCCCCCGACCCGCGATCTGCACAATCGCGAAGCCTCCTTCTTCCTTGAGCACGATGCCGAAACTGAGTCCCGAGGTCGAGGCCGATCCTCCCGGGGGGAGGGCGCTGACCCACATGATGAGGTGAAACCGATGCGGGGCGTCGCCCAGGGTAATGGTGCGAATTTCGTTGGACCAGTCCGGCTGACCACCCGCGAAAGAAAGATCCGACCAATACCCGAAGATGGCGAGGTTCGGAGGGGCGGGAATCGGGAGCGGTTGATTGGTGGGGATACTGGTGGTCGCGGAGGAATCGAAGGTGATATACCCATTGTCACTGGCGTAGTAGCCCGTGACGGGACGACCATAGAGGGACCACGCGAAGGGAAGGGTCTGCCAGGCCGAAAGGACGTTGTCCGCCGGCCCCTTCATGATACGCACCGCATTGGGTCGCAAGGATCCGGTGTAGGGTTGAACGCCCGTGACCGTGGTGACGTCGTAGGTTTGGGCCATCGTCGGCAGGGTGATCCCCACCACAAGACACGCAAGAATCACGGATCGCATCGGGTCCTCGCAAAAAAGAGTATGAAGTCTGAAATTGTCAGGGTTGCGGAGGCATCTGGTACCGTTCCCATTCCTCGGCTGACGGGCCATAGGTTCCGGGCACGCGCAACCCGAGCAGCCGCAGGATCACGGTGAGCTGGGCGCGATGATGGATTTCGTGGCGGATCAGCACTTGCAGGGTTACTGCGGTGCTCCACTGTTCACCGTACATGTCGTGCATCATGTCGAGGTGGGCATCGGTCCAGCGTTCGGTGATCTGGGTGGCCAGAGCCGATGCATTGGCTTCGTAGAGGGCACAAATCTCTTCGACTGTGGCGGGCGGCTCGGTGCCTTCCGGGGCCATCGTCAGGTCCAGGCCGGTCCGGCCCATCATTTCGGGAATCGCCTGGGCGATGTGCCAGGCGAGGAAACGGGGAGAGCGGATAGTAGGTGAGGGGGCGTGGGAGAAGGTGTCGTTCGTGCAGGCACGCAGAATCGACAGGGTAAAGCGTGACTCGATCGTCCAGTCCTGCAGGAATTCGTCGAGAGTACGATACATGGAACACTCCTATGGTGAATCATGCAATTCTATGCTCCCTGCACGAAGAACGCAAGGGATTCTCCGTCGTACGCTCTGCTTTTTTCGTATTTTTGGGCTCATGATGGCAAATCGGATCATACTGTGCGCAGTCGTGCTCTGCCTAGGATGGGGGAGCAGCGGGTGCCGTTCTTCTTCCGTCGATGAGGGCGAAGCGCGTCTGGACGCCATGACCGCTCGGTTTCTGGAACGGTATGATGCGCTCCACCCCGAGGAAGCCAGTCTCGCCGGGGTGGGTGCCCACGATCGTCTTCTGTCTGTCATTACTCCGGAGGGATTGGAGTTTCGCCGGCGCGTTCTGCATGCCTATCAGGACAGTCTGCGCGCCCTTTCTCCGTCGTTGCTGTCCCTCGACGGGCGCATCGATCGGTCTTTGTTACTTGGCGTGATCGGGCAGCGATTGTGGGATCTTGAAATCGGAGAGCGGTGGAAACGGGATCCGCTCTGGTACGATGGGGGGCAGGGACTTCGTGTGCTCTTGGAACGGGAGACGCCGGATCGAGCCGCTCAGCTCGTCGCGATGGGAGATCGCCTGGAAGCACTGCCTGCTTGGTACGCGCAGGTGCATCGCAATATCGGCGCCGCCTCCACCTTGTCCATATCAGCGGCCAGCCAGCATGCCGGGGCGGTGCTCGCCCTGATGCGAGGTCCTCTCCGTCGTTGGCTGGATTCCGTGGAGGTCCCGGCCGGGCGGGTGCACGCATTGCTCGCGACTGCGGAGCAGGCGCAGGAGGCGCATCTCGACTGGCTGCACGAAGAGCTTCCATCGCGCAGTACCGAGGATGTTCGTCTTTCGGGCGAACAGTACCGCACCTTGTTTTCTTCCGTGCTCCAGGCATCGCTTCCCCCCGTCGAGTTGTTGCGCCGGGTGAAACGGGATCTCGAACGGACTCTTATGGAGATGGGGGAGCTGGCTCGCGGTCTGGATGCGGAGTGGTTTCCACAGGATCGGGAGACCACATCGCAGTCAGCATGCATCGCCCGCGTGTTACGCCGTTCGGGAGAACGCCATGCCACGTCCGATTCCACCATGGGGATCGAGGCACGTCACGCGCTCGACGAGGCCCTGCAGTTTCTGCGCAACCATCAGCTCCTTACCATGGATCCTCATCCCCTTGCGATTGAGATACTGCCCCCGCATGCGCGAGGGAGCATCGCCGCGCAGTGTATTCCCGTGCCGGGTGGAACTCCGCGGATCCAGATTTCTCCGGCTTCGGAGGATTGGATGGCCGCGCGACGCGAGGCATGGTACCGCGAATACAACGGGGCGATGCTTCGCACGCTCATGGTGCACGAGGCCGTGCCCGGCCATGGCTGGCAGTGGTGGCGTATGGCGCAGCGCCCGGCTCGACGTCCGGTGCGCCAGCGATTCCCGAATCTCGCGATGGCGGAGGGCTGGGCATGTTATTGCGAGCGCATGATGAGCGAGGCCGGATTCGGGGGACCGGAGGAACGTCTGCATGCCTTGAAAATGCGAGTGCGGATCCTGGTCAGCGCCTGGATCGATCTCGGTCGGCATATGGGCACGATGACGGATGCCGAGGCCTGGGCCCTGATGAAGAGGACAGGATTCGGATCGGACTTCGAACTGCGTCATCGCTGGGAGCGCCAGCTCCTGTCTCCGGTGCGGATGTCGGCGTTTTATGCCGGGATGGTGGCGATCGAGGATGCCCGCGATGCCGAACGCGCCCGACGGGGAAAGGCCTTTTCGCTGCGGGAATTTCATGAACGATTGCTGGATTGGGGGCCCGTTCCTCCCGATCGGATTGTGGACCTGTTCGAGGCGCAACCATGACGGAAGGCCAGAACGATCGGATCCTGCTGACGTCGCTGTACCGGACGCAATGGATGGAGGTCCCCTCCTCGGTAGAACCATTGCGCGGAGACGGATCGAATCGACGACTCTATCGCTTGCGCGGAACATCAGGATCCTTCATCGGAGTGGTAGGAGACAATCTCGCCGAGAATCGGGCCTTTGTTGGCTTCAGCGAGTCCTTTCGCTCGATCGGTCTGCCGGTTCCCCTCATCCATCTCGTGTCCGAGGATGGGCGCGCCTATCTGGAGGAAGATCTCGGAGACGTGACACTGTACGATCGCATTGTACGCGACGGGTCACCGTGCACGCTCGACTCGGATCTGGGGCGGTTATACGGAGAGGCCGTGGAAGCCTTGGTGCGGTTTCAGAGGGACGGGCACCGAGTCGTGCCGTATGCGCTGTGCTATCAGACGCCGGAGTTTGATGCCGAGGCCATGCGGGCCGACGTTCGCTATTTCCTCGACATGTTTCTGCTGGGATTCGCCGAACAGCAAATCGACCTTGATGCTTTCTGGGGCGATGCCGACGTCCTTATCGCCCGATGTGATCAGGTGGAGCGCGACGCCTTTCTCTACCGGGATTTTCAAAGTCGCAACATTATGGTGACAGATGATGGGTTACGTTTCATCGATTATCAGAGCGGGCGCCGCGGAGCGCGTGCCTACGATCTGGCATCTCTGGTGATGGATGCGAAGGCAGGTCTCGACTGGTCCATGAAGGATGCCCTGATGCAACACTACATGGATGCCGCGGGACTGTCGAGCGCTTCCGATCGCGGTCGATTTCTCGAAGAGATGGTTCCCTTCGCCATCCTTCGTCTTCTGCAGGCCCTCGGGGCATTTGGCAATCTGGGGGGGCGGCAGGGGAAGCCCGGATTTGTTTCTTCGATTCCGCCGGCCTTGGAGACTCTGGCCACGCTCGCGGAGCGGGCCCCGCTCCTGAGGGAGCTGGACTGTCTTTCCCGTCTCTTTCGTACCTTGCCGGAGTCCGTTTCCCCTCACCGCTGCATGGAGCCCGCGTGGACTTCACTGAACTCGTAGTCGATGTCTTTTCCTTTGGATACACCCGAAGCGGAATCCCCTACGACGTGACCGGCAACGGGGGTGGGTTTGTGTTCGATTGTCGCTGCCTGCCCAATCCCGGACGGTACGCGCTCTTCATGCACATGACGGGGCGAGACAGCGATGTCATGCGGTTTCTGGATACGGACCCGGTCGTTCAGAATTTTCTTCACGGCGTTTTCGCCCTCACCGATCTGGCGTTGCAGAATTATCTGGATCGCGGGTTCTATCATCTGATGATCAGTTTTGGATGCACGGGAGGGCAGCATCGGTCGGTGTATTGCGCCGATCGTCTCGCCGAGCATCTGCGGATTCGCGGCATCCGGTGTTCGGTTACTCATTGTGAACGGAAGTTGTGGCCATGATTGGGATGATCCTTGCCGCTGGGTTTGGAACGCGTCTGCGCTCGATGTCGCAAGAGATCCCCAAGCCTCTCGTACCCATTCTCGGTCGGCCGATGCTCGACGGCGTGATCGATCGACTGCGGGAGGCCGGGTGTCGGAAGATCGTTATCAATGTGCATCATCAGGCGGACCAGGTGATGGCACATGTGTGTGCGACGGAGTACGGCATTCCGGTGGAGTGGTCCGTGGAGTCCGACCTCATGGGCACCGGAGGAGCGCTTGTGCACGCACGCGCCCTGTTGGAGGGAGAAGAACCCATCCTCCTGCACAATGCCGACATCGTGTCGGAGTTTCCGCTCCATCGTCTGTGCGAGATCTTCGCGGAAGAGTCGCCGCTTGCGGTGCTGGCGGTGCGTGCACACCCCACGTCACGCGCAATCCTGGGCGATGTGCGGGATCGCTTTCTCGGCAAGGAAAGTTGGTATTCGTCCGGATTTCCTCCCGAGGGGGCGCGGCGCTGGGGCTTTTGCGGTATTCATGTGCTTTCTCCTCGATTCCTGCGATGTTCCCTGCCCGAGGGGGCCTTCGACATTTTCGACGGGTACCGTCTGGCCATGGCGCAGGGCGAAACCCTTCGACTTCTTCCGTTCCAGGAATACTGGTCCGATCTCGGTACACCAGAACGCCTTTCCCGTCATGAGCAGCACGTTCTCACAGATGGAGACTTCATTCATGCGCATCCTCATCGTTGAAGACGATCGCCACATTCTGACCACCCTTGCCCGGGCGCTCACAGAGCAGCATTACTCTGTCGACACGGCGACCAATGGGGAGGATGGTGCGTATCTCGGCAAGACGAACGATTACGACCTGATCATTCTGGATCTCATGATCCCGAGGAAGGACGGCATGACGGTGTGCCGGGAACTGCGGGCGGAGAAGATCATGAGTCCCATTCTCATGCTCACGGCCCTGGACAGCGTGTCGAGCAAGATCGAAGGTCTGGATCTGGGCGCGGATGATTACATGACCAAGCCATTTCATATCGGAGAGCTCCTGGCTCGGGTCCGTTCCCTGGTGCGACGACGCACCGACCAGAAATCCACGGAGATGCAGGTGGGAGACCTGATTCTCGACACCGCCACGCGTCGCGTGACTCGATGCGGTGTGCCCATTTCGCTGAGTGCCAAGGAATTCGCTCTCCTGGAGTACCTGATGCTGAATGCGGGCAAGGCCTTGACCCGAGAGATGATTTCGGAACATGTGTGGGATATGAACTTCGATCCGCAGTCCAACGTGATCGACTCCTTCGTTCGATTTCTTCGTCAGAAAGTGGACAAGGATTTCGATCGTCCCTACATCCACACCGTCCGCGGGGTGGGGTATCGCTGCAGCGAGGATCCGGAGTGAGACTCTCGGCACTCCGCATTTCGACCCGTCTGACGATCTGGTATGTGACGTCGTTCGGTCTCATTCTGGTGGGCCTGTCGTTCGCCGTGTACCGATTGCATGCCTCGCAGAGTCGGGACCGTGTGGACGAAGAGTTGAGTCGGTCGGCGGATTTTCTGACATCGATGCTCGATTCGGTGCGCACGGATCTGCCTTCGCTGTATGACGAGTTGTTGCGGGCCACGGCCACTATGTCGGACCATCAGCACGGGCATCGGTTTGTGCTTTCGGTGAAGGACTCCCTGTACGGCGATCCTCTTCTCCATCCGCTTCTTCCCTCCCTGGTGCATGGCGTAGATCGGACCGATCCCCATCCCTATCATACCGTCACTATCCATGGGGAAGAGTACCGCACACTGACACGGAATTTTGTCGTGTCCGCCACACCGATGACACTGGTGGTGCTCGCTCCGATGGGTCGGCTGGAAGAATCTCTCGATCAGTTGCGAAACATCCTGCTCATCCTCATCCCCCTGGCCCTGCTGGTGGCGGGCAGGGGAGGATGGTGGTTCGCACGCCGCATCCTTCAACCCCTGCGTGCCGTGATATCCACCGCGTCGGAAATCACCAGTGCCAGTCTCGACCGCCATGTTCCACTGGGGAAAAGCGACGATGAGCTCACCCAGTTGGCGGTGACGTTCAATGCCATGATCGACCGCCTCAACAACACGTTTCTCACGATGCAGCAGTTCGTCGCTGATGCCTCCCATGATTTTCGCACTCCGCTCACGGTACTGCAAATGGAGCTCGAACTGATCCTGCTGCGTGCGGGGATCGACGAGGCCGATCAGCTGGCCATCGAGCGATGTCTGATCGAGGTGGAGCGGCTGACGAGTCTGGCCACGGACCTTCTCCTCCTGGCCCGCGCGGATGCCAACCAGCTTGCCCTCGAGAGAAAGCGATTCCGTCTCGACGAACTGGTGGTGGAATGTGTCTCTCAGTTACGCCATCTGGCCGAGGGACGTCAGGTTCGACTCGCGGTCACGATTTCGGATGCCGTGGAGATCGAGGCCGATGAAGGATTGCTTCGACGGGCCCTGATGAACATTCTCGACAATGCCATCACACACACGCGACCCCAAACCGTGGTGGCTACCGATCTCGGGAGGGAGTCGGCCTGGATTCGCATTCGCGTCACCGATCAGGGACGTGGGCTCGACACGGCCCAGCTCGAACGGATGTTCCAGCGGTTTCAGCGAGGAGACAATGCCCGCAGTCGCAAGGGCACGGGACTGGGGTTGGCCATCGTCAAGGCGGTGGTCGAAGCCCATGGCGGCAATGTCGCGATGACATCCCAACTCGCGTCCGGCACGACAGTGACCATGTATCTTCCGGATACCGGGTCCGATTCCGGCTCTCTGGCATAGGGTCCGCCCCGAGACGGTCTCTTTGTTTCTCGCGTCTTCGCGTGCATATTTCCGTCACACTTCCGCGAAAGCGTTGTCATGACACGTGCGTCTTTTTTCATCATGGTTGCTGGCTGGATGCTTCTTCTCTGGGGAGGAAGCGGACACGATCTTCGCGGGCAGGCCCTGATTCCGGGATATGTGGAGACCGGCTCATTTCCGGACCTGACGGTGCACTATCGGTGGGAAGGCCCCGGTCGCCGACTGCAGAGCATTGATCCTGGTTCCTTTCATCTTGCCGAGGACGGGATTCCCATGACGGTGTCTCTCACCTGTCCGCCCCGTCGCGTGGTGGCGGCCGCTGTGGGATTCGGCCTCGAACTCAGTCTCGACGACAACTTTTCTCCTGGACAACGCGGGCTGATGGAGGTGGTCTCCGGTTTGCGATTCACGGAGGACGGGCATCGGGGCGCGCTCTTTACTTTTTCCACGTTCCTCAATCAGCCCCAGGGGTGGACCCGGGACAGCGCGGCCCTGCAGCGGGCGATCGACTCGCAAACCCGCGCCAGCTGGCCCTTCAATGGAACCGCCCTGTACGAGTCGCTCTATCGTGCCATCGGAGAGGTGGCCGGTCAATCCGAAGAAAATCGTGCTGTCGTGTATGTCACCACCGGAGTGAACAACACGAAGAATTACGACCGCTCCCGCGCTGAAGTGCGTCAGCGGGCGGTGGAATCAGGCGTGGCGATCTACATTCTTCTCGTCGGAGACAATGCCGCGGGTCGGGAAGCGATGGAATTCATTACCTCCGGAACGGGAGGCGAGGTGGTGGACTTAGGCGACGAGGCCGGACTCCATCGGATTCTGGACGCCCTGCGTCTGCAACCTCTCGATACCTATTGGTGCACGGCTCAGTATCGTTCCCCGCACTGCGCCAATGGCGCCTCCCATGCGCTCAACGCCCGCGTGGTGGAGGGAAGCGATACCGTGGCTGCGACTAGTGGCTACGTCGCGCCCTATCGACCGGGCGATCTCCGGTCCCTGTCTGTGTTCATCTCTCCAGAGCGCTTCCATGCTCGCGTCGGAGACACCCTCGACGCCGTCGTCGGTTTCGAGGTAGGGGAGAGTCTGACGGTCCCTGAGATCGATCTCGAACTTCGGCGCCGTGGCGCCGGCCCCGTTCTTTCCATCATCAGCGAGTCCTGGTTGGGGAGCATCGTATCGCAGCAGGATACCGTGACCCGACTACGCCTCACGCCACAGGCGGGCCCCGTGCTCGGGCAGGGACGCATGCTCGGGGTGAGGGTGCGCATGCTGGCGCTCGATTCCACGGCTACAGTTCGCCTTGCCGACACGATGGGGCCCACCGGGTGTGTACAGCCGCAGGACACGACGGTCGCCACCAGTGCGTCTCTCGAACTCGACACTCTCGTGACCGATCCTGGGATTCGCCTGGGACTGGATTTGTCGGTGACGCAGGTGGATCTCCCCGAAGGCATCAGCTCCGCGCGCTTCGTCATTCGGATTGCGGATTCCCTGCTTCCGGAATTGCAGGTGGGACAGGGAATGTTTCTCGCGCCCCGCTTCTGGCAGGTAACGCGGGACGAGCTGACCGCAAAGGACGGGTGGATGCTCCACTCCTGGGAGATCAGTGGTCCTCCTCTTCGCACGCCGGGTCGTCTGGCAGAACTTCTCTTTACCCTGCATCCCTCTGCGCGCCGGATCCCCGTGTATCTGGACAGTCTCATTGTCAATCGCACCGCACCGGTTCCGCTTCGCAGGGTAGGAGATGGACTCATCCTCGTACGAGATTCCTGCGAAAACAACATCGTGCTGCTCAGCGCACTGGCCGTGTCTTCCCCCTGGCCGCATCCGGCCACGGACCAGGTGCGCTTTCTCGTCGTCAGTGTCGACCCTCGCCCTGTCTCCATCGACATCGTGGATGCGTTGGGACGTCTCGTGCAGGAGGAGATTCGTGTTCCCCTCTCACGGGGAAGGGCGGAACTTGCTTTTCCTCTCGCGGGAATGCGTTCCGGCTGGTATCTCGCTCGATTTCGACAGGGGGAGCATCTGGTCACGCGCTCCTTCGTCATTCCCTAGTTCTCCTCATCCGATCACATCGAATCCCTTTCATCCCTATGCGCACATCGATTGTTCCCCTCGTGATTTTTGCGAGCGTCGTCCTCGTCCTTCCCACTCATGCGCAGACACCGGTGCAGCGCGGCATTGGTGAGTCCCTGATGCACTCCCTGCTCACGCGGGATTTTCCTACACTTCGATCTCTCCTCAGTCCCCAGCTTCTGGGGCAGATGGATATTCCCAGATGGAAGGATTTGGCGGACCGCATCGAAGCAACGGCGGGGCCCGTGCGTCGGCACGAACTCCACTCCGCCACGCTGGCCGGCTCTGCGGCGAATCTCGTGTATCGGTGTTGGTTTTCGAAGGACAGCGTGGATTTTCGCGTGGTGGTGGACAGCATGAATCTGGTGGGAGGATTCTGGATCGAACCGATTCGAAAGAAGTACGCCTTTGTACAGCCCCCCTATGCCCTCACGACCCGATTCAGCGAACAGACGGTATGGATTGGTGACACCGTGCGACTCCCCGGCGTACTGACCCTGCCGAAGGACCAGGGGCCGGGACCCTTTGCTGCGGTGGTGCTCGTGCATGGATCGGGTCCGCAGGACCGGGATGAAACGATCTACGGAAACAAGCCCTTTCGCGATCTGGCCTGGGGGTTGGCCACGCGCGGGATCGTGGTGCTCCGGTACGACAAGCGCACGAAGGCACTTCCCCGTCGCATCAATCCCGCCACGCTCACCGTCCAGGACGAGGTGGTGGACGATGCGACTGCTGCGGTGCGATTTCTCGCCCAGCGGTCGGAGGTCGACACAACCCGACTATCGGTGATCGGGCACAGTCTTGGCGCGATGCTGGCTCCACTGATCGCGAGGCAGGAATCCCGTGTACGCGGTATCGCCATGCTGGCCGCGCCCGCGCGGTCGCTCGAGCGATTGATTGTCACCCAACTCCGCTTCCAGGCCAGTTTGCGGGATTCCCTGACGCATGAGGAGCGGACCGCTCTCGAAAGCGAGCTCGCGCGGCTCGACAGCGTGGATCGAGGGACTCTTCCTGACTCCGCCCTCCTTATCGGCAGCATTCCTGCCCGCTATCTGTATGACCTCCGCGCGAGGAAGGTGGTGGACGTGACCCGAGGTCTGACGATCCCGATCTTTCTTGCCGGGGGCGGAAAGGATTACCAGGTGCCTCCCGAGGAATTCGCCACCTGGAAGGAGCTGCTTTCCGACGCCCCGAATGTGTCCTTCCACGAATATCCGGACTGCACTCATCTCTTCATGACGACCAAAGAAAAACCCTCCCCTTCGAATTACGAAGAGGAGGGCCATGTGGTGGAAACCCTGATCGATGATCTGACGAAGTGGATCAAACGAAAGTGAACTGAGCTCGGTACGAAAAAAGTGTGACCTTACGAAGGAAAGACGAGGGATCTAGCCTGGGTCATCACCTCTTCGAGCGCGGGTCCCAGAGTTGCGGGATCATCGGTTTTACTGGGCATGTTGTCGAGCACCACGTAGGGCACGCGATGTCCCTTGATCGTGATGTGGGTGGGTGATTCGGCGGACACCTCATCCCAATCGACCTCCTTGTACATGCGTTCCAGTTTCGCATCGGGCAATCCATGCTCGAGAATACTGTCGGGCCGGGCCGGGTTGTAGCGCTTACGGTTCTTGCGCAAGGATTCCTCATACGTCACCTTGATATACACGATCACGGCCTTTTCGAGGATGGCCTCGCTGAGATGCTGGAAAGCCGAGGCGTAGCCCCCGTGTTCCGTGCCGCGACTGAACTCGATGATGGTGGTGGTGGATTCGGCGTAGTCGGGATCGCGCAGATTCTTCTGATACTCGAGACTGATGCGTTCGATGAGGAGATCCCACTGGTACTGGTACAGGAAATATCCCTCGGCATCGGTGTGCATGCGCGGATGATGGAGAACCTTTTCCAGAAGGGCATCTTCTTCGAACCAGGTCCAGAGCATCGGAAAATCATCGATCTCCACGAACTCGCCGATTCCGAAACGACGGAGCCGATCCTCGACGGGAGTTTTCTTGAGAAAGTCGATGACTTCGGATTTTCCCGCAGCGGGTCTTCCGAGCAGAATGATGATGGGGAAACGAGATTCGGACATGGGGATTCCTTTCTATGAGGGAGGATGTATAGGCAAGAGCGTGGGGTGGTGGCCCGACACGGGTCAGTGAGCGGCGGATTTCGTGGGACGGGCATTCCAGAGCGTCAGCATGAGAATCAGTCCAATCACGGAAAAGCCAATCATGCTAGGCCCCCAGACTCCCCATCCGAAATTATCCAACAGCCAGCCCACACCGATGCCCACGGTGGCACCACCGAGGTATTGCATGCCGTCGAACATTCCGGCTGCAGTGGCTGCCGCTTTCTGCCCTCCGAAGTCCATGCTCGCGGTACCCGAAAGCATGCTGTGCACCATGCTGATGGCCATGGAGTTGATGACGAAGGCGATAATGATGAAGGTGAGATCCTGGGACAGCCACACTACCGTGAGACAGCCCACTTGGAGGAAATAGCCAATAAAGGCGACGGGAGGACGACGGGATTTGAAGAACCAGTCGGACATCGTGCCCGCGAGAAAGGCACCGAGGATGCCCGCCAGTACCACCGCGAAGGCTCCTTTCTGAAAAATGGGGGAGTCGAGCGGAAGGTGCTGGGCCTCCTGCATATAACGCGGAAACCACTGCTCGAAGCCATGACGCACGAAGCCCGTGCAGAATTCCGCCGCCGCGATGGTGATGGTGACGGGATTGGTCCACACCCGCTTGAGCACGAAGGCCAGATCCACCTTGCCTGTATAGGTGCTGGTGGCGTCCTGGGTGTCCAGGGGTGCGAGGCCTGCGTTCTCGGGCTTGTCCTGCACGAAGAGCCAAGTGAGAAGAGCCATGACGGCCATGATCCCCGCAGGGATGAAGAACACCCATTGCCAGGGAAGGATGGACACGATGATGCCGCCGATGAAAAAGATGAAGGCACGACCGCTCTGAATCATCGAACCAAAGATGGCCGAGAACACCCCGCGTTCGTGCACGTGGAACCAGCCGGAATTGACCTTGATGAGGGCCAGGGCGGAATAGGACTGAAAGTAGGCGTTGAGCGCCCAGGAGATGGCGAAGTAGAGCAGGAGGAATCCTCCGGTGCTGAGGAAGCCCAGATAGGCGCCCAGCCCGAAGACGATGTTGAACACCACCGATCCCAGCGCGCCGATCAGCATGGCCTTCCGCCCTCCGATGCGGTCGGCGATGGGTCCGTTGAAGATCGCCGAGATGCCATAAATCGTCAGCGCTGCGGTGATGATGGCACCGATCTCGGTTTTATCCCAGCCGAAGGTGTCGGAAAGAGATTTGTTGGCGAAGGAAAGATTGTAGCGTCCCATGTACATCACCGCGTAGGTGAAGCCCAGGGTCAACCAGTTGATGGAGCGCCGTTTCCGAAAGGTCGAGGAATGACCGAGGGGGTTGGCTTTGAAGGAGGGCATAGGGTGGAAACCCGGATTGCTGGAAGGAACCGCTCGGAAAATAGCGAGAAAGCAAGGACGGGGCAACGCAGGGAGTGAACGCGCCGAACCGAAAAAAGGACCGCGAGGTCGTTTTTCCTCGGCCTGCCATCTCGCTATTTTGGTGAAGGTTATCACACGGAGACGCAGTGGCGAAGGTTGTACGGACGACCAGCGACAAACGGAAGCGGGTCGAAAAGCAGTGGAGGAAAGGTGGGGTGCGATGGACCTGGTCCGGAGACGAGGACGCTGACAACAATCGTCAAAATGTGGAGCGCGGAACTCCACGCCGTCATCAGCACATCAGCGTGGATGAGGAAGTCGAGGCCCTGGTGGTGCAGACAGGTGGACCCACGATCATGCTTCTCACGCCCGTGGGATTCGTCGAGGCACGGGTGAAGCGGAACACCAGCACCGAAAATCCATCCTCCACCCTGGTCGTGATCGGAGACCGGGTTCGCTGCCGAATCCCTGAAGATGGAGCCGCTGTCATCACCCTCGTGGAGGCGCGGCAGCGCGCCTTGTTGCGGCGTCCCGTGCACCAGCAGGAATTCCATCAGGTGATCGTGGCCAACGTGGATCAAGTGGTGATTGTCACCGCCGCCACCGAATACCTCCTCCGGCCCGGTCTCATTGATCGGTACATCCTATCCGCCCATGCCGGCGGGATCGAACCCCTGGTGTGCATCAACAAAGTCGATCTGTTGGACGAGGAGGGACGGGACCTGGTCGAGGAGATTGCACAGGTGTACCGCGAGGCTGGCTATCCCGCAGTGGTGACCAGCTGTCTCACCGGCGAAGGCATCGCGGCGCTCCGCGCCCTGTTGATCGGAAAGATCTCGGCGTTTTCCGGCCATTCTGGCGTGGGCAAGACCAGTCTGTTTTCCGCCCTGCTTCCGGACGAGGAATCCAAGATCTCCGAGGTCAGCGAGCAGAGCGGGCGGGGCGTACACACCACCTCGTCCAGTCGCCTCGTGCCCCTGGGAGACGCGGACTATCTGGCGGACACGCCGGGAGTACGGGAATACGGGCTGGTGAACATCGAACGGGACGAGGTGTCGCGGTACTATCCGGAATTCGTGCGTCATGCGGATCGCTGTCGCTTCCCTACCTGCACCCATCTGCATGAACCGGACTGTGCCATCCTGCAGGCGGTCGAGGACGGGAGCATCGCGGAACTTCGGTATCGCAACTATGTCCAGATCATGGAATCGGATGAGTTTGCGTAGTTCGTCGCGCTGATCGGAGATCGAGCGTTTCATCGGTCGCGTCCGGCACTCTGCGGGACCAACCAGAGCCCGAGGAGTCACACATCGTGAGTGATCCCGTCTGTTGAGTATTGTCATCCTGATCGTTTCTCGGAGGTCTCCATGTCCACCGCCGCATCGTCCTATCGTGGGATCAAGCCATCCGTTCTGTTTCTCGTCACCGGGGCTCTGTCCTTCGCACTTCCCTTTCTCGTTTCCCTCGGCAATCTGGATCTCATCGAACTCCCCATCCAATTGGGACTGGCGCTCCTCGTGTTGGGATTGGCCATGCTGCCCAACGATCTCGCCACGGCACGCGTCGGTCGGAGAATGGAGCGGGGAGAGGACGTTCTCACCACCTGGCTCCTGTCGCCGGATCAGTGGAAGGATACGGCGGACCGGGAAGCGAAGAAAGTCAGGATGCGCAATGCCTGGCTCATCGGCTACACGGCCTTCTTCGCGATTGGGGGATCGCTGTTCCTCATCGCCAATGGATCGGCTGGCATTTCTCTGCTTCTCGTGTCGATTGTCATTCTCGCGGTCATCGCTTTCCTGCTCCAGCGCGAGCCCAAAGCGCTTCTGACCCTTTCAGAGGAAGGCGTGCGCGTCCACTTCGGTCCCACGGCCGTCTGCGCGCAGGGCCTCCTGTACCGGTGGGGAGGGTGGACCGATCGCTTCGAGGAGGGGCGGATGGAGGAGGGAGATCTCATTCTTCGATACAGCCGGTATCACCGTCGACGAAGGATCATGTTCGAGTTTCGGGTTCGAATTCCCGGCGACCGTCGCGTGGATGCGGAGCATCTGCTTGGCTTCTATCGCGGAGATCCCGAAGCGGCCCATCCGTATAAGGACGCCCTACAACGGATTCAGGAACATCGTTCGCATCGTGGTCGGCGCCGTGTGCGTGTGTTTGTAGGAATCGTCGTTGCGATGCTGCTCCTGGTGGCGGGGGCGGTGCTGTGGGTGGTGTTCGATCGCCAATCGGACCTTTCGGGGACCCATGCCCGCATCGATGCGCAGGGTACGCGGCTTCTTGTGCTACGGGCGGCCCCTGCGGGCACGGCCTGTGCCCTGGTATTCGGGGATGTGGGCCTCAGTTCCGAAAAGGTCTTGGTGCTTGCCGACGCCGCCACCGGAGGCAGTCGCATCCTGATGCGGGAGTCCGACGGAGATTTCGGAGACGTGACCTTTTCGATCGATGGCACCCTGCTGGGCGCGGTGTTTGCCGGAGAGCGCCGGGAGGTTCTGCGCATCTGGTCGGTGAAGGATGGACAGGTGCTGCGCGAGATCGATGTGACGAACGATGATTTCGATGTGGAGGATCAGATTCGATTCTCTCCCGATGGATTGCGGATCGCCTCTCGCGGAGACGATATCCGTTGCTGGACTCTGAACGACGGGCGTCCAGTGCCATTGGTAGCATGCCCGGATTCGATGGCGCGGGTGCTCGATGTGGGCTGGGCGGAGGATGGCACGGTGGTGGGACTCATGGATGGAGAAGCCGGGGCGTTTCTGTGGAACCACATGGATGGACGTCCCCTTCCGGCCCCGTCACTGCGGGGACTGATCAGCGACCATGCCTTTTCCGCGAGTGGGGGGCGCTTGGTGATTCAGGACGATGCCGGGTACCTCTGTCTTGACGCGGCCACAGGAAAGACCCTGTCGCGCACCGACTGCCCCGCCTCGGCCGCAACCCGATTCTCGCTGGATGCGCGCGGAAGGATTCTTCTCGGGGCCGCGACGCGGGATGCCGTGCTGACGCGTATCTCCTCGCGAGAGCCAACGCCAACGCAGCCCTACCTGTTTCCGGTGGTGGATCTCGACCAAGGCGTGGTGCTGGCCTTTCTGGGCTCGCCTCGCGATGGCAGGGCGGTGCTGAGTCCCGATGGGACCCTGGCCCTGCTCCAGGACGAGGAGGGACGCACCGTGACCTGGATGACGGTACCCGCAGGGACCCTTGTGTCCACCATGAGGCACCGCGACGGCCTCCTGAGTCTCGACGATCTCTTTGGAGAGGTGTTCGCCACGGCCATCGTGGGAGACGGCACCTATGCCCTCACGGGGAATGTTCAGGTGTGCGTCTGGAAACGGGATCGACGGTGAGGAAAAAGAAAAGGTCCGCCGAGGCGGACCTTTTTCGTAAGAGGCGAATTCCCCTTATTTCATCAGCACCATCTTCTTCTGGAGCAGAGTGCCGTTGGCGTTGATCTGGTATGTGTAGGTACCGGAAGGAAGGGATTCCGCATTGAAGGTGACGAAGTGGGTGCCCGCTTCGCGCGGTTCATTGACGAGAGTCTGGACTTCCATGCCGAGTTCATCATACACCTTCAGAGACACGAAGCCCGGCTCGCCAAGCTGGAAGCTGATGGTCGTGGTCGGATTGAAGGGGTTGGGATAGTTCTGGTTGAGTTCAACGGTCGTCGCTGCACCGGTCACGAACACGGTCACGGTTGGCGACTCAGTGATCCTGCCATCATTGTCCACTTGACGAAGGCGATACTTGATGGTGCCTGCGGTGCGGTGGGCCGAGGAAACAGGATCGGTGAAGGAGTAGGAGAAGGGCTCGCTGGTGGTGCCCCGACCCTCGACGAATCCAATCTTCTCAAAAGTGGTGCCACCATCGAAGCTGCGCTCGACGTGGAAGCCATGGTTATTGACTTCGGCGGTCACCTGCCAGGTGAGTTCCACGTCTGCGCCCTTCAGCATGGCCTTCAGGGAGGTGAGTTCCACCGGAGTGATGAGGGGGTTCTTCGAACGGAAGGCTGCGATGCCGTTTTCCTGGCCGCTCATGAGGAGGAAGAGAATCAGATGCGGATGTCCGGTAATCTGATCCACGTCGATCTTGTAGTCGACATCGGTGATGTAGCTGTTGAGACCGCCGCCTCCGAGGTTGTAGAACGGCGAGGAGCCGATGGGCGGAGTGTCGCCGAAGCCCACGGCGCGGAAGGCATTGGCAGGGTCAGTAACTTCCATGATGCGGGCGCTGGTGCGGTCGTTCGGCGGATTGTTGTTGTTGGACGGGAGTCCGTCACAACAGATCAGGAAGCGCCGACCGCTCTGAGGAAGCCAGGGGTAGCGGGGCATTTCGAAGTAGGCATTGGGACCTGAATAGCCCGTTCCTGTTTGGGGATCCGGGTTGAGACCGAGGTTGTATCCCAGCAATTGATACTGGGGCCAGGCGGCGGCGGGATCGATCTGCTGCACCGTCAGGCGGGCCGGGCGGGCGTTGTTGTCAGTGTAGATGGCCGCGGAATTCGAAATATCGGTCACCGCGATACCATGGCTCGCAAAGCCTTCATTCGACGAGGTGAGATGCACGGCGAGACGATAATCGAACAGCTTGTTGGCGCGGGTGTCCTCCATGAACAGGTCGATCTGGCGATTCTCTTCGTTCGGCGATCCTGTAGCGTTGAGTACGGGTTCGGCACCCGAAATGTAGATACGTACACTGTCCACCTGCACAGCGGGCTGGCCCGGCGGCGTATACATGCCCCGCTTGCCGAGCACAGTGATCACGTCACCCCAGCGGGTGAGTGTCTGTTCGGTGTTGAGCAAGTTGCCGGGAGTCCGATGGTCCGACAGCTTGCAGGTTTCGTACACCTTGGTGGGCTGGCTCGACGGGGTATCCCAGCGATAGATCTTCATCGGCTGAGGATTGGCGGCGAGATAGGAAGGATGCGAGATGTTGCAGTTCGGGAAGGGACCGGGGATACAGGGTCCATTGTAAATCGAGGCCATGATATTGGAGCAGAAAATGCGTCCTTCGTCATCGACATCGATCTTATAGATGGGATAATCGTTGATGATGTTGATAGAACCATTGACGATGAGGGTGGGGACGTCGATCCGTCCCTGATTGCCGACCGTGGTTTTGAGGAAGCCCGTCATGGCGTCCCAGATCCAGATCGTGGGGCAGGGTTCAGCGATGGAGCCATTGTCGCAGAACGCCGGATTGACGATGTACAGCACATCGCGGGTCTGATCGTAGGCGAGACCCGTCACGCGGCGCGGGGGCACCATCCAGTAGTTGGGATCGCCCGGGTTCCACAAGGGCGGACGGTTCACCCAGATGGATTCCCAATCCCCGTTTTCGAGCTCAGGCTGAGCCACGGCCACCGGCACGGCGAACGTAGTCGCCAGAACGAGAAACAGGAAGAGCGAGAGTAACCATGTTCTCATGAATCAAACCTCCTGACGGAATTGTGTATATGGACCTTCAGTTCGCATTCATTGTGACAAACGGGAATGGTGTTCGTCATAGGAAATTACCGAATGACCGTTGCATACGCAAGGCGAATTTTCTCCGTACGACGAGTCCGGAAATGGCCTATGGACGAGGAGGAGACAAGGGCGTCACGAGGAGGGTTACAGCACGATCCTGGGAGCCGAGCGTGAAAAATTCCGCGAAAAAAACACCTTGTGCGGATTTTTTTCTTGATCTCGGACACGATGCATCGTAATTTGCGCGCAATCATCTTTCATTCGTGAAAAATTGTCGAATCGCGTTTCGTTCACCATATTTCTCACACGCGCACTTTTCATGTAACGAGGAGGAAGCCTATGGATGTTCTTCTGCTATCGCGCCTGCAATTCGCGATGACCATTGGATTTCACTTCATCTTTCCGCCCATCAGCATCGGGCTGGCCTGGATGCTGGTGATGATCGAGTATCTCGGCTGGAAGAAGAAGGATGGCGACTACGTTCGCCTCGGCAAGTTTTTCGCCAAACTGTTGGCCGTCACCTTTGCGGTGGGCGTGGCCACGGGCATCACGATGGAATTCCAGTTCGGCACCAACTGGGCCCAGTACTCCAAGTTCGTCGGTGATATTTTCGGAGCTCCCCTGGCGGCGGAGGGCGTGTTTGCCTTCTTCCTCGAGTCGGGCTTCTTGGGGCTGTATTTGTTCGGACGCAACCGTGTGTCCAAGGGGGTCCACTGGTTCTCCATCCTCATGGTCGCTGTCGGATCGACCATATCCGCCTTCTGGATTCTCGTGGCCAACAGTTGGCAGCAGACCCCGGCGGGATTCGTATTGCGGAACGGCCGCGCCGAGCTCACGAATTTCTGGGATGCGGTGTTCAATCCTTCCACGGTGATTCGCTTTTTACACACCGTCGACGCGGCCCTCATCACGGGAGCCTTTGTCGTGGCGGGCGTGTCGGCCTATCTCGTTCTGAAGAACAAGGAAGCCGAAGCGGCGCGGAAGTCCCTGCGTCTCGGCGTGATCGCGGGTCTCGTGTTTTCGGTGCTCGAGCTCATGCCCTTCGGACACGAGCATGCACGGCAGGTAGCCCATACCCAGCCGGAAAAATTCGCGGCCATCGAGGGCCTGTACACATCCACCAATGCAGCGCCGATGGTGGTATTCGGCTATCCCACCGACGCTCCTCCCGAACTCAAGGCACCCATCGAGATTCCCGGTCTGCTGAGCTGGATGGTATTCGGGGATCCCAACGCCGCGATCAAGGGACTCAACGAATTCCCTCAGGACGAGATCCCGCCCCTTTGGCTCACCTTCGTGTCCTTCCACAACATGGTGTTGCTCGGGGGATGGTTCATCCTCCTGACACTCATCGGTACCTGGCTGCTGTGGAAGAAAAAGCTCCACACCAGTCCCCGCATTCTGAAGCTCTTTCTCTGGTCCATCCCGCTTCCGGTGCTTGCCTGCCAGCTCGGGTGGATCGCTGCCGAGGTAGGGCGTCAGCCCTGGATCGTATACAAGCTGCTCAAGACGAAGGACGCCTATTCCTTCACCCTGAGTGCGGGAGAGGTGTGGTTCTCTCTGATTCTCTTCTTCTTCATTTATCTCCTGCTGGGGATTTTGTACCTGTATCTGTTCACGAAGGAAGTCAAGCACGGACCGGAGCCGGCTGTCCGTGAGGAGGGAGGTGTGTAATGGATCTCAACACGATTTGGTTTCTGCTGGTCGCCGTGTTGCTGGTGGGTTATGCCATTCTCGACGGCTTCGATTTCGGGGTCGGGATTCTGCATCTGTTCGCGAAGAACGATCTGGAGCGGCGCATTCATCTGAACGCCATCGGACCGGTCTGGGACGGCAACGAAGTCTGGCTCCTCACCGGAGGAGGCGCCCTGTTCGCGGCCTTTCCCATCGTGTACGCCACGGTGTTCAGCGGGTTTTACATCGCCCTCATGCTATTGCTCGCCGCCCTCATTTTCCGGGCGGTCTCCATGGAATTTCGCGGCAAGGTGGACGGTCCCGGATGGAAATCCCTCTGGGATTACGCCTTCGCCGTCGGCAGTCTTCTCCCGGCCCTTCTGTTCGGGGTGGCCTTCGGCAACATCCTTCGCGGAGTGCCCATCGATGGTGCGGGGAATTACCTGGGGACTTTTTTCGGTCTGCTCAATCCCTACGCTCTGATCGTGGGCATCTTCGGCCTGGCGGTGTTCACGATGCACGGCGCCAATTACATGCTGATGAAAACCGATGGACTCCTGTACATTCGCATCCAGAGAGCCGTCGCGAAACTCTGGATCGCGGTGGTCGTGCTCTACTTCGTCACCACGGTGGCCACGATCTTCCTCGCCCCGCATTTGCTCGATGGCGTGATGAAGAATCCGCTGTTCTGGATTCTCCTTCTCGTGCTGATCGCAAGCATCATCTTCATTCCCATCGCCGCGCGCGGGGATAAACCTTTCCGGGCCTTCCTCGGGAGTTCCCTGCTCATCCTCAGTCTGATGGGACTCGCCTCGGTGAGTCTGTTCCCTCGTCTGGTGCCTTCGAGCATCAATCTGGAATACAGTTTGACAATCTACAATGCCTCCTCCTCGCACACGACCCTCACCACGATGCTGGTGATTGCGCTGATCGGCATGCCCCTGGTGATCGGCTACACGGCCTATATTTATCGGGTGTTCAAGGGCAAGGTGGTGATTGGGAAGGAGAGCTATTAGGGAAGGTGAATGAGTGAATACGTGAATATATAAATACGTGAAGAGTAAAGAGGAAAGGGTGAAGGGCTGTATGCTCTTCACCCTTTTCTCTTTACTCTTGACTTTTCTCCGGCTCTTTCCCAAGTTTCGGCATTGCAGTTTCAACATCATAAAGGCATCCCACCGTGGGATCAATCCACTACCTTTCACCAATTCGCACGAGGCCATTATGGGAACCTCTTGTCCTTGTTCTACCCCCCCC
>CAYQST010000024.1:0-50896 GCA_964420295.1 uncultured Chromatiales bacterium | reverse complement strand
GCGTGCTCTGGTACTCCTTCGATGGAGGGAACACCTGGGAAGAGAGAGCGTTCACCGCGTTTCCCTACATTGCTTCTCGCTACATAAAACAATCCGAGTGTCTTTCTCTGGCCCATCTTTCCGAAGGTACCGTTCTTGCGTTGTATATCGTGCTTGTGCTTGATCCAAAAATGCATTTGACATATAATATGTTCAGCATTGCTCGCTCGATCGATACCGGACGAACATGGACAACCGTGCATTATCCTCTTTTTCTTCTTCCGGAGGAAGACAAGAGCGCGATACTCGATCCTCTCCCCCAGGTCTTTCCTCTGCGCTTCGTGACACTAAATAATACCGCGATTGCGATCTTGCAGGAAGATGATCGCAAGTGGCTGACCTCATGGGACAAGGGGATAAGCTGGACCAAGGTGGATTCTATCTTCGCGAATTCGAGCAGCATCGCGTCGTTTGATTCCGACCGCAACGGGAATGTTATTGCATTGGCCACAACGGGAAAGCGAGTGCAATGGAGCACAGATGCAGGAATAACATGGAGCCGACGTGACCAAGCGAGAGTGAGTAATTCTCGTATAGGTCGGCCGCTGCTCTCGATCCATGCTACGGGACTGGTGTTGGATGATGACGCTGCTCCCACGTATCTCGCGATCGCAAAAAACGGCACTCTTGTGTACGACGGCGTGCAATCTCTTGCCAATGACACCACCCTGGTGCGTGTCGTCGACGAGGGGCCCTGCCAATCGCTTGATGATCGCCGGACCCTGCTCGTCCGAATTGGATCCGATACCTATCAGATGTATGAACTCACCGACGCAAGGGAATGGGTCCCTCTCACCACGATGTTTCGCAAACCGACCTCGCCGGCCTCGCTGCTTGGCCCGTCGTATCACCTCGGATCGGGGCGCGCGGTGATTGCGGCTGACAATGGTGTTCTCTATGCACGATCGGAGGATGCCCAGGAGTGGAGGAGAGTGGATTCCCTTTCACAATCTCGTATGTATGATGCGGGGAACCAGCATATGAGGTTCTTTTCACGAGATGAAGGTGTCTGTGTGTCCTTCCAAAATTATTCATATTGGAGCAGATCCGGATTGGATAGCCTGGTGTATAATATCGCCGTTCGAATTACCATGGATGGTGGGAGATCTTGGACAAAACGACAAGTGCCACCGGAACAGTACATCCAACATGTTCTCCCATCACTTGCCAGTATATCCGCTCTTGCAATCCTCAATAGTCATACCTATCTCACCGGGAATCCCGATGGAATTCGGAAAACCACGGATTGGGGGCAAACCTGGACCCTGGTGTGTCCAACAACAGAGGGCATATTCTCCATCAGCGCGGTGGATTCTCTTCGCGCCTACGCCACGACGGAGCATGAACTTCTCGGGACGATGGATGGAGGGCGAACCTGGACCCGTTTCACGCCACAAGATGCGGAAGGCCGCATTCTGAGTGCGGGAGTTTTTACAAGAGTTTTCACCACGCCCTCGGGTTTCGTCCTCGCTTGTCTTCCCGATGGCTTCATCGGAGCCATGGCGGACTCCATCCTCACAGGAGTGGACCGAACGGAACCCGTGCTCCCCGCGGACCCGCTTCGCATCTATCCGAATCCCGGAATCTCGGGCAGTGAGATCCGTGTTCAGTTTTCACAGACAAAGGCAGGTCCTTCATCGCTGACCCTGTATTCCTCCCTGGGCCTTCGTCTCCATCACGAAACACTCAGTGACAGAGAGCCGGGCATCCGCGACGTTTCACTGCGGACTCGGAGCCTCGCCCCCGGCCTGTACTTTATCACCGTTTCCACGCCCGAGGGGGTGAAGGTGGGGAAGATGGTGGTGATTCGAAATGAATGAGAGGACGCAAGAAGATTGAATGAAGAATGGGAGAGCAGGCACGTCTTTCCGTCGAGCTGCCTTCACTCTTCACCCTTCACCCTTCACTCTTCACCCTTCTCCCCCTACACCTCGGGAAAATTGGAACAATTCTCGTATCTTGGTGTTGAAGAGTTCGTCCGGTGCCCAGAAAGCGCTGAACAGGTACGTGGAAGATGCGTGTGCCGGACCTCTCAACCCAAGCCGGGACTTCCGGTTTTTCAGGTACATTCGGTTGGATATCTCCGTTGCCCCCACGTGCGATAGAGGGAATCGCCGCTGGAGGACATCAATGTCTTACCCACTTTTCACGGGAACGTGGTTCCCACGTCCTTGCTCGGTCTTCGGATCGATGCGTCCCATCATCCAGGTTGCCCGGAGGACCGCATGAGTCCGCATTCCGGCACCTTCTTCGGCCTGGGCATCGCTCCCGGCCTCCTCGATCTTCTTTCTTCTCTCGAGTTCACGGTTCCGACCCCCATTCAGGAAAAGGCCATTCCCATCGGCCTGGCAGGGAAGGATGTGATTGGCGTGGCCCAGACGGGCACGGGCAAGACCCTGGCCTTCGGGATTCCCATGATTCAGCGCCTGTCCCAATCGAAGGGGATCGGCCTGGTGCTGGTTCCCACACGGGAACTGGCCCTCCAGGTGCACGATGCGCTCTATCCCGTGGCCCGGGCCGTGAAAATGCGTCTGGCCACCATCATCGGCGGGGAGTCCATGAACCGCCAGATCATGCGCCTGCGGGAACGTCCCCGCATCATCGTTGCCACACCGGGACGCCTGGTGGATCATCTGGAGCAGAGAACCCTCAAGCTTACCGAGACGAAGATTCTCGTGCTGGACGAAGCCGACCGTATGCTCGACATGGGCTTCCTCCCGCAGATCGAGCGGATTCTGACCTCCCTTCCCACCGAACGCCAAACCATGCTCTTCTCGGCCACGATGATGCCGGAAGTGTTGTCCATCGCTTCCCGCTACATGAGCCTGCCGGTGCATACGGAAATCGCACCCTCGGGCACTGCGGCGGAACTGGTGTCCCAGGAAGTCTTCGTCGTGAAAAAGGAGGACAAGTTCACCCTGCTGGTGGAACTGCTCCGCGAATTCACGGGTTCGGTACTCATCTTCGTGCGCACCAAGCGGTCGGCCGCCCGAGTGGCCCGCCTGCTCAACAAGGTGGGGCATCCTTCTGCCGAAATCCATGCCGATCGCACCCAGGCCCAGCGCAAAACCGCCCTGGCGGGCTTCAAGTCGGGCCGCTTCCGCATCCTGGTGGCCACCGACATCGCGGCCCGGGGCATCGACGTCGAGGCCATCGAGGTGGTGATCAATTACGACCTGCCGGACGAGATCGAAAACTACGTGCATCGCATCGGCCGCACGGGCCGGGCGGGCTCGGCGGGCCACGCCATCACCCTCGCCTATCCCGATCAGGGGGACGAGGTGGCGGCCATCGAAAAGTTTATTCGCGCGCACATCCCCGTGGCGGAACATCCGGAGGTTCCTGCCCAGGAATTCATCTATTTCGGACCTCCGACTGCGAAACGACGGAGCGGACCTCCGTCCTTCCCCAGTTCGCGTCGCTCGAAAACCTTCGGCAAGCGTCGATTCTGAGTCCTGCGGTAGGGGGGAGAGAGGGCTGTTGTCCCGCGAGCTCCCCTTCGCTACCTTTGTAATTCCCGACCGGGGCCATCCGCCTCGGTCGGGAATTCAGTATTCTCCACCATCAGTTGAGTTGTTATGAAGCGCACGATTGTCGCGATGCCCGGGGACGGGATCGGAAAAGTGGTTTTGCCGGAGGCCATCCGCGTTCTGAATGCCGTCGGATTCGATGCCGAGTATGTCGATGGGGACATCGGATGGGATTTCTGGTGCTCGGAAGGGAACCCTCTTCCTCAGCGCACCATCGATCTGCTGGAGCAGCATAAGATCGGTCTCTTCGGCGCCATTACCTCGAAACCGAAGGATGCCGCTGCGTCTGAACTGGCACCCGAACTCCAGGGCAAGGGACTGGTGTATTACAGCCCCATCGTTACCATGCGCCAGCATTTCAATCTCGACATCAGCATTCGGCCCTGCATTTCCTTCCCCGGCAATCCCCTGAACTTCATCCGCAAAACGATGGAGGGTGGCTTCGAGGAACCGTACGTCAACGCGGTGATCTTCCGCCAGAATACCGAGTGTCTGTATGCGGGTGTGGAATGGACCAATCCTCCGGCCCAGGTGCGCGACGCGCTCGAAACCCATCCCCGCATGAAGGCGTTCAAGGACGTGCCCGGCGAAGATCTCGCCGTTTCCGCACGCATCTTTACCCGCGGCGCCTGTCGTCGCATCGCCAAGGCGGCTTTCGAATATGCCCGTGCGAACGGATACAAGAGTGTCACCGTGTGTGAGAAACCGAATGTGGTGCGCGAAACGTCGGGCATGATGGAAAAGGAAGCGCAGATCATTGCGAAGGACTATCCGGACATCGCCCTGTGGTCCACCAACATCGATGCCCAGATGATGTGGCTGACAAAAAATCCCGAAGAGTACGGAGTGATCGTTGCGGGGAACATGTTCGGCGACATCGTGTCCGACGGCTTCGCCGGCTTGGTCGGGGGACTGGGTTTCGCGTGCAGTGCCAACCTCGGCGACAACGTGGCCGTGTTCGAACCCACGCATGGCTCGGCGCCCAAATACGAACACCTTCAGCCCTCCATCGTCAATCCCATCGCCATGATTCTCACCGGCTGCATGATGCTCGACCATCTTCAGGAAACCGAGATGGCGGAGCGCATCCGCAAGGCGATTGCAGACGTGGTGGCTGAGGGCAAGGTCCGGACCTACGACATGATGAAACTGACGGGTGGACCCAAGGCCATCGAAAAGGGAGCGGCCACCACCCAGCAGATCACCGACGCGATCATCGCGAAGTTGTAAGCACGCCTCGCTTCGTATCGTACAAAAACCCCCGGGCTCCGATGGAGTCCGGGGGTTTTTCATGAAGGTTCTTCAGCGCGCCGGTTGCGGGTGCGTGTTACTCCAGGATTTCGCCAGCTCGATGCCATGCACGAGCGTATCAGCGAAGCCGTACACGAAGGGTTCGAGCACGGCTCGCACGAAAGGCGCGGTGGTGCCTCCCACCACAATACCGAGGTCGGGATAGGCGGCCTTCACGGAGAGCAGCAGTTCCGCCGTCTCCTCGAGGCGAGCGTGCAATTTCATGGTCAGAAAGAGAATGTCTGGGCGGTAAAGATCCAGTCCCGCGAGCAGATCCTCGGCGGGAATGCCCGATCCATAGGATCGCACGGACCATCCCGCCTGTTCGAGCAGGTTGCCGAGCATCAGGGCGGCCAGGGCGTGCTGTTCTTCCGGGACCCCGCCGATGAGCACCGTTCCATGACGCGGCTCCTGGGGCTGAGAGGATACGGCATCCCAGGCGATGATGTCGCGAATGATACTCGTGGCGATATGCTCTTCGAGGATAGAGACCTCGTTGGCATGCCATTCTTCCCCCGTGGCAACCAGGGCGGGGATGAGCACGGTATCGTAGAGTTCGAGGGAGCTCATGCCGTTTCGGCGCAGTCCCGATGCGATGTGATAGCAGGTGCGCCGATTGCCGGATCGCAGGGCGGTGTGAAAATCGGCGATGGTGTGGGCCGATCTCATGCACTCACCTCCACCTGGCGCTCCGCCTGCGTTCGCAACGCGCGAATGATATGGCTGATGCCGTCGGTGACGTCCAGGGGCAGATAGCCCACCGCCGCGATATGCACGGCCCGCAGAAGGCGCCCCAACACGCGAGGGCGGAAGCCTCGGGACAGGAGAAAGGGGCGGAGCCAGTCCAGATAATCGAGCAGGAGATCGGGGATTCCGTATCGCATCGTCACGGCAAGATTTTCGATCAGGATCTTCGCGGTTTCCTTCATGATTCGCGCATGGGCCGGATCTCGCTTCAGATCCCCGAACTCGGCGTCATCGGTCAGATGGTCGAGCACCGCCGCCAGGATGCTTTCCTTGTGACGATGAAAGGCATCCGCGATCGCGGGGAGGGAATCATGATGAAGTGCGAGACTGTCGGCAAGGAGCATAAGGAAGTCGGTGTTGTGTCCGTTCTACGAGTGCAACACCACGGAACCGTGGGAAGTTTCGCGAACGGCGAATTTCCCCCGAGCCAGGAGGAAACCGTATATTTATGATTCGGAACCCGTGGTGACGGGTTCTCATCCTCGTACCAATCAGGTTGTTTCCATGACGCATCAGGCAGAGGCAGGACGGAGCGGATCCGACGTTCGTTCCGACTGCCGAGTTTCGTTGACCCTTCGCGAATCCGGGGGGAGGGAATTCCACGTCACGAGCAAGGTGGACGTCCTCTACGGTCGCGCCAATCGTGCCCTTCTCACCGCGCTCTGTGACCATTTCGATCTTCCCCACGTACGCGTGGAACTCGAAGACAGCGGTGCACTTCCCTACGTTCTCGCCGCCCGTTTCGAGGCGGCCGTGCGCCGTCTCCGTCCCGACGATGCCCGTCGTTGGCGGCCGCCCCTCAATCCACGCGTACACACCACCTCCTCCCGCGACCGATTTCGTCGCAGTCGTCTCTATCTACCTGGCAACGATCCCAAGCTGGCGATCAATGCCGGTATTCACCGGCCCGATGCCGTGATTCTTGATCTCGAAGATTCGGTGTCGCCTCGGGAGAAGGATGCGGCCCGCATTCTCGTGCGTAACACCCTGCGCACGGTGGATTTTCTGGGTGCCGAGATAATGGTACGCATCAATCAGCTCCCCCTCGGCCTGACGGATCTGGAGGAGATCGTTCCCGAATCACCGCATCTCCTTCTCGTTCCGAAATGCGAAACCGCCGAGCAGGTACTCGCCGTGCACGAAGCGGTGGAAGGACTGAGACAGAGGCATGGCCTGTCGGAACCGATCTTTCTGATGCCTATCATCGAAAGTGCGAAGGGCGCCCTGAACGCTCTCGCCATCGCCACGGCCACTCCGAGCGTGGTAGCCCTGTCTATCGGACTCGAAGATTACACCGCCGACATCGGGGCCGAACGTACTCTCGAGGGACGGGAGAGTCAATGGATGCGTGGCATCTGTCTGAACGCGGCCAAGGCCGCCGGGATTCAGGCCATCGACACAGTGTTTTCGGATGTTGCCGACATGGAAGGACTCCGTGCGAACGTGCGTGAAGCCAAGGCCCTCGGGTTCGACGGCAAGGGATGCATCCATCCCCGTCAGATCCCGGTGGTGCACGAAGCCTTCGCGCCGACAGCACCCGAGATCGAAAAAGCCCGGAAGATCGTGCTCGCCTTCGAGGACGCCGAAGCGAAGGGACTGGGCGTCGTGTCCCTCGGCACGAAAATGATCGATCCCCCGGTGGTCAAACGAGCCCAGAAGATCATGGCACTCGCCGAACAGGGAGGACTGGTTTCATCCACTTGGAGAGAGGAGGTGTCCCGTGTCTGAGTCCCTGGTTCTCAACGCCGCCGGACGGGAGGTCGTTACCGAGATCAACGGCATGCCTGCGATTCCCTATCAGGGGGTGGGGAAGTGGACGCCGAATGGGCGCCGCGCCGCACCCTGGATACCGAGTAATGCCAACTATCCGGCCGATGGCAACAAAATCGTGGGTTCCCTTCGCGATGCCCTGAGGCAGGTGGGGTTGAAGGATGGAATGACGATCTCCACCCATCACCATTTTCGCAATGGAGATCTGGTGGCCAATCAGATCTTCGATTGTGCGGCAGAACTCGGCGTGAAGGATCTTCGCTGGTTCCCTTCCGCCTCCTTTCCCTGCCACGCTCCCATGGTCGCCCACCTCGAAAGCGGGGTGATCCATCATATCGAAGGGTCGATGAATGGTCCCCTCGGCGACTACGCCAGTCAAGGGAAGATGAAGGGACTCGGGGTCCTGCGCTCCCACGGGGGACGCTATCAGGCCATCCAGGATGGAGAGGTCCACATCGACATCGCCGTAATCGCCGCGCCCACGGCCGATCCCTTCGGCAATGCCAATGGCGTGATGGGCCCTTCGGCCTGCGGCGGGCTCGGATTCGCTCTCGCCGATGCGCAGTATGCGGACCGGGTCATCGTGGTTACCGATAATCTCGTGCCCTTCCCCTGCGTGCCCTGGCAGATTCAGGGCAACTACGTCGACGCGGTGGTGGTGATGGAGAAGATCGGAATTCCGGAACGGATCGTGAGTGGCACCACCAACATCACGAAGAGTCCCGACCGCCTTTATATCGCCGAAATCACTGCCCGTTTCGTGCGCGAAGCCGGCATTCTGAAGGATGGATTTTCCTTCCAGGCCGGAGCGGGAGGCACCGCGCTGTCCTTCGCGCTCTATCTCAAGGAGATGATGAAGGAGGAGGGCATTCGGGCTCGCTTCGTACGCGGTGGCAGCACCAAGTATCTGGTGGAAATGCTGGAAGAAGGACTGACCGACTACATCCTCGACGGCCAGACCTTCGATCTCGACGGCGTGCGTTCGATGCGCGACAATCCCCGTCACCTCCACACCAATCCCTTTGTCAGCTACAACTATCACGGAAAAGGCAATGTCGCATCGCAGGTGGATGTGGTGGTATTGGGCGCCACCGAAGTGGATGTGGATTTCAACGCCAATGTGGTGACTCATAGCGACGGACGCTTGCTGCATGGCATCGGCGGTTGGCAGAATTGCCTCTTCTCGAAATGCACCATCCTTCCGATTCCCAGCTTCCGCGATCGCATTCCGGTAATCGTCGATCGCGTTACCACGTTGTGCGGACCCGGAGAGCTGATCGATGTCATCATCACCGAACGGGGTATCGCCATCAATCCTCTTCGCCAGGACCTGCTCGCGGCCGTGCAGGGGAGCGGACTTCCGATTCGGGATATCCGTGATCTGAAGAACGAAATCGAGGAGATCTGTGGCGGCGCCCCCGACCTGCCGACCTTCACCGATCGCGTCATTGCCGCAGTGAAGTGGGTGGATGGCACCGTGATCGATGTCGTTCGTCAACTGGCACCGTAGCCTCGCTTCCTCCATGTCCAGGATGGCATCGCCTGGCTTTCATCCCGCGAGACGGGGACTCGTTCTTCTTCTGACCTGTTCCCTTCTCGCGGGCTGCGTTTCGTCTCCTGCGCTTCTTCCCTTCGAGGATCAGGTGATGATGATGATCGTCACCGATCGCTTCGACGACGGGGATTCGTCGAACAACGCGGCCAACGGCGCGTATGCGCCGAGGGAGCCGGGAGGAATTCACGGCGGAGATCTGGCAGGTATCGAGGCACGCCTGCCCTATCTGAAGCATCTGGGAATCACCGCGATCTGGATGACTCCGGTGGCGATGAATGTCCCCGAATCCTATCACGGGTACTGGATCCAGGATCTGATGCGGGTCGATCCTCGCCTTGGCACGATGGACGATCTTCGCCGTCTCATCCGACGGGCTCACGCCCTGGGAATCCGCGTCTATCTCGACATCGTGTGCAATCACCTCGGCCCTCTGTCCCGTCCCGTGGGCGGGGCTTGGAAGTGGAATCCCTCAGGCGCCGCGCTCGAATGGGCCGACTCGACCCGCCTCCCGTCGCCCGCGTTCTTCCGTGATCTTTCCCTCTACCATCCCTACGGCGAAGTCGAATGCTGGCAGGATCCCGATCAGATCATTGGCGAACTGCCGGGAGGCCTCGACGATCTGAAGACGGAACTTCCCGCCGTACGTGAGGAGCTGATCCGCATCTACCTCTGGTGGCTCGAACAGACCGGGTGCGACGGATTTCGCGTGGATACGGTGAAGCATGTGGAACGGGAGTTTTGGTACGTCTTTCTCGACGCCGTGCGACACTGGCGCGAGCAGGCGAAGAGGCCCGATCTGACGGTGTTCGGCGAAGTCTTCGCCTTCGATGACGAGACCTTGGCTTCGTATACCTGGCCCGATTCACTGGGACGCGCGGGCTTCGACGCGGTGCTGAATTTCAGTCTGGGTGGCTCGATTCGCGCCGTATTCGGAAGTGGTGAATCGGTGGCCCTCATCGCCCGGAGTATCGAACGGCTTTCTCTGTACCACCCATCCAATCGACCTCTCCATCCCATCTTCATCGACAATCACGATCTACCGCGCTTTTTGCATCTGGCCCGGGGAGATCGGAACGCCCTCCAGCGCGCTCTTACCGTGCTGTTCACGGCTCCGGGTCCTCCCATCCTCTATTATGGCACTGAGAAGGGATTTCTTGGCGGTGACAGTCACGAAGAAAACCGGGAGGACCAATTCGCGGGAGATTGGAAAGGGAAGAATCCCCCCGGTGTGGCCTTTGCGGATACGGGCACTCTGTTTCGCTGCGTTCAAAATCTCGCGGCACTGAGAGCCGCCCGCCCCGAACTGAGACGGGGCACGACACGGGTCGTGCACCTTGACGCGTCTCGGGGACTCCTTGTCATCGAGCGACGCCTCGGCTCCTCTCTCACCTATGTCTGCATCAATCAATCCACCGATGGGCACAACCTTGTCTTAACCACGGAACAAGATCTCCGCGCCTTCGGATCGGGGCAGCGCTACCAGCCCACGTATGGGGTGGTGCACGTATCGATTGCGGGCGGCACGGTGCTCGTGCTCAGCGGTCCCGTCGCCGAGGATTAGCGAAGTCGGTTCCGATCGTCCCAGATGGGGTAGAGAAGTCGATAATCACCAAAACCTGATTCGTCCATGAACAGGAATCTCTTGTTCACGTCGTAGTATTCCCACACTTCATAGGGTTTGGTATCCACCTCGAAGGGATGTCGATCGATGTAACTCGGAGGCCCATAGATGATGTACACCATGCCGCGATCGCTTTTCCAGCCCGCCACGTAATGCTTGAAGTGGACATTGGCGTATTCGACGCGCTTGTAATACTCCACCATCGCCCGGTTCATGGGTGAGCCAGGAGTGGGATTGTGCCGTTCCCAGAAGGCTTCGAAACGCCGCCGTTTCTCCGCGTCCGTCGTGGCGGCGCGGATGGTATCGATGTCGTCAGAGCTGGCAAAGTACCGCATCTGATCGATGGCCTCATCGAGATTCGTGATGGCCACCGTGGCCAGGCCCGTGGACCATTCGATCGTGAAGGGCCGCATGCCTCGCGCGAGGGGGTGTTCTCCGAGGCTGTCTTCGGGCTGCGTGAGGAGCACCTCGGCCTGATAGGCTCCGAACCCGAGTTCCGAGGTGGGGACGTGGGTGATGAAGCTGTTGGGGCCTTTCTTCACCGGCTGTATCTGGGATTGCGCGGTGATGCGCTCTCCCTGTCGCAGAATTCGATAGTGGATGCGGAGTGCGGTGACATCGTAGGGATTGTAGAACTCATAGAACAGCGAAAAGCCCCGGGTCAGGTCGGCCACGTTGGCGTCAATCTGCGGAGTGATGGAACGGCGCCCGTTGCGTTCATGCACGCGAGAAACCAGCATGATGTCGCTGAGGGCCGGAGCGTTGCGATCGAAGGTCCGCACCGAGATGTGACGGGACAGGCGCCAGGCCTTGCGGGATTCCTGATCCTCGAAGGTCACCTCCACCACGTAGGGTCCGGGATCGAGGGCCAGGGTGTCCTGCGAAAGATCGTACGCCCCCGCATCCTTCGTGGCGTCAAAGGATGGTTGCTTCAGAGTCCGAGTCCAGGACTTCTCCTTGATCAGCTTCTCGTCGGCATCTAATACCCGTGCGGTGATGGCATAGCCGCCGACGAAACTGTTCTCCTTCTTGATGAATGTGATGTTGTCGAACGGCACCTGCACAAAGAGATCGAGACGGGAACTGTATCCGAAGGCGTCGGTCTTCGCGAAGGTGAGGGCATCGAAGGTGAAGGGCTGGACCCGTGTCGAGGTGGCAGGAGCGGGGTCGGACTGGGCCTTCGCCCAGGCAGGCGAGAGGAGAAGGAAGAGGACCAGAATCGCGCGACGCATGATGCACCTGTGTGGTACGGTAATAAGAAAATGGCCCGTGTGGGAGAGTACGCGGTCAGGAACCGACAAGCTCTCCCGTGAGATCGAACTCTGTCGCGTCGGTAACACGCACAGAATGGAAGGTGCCAATCCGCTCGGACCCTGCGTGATCCGACAGAGGGACGAGTACTTCGTTATCCACTTCCGGCGCATCGAATTCCGTGCGTCCCACGAGGAAATCTCCTTCCACTCGATCGAAGAGCACCGGAAGCGTGCGTCCGATGAAGCCCTCGTTGCGGGCGAGACTGATGCCGCTCTGGATCTCCATGAGTTGGGCACGACGGGCTTCCTTGACTTCCTCGGACAGGGGATCGCCCAACAGGGCGGCGGAGGTGCCTTCCTCCACCGAGTAGGTGAAGACGCCGAGGCGGTCGAAGCGGACGTCCTCGACGAAGCGACAGAGATTTTCAAAATGCTCTTCCGTTTCCGCCGGGTATCCTGTGATGAGGGTAGTGCGCAGGGCCACCTCGGGGAATGCCTCGCGGATACGATCGATCACCTCGCGGGTGGCGCGGCGCGTAATGCCTCGTCGCATCGAACGCAGCACCTCGTCTTCGGAGTGCTGAATGGGCATGTCGATGTATCGACAGATGTTCGGTGCCGACGCCATGACGGGCAGGATGTCGAGGGGGAAATGTGAGGGATAGGTGTACATGAGGCGGATCCACGCGAGGCCTTCAATGTCCGACAGTCGAGTCAGGAGTTGGGCCAGGGTACGCGTTCCATCCGTATCGAGTCCGTAATAGGTGGTATCCTGTCCGATGAGAACCAGCTCCCGGGTCCCGCGCAGGGCCAGTCCCTTCGCCTCGGCCACGACCTCCTCCATCGGACGGGAGCGATGGCCGCCCCGCATCAGGGGAATGGCGCAGAAGGAACAGGGGTTATCGCATCCCTCGGAAATTTTTAGGTAGGCAAAGTGAGAAGGCGTGGTCAGATGCCGTTCTCCGAGCAGTTCACGACGGAGGTTCCCGCCCAGTTCTTCGAGGATGCGCGCGAAGTCGGTGACGCCGAAGAAGCGATCGACCTCGGGGATCTGTTCGGCAAGTTCCTCCTCGTAGCGCTGGGACAGACAGCCCGCCACATAGACGCGCTTCACCTGTCCGGCGTCCTTCAGGGCTGTGGCTTCGAGAATGGTGTTGACGCTCTCTTCCTTGGCGGCGTCGATAAAGCCACAGGTGTTGATGATGAGGGTTTCGGCCGCGCCGGGCTCGGCCAGGGTGAGACCGTTGGCTTCGAGCTGGCGCATGAGCAATTCGGAGTCGTAGGTGTTTTTTGAACACCCGAGCGTGATGACGGAGACGGAACGGGGCTGGGGTCGGGGCATGGGGGACTGTGGATCGGGTGTCTATCGATGCAACACCGGGAAGAGGTGGGGAATTCCCGCGATCACGCCGTGCCGGCAGAGAGAACGGCCAGAACGCGCTGCAGATCCTCGGGTGTATCCACCGCCACGCTGTCCCTTTCCACGCGGGCCAGGCGGATGGTCATCCCCGCGTCGAGCGCCCGTAGTTGTTCGAGTTTCTCTGTCTCTTCGAGCGGAGAGGGGGGCAGGGCGATGAACCGGGCGAGAGCGTCGCGACGGAAGGAGTAGATCCCGAGATGCTTGACGGCCTCGGGGGGCAGGCCTCCTTCCCGAGGCCAGGGCACGGGGGCGCGGGAAAAATACAGAGCCCGTCCATCTCGGGCGAGCACGGCCTTCACGCAATTCGGATTGACGAAGGAGTCCGAATCGGTGAGGGCGCAGCCCGCCGTGCCGATGTCGGTATCCGCGTGTTCGAGGAGAATGCGAATGGTGGCATCGATGGTGGCTGGATCGATGAGGGGCTCGTCACCCTGTACGTTGACGATGATGTCCGCCTGTCGCCCCTCGGCTGCCGCAGCCACGCGCTCGGAGCCCGAGGCGAGGTTCGGGTCGGTCATCACCACCGCACCGCCTGCCTCGCGTACATGGGATGCGATGCGTTCGTCGTCGGTGGCCACGAGCACCTCCGTGCCCAGGGTGGCGCGACGACACTGATCCCAGACGCGAAGAATCATCGAGCGGCCCGCGATATCGGCCAGGGGTTTGCCGGGGAAGCGGGTAGAGCCGTAGCGTGCGGGGATGACCAGAAGCACGGATGTCATGTGCGAATCACCTCGTTCAGGAGCGAATGACCTTGGGAACGGAAAAATGATCCTCGGTCACCGCGGGAGCGTTGCGCAGAGCCTCGGCGCGGGACAGGGGGGAATGAGGGAGATCGTCGCGAAGAGGCAGACCCTCCTCGCCGGGATGGGACAGGGGAGGGACCCCTTCGGTATCCACCTCCTGTAAGAGAGCCACGAAATCGAGCATCCGATTCATCTGGGTTCGCATGGCCTCGAGACCATCCTCATCGAAGCGGAGCTTGGCGAGGGAAGCGATGTGGAGCACGTCGTCCCGGGTGACAGACATCGAAGGAACTCCTCAGTGCAGCTTCTTATCGTACAGGCGATAGGTGCGGTAGCGCTCCGAGGCAAGCATGTCGGCGCCCCGGTTCATCATCACATTGTCTTCGAGCACCCAGGACGCTTCGCCATAGTAGATGCCATGCGCTTCGGCCCGACGGATAATCTGATGGTACATGAAGCCATCGATGCCCTTGCCTCGCCATTCGGGAAGCACGCCCAGTACGATGATGCGGGCCCAGTCGATCTTCCGACTCTGGGTCAGAAGACGGAAGGCCCCGGGGATCAGCCGTCCTTTTTTATTTTCGATGAGAATGCGATTGATGTCGGGCAGACAGAGGGCAAACCCGATGGGCTCGTCTCCCTTTTCTACAATGAACACCAGGTCGCGGAATTTCTTGCCCAGCACCTGGGTCAGATCCGCGGCGAGGAAGTCGAATTCCTCGTCGTTCATCGCCACCGCGCCCCAGTTCTTTTCCCAGGCCACGTTGTAGAGATGCTTGACGATGGCCATTTCCTGCTTCACACGCGAAAAATCGAGTTCCCGCGCACGAAGGGAATATCGCTCGGCCAGGAGGGAGGAGACCTTCTCGAGACGCTCCATCGGCACCTTGGACCGTTCGATCTGATAGGCGTACAGATCCTTCACCTTCGTGAATCCGGCCTGTTCGACGAGCACCGCATAGTAGCGGGGGTTGTAGGTCATCAGGATACGCGGGGGGCCGTTCCACCCGTCCACCAACAGGCCGATCTCATCGTTGACCGAAGGGTTCATCGGGCCCCGCATCACCTGCATGCCGCGTTCCTTCAGCCACGCAGCGGCGGCATCGAAGAGCGCGGCGGCGACGCTGGGACTGTTGATTGATTCGAAAAAGCCGAAAAAGCCCACGCGGTCCTGATGGACTTCGTTATGACTGTGGTTGACGATGGCGGCAATGCGGCCAACCGGCTCCCCATCCTGATCGGCGATGAAGAGCTGCATCTCGGCATGCTTATAGAAAGGATTCTTGACCGTGTCGAGGAGCTTGAGCCGATCGAAGTGTAGGGGTGGCACCCAATAGCGATCGTCATGATAGAACTTCCATTGCAGCGCAACGAATTCCTTGCGCTCCTTCAGTGTGTGCAGGGCTCGGATCGTGATGGCCATGGCGTGCTCCGGATCAGGAAATGACGCCGAGTTCTTTTCCGATCGTGCCGAAGATCTCGAGGATGCGGTCCATATGTCCCTTCTCGTGCGTGGCCATGTAACTCGTCCTCAGCATCTGCAGACCGGCGGGCACGCCGGGACTGATAAAGGCGTTGACGAAGACTCCAGCGTCGAAGAGTTTCTTCCAGAAAACGAAGGTCAGCTCATCCTCTCCGATGATCACGGGCACGATGGCGGTTTTCGATTCGATGATGCGGAAGCCCATTTCGGTGAAGCCCTTTCGCATGTAATCACCGATTTCGATGAGACGGGTCACCATTTCGGGATGGGCTTCAAGAATATCGAGGGCGGCCAATGCCGCGGCCACGGAGGCGGGAGTGGGGCTGGCGCTGAAGATGAGTGCGGGGCTGTGATGCTTGATGTAATTGATCACGGGGCGCTCGCCCACCACGAAGCCGCCGAGACTGGCAAACGTCTTGCTGAAGGTGCCCATGGTCATATCCACCTCCGCTTCCAGGCCGAAGGCCGATGCGGTACCCCGTCCTCCCTTGCCGATCACGCCCACGCTGTGGGCATCATCGATGAGAATGCGGGCACCGTATTTTTTGCAGGCTCGTACGAGTGCGTCGAGTTCCACAATCTCACCTGTGGTGGAGAACACACCATCGGAGACAACCAATTTGCCCTTGTCCTCGGGGAGGGACGCGAGAAGGCGTTCCAGGTCGGCCATGTCGTTATGCTTGTACCGCTCGAAATTGGCGAAGGCCCCCTTGGCCATCAGGTCTCCGGCGACGATACAGGCGTGGTTGTCTTTATCCGAAATCACGTAATCACCACGCTGCACGAGGGTGGGGATGATTCCCTGGGCGGTTTGATAGCCAGTGGAAAACAACAGACAGGATTCCTTGTGAAGGAAGGCTGCCAGTCGCTCTTCGAGTTCGTTGTGGAGACTGATGGTACCCGTCAAATACCGGGATCCCGAACATCCCGTGCCGAATCGCGAAATGGCGTCGAGACTGGCCTGTTTGACGGAAGGATGCGCGGTCAGTCCCAGATAATTGTTCGATCCGGCCATGATGACCTTGCGACCCTCGATGCTGACAACCGGACCTTCGTTTTCTTCGATAGCACGGAAATAGGGATAATATCCCATCGCCTTCACTTCGTCGGCGCGGGTAAAACTTCGGCATTTGTCAAACAGATCCACGGGGGGCCTCATTCGTACGGTGGTGATGAAATGTGCGCCTATTCGGGGACGGTGATCCCCCTCGCCGTGCACGTCGAAGGCAAGGAGGGACGTGGTAATTTTGAGCACACGACATTTTTGAATATACTTTTGGCCCTTGTGAAATGCAATGAAACCGGCCGTCTCCCCACCATTCAGGACCCCTTCATGATCGCAGCCGTCACCGGCGCCACCGGCTTCATCGGAAGTCATGTGGTGGACGCTCTCCTCGCCCGTGGATTCGAAGTCCGTGCCCTTATTCGTGCATCCAGCAATCTGCGCTGGGTGAAGGATACGGCCGCTCACCTCGTGGTCGCCGACATTTGCGATCCCGATTCCCTCCGCCCCCTGGTCGAGAATGCCGACCTGGTTTTTCATGTGGCCGGGGTAGTGAAGGCCCGCACCGACGAAGAATATCACCGCGGCAATGTCACCGCCACCGAAAGCATGCTTTCGGCGACACGGCGCTTTGCACCTCACGTACGTCGTTTCGTTCAGGTGAGCAGCGGCACGGCGTCGGGTCCCGCCGCCTCCCTCGATCGTCCGGTACGGGAAGACGATCCATGCCATCCTCTCACCCGCTATGGGATAAGCAAACGCAAGGGCGAAGAAACGGTGATGGCCGAACGTGATGTGCCTTGGACCATCGTCCGTCCCCCGGCGATGTACGGACCTCGGGACACCGAAGTCCTGCTGGTGTTCCAAACCCTCGCGAAGGGCCTGAACGCCATGATCGGTTTCGATGATAAACGCGTGAGTCTGTCCCATTGCGATGATCTTGTTCGAGGGCTCCTCCTGGCCGCCGAATCCGATCGCGCCATCGGAGAAATCTACCACATCTCGAGCGAGCGCTTCTATTCCTGGCCCGAAGTGGGCGCGGTGGTGGGCAGGGCACTGGGACGAAGCGTCCATGCCCTCCGCATTCCCCATGCGGTGGTGTATTCTCTGGCGGCTGTTTCCGAGCTGATCGGACGCATTCAGGGCAAGGCCGTAACGCTCAATCTCGAGAAGGCCCGCGATATCACGCAGCCCTATTGGATTTTCGATGTCGAAAAGGCGAAGCGGGACCTGGGATATCGGCAGGAAGTGAGTCTGGAAGAGGGTATCGCCTCCACCATTGCCTGGTACCGGTCCATGGGGTGGTTATAATTCAGACCTGCGGTAGAGTCCGCGCGCTTCGATAAACACCTTCACTGCCCAGGGCACCAGCCACCGAATATCCCGCCCCTCGCGGACCCGAGCGCGAATATCCGAGGATGAGATGTCGAGCAGAGGCATGCGGAAGACGCGGGCCGATTGGCCGTGAGGATGGGTGTCGAGATCGATATTTACGCCGGGGCGACAGGCCACGCCGAGCGAGGCATGGGAGACGATGACGTCGGGCTCTCTCCATTGCGGAAAATCCCGAAAGGCATCCGCGCCCATGAGCAGGACAAGCTGTGCCGTGGGAAAGGTGGCGGAGAAATGACGGATGGTCTCACAGGAGTAAGAGACATCCTGGCGTAACGCCTCGAAAGGCTCCATACGAAAGCGCTTCTGATCCGAGATCGCCAGCGACACCATTTCACAGCGATCCTCGGCCGAGACGGGCGTGGACTCCAGCTTGAACGGAGAGCGAAAGGCCGGAACGAACACCACCTCGTCCAGCGCGAGTTGCTCGAGAGCCTCCTGGGCCAGGATCAGGTGAGCCAGATGCGGGGGATCGAAACTGCCGCCGTAGATGCCGATGCGCATATCACCGAGGATCGGGTTCGTGACGGTCCTGAAAATGAAGGACCAGGGAAGGAAGATCGGATTCCTCGAGGATTTCGGTGTCGGGGTGAAACCCGATCCGCGTCAGTCCATAGTGAAAATCGGTGTTGAGACAACGCCAGGAGCGCAGGATGAACAGGGAACAGGGCAGGGTGCAGGCCAGCGTCAGTTGGGCGGTGAAGGGATCCGGCTCGGCCCCGGCGAGCATTGATGCGTGGGGTCGGCGGAATCCAAGAAGGTAACTGTCATCGAGGCAATTCCATCCCAGTACGGCGCCATCCTCGTAGGCGTGGAGCAACAGCAAGGCCTGCTCGACGATATCCAGTGGCACGAAGCAGGCTTCGGAACGGAGAATGAGTCCCACATGATGATCGCCGCTCCCCAGTTCTTCCATGATGGATCGAAGCAGGGCATGACGATTCGTCTTGTAGGGGAGATGCTTGAGTGATGCCGCCTCCTCGGGGACAGGGACGGAGGCGAACATGCCGGTGACGGTGGGTACGAAAACCTCCACCTCGGGTAAACAGCGCAGACGGTCGGCGAAGAAGGCGAGCAGGGCCTTCTGATACACCGTGAAGGAGGGATCCCGAGGCTGGCCCTCGTGTTCCACGGGGTCGAGCAGGGGAGGGACCAGAACGATGTGGGAACGGCGTTTCACCGGGAATCTCCTTCAGCGGAATGCGAAGAGGCGGACTCGGACGAGAGTGAAGGGGTACGAGATTCCAGTATACGGATTTTCAGGGTTCGGTAAAATCGAAGAAGGAGCCGGGAGAGAGGAGAGGCGTGGGTCCGATAATACCGCCACTGCGAGTCGCGAAAGGCCTTCCGCAGTCTCGGATGGGCCGTCACTCCGGCACCTCCCAGAAAGTGCACCAGGGAGGCCTCCGCCACGAGGCGCACGCGGAAACCGGCTTTGCGAACGCGGCGACAGAAGTCGCTGTCTTCGAAATACATGAAGTATCCTTCGTCAAA
This sequence comes from uncultured Chromatiales bacterium, assembly GCA_964420295.1. Taxonomy (GTDB): domain Bacteria; phylum Bacteroidota; class Ignavibacteria; order SZUA-365; family CAYQST01; genus CAYQST01. Next base: position 31,553 of record CAYQST010000024.1, on the reverse strand, counting down.
TCCTCCCACAGCCTCGAACACCGATCGACGCATCAGCATCGCGGCTCCGGTTACCCAGTGTACGTTTCGGGAACGACGACTCCGCCACTGTGCCCAGCGATACAGGAGCCCGCGTCGGCCTCGGCTTTGCCTCTGCCGGATTTTTTCGAAGAGATCGGTCAGGAGAGAAGGATCGGCCCCCGAGGAGATTTGGAAGGAGCCATCCCGATAGAGCAGACGAGGTGCCACGATCCCGAGATGGGAATCCGCGTCGAGCGCGGCGCGAAGGGGTGCCAGCACATCCTCGTGAACAAGGATGTCGTTGTTGAGCAGAAACAGATAGCGCGCCGAGGAGTCCGCTGCTCCGGCATTCACGGCGGCTGAGTAGCCGCGATTTTCGTCGAGCGTGATGATGCGCAGCTTCGAGGTGTCGGGCAGATCCCTCAGCGGTTCTCCATCGGTCCCATTGACCACGATGCGATATTCCCGCACCTGATCATCGACCCACGCGAGCAGGCCCCTGAGCGCCTCTGCGGTATCCGAAGGATGGTTGTAGTGAACGATGAGGATGTCGGTGTCGGGGAGCATCGTCACGGGACGCACCGTCACGGGAGCTGCGACCCAATGCGAGACAGGACAGACTCACGACCGAGGAGCTCCATAATGACGGGGAGTTCCGGTCCGTGCAGTCGTGCCGTCAGGGCCACGCGCAGGGGCAGGAAGAGCTCCTTGCCCTTGCGGCCGGATTCTGTCTGCACTTCCTTGATCAGGGCTTTCAGGCGGTCACGGTGCCAGGGCTCCACTCCGGAGGCGAGGTGATGAAACACCGCCAGGACCTCGGCGGCCCCGGGGGCTTCGAGCACCGCGCGCAGCTCCTCGTCGTCGCCCACGACGGGCTCGGTGAAAAAGATCGCCGCCTCCGAAACGATATCGCTGGGCAGGGTGAGATGATGGACCAGGGCTTCAAGGATCTCGTCGAGCCGGCCGGGCTCGGGCAGGCTCCACCCCGTCCCCTGAAGCCACGGAAGGCAGAGAGCGCGGCGACGCTCAGCGTCGAGCCCACGCAGATACTGAGCGTTGAACCAGCGAAGTTTTTCCATATCGAAGACGGCGCCCGATTTCCCCACCCGGTCGAGGGAGAATTCCCGAATGAGTTCGTCCATCGTGAAGAACTCCCGGTTGTCGGTGGTATTCCATCCCAACAGGGCCACGTAATTCAGCAGGGCTTCCGGAAGAAATCCCTTCGCTTTGTAATCCTCCACCGCCACATCGCCCTGCCTCTTGCTGAGCTTGCTACGATCGGGATTGAGCAGCAGAGGAAGGTGGGCGAATTCGGGACGCGACCATCCGAAGGCATCGTACAGCAGAACGTGTTTCGAGGTGGATGGCAGCCATTCCTCGCCCCGAATGACGTGCGTGATGCCCATCTCGTGATCGTCCACCACGTTGGCCAGATGATAGGTGGGAAAGCCATCGCTCTTGAGCAGCACCTGATCGTCGATCACCTTGCAACTCACATGCACCTCTCCCCGAATGCGATCCGGAAACACTACGTCTCCCGACAACGGCACCTTCATGCGCACCGTGTGCGGAGTGCCGGCGGCGATTCGTGTGGCCACGTCTTCGGGTTTCAGGGAGCGACAGCGACGGTCGTACATCGGAGGGCGTTTCTCCTCGATTTGTCGGGCGCGCATCGCCTCCAGGTCCTGCTCCGTGCAGAAGCAGGGATAGGCATGGCCCGAATCCAGCAGCCGATCGACGTGGGCCCGATACAGGGAGAGCCGCTCGCTCTGGACGTATGGACCGCATGCGCCAGGACGGTCGGGACCCTCGTCGTACTCGAGACCGATCCAGGCCAGGGTGGATAACAGGTTCTCCACCGCGCCCTCCACTTTGCGGGTCTGATCGGTGTCCTCGATCCGAAGAATAAAGCGTCCTCCGTGATGACGCGCGAACAAGGCGTTATACAAAGCGGTGCGAAGCCCTCCGATATGGAGGTACCCGGTGGGAGATGGAGCGAATCGAACACGAACAGACATGGGATGGAGGAACTGTGAGACAATATCGACGCAATGTACGAAGGAATTGCAGAACGGAGAATGGAGAAAGGAGAATGCGGATGGGGCGATGCGGGAGATTGCGTATATTGGGACAGTAACCACGATCCGATGAGGTGATGGGCATGAAAGACGTGATTTCTCAGGAAGTGCTTCAGAAGATCGAAGCGGTGTTGGGGGTGCCGGGAAAACAATACGGCAACCATGTCCGTTTCGAGATCACGGGGGAGGATGCGACGCATCATCTGGCGGTGGAACTCTATCCGAACACGCAGATCGGTGCTCGAACCGGGGTCCTCGTGACGGTGTACACTCCGAATTCCAATCTCCAGTTGCAGCATTGCTCGGGCGTGGTGGTCAGTGAATTCACGAATGAAGTGACTTTCGTGGCGGAGAGTGGCGGCGCTCTCTCAGGATTGATCATCGAGAGTTCCGGAGGATGCTCGATGTATGCCAACGTGGATCGGGCCCTGCTCTCAGGAGATTTTACCCAACTCGGTCCCGAAGTCATGCTCTCGGGCATCGCACTTTCGCTCACCGAGGAGGTGCTGTCCCGAGACGCCTCGGATTCGGCGGCCTGATTCCTGATTCTGTCTGCGGCGCTCCGGTCCGAGGGACGGGAGCGCCGTCGTCTTATGTATCCAGATGGAGCTCTCATGGCATCCCTGTTCATATCCCTCCATTTTCCTGCTTCCACCGGACCCATCGGCGCGACGTTTTTTCGCGGTCTCGCTCACCTCGTCCTCTCGGGGGAGGGCATTCATGCGGCCTCGGTCACCGGTATCTTCGTCGACGATGGGGAGATTGCCCGACTCAACGAAACCTGGGTAGGACACGAGGGGCCCACGGATGTGATCACCTTCCCTCTCGGCGAGGGCGAGGATTTTGAAGGGGAGGTGTACATCAGCGTAGACACGGCCCGGAGGCAGGCGGCGGAGTATGGAGTCCCCCTGCGTCTGGAGCTTGCCCGGCTCTGGGTACATGGCATTCTCCATCTGTGCGGGCATGAGGATGGAAGACCTGAACAGCGCCAGGCCATGTCCCGCCTGGAAGATCGATACCTGACAGAAGCGGGACTTTTTGGCGGTCGAAACGCTCTGACTTGACAAACGCGGATGGCGGGACTAGATTCAGGGAAACGAGAGCATTCACCCGAACCCATCATGCAGGAAAAAATCATCGAAATAATCGTGTATCTCGTCAACGAAATGCGACGGGAAAAGAGGCTGGGCGAAATCGATCTTTCGCCGCTGAAGGATGTCGGCTACACCGACAACGAGATCACGTCGGCTTTCAGCTGGCTACTGGATAAACTCGAAGTCGGGGAGTCCCTGAGCCACGAGCTTCCGACCCGGCTCGCGTCGGGATCTCCGCATTCCCACCGCGTACTGCACGAGGGAGAGCGAGCCGTCATTTCCCCCGACGCTTTTGGATTTCTCATCCAATTACAAGAACTCGGCATGCTGGGTGACATGGAGCTGGAACTGATCATCGATCGAGTGATGATGGCGGGGTATGCCCATGTGGGCGTCTCGGAGATCAAAACCATCGCCGCCTCGATCATGTTCGATCTCGACGACCCCTCGCGTTCGGGGAGTCGGATCATGCTCTCTTCCGGAGACACGATTCACTGATCCGGAGACACGATTCACTGATCCGGAGACACGATTCACTGACGAACGCACGTCCCGCATGGAGGGACTGGATACTTCCATCCGCCGCACCCATCGGCCATCATCATCAACGCTATCCACATCATGCCTAAATCCCTGATCATCGTCGAATCCCCCTCGAAAGCCAAGACCATCAACAAATACCTCGGGCGTTCCTATGTGGTGGAAGCCACTGTGGGACATATCAAGAATCTGCCATCGAACGACCTCGGTGTCGACATCGATGGAGGATTCGTACCCCGTTACGTGAACATTCGCGGCAAGGCCTCGGTGATCAAGCAACTGAGGGATTCCGCCGCGAAGGCCGAAGCGGTGTATATCGCCACTGACCCCGATCGCGAGGGCGAAGCCATCGCGGCCCACATTGCCGGAGAGATCGCAAAGCAGGTGAAGAACAAGAACGTGTATCGCGTGCTGTTCAACGAAATCACCAAGACGGGCATTCAGCAGGCCATGGAACATCCTCGCCATATCGACGACAAGATGGTGGATGCTCAGCAGGCCCGCCGGGTGCTCGATCGCCTCGTGGGGTATCAGGTGAGCCCCTTTCTCTGGAAGGCCATCTACCGCGGGCTGAGCGCCGGACGGGTGCAGAGCGTGGCCCTGCGCTTCATCTGCGAGAGGGAACTCGAAATCCAGGCCTTCGTCGTACAGGAATACTGGTCCATCACGGCGGAATTTCAGAAGCCGGGGGACGGCAGCTTCCACGCCAAGCTGTTCAAGGTGAACGACGGGGATCCTGTGATCGGCACCGAATCGGAGGCCCAAGGGCTTCTCGCACGGATGCGGGAGCATTCCTACGCCATCGAGGACGTGACGCAGAAGGAAGTCAATCGCACCCCGCCGCCGCCCTTCATCACGAGCACCCTCCAACAGGAGGCTTCCAATCGTCTTCGCTTCGGGGCCAAGCGAACCATGGCGTTGGCCCAGCAACTCTACGAAGGAGTGGATCTGGGCGCAGAGGGCGCCGTGGGTTTGATCACGTACATGAGAACCGATTCCACCCGCATCAGCGCCGAAGCGCTCGAGGCCGTTCGGTCCCATATTGGAGAAACCTACGGGAACTCCTTTCTCCCGAACTCTCCTCGCGTGTACAAGGTAAAGTCCTCCGCCCAGGATGCCCACGAGGCCATTCGGCCAACCTCACTCGAATGGACTCCCCAGCGGGTTCGACCCTTCCTCACCAACGAACAATATGCCCTCTACGAGCTGATCTGGAAGCGCTTCGTGGCCAGCCAGATGGCCAATGCCGTGCTTCAGCAAACCACCATTCTCGTGCGGGGAGGGGAATTCCTTCTCAAAGGTGTGGGCTCGGTGTACAGCTTCCGGGGCTTCCTGCAGGTGTACGACGATTTCGTGACCGAGGGGAATGGAGACGCGGAAGAAGAAGCCACCCTTATTCCCGAAGGACTCACCGCCGGAGACACCGTGACGGCCCAGTCCATCGATCCCCATCAGCATTTCACCAAGCCCCCTCCACGCTTTACTGAAAGCAGTCTGGTCAAGGAATTGGAGGCGAAAGGCATCGGACGCCCCAGTACCTATGCCTCCATCGTCAGCACCATTCTCGAGCGTGGCTATGTCGAGCAAAAGGATCGCAAGCTTCAAGCCACGCCTCTGGGCATGGATGTGTACAAGATCCTGATGGAGCATTTCGAGTCCCTGTTCAACGTGTCCTTCACCGCGAAGATGGAAGAGGATCTCGACACGATCGCCTCGGGTGAGGCCTCGTATCTCGCGGTGATGGATCAGTTTTATCGACCCTTCCGCGCCCATCTCGACAGCATCGATCCGAATGGCGTGCGCCCGAAGGAGTATTCCGACGACGTATGCGACAAATGCGGACGCCCGATGATCGTGCGCTGGGGACGCAACGGACGCTTTCTGGCCTGCGACGGGTACCCCGAATGTCGCAATGCCAAGCCTCTGCCCGAGGATGTGGAGAAGATGAAGGTGCAGGACCCCTGTCCCGACTGTGGCCGTCCCCTCATGCTCAAGCAGAGCCGTTATGGCAAATTCATCGGCTGCTCCGGTTATCCCGATTGCAGCTATACCCGCCCCATCACACTCGGGATCCGTTGTCCGAAATGCGGCACCGGGGAAGTGGTGGAACGAATGTCCAAATCCAAGCGCACCTTCTACGGATGCACCGCCTATCCTTCCTGCGATTTCGTATCGTGGGAACGCCCCGTGGCGGATGCTTGTCCCTCATGCAAAAATCATTATCTTCTCCATAAATACTCCCAGAAAAAAGGTGAATACCTGAAGTGTCCGCAGTGTAAAGAAGAGTTCGGACTCGACTTGAGTCCCCTCGATCCCGTCCAAACCGCTGCTTAACCCAAGGTGCTTCATGCGGGATGCCCTCTCGCAATATCTCCAGTTCCTCGCCGTGGAGCGGAACGCTTCTCTCCACACCCGAACGGCCTATGCGCACGATCTGCGGGGCTTCCTTGCCTGGCTCTCCGCATTGGTGAGCGAGGAAGATCCCTCCATGGAAGGCGTGGACAAGGGGATTCTTCGATTGTACCTCGGGCATCTGACGCAGCGGGGACTGTCTCGACGTTCCATCGCCCGTCACTTGACGGCGATCCGTATGTTCTTCGCATTCGCCTTCGCGAGGGGGCTGTCTCCGGCGAATCCCGCGGCAGGCGTGCGGGCTCCCAAGCTGCCCTCCTCCCTCCCCACCGTGGTGGAGGCGGGGGCCGTCGCTGCGGCGATGGAGCTTCCCGACCGTTCCACCTGGAAGGGTGCCCGGGACGCGGCGATTCTCGAACTCCTCTACAGTACCGGCATGCGCGTCAGTGAACTGGTGGGCCTCGATCGCGGAGACCTCTCCGCGACCGCGGGCACGGTGCGCGTGTTCGGAAAGCGTCGGAAGGAACGCATCATTCCCGTAGGCCGTCCGGCCCTGGATGCGGTGGCGCTCTGGCTCGAACGGCGCCCCTCTGCTCCGAAGGATGAGGAGCCCCGGGCTCTGTTCATTGGGAACCGGGGGACCCGTATTCCGGTTCGAACCGTATATGAGGTGGTGCGTCGCCATATCTCGACCGTCTCCGGTCATGCTCACAACGGACCCCATGTGCTTCGCCACAGCTTCGCGACCCACCTCCTCGATCGGGGGGCGGATCTCCAGGCCGTCCGCGAAATGCTGGGGCACGAGAGTCTGTCCACGACCCAGATCTACACCCATGTTACCATTGATCACGTTCTGCGCGTGTATGAGCATGCTCATCCGCGTGCGTAGCTGACTCATCACAGAAAGGAGTGTCGTCATGAACGTCCAATTCACGGCTCGTCATTTTAAGGCACATGAAGGATTGAAGCAGTATGCGCTCAGCCAGGTTTCCACGCTGAAGAAATACTACGACGGCATTTTGAACGGGAACGTGGTTCTGCAGTTTGAAAAGAACCGGGAATCCGTCAAGATCGCGGAAATCAATCTTGCCGTGTTCGGCACGAATCTCGTAGCCGTGGAGAAATCCGAGGATTTCTATAAATCCATCGATGCCGCCATCGACAAACTGGAACGTCAGTTGCAGAAGTACAAGGACAAGCGGCGGGGCCTCTGAGGCGCTCGTATCATCTTACCCGAAATTTTGATATACTCCGGCAGGACGCCGGAAACCACGAAAACCGGCGAAAGCCGGTTTTTTTGTCGAGGTGCTTCATGGCCTTCACTCCCTTCGAGAACACCAAAGTCATCACCAAGGCGAGCATTCCCGTTCTCACCTTCTATGAGAAGAACCGGGAGCGCATCCATCTGCAATTCGCCAACGCACTGCAGGAGACGAAGAAGGAAATCACCGACAAGAATCTGCATCGTCCGCAGCTTGCCCTGGCGGGATTCGTCGGTCTGTTCAGCTACGATCGAGTGCAGGTGTTTGGTAACACCGAGATCAACTATCTCAAGTCCCTGTCCGACCGCGATCGACTCGTCTCCTTCCAGCGCCTGCTGCAATTCGATATCCCCTGCATCATCGTCACCAACGGCCATTCCCTGGACGAGGCTCTTCTTCACGCGGCCACCTCGGCGGAAGTGCCGGTCTTTACCACCACCCATGAAACCACCAAGGCCACGTATTTCATGAGCGACTTTCTGGACGACCAGTTCTCGCCGCATGCGGCCGTCCACGGTGCCTTCGTCGACGTGTATGGAATCGGCGTCCTGTTCATCGGGCGCTCGGGCATCGGAAAAAGCGAAATCGCGCTCGACCTGATCGAACGGGGACACCGTCTCGTGGCCGACGACGTGGTGATGGTGACCCGAAAAGGAGAAGGCATTCTGATCGGAGCGGGGACGGACCTGGTCAAGCACTTCATGGAAGTACGGGGTCTGGGATTGATCGATATCCAGGCCATCTTCGGAGTCCGCTCCATCCGATATCAGAAGCGTGTGGAGGTGGTGGTGCAGCTCGAGGAATGGGAGGATCATCAGGAATACACCCGCACGGGGCTCGACACCTCGGAAGTGCTCCTGATGGACGTGCCGGTGCCCTGGATCCGTTTGCCGATTTTTCCCGGCAAAAACGTCACGGTGATCTCGGAAGTGATCGCCCTCAACTATCTGCTCAAGCATTACGGGCACGACCCGGCGATGGAGTTCTCGAGCCGCCTCAAGGACATGCTCGAGAAAAAGAACAAGGGCTCATCGGCACGGGCCATCGACTGGTTCGAGCACGATTTCGAATGACGCCTTGCCCGATATTCCGCTTGCTTTTCACCGGACTTTTCTCTTCATTATCGCATCCAATCTATCCCTTACAAATCCTGAACGCGCATACGTCGTCCACTCTATGCCGGAGGTCCCATGAAACTACGTGTTCTGTATTTCCTCGCACTCGTCGCGGCGCTCTGTGCCTCCTGCGGTAAAAGCTCAACCGACCTTCGCGATGTCACGGCCATCGTCGCCATCAGTGCCGACGTGGATTCCTTCAGTCCGGTATTTGCCAACAACGAATTCGCGGTGCAGATGCTCAACAACATCAGTCCGCAGATGTTCGATGTCTCATTCAACCTCATGACGGGCATGATGGAGTACAAGCCCGGGCTGGTGCGTCAATGGGAAATCACGAATGAAGGAAGGGAAATCAAGCTGTTTCTTCGCAGCGATGTCCGGTGGCAGGACGGTCAGCGAGTGACAGCCCGCGACATCAAATTCGCGTATCAGTTGTACGGCGACCCGGCACTGGCCAGTCCCCGCTCGAACTTCGTCGAGAACATGCTCAAGACGAATGGAGAATTCGACGTCAACAAGAGCATCACCATCATCGACGATTCTACCCTGGTATTTCATTTCGCCCAGCCGTCGTATCTGATCCTCCACTACTGCAATCTCTATCCGATCCCCGAGCATCAGTATCGAAAGTATCAGCTCGATGATCTGCGTCAGCAGTTCATTCCGCCCCTGAGTGCCGGTCCCTTCAAGCTCGGCAGTCGCAAGCCCCAGGCCGAGATCGTTTTAGAGAAGAATCTGCAGAGCAATCTGCCCTCGCCGTCGAAGCTGGCCATTGTGGTGTTCCGCATCATTCCCGAGCTCACCACCCGGATCGCCGAGCTGAAGCAGGAGAATGTGGACCTCGTAGCGAAACTGCTGCCGGAGAACGTGAAGGACATTCAACAGTCCGCTCCCAACATCCGGCTCGAGAAACTCCCTCCCATGCGGTACGACTATGTGGGCTGGGCCAATATCGACTTCGCGGCGTATCGGGACAGCAAGGGCAAGGTCGTGCGTCCCCATCGACTCTTCGGCGACAAGCGTGTGCGTCAGGCCATGACCTACGCCATCAACCGACGTGGCATGGTGGAGAGCTTTCTCGGCCCCGCAGGCGAAGTCGCCATCACGGATTTCTCGCCCATCTTCCGCTGGGCCGTCAACAGCGACCTGATCGCCTATCCGTACAATCCGGAGCGGGCCCGGCAGCTTTTGTCCATGGCGGGATGGACCGACAGCGACAACGACGGGATTTTGGACAAGAACGGCATTCGGTTCGAATTCACGTTGAACTACAACACCGGCAATCCCCTGCGTGAGCGGGTCGCCACCATGATTCAGCAGAATCTGAAGGAAGTGGGCGTATCGGTGCGCCTGGCCTCGTCGGAACCCAACGTGCTCTATCAGAACATTCGCGAACGCCGCTATGATGCCTTCATTGCAGGGCTGGCGGTGGATCTCGAAATCGACCCCGCTGCCCGCTGGGGAGACATCAGCAGTCCTTCCAATTATTTCGGATTCTCCCATCCTCAGCTCGTGAGCCTGATCAACACCGGCATTCGCCAACCGACGCCGAAACAAGCGGCACCCTTCTGGCAGAACCTCCAGTCCATCATTCACGAGGAACAGCCCTGCACCTTCCTGTATTGGAACAAGGAAGTGGTGGGCATTCACCGTCGTCTGCAGAACACCAGTCTGTCGGCTCTGGGCGTGCTCGACCGCATGTGGGAGTGGACGATCGGAGGTCCGCTCTCGGCCAATACCTACTGATCCCGCCCGCGCGGAATCCGCGGCCGTGGCGCGCTTCATCTTCAAACGTGTGGTGTCGGCAGTCCCTCTGTTTCTCGGACTGCTGACCCTCACGTTTTTTCTCATCCGGCTGGCCCCCGGCGATCCGGTGTCCATCTACATCCAGAATGTGCCCGATGCGTCCTATGCCGATCGGCTACGGACCAGTTTAGGACTCGATGATCCCCTGCCCGTGCAGTACGTCAAATGGGTGGCGGGCGTCCTGCAGGGGGAATTGGGATATTCCTATACGATGCGCTCCCCCGTGATGGCCATCATTCTCGATCTGCTGCCCAACACGCTGCTGCTGACGAGCATCGCCTTCATCATCAATTTCGGAATAGGCATCGTCCTGGGCGTGCTCTCGGCGGTCAAGCGGGACACTCTCGTCGAGGGAGTGGGCTCGACCCTGATGCTCATTCTCTACGCCATGCCCGAATTCTGGCTGGCCCTGATGATGGTGCTGGTGTTTTCGGAACAGCTGGGTCTTTTTCCTGCCTCCGGCATGAACTCCCCTCTGGCCACATACACCATGAGCGGGGGGCAGTTTATGCTGGACACTCTCTGGCACATGGTGCTGCCTGTGTTCGTCCTCGGCGTGGCGTCGGCGGCGTCTACCGCGCGCTACATGCGTTCGAGCATTCTCGAGGTGTTGAGTACCGAGTACATTCGCACAGCGCGGGCCAAGGGACTCCCCGAACGCCTCGTGGTGTGGAAGCATGCCCTGCGGAATGCCCTCATCCCCATCGTCACTCTTCTGGGACTCACGTTGCCGTTTCTGTTCGGAGGCGCCGTGGTGGTGGAAACGGTGTTCGCCTGGCCGGGCATGGGAAAGCTCACGGTGGATGCCATGTTCGCACGAGATTATCCTCTCATTCTCGGCTGCACCATGGTCTCCGGCGTCATGGTCATCCTCGGCAATCTCGTCGCTGACGTCCTCTATGCCCTCGTCGATCCCCGCATCAAGGTGGGGGGCTCACGATGAAACGCCGCGGATCCCGCCCCTCCGCCCCCCTCCATCGGGTGGCCATCGTGCTGTCTCTGATCTGCTTGCTCATCATTGGATGGCGTCATGATCGAGTGTGGAACAGCCTGCTGTCGCTCGGACTCACCGGTCCCGTGCTCGTGCTCTCTCCCACTGCCGTGGCGGAAGGCACTCCCCCCGAGGTGATCGAGCACTGGATCGCCGCGCTGGTGCTCTGCCTCATTCCCGCCTTTACCCTCGCGCACACCCTATTGCGCCGTAAAAAGCGATGGGCCGAGGACTCACACAGCTACTGGCGCTCCGTGCTAGAAGCCTTCCTGGCGAGGAAGCGAACCCGCGGAGCCCTCTTTGTCATTCTCACGCTGTACCTGGTGACCCTGGTCTGTCCTCTGCTCGCGCCCCATCCTCCCGATACCTTTTATCAGGCCGCGCTCGGACGATATCTTCCTCCCTTCAGTCGCATTGCGGTGCTCCATGGGCGCGCGGCCTCTCTCACGCCGATGCAGCGTCGCCTCGAAGCTCTCCCCGATCGCCATTCCCTCGTGGCGCGACTGTACGCGGTGAACGCCGATGTGGCCAATCCCACCTTCGCGAACCTGATTCCCGTGGAATGGGTTCGGCGCGAAAAGGATGGCATCACGGCCTCGATCGGAGATCAGGTGGTGCATTTTCCATACAGCGAGCTCTATCAAGTACGGAATTCCTGGGTGGGATATCGGTACCATGTGCTCGGCACCGACAGCTTCGGGCGGGATCTGATGAGCCGCATTCTCTTCGGGGCCCGGGTGTCCCTCATGCTGGGATTGATGACCGTCTTGCTGTCGATCACCGTGGGAATGCTGGCGGGACTCACGGCGGGGTATTTCGGAGGGTGGACCGAGTCCATCCTGATGCGCTTTACCGACGTGATGCTGGCCTTTCCTTCCCTTTTTCTCATGCTGGCCGCCTTGGCCATGTTCGAACCGCTTCAGCTCCCCCGCCTCATGCTCATCATCGGCGTCATCGCCCTCACCTCATGGATGGGGGTGGCTCGTTTGGTGCGCGCCGAAGTGCTCTCGCTCAAGGATCGCGAATTCGTCATCGCGGCGCGGGCCCTCGGACTCTCGGATCGCCGCATTCTTCTCCGTCACATTCTGCCCAACGCCCTCGCCCCGGTCATCGTGAATGCCACCCTTCGCATCGGAGGTATCATTCTCGCCGAGGCGGCCCTGAGTTTTCTCAACCTCGGCGTGCAGCAGCCGACACCGAGTTGGGGGAACATCGTGCTCGAAGGGAAGGATGTCCTTTCGGCGGCCTGGTGGATCACGACCTTCCCCGGACTGGCAATCGTGACCACGGTCCTCTCCTTCAATCTGGTGGGAGACGGACTGCGCGATGCCCTCGATCCAAAACTGCGCCTCGACCACGGCGCCTGAACCTCACCGAGAAAAGCCCATGACCCCATTGCAGGATTCGACCTCTCCACAGGACATGACTTCCATCGAGCAGCACAAGATCGTGCACGCCCTCACCGAACACGAGTCGCGCATGACCCGCGCTGAACAGGAGCGCTTCGCTATGTATCGCAAGCGGGATCGGGACGACGAAGACCTCGACCTCGCCTCGAAACAGGATTTGCGCGCACTCTTTGCCGCGTATGTGGAAAAGCCCCGGCCCCGGTCCAATCCTCTCGACGCCCTGTTTTCGAAAAAGTGACTTTTCCGAAGGAAGGGAGGGGAGTATCTTTGTCGGGGAGGGAATCCACCGTTTCCGGACCGTTCGCCAGGCGGTCTCTTTTTTTCGGATCCTTATGAAAAACCAGAGAAGAAACGAAATCATGGTGGGATTCACGGTCCTTGCCGGCATCGTGATCCTATTGTTCGGGTTCGCCGAATTCAAAGAATGGCAGCTGTCCAGCAGTCGCTATACCCTGCGCGTGCGGTTCACCACGGCGTCGGGACTCGAGGTCAACGATCCCGTATTTCTGAACGGCATCAAGGTGGGGGAAGTGGATGCCATCACGTTCGAGCAGCGGTCCATCATTGTCGAGCTCGCCATTTCCAATGAATATCGTATCCCCACCGACTCCCGCGTCTCCATTCAAATGCTCGAACTGATGGGAGGGAAGAAGGTGGACATCACCCAGGGCCTGGCCACCACCATGCTCGAGTCCGGCGCGGAAGTGAAGGGTGCGGTCGAGCCCGACATCTCCGGAGCCCTGAGTTTTGTGGGAAGTCTGGAGGGAGACGTGCGTGGCATCACCGGTAACGCCAATCGCATCCTCGACCATGTCAACGGTATCGTGGGCGATCCCGCTGTCATTGCCGGCATCAAGGAGTCCGCCGAGAACCTACGGGTATTGAGCCGCGATCTGCGCTCGATGGTGACCGAGAATCGCGGGTCGGTAAAGACCATTACCGGCACTGTCGATCGCCTGTCGCGCCGCGTTGATTCCCTGCTCGTCACGCTGACCCCCGGCGTCGAACAGGGCCTGCGCACCGCGAATTCCGCCCTGACGCGGGGCGACTCCCTGCTCGCTTCGGTGCAGACCCTCGTCACTGAAATCCGTGAGAGCCGGGGTCTGGTGCATACCGTGCTTCACGACACGACGCTCACCGCGCGGATCGACAAGATGCTGGCGAAGACCGACAGTCTGGCGAGCATCATCATCAATGGGGATTTCAAAGTCCGCATTCGCCTCTAAGGTTCTCTTCTTCCATGACGACGTCCGAGCGCGCAACGCTACCCTCCATCTCCCTGGCCTGGGCCCTGGCTCGAGGATCGCGAGCGCCCTGGGACGGGATACGGGATTCGGGTGCTCTGCACCGTGATTCGAAGCACTACCTCGCGACCTTTCCTCGTCTTCTCCTTCCGATGCAACTGCCCGGAGTGCTGGCAACACTTCTTGTCCCGGCCGTCGTTCGCGACGTTGCCTTCCTGTTGCTCGCGCACTGGACCCTGATGCTCGCACGTGTCGGCCTCCTCGTCCTCACCCTGCTGTTGACGGGGAGCTGGGCAGCTCGGCGACATCCGTCCCTGCCGCGGGGACTGCTCTGGTGGTCTTCCGCGCCCCTGTGGGCGGTATGGCCCCTTGCTTCCGCGCCTCAGCTCCAGCTCCTGTTTGTGCCCGCCTTGCTGGCCACGGTGCTCGCGCTCTGGCAGGGCACGCGCGTGGTGGAGGACCTACCCACGGACGAGCGACTCGTGACCTTGCTGCGCCTGCTTCTCATGGGGTTGGGATGCTACGTGATCCTGCACGCTGTCCTGAGTCCTCTGCTCTACGCCCTGGTTCGGGTCGTGCCGCTTCCGTGAAAGAGCGGGTGCTGATGAAAAAGAAACGGGGCGGTGGAAACACCGCCCCGCGTCATTGAAGAGGATGGAACGAATCAGCTCGATTTGCGTTGGGCATCCACCACGGCAATGGCGGCCATGTCCACGATTTCGTTGACCTCCGATCCCCGTTGCAGTACGTGGACGGCTTTGTTGAGACCGAGGAGCACGGGGCCGATGGGACTGCCGCCGCCGATTCGGGTGAGCAACTTATAGGCGATATTGCCCGCATCGAGATTCGGGAAGATGAGCACGTTGGCGCCGCCCTTCAGCGAGCTGAAGGGGAAGACCTCGTTGACGATGTCGGGCACCGTGGCGGTATCGGCCTGCATTTCACCATCCACCATCAGGTCGGGCATGCGCTCGCGAATCAGGGAGAGGGCGTGGCGCATGCGCTCGGGACTCTCGCCGTCGGCGCTGCCGAAGTTGGAATAGGAAAGAAGAGCCACCCGAGGCACCACATCGAAGTTGGTGACGAACTCCGCCGCCTGCACGGTGATGTCGGCGATGACCTCGGCGCTGGGATGGATGTTCACCGTGGTGTCGGCGAGGAAGTAGGTCTGATTCTTCAGATTCATGATGTAGAGGCCCGAGACCTTTTTGAAGCGGGGGGCGTGTCCCAGGATCTCGAGAGCCGGACGGATAGTGTCGGGATAATGCGCTGTGTACCCGGAGATCATTCCATCGGCGTCGCCGAGGTGCACCATCATCGCGCCAAAGTAATTGCGCATTGTCAGCATGCGGCGACGGGCCAGATGGGACGTGACGCCCTTACGCTGACGAAGGTGATGATACTCGGCGATGTAGGCCTCGGTCTTGTCGCTGGTGGCCGGATCGATGATGGTGATGTTGCTGAGTTCGAGGCCGTTCTCTTCCGCGACTCGACGAATCGTAGCCTCGGCACCGAGAAGGACGGGATGGGCGATGCCTTCGTCCACGCAGATCTGCGCGGCCTTGATGATGCGGGGTTGATCGCCTTCGGGGAAGACGATGGTTTTCGGATCGCTCTGGGCCTTCATGTAAATCGGATTCATGATGGCATGAGCTCGACCCATGCGAATGTTGAGCGCATGCGTGTAGGCCTCGAAATCGGAAATGGGCTTGCGCGCCACTCCGGTGTCCATCGCCGCCTTGGCCACGGCGGGTGCCACCCAGGTGAGGACACGAGGATCGAAGGGCTTGGGAATGATATACTCCCGACCGAAGTTCATTTCCTTGACGCCATAGGCCCGCTTGACACTATCGGGCACTTCTTCCTTGGCGAGGGCTGCCAGGGCGTAGCTGGCGGCCTGTTTCATTTCTTCGTTGATGGCGGTGGCGGCCACGTCGAGAGCGCCCCGGAAGATGAAAGGGAAGCCGAGCACGTTGTTCACCTGATTCGGATAGTCCGATCGTCCCGTAGCCATGATCAGATCGGTGCGGGCGTCCATGGCGTCTTCGTAGGTGATTTCGGGATCGGGATTGGCCATCGCGAAGATGATGGGGTTGGCGGCCATGGTCTTGACCATGTCCTTGGTCACCGTGTTCGCGCTCGACAATCCGATAAAGATATCGGCACCCACCAGGGCATCGGCGAGGGTGCGTGCCTCGGTGGGAACGGCGAAGTCGTTCTTGAATTCGTTCATGTGTTCGGTGCGGCCATCGTAGATCACGCCCTTCGTGTCGCAGAGAATGACGTTCTTCTTGTTGACGCCAAGACTGATGTGGAATTTCGCGCAGGCAATGCCTGAGGCGCCGGCGCCGTTATACACCACCTTCACTTCGTCGAGCTTCTTCCCCACGATCTCGCAGGCGTTGATGAGGGCGGCTCCGCTGATGATGGCTGTGCCATGCTGATCGTCGTGGAACACGGGAATCTTCATCGTGCGCTTGAGTGCTTCTTCGATGTAGAAGCAGTCGGGACCCTTGATGTCTTCGAGATTGATTCCTCCAAAGGTGGGCTCGAGCACCTGGCAGACCCGAATGATTTCTTCGATGTCCTTACTCGCCAGCTCGATGTCGAACACATCGATGTCGGCGAACGTTTTAAAGAGCACTCCCTTGCCTTCCATCACGGGCTTGCCGGCCTCGGGCCCGATGTCTCCGAGTCCCAACACTGCTGTACCGTTGGAGATCACGGCTACGAGATTGCCCTTTGCGGTGTATTCGTACACCGTCTCTACGTCCTTGTGAATTTCTCGGCAGGGCTCGGCCACGCCGGGAGTGTAGGCCAGTGAGAGGTCACGCTGGGTCACGCAGGGTTTGGTGACGATGACCTCGACCTTGCCCTTGCGTCCCATGCTGTGGTATTCAAGAGCGTCTTCCTTCCGGATTTTCATTCATGTACTCCTTGATTATGGGAAGAGGTTGCACGCGGAAACACAGACACCACCCCCCGTCGAATGACGGGTGAAGCCCGCCTCATGGCGGGAATGGAAAGCGAGAACGAAACGCGAAAAAAGGTGCGGAACGGGTGTCGTGATGCCCCTAACATACGCAGGGACGCGGTCAATCTCAACAGCGGAATGCGGGACTCGGGACCCGGAAGACACGACTCAGGGGAGAAGGGAACGGATGGCGTGGAGAACCGAGGAAGGCGTCAGCTCACGCATGCACCGGAAGTGTCCGTGCGGACAGCGCGCTCTCCCGATGTGGGTGCAGGGCCGACACGAAATGGTGGGATGCTCGAGGACGATCGCCCGGGCATGGTACGGAGAGAACCCGAACTCCCTCACGGTGGATCCGAAAAGCGCCACCTGCGGTCGACGACGGGCCGAGGCCAGATGCATCAGGCCGCTGTCGTTGGTTACCACCACCGCGCAGTGATCCATCACCGCCGCGGTGTCGAGAAGGGAGCCGCATCCACACAGATCGATGGTGGATGATACGCCGTGCACGCCTTCGCTTTCGCCCGCTCCGCCCAGGAGCACCGCGCTCCAACCCTCGACCGCGAGGAGACGAATCAGGGCGGACTGGTGCTCCAGGGGCCAGCGCTTGGTGGCATGTCGGGAACCCGGACAGAGCGCGATCAGAGGACGGTGCCCATCCCAGCCCCTATCGCGAAGACGCGCCGCGGCGCTCTCATGCAGAGAAGAGGGAAGATGCAGGTCGAGCCCCTCGCCGTCGGGCTCCAATCCGAGGGAGGCCGCCGTGGCGATGTAGCGCTCGGGAATCGGAACCGAAGGCCCGGCATCCTTCCACTTGAACAACACCTGACGGATCCAGCGCCAGGGATGCTTGCGGAACACCAGAATCCGGGGCGCCAATCCTGAGCGTAACGCCCGACTGCGTGGCACGGCATGCAGGTCGATCACCAGATCGAAGTTCTCACCGAGCAGCTCCTGCTTGAGCTCCCTTCGCCTCTTAGGCTCGGCCTCGTAGGTGTGCACTCGCATCAGGGCGGGATGGCCTTCCACCAGGGGGCGGGTCGGCGCCTTCGTGACATAGTGCAGCTCCGCCTCGGGCATAGCTCGCGCCAGGGCCCGCAGGAAAGGTGTGGTGAGCAGGACGTCGCCGATGGAACTGAGGCGAATGAGGAGGATTTTCATGAAGGAAGGTAAGAAAAGATAGTGAATGAGTGAATGGGTGAATGAGTGAATGGGTGAATGAGTGAATGGGTGAATGGGTGAATGGGAAGATTAAAAGTGAAATAATGAGCTAATATTTTTAGGTGAGGGAGGAATTTGGGATGAAGGTTTTATGAAAGGAAAAGTTGCGGGGATTGAGTAGATTGTTTGCAAGGTAATATGTGACGGAAGTCACAATCCGGAGACTCATGAACACCTTTTCCTCACCCACAGCCATTCAGACTATTCAGGCCATTCTCACCCCGGCCCTGTTGATCTCGGCATGTGGCCTTCTCCTGCTAGGGCTCAACAACCGTTATGTGTCGGTGGTGAGTCGGTTGAGAGCACTCAACGATGAGAAGAGAAGGAAGATGGTGGAAGCGGATCGTGACATGGAATATGTGGAGGCCTTGCGCTTTGAGAGTGTGATGCGCCAGGTGCCCCTGATCACGAGGCGGGCCACGTATCTGCGTTGGTCCCTGATGTTCCTCTGGATCGGCGTCTTCTGTTACCTGTTCACTTCCCTCCTTCTCGGAGTAGATTTCCTTCTCAGCGGCACGGCGCTGGAATATCCGGCCGTGTACGTGTTCATGACGGGAATCCTCTCGGCGGCGGTGGGAGTGATCTGTGCGTTTTTCGACATCCTGCTTGCGGATAAGGTACTCAAGCTCGAAGCCGAAATTTATTAATCACTTTCAGGATTGGGTTATGTACAAAGAACAGCGCGTGACTTCCCGGGATCTCGAACTCCTCGACCGTCCCGCCTTTTGCGCCATCTGCATCAAACGCCTGGAGCCGGGCATGGAATCCTTCTGTGCCGCCGTGGCTTCGTCGCGCTTTGGAGAGGAGACCTTCTCTCCCTGTGAGTTCGCGGTGGTCACACCGCGCTCCCTGCGCATGAACTGATCATTCCGCACTCCGGAACTCCCGCATGCGGGTTCCGGATATCGAACTTCGCGTTCGGTATCCCGAACCCGCTTTCGTATTTTTCCTCGTTCTCATTCTTCATCAGCGGTTTATACGCCATGAAATTCCTTGCCCTCCTTTCGCTCCTCGGTTGCCTCCTCTTCGTGCCCGCCTCGGCCCAGTCCGACAAACCCCTGCCCCTGCATCCCCAGGTGGTGCGAGGCACCCTCCCCAACGGTCTTACCTACTATCTGCTGAAGAATGGCCGTCCCGCCAAACGGGTGGAACTCCGTCTGGCGATCAACGCGGGCTCGATTCTCGAGGACGATTCACAGCAAGGACTCGCGCATTTTCTGGAACACATGTGCTTCAACGGATCGAAGAATTTCCAGAAGCAAGAGCTGGTCAATTTCATGGAGTCCATCGGCATGCGCTTCGGAGGCGATGTGAACGCCTACACGAGCTTCGACGAAACGGTGTACATGCTCCAGGTGCCCACCGACGACCCCGCCAAACTCGACAAGGCCTTCCTCATCCTGCATGACTGGGCCTCGGAACTGTCCCTCGATCCCGTGGAAATCGACAAGGAACGCGGCGTGATTATCGAGGAATGGCGCGGAGGACGGGGCGCCGACGCCCGCATGCGCGACAAGCAGTTTCCCATCCTGTATCAGGGCTCCCGCTATGCGAATCGCCTGCCCATCGGGAAGAAGGAAATTCTGGAATCCTTCGTGCATTCCGAACTGCGTCGCTTCTATCAGGATTGGTATCGACCGGATCTGATGGCCGTGGTGGTGGTGGGCGACCTCGATATCCCGGTGATGGAATCCTATGTGAAAAAACATTTCGCGTCCATCCCCGCGCGCCCGAACCCGACACCGCGTCCCGTCTATACTGTGCCCGATCACCGCGAGACCCTCTTCGCCATCGCGTCGGACAAGGAGGCCACCCGGAGCAGCGTGACGATGACCGTGAAGCTGCCCACCGGCCCCGAGGCCACCGAGGCCGACTTCCGCCACTCCCTCGTCGAACAGCTCGCCCTCGGCATGCTGTCCTCCCGCCTGCGCGACCTCGCCCAGAAAAGCGATCCGCCCTTCATCTCGGCCGCCGCGATGAAGGGGAGAGGGATTCGGACCAAGGAGTCTTTTATTCTCTTCGCCACCACCAAGGATGGAGCCCAGGAAAAAGCCCTCGAGGTGATGTGGAGTGAAGCCCTGCGGGCGTCCACGCATGGCTTTGTGCCTTCCGAGATGGAGCGGCAGAAGAAGGCCCTGCTGCGCGGCTTCGAGCAGCGCTTTACCGAGCGCGACAAGACCGAGTCCCGCGGACCGGTGATGGAACTCGTGCGCTATTACCTGAATGGCGATGTAATGCAGAGCCCCGAGCAGGAATACACCCTCGCGAAATCCATGATCGACGGCATCACCCTGCAGGAAGCCGAGACCGCCCTCCGCGATCTGATGCGACCCGGCAATCGCGTGGTGAGTCTCAACTCTCCGGAAAAAGAGGGACTGCGGATTCCCGATGCGAGCGCTCTTGCCGCTGCCCTGGCTGCGGCGGAGAAGGCAGACCTGGGCGCGTACAAGGATGAACTGACCGACAAGCCCCTCGTGGCTACACCGCCCTCGGGAGGAAAAATCGTGTCCGAGAAAACCATTCCGGAACTCGGGCTCATCACCTGGACCCTGTCGAATGGGGTCACCGTGCAGCTCAAACCCACGGACTTCAAGAACGACGAAATCCTGTTCAGCATGTTCAGTCCCGGCGGCCTCTCCCGCACCCCGGCGTCTCAGGTGATTACCGGCACCCTCACCTCCACCATTCAGCAGGAACTGGGCTTCGGTGCCTTCTCAGGCAACGACCTGCGCAAGCTGCTCTCGGGAAAGGTGGTGCGGGTGTCCCCCGCGATTCGCAATTACTACGAAGGACTCTCGGGCAACGCGTCACCGAAGGACCTCGAAACCCTGTTCCAACTCGTGTACCTCACCTACACCGCGCCGCGCCACGACGCCACGGTGTTCGCCTCCACCCTCACCCGGCTGCGCACTATGCTCGAGAATCGCTCCTCCCAGCCCGAGACGGCCTTCGAGGACACGATCCAGGTGACCATGGCCAGCTACCATCCCCGCGTACCGATTCTCACGGCCGAGCGGTTGAAGGAAGTGACGGAAGCGGATCTTCAGGCCCTTTTCCGCGATCGCTTTGCCGACGCCAGTGAGGCTGTCTTCACCTTCGTGGGATCCTTCTCTCCGGATGCCCTCCGGCCTCTGGTCGAGCGCTGGCTGGGCGGGCTGCCGTCTACCTCCCGCAAGGAAACCTGGGTCGACATGGGTGTCACGTTGCCACGCGGGGTGATCGAAAAGACCGTGAGGCGGGGACAGGAGCAGAAGAGCTCGGTCCGCATCGTGTATAGCGGTGCCCTGCCCGATGCCTCGCCCGACGAACGATTCTTCCTGAATTCGATGACCGCCATCCTGCGCACCCGGCTTCGTGAACTGATCCGCGAAGATAAGGGAGGCACCTATGGAGTGGGTGTGATGGTTGCCCTCGACCGGGTTCCAAAGCCCGAGTACCGCGTGATCGTGACCTTCGGCTGCAATCCCGCCCGCGTGGACGAGCTGGTGAAGACAGTGTTCGACGAGGTCCAGGCATTACGGACCTCGCCCATCGGACAGGACTACGTGGACAAGGTGAAAGAACAGCAAAAGCGTGGCCGCGAAACGGCCGTCAAGGAAAACACCTTCTGGCTGGGCACGCTCGAGGGCTACGCGCAGGAAGGCACCGATCCCCGCGATTTCTTCAACTACGAGAAACGGGTCGATCGGCTCACACCCGCCGAGGTGCAGCGCTGTGCGGCGAAATACCTCGATCCAAACAACCTGGTCAAGGTCGTTCTTCAGCCCGAAGGATAAGGAGCTCGCATGACCCCCGCACTGACGCTGTATCATCATCCCTCGCCCATCGGCCCCCTGCATCTGGTGCATGTGCGCGATCTGCCCGTGTACATCGGCTTCGACACCGAGAATTGGGTGCAGGGCCTCGAACGCTACCTCGTTCGCCACTACGGACCCATGGAACTCCACGAGTCGACCTCGGGTCCCACCACCCTGCTGAAGAAACTCGATCGGTACTTCGCGGGGAAGAGCGAAACCTTTGATATCGATCTCCTTCTTCACGGTACCGAATTTCAGGTGGCCGTGTGGAAGGCGGTGGCGCGGATTCCCTACGGGCACACCACCACCTACGGATCCATCGCCTCTGCGGTGGGGCGTACCACGGCGGTACGCGCCGCGGGCACGGCCATCGGCGCCAATCCCCTGCCGATCGTGATTCCCTGCCATCGCGTGGTGGCGGGGAATGGAGGACTGGCGGGATTTGGCGGGGGACTGGAAAGGAAGAAGAGGTTGTTGGAGTTGGAAAGAGTGAAGAGTAAAGAGTAAAGAGGGAAGAAGGATGTAACCTGGATGGGGATGGATACGTACGCCGGGTCCTCCGAATGATACTTCGATGGGAAGGGGCGCGAACGAAGCGCCCTGCCTCGCAGGGATTTCATTCAGGATCAACCCGCACCAGCCACCACCTTCAGGAGTTGACATGACACAGCGCGTCTTCGTGGGCGATGGGGAGAAAAGACGGGTTCTGCTGTCCACATTGTGGATCGTGGTCCTCTTCAACATGGTCTTTGCCGACATCGTCGGACTACTCAATCCGGGAGCGATCGAGCAAATGATGACGATGCACCCGTCTCCCGGGCTTCTTGTGGCCTTCACCCTTCTGCTCGAGATCCCCATTGCCATGATCCTACTGTCGCGGATCCTGCGCCCTGCCATCAATCGCTGGGCG
The DNA here is from genome assembly GCA_964420295.1 of uncultured Chromatiales bacterium. GTDB lineage: Bacteria > Bacteroidota > Ignavibacteria > SZUA-365 > CAYQST01 > CAYQST01. The sequence continues at coordinate 8,757 of CAYQST010000024.1, read as the reverse complement.
AACATCGTTGCGGGATTGCTCACCATCGCCTGGATCGTGGGGGGAGGAAACACAAGTCTCACGTACCTCATCTTCGGTTCGGTCGAGGTTCTTTGCCTCGGGTTCATCGTGCGTCTGGCCTGGACCTGGACGGAGGAAGCATGACGGCGCTCGTGGTAGGCGCCACGGGTGCCACCGGACGCCTCCTCGTTGCACAGCTCCTGCAGCGCCAGGTTCAGGTGCGCGCTCTCGTCCGTTCGGCAGAGGGGCTACCCGCGGACCTTCGCGCTCATCCTCACCTGGAAATCCTCACCGGGGCGATCCTGGATTTCGACGACTCCGCCCTCGAGCGCCTTGTGGAGGGCTGCGAGGCCGTAGGCTGCTGTCTGGGGCACCCGATCACCGTGAAGGGCATCTTTCTCCCACCTCGACGTCTCGTCACCGACGCCACGTCACGGCTCTGCAACGTACTTCAAAACCGCAGGTCCGCACCCGTGCGCTTTGTGCTGATGAACACGACGGGAAATCGCAATCGCGACCTCGATGAACCGCGAACCCTCGCCGAGCGCCTCGTGATCGGCGCCCTGCGCGTCATCCTTCCGCCCCAGGCGGACAATGAGGATGCGGCGGAGTTCCTCCGCTCACACATTGGACCGACTCATCCCGTGATCGAGTGGGCTGCCGTGAGACCGGACACCCTTATTGATGAGGAGACTGTCCGACCCTATTCAGTGCATGCTTCTCCCACCCGGAGTCCCATCTTCAACGCGGGAAAAACCAGTCGCATCGCCGTGGCGCATTTCATGGCGGACTTAATGACAGATTCTGAGACCTGGGCGGCGTGGAAGGGGAGGATGCCGGTGGTGTACAGGAAGATGTGAATGAGGGAATGAGTGAATGAGGGAATGGGTGAATGGGTGAATGAGGGAATGGGTGAATGAGGGAATGAGGGAATGGAAAAAGGGTTGAACGGCAGTGCCATTCAACCCTTTTCGTGAAGGAGGAGAAATCGATCAGCGGGCCATCATCATCTGGCGGGTTTCCGAATGGGTGGGAGTGGTCAGACGATAATAATACAGGCCCGTGGGCATGGCCATACCATTTGCATCGGTGCCGTCCCAGCGGAAGCTCCAGGAGCCGGCCTGGTATTCGCCCTGGGCGAGGGTGGAGACGAGGCGTCCCATCGCGTCGAACACTTGCAGGGTGACGGGAGCGGGGGAGGCCAGTTCCATGGTGATGAAGGTGGTCGGGTTGAAGGGATTCGGATAGTTCTGGGTGAGGCGGGTTGTCGTGGGCAGGGCCGTGAAGTCCACGCGGATCACATCCGAGAGATGGTCGCTGCCGTCGTAATCCTTCTGACGGAGGCGGTACTCGTACACCTGGCCCGGGGTGGGCTTCGCGTCGACGAATTCGTAGTACTGGTCTTCCTTCGTGGTGCCGCGTCCCTCGACGAAGCCGATGGTGGACCAGGTTCCATCCACGGGACGGCGTTCGATGTCGAATCCCTGATTGTGTTCTTCACTCGCGGTGCGCCAGAAGAGGCGGATGCCATCACCGGACCGGGCGCCGTTGAAGCCCATCAGTTCCACCGGCACCGTGCTGACGACAGCGTTGTAGGGTCTGGCCTGGGTTTGCACGATATCCCGGCTTCCGTACGCGATGCCGTAATGACGGGCAATGAACACGATCAGGCGCAGATTGTGACTGATGCCCGACATGCCGCTCGGCATGGTGTAGCTCATTGTCTTGGTGTATACGCCCGGAAGGATGGAGCCGCTCGTGCTAATCGGCATGCCGTTGGGCCCTGTGATCATCTTGCGCATGACGTTCAGATGCCAGTACGGACTGAGGGTGGTAACGCTCCCGGAGGGCTGATAATATGTTTGCGCGAAATTCAGACTGTCCTGCACGAGGACGGCGAAGAGAAAATACTGGCCAACCAGGGTGTCGGGCACCACGTAGGACACGCTGAGATTCAGCACTCGCGTGGAGATGTGGTAGGTGCCCGCTATGTAGATTTCGGCTCCGGGAGGTACCTGCTGCGACACCGTCACGGCCTGACTCCAGGCGCTGCGACTGATGGCGAGGGCATAGGTGTTTGTGCCGGTCTGCCAGAGATGCCGGTCCACCGCGCCGGTAGGATAGCCAGTCACGGCCAGAGAATCATCCACCGATGTCGCTTCCGGAGTGTTCATCGGCTCGGTACCGGTGGAGCTCGACGGCATATGATACGCGATCGCGGCGACGTAGGGATTGGTGGCGAGAAGATTCTTGATGATGTCCGCGCCATAGGGGCACCATTGACACCAGGTTCCGGTAAATTGCTCGATCAAAACCGTCCGGGGTTGTTGGGGAGTGCCCTGTGCAAATCCCACGCTGGTGAATAGCATCGCGACGAGAAGAAAGCAAAGCGGTACGCATTTTCTCATGGGCGGCCTCGTATGTTGAATGAGAAAGAAAGGTCTCGTAACTCCGCGAAGTAACGGAAAAATCCTACCAATCTCAACCCTGCTTCAATCTGGCGAAGAAATATCCATCTCCGTCACACAGGGCGGGATGCAGGAAGTACATCCCTGCCATCGGGTCGAGACCAGGGAGAAGGAGTCCCTCAGCGGCGCCGTGAGGATGGATCGGCGAGAGATGGAAGTCCGAATGACGGTCGAGAAAGGCACGCACCACTTCTTCGTTCTCGCGGGGATGAAAGGAACAGGTGGCGTAGAGGATGGTTCCACCGGGCAGGAGCTGGGTCACGGCCTCATCGAGAATGCGCGATTGCAGCGCATGAAGTTTTACCAGAGTTCTTTGCGTTGTGCGCCAAAGAAGGGTAGGGTGGCGCCGGGCAGTGCCGAGGCCCGAGCAGGGCGCATCCAACAGAATGGCGTCGAAGCGGTCGCGGTTGCGGGTGGCCTGCTTTTCAACACGGATACGGCGGGTGTTCACCCGCGCGGCCCGTTTTTCCAGGCCCGCGAGGCGGGCATCGCTGGCGTCCCGCGCCACGACCGTGCCGCTCCCGTCGAGGAGCTCGGCTAGGTGCAGGGTCTTGCCCCCGCCTCCCGCACAGGCATCGAGCACGGTCATGCCCGGTCGGACGCCGAGTGCCGGGGCGATGACCTGGCTGCCCGCATCCTGAATCTCGCAGTCACCCTCCCGCCAGGCAGGCAGGGTGGAGAGGTCCGTTCGCTCTGCCAGGGCGATACAGCGGGGCAGAAAGGGGTGGGGATGCACCAGGATACCTCTTTCCGTCAGTTCGCTCCAAACCCGTTCCATGGCGCCTTCGCGATGGCGAACCCGCAGCCAGAGCCGCGGCGGCCGGGCCAGGGCCAGGCCCAGGTCGCGACATTCCGAGTCCGTCCAGGGATGGGTGGATGAACCGCGCAGATCCTCCACGAGGGGGCTGGGCAGCAGGGGCACCGTGGGATCCGGCAGAAAGGGTTCCACCTCACCTGAGATTCGGGCGAGCGCGGAATACCAGACCTCGGGATCCGAAAACTCGGGAAGCGAACCCGGCAGATCCGATCGGGCATCCCAGACCTCGACGTGGAGACCGGCCTGGATGGCGCGCGCGATGGCGCGAGGGCCGAGGTGCCGGAGGGCACGGGCCATGAGCTGGGGAGCATGGATCTCCGGATCCACGGCGCCCCAGAGGCGCAGCGTGCCATAGGCCAGATGGGCGATGGCGCGACGGTCGTCGCGGGTCAGCCGCTTGCGTGCATGGAGCAGGCGGGAGGTCAGGGCCGAAGACGACTCGGGCGACTTGACGAGGATGGCGGCGAGCTCGGCCGCCTGGGTGAGCAGGGACAGGAGGGCGGAGTCGGTCATCGCGAGCGGGGCGGGGATACCGGGGCGACGAGGTGACGACGGATGAGGCCCTGGGCGCTTTGGAAGGTGGCCAGGGCCACCGCGCGCAGGGTAGCGGCGCGGCCCCCCTGGTGGGGCAGGAGGTTTTCGGCTGAGCGCGTGCTCCAGTCGTGCAGGGTTTCGCGGCCGTCTGGACGGCGGATAAAGAGAAATGAGGAATCGAGGCAGGCGATGGTGCGATCCTCGCAGAACACGACGTGGCGACGGGATTCCGCGAGCAGATCGATCCCCATCGTGGTGTTGATCCAGGGTTGGCGCAGCAATCCGAGAAGGGTGGGCCCCACGTCCATCTGCGACGCGAGTCCTTCAAGCCGGGCGGGGGCGGTGCCCGGGACGAGCACGATGAAGGGGATGGTATGGAAACTCAGGGTGATGTCGTAGGGTCCCCCGAAATTCGTGCCGTGGTCCGCCACGAAGGCGAACACCGTGTTCGCGCTCCAGGGCTCCCGGCGCACGAGATCCATGAAATGGCCCAGGGACCAGTCCGCATATTCCACCATCGCGCGGGGCAGATCGGCGTGACGGGGCCGGAAGGGGATATCCGTGGGAAGGACGTAGGGACTGTGGTCGCTCGCGGTGAGGAGGGTGGCGAAAAAGGGGCGACCCGACGCGGCCGCGTTCCGGAGTTCCGGCAGGGCCAGTTCGAAGAGGGCATGATCGGGCACGCCGAGGGTGCTTTCCACGCGGGACGAAGGATAGTCCTTTTTACTCACCACCCGATCGAATCCATTCGCGCTCAGAAAGCCCCCGATGTTGTCGAACTGCTCGTCGTGGGTGGTGAAGTACATCGTCGAATACCCCGCGTTTCGCAGAGTCCAGGCCAGTCCTCCGAAGCGCTGCATGCTGGCGATATCCTTCATGGGATGGATGTGCAGCAGACTGGGCAACCCGAACAGGGTGGAATAGACGCCGTTGTAGGTGTGGGTCCCTGTACTGAACATGCGCGTGAACAGGAGTCCCGTACGTGCGAGACTGTCGAGGCGGGGGGTGAGTCGGTCCCGATTTCCCCCCCATTCCATTTTCGCGGCGCTCATGTTTTCCATGATCACGAGAACGAGGTTCCAGCCTCGGGCCGGTTCCTCGGGTTCCACATGTCGTCCGAGCGGATTGTCCAGCGAAGAGGCGGGAACCCGCAGTTCTTCCCGCATGATCTCCCAGGCCTTCGCTTCGGAAATCAGAGACAGGGACGCATATTTCCGGCTGTCCCTCCAGCTCTGCACGAGGGTGTACACGGGATTGAGTCCCGTCTGATTTGCCAGGGGCGAGCTGCTGAAAAATGCCGTGCCCCAGCGGATGGGGGACTTCTCGTCGAGGCGACCCCGGGCTCCCGCGAGAAGTAGGAAGGCACCGAGAAGGGCCAGGGGCAGGTGGCGGGACCACCGTGCGTCGGGCGTGCGTCTGCCCGTCCATGCCGGGAGGTGACGAGTCCGCCAGCGCGCCAGGAAGAGCACCCAGAGGATGGAGAGTGCAAGAAAGCCGATCAGGAAGGGGAGGTAGGACGGATCCTCGACGATCATGCCGAGCACGAAGAGGGGACTATCGATCCATTGCAGACTGTCCACCGTGAGTCGCGTATTGAAGTGGGCATAGAAGGGAAGGTCCGCCGCGCAGATCAGGAAGGCGATGATGCCGAGCGTGCCGAAATACCAATTCAGCGACGCGGTGAGGACGCGGGGTCTCCACCCCACGAGTTCGGTGACGGAGAGCAGCAGGAAGGGAATCAGCAGCAGATAGGCGGCGATCACCATGTCGAAGCGCAGTCCCATGCCGAGGGCCGGCAGGAGCAGGGATGCCGTGTCTCCCGTCCATCCCTCTCGTGTCAGAAACACCAGCACGCCGCGGAACATCGTGAACACCACGAGCAGCACGCTCGTGACGCCAAGAAGGTAACGCAGATGAGAGGGGAGGGAGAAGCGGGAGCGCATGTCACGGATAGCAGGAAAAATCCAAATGTACGGATTCGGAACGGAAGTGGCATGGCTGGGGAGGAAAGAGAAAAGAGAAAAGAGTGAAGGGTGAAGAGGAAAGAGTGCGCGGCCCTTCACTCTTCACATATTCACGTATTCACTCATTACCTTATTCACCTTCCGACCACCACCTTCCCCACCCTCACTCCTTCGGGCGTGGACACCGTGATGAAGTAGAGTCCTGGCGGGAGGCAGGCGGTGGCGAGCGTTGTCTCACGAGGACCTACGTGATGGTCGTCGAGGATTTCGTGATGCAGACGCTGGCCCAGGGAAGAGTACAGGGTAATCGAGGCACTCCCCGCTGTCTGCTGTGAAAACTGGATGCGGACTGTCCCGCCCGCGACACCCGGGTTTGGGTAGATACGAAGCGGGTCGGTGGGGAGAACGGGCTCTGGTCGGTCCACCCCCGTCAGGACGGAATCCGCCATGGCCCCGATGAAGCCATCGGGCAGGCAGGCCAGCACGAAGCCCGAGGGTGTGGTAAAAACCCCTGTAAAGCTCCCCGAGCTCAGAATCTGTCCCGTGGCATCTCGCGGAGTGATGCGGGACCATGTTTGCCCCCCATCGTTGGTACCCAGCAATTCGTGCTCTGTGGTGGCGAAAGCGTGGAGCGAATCCGCCGCGCTGATGGAAAGGATACTTTCCGTAGTGGGGTAGACCAAGGTCCATGTCCTCCCCCAATCCGTCGTTCGTCGAATTCCATCTGGATTGGCACTAAGGTATGTGTGACGTTGCAAAATCGTAAGATAATAATATATCGATATCGGGGATGGCAACATGGGTGGAATATACTGTATGAATTGTTCAAATGGAGTCTGAATTCTCGTCCATAAGTTCCCCCCATCGACAGTCGACCGCACTGTCAGGTAGTACACAAGACTGTCCATACCCGTTCGACTCGAGTATGTCACATATCCAAATGACACGCACACTCCCTCCTCCCGAGAAAAGTACTTCAAATGTTGGTACGGAGCATTATACAACGTATGCACCGATATGGAATCCACTTTTCTCCACCCTGGGGGAGCATCGAGGGACGCGTAGATGACTCCATGATCTGCCGTGATCACAGCATGCCCCGATCCGAGGTTATAGGACGTCCCCAGCTTTGAGAGCCCCGGAGTTGTCTTCTGGAACAGTTCGGTCCGAGGGATCCATTCCCGATCGTCGGATAATTCATACATTTGAATTGTATCCGTTGTTGTACTCACCAATACGGTTCGTGTATCGTCGATGGAATGACAGGGGCCAGTGTCGATAATCCGAAATGTACTTGAATTGTCAGGAAGCGCCTGCACTCCCGTGAAAACCAGGTTCCCATTCCTCGAAATCGCGACGTAATAGGGATCAACGCCCAATACCAGACCCGAGAAATGGGTTGAAAGGAGAGGTTGCTGTTTCCCGAAATTTATGAGCTCCATGTCGTCACGTCGATTCCACGTTACCCCAGCATCGATACTCCATTGCACGCGCTTGCGCGACGCGGAAACCGCGATGACATTCCCGGCATGATCTGCATCGATCCCACACCGTGTAAACGAATCAAACAAGGTGTCGATATTCGTCCATTGCTGTCCACCGTCTCCGGATCGTAGCCAACCGTTGCTGCGCTCCGCGACTACGGTCAGGACCGAGTCGCTCACCGTAAGGAACCGGTAGGGAAAGGCACGAGGGAGGGGGTCGTCTGCCGCCGGAACGATCCCCCCGGGCATAAGGAAAACGGGACGATAGACCATGGTCCAGGCACGGCCTCTATCTGTTGAGCGCGCGATACTAAGAAACGTATAATTCGATTGCATCTTGGGATCTCGAACATACGCGATGTACATAGCCAATAGTGTATCTGCAGAGAGATGCGTAAGAGCCAAACTTCCGGATTGCTGCGTATAGCGTGGATTGATACTTGGGATAGCCGTAAACGCTCTCGCTTCCCAGCTGGCACCCCCGTCAAAAGAGTACCAGAGCACACTGTCCCTTCGTCCGACTTCAGTGGTATAGTGCCGGTATCCATACCAGGTGTTGCGATCCATCCAGCGAATGATCGGTGGGGTCCCCGGCGCGTTCGGTTCCCAGGTCTGCCCTCCGTCCGTCGTGTGCAGGCCCGCTCCCGTGCGCAGGGTCAACCAGCCCAGGGAATCCGTGCCGAAGTACACATCCACCACATCTCCAAAGGTGGGAGGCAGGCGATTCCAGCTCTGCCCCCCGTCCGAGGTCTTCAGGATATGCCAGGAAAGCAGGAGATTGGAACCCGCACCCCGGTCTCGCACCACCAGGAATCCCAGAGACGGGCGAAAGAACACTCCGAAGGTAGGCAGTCCGTCCACTTCCATGGTGGTCCATGTCCGCCCCTGATCCCTGGTCTCCAGCACGCTATCCGAGGCGGTAAGAATGTATGCATGCTCGGCGCTTGCCATGACGCAGGAACGGAACTCTCCGCGCAGGGAAGGGTAGAGCCAGCGCCACTGGGCCTGGCAAGGCAGAGTCGCGCATATCATGAAAAGCAGAATGAAGAGTCGCATGTTTGGTTTCATGGGAGAGCCCGCTCATTCGATGAGATAAATGGCGATTAACTGCAATGCCGAAACTTGGAAAACAGCCGAGGAAAAGTCAAGAGAGTAAAAAGTGAAGGGTGAAGAGTAAAGAGTACTCGGCCCTTCACTCTTCACCCTTTTCTCTTCACTCTTCACAGATTCACGTATTCACCCATTCACGTATTCACTTCCTTACGACCACCTTCCCCACCCTCACTCCTTCGGGCGTGGACACCGTGACGAAGTAGAGTCCTGGCGAGAGGCCGGTGGTGCTGAGCGTGAAGCGCTGGGGCCCCGCGGGAAGGCGGCCTTCGTGGAGAACCCGCTGGCGGCGGCCCAGAAGATCGTAGACGAAGACCCCCACCGACATGTCCCGTTCGAGCGTGAATGCCACCTGGGCCGGAGATGAGGAAGACGCGGGA
>CAYQST010000023.1:0-54596 GCA_964420295.1 uncultured Chromatiales bacterium | reverse complement strand
TGGTTGGATGACTTTCTGGATCAGGGCTATGCTCCGGAAGTGGATCGCAATGCACGGAATGCGAAACTGGACCATATGGCGCGACACTGGAAATACTGGCGAGATCTTGGAGTCACGAAGGTGGTAACGGGGTACCTGTCCCCGACGGAGAGAGATCCGATACTCCAGCGGCTCTCGCAGGTGTTCCAGAATCCGAAAACCATGATCATCGATGCAAGTAGTCCGCAACATCAGGGGGGACAGCGCGCGGGGGCTTTCATTCCCTTTCTCACCTACACACCGGGCTACAACAACCCTCCTACATTATTACCGAAATTCGAATTTGCGCCCCCTCTGGGTCCACAGGACCTGGATTGGATTATCTCCACAACGAATGAGCAGAACTATCACTTTGATGAGCTCTATGACTTGATGCTGTCAAATCCTGATCTAATAAAGGAGTTTTTAATCTCATTAAGTCTAGTTGAACCAGATACTCCCATAGACGTGGTTCTTTCTGAATGGGAGAACCATAAATCTTGGTATATCCAACTCGTACTCGATTATCTCAACGAAATGCTGGCGGCTTCGGATGGCCAGAGCCCCATTCTGCAACGCATCTATCTCTCTACCTATGATAGAAATCTTATCGACATGATCGTACAGAATCACGCGGGACATGTCCGTACGGGGCGTCTCATTCTGTCCCCGGATCTGTATTATAGCGTGGCATCCTTCTCTGATATTGCGAAATACTACTTCCAGATCTCTCGAGCATTCGACGACCAGAATCTGCAAGGCTATAAGCGCCAGATTCAGCCATACATAGAGCTGAAATGCGATCCCTGTTCCAGCAGGACCTCACCAAACAACCCCTGCTCTCCGGTTCGCGTGGTCTGCGATATGCTCTTGATGGGGCTGTTGGGATTCGGTGGTCCTATCTTCTATACCAGTGGAGGAATCGATCAGCGTTTTTGGGAAGCGGCCGTTCTGGGCTCCTGGATCATGGGCTGCCTGCCCGCTCCCGCACCCGCAATACCATTTCGAACCGTTGGGGATGCGATACGATATGCCTGTTCTCTCTTTCCGGAGCCGGATACCAGCAGTGCGGCTCTTGCTCGGCGTACCGAATTGCAGAAGTTTGAAGTGTATCGCGCCAATATGGAAAAGATCAACGGCACGGATATTCCGGGAGCAATCTATAACAACCCCAAGACGTGTCGAACCTGTTGCGATGGTGCTTTCGGTGGTCCTACTGTCCTGTGCTATGTCAAAGCCTCTCCAAAAGCCACCTTATGTCGGGATCCCCTTCGATGCTGTGATGGTCCTCGTCTTTCCTGCCGCGACGCTGTTTTCAAGGATCGAGGGTTCTTTTGCCCGGATCTTCCAATACAACCTTGATCGGATAGAGGTGTACCATGAAACGAGTCTCATGCCTTCTCGTTCTGCTCCTTACGTCCGTGGGGATTCACGCTCAGCCTCGGATGCTGTTTCCTGTTTTTCCGACCCCCCTTGCGTTCCGATGTTTCGGAGATTCCGGGATCGTGGCCCTCTACAGTGGGGGTGTTGCCATTGGTGCGGATTTCGGCCAGATGCGATATCCGAGCTCCTTGCTGCGATACTCCAGTGACGCGGGAAAAACCTGGTATCGGAGCGTATCCGTCCCTTATCCGTTCAGCACCACCAATTTTCCGACTGCGGTGAAAATACTCGATTCCCTCACCATTCTGGGGCAAACCATACGTCGGGTGGATCCCCCCGCCGTGGTGCACGGGGCCTTGATCCGCTCCAGCGACGGAGGGAAGAGCTGGACGGAGGTCCTGGCGACCTCGACCCTGGGCTCCCTGACCTTCGCCACGGACAAGCTCGGCGCCTACTGTGATGGAGACTCGGTCTTCTGGACCACGACGGATGGAGGACAGACCTGGCGAGCCTGTACCGTGCCACGCATCAATCTCGATGAACCCAATTCCATTGGGGCGGTTCTTCCCCTGTCGGCGGATCGCTGGCTCATGCTCACCAATTCGCACGAGTCCTTTATCGGGAGAGTGAAGTATCGATTCCGTGCCACGGCGGATCATATCGAGGATGTTCCTTCTCGCTTCCAATCGAGTAACCAGGCGAGTTTTTGGATCAGTGATGCCCTGCAGTTTACGCGTTCGCGGGATAGCGTGTTGCTCACAACCTGCCTGACCATGGAAGATCGGCGCTATCCGGACCTGGACGAAGTGTCGCTTCAGATTCAAACCAGCACGGATCAGGGGAAGGAATGGACCACTCGACTCTTTTCGGGTCGCGGCGCGGCGAAGTACTTTCGCACCATGGTGTGGAGCAATCTCAATCGCGTCTCTCCCGTATGGTTCAACGAAGATGTGGGCATCATGGCGCTGGATGCGATTCACCGCACCACGGACGGGGGGCGCTCCTGGTCCAGCTTCAATCTCATGGGGGCCTGCCTCGCATCATGCTCGCCAACCGGATTTGGCGTGGTCAAGGGGTGCATTCCATTTGGAAATAACCCCACGGAGCCGGATTCGATGAAGTATGTGACCTATGTAACGCGCGATTTCGGCGCGACCTGGAAAACAACGGTGGATTATCAGGGATCTTTCTTTTATACCGAGAAAAGTGAGATCACTCGAGATTGGTATCGCGATTATATTGTGATTCGCAGAGATCATACGCTTTTTCAATCCGGCGATCAGGGAATAACCTGGTCGGCATCGCGTATTGTACTCCCTCCCGTACCCAACGCGTTCACGATCACGGATGCCTGGCATGCGATGCTCGTTGTGGGAGAGCAGGGGCGGTATCACCTTGGATGCTACGGATACTCGGACGATGCAGGCCGGACCTGGAATCGTCCTCGCCTCGCGCCGCTGAGCATGCGGTCTGCCGCGACCTGTGTACGCGGCAAGGGGGGGCGCCTCGTGCATGCCCTGGAGTCCCACGGCACCATTTTCTGGGCGTTGAGCACGGATCAGGGTGAGACCTGGGAAATTCAGGATTCCCTCAGGCTACCGGGTGTGAACGCGGACGTCTTTGACCGCGTAGTGGTGTCCCCCCTGGATTCCACCCTTCGGTGTCTGGTAGTGGAAAAAGACACCGCACGGCAATGGTATACCGTGTGGTCTCGGTATCCGTACACAATCTGGGAGTCGCGTCCGATTCAACCTCCGCCTCGCGTGTATGGAAGTACACTGAATCGGTTGTTCGTGGTGAGAAGTGTGGCCCTGGATGGACGAGGTATCATGTTCCTGAATAGGTACAATGACTCGCTCGTGGTGAGTCTGGACTTCGGAGAAACCTGGTCCGCAGTTCGCATTTCGAGGAGTACGGAAGACGGCATCCTGCAAGTTCGGGGACGGGGATTACGGCTTCTTGCCCTGATGGATGGCACGTTTCTTTACAGAGATGGATCGTCTCTTCGCATATCCCGTGATGGTGGGGTGTCGTGGCCGCTGGTCACAAACGAGGTGCTCGGGGAAGGAGGCAATGCCTTGATAGAAAACCCGAGTGGAGACATCTGGGTGCTGGGTCGCTCCTCACCGAATTACTTTGCCGATGCCGTGTATTGCCTTCTCCCCCCAGAGCTTCTTCTCTCCGCTCCTTCCCCTTTATCACCCGCTCCCTCCTCCTTCACCCTCCCTCCGGCCTGGCCCAACCCGGTCCCGCAAGGTGGGGCGGTGCATCTGCCCTATGCCCTCACCGCGCCGAGCGAGGTCACCATTCTGGTTCGGGATCTTCTGGGGCGGATCGTCGCTCGTCTGGAGCAGGGGCGCCGTGATCCGGGCCACCACGAAGCTCTCTGGCAGCCACGGGGCCTTGCTCCCGGCCTCTATCTCACCCAGGTCCACGCCGGTTCCGACCGGGTCGCGATGGGGAAGGTGGTGGTGAGATGAAGAATTGGGGATTGGAAATTGGGGATTGGAAATTGGGCGGGGTGTACCGTCCTGAAAAATCTCCAATTTCCAATTTCCAATTCCCTTGACATTCCCCTGTATCGTCCTTCCATGTGTTGACACATTGACGCGGGGTGGCGCGCCCCCCTGGAGGAGGATCAGATGCATCAGCGGAGGTACAGTGAAGCCTTCAAACGGACGGTGATCAAGGCGATAGATCAGGAGGGATGGGGACTGGAAGAAGCGTGTCGTCGTTACGATATTCGTGCGGCGGCAACCGTCGCCCGTTGGTATCAGACGTACGGACGGAACAGACATCCACCGCGCGGGAAAATCGCACATCGGAAATCAAAAATCGCAAATCTGAAAATCTCTCATTCTTCAGGGGGAGCTTCCGTGCTACTTTCCGCGTTTATTTGTAGATTAAGAGCTTCGTCAACACGGAAAGAATAGTGTATGAACACGGAACCTGACGTGAATCTGTCCAGTCTCACGATTGACCGGGGGAACGCACCCCGAAGAGTGGTTCGCACGCCGAAGCGGGGAAGGCGTCGGCTTTGGCTATGGATTGCGGGAGGGGTTTTGCTTCTCATCGTGATTCTGGGAATGAGTGGGGCTCTGTCGGGTCCCCCGACGGTGCTGACCACGTCGATTTCCGAGGTCTCTCCCGCCCAAACCCGGCAGCAGCTTCTGGCCAGTGGCTATGTGGTGGCCCAGCGCAAGGCCGCGGTGGCCAGCAAAGGCACGGGACGGCTGGTGGCCCTGCATGTGGTGGAGGGGGACCGGGTGCGTGCCGATCAGGTGATTGCCCGGCTCGAAAGCAGCGACATGGAAGCCGCCATCGCGCAGGCCCGGGCGGCCATCGACAATGGCAAGGCCCTGCTCTTGCAGGCCGAGGCGGAACAGGCGGATGCGAAGGCCCAGGGGGGGCGGGCACGGAATCTCCATGCGGTGGGCTCCCTGTCCCAGTCCGATCTCGATGTGGCCGAGGCCCGACTCAAGAGAGCCGAGGCCGCAGTGGCGGCGGCCCGGGCGGGAATCCGCGCGAGCGAGGCTGCCCTGAGAGCCGCGGAGATTCAATTGGAAAATACCCGCATCCGCGCGCCCTTCGATGGCACGGTGCTGACCAAGAATGCCGACGTGGGTGAGGTGGTGGCCCCCTTCGGGGCGGCGTCGAATTCCCGAGGCGCCGTGGTGACCATGGCCGACATGAGCTCCCTCGAGGTGGAAGCCGACGTGTCGGAATCCAATATTCAACGCATCAGCCTCGACCAACCCTGCGAAATCACCCTCGATGCCTATCCCGAACATCGGTACAAAGGGCGGGTGAGCAAGATCGTGCCCACCGCCGATCGCACCAAGGCCACGGTGATGACCAAGGTGCGCTTCCTCGATCTGGATGCGAAGGTGCTGCCCGAGATGAGCGCGAAGGTGACCTTTCTGGACAAGGATGCCGATATCACGCTGGTGGACCAGCCCCGCATCCTTACCGTGAATCCCGAGGCCCTCGTCACGTCCGAGGGAAAGACCGTGGTTTTTGTCCTGCGGGAAGGCACGGTGAAACGAGTGTCCGTCACGCGAGGACGGAATCTGGGAACCACCGTCGAAATCCAGGGCGGGGTGAAAGCCGGAGACAAGGTGGTGCTCCAGCCCGGCGCGGATCTGAAGGATGGGGACGCCGTGCAGATCGGTTCCCACTAGGTCGCATGCGAGCAGGACACGCCATGGCCATCGTCGAAATTCGCAATCTGTACAAGTCCTACTACCGCGATACCATCGAAATTCCCGTGCTCCAGGATATCAGCATGGACATCGCGGAAGGGGAGTTTCTTGCCCTCATGGGCCCTTCGGGCTCGGGCAAGACCACCCTGCTCAATCTCATCGCGGGCATCGATCAGCCTACGGCCGGCTCCCTGCTCGTGGCCGGAGAAGAAGTGGCCACGCTCTCCGAATCCGAACTCGCGGTGTGGCGCTCCTCCCACATCGGCTTCATCTTCCAGTTCTACAATCTTCTGCCCGTGCTCAACGCCTTCGAGAATGTGGAACTGCCCCTCCTCCTGACCCGACTGAGCAAAGCCGAACGACGAGAGCATGTGGAAACCGCCCTCCGCGTGGTGGGACTGGCCGATCGCATGACCCATTATCCCAAACAGCTGTCGGGGGGACAGGAGCAGCGCGTGGCCATCGCCCGGGCCCTCGTCACCGATCCTACCATCCTCGTGGCCGATGAGCCCACGGGAGATCTCGACCGACGCTCGGCGGAGGATATCCTGAACCTGTTGCAGAGACTCAATGCGGAATTCGGCAAGACCATCGTGATGGTGACCCATGATCCCCGGGCCGCCGAACGGGCCTCGGTGCAGCGCCATCTGGAGAAGGGCGAACTGCAGTGAGGGTGTTCGTCCTCATCGGACGCAACCTCCTGCGTCACAAGCTCCGCTCCGCTCTCACCGTGCTGGGCATCGCCGTCGCGGTGATGGCCTTCGCCCTGCTGCGCACGGTGATCTCGGCCTGGTACATCGGAGCCGACGCCACCTCTCCCAATCGCCTGGTCACCCGTCATTCGGTGTCCTTCATCTTTCCCCTGCCCCTGTACTACAAGGAGCGCATCCTCGGCATTCCCGGCGTCACCAACCTCACCTGGGCCTGCTGGTTCCAGGGCGTGTACATCGACGAAAAGAACTTCTTTCCGCGTATCGCCTGCGATCCAAAAACCATGCTCGAAGTGTATTCCGAATACGTGGTTCCCGAAGACCAGAAGCAGGCCTTCCTGCAGCACCGCAATGCGTGCATTCTCGGACGGAAGACCGCAGAGAAGTACAATCTGAAGATCGGGGACGCGATGACGGTGCGCGGGGACATCTATCCCGGCGAGTACACCTTTGTCGTCAAAGGCATCTATCGTGGCACCATTCCCGCGGCCGACGAAACCCAGATGTTCTTTCACTTCGAATACCTGGACGAAGTGATGAAGCGGGACCAGCCCCCGCGCGCCGGCATGGTGGGGTGGTACATCGTACAGATCGCCAATCCCGACGCCTCGGCGGACATCTCCCAGCAGATCGACGCGATGTTCAAAAATTCCCCGGCGGAAACGAAAACCGAGACGGAGAAGGCCTTCATTCAAGGCTTCATTTCAATGTCGAGCGCCATCATTCTCGCCATGCAGTCCATCTCCTATATCATCATCGGCATCATTCTTCTCGTGCTCGCCAACACGATGGTGATGACGGCTCGGGAGAGGATCGTGGAGTACGCGGTGCTCAAGACCCTGGGCTTCACCGGATACCATATCGTGGGCCTCATCCTCGGCGAGTCCCTCCTCATCGCGACCCTGGGCGCGGGGCTCGGCATGGCCCTCACCTACCCCATCATCGCGGGGATCGCCGTGGAGCTGTCGAGCTTCTTCCCCGTTTTCGCGATCGACCTCGGCACCCTGCTTCTCGCGGGGAGCTTCGCGTTGCTCGTGGGGATCCTCGCGTCCCTGGTGCCCATTCAGCGGGCACTCAAAACCAGTATTGTCGAAGGACTCCGTCACATCGGATAGGAACGATGGCGATACCCCTGTCATACAGCGTCCGCAATCTCTGGACGAGAAAGCTCACCACGATCCTCACCACCGGGGGCATCGCCCTCGTGGTGTTCGTGTTCGCGGCCGTACTGATGCTCGCGAGCGGACTCCAGCAGACCCTGGTGGGGACAGGGCGGGACGACAACATTCTCGTCATCCGCAAGGCCTCCACTACCGAGACCATCAGCAGTATCGAACGGGAGCAGGCCGCCGTCATCCGCACCTTTCCCGAGATCGCGATGGGACCCGGAGACCGGCCACTCATCTCCACAGAACTCTCGGTGATCATCAATCTCTTCAAGTTCGGATCCCAGGACATGGGCAACGTGATCGTGCGTGGTGTGACCCCCGAGGCCCTGGTATTGCGCACCCAGGTGCGGCTGGTGGAGGGGCGGATGTTTCGTCTCGGGAGTAACGAGGTGATCGTCGGGTCGGCGATTCACGGACGCTTCGAGGGCGCGGGCATCGGGGAATACCTGAAGTTCGGCGGACGGCAGTGGCTCATCACCGGGGTGTTTGACGCCGGCAAGAGCGGGTTCGACAGCGAAATCTGGGGAGATGTGGACATGCTGCTTCCCGCCTTCGGACGGCCCGTGTACAGCGCCCTGACCTTTCGACTCGGCGATCTGAACGGCCTCGAGGCGATGAGAGCACGCATGGCGGCCGATCCCCGGCTGCAGCAGCTCGAATTGAAGCGGGAGCGGGTGTTTTATGCCGAGCAGTCCGAAATGATGGCCACCTTCATTCGCGTGGTGGGACTCGTGATCACCATCATCTTCAGTTTCGGTGCGATGGTGGGCGCGATGATCACCATGTACGCGGCCGTGGCCAATCGCACCACGGAGATCGGAACTCTGCGGGCACTCGGATTCGGGCGAGGCGCCGTGTTGGTGGCCTTTCTCGCCGAGTCCCTGTTCATTTCGCTGCTGGGGGGAGGAGTGGGAGTGCTGCTCGCGTCGGGACTGCAGTTCATCAGCATCTCCACGATCAACTTCGGATCCTTTTCCGAGCTGGCCTTCGGATTTCAGTTGACGCCGGGGATCGTGATCGGTTCCCTGATCTTCGCGATCAGCATGGGACTGGTGGGCGGGGTGTTGCCCGCGGTGCGGGCGTCGCGGCTGAGCATCCTCGCCGCGCTCCGCGCCTCGTAGGGAAGCGCGGAGCGCGGGCGATAGCGGATCATTTCACGGTGGTCAGCAATTCCTTGATACTGCCGAGGGAACTGAGCACGCCGCTGGTTTCGAAGGGGAGGAACACCGTCTTGTTGCTGTTGGCGGCGATGTCCTTGAGAGATTCGAGATACTTGAGTGCGATGAGGTAGGAAGCGGGATCTTTTACCTGATTCTGGAGGGCCTGACTGATGAGGGTGATGGCCTGACCTTCGGCATTGGCCACGCGAAGCCGGGCTTCGGCCTGACCTTCTGCCTCGAGAATGGCGCTCTGCTTCTGACCCTCGGCGCTCACGATGGCGGCCTGTTTTTCGCCTTCGGCGCGCAGAATGGCGCTCTGCTTGGCGCCCTCGGCCTCGAGAATCGCGGCACGGCGGTTCCGTTCGGCGGTCATCTGCTTTTCCATGGTGATGCGAATATCCTCGGGCGGGATCACGTTGCGGAGTTCCACGCGCATCACCTTGACGCCCCATTTGTCACAGGCGGAATCGAGGGAGGCGCGGAGTTTCGCGTTGATGGTTTCGCGGCCGCTGAGGGTATGGTCGAGATCCAGTTCCCCGATCACGGCGCGCAGGGCCGAGAGCGTGAGCTGCTGGATGCCGCGCTCGAGGAAGGCGATTTCGTACACGGCCTTGATGGGATCCACCACCTGCCAGTACACGATGCAGTCTACCTCCATCGTCACGTTGTCGCGGGTGATGACGGGTTGGGGTTCGATGTCCGTCAGGCGTTCGCGCAGATCCAGGGTGGCGCGGACGCTGTCGATAAAGGGGACAATGACATTCAAGCCCGACTCGGCGAGCTTATGATACTTTCCGAGGCGCTCGATGATTTTCACCGAGGCCTGACTGACCATTTTGATGCTCGACAGGGAGAAAATGAAGACGAGAACCAGAATGACGACGAGAACGACGACGGTGCCTTCCATGCGATCTCCTTATTGTGATGGACGAAACGACGATGAGATGAAAACAGACCGTGTGGATGCGCTCAGCCCTGGCGCACCACGATCAGGCGGGCGCCCTCGTAGCGCACGACGCGCACTTTCACATGGGGCTCGATCAGGGATCCGTCCTCGCTGCGGGCCAGCCAGTCCTGCCCATCCACCACGATCCGGCCCTCGCTGCGATCATTGTCGATGGTTTCGGTGACGAAGCCCACCTTGTCGATAAGGGCATCGGTGTTGGTCTTCAAACCCGATCCCGGCGAGCTCCGCACGAACACGTTCTTGAAAATGGTGCGCGAGAGAGTAACGAGTAGCACAGACACGGCGGCAAAGACGAGAACCTGCACCGTGAGGGAGTGGATGCCCGCCAGATCGAGCACGGCGGCCACCAGGGCGCCGACGCCAAACCAGAGCAGGACGAAGCCTGGTGTGATGATTTCGAGCACGAACAACAGAATCGCGGCGATGAACCACAGGGTATAGGGTTGCATTCCGATCACAGCTCCACGTGGTGAATAAAAGACACAAAGGTCCGATTACCGCCACGGCGGATTCTCGCGACAATCGCGGCCCAGGGCAGGATGGAATTCGGCATGGCGACGTGGACGGACCGTGTGTATGTCGCCAAAATAGGGGTTTGCGAGGAGAATGGCTAGGGGAGGGTAAAGAGTGAAGAGTGAAGGGTGAAGAGTAAAGGGTGAAGAAGAAGGACGGGTGAAGTAGGAGGTGTTGCCCACCTTGCCGGCTCGCCAATTTCGATCACGAGTATAAAAAACGGACCCCGTTTCCGGGGTCCGAATGGATCGGACACTATCGAACGGAGACTATTTCTTGTCCTTGATCTCGAGCAGTTCCACCTTGAAGATCAGCACGGCGTTGGGACCGATGTCCTCTCCCGCTCCATTCTCCCCGTAGGCGAGCTTGCCGGGAATGGTGAGCTCCCATTCCGAACCCACTTTCATGAGCTGGAGGGCTTCCACCCAGCCGGGGATCACGCCCTTGACGGGAAATTCCGCCGGTTCGTTGCGCTTGTAGGAGCTGTCGAAAATCTTGCCGTTGATCAGGCGACCTTCGTAATGCACGCGCACCACGTCCTCGGCCTTGGGCTGGGGCCCCGTCCCTTCCTTGATCACGCGATACTGCAAGCCCGAGGCCGTGATCATGACGCCGGGTTTTTTCGCGTTCTCGGCCAGGTAAGCCTCGCCTTCCTTCGTGTTGACGTCTCCGTCGGCCTTGCGCTTCTGGTTCATGCGCTCGGACATTTCCTGATTGACCTTCTGAATCAGGGTCTGCTTCTCGCTGTCGCTGATGCGACTGGTGGTATTCGTCGCGGCGTCCTGCATGCCCTGCAGAGCAGCCTCCGGCTCCAGGTCGAGTCCGTTCTGCTTGTAGTTCTTGAGGACCTCATAGCCGATGATATAACTGATCTTCTGCTTGTCGGTGTTCAGGGTTCCCTTATCGGTCTTGTCGGTTTTCTTTTGCGCGAAGGCGGAACCGGCCAGCACGAGCATGAGAACGAGGGGAAGAATGCGCGTCATTGAGTGGATACTCCTGAAAGGGTGAACATGAGTTGGCATATCGGAGACCGGAATCGGGGAAGGAGAGTTCCCGAATGGTCGTTTACAGATTCATGATGGGAATGATGGAGTCCTGACGAGGCCCGACGACCTCGATGGCGCCTTCGTCGGTGACGAACACATCGATCTCGGTGCGGTACCCGGCTTCCTGATGAAGCATGTAGATCCCCGGTTCCACCGAAAAGCAGGTGCCCTTCTGGATGCGCCGCTCGTCGCGGGTTTCGAGATTGTCGATGTGCACGCCGTTGCCGTGCACTTCCTCGCCAATGTTATGACCCGTGCGATGGGTGAAGTACTCTCCAAATCCGGCCTTTGTCACCACGGCGCGGCAGGCATCATCCACCTCCCAGCCATGCAGCACGCGATCCTCACGGAAGCTCTCCACCACGAGATCCACTGCGGCGTCCCGCGCCGAACGAATCACCTGAAACACCTCTTCGTGCCGGTCGGGCACTTCGGTGCCGATGTAGCCCATCCAGGTGATGTCGTAGTAAATGCTGCCGGGCTGATCGAGCTTGGCCCAGAGATCCAGCAGCACCAGGTCCCCTTCCTTCATCGCGGCGCTGTTGTCGGCGGTGGGTTCGAAATGCGGGTCAGCGGCATGGCCGTTCACGGCCACGATGGGACCGTCCTCGAACTTCATGTTATGCTTACGCATCAGGGTGCGCATGAATTCCTGAATCTCCACCTCGCGGGGCTTGTGGCCGGCCCGAATCCTCCAGGCGATTTCCTTGAAGGTCTCGTCCTTCACCATCTGCATGATTTCCCCGGCCTTCACGTGGCTTCTCCAGTCTTCCATGGACAGATGGGCCTCGAAGGTCCCCACCAGGTCGGCGCTCGACACCACCTCCACTCCGAAGCTCCGAATCAGTTCCACTGTGCCCCCGTCGACGATGGACACGTAGGGAATAGCGTTGTTCGGGGAATATTGCATGGCCACCGAGCGTGCGGATCCGAGAATCTTCTTCAGAAGGGCGTGCTGCTCCTGCCAGGGGAGATAGATATGCCGCTCGCCGGGCAGATGGTCGCAGCGCCAGGGTTCGATGCGATGCACGAGTTTCTGGGGCTCTCCCTTCGCGGGGATGTAGTAATACCAGCGACGCGACGCAAATCGCGAGGTGTCCATTTTCAGGATCCGGGCAGCGATGGCGTCCCGGTTGTGAAAATCGTAGAACAACCAACCGTCGATACCGGCTTCGGTGAGAGCCGTCTGAATGGCGGAAAGATCCATGATACGCTGTCTCCTCTGTGAGAAACGGGAAAACCAAAAGATACGAAAAAACGCATCCGGAATAGGTCGGGAAGCCCATCCTCGCTCAGGGCAATTTTTCATCCTCCGAGAACGCGAAGAGTGGATTTTCTCCTCCCTTTTGCGTTCATTAGGCGGAGAGGATTTTTTGCATTGCCCAATCTAGCATGGCTAAGAAGAAAGAAATCGATACATCCATCCCGTCCGGGGAATCAGATGCGCAGAGGGAAATCCAGAGTCTGCGCAACGATCTGATCGCGCTCGAGCAAAAGTACGGGGATGTCCAGGCCGAGCTGGGTCGCCTGCAACAGCGCTACAAGGAAGAAGTGGCCTCGCGGATCCTCACCGAATCGTCCCTGCGCAAAACCCTTCTTCGATTCGAAACCCTTCTCGAACAGATGCCGGGGGCCATCTACTGGTGCGCCAATGACGCAGCGTGGACGATGGAATTCATCTCCCAGCAGATCGAGCAGATCTCGGGGTATCCGGCGCGGGAATTCATCGAGAATTCGGTGCGCACCTACGCCAGCGTGATCGTGCCCGAAGATATCGTGCCGGTGATCAATGCCGTCAATCGGAGCGTCAAGAGCCGCGAACCCTATGTCATCAAGTACCACATCCAGCATCGGGATGGATCCTACCGCTGGGTGCACGAACGGGGCCGAGGGGTCTACGACACCGAAGGCCAGCTGCTCTGGCTCACCGGGGTCATTGTGGATATCACCGGCCAGCAAGCCGTCTTTTAAAACCGCACTAGCGAACCAACAGGGGAGTCGTCAGGATCCGGCCCGAGGCCAGACCGACCACGACGTGGTACAGCCCAGGCTCGAGGTCTGATACCGAGATGGACACATCACGCGCATCCGTGCGCGATGGGTGCCAGGCCCCGCGACGCGTGCCCAGAACGGAGTACAGCGTGACGTCCCGTACCTCCTCGACATTCGATGGCATATGCAGGGTGACCACGGTATGGGCCCCGGCTTCGATCGGGTGAGGGGACAGGGTGAGCGCTTCGGGGCTGGCTGGGGAACCGGGACTCTCGACGGAGGTGAGACTCACGCGGAAGTAATCGAACTTAGCGGGAATTTCCAGTCGCGTGGCGGAGAGGCCGGACCCATTGGCCGCCTGGAGCCCGATGCGGGGCGTCGCACTCGAGGCGAAGCCAGTGATCTCCCGCCCGATCTCGTACCACTCGGTGCCATTCAAACTATACGTAGCCAGAAAGGTGGTGCTTCCCGTGCGGCTCAGACGAAGGTACACATCCGCGCTGGTCATGGGATTGACGTAACTGAACCCGGTGACGCCGTTGACTTCGGTTTCCATCCAGAGACCGTTGACGTTGTTGAACTTTCCTCGCGAGACGCGAATGTAGTTGTCGTCGTCCACGTAGTAGATGAGTCCGGCATTGTGCAGAGCCTCCTGCACGAAGAAATATAGCTTGGTCTCGCACCGGAAGGTGCCCGCAGGAGCGTCTTGCAGAAGGATGTTGTGCACGTCGTTGTAATCCTGCCCGTTGAGCGCGCCCAGCTGGGTCTTGATCTGAAGCTGGGTTCCGGTCATGATCCAGAAGTCCGGATTCTCTCTCACCCAGGTCCAGCCGGGAGCGAGGGTGCTTTTATCGAATTCGTCGTCGAACCCCTGGGCGTAGAGAGGAGAAAACCCTGACAACACCGCAAGGAACAGGAGGAGGAAAAAGCGAGCGAACATGCCGCGACCTCGAAGAGAGTTGGTACATGGATGGAAAAATCTACTGGAAATCCCCTGCTTCCGCAAGCAGGGGAAGAAATTTGCTCTTTCCTTCCGATCTGGCCGTGCGTATCATGCATCGAACATCATTCGTCGTGGGAGAAGAGGTGGAACCGGATGCGAATCCGGGGCAACACTTTTTCAGGGAGGTTCCCATGAACATCAGATTCTGGCTCGCGGTGGCCCTGCTCGGCACCGCTATCCTTCGGGCTCAGGAAGAGTCCCCGCCCCGCGAGGCCCTTTCGCTGCGCGACGACCAGGGCCGTCCCCTGGTACATGTCGCCACGGTGAGACAGTACTATCCCTCCATCGCCCTCTCCTATGAGGTCGCGGGCGCGTTCCTGACCGGCATGGAGATGGATACGGTGATCCTGGCCTGGGATCATCCCCTGCGCCACCTTCTCGTTACCCCCCTGCTGCCGGTCTTCGCGCCGCATTCCACCATCCCCGTCAACAGCCCCCGCACCCTTCCCTTCATGGCGAAGGAAGGCGATACCCTGCATGTGTTTCGATCCTGTGGCTATCGCTTTCCTCATCTCACGGGGGACGGAAAACTGCTCGAGGACGTCGATACCGCAATGCAGGCGCCGGGATGGTTTCGGTGGACGCTCTGGGTGGAGGACGCGGAACGAGGGGACCGCCTCGCCGTGCTCGATCAGGGCGAGATCCCTCCGGCCCTGTCCTGGTACGAACTCCTCACGCATCTCGCTCAGGGCTTGGCTGACGGGCGCTATCCCCCGCATCCTTGCCTGCAGTGGATTCCGAAGGGCGAGCTTCTATCCCGTCCCCTGCGCCTGCGGTTGGATGCGGAGGTCACCTCGTTGAGCGGCGATCCCACCGAGGGGCGGGAATTGGATCTGACCTTGCGGTGGAGCCCCATTCGCGCCTGCATGCTTGGCGAGGAAGAGGAGAGACGGGAATGGGAGGCACTGTGGAAATCACCCATGTGGACGAATCGCGAACAGGGGAACCCCAGCCTTCCTCGTGATCCGGACTTGCAGCTCGATCCGGTTCTCCTGCGCGCCGGGCACGCCACGCTGCGCACGCGAAGTACGTTCGGCGGCACGGCCACCCTCGATTGGTATGCTCTCGACGGGAGTCGGCTCTCCCATCAGGAAGTCATCCTGGAGCCTGGCACCCGTGTGGTGGATCGATCCGTTCCTATCCAGGCGGGCATGGGATTTGTGCGTCTGCGCCTGGCCTCCCACGAAGCAGTGGTGCCGTGGAGAGTGGTGGGGGAAGGAGGTGGACGATGAATACGCGTCTTCATGCGTCTCTACGAATGCGAGTGCTTCTCGTGTCCCTCCTCCTGCTGACGGGTGTGTTGACACCACCCAGCCGTGCGGATTACACCGAAGAGGAAAGGCAGGAAATTCTGAATCGCTATCACGCCATGCTGGGCGCGGGGTCCGAATGCTACGATCGTGAACACGAGCTGTCGGACCTTCGGGTCGCGAACTGGATCACCCGAATCGGAAAGGGTATGATGGGAACCCCGGGTCCCGGCCCCGGAGCAGGAGTGTTTCTTCAGATCCTGGGCTCCTTCGCCGCCACCTATCCCGAGAATCATCGCTGTCTCTGCATGCCCGTGCGGGTAACCGAAATCATCGGAAAGATCGGAGATGATCCTGTGGCGCTGGTGGTGGAACGGCGTGCCTGCCTCATCGCCTATCCGGTGCGGTGCAGCAATCCCTTCGAGAAATGCTGTTACAAACCCACCACCGAAGTGAGCGCCTATATCGAGATCACTCCTGCGGGAATGAAACCGGATTGTGAGTGAGGACGGAATGCGAAAAACCCGAATCGCGATTCATTCGTGCTTTCTGAAGCGAAGGGAGAAGGGCAGGGTTCAGGATGAGAGACCGAAGGTCTTTACCATTTCCCAGATGAGCTGGGGACGTTTGGTCAGTGCGGCCCTGAACACATTCCAGAGTGTGCGCTTTTCTTCGGGCAGGGACATCACCTTGTCGGCGATTCCATTGAGCGCCTCATCGGGAAAAGTAAATACGGCCTGCTTCATGCGATGATAGGTGCGATGCTTCTGCCCGTGGCTCTTATCCCACAGCGTGGGATAGCGTGCAAAGGAAGCGAGCGAGTTCGACGCGAGGGCCTCGTTGATGCAGGTGGCGGCGTGCACCGCCCCCTGCATGCCGCTGGTGATGCCGCCTCCGGAGATAGGATTGACCTGGTGGGCGGCATCGCCGACGAGCACCACATTCTCGCGAAAGAGGGGATCGACTGCCGGAGCGCAGGGCACGCCACCCGCGATCATGGTCAGGACTCCGGAGCGGGGGTAGGTGCGCTCGACGAAAGCCCGGAGATAGCTGAGGGCGCTGCGGGATCGGCCCGCCTTGGCGCTGATGCCGATGCCGACATTGGCAGTGCGGCGACCCTTCGGGAAGACCCACAGGTATCCCATGGGAGCGATGTCGTGTCCGAAATAAAACACGCAGGTGTCGGGTTCGAGATCGATGTCGGTGAGGGTCATCTGCGCACAGCTTTCCATGTCCTCGATCCGCGTCGTCGTGTCGATGCCCGCCCAGGCGCCGATCCGGGATTCCACTCCATCGGCACCCACGATGACGCGGGCGCGGATCTGGCGGGTCTGTCCCTTGTGCTCGAGGCGAACCCCTGCCCAGCCAGGGCCGGATTCCGAGGGGAGCAGCCCAGTGACCCAGGATTTCGTGAACAGTTCCGCGCCGCTCTCGGCCGCCATGCGTGCCAGATCTGCATCGAAGAGCTTGCGTTCCAGCACATAGCCATGCCCTCCGATGTCGGGCTCGATCCAGGATCCGTTTGGAGCGACGAGACGGAAGCGTCGAATTTCGGAGGCGATCCATCGAGGATCGAGAGGCACGATGGTTTCGAGACTGCGATTACTCACGGCCTCGCCACATCGCACGGGCACGCCCACCTCGCGATCCTTCTCCAGGAGGGCGACCGAATGGCCCTGGGCCGCGATCAGGCGAGCGGCGGTGCTTCCAGCGGGACCGGCGCCCACCACCACGACATCGTACTCGGGTTTCATTCCCGCTCCTGCGGTCCCACGCCGGGACGATGGAAGGTGAACACGTTGAACGGACAGGCCCAGACGCATTTTGCGCAGTTGGTGCACCGGTCCTCGAGAATGGAAATGCGAGCCTCCTGCAATTCGATGGCGTCTTCGGGGCACACCCCCACACAACAGCCACAGAAA
This sequence comes from uncultured Chromatiales bacterium, assembly GCA_964420295.1. Classification (GTDB taxonomy): domain Bacteria; phylum Bacteroidota; class Ignavibacteria; order SZUA-365; family CAYQST01; genus CAYQST01. The sequence goes on along the minus strand of CAYQST010000023.1, from coordinate 37,261 downwards.
TCGCAGGTATTCGGAGCGATCTGAATCAGAAGCAACAGTGGGTCTTTCGTACTGGTGAAATCAACGAGCCTGGCTCCAGGCGATCAAGGCAGGAGGCGAATCTTTTCGGTGCGCGTCCACACGGTCGACGAGGCGAGGGAGCGCGCGGTCAGCGTGCAGAAATAAAGGCCTGGTGTGAGTCCTGACGCATGCCAGGGAAGCGTGAAGGATCCGGCGTCCTGCACGCCGGAAAACAGCGTGGCGATCTCCTGGCCCAGGGCGTTGGTGACGACGAGGGACAACTCGGCACGCTCGGGGGCGGTGAACGCGATGCGGAGGGGAGAGCCTTGGGATATCGAGGCGGGATTCGGCCAAGCCGGAGAAAGAGACCATGCGCCCGGGGTGCCGATAAAGTGCACGCGCACGGAGCGAGTCCAGGTGGCTGTGCCGTCCAAGTCTACCTGCTTGAGGCGGTATTCGTACCAGCCTGGTGCGGGCAGGGCATTGTCCACATACAGATAGGAGCGGGTCTGGGTGGTGGACCCCGCGCCTTCCACGAATGCGAGAGTGGTCCAGGAACCGATCTCACCGGCGGGGCGGCGTTCCACGGCGAATCCGTGGTTGTTCGATTCCGTCGTGGTGGTCCATTGCACCACCACGCCCTTACCATTCTGCGCCGCCGCGAGAGTGGCCAGCTCGATGGGGTAGAACAGATTGGTCAGTCCGTAGGCCGGCGTGAAGGGCTGATTTTGCAGACTGGTATTGACGTAGTAGCCCGTGCGTGCCGCTGTCACGGTGTTGCCGATGATGGTGAAATTGGCCGTGCCGGGAGCGGTGGATTTCGGGAAGAGGGTAAAGGTGCAGAGGTTGTGCACCGACGCGGCGGCAATGGGGGTGGTGCCAAAATTCGGGTGGCTCTCTCCGTACTGCGCGATGTCGGGAAAGACCCCGTCATCATCGAGCAAGGGCATCGAGTCCATGCCGAAGCCCACGGCCGCGAAATGATGTTGATTGATGGTGCGGAGCATGTCGGGCGCAAAGGCGGAAGGGTCGTAGCCCACGGCCACGTACACGGCTTCCAGTGCAAACGGCGTGTTGATGTTTTCGGTCATCACGGCACGAAAGACGACGCTGTCAGGCCCCGCATAGAGAGGGACGAGTTCGAGCTGCGCGGAATTCTGCGCGGAGAGAAAACCGGGGAGTAAAGCCAGCACACCGATCAGGATGGAGACGGAAAACAGGAAACGCCGCATGGGACCACCTCGAAGTTGATCGAAAAAAATAGTGTAAAACCGTGCGATGCGCAAACGCCGGGCAGGACCTCGACGATTGGATTTCGAGGGCGTTTTCCGGAAGTTGCACCCGTTGCGTTGAGTTGTCCTCTTCATCCATCATCGTTCTCGGAGTGACCTATGCAAAAGACCTTCGTCTGTTTGGTGTGCGGCTATGTCCATGTCGGCGACGCCGCGCCGGATTCCTGCCCCGTGTGTGGAGCGGGTGCCGATCAGTTTGAAATTCAGGATGCCCCCATGGAGGCCTTTGCCGATGAGCATCGCATCGGGATTGCTGCGGGACTCGATCCCATGGTGATCGAAGGACTCCGTGCCAACTTCATGGGCGAATGCACCGAAGTGGGGATGTACCTTGCCATGAGCCGCCAGGCCGATCGCGAGGGATATCCCGAAGTGGCCGAGGCCTACAAGCGCATTGCCTTCGAGGAAGCCGAGCATGCCGCTCGCTTCGCCGAAATGCTGGGCGAAGTCGTGCACGCCGATACGAAGAAGAACCTCCAGCTTCGCGCCGACGCCGAATTCGGCGCCTGCAAGGGCAAACTCGATCTGGCCGAAAAGGCCGCCTCCCTGGGCTATGAAGCCATCCACGATACCGTGCACGAAATGTGCAAGGACGAAGCCCGCCATGGCGCGGCGTTTCGGGGACTCCTGAAACGCTATTTCTGATTCATCCTTCGTTTCCCACACACGAAAAGCGCGTCCCGAGAGACGCGCTTTTCCGTTTCCACGCACAAAGAATCACTGCCCGAGCACGTCGAGCGACTGCACCGTCTGACCGGTTCCGGATCTCAGGATCAGAAAATACCGACCCGAGGGAAGGCCGGACAGGTTCAGCCTGCTTTCGTAGGTCCCCATCCGCGATTCACCGTCCACCAAGGTCGCCAGGGTGCGGCCCAGCACATCCGAGAGGATGAGACGAGCAGGAGTATCTCCCTGCGGCAGAGAGAAGCGCACGGTCGCTTGCCCCCGTGCGGGATTGGGCCAGGACTCGACGAGCAAGGGAGAACTCGGACGATCGGAGACACGCTCGGTGGAAAGCACGATGGTGGCCTTTCCTCCGGCGTCGCGATAGCGCTTGTACCATTCGGCAAGATAGTGAAGGGCGATATCGCGGTTGTGGAAGCCGAGGGTGTTTTCGTTGTTGGCGTACTCGGCGGCGTTGGACCAGTTATGCGAGCCCGTAATCAGAAGGGGATCCCGGGTGGGCGCGGTGTCGTCGGCATCGACGATCATGTACTTGTGATGGAGGAGTCCCCCGATGCCGCTCTTGAGCAGGATGTCCACACCCCCCGACAGGAGAGCGGAATACTTCGCGCCCTGATCGCTGTTGTTGTCCACCACTCCCCGAATGACGATGCCGTCGGCGAGGCGCTTCAGCATCATGGAAGAGAGATCATCCCGCGTGAAGGTGAGGACGGCGAAGTACACGGACTTCTTCGCATTCTGCACCGCATGCAGAAGGAGGGTGTTGGCCTGATCGGTGGGACTGAAGCGCACATCGGTTCTCACATCGCCGATCTGCACGATGGTCGGGGTATTCATGGTTTTCCGAATACCGAAGCGGGACTGGGCCGCCGTGGGATTGTCACCCGAACCGCCCCACATTTCTTCGAATTCACGCGTGTACACCACCGCGAGGGCCTGATCCTGAATCACCACCACATTCTGGGCATCGTCCTCGCTCCCCTGATCGGTGGCATTCCACGATCCGGTGATCACGTAGTCGTCGGTGTCGCTCGAACGATCGCGGGCATCGATGATGTAGAACTTATTGTGCATGAGCCCCGCGCCGGCGTTGACCGCGTCATAGGTGTCGAGAATGGAAGGCACCGCCGAGCGCAGGGTGCGCGACGACGTGGTGTTACTGTTGTCGGCCTCCATGATGAAGCGAACCTTCACACCTCGATTCTTCGCGCTGATGAGGGCGTTGACGATGTCGTCCCCCACGTTGCCGCTGAGACTGTACAGACAGACGTCGATGCTGAACTGAGCGGCGTCGATGCGGTCGAGGAGCACGTTCTTGAGATTTGTCAGTCCCCGCGCCGGCGCAATGGTGTTGTCCACGCTCTTGTTGAAGTACGCCGTGATGCTCCCGCTGGAGGTGGCGGACTTGGTGATGAAGAGCATGTGCTGGGAGAAGCTGGTATCTCCACCCGCGACGGTGAAGGCCTGGGCATGGTACACCGTGGCGGGCTGGAGTCCCGTGATCGGGGTCACATGGTCCTGGGTGTTCTGAGAGCCGTTGGCCACGCCGAGCTCGAGGGCAGGAGTGAGTCCGTACCGCACATGGGACGTGCCCGGCGCGTAGCTACGCCAGGCGTATTCCACGCTGGTGGGTTCGACGGTGCGAAGCGTGGGGACGCTTTCGAAGCGGGGACCCTTCGCGATGATGTCTTCCTTCATGCGGGGCATGAGCTGGTAGCCGCCGACAAAGGGACTGGTGCGTTGATACTGGCTTACCACGCCCACGACGTCGAAGGTGCCGCCCGGGGCCGCCAGGTTGGCGAAGTCCACGTCGTTGTCCACGCGGATATCCAATTCCTTGCTTCCGTTGCTGATCTTGTAGTTGGTGCCCGAGCCCGTCACCGTCCATGTGGCGGTGTTGACGCTGATGTTTCGCAGGAGGATGAGGGTGCTCTCATACTTTTCGATTCCGTTCTGCCCGTCGGCCAGGAGATCCTCGATCGTGGTTTCCACCGGATCGATGGCGCCGACATTGGGCGCGAGCTGATCGATCGTGACGTTGGCCAGTTCGGTGAGTCCATTGAATTGGGTCACCTTTCCCGTCACCGTCACTTCGTCGCCGATATTCACCGCGCCGGAGAAATTGAAGTCGTAGATGGCCATGCCCCCGGTGGCGTCCTGAATGTAGGACGGGGATCCGAACTGCTTGGACGCAGTGACGATTCCCGTCACGGTGACGATTTCGTTGAGTTTTTTCGGAACTCCCTGTCCGTCGTTTTCACGTGCGTCGGATATGGGGATAGGGCCGCCCAGCACCAGCAGCATGGGACCATCTTTCAGGGCTCGATAGGCCGACACGCTTTTCGTGAGCACCGTGAAGGGATACTGAGCGGTGAGGGAACCCGCGACGAGATTGCGGATCGTGATGATGGCGGTATCGAGTCCGAACTGCGGTTGCTCGCATTCGATGGTATCGCCCAGCACACGCACGGTGGCCTGCAGGTCGGGATCGAGTTCCACATCCGTGCTCGTGCGGGACCAGGTGAAGTCCGAGGGAACCACGATGCGGAGTCCGACCAGCGGCACACCGGCCTGGGGACGGAACACGATGGGGAGGGCAAAGGTGGCTCCCGCCTTCACGCTGGCGAGTTTCGCGTAGGCCGCGCCGGAGCCGTCCCCGGTTTTTGGTTCGGCGGCGCTCGCCAGGTTCTGGGGATTGCGGCCTGTGCTTTGCTCGACAAAATCCTGGGAATTGTTGCCGCTGTTCCACCCGTTGCCTGCGAATTCCTCGGGTCCCCCAACGCCCAGACTCGCGGCGGTGGATGTGCCCGAGGCCTTGCGCTCGACGCTGTTGTTGGTGGCCTTGTCTCCGTGGTTCGGTGCGGGACTCCCCTTGGGATCGTTACCGGATCCAAACGCCACGCGGTCTATTTCCCGATCCGTCGCATCGGTGAGGCGGATGGTGCCGTTATCGGCCATGCCCGTGCTCGTCCATCGTGCATCCGGAGTGGGGGTTTCGGCCCAGGTGGCACCGGCAAGCAAATAATATCCATGCGACGGCAGGGTGGTCCCGGCGGGGATTTCCACCATCGGGGAATAGCTGCCCCCGGTGGCGGAACGATACGCGAGTTTCCATCCTCCGATGGCCACGTCGCGGTCCGTGGGGTTGTACAATTCGACAAATTCACCGCCCTGATTCGAATTCAGGCCTCGCGTGGCAAATTCACTGATGACCACCGAGGTCGCCATTTGCGCACGCAGTCCGGCGGGCAACAGAATCAATGCGAGGAGGAGGGGGAGGGTGAAACGGGAGAGCGCCATGAGAACACCTTGGAGTGGAGTGAATCAAACAATATACGGAGTTTGCCGTTCTTCGCATGGGAGGGAGGGCGGATCGGTTCTCCGATGTCATGACGCATTGTATCACTCGCGAGAAACCTGGCGCGGCGCCTCTCCCGAAAATCTGTTCCTCTTTCGTATCTTTCCTCCGTCCTCGGTATTCTGTTCACCACCCCATCCTACCCATGCTTCCCTCCGTGTCCGGACTCCCGCTCCCGCGAAGATTGGATCATTCCCTCCGGCATATGGTGGAAGACGGTCTGCGCCGGTTTCGATCGAATTCCCGTCACTTTTCGATCGACCTCCCTCTGCCCTCGCTGCGCCCCATCGTCCTTGCCGAGATTCTCGCGTCCCTCCAGATGAAAACAGTGATCCTGTCGCGCAATCTGTCGGCACAGCGGGAATGGCTCGACAAATACGAGAGTCGACCGACCCCCTTGCAGGAAACCGCCGAGATGCTGTGGAGTCGGCACACGGGACATCTGCTCAGCACGCTTCCCCTGGCCAACGCGCCGGTACTGGTGCTCAACAATTCAAATCTGCGCTTCACCGATGCGGGTGGAGAAGAAGCCGAAGCTGCCGAGCGCCTCGAGCGGCATCTGCAGAAACACCTCTATCGGCTCATCGTGCTCGACGACATCGCGGTGCTCCATCCGTCCTGGAAGCGGGTAACCGAATTTCTCGCCCAAAGGCCCGAGACCTGCATCCTCGAATTCACACCGACGGGCAGCCTTCCGCATTTCAGTGATCGCGTGGATGCTCACTATCCTCTCGCGGCCTGCATTCGCGACGGAATGGTTCTTCCGATGCATCACATGGTGGCCGCCACCCTGCCCCTCCCTGACGAACAGCAAGCCATGCGCCGAAGCTATCTCGAACTCGAGGAGGCGTTGCACAAGCTTCGCTCCGGTGCAGGAGGGGATGGATTCGGAGAATGGATGGAGCGGACGATTTCTCATGGGCGGCTTGGCACGGTGGCCTGGTCCGATACCGCAAACTTTCTCGAACGCCTTCCTCGACTGGCCGAAGCCATGGTGCGTGTCGCGCGATCCTGGGGGGTGGCTCTGCCGCAGGGAATCCCGATCCGCGAGGCGTTGCGGAGGGATCCCTCGGTGTTCGACCGCCGCCTGGTGCTCGCCGCCTGGCGAGAGCAGGGCCTGCGGGACTCCCCCCGCATGGATCCCGAACGCGCCGCTCGCATCCAGGCCGTGGTGAACGGTGTGTCGGCGCAGGAGCCGATGCGGGTGTCCTGGCCCGGTGCGCTGAGCCGGGCCCGTCGCGGACGAGTGCAGTGGATCGTGGAAGAAGAACATCGCCGATTGGGAGAATATCTTCGCGCGGTGGTGGTGATTCCTCCGAAGGAATCGGAGGATGAATCACGAAGGTCCGAGGGTGAGGACGTGTTTGCCCTTTTCGCCACGTCGGCATCGGTTGATCACCTGCGCCCGGCCTGGCTGACGGGAGTCAGCGTCTGCGTACCGGCCGGATTGGTGCTGTCGGTCATGACCGATTTTCAAAAGACCATCCAGGCCATGGGACTGGATATCGTTCTTCGCCAGAGAACCGACGGAATCGGCACGCATATTTACAGCGAGAGTGCCGACTGGAACAGCCGCACCTACGAGATGGTGGTGTCGAGCGCCTTCGGACGTGGGATCCTTCGTACCGTGTGCGGAACGGCCGACCTCCTGTCCGCAGGCTGGGGGCGAAATGCGGTGAGTACTCTCGTGCGCCTGAGCGGTCCTTCTGCACCCCTGTTGTTCAATGCACGAGATTCGAGAGGAGAGATCCATCACGATTTTCCGTGGAAGACGATGACCGTGTGGGATATCCTCGCCATTTCCGATGACACGGAGTATCGACACGATGCCCTGGAATGGCTGGACGAACGCTGTCGCGACTGGTTCGCTCCCGCCGATGACGGCTGCCTCGATTCAGGACGTGGGCGCATTCATCCCCTGCTTCTGCGCCCCCACCTTCCCTCCGCCGAAGAGATCATCGCCGCTGTGCATTCCGCGGCCGTGGCAGCCCTCGAAATGCGGGATACCCTGCATCGCGCCTGGGGACGCGAGGCAGTGGATGTCGTGGAATCTCCTCCGGCCCTGACCCTGCTCGCGGATACCCAGACGGAAGCCACCCTGTGCTGCGGCACGCCCCAGCTCCATCATTTGCGCGAGGAAATTAGTCGGTATCTGCACCGGCGGCGTACGCTTCGCACCCGCCTCACCTTCTGGGGAGCCCTGGCAGCGGGCATCATGTTCATCGAACTGCTCTATCTCCCCACCATTCCGGGCCTCGCGCTCGCCGCGCTGACCGGCCTCGGCACGGTCGTGACCTCGGTGGTCACCGCCCGACGCACACGGTCCGGAGTCGCGACTCGGCACGAACTGTCCCTTGCGTCCTTCCTCGTCCTGCTGGGCGAGGTCGTGCTCAGTACTGTGCAGGACGCGGAGGATGTCCCTCAGGCCAAACGGATCGGGACCGTGGACCTCGTCGAGCGGGGCGATTCGGGATGGAGACTGATGGTGCGACGCGCCCCCGAACCCCTCGTCCGCCTCTGGGCCTCCACCCTGCGGGATCTGCTCGACGCAGAATTCCCTCCCGAGGCCGTGCTCCAAACCTATGTGCTCAACGTCGCAGGACGACCCCTGAAGGAACTGGCCATGGAACAGGGCGTGGATCTGGCGTATCGGCATGCGCACCAATTTCCTCTCCCCTCGTGGATCGCCGGAGACGAACGCGCGTTGGCGTCCTTCCTCTCCGCATGGGAAGCCAGGATCGGTCGCGCCGCCGTGCTCCGCACCATGGATCCTCGCGATCGCGAACGTCCCCCCTGGAACGGCCGGGCTACACTTTCCGTTCAGATTCACGAAAGCACCATTCTCGACTGCTAACCCTTCACCCTTCACTCTTGTCACTTCACCCTATGACCCCCAACCTCGTCTCCGTCCTCATGGGCAGCAAGTCCGATTGGGACATCATGCAGCATTGCGACGCCACTCTCACGCAATTCAGCGTCCCCCACGAATGCCGGGTACTGTCGGCGCATCGCACTCCGAAACCGCTCGAGGAGTACCTGGAGGAGGCCACCGCTCGCGGCACCCGCGTATTCATCGCGGCAGCCGGAGGTGCCGCGCATCTGGCCGGTGTCGTGGCCGCCTTTACGGTGCTGCCCGTCCTCGCCGTACCCATGGAAACCAAGTCCCTCGGTGGCCTGGATTCCCTGCTCTCCATGGTCCAGATGCCCGCTGGCATTCCCGTCGGCACCCTGGCCATCGGCAAGGCAGGCGCGGTGAATGCCGCTCTCCTGGCGGTATCGGTGCTGGCCACCACGATGCCGGAATACCACGAGGCCCTGGTGGCCTATCGTCGCACACAGGCAGAAAAGATCCTCGCCGAAACCCTGCCCTAAGAGCGGGATCGCGACACGGGCTCTCCCGCGATCGCGTAATGGGTGCGCGGCATTTCCTGAATCAGAACGCGTACCGTGTCCGGCGGGGCTCCGAGGGCCTCCACCGTGGCCTCGGTGAGTTTACGGGCGAGAAGAGCGATCTTTTCTTCGTCGCGCCCTTCGAGAATGTGAGCGATGATGATGGGCATGGTGCATTTCCCGTGGGAACGGATTCGTTGTGACACGAGCCCGTCGATCCATAAAAAAACGCCGGAGAGATCTCCGGCGCCGTCATTCACTGTTCGACCGACTTAGAGAATCGCTTTCAATTTCGCTTCGTCGAAGCCCACGACTACACCCTTCTTCGTTTTCACGATCGGGCGCTTGATGAGCATGGGATCGGCCATCATCGCCTTCACGATGTCGCCAGTCTTCATGGTCTTCACCTTGGACTTGAAATCGCCCTTCTTGTAGGACTCACCCGAGGTGTTGAACAACTTTGCAGGGGCCTCTACGTTTTTCAGGGCAACGGAGAGAAGGGCCTTCGAAATCTTCGAGATTTCTTCCATCTTCGCCCGTTCGCCAGCGAACTTCATCGCTTTCTTCGTCGTCCCGCAGGTCTTCAATCCCCACACGAACACATCGGCCTTGACCTTCGGCGCCACGACCTTCTTTACCGGAGCGACCTTTGGTGCGGGTGCGGCCTTCGGCTTCGGCGCGGCCTTCGGGGCAACCTTCTTCACGGGCGCGGCCTTCGGGGCAACCTTCTTCACGGGCGCGGCCTTCTTGGCCGGCGCCGCGACCTTCTTCACCGCTGGCGCGGGAGGCGCCTTCTTTACCTCAGCTTTTTTCGGCGCGGGAGCCGCCTTTTTCGCCGCGGGTTTTTTTGGCGCGGCCACTTTGGGCTCAGCCTTCTTCGGGGCCGTTGCCTGCTTCTTTGTTGCCATAATGCCTCCTGATGGGTGGTTCAACCTGAGGTTGAATACATGAGGGAACAATTCGTGTATCTTGAATATAAACATGCCGTTACGGTATCTCCAAGACCTTACGTGAATTTCTTCATTCTTTTTTTTCAGACACCGGCGTTTTCCCGTTTGAATGAAACGCCTTAGTGATGTCGCATGGGCCCTGGCATGAGGCGGGTTATGTTATGAATCAAGGATTTGTCCATACGAGGATCAGAATCCGCCTGAGGGGGTGATGGTGGGAGCGGGTGATGGAATTCCAAAGCGAGGGTCGTATTTTTCCCTTTCACCTTCGGGAGGACCCATGTCCGTCATTACCCTCGAGCGCAAGGTTCTGAAAAAGAACGACGAGTTGGCCGCCGACATCCGGGCTCGGTTTCGAGCGCGGGGAACCTACGCATTCAACCTTCTCAGTTCTGCGGGATCGGGCAAGACCAGCATTCTCGAGCGGACCATCGACCGACTGCGGTCCCGTGTCCGCATGGCGGTGGTGGAGGGCGACGTGCAAACCGACAACGATGCGCAACGCATCGCCGCGCATGGCATTCCGGTGGCCCAGATCGTGACCAATGGACTCTGCCATCTCGACGCCCAGCTCGTGCTGGATGCGTTGGGATCCCTTCCCGAAGAGTTGGATCTCTGTATCATCGAGAACGTGGGCAATCTGGTGTGTCCCGCAGGCTACGATCTCGGCGAAGGGGACAAGGTGACCGTGCTGAGTGTGACCGAGGGAGACGACAAGCCGCAGAAGTACCCCGCCATGTTTCGAAATTCGTCGGTTCTGCTCATCAACAAGATCGATCTCCTGCCCTATGTGACCTTCGATGTGGACCGGTGTATCGCTCATGCACGGGCCCTTCGTCCCGATCTCACCGTGTTTCGCCTTTCCTGCACCACGGGGGAAGGCTTCGAGGAATGGTGCGCATGGATCGACCAGCGCATCGCCGAGACCGCGCGCCTCCACACTCCCACTCAGCCCTAAGGAATCCGACATGAAGTCCCTGACCGAGGAAAAACTTACCCAGGCCGCGTCGATTCTCCGCGAACTCAGGATTGACGCCTGGCTCACCTTTGTTCGCGAATCCGCCACGTTGCCCGACCCCGTGCTCGACATGACGGTGGGTCAGCACTGCACCTGGCACACCGCCTGGATCCTCACCGCCAAGGGAGAGCGTATCGCCGTGGCGGGAAGTCTCGACGTCGCCTCCATCCGCGACCGAGGTCTGTACACCACCGTAATTCCCTACGTCCAAGGTATCCGCGACGATCTCCGCGCCGTCTTCGCCCGCCTGAAGCCGAAACGCATCGCGATCAATTACTCCACCGATTCCGTGATGGCCGACGGACTCACGCACGGTATGTATCTCACCCTCCTCGAGATTCTCGACGGCACACCCTATGCCTCCCGACTCGAGTCTTCCGCGCCCATCATCTCGGCCCTGCGCGGGCGAAAGGTGCCTGCCGAAATTCGCGCGATGAAGAAGGCTATCGCCGCCACGCTCGAGATCTACGACGCCGTGACGGGCTATCTCCGACCCGGCCGCACCGAGCAGAACGTGGCCGACTTCATCCTGGGCCTCGCCACGAAAGCGGGACTCGAACCCGCCTGGGATCGGGACCACTGCCCCGCGGTGTTTACCGGCCCCGAACATGCAGGTGCGCATTTCAAGCCCACGGCGCGGCGCATCGAGGCCGGACATGTGCTCAACATCGATTTCGGCGTGAAGGTGGACGGCTACTGCTCCGATCTGCAGCGGACCTGGTATCTGCGTCGAAAGGGAGAATCCGAAGCCCCCGCCGAGGTGCGACGAGGATTCCGCGTCATTCGCGATGCCATCACGGCTGCGGCGCGGGGCATGACTCCCGGTGCCGTGAGCTGGCAGGTGGATGCCCTGGCCCGCACCCTCATCACGGAGCAAGGCTATCCCGAGTTTCCCCATGCTCTCGGCCATCAGGTGGGCCGATCGGCGCATGACGGCGGCGTGGGCCTCTACCCGCGCTGGGAACGCTACGGCTCCCTGCCCGAGGGACGCATCGAAGAAGGACAGGTGTTTACTCTGGAACCCCGCCTCCCCATCCCCGGGTATGGCGTGGCGACAGTAGAGGAAATGGTGTGGGTGCGCCCCACCGGCGTGCAGTTTCTCTCCCGCCGCCAGACGGCGCTCACCGTGGTGTGACCAGGCGCGAATAAAAGACTTTCAGATCCGAAAATACTGGTACTGCGGGCTGGAGTCCCCGACTCCTAGTACCGGCCGCCACGCGTAACGCAGGGATCGTCGGGTTGGCGCACGTCCATCGTCAGGACCTCCTGATGCAGACGGCGTCCCGTGGTGGAACTCCCGGCGAAGATCGCCTGCAGGATGGCGAGGGGATTGCCGCGCACAAGGCGAAAGACCAGTTCGGATCCGTCTCCCATCACGAGGCCGAAGGGACGGATGAACCAGAAGCTGGCTTCGGCGCGAATACGCAATGGATTCAGGATATTGGTGGGATCGGTGGGATTGGGCAGCAGAATATCCACGCGCATTCGAATGCGGGCACAGTTCCGCCAGACGTCCCGATCAGTGGTCACCGTCTCGGTGCCCAGATGGTCGGCATCCACCTTGATGTAGTACTGCAGCAGGGGAATGTTGGGGAGGGAAAAGGTGATGCGATAGATTTCCCAACTATCGCCTTCCCGCGCGGCCGTCGGAAGGACCAGGAGTTCCCGGGGAATGCTCACACCGCCAAACAGACCCGGCAACTGTCCCGCCGCCTGGAGGGCCGGAGAGGAAAAGAAGAGTCCGATGTCCGATTTACGCACATAGGTCGTGTCCCGCGTCGTAGTGGCTCCCGCCGTGGTTTCAGTGGATTGGACTGTCCACGCCGTGTCGGCGATCCGCAGGGTTCCCCCGATGCGCACCGTGCGTCGTTCCACGTCGCGAACGAGGACGCCCGAGGTTCCAACCGAATCGATTCGATAGGTCCACTGGGACCCAGGAGTTACGGGGTAGTACTGCTGGTCGGCCACCAGGAGGGTGGAGGCTGAACTGGGAGAATCCGAACAGGAACTCAAAAGGACTACCAGCGCAAGCGACAGAACCGACGGCACCGCAGAACGCATGGGATCTCCGATCAGAGTGAGGGAAGGGTGGGGAGATGCCGCAAGAAGGCCTCCACGGCCCGGGCGCGATGGCTCAGGCGGTTCTTTTCGTCGTCCAGGAGCTCCGCGTAGGTGCGCTGTTCCCCTCGTGGAAGAAACAGAGGATCGTATCCGAATCCATTCGAACCGCGCGGCGCGAATGCGATGGACCCTTCCACCACACCCTGAAACAGGAAGCGGGCGGGACCCGCCACATAGGCCAGCACCGTGCGAAACCGCGCACCCCGTCGTCGAGCCGGGGCCTGATTGAGGGCACGCAGAAGCTTGCGATTGTTGTCCGCATAACTGCACCCCTCGCCTGCATACCGCGCCGAAAGCACGCCGGGCTCGCCGTTGAGATAGTACACTTCGAGTCCCGAGTCGTCTGCAAGAACAGGCACTCCGGTATGTGCGTGCACTTCGAGGGCCTTCTTCAGAGCATTGTCCTCGAGCGTGCGGCCATCCTCGATGACATCGGGACAGGAGGGCCAGTCGGTCAGGTCGCGAATGTCGAGGCCCGAAGGGGCCAGGAGAACGCGGAGTTCGCTGATCTTATGGGAATTGCGGGTGCTGAGGAGAAGCATGAGTGAATGAGGGAATGAGTGAATGAGTGAATGAGTGAATGAGTGAATGAGGGAATGAGTGAATGAGGGAATGAGGGAATGAGGGAATGAGGGAAGAGTCACCAGGAGAGGCGGATAATGGGGGTGCCCAGGATCACGAGGTCGTTTTGCCAGGGATCGGGATTCGAGACGTACACGGTTTGGACGCGGAGGCCGAGCCAGTCGAAGGGGGACCAGGTGAGGGAGGCGCACAGCGAGGTGCCAGCCAGGCCCGCGTCGACTTCGAGGCGGTGAAAAGGGAAGCCCGAGCGGGATGTGAGAAGAGGGGTCCGATAGCGGGCCCAGGCCTGGAGCTTGATCCACGAAAGAGAGCCCGACGGAGGGTCTCCCGCGACGGGTCGAAGGATGAGGGAGGTGCCCGCGACCCGGCGATAATCGAGCGTGAGCGCCTGACCGCCCAGCAGGAATTCAGCGGAGCCCAGCGTGCCGAGTCCCAGCGTCCATCCGACGCGGAGGGCACCCGCAGCGCGCAAGGAGGGCGAGAGACTCCGATCGAGATAATTGACCATCGCCTCGTCGGAGTTGTACTGATACAGGCCCGTGACCTCCAGGGCGAGAGCGCCAAACATGAGGCGGGTCTCACCATAGGCGCCGATGGCCCCATCCAGTTTTCGTTCCGCACTGGAGGCGGTGTTCGCTACGAAGGGGATCTGCACGCCGAGTTTCGTGCGTCCATACCGAAGTCCCGCGCGCGAAAATCCTCCCTGGTGCTGAGGGAGTCCCAGGGTGAAATCCCCCTGGGCCAGATGGATTCCTGTTTCCCCTCCACCGGGCGAGATGAGAATCTCGTCGAGACCCAGCACGAGATCGGGCTGGGAGGCGCCCTGCAGAGCCGCTGCGGGAGATGGCCCCGACGGGGCGGTACTGCGTCCGATCCGCTTGGGGTCGATAGGCTCGAAGGTGTACGGGCAGTCGCGCAGGCAGGCGAAGAGCTGCTCTCCGAACAGATTTCGGATATCCTCCTCCGAACCGTACTCCTCGACGAGCACCCGACCCGTGAGCGCGTAGGCGCGAAATGCGGTGATTTCCTTCTTCGGCACCTCCACGAGTTCGATCACGAAAACGGCACCGTCGTAGGTTCTCGCATCATAACGCTTGAGCAGCTTGTCCCGCTCGTCGAGGGAATAGCGAAGCGCATTCCACATGCGAGGATCGGTGATGCTACGCGCCATCGACTGTGCCCGGAGCACCGAGGGGAAGAGGAGCAGACCGATCGCCAGCAAGAGCAGCAGGGGAGGCGACATCGGGCCGAGGGTAGAAGAGGATCTGGAACGAGTCATGGGCGCTTCCGACTAGAGGCGAATACGCAGGGATCCGGTGGGAGTGAACTCCCGGGACCAGAGCCGCGCATCGTCGTTCAACAGGGCGTAGGTGGTGCCGACTTCGAGTCCGATCATTCGCGAAAAATTGAACACGGCCGAGACGGTGAGTCGACTGTGATTCCCGAGAATGCTCTGGGCCAACAACGCCAGAGTAGGAATTCCCGAACGGCCGGGCGCCGAAAGCCACATCAGGCGGAGGAGTCCTCCTCCATAAAAAAAGCGTCGCGTGATGGCCATGTCATCCTCCATGATCCAACGGGCCTGGCTCACGGCGAGAGCCGAGGCCCCGACATGGAGACGCACCTGTCCACCGGCGCCCAGAGACAGATCCCGCGAATAGTACACCTGCATGGCGCCGTTGAGGTAGCCGATGTCTTCTCTTCGCTTCATCTTTTCGTTGAGGGAGGTGATGTAGGAGGGCAGCTCTCCGAATTGCACCACTCCCCCAAAGCTTCCGGTGCTCAGAGCGAAGCCAGCACCCAGGGGGCTTTCGAGATGCACTTCCCAGGGAGACAGGATCGGGAACAGCGCGAACACCTTGATGCCGCCATGAATGAGGCCGGCCCGCAGCGATGAGAGCGCTCCCGCAGTGAGTCCGAATTCCGGGGCTCCCATTTCGAGAAAGACACCGGTGGTGGGCTGTACGCGAGCCGTGATGCGGGTCGGGAGGGCGAACTCCGCAACGGTGGGAGTAAACCAGAAATTATCGTCGAGGGCCAGGGTGGTCTGTGCCGTGGGGGCATCGCCGCTCGTGCCCGCAGCGGTGATCACCGGAAGAGGCACGGACCCGAGCTCGAAGGTGCGGCCCCAGGCGTAACGCCGCTGGAGCAGGGTGTCGAGAAAGGCCGGAGGGAGGGCGGCGATCTGAGGATCGCGAATGCGGCGTCGATCGTTGATGCCCGTCAATCGGACCTCGGCCAGTCCCTCGAGGGTGTCGCGTTGCACACGAAACACCACCACGACGCTGTCGTTGGGATTGAAGGATTCCAGATAGGCGCGATCTTCGGTGGAGAGGGGACGTTCGACCAGCAGGGTAAGGAGGCGGTCCTTGATGTCCACGTCGTTAATGGACCAACTGATGCTTTGTGCCCGCAGGGCAGGAGCCAGCACAAGGAGCAGAAGCGAAAGGAGGGCCCGGCGCGTCATCGGCAGGTCACCGTCTTCCGATCCTTCTTCTCGGCGCGGGTGCCATTCTCGTCTTCCACGCCCAGCAGAATGATGATCTTCTTGTCGCAATCACTGTCAGCCACGGAACAGGTGAGGCGAAACTCCTTGCGACTTTCCACCGTGCGCACAAGGTCGAACTTTTTGCTCCACTGGGCCACGCCTGCGTAGCCGCTTACATTCTTGATGCCGTTGCGCTGACCGTACACATACACCAGGGCCGACACGGTGCGGGAACTGTCCACATCGATGCGGGCGATTTCCGGCGCCTGGGGAGTGCGCACCTCGCAGGAACGCGAAGCGAGCGTGGCTCCGTTCTCGTCGGCAATCACCACGGTGTACTTGCCTCGATCGGCCTTGGGGAGCACCACGGCGCCGTCCCGCACCTCTCCGCTTCGCACGGTCTGTCCAGCCTTGTCGATGCGCCAGCGGAGACGGGCCTCGCCGCGAATGTTGGTGGTGGCGCGGATGTCGTCTCCGTCATAGTACACGGACTCGCAGTAGATCACGGGATTGACGGCCTGCACCCGGGCGTTGGTGGTCTGCATATTGGGAATGCCTCCCACGGACACCTGATGGGTGCCTTCGTCGAGACTTCCCTGCAGACGCAGGGTGACGGTGTTGGCGTCGATCGAGGCGATCACGGCGCGCACGCGCCCCACGCTGAAGGTGGCTCCGCGCATGCTCTGCGCGGTGGTGTTGCCATAGGTGAAGGTGAGGGTGGCCTGATTCATGCCCGCGGGAATCACATGTACCCGATCGATGAACGGATTCTCGTAGGTGATGGGCTTCGCGGGTTCGGCCTCCGCGCCTTTCTGCAGGGTGATGGGCTGGGCGAACTGAATGTTGAGCGGGGTGGAGGAGGACTGGATGTTGGTGGCGATGAAGTCCACCAGCGAATCCACATTGATACCGGCCCCCGTCAGTTTTGTGGTCTTGGCCCGCAGGAGACGTTCCTTGATCATGTCCTTCCCCTCCTTCGTAATGGAGAAGCTGGCGGGCACGGCACTCCGGAGCACGATGGTGTACTCCACCTCGGGTTTCAGGCGGGAGGAGGCGAAGGTCCAGTCCTTCTGTCCCGGCTGAAGGACAAGGTCGGAGGATACGACAATGCTATCCCCTCCCGCTGTGGGCTTTGCGATGAGGGTAACGGGGAGGGAGCGGGTGAGGGAGTAGGTGTGGTTGAGGGCGATGGCGCCCCGGATCTCGGAATTCGTGGCCGTCACGTCGGTGTAGCGCACCAGGTCGCCGAGCTCCACGAGGGATTTGATGACATCGATGAGGATCACCTCGCGTTCGATGGCTTTCTTCTTCCACTGTTCCACGAGTTCGTTGACGGTGAAGAAGGAAATGATCGCCGTCAGATACATCGCGAAGTATACTTCAACCTTCGCTCCTTTCATCGGCTACTTCCTTTCCTGAGAGCCGGACTGGAAGCTGGTGAGGGTTTTCTCCACCCCCTGCACGAAGTCCATCATCACCTGCTGGCGATAGGTCTGGGTGGCCACCGTGCGCAGCTCCCGCGCTGCGGCGCCAAGCGCTTCGGTGGGAGCCAGGAGCGCCTTGATGGCGGCCTGGAACTGGGCCGAGGATGCCGCGCCCGCCTCGGTGGTGTGCCGGGTGAGGGCCTGGAGTTCCTGGGTCTGGGCACCCAGCGTGGTCAGGGACTTCTGGAGTCCCGCTAGGATCTGCAGAATCTGATCCGTGCCGGTCTTCGCGCCTTCGGCCTGAGCCGCGAGGGATTTCAGGGACTGTTGGGAGGCGGTCGAAAACTGTTCGATTCCTGTGCGGAGGGCATCCTGTCCCTTCTGCATCGAGGCCGCTTGATGCTGGGCGAACTGTCCCAACTGGGTGGTGGCCTGGGTCAGGGCCGCCGTGCGCTGATCGAGGGTGCCGATCGCTTGATGCAGGGCATTCAGCGTCGTGCGGAAATCCGCCTGCATGGCCACCACGCCCTTGGACGCTGCGCCAAAGGATTCTGCCGCAGAGGCCAGGGCCGTGGCCGTGCCTCGGTACTGATCGAGTGCGCCCACCACCGCGTCGGCCGCCTGTGTGAGCACGCCCGCGAGTTTCGCGCTACCATCGTCCTTGGCTGCCCCCGTTTTTGCGGTGCGAATGGTGTTGCCGTAAAACAGGAGAAGACAGAACTCCATCACGAGTGAGGCCATGGCCAGCACGGTGACGGGTGTCTTCCATTCGGGACCCAGGTTCAGTGTTTCGAGAATGGCGCGGAACCCGAGAATCAACACCAGAAACGCCGCGCCCCAGTACACGTAGGCAGTGGCATTCTGGACGCGGCGGTCTTCGTTCGGCACCGGAGCAACGGGAGTGGGAGTGGGCGCGTTCTGCATGGGGACCTTTCTCTACATCACGGGATTGTTTCAACCTCGAAACATAGCCAGATGAAGGGTGTCGAGCAAGACGGCAAGAGCAAGACGAACACGCCGAGCGGAACCCGCCCCTTCACTCATCCCATATTCACCTATTCCCTCATTTACTCATTTCCTCATTGACTCATTCCCTCATTTACTCATTCACCCTTTCCCTACCACCACATCTTCGGCAGCAAAATCCTCTTCGCCCGTTCTCCGAGACGCATCGTGGGGTCGATGCGACGTTCGATCCAGGCGTACATCGTGGGGAGCACGAAGAGCGTGAGAAGGGTGGAGGTGACCAGGCCGCCGATAACCACGGTGGCCAGGGGGCGTTGAACCTCGCTGCCCTGGCTGGTATTCAGCGCCATGGGGATGAAGCCGAGACTGGCCACCAGGGCGGTCATGAGCACGGGGCGGAGCCGGTCTCCCGCGCCGTGAATCACGCTTCGGTCAAGATCCTCTTCGCGGTGCCGCATGTGGTTCAGATGCTCGATGAGCACCACACCGTTGAGCACGGCCACACCGAAGAGGGCGATGAAGCCGATGGCGCTGGTGACGCTGATGTTGAGTCCCCGCACGAAGAGGGCGATGATGCCTCCGCTCATGGCGAAGGGCAGCACCGAAAGGATGAGGAGGGAATTCCTCAGATTTCCGAACATCGCGAAGAGCAGGAGGTAGATGATGAGCAGAGCCAGAGGCACCACCAGCATGAGGCGACTCATGGCACGCTGCTGATTCTCGAACTGCCCGCCGTACTGCAGAAAGTACCCTGCGGGAAGATTGACACGTGCGGCGATGGTGCGCTCGAGTTCCGCCACGTAGGAACCCACATCGCGGCCATCCAGGTTGATTCCCACTACGATGCGGCGCTGTCCGTTTTCACGGCTCACCTGCACGGGACCTTCCACCGCGCGAATGTCGGCAAAGGTGGAGAGGGGCAGACGTCCGCCACCCGGAAGGTCCACGGGGACAGCCCGGATGGTTTCGATGCTGTTTCGCGCATCCTCCCGCAGGCGCACCAGTACCCCGAAGCGACGGGTGCCCTGGTAGAGCTCGGTGGCTACCTTGCCTCCGATGGCGGTCTCCACCACCTTCTGCACATCGTCCACATTCAAACCGTAGCGCGCGATGCGTCTCCGATCGATCGCGATGTCCAGATAGGTCTGACCGCTCACCTGCTCCACCATCACGGTGCCCGTGCCGGGAATGCCCGCCACGAGTTTTTCGATTTCGGCCGACTTCTTTTTCAATACCTCGAAATCCTCTCCGAAGATCTTCACGGCAACTGCGGACTTGACCCCCGCCACGAGCTCGTCCACCCGCATGGCGATGGGCTGGGTCATGTTGTACGAAATGCCGGGCATCGTGGCGCAGATGGCTTCCATCTCGGCGATCAGATCGTCCTTCGTCTTTCCGTCCCTCCACTCCTTTCGCGGTTTGAGCATGACGAAACAATCCGTTTCGTGCACGCCCATGTAATCGTTCGCCAGATCCGGACGCCCGGTTTTAAACACTGCGGTCCGCACCTCGGGAATGGTCATGAGTTTTTTCTGGAGCGCCAGCCCCTGCTGCACCGACTCCGAGAGCGCCACGCTGGGCAGGCGTTTGACTTCGATGAGCACCGACCCTTCGTCCAACTGCGGAAGGAATTCCGATCCCATGAAGGGGATGAGCGAAAGCGACAACACCAGGGCCACGGTGGCGATGCCCACCGTCCGACCTCCGTGGCGCAGACTCCACGCGAGGATGCGCTCGTAGTGGGGCCGGAGGAGCCGGATGAGGATGTTCTCTTTGGGAACGGCGGCTACCTTCAGGAACACCGAGGAAACCACTGGCACGAAGGTGAAGGCGAGAATCAGGGATCCAAGAATGGCGAAGCCCACGGCATAGGCCATCGGTGTGAACATCTTTCCTTCCATGCCCTGAAAACTCAGGATGGGCACGTACACCATGATGATGATGATGACGCCGAAGGTGATGGGCCGGGCCACTTCCTTGGCGCTTTCGGCGATGAGACTCGACCGAGTGCGCTGATCCTGCCGATGCAGGGTGAGGGTGCGCACGAAGTTGTCCACCAAGACCACGGCCCCATCCACGATCATTCCAAAGTCCAGAGCGCCGAGACTCATCAGGTTCGCCGATAGCCCCAACCGGTCCATGCCGATGAAGGTGAAGAGCATCGAGAGGGGAATGACAAGCGCCACGATGAGCGCGGCCCTCCAGTTCCCCAAAAAGAAAAACAGCACTGCGATGACGAGGATACCGCCTTCGATGAGATTGGATTCCACCGTGCGGATGGTGTTGTTGACCAGTTCCGTCTGATCGTAAAACGAGGTGATGCGCACTCCTGGGGGAAGGCCTTTGTTCACTTCCGCCACCTTCTCCCTGACCCTGCCGATGACGGTACGACTGTTCTCGCCCTTCAGCATCATGACGATGCCCGTCACCACCTCGCCCTTCCCGTCCTTGGTCACCGCACCGGCGCGCACCTCGGGTCCCATGGCGATGGAAGCTACCGTGCGCACGAACACAGGCACCCCGTTCTGCGTGCGCACCACGATGTCCCCCAGATCCTCAATTGTGGAGGCGAGGCCGAGGCCGCGGATGATGAAGGCCTCTCCATTGTGTTCTATCGAGCTCCCGCCCGAAACACTGTTGTTCTTTTCCACCGCGTCGAACACGTCGGCGAGCGTGACATGACTGGCGGCCATGCGATCGGGATCCACGAGGATCTGATACTGACGAACGAAGCCACCAAAGCTGTTGACTTCGGTGACGCCGGGAATGGTCTTGAGCTGGGGCTTGATGATCCATTCCTGAATCGTGCGCAGTTCCATCGGCGTGTAGTCCTTGCCCTCCACCACATACTGGTAGATCTCGCCAAGGGCCGTCGATACGGGTCCCAGCACCGGTTGACTCACTCCCGCCGGGAGTTCACCGCGAATGCCCGCCAGGCGTTCGGACACGAGTTGTCGTGCGAAATAGGTGTCCACCCCGTCGTGAAAGACCACAGTGACCACGCTGAGCCCGTATTTGCTGATCGAACGCACGATCTCCACATCGGGAATCCCGTTCATGGCGTTTTCCACGGGGAAGGACACCAGGCGCTCCACTTCGAGGGGAGAGAGGTTGGACGCCACCGTGATCACCTGCACCTGGTTGTTGGTGACGTCGGGAAAGGCGTCGATGGGAATGTGCTGGAGGGAATAAAACCCCAGCCCCATGATCGTGACGATGAACCCCAGTACGAAGAGCCGGTTCTTGAGGACGAAATCGATGATGCGGCCGCTCATGGTCATTCGTCCTTCATCTGAGAGAGCTTGAATTGGGACTTCAGGTTGAACACACCAGCCGTGACCACGGTCTCCCCGGCCTGGAGTCCGGAGCGAATCGCGATATGGTCTCCGATCTCTGCGCC
The DNA here is from genome assembly GCA_964420295.1 of uncultured Chromatiales bacterium. Lineage (GTDB taxonomy): Bacteria > Bacteroidota > Ignavibacteria > SZUA-365 > CAYQST01 > CAYQST01. Next base: position 15,588 of record CAYQST010000023.1, on the reverse strand, counting down.
CGCCTCCACTTTCCGATAGGCGAAGGTGGAGTCGTTGACACGGACGAAGACGAAGGTATCGTTGCCGTCAAACACCAGGGCGTCCTTGGACACGCTCACCAGGGCCTTTTCCTGCTTCGAGTGAATCTCGAGCCGTCCGTACTGATGGGGACGAAACATGCGGGAAGGATTGGCCAGGCGCATGTATACCGGGAGGGTGTGGCTCTCGGGATCGAGGGCACCGCCGATGGCGGTGACCCGCCCCTCTCCCGCCGGGGTGCCGGGATCCATGGTCTGGAACCGGGCGGGCAAGCCCTCCGCGAGGGCGGGGAAGTCCGCTTCGTACACTTTACCCTCGACGAGCACGGTGGACAGATCGACGATTTCGAACAGATCCATGCCCACCGTGGTGTTCTGGCCCAGCGTCGCCTCGCGATGGGTCACGCGGCCGGCAATGGGGGAGCGCAGAGTGAGCACGGGAGCCACATCCGTGGGAGCCTCTTCGATCCGGGTCAGATCCTCGCCGCGCATGCCGATGCCCGCCAGTCGGGTGCGTGCGGCACGCCAAACGGCCTGGGCGGTTTCCATGGCGGCGCGGGCGGCGGTGAGCTGCTTGTCCGACGCGGCGTTCTGGCGTACCAGGGACTGGGTGCGGTCGAATTCCGTTTTCGCGGCCGTGGCTTCGGCCCGGGAGCGAATTAGCTCAGCCACCATACCCGCCAGCTCCGCGCTTTCGAGGGTGGCGAGAGCCTGGCCCGGCTTCACCGGATCGCCTTCGGAGACGAAGACCTTCTGAATCCGACCTTCGATGAGACTGCCGATGCGGGCATGGCGATCCGGAAGCGGTTGCACCACGGCGGGACAGGAGATCGTCCAGGGCAGACGCTGCTCCTCCACGACGGCCACGGCGATGCCCATGGACCTGCGCAGCGCGTCATCGGCATGCACTGTGTTGTCCGGCAGCGTAGACGCGGGGGTGGATTGCTCCTGACTCCCACAGGAGCTGATGAACAGGAGCATCGGAAGGGAAAGGATGGCAAGAGCTTTCATGGCGCACTCAGGGAAGGATCGTGAGGCCCGTGTCCTGTTCGTACCGGGCAAGGGCGGTGTAGTAGGAAATGAGGGAGTCGAAATACGCGGATCGTAGTTCCTCGGCACTGCGGAGCGCGTCGTAATATTCCGCGGGATCGAGACTGCCCGCATCCCGGCCAATGCGAGCCTGGGTGGCCAGGGCTTCGGCCTCGGGAAGGAAACGGTGCTGCCAGGAGCCGAGTGCCTGCTCGGCCTGGGCCAGGTCCGCCAAGGCGCGATGGAGGCGCACCCGCACTGCCAGGCGCTGCCCCTGGGCCTCGGCTTCGGCGCGCCGGACCTCGGCACGAGCCTCGATTACCTTGCCCCGCGTGTCGAAGAGGAACCATAGCGGCAGGGAGGCAGTGAATTCCGCGCCCCAGAACGTGTCGGTGACGCCGATCCTCTGCCGAATCCAGGAGGCCTGAAAACTGGGGAGCAGGGACATCCAGGCCAGGGAGACCTCGGACTTCCAGCCTTCGGTGAGATGATCGGCTTCGCGCACGGAGGGATGCCGCTCCACGATCTCGTCGAGCGCAAGCGCGGGATCCCGCGCCGGAACGGAGGTCAGCGAATCCAGACGCGCGTCCACCGTGAGCGTGGTCACCCCGGTGAGGGCCCGAAGTTCCTCCACTGCAGATCGCAGATCGGTCTCCGCCTGTCGTGCGGCCAGGGCCGTCCGCGCTTCTTCTGCACGGGCGCGCAGCAGATCCAGCTCGGGGACCTCGCCCGCCTCGCGCTGCAACCCGACCCGGTGAGCGTAGTCCGCAGCTTCACGAGCCGTGCGCGTCCGTACCTGCGCCTGCTCCTGGCGCGCCGCCAGCGTGGCATACGCGATGATCACCGAAGCTCGGATTTCCCGATCCACCGCTTCCTGCCGGGCCTCGAGCGCGGAGATCCAGGCCCCGTGCTTCCATGCATGAGCGCCGATCAGAAGCGGAATGTCGAAGCGTTGTCCCAGAAGGAACTGGCGATTGGCGCCCGTTCCCAGAGAGCGACCGGCCTCGATCTCTTCTTCGTGATACGTGATTTCGGGTGCGGGTGGTGAGAGGGCCTGAAGCCGTCGGCCTTCCTCGGCGCGACGGGAGGCCTCGACGACGGCCCGCGCGGGATGCGAACGCAGGGCGCTCTGCAGGGCATCACGAAGCGTAAGGGGCTGGGCTTGGAGGGAAGGAAGGGAAAGAACGAGGAGGATCCAGAAAACGGGATAGCCTCGCTGTCCTTCCCGCGCGACGCGAGCGGAAAAGGGATTGGAGAACATGAGCGGGTCCTTGAAATGGAAAGTCCGCCACCGCCACCGCGGCGACGGACTCACTCGAGGGTACGTCGCAAAAATACCGCTTTCGCGGCTGAGATGCCTAGCGCCGGGACCGCGCCAACAGTCGAAGGATTTCCATGTACAACCATACGATGGTCACCATCAACGAAAAAGCCCCGTACCATTCCATGAACTTCGGGAACCCTCCTTCTTCCATGCGCTCCACCATATCGAAATCGAGCACCAGATTCATCATCGCGATGCCGATGATGACCACGTTGATGACAATACCGACGGGACCGGCGCTGTGCAGGAAGGGAATCGACATTCCGAAAAAGCCCAGCACGATGGAGGAGAAGTACAAAAGGCCGACTCCGATGGTCGCACCAATCACTCCGTTGCGAAAACGTTGGGTAACGCGGAACAGCCGCGCCTTGTACGTGATGTACATCCCGGCGAACAAACCCAGGGTGATCACCACCGCCATGGCGACGATGCCTCCATAGGCCGCTTCGAATACCGAGGAAATGCCGCCCAGGAGCAGACCTTCGCAAAAGGCATAGGGAACGGCGGTGTACCGGGCGGACTGGGGACGAAACACGGTCACCAGACTCAGTAGCAGTCCCCCAAGCCCACCGACGATCAGCCCAAGCATGGACATGGAGGCCTCACCCCAGACGGGAGTGGTCCAGGTAAGTGAGGCGCCAACAAGAAGGACGAGAAAGAGGAGGCCCAGTTTGTTCATCGTCCCTTGTAGGGACATCGCTTCCTGGTCGATCGCTTGTTCGGTGGCGCGTTCCAGGCGGTGTTGGTTGAAAAAGGGATTGCCCGATTCCATGGGTACTCCATTCAGTGAAAAAGTGATCGCGATCAGGGATGGCCCGGTGGCATCTGTCCCATGCTGCTGGCGTCGGAAATCTTCACGTCCGCCGGAGGCATAAACATCTCTGAGGTGGGTTCGAATTCCGTGTCGATCGAAACGGCTTTCATCTCCGTCACCACGCCGTTCAGTTCCGCCCTCTGCATGAGCAGAATGCCCTTCCAGAGCCAGACCTTCACATGCATCAGGGAATAGATGTCGCATTCCTTGCCCAGCACGGTGCCCCTGCCTTCGAGTTTCGCGCCCATCTTCAGAAGGGTGCTGGCATTGAGATTCTCGAGCTCCTCCTTCGTCATTTCCTTCTTCAAATTCTCGAGCATCTGCGGATCCCGACGCATCTTCATTCCTTCCTTCTTCTTGAGATCCACGGTCCAGGTCACGGTGTCGCGAATGATGGAAAGCAGATGCACCGAAGTCGTCACGCTGTCCTGGGTCTCCGTTCTCTCGTCGTCGTCGCGAAGATATTTCCCGAAGGCCGCGATGGTCAGGATTTTCTTGCCCTGGACGTTGCCGCTGTAGGCGTAGGTGACCTTGGCCTTGGGGATCTGGAAGATCTTGACCGAAGGCGGTGTGGAATCGAAGGATTCCTTGGAACCGCAACCAGCGATCCCGACAAGAATCGTGAGGATGAGGAAAAGAGCGAAACGAAGTTTCATGCTGTCGTGCCTCGATATGGTGAACGATTGCGTGGGCAGTGAGGGGCTCGAACCCCCGACCTTCTGGGTGTAAACCAGACGCTCTGGACCGACTGAGCTAACTGCCCGAAACAGGGAAACGTCCCCGGAACAGGGAAAAGTACAGGGAAATGCTCGCTGGAGCAAATCACCCAGGGACGGAACCTCGTATATTGCACCCATCATCGAGGATTACCCATGCCCACCTACCGCCTGCTTGTGGAATATGAAGGAACCCGCTACCGGGGATGGCAGGTCCAACCCAATGCCCGCACCGTACAGGGCGAGCTCATCGAGGCAGCCCGCTACGCCCTGCGGGACGGACGGGCCATGGTGCAGGGCGCCGGTCGCACCGATGCCGGAGTCCATGCCCTCGGACAGGTGGCCCACCTCGTCACCTCCTCGTCTTCGCGCGGCTCCCTCGTGCATGCCCTCAACGATCTCCTGCCGCATGATATCTGCGTGAGAACAGCCGAACGGTGTGCCGACTCCTTCCACAGCCGTCACGACGCCGTTCTCCGCAGCTACGTCTATCTCATCGCCCGTCGTCGCTCGGCCTTCGGCAAGCGCTTTTGCTGGTGGGTAAAGGACGATCTCGATGCCGAGGCCATGCACGCGGCCTCACGCGTGCTGGTGGGCAGTCACGATTTTCGCTCCTTCGCCGATACGTCTGCCGATCCCACGGGCTCCGCACGCGTCGAGATGCGGTCCGTCGAACTGCTCGCGCGCCGCGACCTGATCCTGCTTCGCTTCGCAGCCTCCCACTTCCTGTGGAAGATGGTGCGCCGCCTCACAGGAACCCTCGTCGAAGTCGGACGCGGGAGGGTTTCGGTCAACGACCTGGTCCACTGGCGCGAAGTACCATCCTCGGAACCCGCGCAATGGACCGCCCCGCCCTCGGGCCTCTTTCTCGAATCCGTGCTGTATCCGGGCGACACACTTCTGCCTCTCGAACTGCCCCGCTTTCCTTTCCTCCTTCCGGATGGAGAGGCATGATCCTCGCGGTCTCCCTGCATGAGCGCTCCCTGCCCCTGCGCCAGCCCCTCGTTACGGGACGCTTCACCCTTTCAGCCCGAGACCTCGTGTTTCTGGAACTTCGGGACAGGGAAACGAACCTCACGGGCTGGGGCGAGGCCGCTCCTCTCCCCGCCTTCGGCACCGAATCCCTCGACGACTGTCGCACCACCCTCGCACACCTCGCTTCCTCCCTGAACGACGGCGCCCTGCCTATGGAATTGCTCGCGTCCACGTCCCACCCCGCTGCGAGGATGGCTCTGGACCTGGCCTGGCGGGACCTCCAGGCCCGCGCCGCCTCCCTGTCCCTCGCCGCCTGCCTCGGCGCTCCGTCCGTTCGTGACGCCGTGCCGGTGAACGCTCTCCTCGCGGCCGTCCCGACCGAGACCCTGAAGGCCGAAGCCCGCGCCGCCGTGGATTTCGGATACACATGTCTGAAAATGAAGATCGGGGCACGGGACGGCGACGAGGATCTGCGCCGCGTGCAGGCGGTGCGCACCGCCGTCGGACCCGACATCCTGCTCCGCCTCGACGTGAACGGAGCCTGGAATCTCGACGAGGCGCGCCGAATGGTGGATCGGTTGGAATCCGTCCATCCCGAATACGTCGAACAGCCCGTGCTCGACACCGAGGAGCTCCTTCGTCTGTCTGAATCCTCCCCCCTGCCCTTGGCCGCCGACGAAAGCGCTTCCTCTCCGGAGGCTATCGAGGTTCTGGTGAACGAGGGCCGCTTTTCCGCGATCATCCTCAAACCCATGGTGCTGGGCGGACTCGATCGCGCCCTCGTCGCGGCTGCGCATGCGTCCCGGGCTGGAGTGGACGCGGTGGTGACGAGCATGCTCGATTCGGCCATGGCCCGCACGGCCTGTGCCCATCTCGCGGCGGGACTCGCGAGTTCGCGTCATCACGGTCTCGCGACCGGAGATCTCTTCACCGAAGACCTGCCGGGTCCGTGCGTCGACAGAGGTGTTCTTCCCCTGCCCTCCGCTCCTGGAATCGGCGTCACACTTTCGCCTCCGCACTCATGACTATGCGTACCCTGCTTGCTTCCGCATGTCAGCGCTCTCCTCGCGCCCTGGCGCTACGCGAGGGACCACTCTCCTTCACCTATGAAGCGCTTGCCGAAGAGGTGGATAGACGGGTAAACGCCTGGGACCTGGTCTCCCTTGGTCCAGGCCAGCGTCTCGCCATCCGCGGTGGAACCCTGCTCGCACAGGCCCTCGCCCTGCATGCCTGCTGGCGTGTGGGACTCGTGCCTCTTCCTGTTCATTCCCGCCTCTCTGCCATCGAATGTGCCGGCATACTCGATCGTCTCCGCCCCGCCGCTCTTCTGGATCTCGATCGGAATCCGATTGCATTGGAGCGACGTGAAACAGTGAATCCCGCTCAGAGCGGGGAGGCGGCCGTGCTGCTTACCAGTGGGAGCGCGGGATTTCCCAAGGCGGTGCCCATCACCGAGGCGATGCTCGACGCACATGTAACGGCCTCGGCGCGTCGGCTGGGCGAGGAACCGGAAGATGCCTGGCTGGCGCCCCTGCCTCTGGCGCATGTGGGGGGACTCACCGTCCTAGTCCGCATGGCCCGGGCGGGGGGAGCGGCCATCCTGGCGGGACGTTTCGACGAACTGCAGATCCTCGCCGAGCTCGAACGGTCCACCCTCGTGTCCCTGGTCCCCACCATGCTCCATCGTCTCTTCCGCTTCGATGCGGAATGGGGAGCGAAGCGCTGTCCTCGCCTGCGCGCCATCCTTCTGGGCGGCGCTCCGGCCCCGCCCGCCCTGCACGAGGAGGCGAGACGGCGGGGACTGCCGGTGCTCTCCACTTATGGCATGACGGAAACCTGTTCTCAGATTGCGACGGTCCCTCGCGAGGAGGCCCGGGCGGGCGTGATCGCCGCCCGACCCCTGGAGGGCTTTGCCCTGCGCATCACTGACGCGGATGCCTGCGGTGAAGGACGGATCGAGGTGCGCGGACCGGCGGTGTTTGCGGGATATCTCACGTGCGAGGGCGTGGATCGCGGGTCCTTCGACGGGGAATGGTTTCGCACCGGAGACCTGGGACGACTGGATGCAGAGGGGAGACTGATAGTGACGGGCCGGGCCGACGAGGTGCTGATCACGGGAGGAGAGAATGTGCATCCCTCGGAAGTGGAGAGGGTGCTCGCGACCCATCCCGGCGTGCGGGACGTGGCGGTGGGGGGGCGGCCCGATGCGGAATGGGGGCAACGTCTGGTGGCCCTGGTGGTTCGGGACGCCAGGGTAACGAGCGAAGCGTTGGAGCAGTGGTGTCGCGCGTCCCTGGCGGGCTTCAAGATCCCGCGAATCTGGAGGAGTGTGTCCGAAATACCCCGAACGGCCTCGGGAAAGATAAGACGCGAGGAGGTGGATCGACTCTGCAGGGAAGACGATTAGGACGAGAGGGAATCGAGTTCAGCGCGGAGTTTTTTCGGAAGGGAGTCGCGAATGAGGGAATAGGAATGATCGATCCATTCCCGCAGAAGGCGATCGGAAATGCGACCGTCGATGTACACCGTGTTCCAATGTGTCTTGTTCATGTGATAGCCGGGGATCACCGCGTCGTATTGGTCGCGTAGGGCGATGGCCTGTTCGGGATCGCATTTGACGTTCATGCGAAGAGGCAGATCCTCGAGGTCCGTGAGAAGAAACATCTTTCCCATCACGCGAAACACGAGCGTCGTTTCATCGAAGGGAAAATCCTCGCTGACCCCGGGCTTCGCGAGGCAGTATTCTCTCAGGGACTCGATGGTCATGGCTGGCGCTTCCAGGTGTCGGTGCGTCCGAACAGCGAAATGCCGATGTAGCCTCGCACATCGAGGGTGTTCCAATCCTTGAGCGTCATTTTGCAGGAATAGGTCTTTCCGTTTTTCGGATCGTAGATCTCGCCGTCGTTCCATACCTGGTCCTCGTCGTACACGAAATTCCTGAGCATGATCAGTCCCAAGAGAGGCTGCTTCTGGTGTTTCGGATCGGAATTGTTCTTGTCCACCTTCGGCTGTCCCTTCTCGTCGTTGGGGTTCTTCAGCCAGACGAGCTTGCCGAAATAGGAGGACCCGCTTTTGTAGATCTGGACCTTTCCTTCTCCGGAACCGATCAACCAGGTTCCGAGAATGGCATCGGCTTCCTTGGTCTGGGAAAGGGCGGGAACGGAGAGCAGGAGCATGCAGAAGAGGATCGCGATGCGATGTGTCATGGGAGTCCTTTCGAAATGATGAGGAAAAGTACGACGGTCGCACCGAGAATTGCGAATTGGGGCGGGTGGATTCGAAAACTCTTTTGTTCTTCGTACCTTTCCGCATGGCAACACTGGCATTCACCAAGGCCGAAGGCGCCCAGAACGACTTCGTGGTCGTGCTGGACTGGAACCGGGAGATCCCGGTGGACAGGCGCAAGACCTTCACCCGCGAGATCTGTCATCGCAGAACGGGTGTCGGCGCGGACGGGACGATATTCATCGAGGCCCATCCGGAGGTCCACTTCACCATGTGCTTTTACAATCCCGACGGCAGCGACGGCGCGATGTGCGGCAATGGAGGGCGATGCGCGGCCCTGTATGCGGCACGGCACGGACTCGCGCCCGAGGACATGGAGTTCGAAACCACCGGTAGGAGATATCGCGCCGAACTCCTGGGCGACCTCATTCGGCTGCATTTTCCCGAGCCCCTGAAGATCTCCCTGCATCTTCCGCTCACGCTCGGGGTCTCCACGCTTCCGGTGCATTACGTGCACAATGGAGCGCCCCATGCCATCGTATTTCGCCAGGATCTCCTGAACGTGGGCATCACCGATCCCCTCGACGAGCTCGACGTCCATCGTCTTGGGCGGGAGCTGCGTCATGCGTCCCTCTTCGCGCCCGAAGGGGTCAACGCCAACTTCGTGGCGCGCACCGACCAGGGCTTCGCTCTGCGCACCTACGAACGGGGAGTCGAATGTGAAACCGAATCCTGCGGCACGGGAGCCACGGCTACGGCCCTGGCCCTGCATCTGGTGCTCGGGGCCCCTCCCCCCATCACCCTGCGCACCCACGGGGGGGACGAACTGCGTGTCGGATTTCACCCCCATCCCTCCGCGCCCATCACGGAACAGGGACCCCTGTCTCCGGCGCATTTCGCCACGGGACTCTGGCTGGAGGGCCCGGCCCGCCTGGTTTTTGACGGAACGGTGGACGTGCCGGACTAGCTGCCCTTGCAGACCTCCGAGGTCTCGAGTTGATAGCGGAAAGAAAAGTGCGGGAAATACTCGTGGAAGGGATAGGAGAAATTCACCGGGCGGTAGGATCCCGAGCGCGGATCGAGTTCGTATTCCCCTTTCTGTTCGCCCCGGGCGATCATGTCCAGGGCCGCGACGAGGCGATCCACATCCTCGAAATTGTTATAGCAACCGAAGCTTGCGCGCACCATGCCGGGGAGGCGTGAGCGATCTCCCGCCAGAATCTCATTCGTGATTTCTTTGGTCTCGGCTTCATCGAAGTTCAGGAGTCGCTTCACGTAGGGGTGGGCGCAGAAGCAGCCGTTGCGCACTCCGATGCCCGCTTCGGCGCTCAGGATGGCGGCCACGAGGGCGTGGGGCAGGTCTCCGATGTTGAAGGAAATCACCCCCACCTTACGATCCATCAGGGACGGATCGGTGGGCCCGTAGATCTTCAATCCCGGCACCGTGCGCATCTTCGCGATCGCGTATTCCAGCAGTTCCCTTTCATGGGCGGCGATCGCGTCCATGCCCACCGCGCGCAGCACGTGGATGGCGGCGGCCAGGGCCACGGCACCCGGCACGTTGGGGCTCCCGGCTTCTTCCTTCGCGGGAGGGGCGGACCAGGCTACGGCATCCTCTTCGACGATTTCCACCACTCCTCCGCCCACCATGTCGGGCGGTCCCTGCGAAAACCAGTCGCGATTTCCCACCAGCACGCCGATTCCGAAGGGCGCATACATTTTGTGCGCGGAATAGGCGAGAAAATCGATATGGCCGGGATCGTCGTGGGGTCCCATATCGATGGCACGATGCGGGGCGAGTTGGGCGGCGTCCACGAAAATGAAGGCGCCGTGGGAATGGGCCAGGGCGGCAAGTTCGTGGATGGGATTGACGATGCCCGTGATGTTGGAGGCCCCGGTAACGGCCAGGAAGCGCACTCGGCCCGGATGGGCGGTGAAGGCCTCGTGCAGGGCGTCCATATCGAGCCATCCTTCGTCGTCCACGGGGATGTGGATCACCTTCGCGTACTTTCTCCAGGGCAGGTCGTCGGAATGATGTTCCATGAGCGTGGTGATCACCACGTCTCCTTCCCGCCAGACACAGCGGTTGGCCATTTTATTCACCACCTCGGTGGTATTCTTTCCGAAGATCACCACATCCTTGTCACAATCCGCGCCCACGAAATCTCCCGCGATGGCATGGGCCTCGTCGAACACCTGGGTGGCGAGCAGGGACTTGAATCCCGTGCCCCGATGCACGCCCGAATAGAAGGGCATGAATTCCGCGAGCACGTCCAGCACATGAGAGAAGGAGGGGGTGCTGGCTCCGTTATCCAGGAAGACGTAGGGCATCCTGCTGCCGTCGAGCACGGGCACGAGGGTGTCCTGTCCACAGATATCCGTACGCAGGGAATCCAGGGAGAAGGAACAGAGAACGGGAAGGGAGATGGTGGACGACATGGGGTTTCCGGGGGATGGAACAGACGATATCGTTCGGAAAATAGGAAAAAGCGAGGTCCTTTGCATGGTGGATAGTTGACAGGGAAAGGGAATACGTGAATGAGGGAATACGTGAATGAGTGAATGAGTGAATGAGTAAAGGGATGCGCCTCCTTCACTCTTCACCCTTCACTCTTTACTCTCTTGACTTTTCCCCGGCTCTTTCCCAAGTTTCGGCATTGCAGTTTCGACGTCATAAAGGCATCCCCCCGTGGGATCAATCCACTACCTTTCACCATTTCGCACGAGGCCATTATGGGAACCTCTTGTCCTTGTTCTACCCCCCCCCCAGAATCCGCTGAGCGGATCGGGCTTCTTCGTTCATGACTGGAACGCGGCGCAAGCCATGCCGCCGCGCAGTCCTCTCGATGTTCTTCTCTTCGCCCAACTCGGAGAAACCGTGGGCACCTTCGAACGCAGCACGATGTATGTCGCACCTGTCGGTGGATGGGTCACCAACAAGGAGTCTGGTGAGCCGTTTTGGTATCTCGAAGCCGCACCGGTCTGTTCGGCATATGCCACCGAACAGGGAGCGATGGTGGCCGATGCCGCCCAATGGATGTTTGATCACAAGACCATGTACACCGGCTCAGTTTCGGAACCGCGTGAACCCCAGGTCGCGCCTCCCGTGACGCGAGTGTTGTATATGCGCGTAGGGTCGGAATGGAAGAATACTGTGGGAATTCGGTTTAGTGATAATCTTTCCAACGTCCAATTGACCTTCACGCGGAACCTGATGACGCGAGGGGACGAGCAAGGGACCTATCCAGTGCTCTCCTTTGGCTCCTATCCCCAGGAGACGACCAAGAACCTCATCCTGACCTTCGCGACTCCGGGCATCTATTCGCTCGCTCTATGCGGGAGGGATAGCAACGATGAATCAGTCTGCTTGGAACTGGATATCTGGGCGGTATCATGAAAACGAGAGATTTCAGGAACATGTCGGTCCCGGACGGGATCGACATGTTCTCCACGTCCTTTGACGGTCCCTTTGGTTGGCCACAGAGCAACCCAGCGAGCATGGAACTCCGTCAGTCCGGTGAGAAGCAAGTAGCTCCATGTATCTATTGCTCTGATCTCTTCGATGATTTGGATCTCGACGCTCCTCTCCTCACAGGGAATTGCTATGGAGGACAGGGTCTGGGGGTGTGGGTAGATAGCTACTATTCTCCTAATGAAGAGAAGTACTGGCAGGATCTTTCGGAACAGGGCGCAAGATTTCGGTACTTAGAAGTGCTTGGAATGATCGGCATTCGCAGCTTTGTTCTCGGAACAGATGATACTAATGAAGTTATAAAGGTGGTAGATTTGGCACTGGAGAATAATGTACCACTTCTAGCTGGAGAGGTGATATCTGGTCGTTGGACCGACAAAACGCGCGGATGGGAACCGATTTCACTGCCTCAAACGAAGCTTGGAACGGTCACGTGCCTCTACCACGACGAACCGTTGGATCTCATGATGCTTGATGCGAAAGGAGGCGATGCGAATGCAGCGCACAATTGGAAAACATACCATCAGTTATTGGACTCCTATTTAAATGAACTTGCACAGTTCCTTTGCTCACCTAATATGAAGGACAAGGTCTTCTCCTTCTCCACATATGATATAAGCCTCGTTTTGGATTTCCTGCAACAAATTCACACGAAAATGGTGTCGTGTGATTCAGCCCAGGGCGTACCCCTGATTGAATTTATGAGAAGGGGGACCATCCGGATATACCCGGATTTCTACAGCGAGCAAGGGAAGAAGGAATTCTATCGACAACTTCAGGCCGCCTATCATCTGAATGGCATTCCAACCCAGTGGATTCGACCCTTCATCAGTACGGGAGCCACCCTGTGTGAGTACGAGGAAAAGCGCTTCGAAAGCCAGCCCGTTTCCATCATCTGCGAGACAATCTTCTACCAAACGATGGGGTTTGGAGCCCCGTACCTGTATACCTCGGGAGGATGGACCCAGGAGAAGTGGGACTCGTTGTTCTTTCTCTCCTGGATTCTTGGATGCATCGAACCGGACAGTGTTTCTGGAAGCGTACGTCAGGGTTGTTCCTTGACCCGCCCCACCTCACTTCGCGGTCTGCTTCGACTTCTGTGCCAGATGTTTCCCATCCAGCCGACACGAACCCGGGAAGATGAGCGAAGACGATTCCTGGAGTGTTTCAGCCAGTATAGGGATTCTCCGCATCCGCCGGAGAATCCTCAAACCTGTCTTCCGTGTTGTATAAATCCTGCCGGAGAGACGGTCCCTATGGATACCGCTCATTTTCGCGCCCTACGTGCAAATTGCGCGACTCTTCCGAGATGTTGCTGGAATGCACAGCCATGTCCATAACAACTGCGCAGTGTAAAGGGGGTTCTCCCATGAAACCAACCATGCGACTCTTCATTCTGCTTTTCATGATAGGCGCGACCCTGCCAAGCCAGGCCCAGTGGCGCTGGCTCTACCCTTCCCTGCGCGGAGAGTTCTGTTCCTGCGTCGTGGCAAGCGCCGAGCATGCCTACATCCTCACCGCATCCGACAGCGTGCTGGAGACCAGGGATCAGGGGCGGACCTGGACCACCATGGAAGTGAACGGACTGCCTACCTTCGGAGTGTTCTTTCGCCCGTCGCTGGGATTCCTGGTGGTGCGGGACCGGGGTGCGGGTTCCAATCTCCTGCTTTCCTGGCATATCCTGAAGACCTCGGACGGGGGGCAGAGCTGGAATCGCCTGCCTCCCACCTTTGGAGATGTGGTGGATGTGTACTTCGGCACGGACTCCCTGGGTTGGGTGACCCTGCGCACGGGAGCGGGCCTGCACACGACAGATGGAGGGCAAACATGGGAACCGAACGCGCCGGGGACCCCACCGATCATACGCTGGATGGATCGGAACACCTGGTATGGATACCGGCACTATACCACTGAAGTCGGACGAAGGGACAGTGTGCTCTGGTACTCTTTTGACGGGGGTGCCAGCTGGGAAGCGAGAGCGTTTACGGCTATCCCAAGTATCAATCCACGCTATACGCAGCAATCCGGAAGTTTGGCTCTTACGCATCTCTCTGCAGATACACTATTGGCTATGTACATCGCGTATGTTCGAGATCCCAAGATGCAATCGAATTATACGTTTCTTAGTATCGCGCGCTCAACAGATAGAGGCCGCGACTGGACCATGGTCTATCGTCCCATTTTCCTTATGCCCCTGGAAAGCGTTTCGGCAGCAGACGACCCCCTTCCCCGTGCCTTTCCCTACAGGTTCCTTACGGTGTGCGACTCGGTCCTGGCTGTGGTCTCGGAGCGCAGCAGGGGCTGGTTGCGATCCAGTGATGGTGGACAGCAATGGACGGATATCGATACATTGTTTGATTCGTATACACAATGTGGGATCGATGCAGATCATGCCGGGAATGTCATCGCTGTTTCTCCTATTCGCAAACGCGTACAGTGGAGTACCGATGCCGGAACAACCTGGAGTCGGCGAGACGATGCAGATGTCCTGAAGGCGAGTACGGACCGATCCCTATTATCATTGAATGCCACGGGACTTGTCGTTGGCGATGACCTTGGTTACTACTATCTGGCAGTATCGAATAACGGTACTCTCGTCAATACGGGGAAACAGGCTATTCATGATGGTACAGGAGTATATTGGATTATCAATACAGGACCGAGTCAGTCTCTTGATAAACGGCAGGCCGTGCTTGGCAGCACAATACTGAACGACTACCGATTGTTTGAATTGACAGAGAGCAAGCAATGGATTCCTCTCACCACTGTTTTTCGCAATCCGACTTCACCTCGTGCGCTGTTGGGTACGTCCTATAACCTCGGAGGGGGTCGTTCCGTGTTCACTGCTGACGATGGGGTGATCTACACGTACATGGACGATACTCAGAATTGGATAAAGGTGGATACTGTGTCATGGAGTTCCTTGTATGGCGCGGAATTTCAACACATGAAATTCTTCACCCGCGACGAGGGCGTCTGTGTGTCTTTCCAGGGTTGGCCGAAAATGAAAAATCCGGAAGCAGATAGCCTCGTGTATTATCTTACGGTGCGAACAACTTCGGACGGAGGGAATTCTTGGAGAAGAGTTCAAACTCCTATAGAACAGTTCATTGGGCATGTTCAGCGAGCTCGCTCCAATACTGCCGTTATCGAGATTCTCAACGGACATTCCTATCTGACAGCTAATCCAGACGGAATCCGCAAAACCACGGATTGGGGACAGACTTGGTCCCTGGTCTGCCCAACCATGGAGGGTATTCAATCCATCAGTGTGGTGGATTCGCTTCGCGCCTTCGCAACCACTGAGCACGAACTTCTTGGAACAAATGATGGAGGACGTACGTGGTCCCGCATCATACCTCGTGATGCCTCTGGGGCAATCCTGAGCGCTGGATATTATACCAATGTCTTCACCACACCTTCCGGCTTCGTGCTGGCCTGCCTTCCCGATGGCTTCATCGGGGCGATGGCGGATTCCATCCTCACTGGGGTGGACCGCACGGAGCCCGTGTTCCCCACCGACCCGCTTCGTATCTACCCAAACCCGGGGGTCGCGGGCGGGACAGTCCGCATTCAGTTTTCACAGCAGATAGCTGGTTTTAACTCGATTACCTTGTATTCTTCGCTGGGCCAGCGTCTGCATCACGAAATCCTCGACGTCCGTGACGTGGGACCTCGTGAGGTGACGCTGCGCACCACCGGCCTCCCGCCCGGATTGTACTTTGTTGCGGTGTCCACGCCCGAAGGAGTGAGGGTGGGGAAGGTGGTGGTCGGAAGGTAAATAAGGAAATGAGGGAATTCGTGAATCTGTGAAGAGTGAAGAGAAAAGAGTGAAGGGCCGCGTACTCTTTCCTCTTCACCCTTCACTCTTTACTCTCTTGACTTTTCTCCGGCTCTTTCCCAAGTTTCGGCATTGCAGTTTCGACGTCATAAAGGCATCCCCCCGTGGGATCAATCCACCACTTACCACCAATTCGCACGAGGCCATTATGGGAACCTCTTGTCCTTGTTCTAC
>CAYQST010000022.1:161-55507 GCA_964420295.1 uncultured Chromatiales bacterium | reverse complement strand
CCCGTTCGGGATATTATGCCTGGAAGCGTACGCTCACGATTCCCACGGACGCACGCCGCCTCTTCGATGAGAAGGTGCAGCGGGTGTTTCACCGGCAGCATCGGCATTGTGGGCGGCGCCGGGTGGCGGCGCTCTTGTGCCAGGAAGGGACGCGGTGTAGCGTGAATCGGGTGGGGCGCAGCATGGCGCGTCAGCGGTTGCGGGCACGGCCTCCCCGTCGGTTCCGCCTCACCACCCAGTCGCGGCATGCCTACCCGGTGGCGCCGAATGTGTTGGATCGTCAGTTTACCGTCACGGCACCGAATCGCGTCTGGGTGAGCGATATTACCTATCTGCGAATGGGCGCGGGCTGGCTCTATCTGACCGTGTTTCTGGACCTGTATTCCCGCTCCGTGGTAGGGTGGGAGGTCAGTCCCTCGTTGGACCATCGGTCCGTGCTGCGGGCCTTTGATCGCGCCTGGCACCGTCGCCAGCCCTCCGCGCCGCTCTTGCTGCATACCGATCGCGGAATTCAGTATTGCTGTCCTGGCTTTCAGCGACACATGCAGGCACACGGCGTGATGCAGAGTATGAGTCGCACTGGAAACTGCTGGGATAACGCGGTCGCCGAATCGTTCTTTGCGACACTGAAGAAGGAGATGAATCTGTCCTTCACCGACCGTGCGCATGCAGTACGGGTTCTCTTTGACTATCTGGAAATCCGCTATAATCGACAACGGCCTCATAGTACGTTGGACAACCTGTCACCCGTCGATTTTGAACAACGGTTCTACGAAAATGTAGCGTAACTCACTGTCCATTTTTGCGGGGCCATTCCAGGGTGAAGGGTGAAGGGTGAAGGGTGAAGAGTGTGGCAATACGCACGACGGAACGGGAGGTTCCAGCGATGATTTCGTATTATTGCATGCGATCGTGGATATTTCACGCGATCAACGGAGCACCCATGATAGACATTTCGAACGTATTCAAATCCTTTGGGACAAACCAGGTTCTGCGCGGTGTGGATCTGGAGATCGGAACCGGAGAGACCTTCGCCATCATCGGTCAGAGTGGATGCGGCAAGAGCGTGCTGCTCAAGCATATCATCGGACTGATGCAGCCGGACCGGGGCGAGGTCACCGTGGATGGAAAGGTGGTGAACGAACTGCCGGAAAAGGAGCTGTATGCCCTGCGCACCCGATTTGGCTTTCTCTTTCAGAGCGCGGCCTTGTTCGATTCGATGACAGTGGCGGAGAATGTGGCGCTCGGGCTGGTGGAAAACACGGACCTTCCGCGCACCGACATTTCTCGTATCGTGGGGGAGAAACTCGAAATGGTGGGACTCCCCGGCATCGAACATCTGAAACCATCCGAACTCAGCGGCGGCATGCGCAAGCGGGTGGGGCTGGCCCGTGCGTTGGCCACCGATCCGGACTATCTTCTGTACGATGAGCCAACCACGGGACTCGACCCGGTCATGTCCAATCAAATCGATGAACTGATTGCCGATCTGAGCCAGCGCCTGACGGTAACATCCATCGTGGTGACGCACGACATGTTCAGCGTGTATGAGATCGCGCATCGCGTGGCGATGCTGCATGAGGGACGCGTGTATTTTACCGGGACCCCCGACGAGCTCCGTGCTTCGACCGACCCGGTGGTGCGGGACTTCCTCGATCGCTATGACGTGCAACAGTCCGTTCGCGGCCACCACGAACCGCGACCGCAATCATCGTCCCATTGAACCACACCCTGCCCCGGATCCGGACGAGGAATCCTTCGGTTTGTTTCTCCCCCCCCGCAGTGGTAGTTTCGCAAGGGCAGAATCCAGTTCTCCCCTCCTCTCCTTCCCACCCATACGAAAACCCTGAGCCGTATCCATGTACGATTTCGTATTCAAATCCTTCGAGGACATGACCCCGGAGGATTACGCATCCATCGGTTTCAAATCCGGTCTGGAAATTCATCAACAGTTGTACACCCGGCGCAAGCTCTTCTGCCGCTGTCCCGCAGGCCGGTACAGCACCACCTGCCATGCCGAAATTCTCCGCCATATGCGTCCCACGCTCTCGGAGCTGGGCGTCTACGACGGCACGGCGCTGATGGAGTTCAAAACGCGGAAGGAGATCATCTACCGCGTCAACAAGGAGACGGTGTGTACCTACGAGATGGACGACACCCCTCCCTTCATGATTGACGAAGAGGCGCTCGACATCGCCCTCGAAATCGCGATGCTCGCGGAGCTGAGTCTGGTGGATGAATTGCACATTGCCCGGAAGCAGTACCTCGATGGATCGATCCCAACAGGGTTTCAACGGACCACCATCTGCGGTGTCAACGGATCGGTTCCCTACGGGGATCGAAGCATCGGGATCATCCAGTTGGGATTGGAGGAGGATTCCTGTCGCGAAATCAGTGATATCGGCCACCGTCGCGTGTACAATACGGATCGTCTCGGAATGCCGCTGATCGAACTGGTCACCGCTCCCGACATGAAAACGCCCCAGGAAGTGGCCGAGGTCGCCAATCTCCTACGAAAAATGATGCGGACGACTCAGCATGTGCGTCGAGGCGCCGGAGCGACCCGAGCCGATACCAATGCCAGCGTGGAAGGCGGCACCCGCGTGGAGATCAAGGGCGTGCCGAAAATCAGTCTCATGCCCCTCCTCACCTATAACGAAGCGCGGCGGCAGTATCGCCTTTTACAGCTTCGCGAGGAGCTCCATCGGCGCGGTATCACACCGGACACCTTCACCGCCGATGTGCACGATGCCACGCGGTTGCTGCGCAAGACCCGGTTCAGTCCCATCAATCAGGCCGTGGCGGCGGGACGCACGGTGCGCGTGGTGCGTCTGGCGGGCTGGCTGGGACTTCTCCGCTGGGAAACCCAGCTGGAGACATTTTTCAGTCGTGAGATTTCCGATCGCGTGCGCGTGATCGCCTGTCTGACCACCCTGCCGAACATCATTCACTCGGATAGTCCCAGCGAGTCCATTTCCGGCGCCGAATGGCGGGAACTGCGCAAGCTGTGTGGGGCTGCCCACGAAGACACTCTTGTGGTGGTATGGGGTGACGAGAAGGACGTGGAAACCGCCTCTCAGGAAATCACCATCCGCGCCAAGGAAGCCACCGAAGGCGTGCCGTCGGAAACCCGTCAGGCTTTGCGCGATGGCACCACCGGATTCGAGCGCATCCTACCCGGTGCCGATCGCATGTATCCCGACACTGACCTCCCTCCGCTGCGTATCGCTGAAGAACGGGTTGTTCGGATCGCCTCCCGACTGCCTGTCCAATACTGGAATCGCAAGAAGCAGTATAAGGAGTTGGGTGTCCCTGCCGACTGCATCGAAGGCCTGTCCATCAGTCCCTTCGCTCCCCTCTTCGATGAGGCCATTACCACGTACGGGCTGTCGCCGCAGAAGGCGGCAATTCTCCTGTACCGACACGCCCGTCGTTTGCGTCGCGAAGGGTATCCCGAGCGTGCCTATTGTCTCGAGGATGTTCGCGCCCTCATCCAGGCTCTCGCCTCGGGCGCCCTCACCGAGGACGCCATGCTTCACGGGTTGCGGTGTTGTGCCACGGGCACCTTCCGAGCCGAGAATTTGCCACCCCGAATGCACGCGGAGGAACTGCCTCCCCTCATTGCGGAGGCCGTGGTTGCCGTGAAAGCCGCGGGGATGCGGGACCCCCGCCATCTGACAACCCTCGTTTTAGACACAGTCATGGACAAGGTGCGGGGTCGGATCCCCGGCGCCGAAGTGGCGGCTCTGGTCGCCAGGGAGGTGAAGGCATGAGCACGAACGATTTCGCGAAAGGATACAAGGGCAAGGCCCTCGAAACGCTCCAGCGCTTCAACGCCCGGGTCTGGGGAGATGTGGAGATCACGACGGCAAAGGACACGTTCTACGGCATCGTTCTGCCGCGCTCCGAAACCGCTGATGGGGATCATATCGTCATCAAGATGATCACCGGATACAACATCGGAATCCGCGCTGAAAAGATTACGAACATCACGGAACTCGGGTACCGGGAGGCGCATTACAAGATTCCGGAAAAGGCCTTCCCCGTCGATCCGAAAAAGCCCAAGGTCAAATTGCTCGGCACGGGCGGCACCATCGCGTCCCGCCTGGATTATCGTACCGGAGCGGTGATTCCCGCTTTCACGCCGGGAGAGTTGTATGGATCGGTGCCTGAACTGGCGGATATCTGCAATCTCGAGACTGAAAAGCTCTTCGGAGTATTCAGCGAGAATATGGGGCCCGAGCAGTGGGTCCGGCTCGCCGAGACCATCGGGCAGGAAATCGAAAAGGGCGTTCGCGGCATCGTCATCGGGCATGGCACCGACACCATGCATCACACTGCCGCCGTGCTCTCCTTCATGGTGCAGAACAGTCCCGTGCCCATCGTCATGGTGGGTTCTCAGCGCTCCTCCGATCGCCCGTCCTCCGATGCCGCGCTCAACCTCATGCACAGCGTGAAAAGTGCGGCGGAATGCGACATCGCCGAAGTGATGGTCTGCATGTTCGGTCCCACCTCGGATCAATATGATCTGCTGCATCGGGGCACGCGCGTGCGCAAGATGCACTCATCCTATCGCTCCACCTTCCGGACCATCGGCGACATCCCCCTGGCCAAGGTGGACAAGAACGGATTCACCTACCTGCGCGACGATTACGCGCATCGGCGCTCGGATCGCTCGGTGGACGTCAAGGCCGTATGGGATGATCGCGTCGCCATCGTGTACTACTACCCGGCAATGAAACCCGATGTGATCGATTCTCTCATCGACAACGGGTATCGCGGCATCGTGATTGCGGGAACGGGACTCGGACATGTGAACAAGCCTCTGTACCCCGCCCTGCGTCGCGCCAAGGAAGAAGGGGTGGCCGTGTATATGACGGTGCAGACCCTGTGGGGATATGTCCAGATGTACGTGTACGACACGGGCCGAGACATGATGGAACTCGGTGTGATCCCCGCCGCGAACCTTCTGCCCGAAGTCGCCTACATGAAGCTGGGATGGGCTCTGGGGCAAACCGAGGATCCCGCCGAAATCAAGCGCATCATGCTGACACCGATCAATGAAGACATCACCGATCGGGAACCCTACAATGGATATCTGATCTTCCAGGGTGGGCTTCCGGAAGTGGACGAATTCATCGCACACATCAAGCGCTGACGGTCGAAAAATCCCTGCGCAATCAACGGACTTTTCCGTACATTCCGCATTATCATCCATGCGGAGACTCGATCATGACCAATGATGTACTCAGCCCCAGGGAAGAGGATGCCATCGAGCGTCATATCCTCGTGGTGGAAGACGACGTCTTTACCCAGCAATTCATGAAGATTGCCCTCGGCAAGTATTTTCATGTCCATGTGGCGGATTCCGCAGAAGCGGCACGGGAAGCACTCCGCCAATATTCTATTTCCCTGATTCTCATGGACCTTTCCATAAAAGGCAACGAGGATGGGATCGAGTTCACGCGCAGTTTGCGCGCGGATCCCGCGACGGCATCGATTCCCATTTTCGCCTTGACGGCCCATGCCTTCGAGCGCGATCGCGTCAATGCCCTGGATGCCGGTTGTGACCGGTACTTCAGCAAACCCTTCCAACGAGAGGATTTGCTGTCGGCCATCCAGGAAGTTCTCTGATTTTCATCATCGGACCAACGCACCACCACCCCTGAGGGCTCCCCGTGGGAACCGATCCGCTCTTTATTGGCATCATTTGCCTTTCCATTGTTCTCCAGTTGCTGGCGGCCGCGTTTGCCATTCGGCTCATCCGCATTACCGGTCGCAAAACTGCGTGGACCCTGGTGGCGATTGCCCTGTGTCTCATGGTCATCCGACGCATCGCCGTACTCTGGCTGAGTGTTTCGGATCCGAATATCGATACGATTCAATGGGCGAGCGAAAGTCTGGGGCTCGTTATTTCGATCGGGCTGTTCTCGGGGATCGCGCTCATCACCCCACTGTTCACCGACTTGAAACAGGCGAAGATTGCTCTCGAGCAGAGCGAAATGAGACTACGCCGTCATCACGACTCTCTGCTCGCCACGATTCAGCGCATGCCCGTGTTGATCTTCGCCTGCGACCAAAAGGGGTGCATTCAGTTCTGGAATGAGGAATGTGAACGTGTCACCGGGTACACACAAGAGGAAGTGATCGGGCGATCCGACATTCTGCATACGCTGATTCTTGATGAGCATGCGTGCGGGATCATTGAAAATTCCCTGTGTACGTCCACGATGCACTATCGAGGATTGACGGCCGAAATGATCTGCAAGGACGGACATCGGTGCGTGATTTCGTGGTCTCATAACATGGACCTCAGCACCCTGTCCGGGTGGAAGGGCTGGACCCTCGGCATCGATATCTCCGATCTTCGGCAGGCTCAGATGGAAGCGGAAAAGGCCAATCGCTTGAAATCGGAATTCCTCGCCAACATGAGTCACGAAATCCGCACGCCGCTCAACATCATTCTGGGATACACGGATTTGATTCAGGACACCGTGCGCCCTCACATCACGCCTCAGGAGCGGGAGTTCTTCACCTTCATCAATGCCGCGGCGCGGCAGTTGATGGTCACCATCGAACACATCATCGACGTCTCGAAATTCCATATCAGCGACTTTCCCCTTCATCCCCAAACCCTCCCTCTTGCTCCTTTGCTCCGCGAATGCGTGCAGGAGTTGGAAGTGCTCGCGGCCAAGAAGAATCTTCCTCTCGAGCTCACGATCGAGGACGAGTTCGTGCTCGTTGATGCCGATCCCTATGCCCTCACCCAGTCCTTCACCAACATTATTCAGAATGCCATCAAGTACACGAAGGTCGGGCAGGTGCGAATCTCCTGTTTCCGCGCGGATCCCTTTTCGGTGCACGTGACGGTGGAAGACACCGGCATCGGAATCAGCGAGGAGTACCTACCGCGGCTGTTCGATGAGTTCACGCAGGAGCAGGGCGGCTACGGACGTCCCTACGAGGGCGCGGGACTGGGGCTGGCCCTGACCAAGAAATTCGTCGAAGCCAGTCACGGCGAGGTGACGGTTTCCTCCCAGCGCGCCGTGGGCACTACCTTTACGATCACGCTTCCGATCAGCACCAGCACGGCAGTGGAGGTTCCCGCCGTCGTTCCGCTCTCGGGAACGGAGGAGCCTTCTCATCTCCCGGTCGCGGACAAGGACGAAAAAGACATCATCCTTCTCGTGGAAGACGATCCCATGACGCGGGAATTCATGATTGCCGTGTTCTCGCAGTACTTCACGATCCTCACGGCCGCCGATGCCGATACCGCCATGAGCATTCTTCGCAATCGGCCAGTGGACGCGATTCTGATGGATCTCTCGATTGCCGGCAACATCGATGGGCTGCAACTGACGCGCCTGATCCGACTCGAGGATCAATGGGCCACCCTCCCCATCCTGGCTCTCACGGCGCACGCCCAGGACCGCGATCGAGAGCGTTGCCTGGACGCGGGATGTTCGGACTATTTCTCGAAACCGGTCAATCGAAAGGCCCTTCTCGCCGCCCTGCATTCCTGGCTCCATCCCGACTCCTGAGGCGGTTGGTTTTCCCGGTGAGAACGTGAATATTTGCAGCAGCGCGTCGCGCGTCATTTCTCACCACCACGAGTCAGGTATGATCAAGAAAGTCGCCCATATCGGCATCGCCGTCAAAGATCTCGGCAATGCACAACAAATCTTCGAATCTCTCCTCGGCATGTCGCCGTCCCACGTGCAGCGTGTCGAAGAGCAGAAAGTGGATGTATCGAGCTTTCATGTCGACGATACCAACATTGAATTGACGTGTGGTATCTCCGAGGATTCACCGATTTCCCGTCACATCGAAAAGCGCGGAGAAGGGATCCATCACCTGGCCTTCGAGGTGGATGACCTCAAGGCGGAACTTGCCCGACTGAAGGAAGCAGGTGTGCAGCTCATTGACCAGGAACCGCGGATGGGTGCCGATAATTACTGGGTCGCCTTCATCCATCCCAAGGCCGCCAATGGCGTGCTTGTCGAGCTCAGCCAGAAAGCCGACTGATCGACGGTCAATACCGAAATCGTGCCTTGAGTCCCGTCGCTCGAGACACGATTTTTATTTTCTTCCGAGTCGTGAGTCCGCGTCCCTCCTCTTCCATCCCACGCTCACCTGAAACCCAGCCCCATGTCTTCGGCCCCCTCGTCTCCCGATCCGACTCCGCCTCGTGCGCCTGATTCCGCAGCCGACACGGTGCAGGCCGTACCCGACACCGCGACAGGACAGGAGTACGACCTCGCGCCCTCTTGCGAAGATCCTGCACGTGGCACGGTGTCGGAGTCTGCTGGCTCCCTCTCCACCCGTTTGCGAAACCTGCCCACTTCTCCCGGAGTGTATCTGTTCAAGAATGCCGAGGGCACGGTGATCTATGTGGGAAAGGCGAAATCCCTCCGCCCGCGAGTACGGTCCTACTTTCAGGAGCGGCAGGCCCCCGATCCGAAGAAAGAGATGCTGGTGTCCAAAATCACGGATCTCGATCTGATCGTCACCGATTCCGAGGTGGAGGCGCTTCTTCTCGAAAACACACTCATCAAGCAGCACTCTCCCCGCTACAATATGCGGCTCAAGGACGACAAGAGTTATCCCTACATCGTTGTCACGCAGGAGCCCTTTCCGCGGGTCTTTCCCACGCGTCGGGTTCTTCGGGATGGGTCCCGCTACTATGGGCCCTACTCCGACGTCAAGGCAATGCATGCGATGCTTCGGACCATCCGCGGCATTTTTCCGGTGCGCTCCTGTGATTACCCGTTATCAGAGGCGACGATCGAACGAAAACGGTATGCCCTGTGTCTGGACTATCACATCCAGAAGTGCGAGGGGCCCTGCGAAGGTCTGGTGGATCGAACTACCTACGCCGCGATGATTCAACAGATCGAACAGCTTCTAAAGGGCAAGACCCGTTCCCTGCAAATGGAGATCGAAACTCGGATGCGGGACCATTCCATGAACCTGGAATTCGAGAAGGCGGCGATCATGAGAAACCGCCTTCTCGCTCTCCAAAAGTATCAGGAGAGGCAAAAGGTCGTCTTTGGCGATTTCGCCGATCGGGATATCGTGGGAATGGCCTGGGAGGACAACGATGCCGTGGGCGTGGTGTTCCGGGTGCGGGATGGCAAGATCGTGGGCAAGCATCATCTGTCCTTTACCGGGGTGGCTCCTCACGACAGCGCGGCGCTTCTCGAGTCGGTGCTGACCAGCTACTACTCGCGTTCCCAGGACTTTCCTCCCGACATCCTGTTGCCCGAGCCACTTCCCGACGACAGTGCCGTGCCGGCCTGGCTCCAGGAGATCGCGGGTATGAACGTGGAACTCACCGTTCCCAAAATCGGAGACAAGGCCAAGCTCTCCCGCATGTGTCAGGCCAACGCACGATTTCTGTTGGATGACCTCCTGCTCCAGCGCCAGAAACTCGAGGAGAAAACCCCGGCCTCCCTGCTCGCGCTGCAGCGCGATCTGCATCTGGCCACGCCCCCCCGTCGCATCGAGTGCTTCGACATCTCGCATTTTCAGGGCGATCAAACGGTGGCATCGATGGTGAGTTTTCTCGAAGGAAAGCCCCGGAAACGGGAATACCGGAAATTTCTGATTCAGTCCGTGCAGGGAGTGGACGACTTCGCCAGTATGCGAGAAGTGGTGGGTCGACGGTATCGGCGTCTCCTCGAGGAGGGCACCGAATTGCCTGATCTGATCATGGTGGACGGGGGGAAGGGACAGCTCAGTGCCGCGATGGAAGCCCTTGCCGAGCTCGGCCTCGAACAGCATCCCACGATCGGACTGGCCAAGCGACTCGAGGAAGTGTTTTTGCCGGGGGAACGCGATGCGCAGAATATTCCGAAAACGTCACCCGGACTTCGTCTGCTTCAGCGAATCCGCGACGAAGCCCATCGGTTTGCGATCACCTTTCATCGCGAGCGCCGAGACAAGGCGGTTCTTCGCACCGCCCTCGAAGACATCGAAGGGGTGGGGCCGAAAAAAGCCACCCGCCTCCTGACGACCTTCGGCTCCGTGCGTGGCGTGGCCCAGGCCACGCCCGAAGCCCTGGCTGAGATTGTCGGATGGAGTACCGCGAAAGCAATCGCTGCGTGGATCGAAGCGAATGGCGTTTCGGACCTCGATCCGACGGACCCATCCGACCGCGTCGAGCACTCTCCCCTTCCGCCGGAGGACGCAACGTCGGAACTTCCCCTTCCCGATTCTCTTTCCTGAAAGGACCTGTCATGCCTGTGCTCCTCCGTCTGTGTTTCCTGATCCTGCTTCCCGTTTCCCTGTGCGCGCAGCCTCTGGCCGACCGGGACGCGCACGAGGATCTTCTCCGCGGCATCGAGTTGTCGGGCCATCAGCGGTATCGCGAGGCACGCGTCTGCTTCGACAAGGTCATCGCCCGCCTTCCTCAGCATCCCGCGGGATATCTCAATAAAGCCATTCTCCTGGAGGTGATGTCCCTGGATTTCGAAACCCCGGTTTCGAAGGAATTCCTCACCCTGCTCGACAGGAGTCGGGTGCTCTCGGAGGCCATGCTCGCCCGGAACGCCAAGGATCCCGACGCCCTGTACCACCTGGGCATGACGCACAGCTATCTCGCCTATGCCACCTTTCGAAATGGCGAAAACTGGATCGCGGGATTACGTCACGGACTCACGGCTTACGATCATCTGAAAGATTGTCTCGTGCAACGGCCTTCAGCGTACGACGCCATGACGGGCGCAGGCACCTACATGTACTGGAAGAGTCGCAAGATGTCCCTGCTCACCTGGACGCCCTTCGTCGATGACGAACGGGACCAGGGGATTCGCCTTCTTCGCATGGCCGAGTCTCGCGCCACCTACACCAAGGCCCAGGCCACGAACGCTCTCATCTGGATTTTCATCGAAGAAGAACGGTATCCCGACGCGATGAAGGCGGCCCGCATGATGGGAAAGCGCTATCCCAGCAACCGGCTCTTCCTTTGGGGACTCGCCTCGGCGGCCGAGCGAGCAGGCGACTACGCCACGGCCCGGGATGCGTATCAGACCATTCTCGGAACCGTGGACGGAGAGGTCACCGAGAGACGCTATATCGAAATCCAGGCCCATGGCAAACTTGCGTCCATGCATGCCAAGCTTGGGGAATGGGAAAAGGCGCGCATCCATTTCGAATGGGTCCGCGATCATGGGTACGGCGATGTGACGGGACTGTCCGATGACGGCATCGAACGCATCCGGAAACGGAGGAGCGAGACCGAAGAGTATTTTTCCTGGCAGAAGAAAAATCGATAACGCGGATATCGAGTGCGTTAGTTGCCCATGCGCGCCTTGACAGCGCGAAGGCGGAGGTAGGATTCCCGAAGGCGTTCCCTCGTGATGATGCCTCGCGCCACCAATGCGCGAATGGCACGCATGGCGGTGGGGATAATGGACTCATCGTACACGGCGACATTGTTGCCGAAAATGAAACAGTCCACACCCGCCTGAATGCCCAGCGCCAGGGCGGAATCGAGTCCGTACTGGTCCGCGATGGCCTTCATCTGCATGTCATCAGACACCACCACCCCCCGGAACCCCAGGGAGTCGCGGAGCAGTCCAGTGATCACCGCACGCGACAAGGTGGCGGGGTATCGAGGATCGAGACGGGCGTTGAAGATGTGGGCCGTCATCACCATGTCGCAGAGGCCACGTCGAATCAACTCGGCGAAGGGCTGGAGTTCGATGGGATCCCAGGTGCCGGTGACATCGGTAAACCCGGCGTGGGAATCACCCCGACTGCTGCCGTGACCCGGAAAATGCTTGATTGCCGTGAGAATGCCCTGGGACCGATGCGCGTCGATCACCACTGCGGCCTGATCCCGCACCACGATGGGATCTGACGAAAAGCTGCGTTCGAGTCGGGCGATCACCGGATTGTCGGGATTGCGGGCGAGATCCACCACGGGAGCAAAATTGCAGGTGATGCCCATCTGCTTCAAGGTCGTGGCTGTGCGCCGCGCCATCACCCGCGAACTGTCGAGATTGCCGAGTGCTCCCAGTCGTGCGGCCGAGACTGAGGGAGGAAACCCATACTGCGGTTTGAGTCGATTGACGCGACCGCCTTCCTGATCGATGCAGACAAGCAGGGGAAGCGCCGATGCGGCGCGAAGCGTGGCAACCAGGGTCCGAAGTTGCTCGGGAGAACTGATATTACGCTCGGGTCGTTTGGAGGGAACATCGACATCGAAGAGAATGACGCCCCCCAGATGCTTGTCACGCACCAGATGCATCACGGCACTGCTCTCCGAAACGGAGGTACCTCGAAATCCCGCGATGAACATCTGTCCGATAAACAGATCGAGACTGTCTATCGGAAGGGATGGACGAGCAAGAGCCGATGAAGACGGCAGGAGAAGAAGCAGGGCAGGGATAAAGAGACGTACTCTCTGCATGGTCGCTCAGCACAATGGTGGACGGGAAGAATCGTGATAGAGAACCGCCAGACCTCCCTCGGCGGTTTCCCGATAGCGGCTGGAAAGATCGTGGCCAGTGCGCTTCATGATGCGTACCGCATCGTCGAAGGGGATGTGATGGGACCCGTCGCTCAGCACGGCAAAATGGGCATCCTCCACCGCACGGATGGCGGCGATGGCGTTGCGCTCGATACAGGGAATTTGCACGAGACCTGCCACGGGATCACAGGTCAGGCCCAGATGATGCTCGATGCCGATTTCCGCGGCGTATTCGATGTGTGGAATGGATCCACCGAGGATCTGTGCGGCAGCGGCAGCGGCCATGGCGCAGGCGGTTCCGATTTCGCCTTGACATCCCACCTCCGCACCCGAAATGGAAGCCTGTGTCTTGATCAGATTTCCGATGAGACCCGCGGTGGCAAGGGCATGCAGGATCTGTTCGTCGGGAACTTCCTCAACATGGTGATAGAAAAACAACACACCGGCAAGCACTCCCGCCGCTCCGCAGGTGGGGGCCGTCACGACGATACCGCCCGCAGCGTTTTCTTCGGCCACGGCCAGGGCAAAGGCCGCAAGATATCCGCTTCGTTTGAGAGCGGTGGGGGCGTCGGCAGCACGTTCCATGTATTCCGGGGCACGTCGGCGCAAACGCAGGGGCCCCGGGAGTTCGCCTCGGGTGGTGATGCCGCGCATGACGGCCTCCTGCATCGCCTGCCAGGCCTCGGCAAGGTTCTGTTCGAAGGAGAGTCCCTCGCACATCATCACGTAGCGCCAGAGTGGCATCTGCTGCACATGACACCACCCCATAATGTCGCTGAGCGTTTCGAGCGAATACACGTTGCCGTGGTCGAGTGCGCCTCCCTGATCCCAGAGGGCTCCCCCTCCCACGCTGGCCACCGTCCATCGCATCGTGCAGACGCCGTCTTCCCCCAACGCCTCAAACGTCATCGTATTGGGATGCAGGGGATGGATGGTGTCGGGCTGCCAGACAATGTCGACGGGAATGGGATGCGCTGCCGCGCGAAGCGCGATGTCGGTGCCATGTCCCTCCCCCGTGGAAGCGAGACTGCCCATCAGGATGATGCGCAGGCGGGCGGGAGGAGTATCACAGCGACGAAGAAAGAGCGTCACAGCTCTCGTGGGTCCGATGGTGTGGCTGCTGGAGGGACCGACACCGATACGGAAAAAGTGTTGAAGGGACTGCATGGATCGCCTACGCTGTGTCGTGCAAAAGTACGAGATTTTCCGTCCCCAACTGGTGTCTTGCACCCCACGTGTCGGCATCGTAATCTTGCTCGGACGCGACTTCTTTTGCCCACCAATCGCATACCCCTCATGTCACGTATTTTCCTCACTCGTCCCATCCCCGGCAGCGCTCGGGAACTCCTCTCCGCATCCTGCGATCTCGTGGTTCGCGATATCGACAGCCCCATCACCCCCAAGGAGCTCCTCGAAGGAGTGCAGGATGCCGATGGACTGTTATGCATGCTCACCGACGCGATCACGAGCGACGTGATCGAGGCCGCGCCCCGCCTGCGCGTCATCTCCAACTATGCCGTGGGGTTTAACAACATCGATGTCGCCGCAGCCTGGGCGCGGGGCATTGCCGTCACCAACACGCCGGGAGTCCTGACCGATGCCACGGCCGACACGGCCCTGGCACTGTTGCTGTGTTGCGCGCGCCGCATCGCTGAAAGCGATCGCTGGATGCGCACGCACGATTTCCTTGGCTGGTCCCCTACGCTGTTTGTCGGCAGGGATCTCCGCCACGCCACGCTCGGTATAGTCGGAGCGGGTCGGATCGGTGTAGCACTCGCCGAGCGTTGTGTCGGCGCGTTTGCTATGACCGTTCTCTATTCCGACGTTGTTGAGAATCCTGATCTCGAAACCCGTCTCGGCGCACGTCGCGTCCCCTTGAATACCCTGCTCGCGGAATCGGACTTCGTGTCCCTCCACGCGCCCCTCACCGCCGACACCCTGCATCTGATCGGTCCCCGCCAACTCGACATGATGAAGCGCACCGCCATCCTGATCAATACGGCACGCGGTCCCATGGTCGATGAAGCCGCCCTGGTGGACGCCCTGGAAAACGGCACCATCGCCGGGGCGGGCCTGGATGTGTACGAGCAGGAACCTATGCTGCACCCCCGACTCCGCTCCCTAGATTCGGTGGTCCTGTTGCCCCACATCGGCAGCGCCTCCGAGGCCACCCGAGCCACGATGAGCGAGATGGCCGCCCGCAATCTGCTTCTCGTGCTCGAGGGCAAGGAACCTCTGAGTCGGGTTCTCCCGTCCTGACCGGTCCGTGCGGCGTCCTCTCCCATCTCGTCGCGCCGCCGCGCTGTTCATTCTGCTGGCCCTCGCCGGCCCCCTCGTGCATGCCCAGTCCACGGAACGCATTCCCGGTTTGGTGATGGTCGATACCATCACGATGCATCCGGGAGACACGCTGCAGCTCTCGCGTCCCTTTCTCGTCCCCGCCTCTCTCCTCCTGCAGGCGGGGGCGCGCATCACCGGACCAGATTCCTCCCTGATGGACATCGATCCTCGCTGGGGGCGCATCGTCCTTCGACCTGTCTTTTTTGCGGGACTTGACACCTCTCGCGCGCTCCGTATCGTGGTGACGTATCAGACCCTCCCTCTCCGCATCGCCGATGAATATCGGCGGTACGATCGCGCGCTTCTCCGACCGGATGCGGGACCAGACGACACACGACACATCACCGCACGCACCACCGCGTCCCTGGCGTCGTATTTCGGCGCTGACATGCAGAAGAGCGGCTATCTGGGACGCGGCTTCACTGTGGGCAGTAATCGCGACGCGGGCATCACCTCGTCGTTCCGGCTGCAATTAGCTGGCAATCTTTCCAAGGACATCACCATTCTCGCGGCACTCACCGACGAGAACACCCCCATCCAGCCAGAGGGCAACACGAGGACGTTGCAGGAGCTGGACAAGGTGTTCGTAAAAATCTCGGGGCCCCACGCATCGGCCACATTGGGAGACTACGTGCTCTCCTGGACGGGAACGGAATTCGGGCGCATTTCCCGAAAGCTCTCGGGCATTCAGCTCGAAGGTTTTATCGACGAGGGAACGGCTTCGTTCGCCTACGCCTCGATGAAAGGGCTGTTCCACTCGATGCAGTTCAATGGCACCGATGGTGTGCAAGGACCCTACCTGTTGCGTGGCCGCAACGGAGAACCTCGCATCGTAGTGCTGGCAGGCACCGAGCGGGTGTATGTGGACGGACTGCTGATGGAGCGCGGCGACAATGCGGACTATGTGATCGAATACGGAAACGGAGAGATCACCTTCCGACCACGTCGTCTCATTACGTCCTATAGTCGTATCACGGTGGATTTCGAATACGCGGATCGGCCCTATCTCCGCTCCTTCCTGTCCGCTCAGGCCTCGACGCGCTTTCTCCGTGACCGGCTCGCCATCACAACCCGCTATCTCCGCGAAGGCGATGATCCCGATGCTCCCATCGATTTCACCTTTTCGGATTCCGATCGCGCCATCCTCGAAGCGGCCGGCGATCAGGCCCAGGCCGCATCGCGGTCCGGCGCGGTGTACGTCGGGCGGGACAGCGTGCGCGGTTTCGGCGCAGGAAGCTACATGCGGGTCGACACCATGCTGACTGCGGGACCCACCACCCTGTGGCGCTATGCGCCCGGCACCGACAGCGCCACCTATGCGGTGAGTTTCTCCTGGATGGGAGAGGGGCAGGGCGACTACAACCGATCTTCCTTCGGCGTGTATTCCTGGGTCGGTCCCGGTATGGGATCGTATGCCCCCGTGCAACGACTTCCCCTCCCGGTCCTGCAACAGGCGCTGGTGACCGAGATCATCGCCCGCCCGCTCGCGAACCTGACGGTACAGGGCGAGGGAGCCTTCTCGCGACAGGACCAGAATCGTCTCTCGTCACGGGACAAGGGAAATGACGGGGGTGGCGCATGGAATACGGCGCTCCGATGGACGGACCTGCCCGTCGGATTGGGATCGGTGGAACTCTCCGCGCGGCTGCGCCATATCGACGCCCGCTTTTCGCCCCTCGATCGCATCAACGATATCGAATTCTCGCGTCGATGGGACGTGGGCACTACTCCCGAGGATGAACGCATGGAGGAAGGGGCAGTGACCTGGAAGCCCTGGTCCCTCCTCGCTCTGCGTGGCGGCGTGGGACACCTTTCCCGAGGCGCCAGCCGATCGCGGCGCCTGGAAGGCGGGCTGGATCTCGTCCCCCACGACTCCCTGCCCTCCTGGCCCCGTGCGACGGTCTCCCTCGAGCAGATCGACCGGACCGATGCCATGACGTCCTCGCTGTGGCGGAGATCGCGTGGACAGGCGGAAGGAAATATCGGACTCCTCACTCCGAAATTCCGCTTTGAGACAGAACACCGCGAAGCGCGGGATCTCGCCACGGATTCCGTGCTCGCCTCCAGTCTTGCCTTTTCCGATGTTCGTCCCGGTCTCGAGGTGCGCGCCCTCGGTCCCCTGTCTCTGAGCGCCGAACTTGGCTGGCGCGCAGAGCAGGCCGTTCTGGGTGGTGCCCTGCGTTCCCAGGCCATGGATCGCATTCAGACCTATGGACTCCAGCTCCGCTCCTGGAACGCGCTGTCGGCCCAGGCCGCCGTCACGATCCGCGATCGTACTGTTACCGAGGACTTTCGCCGCCTGGGACAGGGGGATCTCCAAACCATTCTCACTCGCCTGTCCTCACAATACGCTCCATGGAAACGCGCGGTCACCCTCGATCTCCTCTACGAGGTTTCCACCGAGCGAACGGCTCGCCAGGAGCGCAGTTTTTTCGCCGTCCCTCTCGGACAGGGAAACTACGTGTATGCGGGAGATCGCAACGGCAACGGCGTGCAGGATGTGGATGAATTCGAACCGACCCGATTCGATGGAGATTATGTAATGGTGCTCCTTCCCTCCCAAACTCTGGTGCCCACCATCGACGTGCGCACCGGACTGCGGGTGGCCCTGACGCCATCGATTATCTGGTCTGCCGGGACCTCGTGGTGGAAGGATCTCCTACGGAATCTGGGTTCCGAAACCACTCTCCGCATCGAAGAAAAAAGCACCGACCCGGTGCTCTCGCATGTGACCCTCCTCCGCACCTCGGGCTTCCTCAACGACTCCACGACGATTCGTGGCTTCCAAACCATCCGGCAGGATCTCCTCCTCTTCGATCAGAATCCGGAATTCTCCATCCGCCTGCGCACCGACCATAGTCGGGCTCTGACCCAATTTGCCTCCGCCACGGAACGCAGCTATCGCCGTGAGAACAGCATCCGTCTCAAATCCCAGCTCGTGCGCGAGATTGGCCTGAATCTCGAACTGGCCTCGAGCACCGATCGGCTGTCCTCCGGCGAGATGAGCAATCGCTCTCGCGACATCGAGGCGATGCAGGCCAGCGGGGACCTCGCCTATCGGCCCTGGCCTCGGATCGAAACCGGATTCGTGCTTACGATGAAATCCGCCACCGATCATCGCGCCGACGGTGATCTCGAGGCGGCGATCAATGCGCAAACCCTGCGCACAGTGCTCAGTTTCGAGGGACCTGGTCGCCTTCGTCTCGAGCTCGAACGAAATGAAGTGGTGCTCTCGTCGTCGTCCGCCCTCTTCCCCTTCGAACTCACCGATGGGCGTCCGGAGGGCAGAAGCTGGGTCTGGCGCCTGAATGTGGATTACCGACTGCTGTCGTCCGTTCAGGCGACGATCTCCTATCTCGGCCGCGTGGAAGGCCTGCGTCCCGCAGTGCACACGGGACGAGCGGAGGTCAAGGCGTTTTTCTGAGTGAAGAGTGAAGGGTAAAGGGTGAAGGGCTCCTTATCGCTGTCCGGGATAGCGGGGGATGGTCACCTTTTTCGCGGGTGTGCGTTCCATATCCTTCAGGATCATTTCGATGCCTTTCAGGAGCTGGGTGTCCTTTCCTTGTTCCAGTGCGGCCGGATCGAGAGGGACCTCGATGTCGGGCGTCACGCCGGTGTTTTCCACCACCCATTCTCCGTTCAGGTTGCCGAAGCCCACGTTCACCTGAGTCACCATGCCGCCATCGATCAGATCCATGAAATTGATGATTCCGATCAGGCCGCCCCAGGTGCGGGTGCCGATCAAGGTCCCGAGCTTTCGATCCTTGAAATGCTGGGCGATGAGATCTCCGTCGGAGCCGGAGCTTTCGTCACAGAGCATGACCATCGGACCCCGCACGATGCCATGGGGATACAGCATGGGTTCGAAATCCCGCGTCCGTGTGAAATAGCGAAGCTCCCGCTCGAGCTTGTCGAGCACGAACCACGAGACGAATCCACCTCCGTTGCCTCGCACATCGATGATGAGTCCATCGCGGAAGCGCTCGGCACGGAACCCGCGTTCGAATTGCTCGAGACCGTCCTTGTCCATATCCGACAGATGAAAATACCCGACGCGACCCGAGGTGGCGCTTTTCACCGTGGCATAGTTGCGTTCTACCCACTCGGTGTATCGAAGCCCCTGCTCGGATCTCAGGGTGACGAAGGAGGTTGTCCAGGCACCCTCCATCGACGGTGTGTGATTGAGCGTCAGGGTGATCTTCACCCCGGCCTTGTTCTGCAACCAGTAGCCATAATCGCGGTCCAGGGTCAGGACGCTGTCGTCGATGGCCAGCACGTAATCTCCTTCGTGGATTCGCACATCGGGAGCACAGACAGGATTGCGGGTGAACGGATCATCGTTGGGGGTGCGCACAATGTGGGCGATCCGATACCGGCCATTCTCGGGCACGAGGTCCATGCCCAGACAGCCGATGGGAACCCGGCCCCCGACGGGACGAGGAAGATCGCCGGGACGCATGATGTACATGTGCGAGGTGCCGAGCTCCGCGATCAGCTTCCCGAGCAGCACATTCAAATCCTGTCGACTCGGCACCGATGGGAGAAGCGCGCGATGCCGATCGCCGATCGCCTTCCAGTCGAGTCCGTGCATGTTGACATCATAAAAGAAATTGCGCTCCTGTCTCCAGACCTCGTCGAAGATCTGCCGTAATTCCTGAGTCGGATCGATGCGCATGGTCGCGTCGCCCCAGACCAGGGCTCCCTCCTCGGTGGTTGCAGGCTGGCTGGTGCCTACCACTCCATGATGATCTCCGGCGACAAAGCCAACCGACGATCCGTCCGGGGACACGGTAGTCGCGATGCTGACGTCGGTCAGAATGGTGTGTCGACGGAGCGTGGCCATGTCCACGGTTTCAAGCGACCATGGCGTTACCAGACGAGGAGCATACACTTCGTCTCCCGGGAATCCGAACATGGGCTTCGAGAGAAAGAACACTCGTCCTCGCGTCGCCGTCAGGCGTGTGTAGGTTCCACTCTTTATCGGAGTCATGAATACGCGCTCGGCAATACCGTCCAGATCGATCCCCGACTGCGGCGTGGACGGAGGCGTGAGTCCCGCCCCCTTGATGAACGGCGCGGGTCGGCCCGCGTGCAGGGCCACCGCCATCACACAGCTCGCATCGGTGACGATATTGTTGTCCATGAAGGGATCGAGGGCAGGCGTAAAATTGCGATTCGACAAGAAGTACAGGTAGTCGCCATTGCGATCGAACGCCGGTGACAGATTGTCGAATCGATCGTCGGCCACGCGCACCGACGTTCCGGTTTTCGTGTCATGCAGCCAGATCTCGCTGTTCATATTGAACGCGCATTTGGCGTAGGCCAGCATGCGACCGTCGGCGGACCAATCGTAATCGCTGGCCTCCCAGTAGATTTCGTTGTCCCGCTGATGCATCGCACGATCCACCAGCGTCACGGTGCCGGCCTTCAGATCGGCCCAAAAGAGTTTCAGATCCTTGTCTCCGAAACAGAGCCGGGTGCCGTCCGGGGACCAGACGAGACGGTAATACCAGGTGGTGCTTTTCTTCGTGACAGGAATCCAGGGAGCTCCCGGACGCAGGTCGCACACATACACTTCGTTTTCTCCGCTTCTATCGGATACGAAAGCGAGCCGGGTGCCGTCGGGACTGATGGCGGGCTGGCATTCGCGACTCCCCGCCGAGGCGGTGAGATTCATGGGGGTGGCCTGTCCCTTCTCGAACAGGAACAGATCTCCTCGGGATTCTACCACGACACGCTCGGCGCGCGGTCCAGGAACACAGTCGTTGACGAAATTCGACGGGAGTACCGTACGCGGCGCCACAAAGGGGTGATCGCTGGGAATCGCGAGATCCACCTTCACCACGGTGTTCAGATAGGTGTCGTAGATATACAGCAATCCTTCGTTCACAAAGACCAGCGCCTTGGTCGACGCCGACAAATCTTCCACATCCCAGTCTACGAAGCGTGTCAGTCGCTTCGCGTGTCCATCGGCAGGATTGTACGCGTAAATGTTCTGTCGATTATCCTCCCGATCCGATAGGAAGTACAGGGTGCTCCCCGCGTACACCGGTTGACAATCATAACCTTCCCAGTCGGTAATGCGACGTCGGTCCCGACCCTGCATATCACTCATGTACAGATCCGGTTGTCGACCACCCCGATATCCTCTCCAATTCATGCGATCGGCATTGCTGGGAGTCGACACCACGGTCTGTCCGTCAGGATGAAGTGCCGCTTCCCAGGTCTTCCCGATCGGAATACGCTCCGAGGCCCCTCCGGACGCGGGGACCTTCCACAATTCCTGATCCCGTCGCTTTGCGGAAATGTAGTAGATCGATTGACCGTCTGCCGACCAATCCACGATCCGCACACCCGCGTGCGTCCAGGTTACCTGCCGGGGCGTCCCGCCACCCTTCGGGATCACATACACATGGGTCGGGCCCTGTGCATTGCCAACATACGCGATCCATTGCCCATCGGGAGAAAATTTCGCGCCACTCTCGCGGCCAGGGTCCGACGTGAGACGCACCGCAGTCTGGGTCCGTGGAGGGAGAATCCAGAGATCTTCTTCATAGGTGAAGACGATGGTCCCGTCATCGGCGATGTCGGGCTTCTGCATGAACCGGGGCTCTTGCGCGAAGACGGTGCAGAGACAGGTAAAGGAGAGAACAAGAAACAGTTTTTTCATGATTCGGAATGGGAGAATGGAACATGCGTGAGGGACCATTCCTCCCCATCGCGATGCACGAGGGGGAGGTGAAGAAGATCGTAGCGATCAGCACGGAAAAACGCTTCGGTGTCGGGATGGCGATCGCGATGGTTGCAGCGGGTCATCGCCCGGCCATGCATGCCGCACAGGACAAGACGGGTGCGGCCCTTTTCGTCGAAGCGTTCGCTGACGACACGATAGACCTGATCCGGAAAGGCCACCGGCGTTGGTGTGCGTGAGAGAATGAGGTAGGAATATTTCAACGATAACTTCACTCGTCCGAGGGCCTGGTCGAGTTCGGCCAGGAGTGACGGGCGTTCCCAGAACTCCTCGTGGTGACACCAGTCTCGATCCTTTTCGAGAGCCGGACACTGTGATTGCCTCGTGCAGGGCGAGAGCACCGACCATCCCACACCCAGGGCCTGATCCCGGAGCCGCAGCAGTCGCCGGGAGGTCCACCGCAGCGCGGGCTCGATGAGAATCAGAACCCCGTCCTGCTTCAGTGCATTCTCCGCAATGCCGAGAATCGTGGATTCACGTGCCTGGGGAAGTTCGTTGAGGAGATTCATCGCAAGCACGAGGTCGTGCGTTCCCGCACCGGAGCCCGCATCGAGGATATCCCTGGGGGTCCATGTGATGCGTACCTCACCAAGCCGGGGTCCCAGCGCCTCGGCGAGACGACGCGAGAGCGAGAGATTGCGTGTCGAGCGATCGATGGCCTCCCAGGAAAGGATCCTGTTCACCAGGGCAGGTTCATCCTCGAGAAGACAGGCAAGGCCGAGCAGTCCCGTGCCCGGTCCCGCGCCCAGTTCGAGAACCGAGAGAGAGGGAGCCGTCATCGGTGCCCGCGTTCTCGCCCATTCCCGGAGAGGGAAGCGTACCTTGAGGGCATTGACCGTGCCATAGTACAGCAAATACGCGGCCACCCATGCTCCGCGGTCGTACCCCGCATGAAGAGATGCGGGTCGTTCTTCCGCCGTAAATCGTTCCCCCATGTCTGTCAACGCCAACAGAAGTTCCTTGCGTCCCTTTGGCCCGATTCGCTCCTTTCCGAGCGTGGCTTCCATCACCTCGAGCCACCAGGAGGGAAGTCGAAGCATCGATCGTGGAAGGGAGAGGCAGACTGCGGAAGACATGTTCACTCGTCCTCCGCATCCAGGGACAGCTCTTCCTCCTGCACGGTGATACCGGCTTCGAACACGTACCAGGACGCGGCCTGCGGCACCTCCTCCTTAACGAGGGAGAGAATATAGGTGCCGGGGTTCTGCGTTTCCTGTACCAGGGTGGACACGAGGGTACCATCGCTTTCGAGCAGACGAATGCGAACGGGAGCACGGGACGCCACCGCATACGCGAGAAGGATACGGTCCCCCGCATCCACCGGCCGGCTGATCCCTTCCACGAGAATGGTGGACGGAGCGGCGGCCAGCAAGGGTTGCGCAGGGAGGGCTCCCATGCGCAGCGGTGTGCTTTCGTTTCGCACCCGGTCGAGGGCCGTGACCGACAGGTCGGCGGCGGTCATGCCCGTGGGTACGGGCCATTGTCGCAAGGAGGATGAGACAACGGCGAGCAATTCGGGAGATCCCGAAGACGAAGAACGGTACACGGCATACCGATCGGCCGTTTCTCCGTCGGGAGCCGGCACGGGCTCCTGCCATTGAATCACATGAGGATCGGCCTGGGCCACCGGTCGTGGAGGATTGGGACGAATCGGGTCCTTCCAGGGATAGGCCAGAGGCAGGGCCGGATCGGCATAGACGGTTGCCAGCTTCGTGCCCGACGCCACATGCTGATAGCGGAAATAGGCCTGTCCATGTGCTCCCGCCTCACGAGTCGCTACCACGTGCTCGTCGAGCCAGGGTGCCACTTCGTCCCGATACGCCGCGATGCCGATCACGGCATGGCGACCGGACGCGTGGGTGGCCCAATCCTGAGCCAGGGCGTCGAAATCGATGCGGCTCCCATGTCGGGTCCTCCCCCAGTACACCTGCGGCACCACATAATCGCAGATCCCATCGCGCAGCCAGGCCCGGCTGTCCTGGCCCAGCACATTCCGTCCTTCCCAGCCCCGCGCCGTGGGTAAATTGGTATAGATGCCGATCGGTGCGGCTCCGATGATACACCGAGGTTTGAGTGTGGTCACGGCGGCATGCAGATCCCGGATAAAGGCCGTGACATTGGCGCGACGCCAATCCCCCTTGCTCTCGGTTGATCCACTCTTGGTCCAGGTAAGATCATCGGAAAAGTCACTCTCCGGATACCGCGTGTAATCCAGGTGGATTCCGTCGAGATCATATCGTTTCACGATGTCGGTGAACAGCTCCACGAGCCAGGCCCTCGCTTCGGGGATCCCGGGATCGATCCATTGCTCGCCCTTGTAGGCGGTGACCCATTCCGGATGTGCGTGCAGGATGTGTCGCGGCTGGGTCCAGGGCGGATCTCCACTCCCGCTCCACACCTTGAACACATTCACCCACACGTGCAGATCCAAACCTCGCGCATGACATTCCTCGATGGCGAAGGCGAGAGGATCCCACCCCGGATCCCGGCCGAGGGTTCCGGTGAGTTCACCGGCCCAGGGTTCAAGGGTGGAACGATAAAAGGCATTGCCCCTGGAGCGAACCTGCAAGAAGATGGTGTTGAGCCCCATGCGACGGCAATCATCCAGAATGACACGCAGGGAGGCCTTCTGTTCTTCGGGACGACCCGCCAAGGAGGAGGCGGGCCAGTCCAACCCCGACAGCGTGGTCAGCCATACAGCGCGCATCTCACGGACCTGTCCGTGCGCTTCTCCGCCAGGCATCAGCAGGAGCCATCCCCAGACGATCATACTCACCCCTGCGCGCAGGAAAATCCGATTTTCGTGGTGCACGTGTTCCTCGATTGATGGCGACAAGATACGGTGTTTGCATTCGGAATGGAACCCCACACCGACACGGTCCATCCGGCGAAACGACACGGTCCATCCGGCGCGAGGCAGGATGGACCGTACCGAAATCAGCACCGAGCGAAGCGTGCTCAGGGCACGTCACTCACGGCGTGTCGTCGAGAAAGTGCACGAAGAGTCCGTCTCGCAACTTCGGTTCGAACCAGGTGGATTTCGGCGGCATGATTTGCCCTGCGTCGGCGATGGAGATCAGTTCCTCGATCGAGGTCGGATACATCGAAAACGCGACGGCCATTTCACCGGAGTTCACACGCCGTTCGAGTTCACCGAGACCCCGGATCCCACCCACGAAGTCGATGCGCTTGTTGGTTCGAGGATCGTCGATGCCAAGCAGGGGATCGAGGACCTGCTTCTGGAGCAGGGACACGTCGAGTCGTTCCACCGGATCGGGATTGGCCAGGAGCGCTGCCTTGAAACGCAGGCGATACCAGGCCCCATCGAGAAAGCACCCCACCTCGCCCTTGGCGGACGGGTGCACGGGCTGGGACGCGGGTTCGACATCCATCACCGGAGCGAGGGCTTCGAGAAAGGCCGCGGGAGTTCGACCGAGGAGATCCCGTACGACACGATTGTAGTCCATGATCCGAAGCTGGGAGGCAGGGAAATACACAGCGAGAAAGAAATTGTACTCCTCATCCCCACGATGATGCGGATTGGCCTGAGCGCGTTCCCGTCCGACGATGGCGGCGGCGGCAGATCGATGATGGCCGTCAGCAACGTAGAGGGTCGGCACCTGGGTGCGGAACAGCTCCTGCAGGGCGTTCACATCGTCGGGGGTGTCGATCACCCAGGACTGGTGGCGGATTCCGTCGCTGGCCACCAAATCACTGACGGGGGGCTGGCTCTTGATCCGATCCACGATGGCATCGATCGCGGGCAGGTCGGGATAGGTAAGGAAGATGGGACCCGAATGTGCATTGGTCACGCGCACATGATTGCAGCGATCTTCTTCCTTGTCCTTCCGAGTGTGTTCGTGTTTCTTGATGGTGTCGTTCCAGTATTCTTCGACGGCCGCGCATCCCACCAATCCATACTGGGTGTGTTCGCCCATGGTCTGCGCGTAGAGATAGACACTGGGTCGAGGATCCTCCACCAGCACGCCCTGTGTGATCAGGGACATCAGGTTTTCCCGGCCCTTGGCATAGACCTGCGGATCGTACAGAGACAGGGACGGATCGAGATCCACTTCGGGCTTTCCAACATGGAGGAAGGAGAGAGGATGGCCGGCTACTTCGGCGCGGGCTTCATCGGAATTCAGAACATCGTAAGGCTTGGCCGCCACCTCGGCCGCGTGTTCCGGGGTCGGGCGATAGGCGCGAAAGGGACGAAACGTAGACATGAAAGTTCCTGTGCTGATGACGATGGAGTTAGAGGGTGGCGAGGGCCGCATTCACCCGCTCGGCGATCTCGATGCCGACCCGGTCCTGCGCTTCGTTCGTCGACGCCCCGATATGCGGCGTGACCGACACGCGCGGATGTGCGATGAGTTCTTTCTGCGCTTCGGTGGGCGGTTCGCTTTCAAACACATCGATACCCGCAGCCTTGACCTTTCCACTCTTCAGGGCTTCCAGGAGATCCGTCTCCTTCACCACGCCGCCACGCGCGCAATTGATGAGAATCACGCCATCTTTCATTTTCGCGAATTCGGCGGCCGTGATCACCGGCCCCTCGGCCTTGATGAAGGGCAGATGGAGGGAGATAATGTCGGCGCAGGCCAGCACCTCATCCTTGCTCGCAAGAGTCACCGGCATATCGGTGCTCGTCACAAACGGATCATGCGCAACGACGGTCATTCCCAACCCCAGTGCTCGCTTTGCGGTTTCTCTGCCGATATTGCCGAAGCCCAGCAGACCCAGGGTCTTTCCCGTCAGCTCCACTCCCTTGCTATACTCCTTCTTCGGCCATTTCCCTTCCCGCATCTCGGTATTGCTCAGCTGCAGGAATCGGGACACGACAAACATGTGAGCAATCGCCAGCTCCGCCACGGAGATCGACGAAGCGCCGGGCGTGTTCAGCACCGGAATGCCCTTTTCCTTCGCATACGCGACATCGATGTTGTCCAACCCCACTCCTCCACGGGCAATGGCCTTCAACGACGTTCCGGCATCGATCACGTCCTTGGTCACCTTGGTGGCCGAACGCACGATGATGGCATCGAACCCGGCGATGCGCGAAAGCAGCTCTTCGGGGGACAACTTCTCTTCCACCACGGTATGACCCGCCGCGGTGAGGATCTGTACGCCTTCCGCCGACAGGCCGTCGGTGATGATGATGTTCATGACGAACTCCGCTGGTTGTGAATGATGGATGATCCGAACGAAAAGGTTGTATAATCACACAGGCGGGAATCGAGAAATTATACAAGCATTTCCTCCGAATCCACCGAAAAATACGGATTCGCCCTCCATGGAACAACCCCGCCATATGCGAGGCCCCCGGTTCGTGAATATTCGCACGATAGTGCCTTTTTTCTCCGAGAAAAAAATGTGTAGGTTTGAAGACGGAGCACCGGCTCGTCGGGGCCCCGCATCCACAATCACAATGTATCAGGAGTCGGTCATGGCGACGCGTTCACACAATTTCTTTGCCGGTCCCGCGGTTCTCCCCCTGTCGGTTGTCGAGGAAGCGAGTCGGGCGGCACTGGATTTTGCGGGCATGGGCATGTCAATTTTGGAAATCAGTCACCGGTCGAAGGAATTCGATGCCGTGATGCTGGAGGCGCAGAACGACGCACTGGCCATCATGGGGCTCTCGGCGGACGAGTATGCCGTGGTCTTCGTCGGAGGCGGCGCGAGCACGCAATTCGCCATGGTCCCGATGAACTTCCTCCATACCGCAGCCGATTATGTCAATACCGGCGAATGGGCGAGCAAGGCCCTCAAGGAAGCGAAACTGTTCGGAGACGCGCGGGAGGTCGCCAGCTCCAAGGACGCCAACTTCAACTACCTGCCGAAGAACATCCCCTTCTCCACCGATGTGGACTACGTCCACATCACGACGAACAACACCATCTATGGCACGGAATGGAAGTCCACGCCGGACGTCACCGTGCCGCTCGTCGCCGATATGAGCAGCGACATGCTGAGCCGCGTGCACGACTTCTCGAAGTACTCCCTCATCTATGCGGGCGCGCAGAAGAACCTCGGCCCGGCGGGCGTGACGATGATCGTCGTGCGGAAATCCTGGGTGGAAGAAAAAGCCAAGACCGCTATTCCCACGATGCTGAAGTACAAGACGCATGTGGACAAGGGATCCATGTACAACACACCGCCTGTCTATCCGGTGTATGTGGTGGGTCTGACCCTGAAGTGGATTTTGAAGGAAGGTGGACTGGCCGCCATTCAGGAACGCAACGAGAAGAAAGCCGGTCTCATCTACGACCTCATCGACGCGAATCCCGATTTCTACAAAGGCTCGGTGGCGCACAAAGAAGACCGATCCCTGATGAATCTGACCTGGAACCTCCCGACGCCGGAGCTCGAGGATCTCTTTGTTGCCGAGGCCAAGAAGCTCCGCATGTTCGGATTGAAGGGACATCGGTCGGTGGGAGGCATCCGTGCTTCGATGTACAACGCCTGCCCGATGGAATCGGTAGAGGCCCTCGCCCGCTTCATGGAAG
This sequence comes from uncultured Chromatiales bacterium, assembly GCA_964420295.1. Taxonomy (GTDB): domain Bacteria; phylum Bacteroidota; class Ignavibacteria; order SZUA-365; family CAYQST01; genus CAYQST01. The sequence continues at coordinate 27,435 of CAYQST010000022.1, read as the reverse complement.
AATTTATCAAGAGCCATCGCAACGGCTGATTCCTCTGTTCCGTGCAGATCGTCCACAGCCCCTGCCTCGGCAGGGGCTGTCCGTTATGGGCCCCGCGCGGGATGCGCGTGGTGACGTCGTCGCTATCGGGCTCGCGATGAATCCGGCTCCTCCCGAATCCATTCCTCCAGCGCCCCCTGAATCTTTTCCACTACCCGGGCATGAAGATCTTTGGCGGGTCGGGATGAATCAAGCGCAGGAAAGAAACGAAATCGCACCGGGATATTCGGATGGATGGGTCCGAATTCCTTGACCCACCGCCCGTTGCACCAGGCTGCACTGCGCAGGGCGATCGGCACCAGGGGCACCCCCGCGCGCTGCGCCAGCTTGACCCCCAGCGAGTTGAAGGCCGACGCGTCGAAGTCGGGCGTCCGCGTGGTCTGCGGAAACAGAATGATACTCGTGCCTTCGACCAGACGCGCCCCCCCTTCCTCCAGCACCGTCACCAGATCCTGCCGTGGATTGTCGCGCGACACCACCACAGGATGGCGCGATCGCATCACCGGCCCGAACACCGGATATTCCATTAAGCTGGGTTTGATGACGAACGTGGTGCGGCACACGGGATGAATCAGCATGGGCAGCACAAAGGTTTCGAGCGTGCTCATATGGTTGGCGACGAAGACGGCAGGGCCCTCCAGGGCGCGCAGGACGTGCATCCCCTCGATCACGAAACGACACCCGGCATATTCGAGCGCGTCGAACATCGAACGGGAACTCTGCACCCACTCCTCATCTTTATAGCGCCCCTTCGTGGCGAGATAGCTCGACCAGAAGACGACTCGCATCATCCGCGAATAAAAACCCACGGTGGGCCCGCACAGGCGGCTCACCCACCCGCGGCGCCCGGGCGGGGTTTCGTATCGATCCTGCAGGGCCAGAGGATTGCGAAAGGCATCATTACGGAAATTCATCGGGGGCATGGGGGCTCCGGGGTTGACTGTCCACTGCAATGAAGTTATACTTCGTCAACGGAATATGAAACGACTCCTTCTTCTGATTCTTCTGGGATCTCTGCCCACAACGGTGTCGGCCCAATGGGCCGGATGGACTCCGATCACCCTTGTCTTCGGCGGTGACTGCACGTTCGCGCAGCATTTTGATCGAGCCATCGGCGACGACGTCCTGGCGCCCTTCTCCGCCCTGCCCATCCTCGCGTCCGCCGATCTGGCGATGGTCAACCTCGAAAATCCCATCACAACGCGAGGGCGCAAGGTTCCGAAGACCTTCAATTTTCGCATGCATCCTCGCTACCTCGCCTCGCTCATCGCGGGCGGGGTCGACATCGTGACCATCGCGAATAATCACGTCATGGACTACGGTCCTCTGGGACTTTTCGATACCCGCCGATTCCTGGATTCGGTGGGCATCGCCGCCGTGGGTGCGGGATCCAGCGAAGCCGAGGCTCGGCGCCCCGTCATCCTATCCCGCCACGGCACCCGCGTTGGTTTTCTCGCCTACAATGCCTTTTCCAACGCAACGGGATCCCACCCCGGCACCGCTCCACGAATCCTGTCCGTCGTCACTGAGGATGTGCGCGCCCTGCGTGAATCCGGCACCGTCGATATCATCGTCGTCAATTTTCACTGGGGCACCGAACGCGCACCCTTCCCCGACGAGGATCAGGTGCGATTCGCCCATGCCGTGATCGACGCGGGAGCCGATCTCATCGTGGGGCATCATCCCCATGTGCTGCAGGGCGTCGAACGATATCGACAGGGACTCATCGCCTACTCCCTGGGCAATTTCATCTTCGGAGGCAACAGCCGTCCTCGCCACGACAGCATGCTGCTCGCGGTCACCTACCTGGGAGGGATCCCGCTCGATGCCCGCATCGTGCCCATCCGCGTGGAAAACTGGCGAGCCCGGCTTCTGGACGCGGACGAGGCGCGGCCGGTGATCGAACTGGTACGAGAACGCTCACGAAATTTCGCGCGATCGCTGTTCGATGAATAGTCGATCGATCCTGAAAAAAAAGAGGCGGGACGAGTCCCGCCTCTTTCGTGTTGTCTCAGACTACAGGAGCCACCGCAGGGTGACACTGCCCTGCACGTTGCGGGGCAGTCCTGGTTCGATATAGATCGCCTCGCCCGACCATTTCGCCACGTCGGGATTCAGGAAGGCGGAGGAGATGTACTTCGAATCCGCCACATTGCTCAAACCCACCCCGGCGTCCACGCGCAGCGGAGTGCCCGGGATGACGAGATCCCGAAGTCCGATTCGCGCGTCCACCACGGCATAGGAGGGAACGCTCAACGTGTTGGCATCATCGGCATAGTACTCTCCGACTCCCTGCGCTCCTACTTCCACGTACAGCGGCGTGAAGAAGGGCGCCACATAGCGAAGTCGAGCCGACACGGTGTAGTCCGGCACGCCCACCAGTCGGTTGCCCGACAAATCGGCGAAATGCCCGGCCTTGGTTTTGCTGTAATGCACCGAATCGATGGTGTAGTTGGAGTACTCCGCATGCATCACCGTGAAGGCGGTGGTCAGGGACAGGCCCCACCGACTGTCCACCTCGATGGCCGCCTCGATTCCGTAGCGACGGGTCTCGGCGGCGTTCAGATAAAACCGTCCCCCGCGATAGGGAACGAAGTCGTTTTTCGATTGGATGAAGAAGGCCGCCAGATCATAGGCCACCGACGGGATCACGGCATGTTCTCCATACAGAAGCTGATGTTTGACTCCGACTTCCATGGTGGTGCTGGTCACCGGTTCGAGCAGAGGATTGCTGACATAGAGCGTGTCCTCACCGTAAGTACTCGCGGGATCGGTTTCATTGCCCGCAGGAACCTCGATGCCGCCTCCGACGCCGAGATACACGCTGAACAACGGATCGATGCGCCAGGTCAGACCTGCCTTGGGACTGAAGTGTTCGAAGGTCTTGACCTCGTGCATCATCTTGCCGATGTAGCTTTCGGAGAGATAGGACACCTTGTCATACCGACCCCCGAAGGCGAGAATCCAGGAATCGTGCAACTCGATTTCGGCCTGTCCGAAGGCCCCAAGGACATTCGCGCCTTCACGCTTATTGTCCTTGAGCGTCGTCCCCCGTCCCCCGTTCTTCAAATCATAGAACAGGATTGCGCCATCCTGATATTGCTCGTCCACTCCCGCCTGCACCGACGCCGCCCAGGCGGCACTCAGATCGAATCGTCCGGTGTAGGACGCACTTCCTCCCACATGATAGCGGGTGAAGTCGCGATAGGTGTTGCGCTCGGATCTTTGCAGCACCTTGGGCTCCGCGTATCCGGTCACGTGGATCAGATGATCGTCGCTCAGGTGATGGGTCAGGACCGCGCCCAAACGACCCTGTCGATTCAGACGTCGTTCATCCCTCTGCACATAAGTGGGGTTGTAGGTAGCCGTGTCGGCCTGGGCCTGGGAAGGATCGGCATCGTACTGCGATGGCGTCAGGGGACCGGGAATCCGAAACATCGAGGTCGTGGCCGTGGCATAGACGCCGAGGCGGGTCCGAGCATCGAGATCCGTCTGAATGCCGGTGTTCATCAAGGTCCGCGTACTCCGGGAATGCGCCCGCCAACCGTCGAACACGCTGTTGGTGAGGGTGAAGAACATCCCCCCGCCACCGACGGGCGTGCCATACCGAAGCGCTTCGGCATGATACCCGAAGTCGCCGAACGAACTCTGGAGGTTGAGCTCGGGCCTGCGATACTCCGTGCGGGAGACGAGGTTGATCACCCCGCCGGATGCCGAACCATAGAGGGCACTGGCATTGGAGCGCAGAATCTCCACTCGCCCCGCTCCGGAGGCGTCGAACAAATCGAACGCGGTGCGTCCATCAGGTTCAGTGGCGGGAAACCCATCGAGCAGAAAACGGATGCCTCGCGAGGTACCGGCGTTGGAACGCTCACCAGCGCCCCGGGCTCCGAAACCGCGAATGGTGATCCGCAGATCCTGGCTCCCGGCCCGCGATTGCACAAAGACACCGGGAACGAGAGATAGGACTTCCGACAATCCCGTGCCCGGCGCAACAACACCGACCTCCGGTGTTACGACGCTGACCGCCATGGGAAGCTCAAAAACCGACAGGGGGGCGCGGGCGGCGCGCACCTCCATGCCTTCAAGAAAAAACGTTGCCGTATCGGATTTGGTGATGCGCAGAGGCGGACGCGTGGTTTGCGCCCACATCATTCCACCACACACCACGACAAGAAAAGCAATGCTGAGATATTTCATAGTGATCCATGTAAATCAATGGAATGAAACACGCCGACCGGTATTCTCGGCGTGGAATAACGGACAGGAATGACATCCGGCCCCGACATCACAACAGATGACGGGGCACGGAGAACAACGACGATGGATCACACCACGGGAGGACTTTTATCGCGCACTGGTTCTGTTCTCCGATCATCCCACAGCCGGGGGACGGGAAGGACGAGGGGCGGAACTAAAACCGCAAGAATGATTGTCGCGTCGAACGTGAAAGGCTCCTGCACGGAGGCTTTGACATAGCGTTCCGACGAGGGCCAGTACACGTGATAATCGCAGAAACCATCCGGGAAGGGATCGTTTCTTTCGACCTCTTCTTCGCAGAGTTCGAATTGATACCCCAGATAGGTCGCCATGAAGGCGATCCCGATCACCCGCAGGACGAGGCGGGAGAAGAATGCCGGACGAGATGGGATACCACGCTGGACCATGTCTGCAAACATACACAAATCGGTCGATCCACGGGACGACATCCCGAGATTCGCGCCCCCGTTCTCGAACCTTCGTCGGGTTTCGTATGTTACACGGGTGATGCACACGCGTTTCGACATACTCGTGGTAGGTGGAGGCCATGCCGGCGTGGAAGCCGCGTTGGCGGCGGCCCGCATGGGATGCGCGACGGCTCTCCTGACCATGGATCGTCGCGCCGTGGGACGTATGTCCTGCAACCCGGCTATCGGAGGGACGGCCAAGGGGCACCTGGTCAAGGAAATCGATGCGCTCGGCGGGGAGATGGGGCGTCTGGCCGACCGGTCGGCCATTCAGTTCAAGATGCTCAATCGCAGCAAGGGTCCCGCAGTCTGGTCCCCGCGTGCCCAGAATGACCGGGATCTCTATGCCCAGGCCGCACTCGATGCCATCCTCGCCCAGCCCGGACTCTCGGTGATCGAAGGTCAGGTGACGGCCATGCACACCGAGGGTGCACGCATCGCAGGCGTCACGCTGCAGGACGGCCGCTCCCTCGAATGCGCCGCGTTGATTCTCTGTGCGGGCACCTTTCTCAACGCGGCCATGTACACGGGACTCACGCGCACCGAGGGCGGCCGCGTCGGAGAACCCGCCGCGACGGGCCTCACCGAGATGCTCGTGCGACTCGGGTTTACCACGGGACGGTTGAAAACCGGCACCCCCCCCCGCGTATCCCTCGCATCGATCGATCTGAGCCGCACCACCCTCGCGCCGGGCGACGAGCATCCGGAACCCTTCTCCTGGCGAACCCACCTGGAACCCTTCGATCAGCGCCCCTGCTACATCACCCATACGAACGCCGCCACCCATGCCGTGATGCGGGAGGGGTTCGACGAGAGCCCGATGTACACCGGAAGAATCCAGGGGACGGGTCCCCGCTACTGCCCGTCCATAGAGGATAAGATTGTCCGATTCTCCGATCGCGATGCCCATCACCTTTTCCTCGAGCCCGAGGGGTGGACGACCGACGTGGTGTATGTGAATGGGTTCTCGTCGAGTCTGCCCGAGGACATTCAGCATCGCGCGCTTCGCACGGTTCCGGGTCTCGAAGCGGTGCGCATGATTCGACCGGGCTATGCCGTCGAATACGACTATTTTCCGCCCGAGCAGTTGCACCTGACGCTGGAAACGAGGCGGGTGTCGGGCCTGTATTTTGCCGGTCAAATCAATGGCACCTCGGGCTACGAAGAAGCAGCGGCCCAGGGTCTGATGGCCGGCATCAACGCGGTGTTGAAACAGCGAGGGGAGCCCCCGTTCATCCTGTCGCGATCGGAAGCGTATATCGGCGTCCTGATCGATGATCTCATCCACAAAGGCACCGAGGAGCCGTATCGGATGTTCACCTCGCGCGCCGAATACCGGCTGGTGTTGAGGCAGGACAACGCCGATCGGCGACTGATGCCACACGGATATCGGTTGGGTCTCATTCCGGGCGATATCTGGCAGGATCTGTGCACGCGCGAGCGAGTCATCGCGCAGGTCCTTCGCCGCATCGAAACCGAAACCCTCCCTCCCTCGGTGCTGAATCCCTACCTCCTTCACCTCGGCTCCACTCCCGTGGCCCAACACGAATTCCTCGTCAAGATCATTCGACGCGATGAAACCCACGCGGCCGAGGTCCTTGCCCTCTGCGATGGTCGAGCTCCCGAACTCTCGGCGGCCGCACAGGATCCCCAGGTGGCCCGACAGGTGGATATCGAAGCCAAATACGCAGGGTACATTACCCGACAGCGAGAGGATATCGCGCGATTCCAGCAGGCCGAGGAGCAGAGGATTCCCGAGGACTTCGACTATGCCCGGGTGCACTCTCTTTCCACCGAAGGGCGACAGAAACTCGAACGGTTTCGCCCACGTTCGGTGGGGGAGGCCTCCCGGATCTCCGGGGTAAGCAGTTCCGACCTTTCCATTCTTCTCGTGTACCTGCGCCGCGTGGCGGTGCGTCCCTGATCATCCGAACCATTCCAGAGGAGTCTCCGTGTCATCCATCATCGTCATCGGCTCGGGCTTTGGCGGCCTGGCCACCGCCCTGCGCCTGCGTGCGGCGGGGCACGAAGTCACCCTTCTCGAAAAACTGGACAAACTGGGTGGCCGCGCATACGTGTTCGAGCGCGATGGCTTTACCTTCGACGCGGGGCCCACGGTCATCACCGCGCCCTGGCTCATTCACGAACTCTTTACGCTCTACGGCAAGGACAGCAGTTCGTATCTGCGCATCGTGCCGGTCGAGCCCTTTTACCGGATCTATTTCCACGACGGCACCTTCTTCGAATACAACGGCGATCAGGCCTTCATCGAAGAGAACATTCGGAAGTTCAATCCCGACGATATCCCCGGATATCGGGTGTTCATGAGCAAGACCAAACCGATCTTCGACAAGGGCTTCGTCGAACTCGCCGATCAGCCGTTTCTCACCTTCGGATCCATGCTGAAGGTCGCCCCCGATCTGGTACGCCTCGGTTCGCACCGCAGTGTGTACTCCTATGTGTCCCGCTACATCTCGGATCCTCGTCTCCGTATGGTCTTTACCTTTCACCCCCTCCTGGTGGGTGGCAATCCCTTCCACACCACGTCGATCTATTCGATGATCCACTACCTGGAACGAGAATGGGGCATCCACTATGCCATGGGAGGCACCGGGGCCGTGGTCTCGGCCCTGGGTCGGCTCTTCGAGGAAGAAGGGGGGACCCTGCGCCTGCATGCCGAGGTGGATCGCATCCTCGTGAAAGACCAGCGCGCCACCGGGGTGCGTCTCACCGATGGTACCACCCTTTCCGCAGACATCGTCGTATCGAACGCCGACGTGGCATCCACCTACCTGCATCTGATCGAGCCCGCGCATCGGCGCCGAAACAGTGATCGCCGCCTTCGGTCCCTTCGCTATTCGATGTCCCTCTTCGTCATCTATTTCGGCACAAAACGGCAGTACCCCGACATCGCCCATCACGATATCATTCTCAGCGCCCGATACCGCGAACTGCTCGAGGACATCTTCACCAAAAAGATTCTCGCCGACGATTTCTCCCTCTACCTCCATCGCCCCACCGCCACCGATCCCTCGATGGCCCCTCCGGGCTGCGACGCCTTCTACGTGCTGGCGCCCGTGCCCCACAATGGCTCGGGACTGGATTGGAAAACCGAGGGGCCCCGCTTCAAGGAAAAAATCCTCCGTTTTCTGGAGGATCGTTTCCTGCCCGACCTGCGGGCCAACATCGTGACCGAGCATTTCGTCACGCCGGACTATTTCGAGCATCGACTCAACAGCCACCTCGGATCGGCCTTCTCCGTCGAACCGATTCTCACCCAAAGCGCCTGGTTCCGTCCTCACAATCGCAGTGAGGACATCCCCAATCTGTACTTCACCGGAGCCGGCACCCACCCGGGCGCGGGACTCCCCGGCGTGTTGTCATCGGCGAAAATCGTCGCCTCCCTCATCGCCGACTAACCCTTCACCCTTCACCCTTCACCCTTCACCCTTCACAAAAACACCGTCACCCCCAGCGGAATCACGATCTCCGTGCCCGACTTCGATACGGAATCGTGCGAGTAGTTATGAAGCTTCACATCCACCCCGAGATCGAGCGTCACACTCGTACTGAGCGCGATGGCGATCCCGCCCTGGAGCCCGATGATGATGTCTTTATACCCGTCTCCGTTTTTCGGAGAGTAGCTGTTGTAGAGGAGAAAGGCCCCGAGAAACGGAGTGACAGATCCGGAACTCGGAATATAGTAGCGCACCAGGGGACCGATCCCGATGGCACTGCTCCCATCCGAGGTGGCGAATTCCACCAGGCCGCCGATGGCGAAGTCTCGCGAGAGAAGTTGCCCCGCGCCCGCCGCGAGCTGAAAGACACTTTGGCGTCCATTGAACAGGTCACCGGAATACGAGGTAAACGAGGCCGAAGAGGAGCCCATGACGAGCCAACGACCGGCCCTGAAGGGACTCGCCGTTTGCGCGAAACATGTGACGGCGGTAAACAAAACACCCAGCACGAGGAGCGGAATGATGCGGTTCGCGTTCATGATATCCTCCTGGAAAAATGAGAAGAACCCGACGGGTCGGGGGGGTGAATGAAAACGAGAGGGAATGACGGAACATCGGATCACACCGTGTGAAAATCAAGAGGCAAAAAAAAAAAAGCCGTCCCGAGGGACGGCTTTCGAATTAGACGAGACTCGATTAGAGCACGAAATCGACGCCGATAATCAAGCCGATTCCACTGTCAAAATAGTCCGTGCCCGCGATGCGAAATTCGAGGCTAGCATTCGCGGCCACTTTTGGAGAGAAAAAGTACCGCACTCCACCTACACCCGTTAGGAATAATCCTCCAGACTCGGTTTTCGGAGCGGGATTCAAGAATGAATCACCCTTTGCATCCCAGCTTGTTGAGTAGATAGCATACCCCAGTCTTCCACCAACATATGGATCCACTTCGTTTTTTGGCATGAAGTGATAGAACACTTGTGCTTGTGGCATGATGACAGACCAGTTCAATTCGCCGCCAAAAGTAGAAACGGACTTCCCCCAATACCGAAGCAATCCGCCGATTCCAACTTCTGGAGTGACACCGTATTCATAATTCACTCCAAAACCAACGGGGTCCGTGGCTACCGTAACAGCGACTCCGAGGAGATGCTCTCCCTTCCGGAAGCCCTGGGCCTGCACCGACGAGGTGAGCAGGGCGAGGGTGCCGACGAGGAGAATGGTGGTGATCCAAGCTTTCATGGTGTACTCCTTTCGTATATGAGAGATTTCGGACAAGTTAATCCTTTAAGAGCTCGCGCGCAATCACGATGTGCTGCACCTCGGACGTGCCTTCGTAGATTTCGGTGATCTTGGCGTCGCGCAGATAGCGTTCCACCAGGTATTCCCGCACATAGCCATAGCCGCCATGGATCTGGATGGCTTCGAGCGCATTGTGCACGGCTACCCGCGAGGCATAGAGCTTTGCCATGGCCGCCTCTCGGGCGTAGGGCTGGTGCGCATCCTTGAGCGCGGCGGCCCGATAGGTGAGCAGACGGGCGGCCTCGAGCTGGGTATTCATGTCGGCCAGCTTGAACTGAATGGCCTGAAACTCGCTGATCGGCGCACCGAAGGCCTTCCGTTCCTTGCTGTAGGCACGGGCCGCTTCGTAGCTGGCGGCCGCGATCCCCAGGGCCTGGGCGGCAATACCGATGCGTCCCCCATTCAGGGTCTCCATCGCAAAATTGAATCCCTTCCCCACGTCCCACAGCACCTGGTCCTGACCCGCCGGAGTGTTGGAAAAATGCAGGCTGGTGGTGTCGGAACTGCGAATGCCGAGTTTGTCTTCCTTCTTGCCGATGTCGAAGCCAGGGGCTCCCTTTTCCACAATAAAACAGGTGATCCCCTTGTGACGCATTTCGCGGTTGGTCTGGGCGATCACCAGATAGATGCTCGCCGAGGAGCCATTGGTGATCCAGTTCTTCGTCCCCGTGATGGCCCACCCGTGCTCGGTGGGCACCGCCTCGGTGCGCTGGGACGTGGCATCGCTGCCTGCCTCGGGTTCGCTGAGACAGAAGGCTCCGATCTTCTCGCCCCGGGCGAGAGGCATCAGGTACTTCTGCTTCTGTTCCTCGGTGCCATGCTTCTGCAATCCGTAGGCCACCAGGGAGTTGTTCACCGACATAATCACCCCCACCGAGGCGTCCACCTTGCTGATTTCTTCCATGGCCAGCACATAGCTCATCGTGTCGAGGCCGGCCCCCCCGTATTCCGGATCCACCATCATTCCCAGAAAGCCGAGCTCGGCCAGTTTGGCGACGATCTCGGTCGGAAAGGTGCCGTCGATATCCCGCTGTACCGCGCTGGGCGCGATTTCGGCCTGCGCAAATTCGCGGGCGGTCTGCTGGATGAGAAGCTGTTCTTCGGTGAATTCAAATCGCATGCGACCTCCGTGTCAGGCAGTGGGATACTCGTAAAAACCCCGGCCGGTCTTGCGGCCGAGACGCCCCGCCGCGACCATGGTGCGCAGAAGGGGGCAGGGACGATATTTCGGATCTCCGAGTCCGGTATGAAGCACCGTCATGATGTCGAGACACACATCGAGTCCGATCAGGTCGGCCAACGTCAGCGGACCCATGGGGTGGGCCATGCCCAGCTTCATCACCTGATCGATGGCCTCGGCCGTCGCCACGCCTTCCATCAGGCAATAGATAGCTTCGTTGATCATGGGCATGAGCACGCGATTCGACACAAAGCCGGGCATGTCGTGCACGGGCACCGGCACCTTGCCGAGCCGGGTGGACAGTTCCGTCACCGCAGCCACGGTCTCGTCCGTGGTGGCCAATCCGCGCACCACCTCCACGAGGGTCATCATCGGCACGGGGTTGAAGAAGTGCATCCCCACGACCTTGCCGGGACGCGCGGTCACGGCGGCAATCTCGGTGATGGAAATCGAGGAGGTATTCGTGGCCAGGATGCACTCGGGAGGCGTGGCGGCATCGAGGGCGCGGAAAATGGCCTTCTTGGTGGTGACCACTTCGCTGGCTGCCTCCACCACGAGATCCGCGCTGGCCACGGCGGCATCCATATCGGTGCGGAGCGTGATGCGGGACAGCGCTTCCGCCTTCTGATCCTCGGTGAGAATGCCTTTCTTTACCTGACGACCCAGGTTGCCGGAAATCGTTCCGAGGGCTTTCTGAAGAAGGTCCTCGTTCAGGTCGATGAGAGTAACCGGGAATCCCTGCATGGCAAAGGTATGAGCAATGCCATTTCCCATGGTCCCGGCGCCAATGACGGCGACATGTTGCATAGATCGATCCTCGTGCTGGTGAAATGTCTCGAGTAATGGGATGCGGAACACCGCGTTTCGATGCGATGACAAGAGGATATTCCGCGGAGCGACGTGCGTCGAACGGAAAGAGGCGACTACAGGCGCTCGACCACCAGGGCGCTGGCCTCACCGCCTCCGATGCAGAGCGAGGCGAGTCCCCGCCGTGCGCCGGTGCGCTTCATCGCGTGAAGAAGGGTCACGAGAATTCTGGTGCCCGAGGCTCCAATGGGATGGCCCAGGGCCACCGCGCCGCCGTGGATATTCACCTTCGCGGGGTCGAGTCCCAGAAGTCGGTTCACCACGAGCGACACCACCGAGAAGGCCTCGTTGATTTCATAGAGGTCGATGTCGGCCACGGTGAGTCCCGCCTTGCCGAGCACCTTCATGATCGCGTCCGCCGGGGCTGTGGTAAACCATTCCGGCTCCTTGGCCGCCGAGGCCTGGGCCACGATTCGCGCCAGAGGAGTCACTCCGAGGGCACGCGCCTCGTCCTCCTGCATCAAGACCACCGCCGCGGCTCCATCGTTCAGGGACGATGCATTGGCGGCCGTCACGGTACCGTCTTTTTCAAAGGCGGGCCGCAGGGATGACACCTTGTCGAAATTCACTTTCCGAACATCTTCGTCCACACGCACCACCATGGGATCTCCCTTTTTCTGCGGGATCTCCACCGGAATCACTTCTTCGTCGAAGAACCCCGCATCCTGCGCGGCGATGGCTCGGCGATAACTTTCGATCGCAAAGGCATCCTGGCTTCCCCGGTCGATGGCGCATTCCCGTGCACAGAATTCCGCAGCACTTCCCATGTGATAGTCATGGTACACATCCCACAGCCCGTCCTTGATCATGGCGTCCACCAGCGTGGCATGTCCGAATCCATATCCGCTCCGCGCCTTATCCAAGACGTAGGGCGTGTTGGACATGCTCTCCTGTCCTCCCGCCACCACCACGTCGGCGTCTCCGGCCATGATGGCCTGGGCGCCGAGCATCACGGATTTGAGTCCGCTTCCACACACTTTGTTGATCGTCATGCAGGGCACCGACACCGGCAGCCCCGCGAACAACGCGGCCTGTCGCGCCGGGGCCTGTCCGACCCCCGCGGTGAGCACGTTGCCCATGATCACTTCGGAAACCCGATCCGGCGTGATCCCCGCGCGACGCACGGCCTCACGAATAGCGATGGCGCCGAGTTGCGGTGCGGTGAGAGATTTGAGGGAACCCTGAAAGGCCCCGATGGGCGTTCGGGCGGCGCTGACGATGACGACATTTCTCATGGATGCTCCAGCATTGGTGACGAGGAGAAGAGGTGCGGGAGCGAGAACGAGGTGGCGCGGGACCGAAACGCGAATCCGGCACAAGGCCTAGGAGTTCATGTACTTGAGAAATTCCTTGTTGCTCTTGGTGCCACGCATTTTTTCGATGAGGAATTCCATGGCCTCCACGGTCGTGTACTCGCTCAGGACTTTTCGCAGAATCCAGACACGACTGAGTTCTTCGGGAGACAACAGCAGATCTTCCTTTCTTGTTCCGGAGCGATTGACGTCGAGTGCCGGGAAAATGCGACGATCGGAGAGTTTGCGATCGAGCACGATTTCCATGTTGCCGGTTCCCTTGAACTCTTCGAAAATCACCTCGTCCATGCGGCTCCCCGTTTCCACAAGGGCCGTGGCGATGATGGTCAGACTGCCTCCCTCCTCCACGTTGCGCGCCGCGCCGAAAAAGCGCTTCGGACGATGGAGGGCGTTGGCGTCGACACCGCCCGACAGAATCTTGCCGGAATGCGGCACCACCGTGTTGTGCGCGCGGGCGAGTCGGGTGATGGAATCGAGGAGAATGACCACATCCTTTTTCACTTCCACCAGACGCTTCGCCTTCTCCAACACCATATCCGAAACCTGCACATGCCGCTCGGGCGGTTCGTCGAAGGTGGAACTGATGACCTCGGCCTTGACCGACCGTTCCATGTCGGTGACCTCTTCCGGACGCTCGTCGATCAGCAGCACGATCAGATGCACTTCGGGATGATTGGCCGTGATGCTGTTGGCGATCTTCTGTAACAGAATGGTCTTTCCGCTCTTGGGCGGGGAAACGATCAGGCCGCGATTCCCTTTCCCAATGGGTGCGAGAAGGTCCATCACGCGGGTGGACAGATCGTTGGGCGCCACTTCGAGCCGAAGACGCTCGTTGGGATACAGCGGGGTGAGGTTGTCGAAGAGAGGACGGTCCTTGGTCCTCTCCGTCGGCTCGTAATTGACGGCCTCCACCTTCAACAGCGCGAAGAATCGTTCCCCTTCCTTCGGGGGTCGCACCTGACCGCTGATCGTGTCTCCGGTCCGCAGCGAGAACCGCTTGATCTGACTCGGGGAGACGTAGATATCATCGGGCGAGGGGAGGTAATTGTAATCGGCGGCACGCAAAAAGCCATACCCGTCGGGGAGAATTTCGAGGGTCCCCTTACTGAAGCTCATCCCCTCCTTTTGGGTCTGGGCTTCCAGAATTTTAAAAATGAGTTCCTGCTTCCGCAGGTCGCTGTACCCGTCAATATCGAGTTCCTTTGCGATATTGCTCAGTTCAGCAATGCGCTTCGATTTCAGTTCGGCAATGTCCATCGTCATGATGAATTCCCTTGAGCGTTACGGTGTTCGAATCAGAATGATCGGCGAAATGGTGGGCATGGAAGTCCCGACGAAAAACTCGGGATCGGAATACGATGAGAGAGGAACCGGCGAAAAACCCCGGGGCGGGCGTGATCTCGACAAAAGAAATGGGAGCGTGGCGGAGTGAACGGAAAGAGTACGGTCTCTCGGAGTCGGAGGGAGAACCAGCGGGGACTTGTACGTTTCGTTTCGGCCTAATATACGAAAAAAAACGAAAGTCAAGAGCGAATGTCCGGAATTTTAAACTCCCCTGTCCATGGATTCGTTCCATCCCAAGTCTTCCAGCACATCCCCGATCACGTAATGGGATCCCAGCACGAAAATCTCGTCGTCGGAACCGCGTCTCGCCTCGGCATCCCGTAGCCCCGCGATCACCGTACCGTGCGCCCGTGCCGATACCCCGTGCGTCGCCAGCAGATACGCGAGATCCTGCGCGGGTCGAGCCTCGGAGGAGCGGGCTTGCACCACCGTGACGCTCTTCCAAGGACGGGTCACCAGCACGGCGACCACCGAGGCCGCATCCTTGGTTCCGAGCAATCCGAACACCAAGTGGGTGCGCGACGGATCGCACACCTGTTCGTAGGCCGACAGAGTCACCGCAATCCCCGCAGGATTGTGTCCGACGTCAAACACGAAGCGCGGTGGTCCCGCGAACCGCGACAGGCGTCCCACCAATCCCGTATGGAGCCGCGTCCGCGCCAGCCCCGACAGTACCTGATCGGTGGTCAGGGTCCAGCCGCGCTCAGCCAGCACCCGACCGGCGGCCAGGGCGAGTCCCACGTTGCGCACCTGATGAGCGCCGATATACGGGAAGTGCACTGTACGGATCTCTCCGTCGAGTTCCACCTCCCACGCCATGTCCTCGAGATCCTGACATCGCGGGGTCGAACACGCGGGCAGGGCGTCGTACACCGTTACCCCGAGCTCGCGCGCCCGCTCCTCGATCACGGCGCGGGCCTCGGGCTGATCCACGGCGGTAATGCAGGGAACGCCCGCCTTGAGAATGCCGGCCTTCTCCGATGCAATGGCGGCCAGGGTGGATCCGAGATATTCGGTATGATCGAGGCCGATGGAGGTGATGATGGTCAGATCAGGCCTGAGCAGGTTCGTCGCATCCCACCGCCCACCCAGTCCCGTTTCCACCACCGCGACGTCCACGCCCTGTTCCGCGAACCAGGCGAAGGCCAGGGCCGTGGTGGCCTCAAAAAAGGTGGCGCGCCGTTCCTCGATGTGAGGGCGTAACCGTTCCACCCAGCGGATCAGATCGGTGTCGGGAATCGTGCGCCCATTGATCCGAATCCGTTCGTGGAAGCGCACCAGGTGGGGCGAGGTGTACAACCCTGTGTTCAATCCCGATTCCTGCAAGATGGCGGCGCAGGCCGCAGCCGTGGATCCCTTGCCATTCGTGCCGGCGATATGAATCGCCCGCCATTGTCGTTGGGGATCGCCGAGTGCGGCACAGAGGGCCTGGATGTTCTCCAGGCCCAGCTTGATACCGAAATGCTGCAGGGAATACAGGTAGGACAGTGGCATGAGGGACATTGAGAATCAGAGACAGAAACGCTCCTCCGGATCCGGAGGAGCAACGACAACCCGGCTCAGGGAGCGATGGTCCAGGCGAAGGTGTCCTGGGGCTGAAGAGAGAAAACTTCCGACACCGTGTTGCCGAAGGCGTCGGTCACTCGAGTCTGCGTGGTGCCATTGCCGGTGGAATACACATGGGTATCGCCGCCGAAGATGTACCCCACGTACACGCCGTCCACGTACACGTCGAGCACGCGGTCGCAGTTGTTCACGATCTTCACGTACGCGACAAAGCCTCCTTCGCCTCGTTTCTCGGCGAACAGGGCCATCGAATCCGACATGCGCCGTGCAACGGCATCGCCACCCGGGATCCGTCGGGAGGCTGCCACGATGGTCTTGGCGGCGTTGCGATTCTGTTGCTCCTCGGCAATGCGTACCGCTTCATCGAGAAGCCGCACTGCGGTGATGGTGGTGCCGGTTTTCGCCGCCGTCTCCTCGGCAAAGGCCAGAAGCACGGATAGGCCCGCCACGGCTTCCGCGTCGGCTCCGCGCCGGGCGTCATCCACCCGCGCTCCGAAACCGCGCAACAGCTCTGACTGGAGGCCCAGCTCCTGATTCAGATTGACATATTCCAGCATCGGAAAGACGGGCTTTCCAAGTGAGGACGACTTCTCCTGCGCCCACCCGGGGGCGGCGCAGAGCAGAAGGACAAGCGCGATGGTCATGGGTCTCATGATGGTCACCTCGTTCCTGGTGAATGATGTGATAGGAAACAGTGAGTGTGGAAAAGGAACGGTGAAGGTGTGAGGGTGGATGTCATGGTCACATCGCTCCGAAAAGGATGAAAGCGGACCAATAGTACGGGAAGATCCAGTCCGGATCTTCGGGATGTTCGAGCATGCGAAGAGAGGCCTGGCGTGCGGCCGCAGCCCTGCTCCGCCCCTCCACCAGCCAGGCGTGATAGAACAGGCGCATCCATTCCAGCGTCGCCGCGTCATCTACATACCATAACGAGGCGACCACAGCGGGCGTTCCGGCATACAGAAAACCGCGGGTGAGTCCCACCACGTCGTCCCCCGGTGTGAAACGCCCTTCCTCCGTGGCGATCTGCGCCGTCTGACAGGCACTCAGGGTTACGAGCGCGGCTCGGAGATCCAGATTGAACACCTCCGCCACCGTGAGATTGCCATCCTCGGAGGAGGCTGGGCTCCCCACCGCAAACAGGATTCGGGAACGCAGGGGATCCTTCTTGTTCAGCTCCCCATGGGTGGCAAGATGGATGAGGGCGGCATTTCTCATGGCCGCGACAACTCGGGCTTCGGTGGCGTCCTCCCGCTTCAGCACGGTGGGTCGTTCAAGAAAGTGTGCTACCGAATCGGCCTCGATCAGGGCTCCCTCGAGCGGCTTCTTGCGATATACCGGATCGGCATAGGCGGGATCCCCCACCACCACCCCTTCACGGGGAATCGCCCCATCGCGACGCACGGCGAACGCCAGAGCGCTGGCCCCCGGAAGAAAGGCGAGCGTGAAACGTTCGATCAAGTACCGAGGACGCGGAATGTGCACGTCGGAACGCCGATCGATGTCCGTGGGTGCGATGAGAGCCTGGAAGGGCACGTGGTGCAATGGACCGTGCGGCACGATGTATAAGGCCGACAAACCCCGAAGCGCCTCTTCCAGGGGAGAGAGAATCAGGGAATACACCTGCACCGCGTCGTATTGCCAGGATCCATTCGTGACCGTGGCCTGCCATTGGCGCTGCGCCTCCTCAGGACTCAGCCGTTTCACCAGTCGGGCCTCTCGCAACGCCGCGCTTCTCGCCGCCGGAAAGGCATTGTAGAATTTCCGTCTGAGTTCCTCGATCCGGCTTTCCAGGGTGACGCCCTTGGGGAATCGCAGGGCGCGTGCGATCACGGTATCCTTCTTGACCAGAAACACGAACGCCGTTTGATCGCCCAGGAAATACTCGAGCAAGCCGGTACCGGCGGGGAGAAGCGATTGCAGGGTATCCATCGACACCGGCTCGATGGACTTCACGCTCGCGTATTCGGGATCCCGGCGCTGGAGCTCGGCAAGCAGCTCCTGATGACGCTTCATCACCGGAAGAAGCACGCGGGCACTGTCGGGAAGGCCCAGCAATCGCGCCACGCGATCCTGCACCTGTCGTTCTTCATCAATGAGCGCCTGAACCTCGGGGTCCCGCGCTTTGTATTCCCCGATGGCCTTGTTTCCGATCAGATCCAGAAAGCTCCGCGCCTTGGCGCGCTCCACGTAATCGAAGGCCTCGTCCACCCGTCCCAAGCCCACCAGCACTTCGATCACGGCCTCATACATGTAGAATTTGTTCGACACGAAACTCGACCGCACATCGATAGAGCCCAGATCGCCGCGAAGCTGTTCGAGGATCGCCACCCCTGCGCGGAGCGCGTCGAGTGCCTCCTCCGCGCGCTGCATCCGCGAGAGGAGCACGCCGATGTTCCCAAGGCAGAGACATTGCTGCACCTTGTATCCACTGGCGCGGTAGCGCGTCTCGGCCTGGCGAAACGCGATCACGGCGCTGTCCAGGTTCCCCGCGTAGGCATGGGCATTGCCCAGATTCAACCAGGCGTCCCCGGTTTCCTGCGCGGACAGGGAGGAATGGAAGAGATCCCGAGATTCAGACAAAAGACTCCGAAATCTGCTACTGTCTCCCGTCTCGTACGCCAGGCGGGCCTTCTGTGTGCGCACGATGCCGAGGTTGTACAACGAAATGGCCGTTCCGGTGCGATCGTGGGCCTTCCGATCCCCTTCCAGCACGAAACGGTACAAGCTGTCGGCCTGGGCATACTCACCGCGTCGCAGATGCACCACGGCGATATTGTTGCGCACGTTTCGCCCTTCCCATCGCGCGCCGCTCGATCCCTGTGCGGCCAGACTGTCGAAGAGCGCGGCGCTGCGGCGATAGAAGCGGAGCGCGGCGTCATCCTGCGTGGTGGCAAGTTCGACATTGCCCAGCCATTTCATGGCCATGCCCCGCAGGAGCGCATCACCCGAAGCCTCGGCCTCGGCGAGCACCGCCGTGAAATGCTGCCGTGCGCGGTCGAGCTCCCCGCGGTCGTAGATGGCTCGTCCATCCCGAATCGAGGCGGGTTCCTGGGGAGCGGACGAGGATCCCGCGCACCCCGCGATGAGGAGCACGATCAGGATGCCCCCCGCGTTTCGACGCAGGACGTCTATGGAGGAAAACTTGGTCACCGCACCAAGGCCGGAAGTACGGCCGCTACCTGATTGCCGAATCGTGAAAGGACAGACAGGAGGTGGCGCTGCGCGAACTCCTTCGCCGCGCCCTTTTCCTTGAGCCAGAGCAAATGGGGAAGGGCATCGGAGAAGAGACGCTCCCGTTCATCCAGATAGTAGAGCGCGAGCAGGGTGTGGTGGGATTCCTCACCGAGAGATCCCGCACGGGTCAGATCCTCGAGCTGCGCTCGCCGCGCCGAGGCCTGGGTCCGTCCTTCCTCGTCCACCGCGACAAAGGACGCATCGAGCGAGGCGGATGGCGATGGAAGCTGGCTGGGAGAAAAGATCCCCCAGCTCCAACGATGTCCGGACGCGAGGGTTCCGAGTTCGGGGAGTGTGGTACTCTGCAGAGTGAACACGGTTCCCTGTACGGTCTTCTGGGCGAGAGTCTTTCCCGTTTCGTCCCGTACCACGAGCACCCATTGCCGGGACTCGCCCTGATGAAGGGAATCGGGATCGAACCAGTAGAAGGTGGGACGGGCTTCCGAGATCACCAGGCGAGGCGCGATGGCCGTCACCAGGGCATCGCCCCGCACTCCGGGTACATAGGCGAGATTCATCAGGCCCGTATTCGCAGAGGAAGTGGACAGGGGGCGATCGGCCACTTTGACCGCCGCATCATCGGCGCCACGCGTGCCGCCCGTTTCCCGCAGTGTACTCGACGCCGCGTCAGCGCCGAGCTCGATGCTCTCGCCCGCTTTCAGTTCCACAAAATCACCCGACAGAAACACCACGGCCGCCGTGCCATCCACGACGCGGAGCGACGCGCTTTTCGGAAGCTCCCGTCCGACCAGGGCGAGGTCTTCCCGGCCCTCGACAGCGACCAGGGACTTCCCGGTCACGCTGGTCACGAGAGCCACCTGCGTAGATGTTTGGGCGTCGACGACGGTCGGCACCCCCCACAGGATCAGCATACAGCAGATGAGCACTTTCATGTCTGTCCTCCTTTCGCGGCCTTATCGGGCGCGGAGAAAATCGAAATTCGCAAATTGCTCGAGTCGTGGGATCATGGGATTCTGACTGCCTCGGGTGAGTTCCTTTACCCGATTGGTGACAAAGAGCTGCAGTTCATTCCAGTCGATCACGGCGTTTTTCGTGTAGTCGGCCTCCCCCTTCATCCCCGCCAGCAGCGCTTTGGTAAAGGCGCCCTGGCCCCAGGAGGGATTCTCGAAGGAGAACTCGTTCCCAGAACTGGAAGCAAAGATGATACCAACCTTGCCCGACAACGCGGCGGCCACCTTTTCGTTCGAGGCCCCACTGGACACCTCACCGGAATGGCAGGCATCCAGAAAAAGAATCACGCGTCCGGCTTTCACTTTGGAGAGGGCTCCGCTCACATCTTCCCACGACAGGGCCTGTCGTGCCACCTGTTTGCGGGTCGCGCCCGAGGTGACGAAGTAATACTGCAGGCGTCCCTTTGCATCGAGACTCCGTACTCCGTGTCCACTGAAGAAGAGAACGAGGATATCCTCGGATCGCATTCCGGGAAAGGCGTCGAGGGCTTTCAGGATCCCGTCCCGCGTGGCCTGTCCATTCATCAGGATGGTGTTGTACACCCGAGTGTACATCCCGCCCTCCTGCAGGGCGAGCTGATCGGCCAGACGCTGGGCATCGACGGAAGAGAAGGTGAGGTTCGGGAAGGCCGGAGCGTACTGATCGATACCGACAGCCAGCACGTACAGATTGGGCGCCATGCGCTGATCGGTTTCCACGGTAATGACGGCAATGGCGGGTTCGCTTTTCACGCGGGATGCATTCCACGCGATGGCTTCGATCCGGTTTCTTCCGGGAAGCACGGGCACGCGAAATCGCTGACGCAGGGATCCCGAGGCGCGAAACAGCGTCTGGGCACTGCTCAGCACCGAGGCCGGCACCAGACGATCGTTGAGACGCAATTCGATGCGTTCCACACTCCGGGCATCGGTGGCATCGACATCCACCACCACTTCGAGCGGTTCACTGCCGAAGGCGAACACCTGGGCGCGGCGGGGACTGCGCAGCAGCACCGTCGGCGGAGGGATCAACGCGGCCATTCCTTTCGTCGGCACATAGCTTCCCCCGAGGGCGCTCTCGAGAACGTCGGGTTTCTTATACACAGCCTCGTACCGTTCGACCGGAAAGAGGTCTTCGCCCTGCTTCCACTGGACGTAGCGATCCCCCACCGAAGAACAGTCGTAGTAGCCATCGGTGGTGAACGACAGCCACTGTCCATCACTGAATCCGATCATGTTGGCGAGAAGGGTCCCGTCTTTTCCATTCCACACCTTGATCAGTCCCGATGAATGGGCCGAGCAGAGGCGCCCCGAGCGCGGATCTCCGGTCAGAGCCATCGTTCCGTAGGAATCCGCTCCGTAGGTGGCGGTGCGCATTTGTTTCTTCCAATCCCATACTTCGATAAGACCATTCATGGAAGCGACGATCAATTGCGTGCCTGGGTCGGTGGCCATGGCATGCGGTGCATCGCTATTCAGAGGGAGTTCGCTCACCAGTGTGCGGGTGCGCAGATCCCACACCTTCACGACACCATCCCTGCCGGCGGAGAAGGCCGTCATCCCATCAGGATGGAAGGCGACAGCGCGGGCAAAGCGGCTATGAAGCCCCAGGGTCGCCAGCTGGGCTCCTGTCGCGGGGTCCCAGAGGCGGATCGACCCGTCCTGTCCCGCTGTGAGGAGCCGAGTTCCGTCGGGACTCAGCGCGAACGCGTTCACCCAAAGCGATCGCGTGGAAAAGGAACGGCGTCGTGTGAGGGTGGCCGCATCCCACACGTGAATGCTGTCGTCCCGCCCCGCAGTCAGGACGCTCCCATCCCGTGGGTGCATGGCGAGATCGGTGATGTACTGGCCATGCGCTCGCGCGGAACCGAGCAGGGTTCCCGTGCGGGGCTCCCAGACGGCCAGTATTCCGTTCATATCGCCCGTCACGAGCGTGGCGTCTCCGTTTCCGAGCGCGAGCGACGTCATCAGGGTGGCGGCGGGGAGGCGAAATGTGCGTATGCCCTCTCCGGTTTTCAGATTCCATGCCTTCGCGGTGGAATCCCGACCGCAGGAGTACAGCACATTCCCGTCCCTGCTCCGCGCCAGATCCCACACGGTTCCGGATTTTCCTTCTTCGAGAAATAGGGAGACGGATTGTGCCAGGCACTGGGGAGCAAGCAAGAGAAGGAGAATCAGGGATCCTCCTCCACGACGCAGAAGGGACTGGGCGTCCATGGTGGTTCCTGAATGGATGTGAAGCGAACAGGGATCAGCGCACGGCTTTTCGCGTGATGAGGATCGACGATCCCATCGGCGTGTCATGCACCACCGGTGGTTCGAAGCCGGCCTCATCCAGCCAGATGTCGATGTCGCGCGCGGTATAGGTATCGCCATGGGGCGTCGAAACGAGCATGTGCAGGGCAAACCCCGCTCCCACTTCGGGCTTGAGCCGATCGTCCTGCATGATGTAATCCATGATGACCAGCTGGCCCCGAGCTCTCAGGGCGGCTGCGCACTTTCGAATCAGCGCGGCATTCGTCGGAGCATCGAACATATGAATGATGGACGCCACCAGAACGAGATCGTATCCCGTGCCGAGATCTTCGGTAAGGAAATCACCCGCGCGCACCGTGATGGCGTGGCGATCATCGTGAGACTGAATGTAGTCGTTGGTGATCGCCACCACATTCGGCAGTTCGAAAATGGTGGCCTGGATTCCCTCCCGCGCCTGCGTGAGGGCGAGCGAGAAAACACCGGACCCCCCGCCGATGTCGAGCACCGTGCGAACATCCGACAGATCCAGTTTTCGGATCAGGGCGGACGCGAGGGCGGGGCCCCGCTGATGCAGCATGGCGAGAAGGGATCGGGTATCGTTCTCGTCCCAGGTGCCGAGATCCTGGCGCTCCGCGAGAGATCCGCGACGCACGGCGTCGGTCAGGTCGCTCCAGTTATCCCAGCGCCGATACAGGTGAGTGATGCCATGCATGTAGTCTGCCGACTTCTTGACAAAGTACCGGTTGGCCGCGTCGGTGTTGGCATACAGCTCGTCGTTCTTTGCGACAAATCCCATGTTATGCAACACGCACAGAAGACGGTCGGTGGCCCGAATATCCGTTCCCAGGTGAGAGGCCAGCTCCTCGGAACTCAACGCGGTTCCGTGCAGATGATCGAAGAGCTCCAGCTCGAATGCCGTCAGGAGAATGCGACTTTTGTGAAAGCCGAAGATGATCTGGCGTATCTGGTCCGGTCCGTCAAATATCGTCATGGTGCATTCCCCGGAACGTGATGAAAGGTGAAAAATACGGTGCGGAAGGACAAGATTCCATGCGGGAGGGCACGCCGCTCCTTATTCTTCTTCCTCTTCGTAGGGTTCGAACGCGGTCTCCCATTTCTGTACCCGGAACCCCTGGGGGGTGCCACGAAGCAATGCGGTGGCGATGAATCCGTGATGCGACGCGATGTCTCCCCGGATCACCCCCGGACTCACCACTTCTCGGATATCGGCAAGATAGAGATACCCATCCGGCGTCGTGGTTGCCGGGTCGGTGCGGATGAGCTCCACGTTGTCGCGATAGCTCTCCATCGGGAGCAGGTTGGGAATCGGTGCGAGATAGGTGCCTTGCATAACGCGTCTCAGCCGTCCTTCCTTCCAGATGAAGGACGAAAACTCCACCGGCCCCGGATCATCGGGCAGGGAGGCCCCGATCACGGCAATGACCCCGGTGCCATCGAGGTCCCCTGCACAGCAGAGGATGTCGGCATATCCATATTCTCTGCTGTCTTCAAAAACATACTCCCGCGCCTTGTCCTCCCAGAGCACGGTTTTCTTCTTTCCCGTGATTTTCGACACGACCAGGTGGGAACAATCGATCACATCATCCTCTTCCCGAATCGTTCCGTGTTTCTTCAGCGACACGACCTCGACCTGTCCGTCCCCATCGAGATCGACCCGAATCTGAGCTTGTGTCAAACCCAGGGGAAGCACGATCAACAGCAGAAACCACAACAATCGCATATCACCTCCATGATCGGGGCAAATATAGGAAAGCGGCGCATTCCATGTGGAGGTCGATTGTCATTGCCTCGGCGAGACTGTATATTCCTGCCATTCCAATTCGGTACGGGTACGGATTCACCAACCTCGAGAGTCCCATGATCACCCTCACTCTCTCTCAAGATCTCATTCGGACAGCTCTGGAGATCCTCCCGCTTCCCTCGGGAACCGCCGACCTGCCGATGGTGACCCTTGGATGGGAAGTCAGAAAACTGACGCCGATTCTCACCCGTCAGCAATTCCATATCGAGGGAGCAGTGCACGTGACGTCGGTGCGATCCCTGATTTCCATCGACACGCTGGTCCCCTTCGTGGCCGACATGGCGGTGTCCGTACAGGAAACCGCCGTGGCCCTTTCCTGTCAGGATCTGAGCATAGGCACCCTGCCCCTGGTGAAGGATGTGCTCGGCTCCTTTCTCAAGCCCCGCCTGTCCTTCACTCTGCCGATCCCCGAGATTCCGATCCTCACCCTTCCGCTGGGCGGGGACCAGTCGGTAGACATTCAACCCTTGGTTACCCTCGGTGATGTGGCGATTCAGGATGGCGCCTTGGTGCTGACCGGCATCGTGCATGTGGGGATTCCACGTACCGATCCTCCCCACCTTTTCCGTATCCGGGGCGCCCTGACGGTGTCCGCATCCTGAGGAGGTCACGTGGCACTTCGCATTCTTCCCTTCGAAAGCGGACCGGTGTCCACCATCGGCTATCTTCTCGTGGATTCGACCACGAAGAACGCCCTGCTTGTCGACTGCCCCATGGGCTCCGGCTTTTCCATCACCTCGTGGATCCATCGCAATGACGCGCGTCTGACGGGAATCGTGATCACTCACGGACACTGGGATCATATCGGGGATGCCGCCCAGGTGAGTGCGGATTGGAAGGTTCCGGTGTGGATCCACCCGCTCGATCGTCCCCTCCTCGAGGATCCGATGACCCATTTCTCCTATCTTCCCTTTGCCGTGGAGGGGGTGCACAATGGGCAGGAACTCCGCGATGGCCAGACACTGGATTGCGGTTCCAGTACTCTCATCGCCCACCATGCCCCGGGCCACACGCCAGGCCATCTTCTTCTGCTCGAACCGGACGAAGAGGTACTGTTCTCGGGAGATGTGCTGTTTCGCGGCTCGATCGGAAGGACGGACTTTCCGGGTGGAAACATGGATCAACTTCTCTCTTCGATTCAGACCCGAATTCTCCCGCTCCCCGGCCAGACCCGGGTGTATCCGGGACATGGTCCCTCCACGACGGTGGAAGAGGAGCGGCAACAGAATCCCTTTCTCGTAAATCTCTCCGTTCCGTAATTCTCCGGAGAACGAGAGAATTTGGCCCTTTCACGGCGACGCTTTTCCGCGTTCGCGCCGGTATCAGGGAGGGCCCGGAGCCATTTTGTTTTCTGGGATTCTTCCCCTACTTTTGTTCGATATTTGCGCCCGTAGCTCAATTGGATAGAGCGTTGGCCTCCGGAGCCAAAGGTTGAGGGTTCGATTCCCCCCGGGCGTACAGAACAGTGAACTGTCTCATTTCATCCATGGAGCCGAAGGCGTGTTAACCGCGAAGAAAAAGATTGCCGTCCGTCAGGTGGTTCCCCAGTCCTCGTTCAGCGACAACTGGGCCGCCACGCAGATGTGGTTCGAAAAGTACAAGAAATTCCTGCTGTGGGGAGGGATCGCTGTCCTTGCCCTGGTGGTTGTGGGGTACATCTACTTTTCCTCGAAGGCCGAAAACGACCGCCTTGCCAATTCTCAGCTTCGCAACGTCCTTCAGCTCTATCTGCAGCAGCAGTACAAGCAGGCCATCACCGGCGATCCCACCCGGGGTATTGTCGGTTTGGAAACGATCGCGCGTCAGTATGACAACACGCCCACCGGCCAGGCCGCGATGGTGTACCTGGGTAACTGCTATCTCTATACCGGAGAATTCGACAAGGCCATACAGTCATTCAACGACGCGAGTCCCGACGGAACCCTCTTGAACGTCGCGTCGGTGAGTGGACTCGCGGCCGCCTTGGAAGGCAAGAAGGACTATGCCGGAGCCGCTGAGAAATTCGAAAAGGCCGCATCGA
The DNA here is from genome assembly GCA_964420295.1 of uncultured Chromatiales bacterium. Taxonomy (GTDB): domain Bacteria; phylum Bacteroidota; class Ignavibacteria; order SZUA-365; family CAYQST01; genus CAYQST01. Next base: position 1,354 of record CAYQST010000022.1, on the reverse strand, counting down.
TGTCCGACACCGACTTCCTCGTTGCGCAGAACCATTTCAATGCCGGCAGGGCCTGGTGCCTTGCGGGAAACAAGGAGAAGGCGAAGGAATGCTTCCTGAAGGTGCGGGATGCCAAAACCCCGCGCTTCGAATCCGAACTGGCTCGTCTTCTGGCCCAGTACGACATTTCGCTCGACTAACGCGAAATCTCTTTCGCATCGAGGCCGTCCCATCCGGGGCGGCCTTTTCTTTTTTCACTGTACACAATTGCGTACACTCTGAACGATTCCCGAGACGGTCGTGAACACTTCTCCGACGTTTTTCGTACAGGAGCGTGATCCAGGCTCTGGCATGAGATTTGGAGCATCAATTCTGTAACATCATCGGATTCCCCATGAAAACCTTTCGCTTCTCCTTCTTCGGATTCGCTCTGATTCTCGGCATGGGATTGCTGCTCGGAGCCTGTGATGCGCGCAACGAAGACAATCCCCTGTACTGCGATCTTCCTCCTCTCCCTCCGGTGGGACTCAGTGCCCTCGCTCTGGACAACAGCGTCGAACTCCGGTGGATCGAGAATCAGGAAGAAGATTTCGAATACTACAATGTGTTCGTCAGTTCCGACTACAATGGGCGGTATACGCTTCTCGGAACCACTCGCACCGCGTATTACTTCGACCGGGGCGCGCGCAATGGCGTGAAGTCCTATTATGCGGTGAGCGCCGTCGATTTCAATGGACACGAAAGCGGACTGAGCAAGGATTTCACCTATGCCATCGCCCGCCCCGAAGGACAGGGCGTGAACCTCATCAACCGGATGGTCGATCCCGACCGTGCCGGCTATGACTTTTCGGATTACCGGGTGGTGCATTACGATACCGATCGCACCGATGTCTATGTGGAAATGACGCCCGCGGGCGTTCCCTATTTCGTGGTCTGGAAGGACAGCGAGATCCAAGACATGGGCTACTCCCGCGATCTGGATGAAATCCGTCGCGCTCCGGAAAATGGATGGTCTCCCACCAAGGACGCCCATATCATCGTAGGCCACACCTACGTCATCCGCACCTTCGACAACCGCTATGCCAAGATGCGCGTCGTCTATGCCTCCAATACCAGCGTGGGCTTCGACTGGGCCTACCAAACCGTGCCCAACGAACTCGACCTCCGCCACTCCCTCCCGCAACGCATCCGCAAATAGCTTCCCCCTTCACCCA
>CAYQST010000021.1:0-60387 GCA_964420295.1 uncultured Chromatiales bacterium | reverse complement strand
CTCCCCCCCAGTAGGAGCTATAGGCATAGCCCCGACCTTCGCCGTCCAGAATCGTTACGTAGCCATCCCACACCACGCTTTGTGGGGGATAGCGCGCTGCATTCGGTGTCACCGGGAGGGGATCCATGCCATCATCGTACCCGCACACCGCCACATGGCCCGTCGGAAGGTAGGCCAGGTTCGTCAAGCCCGTTGTCACATCCGCCAGATAGGTGCTCCACCGCACCCGAGGCGGATCCCCCGTGTACCGCGCCAGAAACACATAGGGACTGATCGTGCCGAGGGGAGGAAGATTGATCCGAGGTTGTACCACGGAACCCGTCGTCGGAAAATCCCCCGCACAGGTCCGTCCCGCCACCACGAACCCATCCTCGGTCTGGCGGATATGACCGATCTCGTCATAGTCCAAGCCCCCAAGAAACGTGCTGTACTCCAGGACTCGGCCGTTCGGCGAAAGACGCGCCACGAACCCATCTCCCGTCGATATCGGAAAGGTACGATCGCCCCGCTCCGGCTGCGCTGCGTCTGCCGTTACCGGGTAGGTACGCGATGCCGTCATCCCCACCACCAAGGCACGGCCCTCCTCGTCCACCGTGATCCCATACCCCTCGTCGAAATCCTCGCCCCCAAGAAACGTACTGTACTCCAGGCCCGTCCCATCCGACTTCAGGCGCGTGACGAAGGCATCGTCCTCTCCGCCCCCGTACCATACTTGCATCGACCACCGCTGCGGAAAATCCGCCCGGGAATCCGTCAGTCCCGTCGCATACACCCGGCCCTGCCCGTCCACCGCCACCCCCAGCAGATCGTCGTAGCCGAACCCGCCCAGGTACGTGCACCACCGAAGGCGACACGCCGTGTCGAACACCGCCACGTACCCGTCGTAGTTCCCCCGATTCCTCTTCTGATACGCGCCCGCAAAGGTCGGAAGGTCCGGTGAATCCGTCTGGCCCCCCACCACCAGGGTCCCCGATGCGTTTAGGCTCAAACTCGCGAAGCGCTCCTCGCCCACCCCGCCAAAATACGTCGCATGTAACAGGCGACTCCCATCCGCGCTCATCGTCAGAAGCAGGAGATCAGGAGCTCCGTAGCGCGTGGGCGCCACCGTGTCCGGCGGAAGCGGAAAGTCTTCCGAAAACGAACTCATCACCAGCACCAGGGTCCCATCCTCCCGCGACGCCACGCCGACGATGATATCCAGATCGCTGCCACCCAGATACGTGCTCACCAGCGGGTCGATCACCAGGGGGGCGCGGGGGTCCACCACGCCGAGAGCGAAGTCCACCTCCACGCTCGATCTTCCATCCGCGCTCTCGCCATTGGGTCGATGCAGGCGATACCCGCATCCCTCCACCACCGGACGCGCCGAGCCCGGTTGCAGCACCAGAGGCGCCTCCTCCCGGTCCGCACGGCCGTCCACCCACCGTGTGAGTACGCCTCCGGACAGGCGCACAGAGTCCTGACCCGTGTACCGCAACCGGATCCGACCCGCATCCGAACCGGGACGCACCACATATTCGTATTTCAGGCCCGACGACGTCCCACGGTACACCAGGTCGATCCCGGGATACAGATCCCGATACACCAGCGTGTCGAAGCGATCCACCCTGTGGCCCGACGTCCCGGCTTCACTTCCATACCAGCGCACCTGCTCGCCGCGACGGCCTCGCCCTTCCACCACCACTGCGGGATTCCCATCCACGAAATCCGTCCGGAGTGTCCGACTCTCTCGGTGCGAACCCGCGCCAGCCTCCTCGTGACTTCGTTTCCGGCTCCACACGCGGCCACCACCCACCGCAGCTCCCGTCCATTCCGACTCCGGTGGGCCCGACCGGTTCCTTTCCGTCCACCGGCGGATCACCACTCCGTCCCGCGCAAAGTACAGCATCCCGTCACGGAGACGGGCCACGTACAACACCTCCTTCGGATACCGGCCACTGTTGCTTTCGAAATACAGCTCCGGGGCCGACACCGCCTGTATCGCACGCGATTTCGGACTCGATTCGGACGGTGCGATCGAACCTCCCGGGGCCATACCCCGCTCACCGGTGTGCCATAGCGTGGGGGCGAAAAGCAGCAGCACGAGAAGGGCGGGGACGATGAATATGGAGAAGCGAGTCACGTGAAGGAACCGTGAAGTGTCATGAGTGAAGAGACAGGAGCCGAGGTGACCGTGTGTTCACTTTTCGCCCAGCACTCTTGCTGCTTCGTTTTCAATCCAGAACCGGAAAGCTGATAAACGAAGGGGAGAATGTCAAGTCTCCGCACAAGAAATATAAGGAAACGCGATTTTCCGTATCTTTCCGGCGGTTCTTTTCACGCATGGATTCCATTACGACATGACCCCTCTTGATACTGCCATCGAAGCCGCCCGCGACGCCGGGGCCATCCTGCGTCGGTTTCTGGGCCGCATCCACACGATCGAAACCAAGAACAACGAGCCGACCAATCTCGTCACCGAGGCCGACAAGGCGTCCGAACAGCGCATCATTGAGGTGATTCGCCAGCGTTTTCCGCGTCACAGCATTCTCTGCGAAGAGAGCGGACTTCACGATCAGGGCTCTTCCCATCGATGGATCATCGATCCGCTGGACGGCACCACAAACTACACCCACGCCCTGCCCCTGTTCAGCATTTCCATCGCCCTCGAAATCGACGGTGTAGTGGACACCGGAGTGGTGTACGATCCCACGCGGGATGAGCTCTTTCACGCCACCCGGGGCGGAGGAGCCTTTCTGAACGGACGGCCCATTCGCGTCTCCTCGGTGACCGCCTTGCAGCAGGCCATGCTCGTCACCGGCTTCCCCTATAACGTCACCGAGAATCCGGACTTCTGCCACGAACGCTTTCTACTGTTTCTCCAGCGGGCCCAGGCGGTGCGACGGCTCGGGAGCGCGGCGTTGGACGCGGCCTACGTGGCGGCGGGGCGACTCGACGGATTTTGGGAAGTATCGCTTCAGCCCTGGGACAAGGCGGCGGGCGTGCTGCTGATCGAGGAGGCCGGCGGCCGGGTGAGCGCCTTCGACGGGTCGCCGCATTCCCTTTTTTCCCCTCCCTTTCTCGCCAGTAATGGCGGCATTCACGACGACATGGTTCACATTTTACGCGAAGCGGAATCAGTGACCATCCGCTACGCCCCCTAAGACAGGAGATTCGCGCATGAGCGTATTGGTTGTTGGGTCCGTGGCCCTCGATTATCTGGAAACCCCCTTCGGCATCCGCGAAAAAGCCTTCGGCGGATCCGCCACCTTCATTTCCCTGGCCGCGAGCTATACCTGTCCCGAGGTCCGCTTCGTGGGCATCGTGGGCGACGACTTTCCGCAGGAACATGTGGAAACCCTCCAGTCCCACGGCATCCGCCTCGACGGTCTCGAGCGCGCGCCGGGCACCACCTTTTCCTGGGGTGGGCGGTATCACGAGGACATGAATCATCGGGACACCCTCTACACCGAACTCGGCGTATTCGAACATTTCGATCCGAAGATCCCCGCACACTGGACCACCAGCGAATTCGTCATGCTGGGCAATATCCATCCCAGTCTGCAACTGCGGGTTCTGGATCAGATCACGAAACCGACCCTCGTGGTCTGCGACACGATGAATCTGTGGATCACCATCAGTCTCGAGGAATTGAAGCAGACTATCGCACGGGTGGATGTTCTCATCCTCAACGATCAGGAAGCCGCGATGCTCACGGGCACCGCCAACGTCCACGCCGCAGGCCGAATGCTGCGGACCATGGGTCCCCGCATCGTCGTCATCAAAAAGGGCGAGCATGGCGCGGTGCTCTACACCGACGAGGGCCTGTTTCAGGTACCCGCCTATCCCCTCGAAGGCATTCTCGATCCCACCGGCGCCGGAGACACCTTCGCCGGCGGCTTTATCGGTTGGCTGGCCCGCACGGGGGACATCGGATCGGAGAATCTGCGCCGCGCCCTCGTGCACGGTACCACGCTGGCCAGTTTCTGTGTCGAACAGTTCGGCATCGACGGGATCCGCTCTCTCACCGAGGACGAGATCGCCGCTCGCTCGCGAACGCTCCTGGACATGACCCGATTTACTCTGTAACGACGCTCCGATCCTCGCGCACTGCTATTCGATGCAGGGAAGCAGGCGAGACGCGAGACGTCCCCGTTCCGTGTCCACCGTCACACGATAGAGTCCCGCCGGGAGGGAGGGCAGGCGGTGGTGCCAGGATCCCGGTTGCGCCAGCACCTCGATGGGATGCCCCTGCTCCCGTCCCAGCAGGTCGGTGACAGAGATGCGCAGGCGTTCCGATCGCGTGAGGGTGAGGGAGATCGTGGCCCCGCCCTGGTGCATGGGGAGGGGATGAATGGAGAAGAAGGCCGCGGTGACAGGGATGTCGAGCCCGGTACCCGGATCCTCATGCAGCGCTTTCAGAAGCAGGGCGGCCACGGCCGAGGCCGAGGCGGGGAGCTGGTTGACGAGCACCGCCATCGAGAGGCCGAGGGCGGGGACGTATCCTGCAATCGAGGAATAGAATCGGATTTCCCCCGTGTGTCCGCGCACCTCGTACCCCGACATCATCTTGCGACTCATACCCAGGCCGTATTCCTCACTTCCCACCCATTCCTGCATGGCGGCGAAGGAGGTCGGCGAGAGCACACGGCCTCCAAACAGGTGCTGGTACCACCGCGCCAGTTCGCGGGCGGTGGAAAACAGAGCGCCTGCGGCCCCGGCCGCACTGTAGGTAGCCGTGCGCGGCACAGAGAACTGATCGAGGGAGCCGCTCCAGGGATGGGCGATCGCGAAGAGAAGGGGCTCGGCCACGTCGAGAACGGTGCTGTCCATCTCGAGAGGGTCCAGGATTTTTTGGCGCAGCAGAGTGGCGTAGGGAAGTCCGCCCACCCGTTCGGCCACGAGTCCCGCGAGCAGATAGTTGGTGTTGGAATAACTCCAGTCGGTGCCGGGCACGAATCGAGGGGGGCCGATCATCGCGCGGATCACTGCGTCGGCGGTCCACACGCGGGTGGGAGCCGCAAGAATGCTGTCCCGATAGCCCGGCGCATCGATCACGTCGAAGATGCCGCTCGTGTGGTTGAGGAGCTGTCGGACGGTGATGGAGGAATCCACATACGGATAGGGAGGAAGCAAAGATCCGAGCCGGGCGTCGAGTGCGAGATTCCCTTCGTCGACGAGGCGCAGAAGCAGGGCGGCCGTAAAGGTCTTGGTGTTGCTCCCGATGCCGAGCAGCAGATCCGGGTGCATCGGGGCGCCGGGATGGCTGTCTCCCGTTCCTCCCACCCATTCACCCTGGCCCGGCAGGATGAGGCAGGCCGAAATTCCGCGCAGGGACCGAGCCCGGGCGACACTGTCCAGCACGCGCTGAAGCCGGGCGGACAGCCCGGGATCGACACCCTGTGCCCGGAGCGGCGGAACCGCCATCGCGGCCCAGCACACGCACAGCACCACGAATCCCATCCATGGACGTCTCATCGTCCCTCCTGTTCCTTCACCGATCCATCTCGACATCATACGCGATCCTCGTCACCCGCACCCGACCGTAGGGAAATTCCCCTTCGGGCAATACCCAGATGGCGTCGCCGGACCCGAGCATCCGCCGACCCTCTGCCTCTGCGAACGAGTGCGCGGGGGTGGACCAGGGCAGGGAGCGGTAGGTCTTTCCATCCTCGGACAGATAGCGATCCCGCGACAGAAAGCCGACGAGGGCCCCGTCCTCGCGAAAGGTCAGCTCGGCCTCGATGGTGATGCCTTCGTTGGTGAAGCGGGCGGAGACGCGGTGGGGGTCGAGTTCCGTCCATTCGATACATGACCGCTCCGGCAGGGCCGATGGCACGAGGGAGGACGGGGCGAGAAAGCAGAGATCGTTGAAATAGGTGACGGTTTCACCCCGATTCATTTCGGGTCCCACTCCATGCACCAGTCGTTTCACCTGGCCGAGGGAGATGTCCATGCTCGCCTCTCCCCGTCGATACACATGGAGCCCTTCCAGAGGCAGGCCGAACATCGACAGACGCATGAAGAAGAGGCGGGTGGGCGGATCGATCACGCTGATCTGTTCGGCGTGGAATCGCGCCCAGGGTTTCGTGAGTCCGGTTCGAAATTCCCCATCGAACTCCACACGGAAATTGCGGATCGCCGGCTTGCCCACCACTCCGGCGAAGCGCAGGTAGCGTTGCACGGCTTCCGGAAGCGATGCCAGGTCCTCGTCGCGAATGGGAGATGAGGAGGAACACGCAACCAGCGCCTCCCTCGCCTCCCTGGCGAACCGCGTGCGGAAACCCGAGGGGAGGGCGCCGCGCCATCCATGCACCACGAGAATCACCCCCACCCCGTTGAGGATCCAACCCGGGAGGGCGCGGAGTCCCAGCGCGGGGAGCGCGAGCGAGGAAAGGATCAGGGCGGTGGCCAGCCATGCCCACCAGCGCTGCGTCGAAGAACCGGAGATCGCGGCCAGCGCGAAGAAGAGTCCCGCGCTCACCCAGGACAGGGGCGGGGACGGGGCGGAAAAAAGGAGCCCAGAGTCCGAAATCCACCCTGCGGCGAAGCCGCCCACCAAGAGGTGGACGAGACCATACACGAGAAGAGCGGTGCGGGTGCGGGGACTCATGGGATCCTCCTAGGGAAGCGTGATCCGTCCTTCGAGATAGAGTGCCGCCTGTCCCGACAGGAGCACCCTTTCTCCTTCGTTCCGGCACCAGAGTTCCCCACCGCGGGCGGAGACCTGTTTGGCATGGAGGACGGACTTCCCCAGCCGTTCGGCCCAGTAGGGCACGAGCACGCAGTGGGCGGAGCCGGTCACCGGATCCTCGAGAATTCCCACGCGGGGCGCGAAAAAGCGGGACACGAAATCACTCGTCGTACCGGGAGCTGTGACGATGATTCCCCGGCCCTCCACCTGTTCCAGGGCCGCCCACCGGGGCTGCAGACCCCGCACGGCCTCCTCGGTGTCGAGCACCACCAGCACATCCTCCTCGGAGCCCCACACTTCCCGAGGCGTCGCGCCCAGGGCCTCGGCAAGTCCCGCAGGCATCGGACGCGCCATCGGAGGCCGGGACGGGAAGTCGAGAGTCAGCCGCTCGTCTTCCCGCAGCACACGCAGCTCGCCCGCCTTTCTCGTGTAGAAGGTGATGCTCGGTTCGACCCACTTCTCCCGCGTGAACAGCACGAAGGCCGAGGCCAGGGTGGCGTGCCCGCACAGGGCCACCTCGACACGAGGTGTGAACCACCGAATCTCGAACCCGGATCCGCTCCGCACCAGAAAGGCGGTTTCGGAAAGATTGTTCTCCGCCGCAACCGCCTGAAGCAGAGGCTCCTCCACCCAGGCATCCAGCAGGCACACCGCAGCGGGATTCCCCGCAAACACGGCGGACGTAAACGCATCGACAACATACATGGGAATCGTCATCGCAGATCTCCTCCTTCACTCTTCACTCACTCACTCATTCACTCATTCACTCATTCCTTTTCATCTCAGCGGAATACAGATGTCGAAGATCCAGGCTTTCTCGGGGTGTTCATCCCCGTTGTTGTGGTAGAACTCGTAGATGGCGCGATCGGCGCATTCCAGTCCGTTCGCCACCAGCCAGGCGAAGGCCTCGTTCCAGGCCGCAGGGAAGCCCGAGGCGGGACATTCGAAATGGCACACGGCGTGCTTCCCTCCGGGCACCGTTTGCAGAGCCACGGCACCTTCGGTGCTCGTCCCCTCGGGCACCACCACGCAGGCGTCGGTGCGAAGCTTGTCGGGAGCCGTGATTTCGGGACTGTCCCAATACAGTCCCAGCATCGGGCCCGCCAGATGACCTCGCGGGGCTGCCCAGGCCATCAGCTCTCCGAAGGCGGCGGCGCAGGTGTCGGGGCCGTAGGGTCCGAGTTTCCGGACATAGGCGACATGGAATTCAGGCATGATTTTGATTTCGGCGTTCATGGGGAGGTTCCTTCCTGGTGTGGGGAGAATGAGGTCGTCCGCAACATACGCGGCATGAAGGAGAGGGATGTGTTCTTCCTTGCGATCGATGTTTCCCTGCTTGCGAAGTTTCCATTCCGTGGGACTGCACCCGAAACGGAGCCGGAAGGCCTTGGCGAAGTTTTGGGAACTGGAAAATCCGTAGCGCAGGGCGATGCCGGTGATGTCCTCGTGCGAGGAACCGCAGAGGGCCGAGGCCGCAGCTTCCAGACGAAGACGGCGAATGAAGGCGGATAGGGATTCTCCGACGACGATGGAAAAGATGCGATGGAAGTGAAAGGGAGAGAAGGCCGCGACGGAGGCGATGGTGTCGAGGGTCAGTTCTTCGTCCAAATGGGCGCTGATGTAGTTCATGGCCTGGCATACGCGGCGGCGGTAATCCAGCACCGTGGGAGGAGAGGGCATGGAGGGCAACCCTAGTTCTGTTCCGGAGGTGGATTCTGATTTCCCATGTCGGCCGCCAGCTTCCACACTCCATCGATTTTCTTCCACACCGAGAGGTACTTGAAATGCTGGATCACCTCTTCTCCATTCTCGTTTTTCGTGCGCATCACCGAGGTGCCCCAGGTGGTGCCGAGCTCACCGGATTCGGCAACCAGCGCTTCCATGGGGGTCCAGGTCAGTGTGTACGCACCCGTGGAATAGTGATCGACGATCTCCCGACGACCGCGGATCGGTGGGGCGTTGATGGGAAAGACAATGGCGTCCTCGGCGAGCACCATGTAAAAGGCCTCGGCCGCGCCGCGCTGTTCCGACAGCTCGGAAAAGGCGACATCGGCCTTGAGGAGGTCGGCGTTCCGCTGCACGGCATTCTGCGCGAGGCCCGCGAAGGGGAGGCAGAGAAAGAGAAGGAGGAAAAGGCGCGGGGCGGACATGGGGTTTCCTTTCGTGGATGAGAACGGAAGACGAACGGGACCTTCCCGCTCAGAATTTCTCTGCGGCCTGGAGCGTGCGGTCGATAATCTGGTCGTCGTGTGCGGTAGAGACGAAGGCCGCCTCGAACTGGGAGGGCGGCAGATACACCCCGTTGGTGCGCAAGGTTTCGTGCCAGCGGCCGAAGAGGGCCGTGTCGCAGGAGGAGGCGTCGGACCAGTTGCGGACGGGATGATCGGTAAAGAACACCGTGAACATCGATCCCACCCGCTGGATGACGTGGGGTATGCCCTTGCGGGTGAGAATGGCGTCGAGCCCCTCGGTGAGCCGGGCAGTGCAGCGATCGAGGGAAGGATAGAGATCGGCCTCTTCGCGGAGAATGGAAAGCGTGGCGATGCCCGCGGTCATGGCCAGGGGATTGCCCGAGAGAGTGCCGGCCTGATACATCGGTCCCGCCGGGGCCACCAGTTTCATGATGTCTTCCCGACCCCCGTAGGCGCCCACGGGGAGTCCACCGCCGATGATCTTGCCGAGGGTGGTCAGGTCGGGTCGGATCGCGAAGTACTCCTGAGCTCCTCCGGGAGCGAGGCGGAATCCGGTCATCACCTCGTCGAACACGAGGAGCAGATTTCGTTCGGTGCATAGGTCCCTCAGGCCGTGCAGGAAGCCGGGTTCCGGGGGCACACAGCCCATGTTGCCCACCACGGGTTCGAGGATCACGCAGGCCACCTGATCGAGGTTGGCGTCGAGAAGGGCGCGGGTGGCAGCCAGATCGTTGTAGGGGGCGGTGAGGGTGTCGGCGGCCGTGCCGGGAGTGACGCCCGGGGAATCGGGGAGTCCCAGAGTGGCCACGCCGGAGCCCGCCTTGATGAGGAAGCTGTCCCCATGTCCGTGATAACATCCTTCGAACTTGAGGATCTTCGGTCGGCCGGTAAAGGCCCGAGCCAGACGGATCGCGGCGAGGGTGGCCTCGGTGCCGCTGTTGACCATGCGCACCAAATCCACGCTCGGCACCATCTCCCGGATGAGCCGGGCGAGCCGGGATTCGAGGGGGGTGGGGGCTCCGAAGCTGGTGGCCCGGTCGAGCTGGGCATGGAGGGCCGAGAGCACGGCGGGGTGGCCGTGGCCGAGGATGAAGGGACCCCAGCTCCCGATGTAGTCGATGTAGTCGTTTCCATCCACATCCGTGAGGATGGCGCCCTGGGCCCGATCCATGAAGATCGGCTGTCCCCCCACGGCCCGAAAGGCGCGCACGGGAGAATTGACACCGCCGGGAATAAGGGTGCGGGCTTCTTCGAACAGGGTACGGGACGTGTCGATCGTCATGGAGATGTCCTTTCGTCAATCATGGGAAAGCGGAAAAATACGGGATTGGGAAGACAGGGGACATTGATTCCGGAGAAAAAAATGTGCTGATTGACGTCGCCATCCCGTCTTTACGTGTCGAGCTCTCTGTCTCTCTGTTCGTTACGACTTTCGGCTTCCCGCATGACGTTCCGCTTCACGACCCATCCTTTCCTCCATTCGGTCTTCGCCATGGCCCTGGCTCTCTGCTGGCCGGGCTGCGCGGGATCTTCTGTTCCGTCGACATCCCATCAGGCATCCGCGCCCGATTCGTCCGCCTTCTCTCCATCCTCCGTCCTGCCCGGATCCCTCTTTCTGTATTCCCACGGCGCCACAGCCCCCCTCCTCGAAGGCGAGGCCCTGTGCACGGCCTTCGGTCGCGCCCTCGAGTCCACCACCCGAACCATGCTACCCCGACTCCGTGCCGATTCCGGGCACCTCCGTGTGCGTCTCACCAACGAGAGGCCCGAGACGCATGACGTCCGCGAATTTCGCCTCTTCGGTGTGGACCGGGATCCCGGCACCCGCGTGCTTCTCGATCCCGACGGAGCGGCGTGGCAGGTACGGGACGAGGTGGGAGCGGCGCGGGCCTCAGATCATTCGCGGCGGGAGGTTCGCGCCCAGCTTGCGAAGGAAGACGGGGAGTACTGGGAATCGGATCTGACCACGGCCCGTGCGGGAGGAAGCTGGCGGGATGAGGTGATGGTGGATTTTCCGCTGCGGGGAAGCGATTCGGTGGTGGCCCTGACGGTGACGGCGCTCAACACCCACTTGCCGAACGCCGTGTTCGCGGAGCTCTTCGCCTTTCTCGGTGAGGATGCCCCGCGCTTCATGATGGCGGCCGAGCACGATTCCTCCGTTATCGCCTCCCTGCGGGGCTGGCGTGCGATGGGCTCCCTGCGCGTCGAACGCTGGATCGATCAGCGGTGGGATTCCGTGGGCACCTTCCTGCCCGAAGCCAATGTCGCCCCCTTCACCCGCGTGCTGCGCATCCCGATTTCAGGCGCCCCGTCCTACACCCTGCGCCTGCGTCTTTCCTCCCTTCCCGATGTGTGGAGACTGGATCGCCTCGCGCTGGATCCCGACGGGGGACAGGCACGAACTCCGGTCGAACTCCCCGTCAGCCTCCAGACACCTCGCAAGCCCGATCGTCACGGCGATCCGATCCTGCTCATGCCCGGCGAAGAAATCCTCCTCTCTTCCCCCGCGACGGAGGGGTCATCCGAAACGACCCGGACCTATTTTTCGGAAGTTCGGGGATACCTGTACGAATGGTTTCCTCCGGAGAACACTCCGTCCCGACTCTCCTTTCCCGGCACGGAGGATGCGGATCGGCTGGCCCTCGTCACCACCTTCCTCGCGCAGCCCCGCATGCTTCTGCCTTTGGTATATCGCCATTGGAAGGAGGTCCGCTCCACCTATCCCCGTCCCACCGGACTCCCCCGCTGACCATCTCCGAGAGGTTCCCCATGACGTCCTTTCAAGCCCAGACCTTCACCGCCATCCTGAAGCCCGTGGAAGGCACCACGGGCACCTGTCATTGCGTGGTGCCGTTTTCCGTGGCCGAGGCCTTCGGCACCAAGGCGCTGTGCAATGTGCGCGGCACCATCAACGGAACCCCGTTTCGCGGATGCCTGATGCCAGACGGCAGGGGGGCGCACTTTTTCGGATTGAAAAAGGCCCTGTGCCGTGAACTCGGCGTGGAAGCGGGCTCCACGGTGTCCGTCGTCATGGAGCGGGACTTCGAAGAAAAAGTCGTCACCACTCCCGAGGACGTGCTCGCGGCCCTCGATGCTGTGCCCTCCGCCCGCGTGGCCTACGAGGCCCTCGCCAAATCCCACAAACGAGAATACGTGGAGTGGATCGAGGATGCGAAGAAGGAAGAGACCAGGCGGCGGCGCATCGCGAAGATGATCGACGCTCTCTCCACGAAATCCTGACTCCATTTTTCCGACGTTTCATTCTCGAACCTGAGATTCCGCATTTCCTCGGGATTCCTTCTTTCACGGAATCTCCGCTCATGCTATTTTCCTCCCGCGTTTCCCGCCAATCCGTACCTGCCGCCCGTCCCATCCCTTCCCCACTCCGCGAGGAAAGTCATGAATGACACCACCGTGCTGGATCCGAATCCCGCCTATGCCCAGCGTTTTTCCCACATGCGTCACATCGTGGGCAACACTCCGCTCCTGTCCATCAACTACCGCTACAAAGGGCGACCCCGCACCATCCACGCCAAGGCGGAACACCTGAGTCTCACCGGCAGCATCAAGGATCGCATGGCCTTCCACATCCTGCACGAGGCCTATCTCGCGGGACACCTGCATCCCGGGCACAAGATCGTGGAAGCCACCAGCGGAAACACGGGCATTTCGTTTTCAGCTCTCGGACGGGCCCTCGGTCACGAAGTGGTGATCTTCATGCCCGACTGGATGAGCCGGGAGCGGGTGGATCTCATCAGCAGTCTCGGTGCCCGCATCATGCCGGTGACCCGGGACCAGGGGGGCTTTCTGGGCAGCATCCGCATGACCGAGGAACTGGCCGCCCAGGACGAGTCGGTGTTTCTCCCCTGTCAGTTTTCCAACACGGCCAACCTCGAGGCCCACGAGCGGAGCACAGGACCAGAGATCTGGTATCAGCTCGAGTTTCTCGGTACGCGCCCCGATGCCTTCGTGGCGGGGGTGGGCACCGGAGGCACGGTGATGGGCGTGGGGCGGTTCCTACGCTCCCAGTCTCCATCCTGTAAAATCCATCCTCTCGAACCGGCGGAATCCCCCACCCTGCGCACGGGGCACAAGGTGGGCCAGCATCGCATCCAGGGAATCTCCGACGAATTCATCCCCGCCATTGTGAAGCTCGACGAGCTCGACGAGATCGTGGACGCCCACGATGGGGACGCCATCCTCATGGCACAGATGCTCTCCTCCCGCCTGGGCCTGGCCGTGGGCATCTCTTCCGGCGCCAATTTCGTGGGAGCCGTGGCGGTGCAAAACGCGATGGGCGACGAAGCCGTGGTCGTGACGGTGTTTCCCGACGACAACAAGAAATACCTCTCCACGGATCTCCTGCGCGACGAGCCCGTCAAGAGCGGCTATCTGAGCTCGGACATCGAGTTGGTGGACTATCAGGTGCACAAGCGCGTGTGCCACACCTGCTGCGACATGTACGAGTGCACGCAGCGGATGCGGTGAGCGTTTCCTTTGCCGTCGATTCGCACAAAGGCACTGCCCGGATGCGAATCGGGACGGCGATTACGGCTGCCACACAACGAGCCCGTATTTCGAATCATCGAAACTTTTCTTGTACTGTGCGACCTTGATGATGAGTCTGATGATTCCGGATTTCTTCGCAACAAGACGAACCAAGGGGAAGGCATCGGATTCTTCGTCCTTGGCGATCAACTGCCATTCACCATCATCGTCTTCGGCATAGGCCTCCAGATCGAGATCGGCCACGCGTTCTGGATCGGCGAGACAGAATACTCCATAGTCTCCACCTTCGACCACTTTGAAGAAGGTGATTTCACTATTCACCACGATATCGCTTTCGACAAGGGCCACACGAAACAGTAAGCTGTCCTCGATGTAGGCGATATACCTATCCATGAGATCCATGATGGGCTTCGAGGAATTATAGGCAACATATGGCTCGTCCGGTGACGCCACGGTCCTGTAGTATTTGCCAATGATCGAACGCGCAACAAACCCATTCAGAAGTTCGGCTGTGGGGTCCGTTTCATACTGGGATCTTGCGTTTTCAAAGAATAGCTTCATCGTATCCCGATCGACTTCGTGATAATATCCCGCCTGCCGCATCGCGCGAGAAAAAACCATCCAGTTATACGCCACGAACTTTTCCGTCGGATCCGTGGCTTCGCCTTTTTCTGATGCATTCGCATCGTTCCGGAAAAGGTCAGCGAGAGCGATGGGCGTCCCCGGCGTCAGAATTTCGACGCGTTCGCTGGGAATGGCGTAGTTGAAGTTCTGACCATCCTTGCGATACGAAGCCACCACCCCCAGGACCTCTCCAGCCATGTTCACGAGCGGTCCGCCACTGTTTCCCGGAGAAATGGGGGCCGTGAACTGCAGCATTTTTCCCACATCTCCATAGGTTTTAATCGCCGAAATGATCCCATCGCTGAAGGCGAAGCCATCGTCGAGGGGATTCCCCAGTGCGATGACTTTCTCCCCTTCACGAGGATACTTCCGAGCCAGGGACAGAACCGTGGTGCCCGAGGATTTCGGAATATCCACATCGAGAAGGGCAAGGTCGTATTCAGCGTCGTAGGCGAGCACACTCCGCACCTTGTACACATTGTTATCGAAAATCTTGATCTTCGCCGCCCGCCCTCCGCGAATCACATGAAAATTCGTGATCACCTGGCGATCACGAATGAAGAATCCGCTCCCCGCGCTGGTCTGCTCTCCTTTCGCATTGTACACCATGATCCTCACCGTCGCGGATTTCAATCGCTTCAACATCTGATCTTGACCCCTCTGAGCATAGCCCATGGAGAGGAGCAAGCACAGCATCAAAAAGAGCAACGCACATTTTTTCATAACCCCTCATGACGATGAAAGTGGAACAGGAACAATGCCACTGGCCTGCCGTGACGCCATTTCCTAGTCAGCGTTATTTCCGAAGCGGCCCCAATGCGCATTCAGATTATTCGCGATGTCCGTGGAACGTAAAACTCTTACGGGCAAGGTAGCAGTTTCCCCCGCGACTGTCAAGCTCCTTGCTCCCTCGCCTGCCCGCACGACGTGATGCCGCACGCCAAGCGGCATGATGGACGCCCTGCATTATCCCGACCTGGAGCGAGATGAACGGCTTCGGGATGACGATAAGCCCGGTTCCACGTACTTTCAGTGAGAAACGTTAGAAAGTCAACAAGAGTCCAATCTTGTTGAACAGTTCCTTCATGACCTCGTCGGGTGCGGTCTCGATGTACTCGGCATCTCGGGTACGCCAATCCAGACTTTTTATCTGATCGGCCAAGATCACCCCTTGAATGGACTGCGTGGAAGGAAGACTTACCTCGAAGGGATATCCTTTGGAACGATTAGTGACGGGGCAGCAAAGCGCTAATCCTACGGTGGTATTGTACGAATCAGGCGACAAGACTACGGCAGGACGACGGCCAGCTTGCTCGTGGCCGCTTTGTGGATCAAACGTCAGCCAGACAATATCTCCACGACACGGAATGTACTCGGGCGGCGTTACCACACCTCACCTCCCCGCGGAGGACCCGTCATTACCTCACCATGTCGATTCTCGTCGGTAACCAATGCAAGCAGTTCTTCCAAAGTACTATCCGGATTGAGAACAGGCTTGATCACAACGTGTTGGTCGAGAAGGGAAACGTTCACCGGAGAATTGTCCTGCAACCCGATTTCCTCCGCCAAGGCCTTAGGAATACGCACCGCCAAACTGTTTCCCCATTTTTGAACGCGTGTTATCATGACGCACCTCATTAAGTACCGTATCTACAAAGAAGATACACCTACTTCTCCCTTCATTCAAGGAAATTCCTTGCCCCCTCACCCCAGCACCAGTCCCGCCGAATAGGCCAGGGCGTAGATGGCCAGCAATCCTCCGGTGCGAGCCAGGCCCTGATTGAGAAGGATGCCGTCGGTGGTGGTGAAGATGAGGGCAAGGGGAGTAAGGGTGAGAGGAAGGGGAGCGAGGGCCATCAGGAGCCAGAGGGGATAGCCTCCCACGAAGACCTGCCAGGCGGGCACGACGAAGGCCGCCAGCAGAAGGAAAGCGAATTCCACCCGGGTGCCTGTCCGCCCCAGGCGGACGGCGAGGGTTCTCTTGCCCACCTTCGCGTCGGTGTCGATATCCCGAAAATTGTTGATGACGAGGATGGCCGTGGAGAGAAAGCCCGCGGGAAGGGAGGCGTAAAGAGCGGTGGGGGACCAGCGCAGGGCCTGCGCGTAGTAGGTGCCGTTCACCGCCGCCAGTCCGAAAAACAGAAACACGAACAGGTCGCCGAGGCCGCGATAGGCCAGGGGAAAGGGGCCCGCAGTGTAGGCTACCGCGCAGACGAGACTCGCGAGTCCGATGAGCAGAATCGGGAGTCCCGCCTTCGCCACGAGAATCAATCCCAGCAGAAAGGTGATCCCGATCAGAAGGAGGGTGGCGCGCAGCATGGTGGACGGCGAAATCCATCCGCTCTGCACTGCGCGGCGGGGACCGATGCGTTCGGCGGTATCCGCTCCCTTCTTGAAGTCGAAGTAGTCGTTGGCGAAGTTCGTGGTGATTTGAATGAGCAGGGCACAGATCAGGGCCAGTATCGCGGCCGGGGCGTCGAAGGCCTCGTCCCGATACGCGGCGGCACTGCCCATCAGCACGGGAGCCAGGGCCGCCGGCAGGGTCTTGGGGCGGCAGGCCAGAAACCAGGCCTTCCACCGGGGAGGAACGGGCTGCGCGACCATGGCAGGACCCCCGCTACCAGGGCAACCAGGGGAAGCGGCGAAAATTGGGCCGCCTCTTTTCGGTGTAGGCCTTCTTGCCTTCCTGGGCTTCTTCGGTCATGTAGTAGAGCAGGGTAGCGTTGCCGGCCAGCTCCTGGATGCCAGCCTGTCCGTCCATTTCGGCATTGAAGGCGGATTTGAGGAGGCGAATGGAAAGGGGAGATTTCTGAAGGATTTCGCGGGCCCAGGCGACGCCCTCGGCTTCGAGGGATTCCACCGGCACCACCGCGTTTACCAGCCCCATGTCCATAGCCTGTTCCGCGTTGTACTGACGGCAGAGGTACCAGATTTCCCGCGCCCGCTTCTGACCGATGTTTCGGGCCAGGAGGGAGGCGCCGAAGCCGCCGTCGAAGCTGCCCACTTTCGGACCTGTTTGTCCGAAAATGGCATTCTCGGCCGCGATGGTGAGGTCGCACACCACATGGAGCACGTGCCCTCCGCCGATGGCGTAGCCCGCTACCAGGGCAATTACGGGCTTGGGCATGGTGCGGATCAGACGCTGCAATTCCAGAATATGAAGACGGGGCACTCCGCCGCCCTCGGCCACGTAGCCCGCGTCTCCGCGAATTCGCTGATCTCCGCCGCTGCTGAAGGCGTAGCCGCCGTCCTTGGCGGGACCCTCGCCCGTGAAAAGCACCACGCCGATTTCGGGATCGTGGGCGGCGATGGTGAAGGCGTCGAGCAGCTCATCCACCGTTTCGGGGCGAAAGGCGTTGCGCACCTCCGGCCGATTGATGGCGATGCGCATGATACCCTCCTCCGAACGACGGAAGGTGATGTCGGTGTAGTCCTTGACGGTGTTCCAGCGGATCTCTGCCATGTCGCGTCCATGCATCGGTGATGAGGGAGTGCAATGTACGATCCGGGAGGAAACCGGGGCAACCCTCGATCCACCGTTTCGGCTGGAGGTTCGCGAGCGCCCTCCTTTCAGAATGAGGTGATAATAGGCAGAAATCCCGTTATTGGATCACAATTTTTGCGATCTGAAGATCTTCCCTTGCATTTCGCCGCGAAGAACGCACCACGACGACATAGGCACCCGAGGCGAGTCGTGGAAGTTGAATACTTGCCGTGTGGCTCTCCGCCGATGGTATAATGGAGGACTGATGGTAGGCAATCCGTCCCGCAATGGAGACCAGTTCGAGATCGACCGGCATCGCGCCTTCTATATCACGAAAAGATATCGTCAGAACCCGGTCACCCATTGAATAGCGCGCGCGAAAACCCCGATCCCGCACCAAGGCTTCCTTTATCAGCTCAGTATTCCTGCCGACGGACACAAGGGAATCAATCAGACGGTCCAGATCCTTGGACATCGTGGGAAGCAGTTCCGACAGGAGTTCGGCGGAGGCGATGTCCCAACGGAAAAAGCAGGAGCTTTCCTGCCCGCTGAACAAGGTCGGGATGACGCGAAGGGATACTCGTGCCGAATCCCCGTTCAGGTGGGACGCTGTCACGACGTGTCGATGGCGATATTCGTAGGTCCCCGGCTGAAGGGGGTGTACGTGGTGCCAAAAGTCAAAAACGGATGAGATCGGTGTGATTCGGATGGTGTCGATGGGCGTCGTGATAGCGGCGGCGCTATCGTGAAAGGCGAGAATGAAACCAACAGTGTCCGGAATGACAAAGGCGGTATCTCCCACGAGACTCCCTCCACCCATGCTCCAAAGCCATGAGAGCGTATCTCCGACGTGTACCATGTTCGGTGTCGTCAGGTTTCTGCGTTCGAGACAGGAATTCGTGTCGATGAGAGGACTGTGCTGGTCTTCATTCCAATCAATAGGAAAAAAGCCCCAGGTTCCGGTTTTCCAGCACGGATCCTGTTGGGTGTGATGCAGGGAAAACTCCCCGAAGGTGCATTCGATAAAGCTCTCCTCGTACAGTTGCGTAAAGCGGAAGTACGGCCAGGCATAGGTGAGAGAGTCATCCTCGCTCAGCGCCGCAGAGACCCCGAAATTGGGCATGGACCACCCGATCCCTGTCGTCACGGCCAAGACCAGCGCCACGACCAGAATGGTGTGCGTGCGATTCATATGAACCTCAAAAAATAGTATTTGCCATTGTAACGTGTAAAAAAAAAAAACAGAGTCAAGAGGAGGTAGCAACTCGTGCAAGAGATGCGGTTTTTGGATCCGTTGGACCACTTGGTGTCCTCGATATCAGTTCGAAGATCAGAGGAACCCATCTTGGGGAAGACCCGTTTTTTTCCTATTCTCGACCATTCTTCATCGAACGGAAATCCCCATGAAACGCTCCATACTGCTCTGGATTCTCGCCGTGGTGCTCACCCTTGCCTCGGCGGCCTATCAGCGCCGCACGGGACCCTCCTACCCGATCAAGGGGGAAACCACCTTCGCGGGCACCCTCGTCGAGTACGAACTTACCCGCACCCATCCCGGCGCGGGAGACCAGCCCGTGCCCATCATCGCCCCCGATGACGCCATCTCCGGCTCCATTATCTACCGTCGCTTTAAAACCGACGATCCGTGGAAGGGGCTGGCCCTGGTGCGGGAAGCGGATAAATTGGTGGGCTATCTGCCGCATCAACCTGCGGCGGGAAAGCTCGAGTATTATGTGGAACTGCGAAAGGGGACCTCCATCCTCCGCCTTCCCGACCACGAATCCGCAGTGACCCGGTTTCGCGGCGATGTGCCGATGATGATCCTCATCATCCACGTCATCGTGATGTTCGCGTCCATGCTCCTCTCCATGCGGGCGGGCATGGAAGCCCTGGTGCGGGACGGAAAGCCGCGCAGCCATGCCCTCTGGGCCTTCGGACTGATGCTGCTCGGAGGACTCGTGCTCGGTCCCATCGTACAGAAATTCTCCTTCGGTGCCTACTGGACGGGCTTCCCCTTCGGGATGGATCTGACGGACAACAAAACCCTCATCGCTGCGGTCCTGTGGTTCATCGCCGTGGCCGCCGTGTGGAATCGAGGCTACGAATTCACCGCACCCCAGCGCCGCTGGTTCGTGGTGGTCGCTTCGGTGGTCACTCTCATCATCTTCATGATCCCCCACAGCATGATGGGCTCGGAACTGGACTATAAGAAACTGGATGCCCTGAAGAAGACAGATACCACCGCCATCCGCACTCCATGAGCCCCATTCCCTACCAACCCGCTTCGGGACCCGACGACGGGCTCGATCATGTGGGGACCCCCGAACGGCGCCTCTTCGAGATCGCGGCCCTGGTGGGACTCCTCTGGACCGTGGCCGGTCCTCTGCTCTTTCTCCTTCTCGATCGCCCCTTCTTCGCCGGCACCGCCGGATACCTTGGCATTGCCGTGTTCGCCGGAGGTATCGCCGCCCGGCACGGTTTCATCGAACATCATTCCAAACCGATCATGCTCCTGCGCAACATCGCCGCCGCTTCGGTGGTGAGTGGAGCTTTCTACCTCGTCTTTATCGTGGTGTACCTGCTGTGACCACCACGGAACCCGACCCCGCGTCACCGTCCGGGATGGAGTCCGTCCATTTCGTCGAGTCCCTGTCCCAGGTGGACTTCGACGACTCCTGCGTCCTCGTGGCCGACGAGGCCCTGCCTCCCGCTCTCCTGCCCTCCCATCCCGACCCCCTGTTCGTCCCGGCCGGCGAGGATCTCAAATCCCTGTCCTCCCTCGATTCCCTCGCCCGCGCGGTGCTGCGCCGCCGCTCCACCCGTCCCCTCACCCTCGTGGCCATTGGCGGCGGCTCGGTGGGTGACGCGGTGGGCTTTCTCGCCTCCGTCCTGTGGCGGGGCGTCCCCCTCTGGCAGGTACCCACCACCCTGCTCGCCGCCGCCGACTCCGCGCACGGCGGAAAAACCGCCCTCAATCTCGGCAACGTCAAGAATCAGCTCGGCACCTTCCACTCCGCCTCCCGCATCCTGATCGCCGCCGACCTGCTGGGCTCGGCCCCGCCCCGGGCACGTCGGGACGGACTGGCGGAAATCCTCAAGTGCCTCTACCTGGCCGATGCGCCCACTCTCCGCCTCCTGCACGAGCGGGGCGGAATGGAACCCCTGCTATCCCTGCCCTTCGCGGAGGTCCGCACCCCCCTCATGGATCTACTGCGCACCGCCATCGGTATCAAATACTCCATCGTGGCCCGCGATCCCTTCGAAACTGCGGGTCCCCGCCGCCTGCTCAACCTTGGGCACACTCTCGGGCACGCCCTCGAAATCCATGCAGACCTCTCCCACGGCGGGGCCGTCGCCTGGGGACTCCTCGCGGCCCTGCGGCTCTCGACCTCCTTCGGGTTGTCCAACGAAGAACTCGACCGGGGCCGGATTCTCCTTCATCCCCTGCTCCCGACCCTGAGCCACCTGCCCGAGTCCGATCTGCTCCATGCCGCGATGCGACGGGACAAGAAGCGGCTCGATTCGCGGCTCCATTCCATCCTTCTCTCCGCACCCGGGGCGCCCCTGATCTCCGATGCGGTGACCGCCTCGGACTGGATCGAGGCCCTGCACACCGAATGGAACCTGCGGCGCCGCACCCGCCTGCGGATTTCCTGCCCCCATCCTCGACCGCTGTCTTCCCCCATTCCCGCCGGAAAAAGCGAAATGCAGCGGGGCATGGTAATCGCCGCCCTGAGGCCGGGACCCACGGAAATCGTCGGCCTCTCCCAGGCCGACGACTGCCGGGATCTGCGCGAAGGCCTCCGCGCCCTGGGCTGGGACCTGCGTTCCACCAGCCGTGGCCTGGCCTCTCCGGGTCGAAGCCGACACGCGCCCGAAGCTCAGAACCACGTCCACCTTCGCCTGGGCCTCGGGGCCGCGCCCCTGCGCTTCCTGCTCGCCCTCGCGGCTGCCCGGCCGGGCACCACCCTCGTCGAGGTCGATCCCGCGCTCTTCGCCCGCCCCCACGACGATCTTCTCGACGCCCTGCACCAGGCCGGAGCCCGGATCACGCCACGAACGGACACCACTGACTATCAGGTGACGGGCTGGCCCTCGCCTCCATCGGGCTTCGCCGTCTCGGTCTCTCGGTCCTCACAGCCAGCCTCGGCCCTGGCCCTGCTTTCCCTCGCGTTGGACAGGCCCCTCACCCTGCGCCTGGAAGGAGAGCCCGTCAGCCGCCCCTATCTGGATCTCACGCTCAACATGCTGGCCGAGGCGGGTATGGACGTGATCGCGGGGGATCGCACCATCGCCCTCAATCCCACCCCGCGCCTGCACGAGCCCCTGGTGCTCACGATTCCCGAGGACCGCGACATTCTTGCCTTCCACGATGTGGTCCGCTCCCTGAACGGTGAAGATCTTCCTTCTCCTCTTCCGGGTCGTTCCATCCGTCCCGCTCTGGCCGCCCTCGCCGAAGGACGCAGGCAGTCCCGCCCCGTTTCCCTATCCCTCCGCGAGGATCCCGATTTCCTGCCTCTCCTGCTCCCCGCAGCCCTGCTCAATCCCGCCGGGGTGGACTTTACCCACTGCGGCCATCTGCGTTACAAAGAGAGCAATCGGCTCGAGGGCTTTGCAGACTCCCTGCGCGGGCTCGGCATCCGGACCCGTATCGACGGGGATGTGCTGCGCCTCCTGCCTGCGGAATCCCGGACCGTGGAGCCCGAGCCCTTCTTTCCCGTGCATCGCGATCATCGCCTGGTGATGGCTGCGGCCCTGCTCGCCCGGATGCGCGGACCTCTTCTCATCGACGACCCCGACTGCGTGTCTAAAAGCTGGGAGGGATTCTGGGACGACCTGCGCGAAGCGGGATGGTCCACCACCCCACGCGGCCCGCGAGGAATCTGATGCGTGCTCTGTTCTTGATGTGTGTGTGTTTCGGTCTCGCGCTGCCCCTGCGTGGGCAGGAGCCCGTCAACCTTCTCTTCGTTGGAGGACAGATCGCCGACGGTTCCCGCATTTTCCTCTACCCCCGTTCCACGGACGCGGGACTGCGTGCCACCACCACGGAACTGGGCGCCACTGCGGGCCTGGCCGCCATCTGGGATTTCCGTCTCTCAGATCAGGTGCGGTTGCGAATGAGTGCGGAGTATCTGAGCCGGATCAACGACCGACGCGATGATTTCGGCACCGAGCTCAGCGATGGGTTTCACTTTTGGGGTACCGAGCTCACCGGCAGCTTCGTCCTGCCCCTGCGCTCCCGGCGCTTTTTCGTGCATGTGGGCGGGGGCGGGGGACTCTACCTCGCCACCCGTGTGCCATCGGTGGCGGGCATCGACGCCGAAACCTCATCCCGCACCGTGGGCTGGGGTATCGTGGTGCTGCTCGCGGCCGAATATCACATTTCCGACCTGCTGGTGGTGGGCATCGAGGCCCGCTTCCGCGATCCCGTGGTCGAGGTCGCCAACCGCTATCCCCAATCGTCGGTAATGGCCAACGGCATCCAATATCCCTTGCTCACCGAGCCCTTCCCTTCCCGGATCAACATCAACGGCAATATCTATCGACTTCTGTTCGGCGTGCGGTTGTAGGACGAACCCCCTGCGTGAGGGAAGGCCGCCCGAGACCGGTTACATCTGCTCCGGCGCCGAAATGCCCAGCAGACCGAGTCCGTTGGCCAGCACCTGACGGGTGGCGCGGCAAAGCGCGATGCGGGCCGCGGTGAGTGCCGAGTCCTCGGACACCACGCGACATTCGTGGTAAAACTTATGGAAGGCCGTGGCCACGCCGTGCAGGTAGTTGCACAGGGGATGGAGTTCGGAGGACGTGGCGCAGCCCTGAATGACGGAGGGGAAATCCATCAGCGTGCGCAGCAGGGAGAATTCCTCGGGCGCGCCCAGGCGGGCGAGGTCCACCGGAGCGGCGGCATCCACCCCCTCGCGATCGGCGTGGCGGATGATGCTGGCGATGCGGGCGTGGGCATACTGCAGGTAGTACACGGGATTCGTGTCGCTCTCTTCCCGCGCGAGTTTCAGGTCGAATTCCAGATGCGCGTTGGCGCCCCGCATCACGAAGAAGTAGCGCACCACGTCGGCGCCCACGTCGGTGATCAGATCGTCGAGGTAGTACACGTTGCCCGACCGCTTGCTCATCTTCACCACTTCGCCTTCGTTGACGAAGCTCACCATCTGGTGGATGATCACATCCACGTGATCGGCGGAGAGTCCCAGAGAGCGCACCCCATTGAGCACGTCGGGAATGGTGGCGATATGATCCGCCCCAAAAATGTCTACGATACGATCGTAGCCCCGCAGAATCTTGTCCCGATGATAGGCGATGTCGGGAAGCCGATAGGTGGGTTCCCCGGTGCTCTTGACGATCACGCGATCCTTGTCGGCGCCGAAGGCCGTGGCGCGGAGCCAGGTGGCCCCATCCAGTTCGTAGGTCAGGTCCTTCGCCGCAAGAATGTCCAGCACCTCGCGAATCTTCCCGTCGGCGTAGAGACTCGATTCGTTGAAGAAGAGATCGTGACGCACGCCCAGTCGATCGAGGGTGGCGCGAATGCGGGCGAAGCACCAGCGTTCTCCGCGGGCGGTGAAAAAAGAGACTTCTTCGTCTTTTTTTCCGTCGCCGAACTCGTCGTGGATTTCCGCCGCGATGTCGCGGATGTACTCCCCGACGTATTGGATATTCTCTTCGTCGATGGGCAGACCCAGGAGCTGCCGATAGCGTTCCCGCACCGAGAGGCCCAGGTTTTGCATCTGGTTCCCGGCGTTGTTGAAGTAGTATTCCCGCGTCACGGTCCAGCCGGTCCACTCCAGCACGTTGCACAGGGTGGCGCCCAGGCACACCTGGCGGCCATGGCCCGCGTGCAGGGGCCCCGTGGGATTCGCGCTCACCCATTCCACATTCACCGTTTTGCCGGCATGGAGTGCGCTGCGTCCGAAGTCCGCGCCCGCATCGAGGATGTCGGTGACCACATTTCGGAGATAGGCATCCGAATATCGCAGATTGATGAAACCCGCGCCCGCGATCTCCACCGCGGCGATGCGCTGCGGGTCGAGCACGAGGGCATCGACGATGCGCTGCGCGATGGCGCGGGGATTCTGCTTGAGGGGGCGGGCGAGTTGGAGAGCGATGCTGGTGGACAGATCCCCGTGATCTTCCTGTTTCGGCTTTTCGAAGGGGATGCCTCCCTCGGGAATCTCGGCTCCGATGGCGCCGAGGGCCTCGGCGAAGACGCCCTCGAGCCAGGCTCTCATCGCCGTCCTCCGCCCGAGGCGGCGGGAATCCGTTGACCGTCGTCGAGCACGGCCACGGCGGGAGCGTCGGCCCAGAGGCGTTCGAGATTGTAGTATTCGCGCACGCGGGGAAGGAAGATGTGCACCACCACGTCCACAAAATCCAGCAGCACCCACTGCAGGTTCTGGAATCCTTCCTTTCTCCACACCTTCACGCCCTCATCGTGAAGACCGTCCATGATGGCGTCGGCGATGGCCTTTACCTGGGTGTCGGAATCGCCCGAGCAGAGCACGAAATAGTCCGTGACATCGGACAAATTCTTGACTTCCATGATGAGGACGTCCGAGGCCTTCTTGGTCAGGGCCAGTTCCGCGATGCGGGAGGAGAGTTCTTCGGAGCTCACGCGTGTTCCTTATTCGTAGGGTTTGAGGGTGGGATAGTCCCGACCGATGACGACCGAGACGTGAATGTAATAATCGGGATTGATCTGCTGGAGGATGCGGGATTCATCGATGCCCAGCACCCGCGCCACCTTTTTGGCGGTTTCGGTGTCCCCGATCCGATCGATCACCAGGGAATGCTCCACGTCGAAGGTTTTGTAGTTCGAGGACTGCACTACGTCGAAATTCCGCTTGCGCAGAAAATCGGTGAATTTCTGCGCCACGCCTCCGCTTCCACAGCCGTTCAGCACATCGAGCTGAATCACCTCTCCCGAAGCCGTGCGACCCCGGTTTTCGGTGTTTCCTTCATAACTCGGCTCGAAAAACAGATTGCTGACAAAGGACCAACCGAGAAACAACACCACCACGCTCACCGCGACGATGAGGATATTGACGATGATGCTTCCCGATTTCGAGGACTGTGATGTACGTTTCGCCATGGCGGTTCAATATAAAAAAAACCGGGAGGAAGTCCCGGTTTTCACGATTTCTTCCCACCTCGCTCAGCGAAGATCCCCGTCCAACGGAGAAAACATCATCCGTCCCCCGTATAGCCCGCCTCCGTATCCGTAGTACCCGAAGGGCACATTGTTGTACTGCAGGGTGATGCGAAAATCCTTCGACGGTTGATAATCGATTCGGGCGTTGTTGAGGTAAATGCCGCTGATATCCTGCATCGAGCGGGACATGGAGCCGAAGGGCGTGAACATCATCGAGACGTCGGCGCTTACGGTGAGGGGGTCGAAGAGCTGATAACGCATGTGGTTGGTGTACATCGTGACTCCCAACCCTTCCCGCCCCATGGAGAGGTAGGACATGCTGACGCTGTGGGACATCGAAAACTTGTCCGGATTCAGAAATCCGAAAAGCTGGGGAGAACTGGGTTGTTTCACCATTCCTTCGGATGTGGACGGAGGGCGGGGCTCGGTTCCCCGAAACTGGGCCGAGGCGGAGAGGGTGCAGAACACCGCAACCACGCAGAGAATCGGGAATGTCTTCATAGGAACGTCGAACTCTCCTTCAAAATAGACGGTAAATCATACACATACGAAAAGATAAATGCAAGTCGGTTTCTGCCTCCCACCCCATCCCACCAAGGTTCCTCTTCCCATCGAACATTTTTTCGGTTCCCCAGAAAAAAAATCTCCCGCCTAAATCCTTGTTCGTCCTCACTTTCCAACTTGTCAAGATCCGGACCCGGCTTTTTGGATATTGAAATTCACTTCGGGGGAGTCTATACTTCTTCCTCGGTATGTGGCGTTCGAGAGTGTGGATAACATGTGAATAATCCTTGGGATTTTCTGCTTCCACTATCACCATCTCCCCGGCATCCTCGAGATGCGTTTTGATCTCCCATCCCGCAAATTTGACGTAACGCTCGCTATTTCAATACATTACAAAAACGACACCCTTTTCCTGAGCGACCCGGGGATTCTTCCGGGATGTCCTGTCTCTCGTTTTTTCGGACATGACTCATCAGTTTTCCACGTGTGAATAACTCCCCCGTTTTATGATCGAACCCGCGCTTTCCGCTTCCGAAGACATCTGGTTGTCCTGCCTGAGTCAGCTTCGGGAGCAGGTGAATCCCTTGACCTTCAGGACCTGGTTCGAGCCTCTCAAGGCCGTACGGTATGAAGACGGACTTCTGACGATCGAAGTCCCCAGCACCTACTTTTACGAGTGGATCGAGGAGCATTTCAGTGCCCTTATTCAATCCGCCCTGCAGGATGTGGTGGGTTCCCAGGCTCGTCTCCAGTACGCGGTGAAAGTGCAGAAACAGGAACAAATTTCCCGTCCCCTGCCAGTGATGCCTCCCTCCATCACCGCCACCGCGTCGGCACCCGTGCCCGTCCTGTCTCCGAACCTGAATCAGAAATTCACCTTCGACAACTTCATCAAGGGAGACGGGAATCAGTTCGCGAGGGCGGCCGCCCTGAACGTGGCCTCGAATCCGGGAGAAACGGCCTTCAATCCCCTGGTGCTGTATGGCGGGGTGGGACTCGGAAAAACCCACCTCATCCAGGCGATCGGCAACGCCATCCTCGCGTCGGCCCCCGACAAACGGGTGTGCTATGTGTCCAGCGAAAAGTTTACGGTGGATTTTGTCGACGCCATCGAAAAGAACCGCGCGCCGGAATTTTCGGCCTACTACCGCAGTATGGATGTGCTCATCGTGGACGATATCCAGTTTTTCGCCGGAAAAGAGCGCACGCAGGATACCTTTTTCCACACCTTCAACACTCTGTATCAACTCAAAAAGCAGATCGTGCTTTCCTCCGATCGGCCTCCCCGCGAGTTGCAGGGTCTCGACGAACGCCTCATTTCACGCTTCCAATGTGGTTTGACGGTGGATATTCAGCCCCCCGATCTCGAAACCCGTATCGCCATTCTGCGCAAAAAGGCCGATGCTGACCGGATTGACATTCCCCAGGATGTGATCGAAGTGATCGCCACGAACGTGAAGTCCAACATCCGCGAACTCGAGGGGTGTTATATCGGACTCATCGCCCGTCATACTCTCGAAAAACGGCCCATCGACATCCCCCTGGCCGAAACCGTCATCAGAAACGTGGTGTCCTCTGAAAAGAAGGAACTCAGCGTCGAACAGATTCAGAAAATCGTGGCGGACCACTTCAAGGTCACCGAAAACAGTCTCCGCGCGAAAACCCGCAAGCAGGAAATCGTGCTTCCCCGTCAGGTAGCCATGTATCTGGCGAAAAACCTCACCAATGCCTCGCTCAAAACCATAGGACTGCATTTCGGGGGACGGGATCATACCACTATCATTCACGCCTGTCGCACCATTTCCGACAATATGGAAAACGACGACACCCTCAGAAACAGGGTTCGTGAGATCGAACGACAGCTTTCCTACCTGTCCCGCTGATCCATCCCCATGTTATCCACCCTTCATCCACATCGACACGGGAAATCCACAGGATCTTCCCGTTTTTTTTCGTCGAACCGCACTTGTCCCCATTCCTCGCTTCTCGTCCACGCTCGGTTCGGTATCCATCCACATCAGGATGTCCTTGATTTCGGAAGGGAAGAAAAACGGATTTCATTGCACTTGACTCCCTCTAATCCCACGTTATCCACAAATCCACATCCCTTGTTGTTGGTGTTTTCTTGATATGAAACAGGGATGTATTTTCACCAAGAGTGGATCCCTGTGGGGATAATTTCGACACGGAGCAAAGACGAAGCACGGTGAAAGCACAGGAACAGAAGAGTATCGGAGTCTTTGACTCAGGCATCGGTGGCCTGACGGTGGTCAAGCAGTTGATGAAAGGACTGCCCAACGAGAACATCTCCTACTTTGGTGACACGGCCCGCGTACCGTATGGAAACAAGAGCGACGAGGTGATCACCCAGTACGCGATCGAGGACGCGAATTTTCTCTGCGGACTGGGGATCAAACTCATGATCGTGGCCTGCAATACCGCCAGTTCCGTAGCGATGGATGTCCTACGGCAGCGGCTTTCCATCCCCGTGCTTGGTGTTATCGAACCGGGGGTGGACCGTGCCCTCACCGTGTCCCGCACCAAGAGAATCGGCATCATTGGAACCCGCGCCACCATCCACAGCGGCGCCTACGAAACTGCGCTGAAGCGAAAACACCCAGAGGTTCAGGCCTGGTCCCAACCCTGCCCTCTCTTCGTGCCCCTGGCCGAGGAAGGTTGGGGCTCCCATCGAGCCGCCCGTCTGATTGCCGAGGAATATCTGTCCGATCTGCGACGAAAGAACATCGACACCCTCATTCTCGGCTGTACCCACTATCCCATTCTTCGCGACGTGATTCAGGAAGCCGTGGGCTCTGCGGTCACTCTCGTGGATTCCGGAGAGGCTGCGGCCGAGCAAGCCCGCCACCTTCTCGATACCATGCACCTGCGGAATACCAGTCCCGACACCCCGTTCTACGATATCTACGTGTCCGACGTCCCTCAGCAATTCAAGGAATTGGGCGAAATATTTCTCGGACGCACCCTGAACCGGGTCACCAAGGTTTCGGTGTCCTGATCTTCTCGTCAAACTCCCCGAATATCAGGTCTCCGCTCCCGGTCTTTTGACCCACTCCCGAAGGATTCGTACATTTGTGAAATTCTTGCTGTTTTTTGCCAGGAGTGCAAGAAACGGTGGAAGCTGAATCGCCAACCATAACGCAGGTGGATGAAATGAGTGACACGCCCAAGAGGGATCCGCTCTTTCAGGAATTCCCCGTCCCGCCCTTATCCGAATGGAAGGATGCGGTACAGGAGGATCTGAAGGGAGCGGACTTCGAGAAGAAGCTGGTCTGGAAAACGATGGAGGGAGTGGATATCCAGCCACTCTACACCTCGTCCGACCTGGAGGGATTGGACCATCTGGAGACCCTGCCCGGGGTCGCTCCGTTCGTTCGGTCCTCCAGTTTAAGTCAGGACTGGAAGGTGGATTGTGAAATCGATGCTGCGGATCCCGCCGAAGCCAATCGCCTCGCAAAGGCCCATCTGGCAACGGGTCAGAAAGCCGTCGGATTCGATCTGCCCCTGGCTTTGCGCCGGGGCTGTTCCCTTCCCGCGACGAGTGACCGTTCCACATTCGATTCCGGCGTGCGCGTGGAGAGTCCCGAGGATCTGTGGGTCCTTCTGGATGGAATCGATCTCCGTTCCGTGTTTCTGTCCTTCCAGGCCGGGTATTCCGCGCCCGCCCTGCTCGAAGCCCTTCCTGACTGGACCTCGGGAGCCCTGAATTACGATCCTCTGCGTTATCTGGCCACCTGTGGCACCGTGAGAGGGGAATGGTCCACCGTCTTCGACGTCATGGCCTCCCTGGTGACCGAATGCCGGGATCGTCGTCCGGGTCTCATTCCCGTTACCGTGTCGGCCTTCCCCTGGCATCAGTCGGGTGCCACCCTCGTGCAGGAAACCGCCTGCGCCCTGTCCACGGGCGTGCTGTACCTGAGTGAACTCACCCAACGCGGCATCTCCATCGACGACGCGGCCCGGGCCCTGCGTTTCGAATTCTCCGTGGGGACCAATTTCTCCTTCGAACTCACCCGCCTTCGGGCAGCCCGGACTCTCTGGGCCACCATCGTTCGGGCCTTTGGCGCCACCCGCGAAGATGCCATGGCCATGACCCTGCATCTGCGCACCTCCCTGTGGTCCATCACCGCCCACGATCCCTACGTCAACATGCTGCGCGGCACGGTGGAAACCCTGGCCGCCGCCCTGGGCGGAGCCGCCACCATCTGCACCGAGCCCTTCGACGCGGCCCTGGGCGATTCGAGTGACTTCTCCCTCCGCATCGCGCGCAACACGCAGATCATTCTCAAAGAAGAATCCCAGCTCGCCTCCGTGATCGATCCCGCCGCAGGTTCCTACTTCTACGAGCATCTCACTGATCGTCTGAGCAGGGAAATCTGGACCCTGTTCCAGGAGCTCGAAACCCGAGGTGGCATTCTCCCCGCTCTCATGGAGGGGTGGATTCAGGAACAGATCGACGCCGTGCGCGAAAAGAAGCTCGAAGCCCTGGCCCAGCGTCGCGAGGTGTTCATCGGCATCAATCAGTATCCGAACCTCACCGAGGGTCGGGCGGACTGGAAGTGGATGACGGTGAGCTCCTCCGGGTCGGGCCTCGATCCCGATCCCGACACGCGGTATGGGGGACCGGAACGAACCGACCTCTGCCGTCCCTTGCATCCGATGCGGGGACCCGAGTCCTTCGAACGGCTTCGTGATGCCGTCGAATCCAGGGAGCGCAAACCTCGGGTGTTTCTCGCCACCCTCGGTCCCGTCTTCTGGCGCCGGGCTCGTGCCACTTTCGCCTCAGGCTTCCTGGGCACGGCGGGCTTCGCGATTCAGGACAACGTGGGCTTCGCCGATCCCACAGAGGCGGCGGCCGCAGCCCTCGACCACCAGGCCGACATCGTGGTGGTGTGCAGCGACGACGAAAGCTATCCCACCCTCGTGCCCGATCTTACCGCTCGAATCAAACAGGTTCGCCCCGAGACCCTCGTGATCGTGGCGGGCTATCCCAAGGACTCCATCGACGCCCTCACGGCGGCTGGAGTGGATGAGTTCATCCACGTCAAGTCCAACGCGCTCACCGTATTGACCGGGCTGGTCTCTCGGCTCGGGATTCCCGTGAAATGAGAGGGAGGTACACCATGAAACCCGATTTCAGCACTCTATCTCCCGTCTCCTCCCAGGCGCCCCGACTCACGTTTGCGGAATGGAAGGAGAAATTCGAAGCCGCGCTCGGAGGAAGATCCTTCGACGAACTCTGTCGCATGACCCCCGAACAGATTCCCGTTCCCCCGGTGTTCACGCGCGAGGATCTTGCGGGCATGGAGCACCTGGACTTCCTTGCCGGACTCCCGCCCTTCCTGCGGGGACCCTACAGCACCATGTACGCCCAGCGTCCCTGGACCGTGCGTCAATACGCCGGCTTCAGCACGGCTGAGGAATCCAACGCCTTCTACCGCCGCAATCTCGCCGCGGGACAAAAGGGGCTCTCGATCGCCTTTGATCTCGCCACCCATCGCGGTTACGATTCCGACAATCCCCGCGTGGTGGGCGACGTGGGCAAGGCGGGCGTGGCCATCGACTCCATTCTCGACATGAGAATCCTGTTCGACCAGATTCCCCTCGACCAGATGTCTGTGTCCATGACCATGAACGGAGCCGTGCTGCCCATCATGGCCCTGTACATCGTGGCCGCCGAGGAACAGGGCGTGCCGATGGCCAAGCTCAGCGGGACCATCCAGAACGACATCCTCAAGGAGTTCATGGTCCGCAACACCTACATCTATCCCCCCACGCCCTCGATGCGCATCGTGTCGGACATCATCGCCTTCACCGCGCGCAACATGCCCAAGTTCAACAGCATTTCGATCTCGGGCTACCACATGCAGGAAGCCGGAGCCACGGCCGACATCGAGATGGCCTATACCCTGGCCGACGGACTCGAGTACGTGCGGGCGGGCATCGGCGCGGGACTCACCATCGACGATTTCGCGCCCCGTCTGTCCTTCTTCTGGGGCATCGGCATGAACTTCTTCATGGAAATCGCGAAGATGCGCGCGGCCCGCATGCTCTGGGCCAAGATCATCCGCGGCTTCGATCCGAAGAATCCCAAATCCATGTCCCTGCGCACCCACAGCCAGACCTCGGGCTGGAGTCTCACTGAGCAGGACCCCTTCAACAACGTGGTGCGCACCTGCGTGGAAGCCATGGCCGCGGCCTTTGGCCACACTCAGAGTCTCCACACCAACGCCCTCGACGAAGCCATCGCGCTTCCCACGGACTTCTCCGCCCGCATCGCCCGCAACACCCAGCTCTTTTTGCAGGAAGAGACCAACATCTGCAAGGTGGTGGATCCCTGGGCTGGCTCTTATTACGTGGAATACCTCACGCACGAGCTCGCGCATCGCGCCTGGGACCTCATCACCGAGGTGGAAAACCACGGAGGCATGACCAAGGCCATCGAGGCGGGGCTCCCGAAAATGCGCATCGAGGAAGCCGCCGCCCGCAAGCAGGCCAGGATCGACGCGGGCAAGGATACCATCGTGGGCGTCAACCGGTATCGCCTCGAAAAGGAAGATCCCATCGACATTCTCGAAGTGGATAACACTGCCGTGTTGCAGGCCCAGCTCGAACGGCTCCGTCGGCTCCGCGCCGAACGGAACGAACAGGACGTGACCGCCGCGCTCGACGCCCTGCGCCAGGCCGCGGGCTCCGACGCCAATCTGCTCGAGGCCTGCGTCAACGCGGCCCGCAAGCGCGCCACGCTGGGCGAAATGTCCGACGCCATGGAGGCCGTCTTCGGTCGGCACAGTGCGGTGATTCGTTCCATTTCCGGAGTATATTCGAGTGAGGCAGGCATGGATGAGGACTTCCGCAAGGCTCGGACGATGACCGATGAATTTGCTGCCCGCGAGGGCCGTCGTCCCCGCATCATGATCGCGAAACTGGGACAGGACGGACACGACCGAGGCGCCAAGGTGATATCCACGGCTTTCGCGGACCTCGGCTTCGATGTGGACATCGGTCCCCTGTTTCAGACCCCCGCCGAGGCTGCCCGCCAGGCCGCCGAAAACGACGTCCACGTGGTGGGCGTCTCCTCCCTCGCCGCCGGGCACAAGACCCTCGTGCCTGCCCTCATCGAGGAGCTGAAGAAGCTGGGTCGCGAGGACATCCTCGTGGTTGTGGGAGGGGTGATTCCCGCTCAAGATTACGAATTCCTCTACCAGAGCGGCGCCGTGGCCGTCTTCGGACCCGGCACGGTGATCTCCCTCGCCGCCCAGAAAATCATGGGCGTGCTTCTGGCCTGATATCATCGACGAAGCGGTCGACCTTCCGATAACACAACGGGGCGGATCATCATCCGCCCCGTTTCATTTTTCGCGTTACCATTCGCGTACCGGCTTCAGTTCACCACCACGAGGGCTTGGGAAGAGAGAAGTCCCGTGCGCGAGCGGATCACCACGCGATACACGCCCGAGGGCAGGGCATTTTTGTGAAAGGTGAGTACGTTGTCGCCTCGCCTGATCGATCCCTCATAGAGCAGGCGGTGACGGGCACCGAGTGCGTCGAGGATCTCCACCGTCACCGGATCGGTGTTGGGGGTGAAGAAGGAGAGCGTGAACACATCCCGCGCGGGATTGGGAAAGATGTCGAGACGAGAGGGGGCGGGAGGAGAAGAAACGGAGGTGGTGCCTCCCACCGTGATTTCGGCGATCCAGGCTTTGTAGGTATTGGGGCGATTCTTGGTGTTCGCGCCGTAGCAGCCCGCTATCCAGGCCCGGGGCGGCGAGGAGCCCGGCACCAGCACTCCCGTGATGTAGTCGCCCCAGCGTTCGGTGGAATCCTCCTTGAAGTTCACGAACGTTTCGCCCTCCTTCACAAGAACGGAGGGAGACCAGATGAAATCCTGGTCGCAGAGGGTCACCCGAAATTCGGGATAGATGGATTTCGAACTGCGCAGGAATCCCACGAGCACCTCCTGGCGCGAGGGTCCTCCATCGACGGGCACGAGGGTGGGATAGCAGTAATCATGAGAGCCCGACATGCCATACACCGAAGAGCGGCTGGACCAGTCCTTGGTATCGATGCGGATGTACTGCACCCCGCACCAGCCCTGGCCCAGGTCCGAATGAAAAGCGAGGTGGATGAGGTCGTCGCGATAGAAGGTGCTCAGAATGCGGCAATCTCCGATATCGAGACGATCCGTGCTTCCCTTTTGATAGGCATTGGGAGCGGGGGAGTAAGGAAGGACGTCCACCAAATAGCTATCGACGCGGGGAGATCCGCCGAGATCATCGGTCACGTCAAACACACCAATACGATTTCCTCCTCGTGCTTCGGTGGCGACCAGGTAGATACCGGGTCCGTAACTGCCGTCTCCTCCAAAGGGCACGGGGACCATGGATTGGGAGCGGACGGTGTCCTTGGGAAGGTTCGACCAGGTCTGATAGGATAGGATGGTGCCCGCGTAGCCGGTGGATTTTGCGACCTGAAGAATCACACCCTGTTGAAATCCCGAGCCATCGGTGTTGAACAGATTTCCCGTAAGAAACAGATCGCTACGGGAGAGAGCCAGATTCGGAAAATCGAACCAGCAATTGCTCCCCAGCACATTGCCGGGAATCATATACACGTTCCATCCCTGGCGTGGATCGTTGCTTTTGGAAAAGCCGAGAAAAATGGTGGATTTCTCTGCCGTGAATCCATTTAGAATCACGAAGGCGAAGCGATCCGCCTCGGGATCGTATACCACGCGGGGATCAAAATACTGAGGTCCGAAATTGGGATTGCCGATGAAATCGTACCAGTACTTGCCGAAGAGAAAATCTCCCGTCGAGGAAAAGTACATCATCGCATCGTTGTTGGCGCTCACCACGAGGCCGGCGCGAGACACCGCGAGGGCATTGTCCGGCGGTGACGCGAAGTCGCTCCAGTTTCCCTCGAAATTCGTGCCGACCACGGGCAACCGATCCGCGAGGGTCGTGTTCTCCCGATCCACACGCGGCGCGGCTTCCTTCACCTTTTCCTTGGCCAGTTTGAGAGCGGAAATCTCCGGAGAGCCATGGCTCCGACTGAAGCGGGGCGCGATGCGCATCCCCCATTGCGGAGAGCGATCCTGCGAGGATGATGCGGGGATCTCGAAAAGAAGAGGCGCCTGTCGGATTCCCGAGGCGATCCCCACCCCGCGCTGCACCGCCCCCGGAAATCCGAATCGTTTCGATGCTGCGTTCTGCGCATGCACCACGCCCACGAAGGTGCACCCGAGTAAAAGGGCGACGCACCACTTCATGGAACTCTGTACCATGGCTGGCTCCTGAAGAGAAAAGGAAAAAGAACGCCGAAACTTGGAAAACAGCCGGGGAAAAGTCAAGAGGGTAAAGAGTGAAGGGTGAAGAGGAAAGAGAACGCGCCCCTTCACCCTTTTCTCTTCACTCTTCACATATTCACGCATTCACCCATTCACGTATTCACTTCCTTACGACCACCTTCCCCACCCTCACTCCCTCGGGCGTGGACACCGCAACAAAGTAGAGTCCTGGCGGGAGTCCGGTGGTGCCGAGCGTCGTCTCACGCAGGCCTACGTGACGGTCGTCGAGGATTTCGTGATGCAAACGCTGGCCCAGCGAAGAATACAAGGTAATCGAGGCAAAACCCGCTGTCTGCTGTGAAAACTGGATGCGGACTGTCCCGCCTGCGACACCCGGGTTTGGGTAGATACGAAGCGGGTCGGTGGGGAGAACGGGCTCTGGTCGATCCACCCCTGTGAGGATGGAATCCGCCATGCCTCCGATGAAGCCATCGGGCAGGCAGGCCAGCACGAAGCCCGAGGGTGAGGTAAAGACCTTCGTGAATCTCCCGGCGCTCAGAATATTGCCCGATGCATCGCGTGGCGTAATGTGAGACCAGGTTTGTCCTCCATCGACCGTGCCCAGGAGTTCGTGTTCGGTGGTGGCGAAGGCACGCAGCGAATCCACTGCACTTATGGATTGAATGCTCTCCGAGGTCAGGCAGACCAGGGTCCAGGTCTCTCCCCAATCCGTGGTTTTCCGAATGCCGTCGGGATTGCCCGTGAGGTAAGTGTTAACTCGTAGGATTGAGATTGGAGACATCACGTACACAGATGCAGGGATGTATTGGACGAACTGTTGAAATCGGGTAGTGGTTCTCGACCAGTTTCTTCCCCCGTCAGAAGTTGTGCGCACTACGAGATCATAGACGAGACTATCCATCCCTGATCCAATATTCACAGAATGCTGCACGAATGACACGCAAACACCTTCGTCTCGAGTAGAGAACTTTACGTGATGTTTGTCAGCAGCATTCACGATGTACCTACTCACCGAATCCACTCGCTTCCATTCCTGTTCGTTTTCCATGAAACAATAGATGATACCATGGTCCGCAGTAATGATCGTGCGACCTGATCCGAGATGATAGGATGCTCCCAGCTTTGTTTGTTGAGGTGAAGGCTTCTGAAAGGTGGCGCTAATGGGAACCCACTCCTTATTATCGGTAAGCTCGGTCATTTGATACGTCCCATATCCGGTTCCAACCAGGAGAGCACGATGCTCGTCGAGCGACGAGCAGGGGCCACTCGTGTTGAGAAAAAGCTTATTGGCCCCCTCGGCAATATCCAAAACCCCATCGATCACGGAAGTACCATTCCTTGATAGTGCGAGATAATATGGGGCAGAGTCATCTTCAAGCACAATACCCGACGCATGTGTTGCGAGTAGCGATCGTCCAACAAGAGTGTTGATCACTTCCGTGCCGCGACATGGAGACCAGGTGGCTCCTGCGGTCGTGCTCCACTGTATACGCACGTGTGTCGTGGACAACGCCACGACATTTCCATGATGGTCCGAATCAAATGTTGCGACCGTTCCGTAATAAGCGAACAGAGAATCCCTTTCTGCCCACGTCTGTCCGTCATCGGATGAGGCAAACCAACCTCTACCATTATCGAAGACTACGGATAGTACTGTATCATGAATGGTTAGAAACCGATAGGGAAAGGCACGAGGGAGAGGGTCGAATGCGGTCTGGATCTCACTCGTTGGTGTGATGAAATATGGATTATAAACCGTATTCCATGAGCGCCCTGAATCGATCGATCTGGCAAGACTCATTTGAATTGTAGAAGATTGAGTTTTTGGATCGAGCATGTAGTTGGTATACATCGCGAGCTGAGATCCCGAAGCTAAGGAAGTCATAGATAGGCAAACTGATTGTACCACATATCGAGGATTAATTCCCGGAAACGCGGTAAACGCTCTCGCTTCCCATGTGGCACCACCATCGAAAGAGTACCAAAGTACACTATCCTTTCGTCCGTTCTCGGTGGAATAGTGTCGGTATCCATACCAGGTGTTCCGATCCATCCAGCGAATGATCGGTGGGGTCCCCGGCGCGTTCGGTTCCCAGGTCTGCCCTCCGTCCGTCGTGTGCAGGCCCGCTCCCGTGCGCAGGGTCAACCAGCCCAGGGAATCCGTGCCGAAGTACACATCCACCACATCTCCAAAGGTGGGAGGCAGGCGATTCCAGCTCTGCCCCCCGTCCGAGGTCTTCAGGATATGCCAAGAAAGCAGGAGATTGGAACCCTCATCCCGGTCCCGCACCACCAGGAATCCCAGGGACGGGCGAAAGAACACTCCGAAGGTAGGCAGTCCGTCCACCTCCATCGTGGTCCAGGTTGCCCCCTGATCCCTGGTCTCCAGCACGCTGTCGGAGGCGGTCAGGATGTAGGTATGATCGGCGCTCGCCATGACGCAGGACCGGAACTCTCCGCGCAGGGACGGGTAGAGCCAGCGCCACTGGGCCTGGCACGGCAGGGGCGCGCATATCATGAAAAGCAGAAGGAAGAGTCGCATGTTTGGTTTCATGGGAGAGGCCGCTCATTCGATGAGATAAATGGCGATCAACTTCAATGCCGAATCTTGGAAAACAGCCGGAGAAAAGTCAAGAGGGTAAAGAGTAAAGAGTAAAGGGTGAAGAGTGAAGGGTGCGCGCCCCTTCACCCTTTTCTCTTCACTCGTCACATATTCACGTATTCACTCATTTCCTTATTCACCTTCCGACGACCACCTTCCCCACCCTCACCCCTTCGGGCGTGGACACCGCAACAAAGTAGAGTCCTGGCGGGAGGCCGGCGGTGCCGAGCGTGAAGCGCTGGGGACCCGCTAGAAGTCGACCTTCATGGAGTACACGCTGGCGGCGGCCCAGAAGATCGTAGACGAAAACCCCCACCGGCATGTCCCGTTCGAGCGTGAATTCCACTTGGACCGGAAACGAGGAGGACGCGGGATTCGGGTAGGTGACGGGGAGTGAGAAATCGCGGGGTGCGGGCGAGGGCGAGTCGGTGGAGGTCACTATGCCCAGGGGGCCGCGATGCTGGAGGATGAGGCCGTAGCTCCCAATAAACCACTGTTCTTGGTTGCTGTCGTATAAGAGGTTCTTGACTCCCTCAAGGGGAAACCCTTCCTCTGGAATCCACGTTTTCCCACCATCATGCGAAAGACAATATCCCTCTGCGCACACCATGTAGCAGAGGCTATCTGAAATCCAACCATAGTCTTGCCCTGTACCAATAAAGGACTTGAATACGGTAGGTGGGAATCGATGGACTAGTTTCCCCACAGAATATGTTACCCCTGAATCTTCGGAGTGATATAGGTCTTCTGCTGGAAAATGATCGAACGAGCACAAATAGTGCTTACCATCTCGAGTTTTCGGCTCTCGGAAGTGATTTGTGCGCTCGCTCGGGGTGATCATCTGAAAGGGTAACCAGGATTTTCCTTGATCCAATGAAATGGCGCGATATACGTCTTGTCGATATGAAGGAAGCAAATACCGAAACGTAAGATGCAAGGCGCCCGTTGGAAGACCAATCACACGCATCGCATACCCAGTACCGCTGTAGGGAAGTTCGAGGTTGGAAATGCTGAACCAACTCTTGCCATAATCTTCGGATTTCAATACCACAAGATGGAGACTGTCCGCCTGCGCGGCAGTTACGCCCACGCCATCCGACGAAAACAGTGGCACGGCTGATGCGTGAACACCGAGAGGCAGTTCTGATTTGGTCCACGTATCACCATAATTATCAGAGAAGTAAGACGTTCCCACAAGTATCCTTCCACCTGGAAATATGGTGAGATGGTCCTGGTAAACACCGGGTTTCATTTCCTTTTTCTTCCAGCTGTGTCCATCATCCCGCGACACGAGAACGCAAACACTGTCGAGGGGTTCATACCATGCATATCTCGATTCGGTGGATGGGACGAGGATTGCTACTAGGTCCAGAGCTGACCACCGTTTCACATCGCGGACGGACCACGGTCGAATCGACGAGATTGTGGTCCATGTGATCCCGAAATCGGACGAACGTCGAAACCGAAGATCGGGCTTCTGTGGAGTCCAGGCATCGTCAGCCCACTTTCCATCCATAAGCAAAATGTGACCGGATACAGCATCGGAGACCAGCGAATACCCAGCTCGATCACTGTTCGGATCGTTGATGATCGCAGCCGTCATGACCCATGTCACTCCCCCGTCGGTGGTTCGCCACACTCCGGTAGAGGATTGACCTATCCCTTCGAGAGCATTTTGAAATATCATTCTACTAATAGGTGAATAATCAAACATGCTCGTATCGGATGACGTCTCCCACGATTTGCCGAAATCCGTGGAACGAGACAATCGATCCTTCACTTTCGCAGCATCTGTCCATAGGACCCACACGTGCCCGTCACGCAAATACGCTGTGCGTATTGCGCCACGCACGGGACTGGGATACTCCTGAAACGATATCCCACTATCGGCAGAAAGCCACATGGTAGAATCTTGGATACGCAGGTAGGGTCCATTCGCCGAAAAGGCGATCAGGTCGCCCCCTTTCTCGCATAGGGGATTTAGCGTTCTCCCGGAATCGTGAGTGATCCACACATATCGCAATTCGTCTCCACGTTCGCCGAGTCGGGTAAACACTACCCCATCGCGTGCAGAGGAGAATTTCCAGTCGAAAAAGTACCCCACTTGCGAGACATGTGGAATCCATGAGCCACCACCATCCGATGTATGATACAGCCGGTACTCGAAAGAAAATGGATTCGGAGTGGCGGCACCGAGAAAATACCCTTCGAGTGATGAGTAGAACGACGTCGACTGACTCACGAAACCTGGTAAGGGGAGAGAAAGTGTTTCGTAGGACCATGTTGCGCCACCATCCGCACTCACACCGGAAATACACTGTGGGCGTGTCCACGTACAGAAACCATTAGCGTGATAGGTTCTGATACAATTGGTGTCCACGTAATGTCCTTCTCGAATCGGAAGAACGTCCGGATGGAGCAGATGCCACTGGGCACTGAGTGAGGAACCGCAGAGAAAACTTGAGCTGAGA
This sequence comes from uncultured Chromatiales bacterium, assembly GCA_964420295.1. Lineage (GTDB taxonomy): Bacteria > Bacteroidota > Ignavibacteria > SZUA-365 > CAYQST01 > CAYQST01. Next base: position 19,839 of record CAYQST010000021.1, on the reverse strand, counting down.
ATCAGTAATATATTTCTAAGTACCATGGTGTCGAGTTTCCCCTAGATCGCCAGCGGGATCGTTTCGGTTAATGCGGATTTCATAACAAGGAAGCTTGTTAATATCGAACTCCTTGAGCCAACGTGGTGCAGAATCTCTTTGTTGTTGAATTTGTATTTCATGATAGTACTCTGCATACGAGAGGGGCTCATCAGTATGAAAGAGCGAGTACTTGCTATGCCGATTATCATTGGGACAGCATGGGAGCTGTTGGTTTTTACAGCGGTACTTTGGGTCAAGGACAATGGGACAATACACCACTCGTCCATCCTTGAGATGACGAGCACAGGGTACGCATGTCATTGGATTATTGAATACTCGTTCTTTTCCTCCAGTAAATCCAAGGATTTTCAACAGCTCCATGCGTCGGCTTCGGGCAGGTCCCGTGTCTGTGATGGGAAACAAGGTGCACAGCCACTCCTGAAGTTCGCCGTAGGTACGCGGACGCGAAATCTGCTCCAAGGGAACATTCGGCAAACATCCCATGAGCCAGGATCCCAGAATCATCGCTTCCCAAAACCGCTGCTCAATACCGCTGTGACGAGGTGCCTCGTACATGAATAGCTTTACAGAGACTCCATCCTTCTTCAGACATGTTGGACGTCGCATGTCAATGCCGAAACATGGGAAAGTGCCGGGGAAAAGTCAAGAGAGAAAAGAGTGAAGGGTACGCGGCCCTTCACCCATTCACGTATTCACCCATTCACGTATTCACCCATTCACGCATTCACCCATTCACGCATTCACCCATTCACGCATTCACCCATTCACGCATTCACGCATTCACCCATTCACCCATTCACTCCATTACGACAAGAGGCGAACCCGGGGGGTCCGCCTCTCGTTGTCGGATATTGAAATCGAGCCTACTGCACTCTCACCCTTCTCACGAAGGACTGGTCTCCGGCCTGGATGTGAATGAAGTACTGGCCCGAGGGCTGGGTCGAGAGATTCACCTCGTGATGCCAGGATTGCGTTGGCAGGGCGTTGGACTCGCTGTACACCGTCTGTCCAAGCACGTTGGTGATCCGAAGATCGATGCGCTCAGGCTGGGCCAACTCCACGTCGATGCTGAAACGACCGGGGTTGGGATCGGGATACAGATTCAGCGACATCGGCGCGAAGGGCGCATCCACCGCCGTCACCACCACGTTGAGAATGTCGGACGTGTTGTCGCAGCCGTAAATGTCCTTGATCTTCACGTAGTAGGTGCCAGAGGCGAAGGCCGTGTAGGCCTGATTGATGGCGCCGGGAATGGCCGTGCCGTTGAAGTACCACTGGTAGGAAATCGCGGGACTGCTGATGAGCACGTTGCCGCTCTTGCTGATCACCGGCTTCGCGGGGCGGGGATTCACGGTTACACTCACGAAGGGCGATTCACCACGACACCCATTGCGATCAGTCACGCGCACCAGATAGAGGTCCGTGCGCTTTACCGAAATCAACCGAGAGGTGGCGCCGTTGCTCCATGAATAGGAGGCGTAGTTTGCGCCCGCATCCAGGCGCACGCTATCCCCTTCGCAGAAGGTGGTGGGCCCGAGAGCCGTCACCACGGGCTTGGGCTGAGGATTCACCGTCACATCCACCGACGAGGACGTGGTGGCGCAATTGTCCTGATTGTACACCGTGACGGTGTACCGACCGGCCTTGGTGATGATCACCTTTTGGGTGCTTTCGCCCGTGGACCACTCGTACCGCGTGTGTCCCGCGCCGGCATCCAATACCACGCTCTGCTCTTCGCAGAAGGTGGTGGGACCCTCGGCGGTGAGATTCACCACGGGACGAGGCACCGTCGACACAATCACCGGAAGCGACACGCCCGTGCAGCCCTGGGTGTCCACTACCGCCACGCCGAAGCGATCTGCAAAGGAAACCTTGATGGTCGGGGTTTCGGCGCCGGTGGACCATTTGTAACTCACGAAGGGCTCCGCGGTTCTCAGGGTTACCGAATCACCCTGACAGATCTTGATGTAGCCGCCATTGGCGGGCCTGTCCGCAAGAACGGCGGGCACCAGTTGGGGTCGCTTCGTCACGACCACGGTTCTGGATTTTGCCGTGCATCCGATATCGTCGGTTACCGTTACCCAGAAATTCCCGGGCTCCGTCACGGTGATCACGCGGGAGCGATTGCCGTTGCTCCACTGATAGGACACGAAGCCGAAGTTCGCGGTGAGATTCACGCTGCCTTCGTAGCAGAGATCCGTCCGACCACTGGCCGTCACCTCGGGAAGCATCTCGGGTCCCACGCGTACGGTCACCGAGGCCGAGGTGCTTTCACACCCGGCGGAATTCCACACCTTCACCCAGTAGTCTCCGGGAGACGTCACCATCAGCGTGCGGGTGCGCGCTCCGGTGGACCAGAGATAAGATGCATACCCGTCTCCGGCATCGAGAGTCACTCGTCCTCCGATACAGAACTCCAACGGACCGTTCGCCGTGATCATCGGCGAGGGCTGATCCACCACCGTGATGGTCACCGCCGCGCTGGAATCCACGCAGCCCTTGTCGTCTCGTACGAAGGCCCAGTACAAGCCCGGCTCCGACACGGTGAGGGAGCGACCGGTGTCGCCGGTGGACCACCAGTAGGTCCAGCTCGTGTCCCGATCCAGCATCTTTATGATGTCGAGCTTCACGCTCAGACCGCGACAGAACGTGGTCGGCCCGTTCACCGCGATGCGCGGCTTGATGGGAATGTGCACGGTAACGTCCACCGGGGGACTCGACTTCGCGCATCCGTTGGGATCGGTGGCCACCACCACATAGGAACCCGAACTGCGAATCACTGCGGCCCGGTTGGTGTCTCCGTTGCTCCAGAGATAGCGGGCATACCCGGTCTCGGCCACCAGGGTGGTCGTGCCACCGTTGCAGAACACCGTGGGTCCCAGCACCGACACCGCGGGAATGCGGGTGGTGTTCACCGTCACCACCACGGTGTCCTTCGTGCTGCATCCCTGCTGATCGAAGACCTGCAGAGTGTAGGACGTGGTGAAGAGGGGACGAGCCACCGTACGCGCGACGGTGGAATCGCTCAGGAAGAGAGACGGACTCCAGCGGTAGAAGTATGGCGGTACGCCGCCCGTGGCCAGGTTGCCGATGGATACCGTGTCGCCCTGACACACCGCACGATCGGGTCCCGCATTGGCGATGGGCGAAGGCTTTACCGTGATCGTTACCGAGGCCGTTGCCGTGCACCCGAAGGCGTCGGTCACCAGAAGCGTGTAGGTGGTGGTGGCCGTCGGCTTCGCCGTCGGCTGGGCCGCGCTGGCATTGTTCAGACCCGTGGTCGGGGACCACTGGTACACGTAGGGAGGCTGTCCTCCCGTCACCGCGCCGCCGATCTGCACCGAGCTGCCCCAGCAGATCGTGTGTGCGTTCTGCATCGTAATAGCGGGATAGCCGCGCACGCTCACATCCACGGTGTCGCGGCTCTGACAGTTGTTCGCGTCGGTCACCAACACCATGTATCGCGTATCGGCGGCGGGGGTGGCCACCGGCGTGGCGATGGAGGAAGAGTTCAACGTCGCCGGAGGAGTCCAGAGATACATATACGGCGCCGTGCCGCCCGTGGCCGTGCCTCCGATCTGTACGCCGTTGCCGGCGCACACGTTCTTGTCGGGACCCGCTACCGCCGTGGGCTTGGGCAGCACGCTCACCGATACCTGCTTGGAGTCGGTACATCCCTTGGCATCCGTGAGCACCAGGGTGTAGGTGGTGGTGGCGCTGGGACTCGCGGTGGGACTACTGATATCGGTGCCGCTCAGGCCTTGGGCCGGAGTCCAGGTGTAGTTGTAGGGAGGATTGCCTCCGCCGGGTGCGAGCCCGATGCTGGTCGAGGATCCGAGACAGATGGTTTTGTTGGGTCCCGGATCAGCGACAGGCGGCGCGTTGACAATCACCACAATGGTGTCCTTGGACACGAGAGAGGAAACATTGTCCGTCACCGTCAGAATGTACTGGGTCGTGGCGAGGGGATTCGCGATGGGATGGAGCATGTGCTGATTGGACAGATTGGTGGCGGGACTCCACAAATAGGTGAGGTTACTGGAACCACACACCACCGTGTCGCCGAGCACCGTGCTCGATCCGTAACAGATCTCCACGTCCTTGCCCGCCAGGGCCTGGAAGCTGGTGTACACACTCACGCGCACCGTATCCACCACCACGCAATTGTCGGCGTCGGTCACCGTCACGACATAATTCGTGGTCGTGGCAGGAGTGGCCGTGGGCTGGGCGATGCTCGCGGAATTGAGCGAGGCCGCGGGGGCCCAGCTATACACGTAGGGCGGACGCCCACCCGAGGCGATGCCTCCGATGGTCACCGACGATGGGGAACAGATGGCCCGGTCCCGGCCCGCGTTGATCGCGAGCGTGTTGCGCGTCACCACTACGGTGTCCTTGCCTGTGCACCCGAGGCCGTCGGTTACCGTCACCACGTAGGACGTGGTGGTGCGGGGCTGGGCCAGGGTCTGGGCCGCGATGGGATTGGCCAGGGCCGTGGTCGGCAGCCACTGATAACTCAGGGCTCCCGTGCCGCCCGTGGCGGGATTCCCGATGGTGGCGCCGTAACCCGGACAGAGGAGCACATCGGCACCGGCATTCACCTGAATGCCCGGATGCACGGTGAGCATCGTGGAATCCACGCGGAAACATCCGTTCGCGTCGGTCACGCGCAGATAGTACCAGCGCTGCAACGCCACGGGATTGGGATTGACCACCGTGGCGACGGGCGTGGCGACGTCGGTCTGACTCAGACCGGACGTGGGCGTCCATTGGAATCGATAGGGCAGGGTGCCCAGGGTGGCCGAGCCCTGCAACTGCATGCCGATGCCGGAGCAGACGCTCAGGTTGGGACCCGCATCCGCGATCGGCCGGGGATTGACCAGCACGAGCACAGAATCCGAGGTCTTGATGCAATTGGTACCGCTGGTCACCGTCACTTTGTAGTAGCCCGTGGTAGTGACGCGAATGGTGCGGGTGGTTTCGCCCGTGTTCCAGAAATAGAACGAGTAGCCGGGACCCGCGTCGAGCACCGTGGTGTCGCCCTGACAGAGCGGATTGGCGCCGATGACGGACACGATAGGATCGATGTCACAGAGCTTGGCCAGAAAGGCGTCCGTCGCTCCGTTGTTCGTGGGCTGATAGGCGAACTGCACGGGCAGGGACGCGCTGGCGGTCCATCCCGTCATGATGAGGTTTCCGGTAACATCCACCACCCCGCTCATGGCCTGGTCCTCGCTGTTTCCTCCAAAAAAGGTCGCCCAGTCCCGCTGGCCCGCGCTCTTGAACTTCACCGCGAAGGCGTCGTTGCCCACGGACTTGGTCACCTGCAGGGCATTGGGAGTAATGGGAAAATCGTGGCTGGCGGTGCGTCCCACCATCACCACGCCTCCCTTTCCGTCGGGAGCCACTCCGGCGGCGTAGTCGTCCATCGTGCCACCGTAATAGGTGTTCCAGAGAAGCTGTCCGTTGCTCGTGTTGTACCGAGCGATGAAGGCATCGGCCCCGCCATTGTTCGAGCTCTGAAAGGTCGGTCCGATATGATTGGAGCTGAAGGCATATCCCACCGTCACCACGCGACCCGCGGCATCGAGGGCAATACCCGTGCCGGCATCGGTGAGGGGTCCGCCCCAGTACACACACCAGTCTCTCTGCCCGGTGGGCGAGAACTTTGCCGTAATCACATCCACGCCGCCCGGCTTGACCTGGCCCGTGGGAAAGATGGGAAGACTGCCGCTGCGGGACTGACCCGTGATGTAGGTGGCGCCCGCGCCGTCACAGGTGATGCTCGCGCCCAGATCGTCGTCGGTTCCCCCGAAGTAGGTGGACCAGACCAGACCCTGACCGTTGGCCGTCAGGCGCGTCACGAAAATGTCGAAGAGTCCCTGATGACTGCCCTGAAAGGGCGTGGCCGTGGGGAAGTTGCTGCTCGAGGTCCACCCGGTTACGCCGACCTGATTGTCGGGATACACCACCACGCCCGCGCAGTAGTCTTCGAGGTTGCCGCCGAGGAAGGTGGACCAGAGTCGGGCACCGGAAGGATCGAGCTTGAACACGAACCCGTCGGAACCTCCGGCCAGGGTGGGCTGAAGCACCGCCCCGCTCGTGGGAAACGCCACACTCTCGGTGCGTCCCGCCACCACCACGTTGCCAGCCCCGTCGATGGCGATGCTGGCTCCGTTGTCGTTGGCCCCGCCTCCGAAATACGTGAACCAGAGAAAGCCGCCCCCGCTGTTGAACTTGGCCACAAACGCATCCTGCAGACCCCCATTGGTCACCTGAAACACGCCCGGAGTGCCGGGAATGTTCGTGCTCACCGTGTAGCCCGTCATGTACAGATTGCCGTTCCCGTCCTGCGCCACGTCCATGGCGTAATCCAGGTTCGCGCCACCGAAGTAGGTGGACCAGACAAGACCCGGATCCACGATCAGCTCACGACTCTCATCCATGGTTTCCACCGAGAATCCGAAGGAGGTGCCATTCACGACGTAGCGACTCGGGACCTCGACGCGGCGGCCATCCACCACCTGATAGGTAACGGGCGCCTGTTCGATCAACCGAGTGAAAGGAGTGTGCACCACCATGGCGCCGTCTTCATTCGTGGTCAGGGATTCAATTCCGTCATACCGTAACCGCACATCCGAAAGACGGGCCCCGGGTTTCACCACGAGGTCGTACTTGAGTCCCGAATCCGTGATGTAATACACCAGATCGATGCCGGGATACAAATCCCGATACACCAGACGCCGATACAGGTCGCTCTGCCCCTGCCCGGCTTCGGTGTACCAGCGAACCTGCGTTTCCTCGCGATCCAGAACCTCGATGCGAGGATGGGCCTGGGCTCCCTCGAAACGGAGATCCCACCGGGCCAGACTGCCTCCGGTGATTTCCCGATCACCGACGGATCGCGGGGATTCCGTATATTGCGCCTTCAGACTGACGAAGGTGACACCCGACTCGGAGAAATAGGCATGAACATCCCCGGCGCGCGTGTACCAGCGCTGGGCGGGATCGGCAATCTGCCCCTTGTTTTCGATGAAGGACATTCCCTTCTGCAAAGCCATCCGCGTCTGCGTCTTCACATCCTGCTCGGGATCAACGCCCGCACGAAGCGGCGAAATCCCCGAAATCAGCAAGAGAGCCAATGGCAACAGAATCAGAAGAGATACACGGAACGAGGTGTACCTAGAGTTCATGAGGTCCTCCTTATTTCTCGGTTTATCACGATGTTAGCAATTATGTTCTGACGTATTTTCTGATCTCAACAATACTAAACTTATCAGGCAAAAGAAAGACTTGAAGCGCCTCTGTTGTTTTTTTCCTCACCCCGATGACGAATCTTTCGTGATGGGAGGAACCCTGGCTCGATATGGTCAGGACGCGGAAACCGATATCCTTCTCTACACCCTCACCAGGGGAGAGGCCAGTCGCAATGCGGCCCTGCAGGGGATCTCGGGTGCCGACATCTCTGCCCAGCGTGAACAGGAAGTGCGGCACGCCGCAGAGATCCTCGGCATTCGCACTCTGAAGCAGGGGCGCTATCCCGACGGAGGATTACGCGACCTCGATCCCCGCGTCCTTGAACGAGACGTGGCGGAGGTTCTTTTGGATTTTCTGCCTCATGTCATTGTAACATTCGATGTGCAGGGGAGTTCCGTGCATCCCGATCACATCGTCATCCATCACGTCGTGAAACGGGTCTTCGTCGAACTGCGGGAAACCCAGCCCGCCATTCAGAGATTGGTGTTCGGGGGACTCCCTTCCCGCATGATTGCCCATTTTCCGCGCAAGCTGTTTGGCATTCCCGACCAGCGTATCCATGCCGTCATCGATGTCGAGGACCATGTGCTTCGCGCCCGCCAGGCCATCGACGCCCATGTGAGCGTGAAACGCGACGTGGAGGAATACAACTACGACAACTGGATGCTCTGGCCGCATCAGTATTTTTCGTTCTTTCAGGAAAATCCCCATCCTCCTCTCACCGACCTGTTCGAAGGACTCGATACCAGTCGGTAGACAGCCGAAGAACTCGTCTTAATTCTGCGTGAAGGCACCGAGGGCCGGATCGTCGAAACGTACCGACACGATTCGCGAAATGCCTTCTTCTTCCATCGTCACCCCATAGAGGGTGTCGGCAGCCTCCATCGTCCGTTTATTGTGCGTGACGATGATGAACTGGGTGTTCTTGCTGAACTGCCGAATGATGCGGATGAAGCGATCGATGTTCGCGTCGTCGAGCGGGGCGTCCACTTCGTCGAGAATACAGAAGGGACTCGGCTTGACCAGGTAAATCGCGAAGAGAAGGGCGATGGCCGTCAGGGTTTTTTCTCCTCCCGAAAGCATTTCGATCGAATGGGGCCGCTTTCCACGCGGCTTCGCCACGATGTCGATGCCCGCTTCGAGCGGATCGGCGGCGTCCTCGAGAATCAGATCGGCTTCGTCACCGGCCTCGAAGAGACTCTTGAAAATCCCAATGAAATTCTGGCGGATGAGCTGGAAGGTCTCCACGAACTTCTGTTGCGCGGTGCGGTTGATTTCCTCGATTGTGTCGGTGAGCGTCTTCTCCGCGTCCACCAGATCCTGACGTTGGGTCAGAAGCAGGTCCAGTCTTTCCTTTTCCTTTTTCCACTCCTCGAAGGCGAGGGGATTGACGGGACCGAGACCCTTGATCTTCACCTTCAGGTCGTTGATCTCCTCCTTGGCTGCGGCGAGATCGAACACATCGTCCTCTTCCACGCGCTCGGCCAGAGTCAGCTCGTATTCCTCGAGCGCCCGTTGCACAAGGGTTTCGAGCCGCTGCCGCAATTCGGCCACCTTGAGCTCGATCTCGTGGCGAAGGGCGAGAATCTGGGTGTGTTTCTGGCGATTGTCGTGCAGGGATTTTTCGAGGGTCTCGCTCTTTTCCTTCTTTTCCGCCAGGGCCGTTTCGCGGAAGGAAACATCCTCGACGAGTTCTCGCATCGATTCGCGCAGGCCCACCAATTCTTCTTCCATGCGGAGGTTTTCCGAGGACAGGGTGTCGAGGTCTCCCGTGGCCAGTTCGGTTTCTTCTTCCGAAGAGGAAATGTCTCGCAGAATCGACTGGATGAGGGTTTGGACCCGGGCGAGTTCGTTCTTCGTGTTCTGCAGGGCCCCTTCCTGCTGCACGGTTTCCACCTGGGCCGCGTTATAGGCCTCGTTCCGTTCCGCGAAGCGGGATTCCAGAACGGCCAGCTCCTCGTTGTGTCGAATCACGTCCTGCTCGATCGTCTCGAGTTCGGCTTTCAGGGTGTCGATACGGGGCTGAATCGTGGCACAGCGCTTTTCCAGCAGATCCTTTTCCGAAAGGAGGGAAGTTCTTTCCTGTTCATTCCGGCTTAGTGTGCGTTCGTGTTTCTCGATCTCGAAGGAAAGCTGGGAGATTTTCTTTTCGTGCGCGGTGAGGGTGAACTGAGATTGCTTGATGTCCTCGGCTAGACGCTTGAGGTCGATGGCTGCGTAGGCCGCGTTCTTCTCCTCGAGGAGGGCCTGATTGCGGGAAAGGGATTCCTGCAGGTCCCGCGCCTCCTCGCGAAGCTGGGCGATCTGGTCCTTCTTTCCGATGAAGCTGCCTTCGTCCTGACTGTGGCTTCCGCCCCGCACCAGTCCGTTCGACGTGTAGATGTCCCCCTCGATGGTCACGCAGCGAAGGTTGGGATATTCCTTGAGACAGGTATGCGCCACCTCTGCGTCGCGCACGATGAGGTGGGATTTGAGGAGCATGTGAAACAGATCCTCGTGCTCGGGCCGACTGGCCGCCACCGCGGTGGCCCAGCCGTAGATGCCGTCTCCCGTGATGGGCGGGGGAGGGGCCTTGCGTTTGGGAACGCGGGACAGACAGACGAAGGTGGCCTTGCCCTTTTTCTGATCCCGCAGGCGCTGGAGTCCGTTGATCGCCTCGTGCAGATGATCCACGATGAGGTAATGCGCGCTCTCTCCGAGAGCCGATTCGATGGCGATGCGATACTTCTCGTCGGTGCTGATGGCGTCGGCCACGGTGGCGGGGCTCCCCTGGGCCCAGTCCTTGGTGCGGAGCAGGTGCTGTACGCTTTCGCTATATCCTTCGAGTCGATCCACCAGGCCGGTGAGAAAATCGATCTTCGTCATCCGTTCTCCGATCCGTCCCTGAAGATCGAAGGCCGTGTTTTGCAGGGCGTCGATTTCGTCCTTCAGATGGCGTTTCTGCGTTTCCTCCTCGAGAAAGCGTCGTTCGGCCTTGCTCACCGAACCCGCCAGATCGTCCTGTCCTCGTCCGACCTCCTCCAACTGGGCACGCAGGGCCGAGAGCTGTTCGGAAGATCCCTCGTCCTCGCGGGTGAGGAAGTCCAGCCGGTTCTCGATGCGTTCGAGAGAGGATCGATAATTCGACACCTCGTTTTCCTGTTTCGCCAGTTCTTGGAAGAGACCCATGCGACGGGTCCGTCGCGCCTCGGCTTCCACGCGTGCCTCGTTCAGCACGGCTTCGGCGTCGGACAGGTCCTCTTTGCGGGCTTCGCGACGAGACTGGGTGGCGCGGAGTTCCACCCCCAGGGTCTCGATCTCGCGCTGGAGCTCGGATTCGGCCTCGAGCTGCTGACGATGATTCTCCCGCAGGGTGGCGATGGTGGTATCGCTTCTTTCCAATTGGGCGCGCAGGGAGAGCTGGCGTTCGTGGTTGAGGGAGAGCTGATGTTCCTTCACCCGTACCGATTCCTGCACGGTTTCGAGTTTCTTTCGCGCTCCGAGGTACTGGCGCTCCATGTCGTGCTCTTCCTGACGAAGCACATCGAGCAGGGCCTCTCCTTCCTGTACCTTCTCGTGGTAGCTCTGCTCCTCGCTCAGGGAGGAGACGAGTTTTTCTTCGAGGGGACGGAGTCTCTGAGTCAGACTGGTATAGTCGCGCTGCAGCACGTCCACTTCCAGATGGTGGAGGCGTTCGATCAGCTCGTGGTAGCGCTCGGATTTTTTCGCCTGGCGATGGAGGCTATTGACAGCCTTCTGTACCTCGGTGATGATGTCGTCAAGACGGATCACGTCGGCCTGCACTTCGCCGAGGCGGCGGATGGTTTCCTTGCGACGGGCCTTGTATTTGGTCACGCCCGCGGCTTCCTCGAACAGACGCCGCCGTTCTTCCACCTTATCGCTCAGAATGGTCTCCACCATCTTGAGTTCGATCACCGAATAGGCATTCGAGCCCATGCCCGTGTCCATGAAGAGAGACACGATATCCTTGAGTCGACACACCGCGCGATTCATCAGGTAATCGCTTTCGCCGTTGCGGAACACCCGCCTGGTGATGGTCACTTCGTTGTATTCGAGAGGGAGAATGCCCTTGTTGTTTTCGATGGTGAGAGAGACTTCGGCAAGATTGAGGGGACGGCGAACCTTGGTGCCGTTGAAGATCACGTCCTCCATCTTATCCGACCGCAGGGTGGAATAGCGCTGTTCGCCGAGGGACCAGCGAATGGCGTCCACGATGTTGGTCTTGCCACAGCCGTTGGGTCCCACGATGGCCGTGATCCCTCCGCTTAGCGTGAGGGTGGTTTTTTGCGCAAACGATTTGAACCCGAAGATTTCGAGCTTGCTCAGATACATGAAGGTCTGCCGATGTTACGAGATCAGGAAAGAGTGAAGCGAAGGAACCACCAGACATCCAGCACCCAGGACAGGTGGGAGAAGGTCCGATAGTCGTTGTTCATCGAAATCAGAATGGCAACTCCCACTGCGGCCAGAAGCACGAAGCCACCGAGATAGAAGAACACGGGACGGATATCGAGCACGATAGCCGTGCCCTTGAGGATGCGGGAAAAAACCCAGATGTGAAATCCCACAATCGTCACCAGGGCCAGGGTTTCGAAGACGGGGAGTTCCATGAGCCGATAGAGCACCATGCCGAAGGGGGCGAGCAGGGCCATGGGCAACACCGACCACATCGCCACGCTGTAGGTATCGAAGAGCAACAGCTTCTTCTTGAACAGGAAGGAGACGAGGCGCAGGAGCAGAGTGTAGATCATGAGAACGGCGAAGAGCAGCACCGTCATCACAAGAATGTGGACGAAGGGATTCCATGCCGAAAAATTCAGCCACTGCTTGATCCACACATGAGGCAGGAGCTGGTACAGAATGAGATCGGTAAAGGGATCCAGACGCCAGTAATACAGCATGTTCGCGTGAATCAACGCCGCCGACAGGCAGCCCAGCACTCCGATCACCGTGGTCTGGAAGATGCTGAGCATGCGCTGATCCCGCACGTCGGAAAAGAAGTTAAAGGGACGAAGGAAGGACCGCACCACGTTTTCCCGGAAGCGACGGAAGAGGTGATACATCAGCGCGAAGGCCGCGATGAGCAGGATGCCGAAAAACACGAAGGTCACCGGATGCTCCACCGTGTAGTTTCCGATCACGACCACCGGTGGCTTTTCGTTGTTGAATTTCGCCTTTAGTACGTCGTACACGAGGCGCTTCTGTCGGAACCAGTCCACCAACCCCGTGGTGTAGGTGAACTGATGCACCCGATCCACGCTCATGATCGGTATCCTCACCCTCCAGTCCGAAAAGGCGTTGACCACGATTCCGGCAAACTTCCGACCCAGGATCTCGGGATAGAGTTCGAGATAAAACTGGGCCTGGGCATCCACGCTTCGGGGATCGCTGTATCCGTTGTTGTTGCCGATCTCCACCGGGTAGGTGAGGGTTCCTGCCAGCACGGGACGAGACCCGGCCACGGACTGGGCCATTCCCAGCGCGGCCAGCACCGAGCGACTGTCCGTGGGAAGCAGATCGAGACAGAGAAAATCCAGGTCGGGAAAGGTAGGCTGGTTGGGAATCGTGCTGAAGGATGCGTAGACCAGATGGTCGGTGCCCCCGGTCATCGAGGATTTCAGGTACCGGAAGTAGGACGAGGGATCCACTCCGCGTCCGTCGAGACCCTGTCCGAATCCGTAGGCCACCACGCTCGGATGATTGGCGTCTCGCGCCAGAAATTCCCGCAGGGTGTTGCGGGCGGAATGCTCCATGGCCTGAGAGAACAGGATACTGTTGGGAACCTGCTGCACGGGCAGATCCTGAAACACGAGAATGCCGTACCGATCGCACAGAGCCAGAAAATACGGGTGCACCATTCCGTCGGTAAGCCGCACCGCGTTGGCGCCGAGGTTCTTGATGAGCAACACGTCCCGCTCGATTTCATCCATGCTCAGCGAGCGTCCGCGCCAGGGACTGTCGTCCACGTAGGCGACGGACTTGATGAAATACGGGGATCCGTTCAGAGTCAACATTCCGTCCCGGGCGGCGAATTTTCGAAAACCGAAAACCTGATAGGACTCATCCACGAGGGTGGAGCCCCGATAGGTCTTCTGCCTCAGAAGGTAGGTGTTGGGCGATTCCGGAGACCAGAGCCGCGCCGAGGGCACCGTCACACTCAGATCCACCGTGATGAGACGGTCGGATTCGATCACGGCCCGAACGGGGACACTGCGCGCCACCATCTCTCCGGTCTGCATGTCCACCACTTCCACCACATGCTCGATGCTCGTCTTCCCGAAGGTAATCGCCACCGAGGCCGTGTCGTTGCGCAGCGAAGATACCTGGCCCGAATTGAGCAAGGCCCGGTAATTGATCGTGCCGGGCTTCCCTTCCCCGCTCTGCTCCGTGCGGGCATAGGTCTCCTGTACCCACACGGGCCCCGTCGCCACGATGGCCAGATCCTGAATCAGTCCCCCGTAATACAGGCGCTGCCCGATCCTCTCCCGTAAGGGCACGGTCTCTGACGCGTTGGTGGCACTCGACACCAGAATCTCAATCACATTGTTGCCCCCGCGAATCACACCCGGGGAGATCTTCAGCGAAAACGAGGCCGCGCCCGTGTGCTTTCCCACAAAGTGATCGTTGATTCTCACCTCGCAATAATGAGCGATGCTCAGGGCCGCGAATTGAAACACGCTTTTCCCGAGCAAGTGGTCCGGCACGTAAAAATGCTTGCGAAACACCATCTTCCCCTCGTCCAGGCAGGAGGAAGGCACCCGCACCTCGTACCAGACATCGTCCTCCGCTTCCCGGTACTGCCACTTTCCGTTCAGATCAACCAGATATTTGGTTGGACATTTGGCTAACAAACCCATGCCGACGTCGTCGGGAGTTTTTCGGCCACTTTCCAAAAATCGGAATTGAGCCAGCCCGAGGGAGGAGGACAGGAGAAGGACCGCGAGGGCCAGGAGTCCTGTCGTGAAAGGGGAGAGAGGCGTACCGCGGAGTGCCATGATGGAATTCGCAAGGGAAAGACAAACAGACACGGAAGGTAAAAAAAACCCGGTCGGGAAACAATGATACGCGCAATTCGGCGCGAGAGGTGGAGAGTCCTTTACCGCAGTACCCGGCCCACCACGCAGGTAAGATACCGGGTTTCGGGCATGGCGGGAAGAATCGGGTGATCGGGTCCCGCGCCCGAAAGCCGAAGGATCTGGAAGCGGACTCCCGCCCGATGCGCGGAATTATGTACCACATCCAAGAGGTCGTTTTCCTGAACATGCTGACTGCAGGAGCAGGTGACGAGCAGGGCTCCGTCGGCCGAGGCGCGCAGGGCCAGCTCGTTCAGGCGACGATAGCCCATCAATCCCGAGGCAAGGGACTTCCTGTTCTTCACGAAGGCGGGAGGATCCACGACCACGAGGTCGAAGGTCCGCCCCTCACGCACGCAGGATTCCAGATATTCGAACACGTCGGCTTCCACGAACCGTGGGGAGGTCCCCCCGTTCCGATCCGCGTTTTCCCGAGCCAGGGCCAGGGAGCGTCCACTCACATCCACCGCCTCCACCGACCTGGCTCCCCCTCGTCGGGCGTACAACGAAAATCCTCCGTCGTTGCAGCACAGGTCCAGCACCGAGCGATCCCGGGCCCAGCTCTCCACAAACCGCCTCGTGTCCCTCTGATCCAGAAACATCCCCGTTTTCTGACCCTTCTCGAAATCGATCACGAACCGCAGATTGTCGATCTCCACCTCATCCCGGCCTCCGGTTCCGTGCAGCACCCCGATTCGAGGGGTCAGTCCTTCCAGACTTCGCCAGGGAGAATCGCTGTTCTCCACCACCCGGGTTGGAGCGTGCCGCTCCACCAGAAGCTCGGCCAGTAGGGGAAGGAGGGCGTCGGCCCCCGCTGCGTAGGACGAAAGCACATAACTGTCCCCATACCGATCCACCACCAACCCCGGAAGAAAATCCGCCTCGCCGTGGATCAGCCGATACACCTGTCCATAGCCAAGTCGAGCCCGGAGTGCTTCGGCTTCGGCAAGGCGCCGAGCCAGCAAAGCCCGAACATCGGGAATCCGGTCCCGGTCGAGAAGACGCAGGGCGATCAGGGAATGCCGGTTGTAGAATCCGGTGCCCAGGAAGGCTCCCGAAGCGGATCTCAGCTCACAAAGCTGTCCCGGAGGAGGATCGCCCTCCACCGAGGCAATTTCGTTCGAAAACACCCAAAGATGTCCCGCGAGAATGCGTCGCTCTTCTCGCTTCCGAAGGGTGATGGCGGGGAGGGAAGTCATGGGGTCTCCTTGGAATGAAAAAGCCGGATGTTTCACGTGAAACATCCGGCTCGAAATGTTCAGGGGATCAGCGTTTCCGCGATTTCTGCTGTTCCTTCGCCTTATCCTGCAGGTTGGCCATGGCCCGTTCGGTCCAGCTCGACTTGCGTTTTTTCTGTGGCACCTTCTCCAGGGGCATGTCCTTGAACCGTGCGTTCGTGTAGTACTGCTGGATGATGGAGAGGAGGTTGAACATGAAGTAGTAGAGATTCAGGCCCGAGGGGAAGTTGTTGAACATGAGCCAGAACATAATGGGCATCATGTACACCATGCTTTTCTGTCTCGGGTCCTTGATGGTCATTTTCTGCTGAATGAACATCGTGATCGCCATCAGGAGGGCCAGGCCGCTGATGGTGGTGATGCCAAAGAGGGGAATCGAGAAGGGGAGGTGGACGATGATGTCTGGGGCGGACAGATCGGTGATCCACCAGATGAACGGCTGATGCCGGAGATCGATGGTGGATTTGAAGATGGCGAAGAGAGCGAAAAGGATGGGCATCTGTAGAACCAGGGGCAGACAGCCTCCGGCCGGATTGACGCCGTATTCCTTATACAGCTTCATCATCTCCATGTTCTGGCGATTGGGATCGTCCTTATGCTTCTCCCTCGTCTCGTTGATCATAGGCTGAAGGGCCTGCATCTTCCTCATGCTGTCGGTACTGCTCTTGGTCAGGGGCCAGAGCAGGAGTTTAATGAGAAGGGTGAAGAGCAGGATCACCACGCCGTAATTGGGGATGAAGCCATGCAGGAAGGTAATGAGGGGGATGAAGAGGTATTCGGAGAAGGGGCGCACGATCCAGGCCCATCCGAGGTCCATCACTTCCTGGAGTCCCGCATGCTGGTCCTTGAGTATGTGGTAGTCCACGGGACCGAAGTACAGTGTATAGGCGGTTTTCTCGAGGGCCGAATTTCCGAACTTCATCTTCAGACTGGCGTTGTAGAACTCACGCACACCTCCGTTGGCGAAGTGGGAGTTCTTGCCTTCGAGATAAGCTCCATAGCCGGGATTCTTTGCATCCGCGATCAGGGCAGTGATGAAGTACTTGTTCTGAACGGCCACCCATTCGGACTTCCCCGCAAAATTCTCTCTCAGATCGTCCCCGTTGCTGGAGGCGTCCAGTTTGGACATTTCCCCATTGACCCAGGCAGTAGCCTTGGCGTAGGTGGCTTCCTCGACGCTGTTCTGCTCGGTAAGAGCGGGGGACTGGACCGTAATCTGATATTCGTTATTGGCGATGATCGCCTGCATGTTGCGGAGAAGGAATTCCACCCGCACCGAGGTGGTTCCGGGCGTGAGCGTATAGCGCTTGAGAATGGAGGCGCTGTCGGTTCTGCCCGGCACGAGGTAGATCGCGTCGAGGGTGTAGGACGATCCCTTTTCCACCGTACGGGTGCCTCCTGCCGGGGGCTGGACGAAGGAAAAGGGCAGATTCTTGGTGTCGACAATCTTGCCGTCGGCGGTCACGAAGAGCATGTTCACTTCACAGGCATGCTTCCAGTCCACCAACTGCAGGGGGGTATTGTTCCACGTGGAAAAACCGGCGAGGGTCCAGCGCTTGATACCTCCACCGTTCGTGGTGAATTCCGCCGTCACTTTGTCGGTTTTCACCGTCACGGTCTGCTCCTGCAGGGGAGTAGCGGGGGCGGCGACAAGGGAAGAGGAATCCCGCACCACGGCGGCGGGCTTCTCGGCGGCGGGCGTGCTCTTTTCCACCTTCGCGGCCGTCTCCTTTTTGGGAGGAGGAGAATCCGGCGTGCTCAGAAAGAGGTAGGCCATGAAAAGGATGGCGATGAGGGTGAAGCCGATGATTGCTTGCTTGTCCATGGAGATACCGATAGTTCAACAGAATCAGGGGACCGGGTCGTACCCGCCGGGATGGAAGGGATGACAGCGCGAAATCCGCTTCAGACCCAGCCATCCCCCCTTCACCACCCCGTGCCGATGCACCGCCTCGTGGGCGTACATCGAACAGGTGGGATAGAAGCGGCAGGCGTTCGGCAACAGGGGAGAGACGAGCGTCTTATACGCCTGAAGGAGAAACAGAATCGCGTGCCGTGGCAGGGAAAGGAGCGTGTGCAAGTTCAGTGCGGATTTTACTTAGACAAATGCCTATGCTGTCGAAAGTGGAGGTGAAGGAAGGGAGGGGATGGGTCTTGTCGGCGTACAGCATGAACACGCATTGCAGGGAACGTTCCCGATCCCGACACGCCTGGACGATTGGTTCCTGCTGAAGTCGATAGGCCTCCCGCATCAGGCGCTTACCTCGATTGCGATGCACCGCGTTCGGGGCTCCCTTAACAACAAATCCCACCCGGCTGAAAAAAGGTGGGATTGTTGAAATGTCGAAAAAGCAGGTGATCCGATCCTGCCTCACGGTGCGACGCCGACCGATGATGGCACGGAACACCCCGTGGCCACGGAGGATCGCACGACGCGGAAGCGTGAACCGGAATGAGGTGTTACCGGTAGCGCGGCTCATCGCTGACGGTAAGCTTCCAGCGACCCTTGGCGCGACGCCGGGCGAGCACTTTCCGTCCGTTCTTCGTGGACATGCGGGCACGAAAACCGTGGGTGTTTCTTCTCTTTCTGACGCTTGGCTGATACGTACGCTTCATATCACTTCACAAATGATTGATTGACACAAGAGGCAAACAACAAGTTAGCAAGGTGTGTGCATAAAAATCAAGAGGCGAGTGGAGATTTTCCGTTTCGCGAAAACAGGATGGCGAGGAACACCGGAGCTCCGAGCAGCGCGGTGACGGCGCCGATGGGGAATTCCACGGACCCCGATATTCCCCGGGCCAGGATGTCCGAAATCACGAGCACCGTGGCTCCCGAGAACACCGAAGCCCCGAGAATCACACGGTTATCACGCGAGATCAGACGGCGACAGAGATGGGGCACGATGAAGCCCACGAATCCGATTACGCCGGTAAAGGACACCACACCGGCTACCACGAGCGCGGTGAGCAAAAAGAAAAACCGCACCGAGGAGCCGTGAGATATACCCAGATGCTCGGCAGCCTCGCGGCCGAGGGATAGCACGTTGAGACGGTGACCGAGAAAGCACAGGACGAGAGTGGGTGGAAGGACGAAGGCCGCCATGATGGCCACGTCCTCGGGACGTAGCAGATGCACTCCTCCCAGCATCCAGAACAGGGCGTCCCGAAGGGGATCTCCGAGGGTGGTGATCACGAACAGAATGAAGGCCGACAGGAAACTTCCCGCCATCACCCCGCCAAGCAGCAGGGAATGGGGATGGGCGAAGGCGTGTCGTTCGGCCAGGGCGTACACGAGAAGGATCACCACGAGGGCACCGACGAAGGAAAAGCCCGGCAGCGCGAGCACCGAGCGAAAGGCGAGTCCCGTGGCGAACGCCACCAAGGCCCCCAGCGATGCGCCGGAGCTGACACCCAGCACGTAGGGATCGGCGAGGCTGTTGCGCAGAAGAACCTGAAGCACCGCCCCGGCCAGGGCCAGTCCTCCTCCCGCCACCAGGGCACCGGCCGTGCGTGTCAGTCGCAACACCGCGATGCGGGCTGTGGCATCGGACACGGGACCCCCTCCCGTGAGCCAGGCTCCGAGCTCGGAAGGAGACAGGGGAACGGGTCCGATGAAAAACGAGAGCACCGCCACCCCGAGCATGACCAAAGCCAGGAGGGCGAGTGCGGAGGGACCGGAGAATCGGTCGGCAAGCATGAAACTCAGGAGACGCTGGAGAGATGATCCCACATCGCGGCCACGAGCCGGGTCAGGTCCAGATGGGCCACCGAGGAGAAGGAGAGAACGGGCACGGAAACCGCCGCGCGGAATTCCTCGATGCGGGCCGCTGTGTCCTCGTCGGCCAGATCCATCTTCGAGATGCCCACGAACAGGGGCTTGCGGGCGAGTTCAGGACTGTACTGCTCCAGCTCGTTCATCAGCACCTGAAAGTCCCGCGCGTAATCCTCGCTCGTGCAGTCGATGAGAATCACGAGGGTCGAGGTTCTCTCGATGTGCCGCAAAAAGGTAAAGCCCAGTCCCTTGCCCTCATGCGCGCCTTCGATAAGGCCAGGGATGTCGGCCACGGTAAAACTCTGGTAGTCCTGAAACCGCACGATGCCCAGATGGGGCTCGAGTGTGGTGAAGGGATAGTCGGCCACCTTGGGCCGGGCCGCGCTGATGCTCGAAATCAGGGTGCTCTTGCCGGCATTGGGGAAGCCCACCAGACCCACGTCGGCGATGAGCTTCA
>CAYQST010000020.1:0-61769 GCA_964420295.1 uncultured Chromatiales bacterium | reverse complement strand
CTCATTGCAGGGAAACTGGACTTTCAACTAACCCACTTGAAATAGCGAGGAACCTTTTTCCTGCTTTTCGGTGGATCCAGCTTCGCTCAGACCCTCATGCCGATTCCGGCGCATTCATCTTCCTATACCGGATACTCCCGTGGCTATTGGTTCACATCCCCTGTGAAGTTTCTGATCAAGGGGCTCCGCGTTCCCACGGATGCAAGCACCGCCCCCCAGAGCGTTCTCGTCGTGAAATTCACCTCGGATCCGATCACCAGCACCACGGGCGCCACGAACTATGTGGTTCTTGGCGAGTGGCTGCAGGTTCCGGGAACGGGAATCATCCCGGCCAGCATCATGGTGGAAGTGGGGGATCGCATCGGCATCATCGGTGATCGCTGTGTGCTTCCCGCCACCAACTTCAATGCGATCAATTCCTACTCGGCAAACGGTCCCGAGATGTCGACCATTCTGGGGCAGCCTGTCAGCCTGATCCGACTGCTCTACCAGGATAATCTGGATAACGCGGCGGCCCCCCTTCCTCGTCCGCTGTCGCAGGCGGCGACGGGACAGCTGGGACGCGTCGAAATGTATTATTCACCGCCCATCCTTCCCCCCAATGACGCGGGAATTTCGGCCCTCATTTCGCCGAACAACTTTTGTGCGGGCAACCACGATGTGATTGTCGAGCTCCAGAATTTCGGCGGACACCAGCTCACATCGGTGAACATTCACTGGGCGATCAATGGACTCCCGCAGCCGACCCTGGCATGGACCGGCCTTCTCGACACCCTCACGCAGCCCTCGCGCGTGACCAATGTGACGTTGGGTAACCGTCCCTTCGCCTCCAATACGCCCTACACGCTCTCGTTCTGGACGACCATGCCCAATGGGGTGCCCGATACCAGCCGTAAGAACGACTCCCTGGTCGCCACCGTCAAGGCCGCCATCAGCGGCACCCTCACGATCGGAGGGACGGCCCCGAATTATCCCACGATCTCTGCCGCTGTGGCTGACCTCGCCGCGAACGGCATGTGCGGTCCCGTGGTGTTCAAGATTCGCAATGGTATTTACAACGAGCGCGTGAATGTTCCTGTTGTCCCAGGGGCGAGCGCGATCAATCGGATCACCTTCGAGTCCGAGTCCGGCAACCGGAGCTTGGTGACCATCACCTTCCAATCGACCGGAACCACTGATAACGGTACCTTCAATCTCAGTGGCGTCGATTTCGTCACCCTCCGCAATCTGACCATCCAAAACACGGGCACCACGTACAGTCAGGTGGTTGTCGTGCAGAGTGGATCGGAGAATTGCGTACTCGAAAACCTCGACATGCTCGGTCCCATCGTCACCTCGGGGAGCAACACGGCCACGGTTCTGTATTCGCCCTCCGGTTCTTTGGACCACAACCTCGTGGTGCGTAACTGCCTCATCCAGGGTGGATACTATGGCACCTATCTTTACGGCTCGGGTACCGCCGCTCTCGAAAGCAACCTCGTCTTCGAGAACAACATCGTCGAGAACTTCTACTACTACGGTGCCTACTTCTACTACCTCGACACGCCGATCATCCGCAACAACATCGTGCGGACTACCAATACCAGCGTGAACTACATGTTGTACCTCGGCTACTGCCAAAACAAACGAATCGTGACCGGAAACACCATCCTCTCCAATGGTGGATCCAATACCAAGTATGGCATGTACATCTACTACAACACGGCCACGCCGGGCAACGAGGGAATCACCGCCAACAACTTCATCTCCATCTCGAACGGCACCGGTACTGCCTACGCGATGTATCCCTATTACTCCAACTACCAGAAGATCTATCACAATACGGTGTATGTGAACTCCACGTCCACCTCGAGCCGCTGTATTTATCCGTATTACGGCAGCTTCTACGATCTGAAGGACAACATCTTCTACATGGACGGACTCGGATACGCGATGTATAACGCCACCAATCCGAATTCCAATGTGTCTGCGTCCAACTACAATCTGTATTACACCAATGGAACTTCCGTCGCATACTGGGATGGCGCGAATCGTGCGAATCTCACCGCCCTGCAGACGATCTCGCTCATGGACGCCAATTCCAAAAGCAAGCAGGTGACCTTCGCCAATGCCTTCGGGGGCAACCTTCACCTGGCCGGTGCCAGCGAAGATGATGCCGATCTCTATGGATCACTGCTCCCCGATATCACCGACGACATCGATGGTGATCCTCGTGTTCTGCCCTACATCGGAGCCGACGAGGCCTGCTACATCCCGTCCGGTTCGGTGACCTTCGATCTGGTCAATTCCAGCGACCAGCCCATCACCTATGCCAACATTCCGGTGAACATGGGCGTCCGTTATCATGTGGACTTCCCCGCCTTCGCCTCCACTGTCACTGTCACCGTGAAATTCTATTCGATCCCGGCCAATGTCCTCGTATATACGACCAGCTTCTCGGTGAACAAACAGGCGAATGTGCCTCTCGATGGGTATCAGATGATCACCGTCGGTCCCGCCGTGGTACCGGGTGTGTACCGCGTCGAAGCCGTGATCAACACCAAGAACTCCTGCGGCGGCTACCGTTTGGTCACTCCGCCCAACAGAAGTCTCTACGTGGTGCCCACGGGGCAGAACCTCTGTCTGGTGTGGCCGGGCGATGTCAACAACGACGGCCTGGTGAACTACACCGATCGCAAGGCCCTCAACCAGTACATTCAGGACGCCAACCTGCGCGCCAGTTGGCTCCAGGGTCCGATGCGCTACCGGGCCGATGCCGCCACCAACCCCATGACCTATCTGAGCTGGGAAGGTCAGGCCGGTCTGCCGTGGACGACCTCCGACGGCTGCTTCATGGATGTGGACGGCAACGGGTACGTCAATGCTCTCGATTACCTCGGCATGAAGATCAACTGGATGCGTCAGCATCTCGCCTCGCCGAAGGATGCTCCCGAGGGGACCGGTCTGAGCTTTGACATGAGCCAGAATTATCCGAATCCCTTCAATCCCACGACCACGATTCAGGTAACCGTGCCCGAACGCGCCCAGGTGCGTTTGGTGGTGACCGATCTACTCGGTCGCGAGATCGAAACCCTGGTCAACGGTGAAATGGAAGCGGGCGCGCACACCCTGCAGTTCGGCCATCCGGGCATGCAGAGCGGTTCATATATTGCGTTCGTGACGATGACCGGCCTCGAGTCGGGCACCACCTACTCCAGAACGATCAAGATGACCCTCGCGAAATAACTTCGCCGTTCGTCGACTTCGGTCGACTCCTTCCCCTTCGAACCGACCCCGCACTCACCTGCGGGGTCGGTTTTTTTCAGTCCACATACCGTTACTTTTTTTCACACTTGATGAACTTTTCGAAATCGTCGGAGGTTATTGAGATACGACTCATCCACATTATGATCGGAGGCACCATGCGTGTTTATCCATACATTCCTTCCGGCAAAGCGAAGCTTCCCGTGCTGTCGTTGCTCGTGGCAGCCATTGCGCTTCTTCTTTCCGCCCCGAGTCAGGCCCAGCCGAGTTGCCCGCTCGGTCTGAACTCGCCCATCGTTTCATCCAACGGTCAGTCCGGCGTGACGCTGGAAATCACCGCGTCGAAATCCACTTCGCTCTGTCGATTCTGGATCATGGCAAGCACCACGGGATCCCATACCGTGCAGATCTGGCGCCATCCCAACGGAGTGGTGGCAGCCAATGACGGGCTCTGGACCTTTGTCGGGCAGGCCACCATCTCCATGCCGACTTCGAACGTACTCACCGAAGTGCCCGTGGATTTGAATGATCTGCTGAATACGGGACAGACCGTGGGGTATGCCATCTTCAGTTCGAATACCATTCGCTACAGTACCACCACTGCGGGCTTGACCACGGGGAACTCCTATCTTACTCTGAAGCTGGCACAGTGGGGGATCACGGGATCCACCAACCCCGCAGCAGGCACCACATCCTGGTCCTTCGGATTCACGCCCCGCGGATTCGTGGGCGAAATCAAATACAAGGAAGGTTGTTTCTTCCCATCCGGGAATCATGCTCTGTCTGTCGCCGATGCTTCGGGAAATCCTTTGACCTACAGTACGATTCCGGGGCAGGTATATGCCACGCTGTCGGTCAATTACCCGGCGGGAGCGGCTACGGTGACATCGAAGCTCGAATTCTTCCGTATCGGAGGATCCACCACGGTACCCGAATACGTTCACAGTTTCGTCAGTCAGAAGCAGGCCGGACAGGCTCTCACGCTGCTCCAGGCCGTGCCCATTCCCGGCAATCTTCAGCCCGGTTTCTACCGGGTTGTTCCCACCATCAATGCGCCGAACTCCTGTGGCACTCTTCAGGATCTCGTCTTGCCGGAAGTGTCGCTCATGCTCATTTACCCGAATTCCAGCCTCTGCGTAGTCTATCCGGGTGACGTGAACGACGACGGCGCGGTGAATTACTCGGACCGAAAATCACTGAACCAATACATCCAGAGCGCCAACATGCGGTCGTCCTGGCTCCAGGGTCCCGCCCGTTACCGTGCCGATGCCGCCACCAACCCCATGACCTATCTCTCGTGGCAGGGGCAGGCGGGGATTCCCTGGCAGACCCCTGATGGATGTTACATGGACGCGGATGGCAACGGTGTGATCAACTCCCTGGATTATCTCGCGATCAAGTTCAACTGGATGCGGAGTCGCATGTCCTCCAAGCAGAGTGAAGGTCTCTCCACCACCACCTTCGCTCTGAGCCAGAACTACCCGAATCCCTTCAATCCCTCCACCACTCTTACCTATTCCGTGCCGGAGCGCAGTGCGGTACGCCTCGTCGTAACCGATCTGCTAGGTCGGGAGGTAGCGTCTCTGGTGGATCGTGACGTGGATGCGGGTGTCCATTCCGCCCAGTTCGGTTCGACCGATCTTGCCAGCGGATCCTATATCGCAACCGTGCGGATGACCGGCCTCGAGTCGGGACTCACGTTTTCGAAAACCATTCGGATGACGTTGGCAAAGTGACGCCTAACGACGGTTCGTGACTGATCTGTCACGAAAGCACCCTCGACCACTGTCGAGGGTGCTTTTTTTTCACATGCCACTTTTTTTCATCGATATATTGATTGTTCCAAAAAAAGTGCAAATTGCAACACTGAATATGGGACGCACGAAGCATGGACCGTCAAAGGACATGAAGACATGCTCGTGAACTATTGCCTGCAATCGAGTCGACCGATAATTCACTTTTCAACTGTTCCTTTTCTCTGGAGGTAGCATGCGCCGTTTGAGTCCGTCCCTCGCGATTGTCGCCTGGATGATTGCGCTTCTCGCCTTTTTCACCATTTCTCCTGGCGTCCAGCCCAAGGTCCTTGCCCAGGCTGGCTGTCCCCTCAGCTTGAACGTGCCGATGCAGTCCTCGAACGGACAGCTTGGTGTCACCATCGACATCACGGCACTCAAGTCCACCACTCTCTGCCGCTTCTGGATTCAGGCCAGTACGACGGGCACCCATACCGTGCAGGTGTGGAGACACCCCAATGGTTCGGTCGGTTCGAATGACGGCCTGTGGCAGTACATCGGGCAAGCCACGATCACCATGCCGACCGCCAACGTCAATACCGAGCTTCCCGTGGACATCAACATGACGTTGAGCGTTGGAGAGAAATGGGGATTTGCACTTCTCAGCAATAACTCCATTCGTTATTCGACGGTATCCACACCGACCTCGGTGAGCGACTCCTACATCACGGTGGGATTGAGCCAGTGGGGACTGTCCGGCACCGCCAATCCCGCCGCTGGTACCACCGCGTTCGCGAGCTGGTTCACTCCCCGTGGATTTGTGGGAATCGTCCAGTACAAGGAAGGGTGCTTCTTCCCGGTGGGTCAGCATTCCCTTTCGATCGCCGATGCCTCGGGCAATCCGCTCACCTATGCGAATATTCCCGGTCAGGTGTTCGCGAAGCTCGCCGTCAGTTATCCGGCGGGAGCTGCCAATGTTACCTCGACGCTGAAATTCTTCCGTATTGGCGGCTCGACTGTGGTGCCCGAATACACGTATCAGTTCATCTCGCAGAAGTCCGCGGGGCTCGATCTCAATGTCCTGCAGGCGGTGCCCATTCCCAGCACGATGCAGCCGGGTTTCTATCGCGTGGTACCGGTGCTCTACGCCCCGAATTCCTGTGGCAACATGCAGGAGCTGGTGCTCGGCGACGTTTCTCTCATGCTGATCTATCCCAATTCCACCATCTGCGTCGTGTGGCCGGGTGATGTCAACAACGACGGCATGGTGAACTACGCGGATCGTAAATCCCTGAACCAGTACATTCAGGATGCCGCCTCGCGGTCTTCCTGGCTGTTCGGCCCGGGCCGCTATCGCGCCGATGCCGCCACCAATCCCATGACCTACATGGCGTGGGAAGGTCAGGCAGGCATTCCGTGGCAGACTCCCGAAGGGTGTTACATGGATGCGGATGGCAATGGGGCGATCAACGGTCTCGATTACATGACGATCAAGGTGAACTGGAACCGCGCGCACACGGCCTCCCGTTCTGGTCTTCCGCAGACCTCGATGAGCTTCGATGTGCGGCAGAACTACCCGAATCCCTTCAATCCCACGACCACGATCAGCTACGATCTCCCGGAACGTAGCCAGGTTCGACTTGTCGTGACGGATATGCTCGGCCGCGAACTGGCCACGCTGGTGAATGAGGCCTTCGACGCAGGCACCCATCTTTCGACTTTCGACGCGACCACGCTCCCGAGCGGATCCTACATCGCGGTGATTCGTGCCACGGGCCTCGAATCGGGTACCACGTTTACGAAGACGATCAAGATGACCCTCGCCAAGTAAATTCGCGCTCCGACTTCGGTCGGAACGATCCTCTCTCGCCGACCCCGCGCCCTGCGTGGGGTCGGTTTTTTTTCGCCCTTTCCCCTTTCGCTTCGCTCTTCCCCTTCTCTCCATTTGCTTCTCCCCTCCCCATGCTCTAGTTTTGTAATTGTTCTCAAAAACAGGAGGATTGCATCCTGCTTCTTCGAGAACACCATCACCATCACCACACATTTCTTCCGTGCCGAATTCGCAACACCCTCCGGAGGAGGGACCAAGATCCAGCGCTTCGGAAAAGGAAATCACAGATGCAGTCCTGAAGTGATTTTCGTTTTCGAAACGAGCGCGTGGATCATCACGACACCATCGCATCACGTCAGTCCTATACCACAACCTGGAGTCCTCATGTCATTACCTCATCCCTTATCCATCTTCCCTGCCCGAAACCGAGGCAGACACCTTGCGCTGCTCAGCCTCCTGAGTGCGATCATGACGTTGACCGCTCTCGCGCAGACTCCTCAATACACGACCACGGGAAACCTTGGTACCGGTGCGAACGTGTTTCCCTTCGGGTCCACCTCGTCTCAGAAGGTCCAGAGTCCCTATTACCCCGGTGAAATCGTGGGTGCCTATGCAGGCAACATCACCAAGGTGTACTGGCAGGCTGGGTCCGCAACCACGGCCTCCATCACCTACACCGATCTCACGATCTCCATGGCTCTCGTGCCCGCGAGCTGGGTAGGCACCGGCACCTATTATGGACCGATGACCCAGGTGTATTACGCATCGAGCATCACCGTCCCTGCCACTCCGATCGATACCTGGTTCGGTTTCACCCTGAACACGCCGTTCTATTACAATCCGAGCATGGCCCTCATCGTGACGGTATGCCATAATGGATACACGGGGACAGGAAAATCCATTCGGAACGCTTCCGTTACTCCTCCGGCGGTTCGTCGTGTCTATGGAGCAACCTGCTCCGCGGCGACGGGAAGTACCGACGCCCTTCACTACGCTCTGGGCATCGACATGAATCCGGCCCTGCCGAACGACGCGGGCATCAGCACGCTGATCGCGCCGACGAACTTCTGCGGCGGGACCCAGGATATTCAGGTCAACCTCAAGAACTACGGCACCAACGCGCTGAACAACGTGACGATCAACTGGACCTACGACAATGTGGCCCAGACCCCGATTGCCTACACCACGCCCATCCCCACTCTTGGAGACGCCACCATCACCCTCGGTTCCCGCCCCTTTGCCTCCGGTGTCGCACATAGCCTGAAGGCCTGGACCTCCCAGCCCAACAGCACCACTGACGCCTTCCCGCAGAACGACACCCTGGTGGCGACCATCAAACCTTCACTCTTCGGCACCTTCACGATCGGAGGCGCCACACCTGATTATGCCACGGTGGCCGCAGCCGCGAACGACATTTCCACCAACGGCATCTGCGGACCGGTGGTCTTCAAGATCCGCAACGGCACGTATAACGAACGCGTCAACATCGGCAACGTGCCCGGCGCAAGCTCCACCAACACGATTACTTTCGAGTCCGAGTCCGGCAACCGTAGCTTGGTGAACATCACCTTCGCGTCCACCGCCGCAGCAGACAACGGCACCTTCAACATCAGCGGGGCCGACTACGTTACCGTGCGCAATCTCACCGTGTCCAACACCGGAACCACCTACAGCCAGGTGATGGTGGTGCAGGGCGGAGCGGAGAATTGCACGCTCGAGAATCTGAATCTCATCGGACCCAACGTCACCTCGGGTGGTACCACGGCCGTGGTGCTCTATTCGCCCTCCGGCTCCCTTGATCACAACATGGTCGTGCGCAACTGCCTCATCCAGGGCGGATACTACGGCACGTATCTCTATGGCTCCGGCACCGCTTCGCTGGAGAACAACATGGTGTTCGAAAACAACATCGTCGAGAACTTCTACTACTACGGCGCCTACTTCTACTACCACAACACGCCGATCATCCGCAACAACATCATTCGCACCACCAATACCGGCACGAATTACATGTTGTACCTCGGCTATTGCCAGAACAAGCGCATCGTCACGGGTAACAGCATCACCGCCAATGGCGGAGGCGGCACCAAGTACGGAATGTACATCTACTACAACACCGCCACGGCCGGCAACGAAGGCATCACCGCCAACAACTTCATCACCATCGTCAACGGTACCGGTACGGCCTACGCGATGTACCCGTACTACTCCAACTACCAGAAGATCTATCACAACACGGTGTACGTCAATTCCAGCACCACCGCGAGCCGCTGCATCTATCCCTACTACGGCACCTACTACGATCTGAAGGACAACATTTTCTACATGGACGGGCTCGGATACGCGATGTACAATGCCACCAATCCGAACTCCAACATTTCCGCCTCGAACTACAACATCTTCTACACCAACGGCGCCGCCCTGGCCTACTATAATGGACTCGATCGCGCGAACCTCGCCGCCCTTCAGGCTGCCTCTCTCATGGACGGTAACTCCAAGAGCAAGCAGGTGACTTTTGCGAATGCCGCCGCCGGCAATCTCCATCTGGCCGGAGCCAGCGAAAACGACACCGATCTGAACGGTTCCCTGATGGCCGACGTCACCGACGACATCGACGGCGAGCCCCGCGTGATTCCGTACATCGGTGCCGACGAAGCCTGCTACATTCCCACCGGTTCGGTGACCTTCGATCTGGTAAATTCCAGCGACCAGCCCATCACCTACGCCAACATTCCGGTGAACATGGGCGTCCGCTATCATGTGGACTTCCCTGCCTTCGCCTCCACCGTTACCGTGACGGTGAACTTCTATTCGATTCCTGCGAATGTCCTCGTCTACTCCACCAACTTCTCGGTGAGCAAGCAGGCCAATCTGCCTCTCGATGGCTATCAGATGATCACCGTCGGTCCCGCCGTGGTGCCGGGTGTGTACCGCGTCGAGGCCGTGATCAACACCAAGAACTCCTGCGGCGGCTACCGTCTGGTGACCCCGCCTAACAAGAGTCTCTATGTTGTGCCCACGGGGCAGAACCTCTGTCTTGTGTGGCCGGGTGATGTCAACAACGACGGCCTGGTGAACTACGCCGACCGTAAGGCTCTCAACCAGTACATTCAGGACGCCAACCTGCGCGCCAGCTGGCTCCAGGGTCCGATGCGCTACCGTGCCGACGCCTCCGTCAATCCCATGACCTATCTGAGCTGGGAAGGTCAGGCCGGTCTGCCGTGGACGACCTCCGACGGCTGCTTCATGGATGTGGACGGCAACGGATACGTCAATGCTCTCGATTACCTCGGCATGAAGATCAACTGGATGCGGCAGCATCTCGCTGCGCCGAAGGATGCTCCCGAGGGAACCGGACTGAGCTTCGACATGAGCCAGAACTATCCGAATCCCTTCAATCCCACGACCACGATTCAGGTAACAGTGCCCGAACGCGCCCAGGTGCGTCTGGTGGTGACCGATCTGCTCGGTCGCGAGATCGAAACCCTGGTCAACGGAGAAATGGAAGCGGGAACACATCCCCTGCAGTTCGGCCGTCCGGGCCTGCAGAGCGGTTCCTACATCGCGGTGGTGACGATGACCGGCATCGAGTCGGGCACCACGTATTCGAAGACGATCAAGATGACCCTCGCGAAATAACTCCGCCGTTCGTCGACTTCGGTCGACACTCTCTCCTCGAACCGACCCCGTGCTCACGCACGGGGTCGGTTTCGTTTACCCAAACCCTCCTTCCCTCTTCACCCTACACTTTTTTTCTTCACTGTGTTTTCATCTTCTTCATCACCAGTGTATGTTTGCACAACTGATGTTTCATCCTTGCCAGATTTCTGGCTCTTTCTCTGTCTCCTTTACCATGTGCTCTCTGAATCGAATGTTCGAGCATCCCTGGGCTCTCGTGTCACATTTCGCGGGATGGTATTCGGGTTTTCAATCATGGTATTCCAAAACGCCGCTATCACATTGAGCACGGTTCCACACCGATGGATCCGTGCTTTTTTTAGGCCTTGCGTCCTGTCTGTTTCCCAAGCAATAAGGAGGAGTAATGCACCGTTTCTACCACCCTCACACGATTCTGAATCCACGGAGCGGGCGAGCCGCCGTGTGGTTCATCATTCTCGGACTCGCCATGACCTGGACCATGCTGGCCCAGACTCCGCAATTCAGCAATGTGTCGACGAACACGAGCAACAACATCTATCCCTTCGGAAGTACGACCTCGAACAATAAGGTGCAGAGCCCCTATCTGCCTGGTGAAATCGTGGGTGCCTACGCAGGCAACATCACCAAGGTGTACTGGCGCCACTGGATCAGTGCGACCCAGATCGGAGCGACGACCTATTCCGATCTGACGATCTACATGGCCCTTGTCCCCGCTACCTACAGTCCCTCGACGACCTATTATACGCCGATGACCCAGGTGTTTTACGCTCCTTCCTACACCATCCCCGCAGGCACGGCGGGCTCATGGTTTGGCGGGATTCAGCTCACCACTCCCTTTTATTACAATCCCAGCATGATGCTGCTCGTCACGGTATGCCATAGCGGATACTCCGGTACGGGCAAGCAGATCAATGCCTCTTCGCGGACCACTCCTCCGACGCGCCGCCTCTGGGGCACCGGGTGCAGCGCCACGACAGGATCGACCGACGGATTGGATTATGATTTTGGCATCGACATGAATCCGGCCCTACCGAATGATGCGGGCATCAGTACGCTGATCGCGCCCACGAACTTCTGCGGCGGGACCCAGGATATTCAGGTCAACCTCAAGAACTACGGTACCAACACGCTCAACAACGTGACGATCAACTGGACCTACGACAACGTGGCCCAGACCCCCATCGCCTACAACACGCCGTTGCCGACTCTCGGCGATGCCACGATTACCCTTGGCTCCCGCCCCTTTGCCTCCGGTGTCGCCCACAGCCTTCGGGTCTGGACCTCTCAGCCCAACAGTACCACCGATGCCTTCCCGCAGAACGACACCCTGGTGGCGACCATCAAACCCTCGCTCTTCGGCACCTTCACCATCGGCGGCGCCACGCCCGATTATCCCACGGTGGCTGCGGCTGCCAACGACATCACGACCAACGGTATCTGCGGTCCGGTGGTCTTCAAGATCCGCAACGGCACGTATAACGAACGCGTCACCATTGGCAACGTGCCAGGCGCGAACTCCACCAATACGATTACCTTCGAGTCCGAGTCCGGCAACCGCAGCATGGTGAACATCACCTACGCGTCCACAGGTACTGGCGACAACGGCACCTTCAACATCAACGGGACCGACTACGTCACCGTGCGCAATCTCACCGTGTCCAACACCGGTACCACCTACAGCCAGGTGATGGTGGTCCAGGCCGGAGCGGAGAACTGTACGCTCGAGAACCTGAATCTCATCGGACCCAACGTCACCTCGGGTGGCACCACGGCCGTGGTGCTCTATTCGCCCTCCGGCTCCCTCGATCACAACATGGTCGTGCGCAACTGCCTCATCCAGGGTGGATACTACGGCACGTATCTCTATGGCTCCGGCACTACCTCGCTGGAGAACAACATGGTGTTCGAAAACAACATCGTCGAGAACTTCTACTACTACGGCGCCTACTTCTACTACCACAACACGCCGATCATCCGCAACAACATCATTCGCACCACCAATACCGGCACGAATTACATGTTGTACCTCGGCTATTGCCAGAACAAGCGCATCGTCACGGGTAACAGCATCACCGCCAATGGCGGAGGCGGCACCAAGTACGGAATGTACATCTACTACAACACCGCCACGGCCGGCAACGAAGGCATCACCGCCAACAACTTCATCACCATCGTCAACGGTACCGGTACGGCCTACGCGATGTACCCGTACTACTCCAACTACCAGAAGATCTATCACAACACGGTGTACGTCAATTCCAGCACCACCGCGAGCCGCTGCATCTATCCCTACTACGGCACCTACTACGATCTGAAGGACAACATTTTCTACATGGACGGGCTCGGATACGCGATGTACAATGCCACCAATCCGAACTCCAACATTTCCGCCTCGAACTACAACATCTTCTACACCAACGGCGCCGCCCTGGCCTACTATAATGGACTCGATCGCGCGAACCTCGCCGCCCTTCAGGCTGCCTCTCTCATGGACGGTAACTCCAAGAGCAAGCAGGTGACTTTTGCGAATGCCGCCGCCGGCAATCTCCATCTGGCCGGAGCCAGCGAAAACGACACCGATCTGAACGGTTCCCTGATGGCCGACGTCACCGACGACATCGACGGCGAGCCCCGCGTGATTCCGTACATCGGTGCCGACGAAGCCTGCTACATTCCCACCGGCTCGGTGACCTTCGATCTGGTCAACGCCAGCGACCAGCCCATCACCTACGCCAACATTCCGGTGAGCATGGGTATCCATTATCATGTGGACTTCCCCGCCTTCGCTTCCACCGTTACCGTGACGGTGAACTTCTACACCGTGCCTGGCAACCAGCTCGTGTATTCCACCAACTTCTCGGTAAGCAAGCAGGAGAACGTTCCTCTCGAAGGGTATCAGATGATTACCCTCGGTCCCGGCGTCGTGCCGGGTGTGTACCGCGTCGAAGCCGTGATCAACACCAAGAACTCCTGCGGCGGCTACCGTCTGGTGACCCCGCCCAACAAGAGTCTCTATGTCGTGCCCACGGGGCAGAACCTCTGTGTGGTCTGGCCGGGTGATGTCAACAACGACGGTCTGGTGAACTACGCCGATCGCAAGGCTCTCAACCAGTACATTCAGGACGCCAACCTGCGTGCCAGCTGGCTCCAGGGTCCGATGCGCTACCGTGCCGACGCCTCCGTCAATCCCATGACCTATCTGAGCTGGGAAGGTCAGGCCGGTCTGCCGTGGACGACCTCCGACGGCTGCTTCATGGATGTGGACGGCAACGGATACGTCAACGCTCTCGATTATCTCGGCATGAAGATCAACTGGATGCGTCAGCATCTCGGCGCGCCGAAGGATGCTCCCGAAGGAACCGGACTGAGCTTCGACATGAGTCAGAACTATCCGAATCCCTTCAATCCCACGACCACGATTCAGGTGACCGTGCCTGAACGCGCCCAGGTGCGTTTGGTGGTGACCGATCTGCTCGGTCGCGAGATCGGAACACTGGTCAACGGAGAAATGGAAGTTGGCGCGCACACCCTGCAGTTCGGCCATCCGGGCCTGCAGAGCGGTTCCTACATCGCGGTGGTGACGATGACCGGCATCGAGTCGGGCACCACGTATTCGAAGACGATCAAGATGACCCTCGCGAAATAACTCCGCCGTTCGTCGACTTCGGTCGACCCTCACCTCTCGAACCGACCCCATGCTCACGCACGGGGTCGGTTCTTTTTCACCCCTCACTGTTCACTTTTTCACCTTCCCTTTTTCTTCCTTGCTTTCGGAGTTTCGAGAACCTATTTTCACAGGGATTTTTCGATAGACCGATCACATTTTCATGATTCCCAATACAGGAGAATTTTTATGACATTGAAAAAGTATGCGGCTCTGCTGTGTGGTGCTCTGCTCGTGTGCGGCCTGCTCTGGTCCGACACCGCAAGAGCGCAGAACGACATTATCCTCAACTGGGGTAATTCGACCCTGACCACAACCTCGACGGCCACTTCGCCTTATGCCTGTCTCTGGTCTCAGGTGCGTCACCAGTACCTGATCACGAAAGCGGATCTGAACGCGGCAGGACTCAATCCTCCCGGCCCTGTCGGATTCACGGCGATTTATTTCTATATTGCGAGTTTGCCGACCAGCACCGTGCCGGTCACCAACTTTACGATCAAGATGAAGAATAGCCCGCTGACGACCCTGACCACGACCTTTGAAAACACGGGGTTGCAGCAGGTGTTTGGACCAGTGACCTATCCTTCGTCGGCAGTAACTGCGACAGGTTGGTTCAAGCACACCTTTTCCGCCCCCTTCATGTGGGACGGAGTGAGCAACATCGTTCTTGATGTGTGCCACGATAATGGCAATAACAACTGGAGCAGCACGTGGAACGTATACTACGGCAATCCCACGGGCGTGACCATTCGTTCGATCTATCAGTACAGCGACACCCAGTCGGGTCTGATGTGCTCCACCACCACGGGAATGAGCAATACGACGGCGATGCCGAACATGAAGTTCGAGGCCTGCTCGCAGAATGCGACGACCGTGTCCTTTGATGCGCCGATCCAGGCCACCGTCCCCAGCATCCTTCCCATCAATTACGTAATCAGTCACCCGAGCATCAGTTTCACGAGCCAGGTGAATTTCCAGCTTCGCAATCCTTCCGGTGCGGCGATTGGAGCTCCTCAGTCGACGGGGCCCATCCCGGTGACTGCTGGTGTGCCTGTAAACGGAACCTTCAACTTCAATGCGGGTTCGGTGACCCCGGGGTTCTATCGTATCGATGCAACCTTCAACGCGCTCAACAGTTGCGGTCTGCCGCAGCAGTTCACTATCTCCCGGAGCATCCTGCTTCTCGGTCCCGGCATGGTCATGTGCACCGTGTGGCCGGGTGACGTGAATCAGGATCTCGTGGTGAATTACAACGACCGGAAGTCCCTCAACCAGTACATTCAGGACGCTAATATGCGTGCGTCCTGGCTCCAGGGTCCGGCTCGCTATCGCACCGATGCCGTCACCAATCCGATGACCTATCTCACCTGGGAAGCCCAGCCGGGCGTACCTTGGAACACCCCCGATGGTTGCCACATGGATGTGGACGGGAACGGCGTCATTAACGCGCTCGATTACCTTGGCATCAAAATCAACTGGATGAGAGTCCATGGAACTCCGGCGAAGGCTGCGGATTCCTTTACGGGCATGACCTTCGATCTCAGCCAGAACTATCCGAATCCTTTCAATCCCACCACCACGCTCTCCTATTCCGTTCCGGAAAAGAGCCAGGTGTCTCTCGTCGTCACCGATATGCTGGGTCGCACCGTGTCCACTCTCGTAAGTGGCGAAGTGGCCGCCGGCGTGCATCAGACCTCCTTCGACGGTGCCAATCTCAATAGTGGCACCTACCTCGCGACGATCAAGATGGTCGGGTCCGAAAGTGGCCTCACCTTCTCGAAGATCGTGAAGATGACGCTGATGAAATAAGACGGGATCCTTTCTGTACCACAGACCCGGCGAGATTCTCGCCGGGTCTGTTCGTTATAGGGCTATCGTTCCATTCCCGTGCCTTCCCTTCAGCACCGCGTGCGTTTCATCCGTGGGCCTCAGGTGCGCGTCACCAGATGGTCCAGCACCAGGGACAGGGTACCCGCATGAAAGGGCTTTTGCACGGCCGCTTCCACGGGGAGGGCTCGAGCGGTCAGTTCGGCTGCCTCCTCGGATTCCGTGGTGAGAAGAATGACTCGAGTGTCGGCAAGAGTGGGACACGATTCCACGAACCCCAGAAATTCGGCCCCGTTCATCACGGGCATGTTGAGGTCGCACATGATGAGATGCGGACGAAAGGCGAGCGCTTTTTCGATCGCCTCGAGTCCTTCTCCTGCTTCCTCGATGCGGCTGGGGCCCGCCTCCCGAAAGAACCGCGCGAGGATTGCGCGGATCTCCGCCATGTCGTCCACGAGTAGCACCCGCAGTTCTTCGTCTCCGCGCAGGTGAAGTTTTCCCTTCATCGCTGATCCTCCTGCACGATGCGCAGAACGCGGAAGACATCCTGAAGGTCCAGGAGAAATGGCCGTGACGATTTTTCATGAACAAGGCGGGCCAGGGTCGCGACGGGTTCGTCCGGAGCGCGGGTCTCGAGCCCGGAGACCAGGTCGACCAAAATTCCCACGCGGCGCTCCTCTTCTTCACAGATGATGACTCGTGCCAAGGTGTCGAAGCGATGTCCAAGAATTCCGAGCACCGGGGAAAGATCGACTCCCGGGAGCACCTTCCCTTTCCACCGACTTTCTCCGATCAGAATGGTGGGCCATTCAGGACGGGGGGTGAAGGCAAGCATGGGACTGATGGCTTCCACCCGCTCCTGCGGAAGGGCCCCTTCGTGTCCAGCGATTCGAAAAGTCAGAAGATCCATGTCATGTTCCTCCACAGGCGGCGGCGACACTGGAGGCCAGGAGCTCCGGGGTCCCGATGATATGGACACCTCGCAGGGCAATCGCGGCGGCAGGCATGCCAAAGACCACGGCGCTTTCACGATCCTGCGCCATGGTGGTCCCACCCTCGTTCTTTATGGCGGCCAGGCCTGCCGCCCCATCGACCCCGAGTCCACTGAGGATGATGCCCACCGCCGTGGCTCCATAGTTCCGGGCCACGGAATGGAAGAGCAGATCGGCCGAAGGACGACAGTGATGGACGGGAGGTCTTCCATCGAGGCGCAGGGTCTTCTCCTCGGTGACCACGAGATGAAAGTCAGGGGGTGCCACATGGATCACCCCGGGTTCGAGGATGCGTTCCTCCTGCACCAGGGTGACATGCATGGGAGTGATCCCCTGTATCCAATCGACGAATCCCTGCATGAAGGCCGCGCCGATATGTTGCAGCAAGACGATCGGCACTTCGAGCTTCGTGGGAAGAGTCCCGAAGAATTCGGCATAGGCGCGAGGGGCTCCCGTGGATCCCGCCATGGCGATCAGTTTCGGGATCCCTATGAGAGGGAGGGGAGCCGGACGCGAAACGAGGGGTGGAGTGGTTCCGAAGCGCCGAATCACGGGAAGTCCCGACAGCAATCGAATCCGTCCCAGGAGAGTTCGCACATGGTCCACTGAGGGTGGAAAAAGCACGGGCTTCTCGATAAGATCGAGCGCGCCCGCGCGAATCGCCTCGAAGGGCAGGTTACGAGCCCGGAGCACCGTGCTGCTGGTGAAGATCAGAATCGGGGTGGGCTGGAGGGCCATGATTCGCTTCGTGGCTTCGATGCCATCGCACACCGGCATCTCCACATCCATCAGAATGAGATCCGGCTTGAGGGCCACCGTCATTTCCACGGCCTCGTTCCCGTGTTGCGCCTCTCCGATCACGGAGCAATCGGAGGTGGCGTTGAGCAGGTTCAGAATCTGATGTCGAATGAAAGCGACATCGTCCACAACCAGGATTCGAATCATGTCGTGCTCCTGGTCCAGTGCCGAGAAATCGTGTCCATCAGATTCCCTTGTTCGAAGGCTCCCTTTCGAAGGCAGGCAAGGACGCCGAGATCGCGACACCGATGCTCGACCGCAGGATCCTCTTTGGCCGTGACCACGATGATGGGAAGGGTGGCAAGGGTGGGATCCTGGTGCAGGGCAGTGATGAGGGTCCACCCATCCATGTCTGGCATGTCGATATCGGTCACCACCAGATCGCAGGCGCGGGCGCGAAGATACTCGAGCGCCTCGTACCCTCCTTCCGCCGTCGCGACTTCATATCCATTTCCGCGCAGAATGCCTTCGAACAGGGAACGGGCCAATGGAGAGTCGTCGACAACCAGAATGCGGATCGGAGACGATCCACGGTGTCCGTCCTCGTGTGCGGACTTGGAGTCGCCTATGGCGCGTAATCGAGTTGGGTCCACATGCAGGGCCAGGTGCCCATCGGGAAGAATGGAGACCCCGGAGAAAAAGGGCGAAGAGCGGGCCGGTGCGGGGAGACGGCGTACCACGATTTCTGTTTCCTGAGAAACGGCGGGAAGAGAAACGGAAAACTCGACTCCTCCGTCGGACAGAAGACAATGGGTGCGGTTCCTTCCTGAATCTCGAGGGAGGTGGAAGAGATCCTCCAGCCAGGGGAGGTTCATCTGCTCATCGGATGGGGTGGTGGACAGGTGGCGCACCGGATCAAGGGGGAGGGTGAACACAAAAGGAGGAAGAGGAATGGTCAACACATGCGTCAGCGATGAGAGCATGGGCACCTGCAGACGAATCTCCATTCCCTCGTCGGGGAGACTGGAGATCTGAATATCTCCACCCAAATCCCTGATCGCTGTGGCGACCACATCCATTCCCACTCCGCGTCCGGACGTGGAGGACACCGTATCGCGTGTGGAAAAGCCCGGCAGGAAAATCGTCGCCAGGAGCTCGGAATCGGACAACCGGTCCGCCTCCTCCTTTGTCCTGCTGCCGCGCTCGATCAAACGGCGACGGATAGCGTCGCGATCGATTCCCTTCCCATCGTCCCGCACGCAGACCTCGAAGCGGGCGCCCTTTTCGAGCAGATGAATCTCGATCGTTCCTTCCTCTTCCTTTCCGAGCTGCCGACGTCGCTCCGGAGATTCAATGCCATGATCCACCGCGTTGCGAAGGATGTGCACCAGGGGATCTCGCAGCGCATCGAGCACGCCCCGATCGGCCCGAACGCCGGAGTCCTCCACCTGAAACCGAATGCGCTTCTGCACGGCGCGCGCGGTATCGCGGACCACCCGTTCCATGCCTTCCAGCAGGGAGGACACTGGTTGCATGGCCAGATTCGTCATGTCCCGCGTCAGGGATGATGTGAGGGCGCTGCGTCGCTGCACGGTTCTCTCCTCACGGGTACGAAGATCGTCGAGATCCTGTTCGGTGCGGGCAAGGCGCGCATCGATACGCTGGGTCACCTCGTGAAGCTCCTGGGGAAGGGTCACGCCGAGGAGACGCTCTTTCATGGTATTCCAGGATCGACGTGCGTCCTGAAGATCCCTTCTCATGGACTCCAATTGGGACAGCAGCCGTTCGTCGTCGTGGCCGGCAACCGCGATTTCGGCGGCAGCCCGCACCACGCGATCCACTGCGCCCACATCCACTCGAATACTGCCCGACCAGGTTCCCGTTCTTCGAGAAGGGGGTGGTGGTGTACGTGCGGTGACGATCGACTCGTGATTCTGAAGGGCGCGAAGGAGAGGGCCTTCGATATCGTCGATCGGCACCTCTTCATCTCCCGATTCCGCAGTGCGGCGGCACACCATTTCCAGCGCATCGAGGCAGGCCAGCAAACCATCGACCACGCGCGCGGTCACGGTTCTCGGATCCACGCGATACGGCTGGAAATACGACTCACACACATGGGCGATGCGACTGATGGCGGCATAGCCAAAACTCGCGCCCGAGCCCTTGAGATTGTGGAAGGTGCGAAACACCTCATCCACGGTATCTGGCGAGGGATTCTGTTCGAGACTCACTATCAATCCGCCCAGTCTGGTCATCTGCTCCTGGCTCTCTTCGAGGAACCAGAGCTGCAGACGACGAAACTCATCGGAGATATCCTGGTTCATCGAGATGTTGGAGGGAGCGTCTCGAAGGTCTTCCCGCGATCCATCGAGTTCGGAAACCTGCGCCTCCGGGAGTTCCCGAGCGAGGTCGGCGGCGGAGGCTCGTGACAGCACCAGAAAGGCAAACAGGATATCTGGTTCCGCATCACGCGCGGCAAGTGCCACCACTTCTCCCTGGGCACCGAGCTGGGATCTCCAGGCCAGAACCCGGCTCCGAAAGTCATCCCGTGGCGCACGCAGCTCCACCACGCAGGCAGTGGGGTAGGCGGATCGTCGTTTGAGAAAGATGTCGATCTGCGAACGCAGGAGGACGCGGGGGAGCCAGGGAAGTATCTGCTGAACTCGACCGAGGTCGGGCCATTCTTCATCCTTGAGCAGGGTGCTGACCGAGGACAGATGCGCCAGCACACTGTCGAGTGACGGAGGGGGCGTAGCGCGGACCAGGGCATCCACATGATCCTGGATGGTATCGAGCGAGGCCAGGAGCACATCCACCACTTCGCGCGGCATTCCTTCTTCCATGGGAGAGGGCAGGGCGGACACCACGTCTTCGAGTGCATGCGCGGTATCGGCCAGTTCCTCGAAGCCCATCATGCGCGCGGTTCCTTTGATGGAATGCAGACGCCGAGCGAGATCGGAGCGCGCATTCCGATCCCCGGCCGACCGCTCCAGAACGAGCACCAGATCCATGCAGGCGGCGAGGTGGTCCCGGAGTTCCTCACCGAACCGGATGATATCGGGTTCCGCCATGCGGCCTCACTCGGGGATGTTAAACCGGGACACGAGATCGGTCATGCCCTGCATCACGGTGCGGAGCTTCTCCACCGACGCGATGGTGGTTCGGGTGCCATCGAGCGTTTTCTTCATCCCGTCGTTGATGTCCTGCATTGCCAGGGCGATCTGTTCGGCGGCCACATCCTGCTGCTGCACGGAGAGGGTAATGGCGCGCACCCCATTCACGGCCTGCTCGGTGGCCAGCACCGCCGCCGAAATCGCGCCCTGGATGTCGGCCACGATGGCTGCGATATCAGTGGTTTGTGCATTGGCTTTTTCCGAAAGACGGCGGATTTCGGCGGCCACCACCGCGAACCCACGCCCCTGTTCTCCCGCGCGCGCGGCCTCGATCGAGGCATTGAGCGACAGGAGGTGTATCTGCTGGGCGATATCATCGATCACCGTGCCGATGCGATTGATCTCGATAGCTTTCTGGGAGAGATAGGTGATTCGGGCGGCGGTGCCGTCCACCTGCTTCATGATGGCATTCGCCGAGGAAGCCACCTGCTTGGCGGAGACGGATAGTTCCTCAATGGTGGCACTGGTCTGGGTCAGCGCTGCGGATTCCTGAAAGGAGATACGTTGCTGGCTCTCGCTGCTGTCCTGAATGGCGAGAGCCGCGGATCCAATGTCGGTATTCATATCGCGCAAGGTTCGTATCATGTCGTTCAGTGACAGCACCATCGTATTGAAGGTCTCGGTCAGCGTTCCGATTTCGTCTCGGGCTTCCGAGTGTACCCGGGTCGAGAGATCGCCCTGGGCCACGGCGGATGCGGACGAACTCAGGGTGAGGATGGGCGATGCCAGACTATTCGCAAAAAAACGGGAACCCAGGACCACGAGGAAAAACAGCACGATAATGAGGACGCCGTTTTCATACAGGATCAAATGGGCGGATCTCAGAATGGCCGCCTGAGGCACCTCGAGGGCCAGCACCCAGTGCAGATCGGGATACCACAGGTACACGCCGAGAACCGAGGTTCCATCCATTCTTTGTACGAGGCCGCTGATGTTCTTCCCCTGCATGGCCGTTCGAATCCCCTCGTTCGTGACCACCGATCCGCTGGGTGCTCCGGATTGCACCACTTCGGTGCCATCATTTCTGAGCACGGTGATGGCACTGGATTCACCGAGCGCTGCCGGGAGAGTGAGAAGGCGCGTCAGATGCACCAAGCTCCACTCCAGACACAGCACGCCCACCGTATCCTTCGACCCATTCAAGAGCAGATGAGTTCCGACCAGGCAGGCCGCTCCCGAGAAGGGCGAGGACCGCACATCGGTGAGAATCTGCCCGGCACGTGCGGCCACGAAGAACTCCTCCTTGTCGTAGCGTTTCGGCTTCCGTGTCGTGCTGTCCCCCACCGCCAACACCAGAGTGCCATCCTTGTCGAAAAGGTACACGCCATTGATCTCACTTTCGGTGGATAGGTGTTTTCGGAAGGACGCGGTGAGCATACCCGCGATGTTCCGCGCTTCGGTTGAGGCGTGAGGCAGGGCGATCAAGTTCGCCAGATGCGCATGGAGATCAGGAAGGGACGCGAGAATGCGACCTCTCTCGCGAATATCATCCAGCCAACTCACACTGGCTTCCCACTTGGCCTGAGACGCCAACTCGAGCATTTTTTGATTGTCCTCGAGAATGGTGGTTCTCAATTGCAGATAGGTTGCGACACCGAACACCGCGAGAGGAATCACTGAAAGCAGCAGAAACGCGAACCGAAAGCGGCGGGCAAGGGTGGAAGTTTTCATGCCTCGTCTCCATCGTTGTGACTGCTCGTAAAATACGCCACCCATGAGGGCAAGGAAAAGAGCGCTTCCAGAGACAACATCGGATAGCTCGTCTCATCCACCGTACACCAGCCATCCTCACAGGTGCGATCTCCGCACGGTGACGCCTGGTCTCCCCGCTCCCAGGCCCCATGATACAACACGGGGATGCCCGCCAGCGCGAATCCACAGGGCTCCTCCTGGGGATCGGACACGACCAACAGGGCCGCCGGCTTGGGCACCTCGATCCCGCCGATCAGCAGAGACAGATCGACGACGGGAATGATCTGACCGTCCAGATTCAGAATTCCCTGCACGCCTGCCATCGCACCGGGCACCGGCAGGGGTCGGGGATCAAAGGTCACTCGACGCACCTGATGCGCGGGGACGACATAGGTCCGGTCTGCACAGGGCACGGTGAGCACGGGAAGCATCCGTCCATCCGCTTCTCCCTCGGAGGCACCGAGGATGCGGGTCCTTTCTTCCAGCACGTCATCGGGTTCCGTGGAGTAGGAGTAGATTTTTCGCGTGTTCATGATTCCTCCGGCGCAGGCAGGGACGAGAGGAGCATACGAACGATCCCCACGGTAATGCCATCTTCAGCAAGAATCACATCCTCGTCCGCGAGACCATCGAGAAGAGGCAGAACGGTGCGAAGTATACGGGCGAAATGGGAACGATCCCCATCCCCCAACGAAGAGAGCACCTCGGGAAGGAGAAGGCGCATGGCAGCGATGCGTGGAGAGGAATCACGCGGGACCTCGAGGGATGCGATCGCTTCGATCCTCTCACTTGGCGGTTCAGGACCTTGTGTTCCGGACTGCCGAAAGACCAGGAGGTGAGGAAGCGCGAGAGGGGGAAGCCCTGCGTTCAAGGCTAGCTGCCCTTCGGCAGGTCCCACCACCAGGACGCCCCCGGGACGCACATGGGCGTGGAGGTTACGAAGGACGTCCTCCGCCAGGGTCTGCTCAAAATAGATGATCACGTTGCGGCACAGGATGATGTCATATTCCGAACGCGGAAGTCTTCCCCGCGTCGCGGCGAGATTCAGCACCTGAGGTCGGATCCGATTCACGGGGGAAGGCATGCAGAACCAACCCGAGGCGCGATGCGTGAAGGCGCGGGATCGAATCGGCGCGGGAATTGCCTGTACCGCCCGGTCGGACCAAGGCCCCCCGTTCTGCAGGATAGAGACGAAGGCGGGCTGAATGTCGAACGCGTCGATCTCGAAGGAATCTTCGGGCCAGCCCGCTTCGATCAGTTCGAGCGCCAGGGTCAGGGCCTCCTCTCCATGTGCCGTTCCCACGCTGGCAGCACGCAATCGATGGTTCCCCGCAGGCCCCTTCGGTGCGAGTAACGGAAACAGATGCGTGCGCCACTCGTTCCATTCCTGGGCTCCGCGATAGAACGAGGATTCCTGAATCGCCAGATGGTGCATCCAGAACTGCATCTCATCATCCTGATCCGAACAGGTGGACAGGTGGTGTAAATATGCGTCTGGTGCCCCGCCCAGGCGTTCGGCAAGATGGTGGCGCACGGTGATGCGTCCTACGGCGGTGGGTCGCAGGCCCGTGCGTGAGGTCAGAATGGACCAGAAGGTATCCTGAAAGGACTTCGCGTCAGCGGAGTCAGCCGGTGAGGCGGATGCATCCATCCCACTCACCGTTTCCCTGTTCGATCGGAGGAGGCCCCCTCCACGATGAGCACGAATTCGCACTTTCGGGGAGAGGCCGTGATCGCAGCCACCAGTTCTCCCAAGGTGCCTCGCAATACCTCTTCGGAGGGGAGGGTCAGGTCGCAGGCAAGACAGACGCGACGTCTCGAACTGAACGCCGTCTTCATATCTTCGAGCACAGGCAACAGCCGATACGGTGCTTCGAGAAACACCAGAGCGTCGGGAAAGGACACCAATCCTCTCAGGGCCTGTCGTCGCAGTTCCTTCTTCGCGGGCAGGAATCCATGAAAGTAGAAGCGACGAGTATCGAAATCGCAGAGGGCCAGAGCGGTAGTGATACTCGTGGGACCTGGGACGACCGAAACCGGGAGTCCCCGTGCAAGAGTTCGCTGCAGCAGATAGGAACCGGGATCGGCCACGAGGGGCATTCCGCAATCCGAGACCAGGGCCACCACGGAGCCCGCAGCGATGCGATCCACCAGCGCTTCCGCTTCGTCCCGTTCCGTATGCTCGTTGATTTCGATCACCTCTCCTTCCCATCCCAGGCGGCGCAGGAGGCGCAGACCTTCCCGTCTCTCTTCGCATGCCACCAGATTGGCATCCCGCAGAGCCTGGGCTCCGCGAGGCGACAGATCCTCGGGATGTCCGATGGGAGTCCCCACGATGACCAGACGTCCACTCATCTTCTCGACCTCCGCGGAGTGAGGAGGGCTTCGACGAACACCAGATCTTCCGGCGTGGTCACCTTCAGGTTCGACCGCGAGCCCTGCACGATATGCACCGGAATGCCGAGCGCTTCCAGAAGCGATGCATCATCGGTGGCTTCGATGGTCGTTTCC
This sequence comes from uncultured Chromatiales bacterium, assembly GCA_964420295.1. Lineage (GTDB taxonomy): Bacteria > Bacteroidota > Ignavibacteria > SZUA-365 > CAYQST01 > CAYQST01. The sequence goes on along the minus strand of CAYQST010000020.1, from coordinate 36,705 downwards.
CGAAACGCGCGGATCCAGAGATCACGATGCGCGGCCTGCGGGGTTTGGGCGAGCCAGAGACGAGACCGATCGAGGGTCGAGACGATCACATCCTCGGAGACGCATTTGACGGTATCGGAAGCGGGAATGGCGAGGATGGCCGCACCATGCCGTGCAGCGGTCTGGGCAACCTGGCGAATGAGAGCGGGTGGGGTGCAGGGTCGGGCCGCGTCGTGGATCAGAACGAGAGAAAACCGGGCTTCGACCGCGTCGAGCGCGGAGGCTACGGAGTCCTGGCGTCGCGCTCCCCCTGGGACCACCGTCACCGGTGCCTCGGGTGCATGCCGCGCCAGGAGGGCACGGACCCTTGGCAAGTCGTCCGTCGCGATGACGATCTGGCCGCATTCCCGCAGCGAGGCGAAGCGACGCACGGTATGCATGAGCAGGGGCCGTCCCGCGACGCGGAGATATTGCTTCGGGAGGGACCGGCCCATGCGGGTTCCGGATCCCGCAGCGGCGAGACAAACGGCAAAGCGGGTCATCAGGGCTCCATGAACACGGAGTGGCGAGACCGAAGCATCGCCCTACACGAACAGCAAGGAAAGGAAATCAGAGAATCAGCATCGCATCGCCATAGGAGTACAGCCGGTACTTTTCCTTGACCGCTTTTTTGTACGCCTTCATCATGAGATCATAGTCCATGAATGCCGACACGAGCATGAGGAGGGTGCTCTTGGGAGTGTGGAAGTTGGTGATGAGCTTGTCGGTGATCTTGAAATCGTAGGGAGGGAAGATGAACTTGTCGGTCCACCCTCGCGCCGGCGTGAGTTTTCTCATGGTGGTGACGCTTGATTCGAGGGCGCGCACGGTGCTGGTTCCCACCACGAACACCTGACGCTTGGCATCCTTGGTTTTATTCACCGTCAGGCAGGCCTCCGGCGGGATTTCGTAGTACTCGCTCTGCATGCGATGCTTGGACAGATCCTCCACTTCGACGGACTGGAAGGTGCCGAGCCCGATGTGCAGAACGATGGAGGTCATGTTCACCCCCTTCTTCTTGAGTCGCGCCATCAAGGGCTTGGTGAAGTGCAGACCAGCCGTGGGAGCGGCCACGGCGCCAATCGACTTCGCGTACACTGTCTGGTACCATTCCTTGTCCTGCTCTTCCGGTTCCCGCTTGATGTAGGGCGGAAGGGGGGTTTGGCCGATGGACTCGATGAGTTTGTAAAAATCGCCCTGATAATTGAACCGAACGGTTCTTCCCCGCGACGTGGTATTGTCGATCACCTCGCACATGAGATTCTGATCGAAATAGATCTTGTTGCCGATTCTGACTTTGCGGGCGGGATCGACGATGACATCCCAGATTCCCTCGTTCTTGCTCAGCTCCCGAAGAAGGAACACCTCGATTTTGGCATTGGTCTTTTCCTTCCGGCCGATCAGCCGGGCAGGAAAGACGCGGGTTTCGTTGGTGACCAGGCAATCGTTTTTCTTGAAATACTCATGGATGTCGGAAAAGGACCGGTGGTCGATATCGCCGGTGGACCGATCGATGACCATGAGACGTGCGGAATCCCGCGGTTCCACGGGATACTTCGCGATGAGGTTTTTCACGACGGGATAGTCGAAATCGGAGAGCTTGAGGGAATGTGACATGAAGGATCGTTCGTTGGTGCAACAAGTCCGGACGTGAAGGGAAGGGATCGTAACCTGAAAACTGAGCGCAAGAATCCGGATCGCGAAAAAGGACAGAATTGTCCAAATTTCAGGTATCGATGCAAAAATACGTTTTTTGGAGCCGGGTTGTCAATGGAAAAGCGCCCACGCCTCCGTACATTTGCGGGACAAGGGTGGATTCGTCTTGTCCTTGTCCGCCATCTCCATCAAACCACAGGTCCCTCATGTCTTCTTCCCATCACATTCTTGTGATCAATCCCGGATCCACGTCCACGAAGATCGCCGTGTATCGGAACGACAAGCCCGTGGCCCAGGCCGATGTCCGGCACGCCGCGCCTGCGGGCCCCATTTGGAATGAGTTCTCCACCCGTTTCGCCCAGATCGAGGAGAGTGTGGAGGCGATGGCGCTCACACGCCCTCTGGACGCAGTGGCCGGTCGCGGTGGCCTGCTCAAGCCCCTCACCGGAGGCACCTACGCCGTCAGCGACGACATGCTTGCCGACGCCCGCGCCAACCTGCAGGGCGAACACGCGGCCAACATGGGCTGTGCCTTCGCGCAGGCCTTCGCCGAAAAACATGGCATTCCCGCATTTATCGTCGATCCCATCTGTACCGACGAGTTCACACCCGTCGCACGGATTTCGGGATTGCCCCAGATCACCCGCAATGCCCTCGCCCATACGCTGAACATGCATGCTGTTGCCCGGGCGGCGGCGGCCAAACTGAACATCCCCTACAAGAAAAGTCGCTTCGTGGTAGCCCATCTCGGAGGGGGAATTTCCATCGGCCCCCTGCTCCATGGCCGTATCATCGATGTGAACGATGCGTCCAGCAACGGCCCCTTCAGTCCCGATCGCACGGGCACCCTGCCCTTGCAGGCCTTTATCAAACTCTGTTATTCCGGTACCTACACCCAGCAGGAGATGAAGAAGCTGGTGATGGGCAAGGGCGGTCTCGTGGCCTATCTGGGCACGAACGACCTTCGGGAGATCGAACAGCGCATCGAACAGGGAGATACCGAGGCCGACCTCATCGTCGAAGCCATGTGCTATCAGATCGCCAAGGAAATCGGTGCCATGGCCTGCGTGCTGGAAGGCAAGGTCGATGCGATTCTCCTCACCGGGGGACTGAGCCATTCGGCACGGGTTCGGTCTTCGGTGAAAAAACGTGTTTCGTGGATCGCCCCGGTGATGAACTATGCCGGAGAACATGAGATGCTGGCCCTCGCGCAGGGGACCCTTCGCGTCCTTCGCGGTGAAGAAACCGCACAAACCTATTGAGCACCGAATCGAGGAATTCATGATGACTGTCGCTTCTTCTCTTCCTGCCCTTCTGGCTGCCCAGGGCGTGTCCACCTGCGTGGTGTGCACCTCGCCCGGCCTCACGTCCGTTCTCGAGGTCCTGCCTGACTCGACATCCCCATCCCTGCTGCGTCAGCCCGATCCTCTGTCCGCGTGGGAGAAGTCCCTGAAAATGGCCCTCGAAGGTTCTCTCACCGCTCTCCTGGTCTGTGATTTCAGTCTCTCTCAGCTTTCCGGTCACCTCTCCGCCGCAGCATGGACCGACATTCCCGGCGGTCTGCTGATTCTCACCGTGGAATCGGTACGCCCTCCCCGCACTCCCAATCCACGTGCTCTGGCGGCGTTTGCCGACCTCCCCGCACTCGTCGCCGGAGAAGCCGCGAAGCTTCCCCATGTGCTGGCCACGGCGGCAAGCTGGACTCGCGCCCACCGGCTCCCCGTGATCCTGCCTCTGGGACTCGAGGTGCTGGAGTCCCTCGTCACGGATCCCCTGCCCCTCGCACGTCCTCCGCTCGACCCGGCATCGCTGCTCGCGTCGCCGGACCTGGACGACCGGGCCGCTCGTCATCGCGGCGCCATGCTGGCCCTGGCCAATGCCGGATCCATCGATGTCAGACTCAACGCCGTCCACGCTCTGTCTCCGTCCGTGGGCGTGATCGTCGACGCGGCGCTCGCGCCGCGGGTGCGGGAGCAGGCGCCCCAGGTGTCGATGCTTGCTCTGGCGCAGGTACATCCGATTCCGGAGAAACTGGTCCGATATTTCGGCACGCTGGTCAAAGAGCTCCAGGTGCTGGACGCGGAAGGGAGCGGGCTGCGCGACCGCCTGCGCGATCTCGGCCTGTGTGTCGCTTCCGCCGGATCCCTGCCTGAGCATCGGCCCGTGCGGGACGAAGAACTCGCCTCCCTCACCGCGAACCTACGCAGCCAGGCGGGCATGCCGATTGTCGCTGTCTCCGACTCGCCGTCCCCATCCACTCTCGATACTCCTGTGCGCACGTTCGACGCGATGCTTTCCCTCGTCTCCACCCTGCCTCCGCGCCGGGTGGCCATTGCGGGCGCGCACAATGCGGCGGCCCTTCATGCGGGCATCGAGTGCGTGCAGAAGGGGCTGGGCACGCCTGTGTTTATCGGAGATCCCGAGGCGATCGCGGCTCTGGCGCGCAAGGATTTTCCGGATTTCGATCCCCAGGCCTACGACATCATCCCCGCCTTCGCGGATGCAGAGATCGCTGCCACGGCCGTGTCCATTTGCCGCGAGGGCAAGGCCGACATTCTCCTCAAGGGAGCCGTCAATACGCCCACCCTCATGCGCGCAGCGCTGAGCGGCTCCACGGGACTCCGCACCGGCAGTCTGCTCAGCGACAGCTTCGTCTTCGAGTATCCCGATGAGGACGGCATTCGACTGATGATCATCACCGATGGAGGGGTGACCCCGAATCCCACCTTCCACCAGAAAATCGAGATCATGATGAATTCCGTTCTGGTTGCCCAAGCCCTTGGCATCGCGAAGCCTCGGGTAGGACTGCTGGCGGCTTCCGAGACGGTGAATCCTGCGGTGCCCGTTTCGATGGACAGTGCGGCCATCATGGAGATGAATCGCGCGGGACTGTTGCCCGGCTGCGTGGTGGAAGGTCCCATCGCCCTCGATGTCGCGGTCAGTCGCAAGGCGGCGGCCATCAAGGGCACGGATTCGCAGGTGGCGGGCCAGGCCGACATTCTGGTGGCTCCCACGATCGACACCGCCAATGCCCTCGCGAAGAGCACCACCTATTTCGCGGGCTATCGGCTCTCCCATGTGATCGTGGGTGGCAAGGTTCCTATTCTCATCGCGTCCCGCAGCGACACGGCCGACGCCAAGCTCCTGTCCATCGCGCTCGGAAGCCTGATGGCGCGGTACCAGGAAGCCCGCCGGTGATGTCGGACGATTCGTCCCCCATTCCAATCTCCGAAGGGGAGGCGCCGCTCGGTGCCTCCTTTTCCGTGAAGGAGGAAACGGTGCGCATCGGCACTCGGGAGCTGACCCTGCTGCGCCCTTCCGATGTGGACGCCCTGATCGACGCGATCACTCCGGAGGAATTCGCCGTGGACGAGCGCTTTCCCTACTGGGCCGAGCTCTGGCACAGTGCCATCGCTCTTGCGGAATTCGTGGATCGACATGCCTCCCTGGTGGCCGGGCGAGGCGTGGTGGAGCTCGGCTGCGGACTCGGTCTGCCTGGTATCATCGCCTCCCTTCACGGTGCGCGGGTGGACTTCACCGATTACGAGCCCCAGGCGCTGCGGGCAGCCGAGATGAATCTGCGACGGATCCATCCGACAGCAGACGCGACATTCTCGCTTCTCGATTTCCGCACCCCACCTGATCGCACCTGGCCCGTGGTGCTGGCCGCCGACATCATCTACGAGCGCCGCTTCATCGACCCGCTGGTTCACTGTCTGACCCGCATCCTTGGCCCCGGAGGATGCATCGTGCTGGCCGAGCCAAATCGTCAGGTCGCCGAGCCCTTTTTCGAGGCTATGCACGTGCACGGATTCGTGGCCGACCTGCATCGCCAGTCCGCAACGCTGGATGGCCGTATCGTGGATATCGGAATCCGCGTCTATCGACGCGACACCGCCCCTTCGGTGCTTGCTATTGAGGGACGCACACCGTAGGTTTCCTCCATCACTTTTGTTGATGACGACCATTCGGAGGAATCATGCCGTCCCAATCCCTTCGTCCACACATGACGTGGATCATTGCCCTGTGCGCGGTGGTGCTTGTTCTCGCGGTGCCCTTGCGTGCCCAGTTCGATCTCAACTCCGTGAAGAAAAAGGCCGAAGAAGTGAAAAAGGAACTGAAGACGGGCTCTTCTTCCAGCTCCTCTTCCACGTCCACCGGCTCGGAATCGAAGTCTCTCCCGACGCCGACGGGCAATGCCCAGGGAAATCCCGATGACGAAGAGAGAATGCGCACCCTGTATTTTTCGTTTATGGATCTGCAGAATTTCTACGGAGACCCCTGGGGGGAGCGTGGAAGTGCTGAGGAACGCGCCCAACAATTCCACGCCCTGTGCACGAAGATGGAATACCCCAAGATGAAGCAGGAGATGGACGCCATCATGGCGAGAAATCCCGCGTTCATGAATCCCAACTCTTCGGCGATGGATTACTACAACAAGATCGAAGCGGAAATGAAGAAATTCCGCACCTTTGTCGATGGCTATCACACGCAGAGAATCAATCAGTTGATCGAGGACGCCTACAAGTTTTTCGCGGCAGGAAAAGCTCAGGCGGGCAAGGCCAACGACTTCGCCCAGGCTGCGGTACTCGGGTGCCAGGGCGCCCTTCTCATGCTTCCCGATCACGCGGGGATGAAGAAACTCCTCAAGGATGCCGAAGCGACCGCCTCTAAAATGGGCGCATCGCTGGACAAGGTGTACACCAGTGCCTTCCACAAATCCCATGCGGGTCAGGCCGTGTTTTCCACGCGTCCCGTTACCATCGGCCAGGAGAATCCTTCCGCGTTTTCCTCGTCCTTCAAGGCTTCGGACGAGATCTACGGCATGATCTACCTGAAGGGCACCTACACCGATGTCACGAAGGGCAACCATATCGTCAACATTCGCATCCTCATCGATGGCGTTGAAAAGGCGAATCATATGTGGAACGTCCCCGCCGAGAAGCGGGAACTCACCTATATCCCCATGGAGTACCTCCCTGATCCAAAGACCATGCAAACCCAGGGCGCTATCAAGTATGCGAAGGCGTTTTCCGAAATGTCTCCCCGTCCCCATAAAATCACGATCAAATGCGAGGCGGAATACGCCAGCAATCTCCTCGCCGAGGGCGAGTTCGAATTGGATGGATCCGATGGCATGGACAAACTCCAGGCCCGGTACACGGCCATGCAGTCTGCGAAACTCGGCCAGGTGGGCATGCCGAAGGCGGTGCAGTCCAACCCCAAGCTCGAAGCCGAGATGATGGCCGCCATGTCGGAGTGGAAGGAAAAACCGCTCAAGGCCAACATCATCGACAAGGACTGGGAAATCCATCGCCACCCCATCAGTGGAGCGATCGAGTACCGCACCATCCGTGCGGCGCTCGGCATGAAAACACCCTCGGGCACCTGTCGCGTGTTCATCCTCTCCTTCAAGCAGGATTACAGCGGCAAGGCTTGGGGCCGGACCCAGCATTACGGCGTGGGCGATTCCTTCGACATCGGATGTGAAAACATAAAATAGGATCCAGAACTCTTTTTATTACGGAACCGCCGGACTTCTCCGGCGGTTCGCGTTTTTCCCCCTGTTGCCTTCCGCAACTCTCTTCTGCATTTCCGTATTTTCGATGGTTCCATCCACTTATCCCCTCCTCTCCTCATGCCTGCATTCCTTCTCGCGCTCTCCCTTGCGTTGTTTTTAGGCACCAGCGTCATCGCACAAACGCGCACCATCTCGGGCACGGTGCGAGAGGGGCGCTCCGGTCCGCCCCTTCCCTTCGCGAATGTGCGCATCGATGGCTCGGATTTGGGGACCACCACCGATCGGCAGGGCCGCTATACTCTGCAGGTCGGCACCGGGGCGCTGCATCTGGTCGCGTCCTACATCGGATATGTCAGCGAACGCCGTTCGGTGAACGCGGGCTCCACGACTCAGACTGTGGATTTCTCCCTCTCTCCCACCGATGTGGCCCTTCCTGAATTCGTGGTGACGCCGGGAGACAACCCCGCATTAGCCATCATCCGTAAAGCGATCGAGCAGAGAGAGAAGCGCAGGGATCTGCTGGAGTCCTACAGTTTTAGCTCGCATTCGAAATTGGTGACGGTGGTGGCGGGAGATATCGTGCGGGACGCCACGAAGGATTCCACGGTGACGGGCATCCTCGAATCCCAGACCGATGCCTATTGGGCAAAGCCGAATTACTACAAGGAAATCGTCAAGGCGCGCAAGCAATCTTCCTTCATCCCCTCCGATGCCAACGTGATGATCAGCGCCTTTTTCATCGCGGATTTCTCGCAGGATCGGTTGACCATCAATCGAAAATCCATCACCGGTCCCATTTCCCTGCAGGGACTGAAGGAATACAGCTATCGGCTCGTGGGCACCACCATTCTCGACGATCAGAAAATCTACATGATCGATGTGGTCCCCTGGGACGAGGATGATCCTCTGTGGAAGGGGCGCATCTATATCGCCGATGAATCCTACGCGCTTATGATGGTGGATCTCGAACTCAACGATTCGGGTCTCCCTCCCTTTTTCAAGAAACTCACCTTCACCCAGCATTTTCGCCTCTTCGAGAAGAAGTTCTGGATGCCGGTGGATGTGGTGGTGAGCGGCGAAGTGGAATTGACAATGATCATCACGGTCGGACTTCGCATCGAGGGATTCAGCGTACTGCAGAATTATCGGTTCAATCAGCCCTTTGGCGAGGATCTGTTCGACAATGTGACAATTAAAGTCCTGAAGGAAGCCGACACGCGCGACTCCACCTGGTGGGCCACGAATCAGGCGATTCCGAACACCGAGGACGAGATTCGCGCCTATCTGAAGGCCGACAGTGTAAAAATGGCCATCGAGGAGACAAGGAATGAAGTGGGGTTAACCAATCTGTTCACGGGAAAATCCTTCGGCTGGGGCGACACGTATCTGTCGCTTCCGGGTCTGCTCAATCTCTACCATTTCAACCGGGTCGAGGGTCATGCGCTCTCTTTTCCCCTCACCCTGCGATTGGATCGTGATCCCGATCACGTGTTGTTTCTCGAAGGCGGGTACGGATTCTCTCGCAAGGCAGGCACCTATGAATCCCGCCTTACCCTGGGTCTGTCCCGATCCCTCAATGCCCGCCTAACCCTGGGCGCCAGTGACAAACTCGAATGGTTGGATGGGGGTCCCCAGATTTTCGCCGAGATCCCGGCTACGCTTTCGAACCTTCTGGCCAAATACGATCATCGGGATTTCTATGCCCGTCGACGGCTCTGGACCTCTCTCAGTTTCGATCCCCTCCCCCAGATCCGCATGATGGTGGGAGTGGACCGCAACGATGACGAGAGCGTGACGAAGAACACGGATTGGAGTCTCCTTCGTCGATCGATGGCGTTTCGCGACAATCCTCCCATCAATCCCGGCCGGGTGACATCCCTGCGCGCCACCTTTCGATATGACGGACGGGACTTCATCGACAATGCTGGCAAGTTGCAGCGTCTCGGTGGGACCCGCTCCTTCGACCCCGTGATCGGGGTGGGATATCACGATGCCGACGTGGAGGGAAAACAGTATCACTGGATCAGTGGATTCACCCAGGTTCAGGGAGATTTCACACTGGGAACCTGGGGAGAGACGAGGTATCGATTCCAGGCTGATTGGAGTGATGGAGCCCTTCCGACGCAATACCTGTATTCCCTGTACGGTTCGCCTGAATACCTCGTTGCTCCGGGTCGGTTTCAGACACTGAATCTTCGCGAGTTTGGCGGGGATCGGCGGATCGTAGGTCGGATTGCCCATGATTTCGGAGATTACCTCTGGCGTTGGCTGGGCATCCCGCTGCTCAAGTCCAGTGGTTTCGGTCTCACCCTCTTTGTCAATGGGGCCTGGACCGACATGCGGGAGTCCACCCGTGCGCTCCAAACGGTTGCCATCCAGACGGCGCGGGTTCCGGTCTATGAAAGTGGGTTTACTCTTCGGATGTTCAGTTTTCTGGACCTGAGCGTGGCCTGGAGACTGAATCACTTCCGTGACGGACGCAATGTGGCTTTCGGTATTTCGGCGGCACTATTGGGGGGTGGAGGAGGAACGGTGACGATTGGCCTGTGAGGCCAGGCCGAGATACAGAATGAGGCCCGCATCGGCGCCGAGGACGGCAATAAGGACATCCCACATCGAGGGATCCGAGCCAAGAAAAAACAGACCGATAGTGGTGGCGCGAAGGGAAGAAAGTGCGGATAGTCCCTGCAGGCTTTCGAGAAGAATAGACACGCCCACGGCGCCTCCCAGGTAGATCAGGGGAGCCCGACGGGGCATCACGGAAGCACACAGAAAGAACCACCAGAGGGAGGAAAAGAGGGTCCAGCCGATGGCCTCGAACATGGCCTGTCCTGGTCCGCTATACGCCGGGAGCACCAGACGCGCCGGAGTGAGGAGGATGAGAACGATCCAGGACCACAGGGGAGGAAGCGTGGGGCGGGGAGTGCGAAGTGTGTTCATGGTAAAAAAATACGGAAGGCGGAGGAATCCTCCGCCTTCCGTACGTTTCGTTCCGAAGCTCGAAACGCGTCTGTCGGAATTACTTGACGAACACCATCTTCCGTGTGGCTACGTGCTGACCGGTGATCAGGCGGTAGTAGTACACGCCGCTCGGTACGAGGTTCTGGCTGGCATCGCCGCCATTCCACGCCACGCGATAGGCACCGGCCTGATAGAAGCCATTGACGAGGCGATTCACTTCACGCCCGGTCTGATCGTAGATCACGAGGGTCACCGCACCCGCTTCGGGCACGCTGAAGGTGATGGTCGTGGTCGGATTGAAGGGGTTCGGATAGTTCTGACCCAGCTCGAAGGAAGCGATGGCGCCATCGAGCTTCTCCACTGCGGTGGCCTTCATCACGGCGATGGAGGCGTCGAGCAGGGACTTCGAATAGTTCTTGTTGTGCATGCCGAAGCTCTTATCATTCAGCACGAAGTAGTAGTTGAACGAGGCCGCGATCTGGCTGCTCGTCATCTTCGTGGTGTCGGAACCGTAGGGATAGAGCGGCGTGCCGTCGGTGTGCTGAGGCAGGAGCTTGCGCAGTTCCTCGAGCTGATCCTTGAACTTCTGCTGCGATGCATGCATGGCGGCGGTGGTCACAGGATGGCAGGATTTGCAGGCGTTTTCGTTGACGACGTCGTCGTCATGGTTGTCGGGGGTCCCGTTATTCCAGAGCACGCTGAAGGTATGACCGCCCAGCTTGCCCTTATACGTGGTGTCCGGCTCGGCCATGTGGCAATCCACGCAGCGATCTTCGGTGCTCGTGTGTCCACCGGCCTTCACGTAAGTGTAGCCCGGAAACTCGACGCCACTGATACCGCGGATCATGTCGCCCTGGTGGGAGTTATGCAGACCGCTGCGGCTCGACAGACGCAGGGTATGGCAATCCTGGCAGGCTTCCTTCTTGGGCAGACGGAGCTGGGCTTCGTTGTCCGCGCTGTGCGGATCGTGGCAGGTGACGCAGCTCACCGCGCCGACATCCTTGTACGGAGCGTCGGAGTAGGCCTTGCCCTTGATGCGGGTATCGATGAAGCCGTTGGAGGTGTGACAGCGTGCGCAGTCGGAGTATTTCGCGGTCTTGCTCCCGCGGTTGATGTATTCCGGACTGGCGGGCTCATCGTAGGACCGGCTGTGCGGCGAGGACTGCCAGTCCTGCACCATCGTGTGATACGGGAGGGCATCGTGGCACTGGAGACACTGGTCGCCCGTCATGCGCTTGGTGATGCGCTGATCGGCGGTGTTGCCGATATGCTCGCTTCCGGGTCCGTGGCAGCTTTCACACTGCACACTTCCCATGGCGGCCAGGGTGGGATAGTTCGTCTTCAGCGCTTCCCAGGTGCCAGGTCCGAGCTGAGTGGGGAACTGCCAGTTGAGTTTCTTGGCCAGATCCAGGAAGCCACCGCTTTCGGAGGCCGGATCCGGGGAGCCCGTGCTGTGGCAGGGCAGGCAGTAGGACGCGAAGTGGTTCGGCGTCTCGTTCAGGCGCAACGGCAGATCCTTCGCATGGCCGGTTTCCTTCCACTTATTGGCGATGGCCGCGTGGCACATGCCGCAGGAGGGAGTGCCCTCGAATCCCAGGTACATGCCGGCATGAAGAGTGGCGGTGTCGCCGTCGGTCCGATTCAGATCGTCGGTGCCCACCATCGAAATCTTGTACACACCCACCACATCCGGTGTAAAGGACGCGCGAATGGAGTCGATGGTCACGATCTGGGCGGTGGAACCCGTCGGGGCCTGAATGATGGCGTAGGTAGCGGACTTGAAGTACTGTCCGCTCCCGGCCGTGGTACTGCTCGAGGTCTTGCCTCCGCAGATGAAGTAGGTCTTGCTTCCCTTACCGACGTTACTGAGGCCGTTCGAGGCCTTGTCGATCCCGGGAATCTGTTTCGAGACCAGGTTCGGCGAGACGCCGAAGACTCTGAGCTTCGCTTCGGGCGGAGTGATCTGCCCGAATGCGAGTCCGGCCAGAAGCAAAACACTCATCGCGCTCGCTCCCAGTAGTCTCAACATTTTCATGATACCTCCAAAAACACATTGGAAAGAAGGGTGGATTTCATTTAACCACCCATACATTGCAAGAATTGTGCCGCAATGAGCGATCGTTCACAAATGAAATCGATTTAATTCTCGCACTTTCCCCCCATCAATCCTCCCCTGTGATCTCCGAATTATCATTCGTGAAAGAATCGGGCTGAAGTTGGGACATTTTTAACCGGGCGTCCATTTTGAAAACGGAGAACGTGGAACGTAGTTTGCGATAGCATCATTTTTGACGCAGGTGTCATGGCCAGCCGAAAACGCGTACTTGTCGTTACCTATTACTTTCCTCCTTCGGGGGGGCCCGGGGTTCAGCGAGTCCTGAAATTCGTCACCTATCTTCGCCAATTCGGCTGGGATCCGGTGGTGTTGACGGTGAGGGATGGGGACTATCCCGCGAGAGACGAATCACTTCTCCACGACATTCCCCGCGATGTGGCGGTGCATCGCACGTCGATTTTCGAACCGTACGATGTCTACCGGCGCTGGACCGGAAAGGCGCCCGGCACCCCCGTCGACGTGAACACGATCCCCAAGCCCGGTGAACGGCGATCCCCCCGGGAACGTCTGGCCGAGTGTATTCGTGCCACCTTCTTCATTCCTGATGCTCGCATGGGCTGGATCCGTCCCGCCGTGCGCGAAGGATTGCGGCTCATCGACCAGGAGGATATTCACGCGATCTATTCCTCGTCCCCTCCCTATACCTGCGCGGTGATTGCACGGAATCTGAAACGGGCCACGGGCCTTCCCTGGATCGCGGGATTTCGGGATCCGTGGCGCGGATTTCTTTCCACCCCGAAGCGCTGGTTCTTGCCCGATGCCATCGATCGCCATCTCGAACGTTCCGTCTTCGCCGAATGCGATCGCATGGAAGTGGCATGGACCGGGATTCTGAAGGATTTTCATCGGAAGTATCCGGACCTCCCCATCAATAAGGTGCATCACTTGCCGAACGGCTTCGACAGCGCGGATTTTCCCTCCGTCGAGGTGGTAGATCGGGAGCACTTCACACTCACCTATACCGGATCGATGTATGGAAAGCGCAATCCCGAAACGGTGCTGGAGGCCGCGGCCCGCGCCATCGCTGCGGGAGAGGTGGATGCGCGGGACCTGCGGATGGTGTTTATCGGGCGCTTCGGTGCCGAGGTGCAGGCCATGCTGTCGCGAGCGGATCTTCAAGGATCGGTGATCGTCAAGGACTACATGCCGCATGCGGACAGTGTCCGTCATCTTTTCCAATCCGACGCTCTTCTCCTGGTCGTGGATGATTTTCCGGGGAACGAGGAAATCGTGCCCGGCAAGGTGTACGAATACATTGGCTCGGGGAAGCCCATCCTCACTCTGGCGCCTCCGGGTGCGGTGGCCGACCTCGTTCGCGAAACCGGGTCCGGAAAGGTGACGGGGTCTCAGGACGTCGAAGGAATTCGTGCCATTCTGGTGGAATTCTATCGGGCCTGGAAATCAGGAGCCCTGAAAACACAAACCACCTCGCCGGAAGTCTCCCGCTTCGAACGCAGAGAAATCACCGGGCATCTGGCGTCCCTCCTCCATGAATTGACGCCTTGATCCGTCCCAACCCGAACTACCGGGTCCAGGAGAAGAAGAGCGCGACACGGTGGAACGGGACCTCCAATCTGCGTACCTTTATTCGATATTTCTGATCTCCTTTTCGTGAGGACGTGCATGTCGATTTCGGAAGTTTTGCGGGCACACGGTATTGTGGGAGCGGGAGGCGCGGGATTCCCGTCCTATGTCAAAGCGCAGTCGCGGGTGGAGTACATTCTGGCCAATGGCGCGGAATGCGAACCTCTGTTGCACAAGGACGCTCGTCTGATGGAAGCGCACCCCGAAAAGGTGGTGCGCGGCATGATGATTCTCGCGGACACCACGGGAGCCGAGCATCTGGTGGTGGGCATCAAGGCCAAGAATCAGGGCGCCATCGCCGCCATGCGAGCGGCCGCCGAGGGGACTCCAGTGACCGTATTCGAATTGCAGGATTATTATCCTGCCGGGGATGAGTACGAGTTGGTGCACGAAATCACGGGACGCCTCATCCCGGCAAAAGGGATTCCCCTTCATGTCGGGTGCATCACCAATAATGTGGAGACCCTGTACAACATCGCGCGGGCGGTGGACGAAGGAATCCCGGTGACCCAGAAGTGGATCACCATCACGGGTGCGGTGCGGGAACCGATTTCCCTACCGGTTCCGATTGGGATCACCCTGCGCGAATGTCTGGATCTGGCGGGAGGCGTCACCATTCCCGAATTCGAGATGTCCGTCGACGGCATCATGATGGGACATCGCGAAACGGATGTGGAACTGAGGGTCACCAAAACCACTGGCGGCATCATCGTGCTTCCACCCGAGCATTACCTGATGATGAGACGAAAGCGGAAGACGGTGAAGATGCACCAGATCGGGAAATCGGCCTGCGACCAATGCTCCTTCTGCACCGAACTCTGCCCCCGCTACATGCTGGGGTACGATGTCCAGCCCCATAAGGTGATGCGGAGTCTGGGTTTCACGCGCATGGGAGAGGGAATGTGGAACACCTTCGCCGATCTGTGTTGTTCCTGCGGACTCTGTACGCTCTATGCCTGTCCCGAGGAGCTCTACCCGAAGGAAGCCTGCGATCGCGCGAAGACGGATCTCAGGCAGAATTCCCGAGGCTGGGAAGGTCCCCGCGAAGTCACCGCCCGCCCCATGAAGGATGCCCGCAAGGTGCCCGTCAAGAGCTTGATGAAGCGGCTCAAACTCACGAAATATGAACATCCCGCCCCATACCGATCAGTAACGCTGGAGCCCGATCGCGTGGTGCTCCCGCTGAAGATGCACGTAGGCGTGCCCGCCCAGCCCGTAGTTCAGACCGGAGATATGGTGCAGGCGGGTCAGATCATCGCCCAGCCCGCCAGCGAAGGACTCGGGGTGGCTCTGCATGCCTCACTCGCCGGACGGGTGACGGTCGTGGACGGCGCGATCATGATCGAACGACAGGGGTTGTAGTTCCGTTTTCGATCCCGTATCTTGGAAGGCTTTTAGGAAGGCCAAGTCCTTCGCAATGTGTCTTTACTCAACCCCGCCAGGTCCGGAAGGAAGCAACGGCCAGTAACGGAACATGTGACGAAGGGAAGCTTGGCCTTTCTTTTTATTTTCAGCGATAGAACACGGGGCAGGTATCCATGCCCCGGGTTCCTCTCACCACGAGGTAACAGACACCGGAGCCTGCCCGAGGGGGAAGAGGCAGATGCAGGGAACCCACGGATGCGGGGCCCGCGAAGAGTCGGGCCACCGGGGTACCCAGGGCCGACCAGAGTTCTACCACGATGTCATCCGGAGCAGAGACGGTGAGGACCGCCTCTCCGCGATCATGCACGGGATGAGGAGCGATCCCAACGATGCGGGTCGCACCCGCGACCGGGCGACGGCGCAGCGCGCGTTCACAGAAGCCGCTCACCGTGAGTTCCGACGCGCCCGCGTTCAGAACCGTGCAGGGCTGATCGACGCTGAAAGATCGGAGGTGCAGGGGGCTTCGCCGTGTCGGGTCCGTGGGAAGTCCCGCCAGGTGGATCACACACAGTACCTGGGCTGAATCCAGAGGCTGGGGAGATTGAAGGAGTACGGAGAGGAACCCTCGTGCCCGCGACGCAGTGATCCTGGCACCGGGAATGGTGGTCGTGATGGAATCGACGCGCACGATGAGGGTATCGTAGTCCAACTCCCAGGAAAACATGCGAGGGGGGCGCTTGGTAGAGAGTTCACGCACGGTGACAGGAAGGGCCAGATGGGATGCGGCCTCCACCACGGCATTGGGAGGAATGGCGAGCGTGGCAAGGGAAAAGGTCGAGGAATCCTCCGGAGCCCGATAGGTGGCCTCCCGCGTGGCGACGCCGGAGGGCGTGGTGACGGTGACGCGAATCGTATGGAGTCCTCCGTCGAGACAGTCGACGGGACTGCGATAGTGCAATTCACAGATCCCGGTGCTCGTGACCTGCTGACTGATTTCGCGATAGATCGCGTCGAGATCGCTGCTCGAGGGAGCGCGGTAATACCGGCCTCCGGTGGCCTGGGCGAGAGAGCGCAGCTCGGTATCGTTGATCGAAGAGCCGAGCCCGATGGCATACACGGTGATGGGTTTTCCGGAATAGGACGAAAGTACCGCCGAAAAGGAGGCCGAAGAGCTCTCGTCCCGCCCGTCGGTGAGCACCACCACCACTTGCCGTCCCGAACGCGGCGTAATCATGGAGGCGCCACGAATGAGAGCATCCCACAGGGCAGTACCTCCCGTGGTGGTGATGGCATTGATACGAGATGCGAGGAGGGGTTTGTCCGTGGTCCAGTTCTGTGCCACGTCCGACGTCTGGTTGAACACGAGCACGGCACCCTCGTCCTGCGCGGCAAGGCGTCCCACAAAGTCCGCGGCTGCCTGACGGGCTGCTACGATGGCGTTCGATCCCCAGGGCCAGGGTCCCATGCTATTCGATCGGTCGATAATCATCAGCACCGACAGCGGGGGACGGGTAATGCTATCCTGACAAAATCCCGCGGTTACGGGGAGGGAGCGTCCATCCTCAGAAAGAGTATAATCCGTGACGCGAAGCGGTGAATAGGCCAGCCCGTTGAGTGTGACGTGCACCACGAGGCGGATCGTGGGGAACTGTGACGCATCCACACTGTCCACGGACAGCACGAGTTGAGCCCGTGCCGTGGGCAGGGCGCAGATCATCAGCGCGAGCAGCAAGAAAGGACGGGCGAATCGCATGGGATCATCCTCCGATGTACACTCCGCAATGTATTGTATAAGGACGAGAATTGCATTATGTTCAGGACAACGTCGGCAACCATTGTATACACTCGGAGTCAACATGAAATCGGTGGAAGACATCCGCAACGCCATCCTCACCCTTGAGAAGGACCGCTCTCTCAGGCAGATCTCCCTGCTGAGCGGCATGAATTATATCACCTTGCGCAATATCAAAGTGGGCACCACGAAGAAGGTTTCCCGCAAGGTGATCGCCCAGTTCTCGACCTGGTTCTCGAGCTTTGATCCCGCGACGGCACTGCCGATTCTCCAGAAGCCCGGTCGCAAACCGGGTGGGAAGACCGCGCCTGCCGCAGGGAAGCCCACGCCGAAAGTCAAGGGAAAGGCCACCGCAGAAAAGGCGGCTCCCGTGGCCGCCCCGGTTCCGCCCCTTCCTCTGCCGACCCCAGCTCCCAAACCCGTGGCGAAGGTCACGAAGAAGAAACGCGGTCGTCCCGCCCGTGTCGCCCCCGCCCCCACGCTGCCGACCCCAAAGGCGGTGTCGCCAGCGGCTCCCACTCCGCCAACCTTCGACGCCACATTGCTGCTGGGATCCGAGTTGAAAAAGGCGATTCGCGAAACCGAAGCACGCCTGGTCTTTTTGCGCTCTCTCGAGAAGGCGGAGTCGGAATACCGGAAGATGCTGGGCAACTAGTTTTTCGCTATTTTGACGCACAACCGGTCGGGATCTTCCCCCCGGTTGTGCGTTTTCATTTTTATTCGGAACCGAATCCATGAGTTATCACAAGAACGATTCCATACAGTGTAGTTTCTGCGGACGATCGAGCAAAGAATGCGAACAAATGATCGCGGGGCCATCGGCGTATATCTGCAATCATTGCATCATGAGTTCGGTGGACATTCTCCGAACCAACAGCGCGGCGGTGACCAATCGCACATCGTCCGCCAAGGCCCTCGCCACCCCCCAGCAGATGAAGTCCGCCCTGGACGAGTACGTCATCGGGCAGGAAGCGGCCAAGAAGGCGCTCGCCGTGGCTGTCTACAACCATTACAAGCGGATCGACTCGCGCGGGAAGGCCGGACTCGACGATGTGGAAATCGAAAAGAGTAATATCCTTCTCATCGGACCCACCGGCACGGGCAAGACCCTCCTCGCACAGACCCTGGCGCGTATTCTCGACGTGCCCTTCGCGATTGCCGATGCGACCACCCTGACCGAGGCCGGGTATGTGGGGGATGATGTGGAGTCGATTCTTGTGCATCTTTTACAGAATGCGGAGTACGACGTCAAACGCGCGGAGCGCGGCATCATCTATCTGGATGAGCTCGATAAAATTGCCCGCAAAAGTGAAAATGTCTCCATCACGCGCGATGTCTCGGGCGAAGGAGTGCAACAGGCTCTGCTGAAGATCCTTGAGGGGTCGGTGGTAGGCGTGCCGCCTCGCGGAGGACGGAAACATCCGGAACAGCCTCTGATCAACATTAACACGCGGGACATTCTGTTCATCTGCGGAGGCGCGTTTCAGGGACTCGACGCCATCGTCGAGCGGAGGACGGGAAAGAGTCCCATGGGATTTGGCGCAGATTATCACGCAAAAACGCAGCTGGAGCGGGAGTACATTCTGGCCAAGGCCGAACCCGACGATCTGCTGGCGTATGGGCTCATTCCCGAACTCATTGGGCGACTTCCCGTGCTGTCGGTACTCCATCCCCTGTCCCGTGAAGGACTCCTCAATATTCTCACTCAGCCGAAAAACGCCATCGTGAAGCAGTATCAAAAGCTGTTCGAAATGGAGGGCGTGGAGCTGGAGTTCGATCACGGGGCCCTCGATGCGGTGGTGGATTTGGCTCTGGAGCGCGGCACCGGGGCTCGGGCCCTCCGCTCCATTGTAGAAAAATCCATGCTCGAGATTATGTATCATCTTCCGTCGCGACGGGATGTGACGCGCTGTTTTATCGAACGTGATACTGTGACGCTGGGAACCGAACCGGTCTATACCATCGAAAAACAGAAAAAGACGGCATAACATGGCACAGGGAGAAGATCGCAAAATCATTTTCTCAATGATCGGGGTGTCGAAGATCTATCCCCCGAACAAGACGGTGCTGAAGGACATCTATTTGTCATTTTTCCATGGCGCCAAAATCGGAGTGCTGGGCCTGAACGGAGCCGGAAAGAGTACCCTGTTGAAGCTCATCGCGGGACTCGATTCCGACCATCTCGGAGAAATCACCGCGAGCAAGGACATCACCTTCGGATATCTTCCGCAGGAGCCCATTCTGGACGAATCGAAAACCGTGAAGGATATTGTCGAGGAAGGCGTGGCCTCGACCGTGGCCTTGCTGGCCGAGTACGAGGCCGTCAATGCGGGCTTCGCCGAACCTGACGCGGATTTCGATGCATTACTGGAAAAGCAGGCCGCTCTGCAGGAGAAGATCGACCACATGAATGCCTGGGATCTCGACAGCCGTCTCGACATGGCCATGGAGGCCCTGCGCTGTCCCCCGGGCGATGCTCCGGTGTCGGTGCTGTCCGGAGGAGAGCGGCGTCGCGTGGCCCTCTGCCGCCTACTCCTGCAGGCCCCGGATGTACTGCTTCTCGACGAGCCGACCAATCATCTCGACGCGGAATCCGTGGCCTGGCTTGAGCATCATCTGCATCAGTACACTGGGACGGTAATCGCCGTCACCCACGACCGGTATTTTCTGGACAATGTGGCGGGCTGGATTCTTGAGCTCGATCGAGGCGAGGGCATTCCTTTCCAGGGGAACTACTCCTCCTGGCTCGAACAGAAGCGACAGCGCCTGGCCATCGAAGAGAAGCAGGAGTCCAAACGCCAGCGCGCCCTGGCGGAAGAACTCGAATGGGTTCGCATGAATCCCAAGGGTCGCCACGCCAAGAGCAAGGCCCGCATCGCATCCTACGAGCGCATGCTCAGCGAGGAGTTCGAAAAGCGACGTGATGACATCGAAATCTACATTCCCCCGGGGCCACGCCTTGGGGACGTGGTGATCGACGCCGAGAAACTCACCAAGGCCTATGGGGACAAACTCCTCTTCGAGGATCTCGATTTCTCCCTTCCCCCAGGCGGCATCATCGGCGTCATCGGTCCCAACGGCGCCGGAAAAACCACCCTCTTTCGGCTCATCACCGGCCTGGAGACCCCCGACGCGGGACGAATCACCCTCGGCACCACGGTGCGCCTGGGCTACGTGGATCAGAACCGCCCTCTCGATCCAGAGAAGAGTATTTGGGAAGAGATCAGTGGGGGGCAGCAAAACCTCATGCTCGGTAATCGGGAAATGAACAGTCGGGCCTATGTGGGTCGCTTCAACTTCACCGGCACCGATCAGCAGAAGCTCGTCTCCATGCTGTCGGGCGGAGAACGCAATCGCGTGCATCTTGCCAAGATGCTCAAGGAAGAAGCCAACGTGCTCCTGCTCGATGAACCGACCAACGATCTCGACGTCAACACCCTGCGCGCCCTCGAGGAGGCGCTGCTGGACTTTCCCGGCTGTGCGGTGGTGATCTCCCACGATCGATGGTTTCTCGATCGCATTGCCACCCACATTCTCGCCTTCGAAGAAGAAAGCCGCGTGATCTGGTTCGACGGCAATTATTCCCAGTATGAAAAATACCGGAAAGACGTGCTCGGCATCACCACCGATCACCCTCGCCGGGTACGCTACAAACCGCTCACGCGATAAACGGGAGCCGAGCCCCGGGCTTCCCTGTTGTCATGGCAACCCGAAAACAACGATCCGGTGCCGACGATGTGCCGCGCTCCCTGGAGTCCGGCGCTTTCCGTTCTCCTCTTTTGCTCGATCCCATCGGCTTCTTTTCCTGTCCCCAGAAATTCCGGTATGAAACCCCGCGCCAGGGAGTCTTCGCCGAACCCGAGGAAGGAATCATCACCCTTCGTTCCCATCGCAATTTCGAACAGGCCCTCACCGATCTCGGTGGCTTCGATCGCATCTGGGTGATCTATCAGTTTCACCTCAATCCCGGCTGGAAGCCCATGGTGCGCCCACCCCGGCATCTCCGGCGAAAGGTGGGAGTATTCGCCACCCGTTCCCCCCATCGTCCGAATCCTCTGGGACTCACCTGCCTCCGACTGCTCCGCATCGAGGGACTGCGCCTGATCGTCACGGAATACGATCTGCTCGATGGCACTCCGATTTTCGACATCAAACCCTATCTCGCGTATGCCGATGCCTTTCCCGACGCCGCGCGGGGCTGGACCCAGGACCACGACCCCGATCCCTGGACCGTGGTCTTCGACTCGGCCGTGAAGGAGGATCTGGATTGGCTGCTGCGGGATGGAGGACTGAACCTGCGCGCCTATGCCCGCCTGCAGCTACAGCATGAGCCGGAAAACGGAGAGCGAAAACGCATTGCCACCGACCCTTCACGAGAAGATGGCTATTGCCTGTCCTACCGGACCTGGAGATTGTTTTACCTCGTGGAGCAAGGAGCACGGGTAGTGCGGGTGGATCGGGTGGGGAGTGGATATCGTGCCGAGGATCTTGCCTCTGACGAGGATCCCTATGAAGACAAGGATGTGCATCGGCGCTTTCTCGGCCGCCCGCCGCGGTGAGATGCCCGCGGGGTGCTGATCAGGAAAGAGGGGCGCGCAGCACGGGAGCGAGATAGATTCCGGTATGACTGTCGGCACAGCGGGCGACATCCTCGGGTGTGCCTTCGACCACGATGCGTCCCCCGGCCTCGCCCCCATCCGGACCGAGATCCACGAGCCAGTCCGCCGTCTTGATCACATCAAGATTGTGTTCGATCACCACGACGGTGTTGCCCTTCTCCACCAATTTATTGAGCACATGGAGGAGCATGAGCACGTCTTCGAAATGAAGTCCCGTGGTGGGTTCATCGAGAATATACAAGGATTTCCCCGTGCCGATTTTCGAGAGCTCCGTGGCGAGTTTCACGCGCTGGGCCTCGCCTCCCGACAAGGTGGTGGCCTGTTGACCGAGGCGGATATACCCCAGGCCCACATCGTTGAGGGTATCAAGCTTACGCCGAATGCGTGGGATATCGGCAAAGAACTCCACGGCCTCGGCCACAGGCATGTGGAGAACGTCGGCGATGGAACGCCCCCGATACCGTACTTCGAGGGTTTCCGCATTGTAGCGATGCCCCCGGCACACGTCGCAGGTGACGTAGACGTCGGGCAGGAAATTCATTTCGATCTTCTTCACGCCATCCCCATCGCAGGCGTCGCAGCGTCCTCCGGCGACATTGAAGCTGAAGCGTCCCGCCGCGTATCCGCGGATCTTGGCCTCGGGCAATGAAGTAAACAGATCACGCACTACGGTGAACAGTCCCGTATAGGTGGCAGGATTGGAGCGCGGCGTGCGGCCGATGGGCGTCTGATCGATGTCGATCACCTTGTCGAGATGTTCGAGGCCAGTCAGGGCGCGGTAGGGAAGCACCGGTAGAAGAGAGCGATAGAAATGACGCGCAAGAAGCGGGTAGAGGGTTTCGTTGATCAGACTGGACTTCCCCGAACCACTGACGCCCGTGATGCAGGTCAGAACACCGAGGGGGAGGTTCAGGGTGACATCTTTCAGATTCCGCCCGGTGGCGCCCTCCAGCACAAGCCGCTGCCCATTTCCCACCCGTCGGCGGTCGGGCACCGGAATAGATCGGGTGCCATTCAAATAGGACGCCGTGAGACTGGCGGGGGTGGCTATTTCGGATTTGAGTGTCTTTTTCTTCGCCTTCCCCCGTCGTCGCAGGTCCGCCACGCTGCCCTCGGCCACCACGGCGCCTCCGAATTCTCCGGCTCCGGGACCGAGATCCACGATGTGGTCGGCGGCTTCCATCATTTCCTGATCATGCTCCACCACGATAACGGAGTTGCCGAGATCCCGCAGATGGTGCAGGGAAGTAATGAGCCGCGTGTTATCCCGTTGATGCAATCCTATGGAGGGTTCGTCCAGCACATAGAGAACCCCCGTCAGTTGGGTTCCGATCTGGGTGGCGAGGCGGATGCGTTGAGCCTCCCCGCCTGAGAGGGATCGCGCCGAGCGATCGAGGGTCAGGTACTCGAGTCCCACATCGCAGAGAAAGCGCAGGCGGGATGTGATTTCCTTGAGGATTTGTTCGGCGATCCGCATGCGGCGGGCATCGAGGGAGAGATTGGTGAAATACCGCAGCGCATCGCGCACGGACCAGGACGTGATTTCGGCGATACTGGTGTCGGCCAGACGCACGGCCAGACTCGCGGGTTTCAGTCGGCCGCCTCCGCAGTCCGGACAGGCCATGGTGGTCATGAACGACTCGGCCCAGTCCCGAATGTGGGTGGAGGTGGTATTGTGGTAATACTGGGTCAGACTCTGGAACACACCCGCGATCGAGTGGGTGTAGATGGAATGCCGTCCATCCTGATGGGTGTAGGGAATGCGGTATTTTTGCTTTCCGCTTCCATGCAGAATGATATGCAGCGCCTCGGCGGGGATCTGAGAAATGGGAAGATCGAGATCGAAGCCACACGATTCGGCCACCGCCCGAATCTGTGCCCACCACCAGGTGGAGCGCGGTTTGCCGAGGGGCTCGATGCCTCCCTGATTGAGCGATTTGGAGGGATCGGGCACGATGAGCGCCGGATCGAAATCCCGCTTTTCACCGAGGCCATCGCAGGCGGGGCAGGCCCCATACGGGGAATTGAAGGAAAAGCTGTTCGGCGCCAGATCGTCGTAACTCGTACCGCAGACCGGGCAGGCCTGCTTTTGCGACATGAGGACGTCCTCTTCCTGGATGCGGACCACCACCACGCCGTCCCCGAATTTCAGAGCCAGTTCGAGGGAGTCGGTCACGCGGCTTCGACTTTCCGCGTGAAGCACGAGGCGATCCACCACGATTTCGATGTCGTGGACCTTATAGCGATCCACCTTGAGGCCGGGTTCGAGGTCCGTCAGTTCTCCATCGATCCGCACCCGGGTGAATCCATCCTTCTGGATTTGTTCGAACAGTTCGCGGTAATGGCCCTTGCGACCCCGCACCACCGGAGCGAGAATCATCACCCGGGTGCCGTGGGGATGAGAGAGGATGCGATCCACCATCTGATCCTGACTCTGACGATCCACCACGGCTCCATCCTTGGGGCAGTGCTGGGTACCGACCCGGGCAAAGAGCAGGCGCAGGTAATCGTAGATTTCGGTGACCGTGCCGACGGTGGACCGGGGACTGCGGCTGACGGTTTTCTGTTCGATGGAAATGGCGGGACTGAGTCCGTCGATACTATCGACATCCGGTCGTTCCATCGATCCCAGGAATTGTCGGGCATAGGCAGAGAGGCACTCGACATACCGACGCTGACCCTCGGCATAAATGGTGTCGAAGGCTAGACTCGACTTGCCCGATCCCGACAATCCGGTGATCACCACCAGCTTGTTGCGGGGGATGCGGACATCAATGTTCTTGAGGTTATGCTCGCGAGCGCCCCGAATGTCAATCCATTCCGTTTCCACGGGATCCTTTCTTCGTTCCGAGGAGGCCGAAGCCCGGTTTCAGCCTCTTAACATGCGGAAAGAGGGACACATCTCAAAACAGATCCAGAGGCGGATCGCGAGCGAATTTTTCGTGCTTGCTTTCCATGAAAATAGGCGATAGGTTGCAGGCGCTCCCCACCGCAATTTCCTTCCGATCACCCAGTGATCGCCGTTTGCACATCTGCCTGCTGCACCTGTGTTCATGTGGACGTTAACGGACTTGCTATAGTCACTGTGATCCACTCATTGGAGATGAACCATGACCTCTCGTACCGTCTTGCTCGTCGTCATCCTCGCCATGGTCTGTGTGGTTTCGACCACCTTCGGACAATCCGCCGCTCCCAACATCGCCACGCAAGCCGTGTGCACCCATAGCGGAGGCGGGACCACCGCCAACAACATGGGACCCGAACAGTACAACAACAACATCATCTCTCCCTACGGATTCACTGGAGCTACCCACATGGGGTGGACCAGCACCGCAACAGGAGCGGGACCCTTTACCGACGCGTATTGGATCGCGTTTGAATGGCCCACGCCAATGACCTTCGGAGAATTGAATCTGCATTATGCGTATTCTGCGGGCCGCTACATGAATGGATGCACGATTCAGACATGGAACGGGACGACCTGGGTGGATCATGTGACCCTGTCCTGGATCTACGGAGGAGCCAACGATTCGCTCAAGGTGCTCACCTTTCCGCCGGCCACCTCAACGCGGATGCGACTGACGAAGTTCACCATGCAGGCCGTAGGACAGCAGTCGAACCCCGCCTTCCGTGAAATTCAAATTCGCAATGCCTGCACCTGGCAGGCCACGCAGGTGGATTTCTCGGTGCCCGGCGTCATCACGCTGCCGGATGCGGTGCCCATCAGCTACACGCTGATTCAGCCCGACACCAGTTTTACCGCCAATGTCGTCGTTCGCTTCTATACGCCCACCAACGTCCTCGTTCATCAGATGTCGACCACGGTGCCCGTGACGATGGGCACCAACACCGGCACGATCAATGTCAGTTCCTCCACCCTTCCGCCGGGATATTACAAGGTGCAGGTCGTCTTCTCCGTTCTCGACATCTGTCGTGCGATCAAGGACGTGACCATGGATGGCACCACCATGGTGATCGCTCCCGGCACGGTGCCCTGCTCCGTCTGGCCTGGAGATGTGAACAATGATGGCTTGGTGAATTACGGCGATCGCCGGTCGCTGAATCAGTACATTCAGGATGCCAACCTTCGGACCTCCTGGCTCTTCGGACCGGCACGCTATCGGGCCGATGCCGGCACGAATCCCATGACCTTCCTCACCTGGCAGGCTCAGGCGGGAATTCCCTGGAACACGCCCGAAGGTTGCTACATGGACGCGGATGGCAACGGAGTCATCAATGCCCTGGATTATCTCGCGATGAAGATCAACTGGATGAAATCGCATGGCTCGGCAAAGGACAGCAGGCCTCTCGGACTCCTGCCCGAGGACTTCGACATGCAGCAGAATTATCCGAATCCCTTCAACCCCACCACGACCCTGAATGTCCTTCTCCCCGAAGCCAGCCAGGTCGTCGTGACCGTGACGAACGGACTGGGACAAACCGTGGCGACCCTTCATAACGGGATCCTGAATGCCGGCTCCCATCCCCTCACCTTCGATGGAGCGAATCTCGGCAGTGGTCGCTATTTCGCCACCATCCGGGCGATGGGCGAAAAATCGGGGATCCAGTTTTCGAAAACCGTCTCGATGATC
Organism: uncultured Chromatiales bacterium; assembly: GCA_964420295.1. GTDB lineage: Bacteria > Bacteroidota > Ignavibacteria > SZUA-365 > CAYQST01 > CAYQST01. The sequence goes on along the minus strand of CAYQST010000020.1, from coordinate 10,481 downwards.
CTCATGAAGTGATTCCTCTCGCGAGGGATAGAACAAAGGTCCGCGTGGAGCGGACCTTTTTTTATTCCCGATAGAGCCGGTGTTGCGGATGGCTCCTGTCAGATGCCGAGTACTCGGACTGTGGGGTGTCGCGATCTAGAGTCGTTCTTCGCGGAGGGCGTCTTCGATACGTTGCGGAAGGCCGCCAAACTGCCCGTTGCTCAGGAGGAGGAGGATCTCACCGGGCACGGGATTGGCGGCCAGCCATGCGAGGATATCCTGAGCGTCAGGAAGGGAACGCGCGGAGCATCCGCGATCGGAAAGGTCGGCGCAGAGCCGGGGCACGTCGAGCATGTCCTCGGGGGCGTACCGATCCGGGCGGTTGACCGCGCCAATGATCACGCGATCGGCAGTGCTCAGGGCCTCGGTGAGTTCGGCCTGAAAGAGGCGTCTCGTACTCGTGTTGGATCGCGGTTCGAAGCAGGCCGTCACCGGGCGGTGTGGCCAGGCGGCACGCACAGCCGCGAGGGTGGCGGCGATGGCCGTGGGATGATGGGCGAAATCGTCGATGAGAAGGGCGCGGGGAGTGTCGATGCGCACTTCGAGACGACGGCGCACATTGAGGAAGGACTGGAGTCCTGTGTGAATCTCTTCGATTCGTAGTCCCAGCAATCGGCAGGCCACCGTGGCGGCCAGCACGTTGCGGATGTTATGCTCGCCGGACAGGGGAGCGCTGATCACGACGGAATCCTCTCCCGGATGCACGAGCGTGAAGGTGAGACCCCGTGCATCGGAATGTCGCTCCTCGGCTCTCCACATACAGGAAGTGCCAAACCCGAAGGTTTCGATCGGCGTGTGGGATTGACGGGAGACCGCGAGGGCGTTCTCGTCGTCGCCGTTGACGAGGATATGGCCCGAACCCGGCACGATGGCCACCCCATGACGAAAGCTGCGTTTCACCTCGTCGAGGGAGGAAAAGATGTCGGCGTGATCGAATTCCACATTGTTGATGAGGAACAGATCGGGCCGATAATGCTGGAACTTCGATCGCTTGTCGAAAAAGGCGGTATCGTACTCGTCTCCCTCGGACACGAAGATCCCCTGCTCTCGGGCGGGGCGACATCCCCGTCCGAAATTGCGAGGTAGCCCTCCGATGAGGAAGCCCGGCGCGCGCCCCGCAGATTCGAGGATCCAGGCGATGAGGGAAGACGTGGTAGTCTTTCCGTGCGTGCCGGCCACCACCACGGATCGATGACCCGCGATGAGACGTTCGCCCACCAGGGCGGCCAGGGAGGTGAATGGCATCCGTCGTGTGAGAACGGCTTCGAGCTCAGGATTCCCACGACTGATGGCGTTGCCCACCACCACGAGGTCGGGTACGGGATCGAGATGGGCGGGATCGAATCCTTCCCACCATTCGATGCCTTCCTGTTCGAGCATGGTGCTCATGGGCGGATACAGGGCGGTGTCGGATCCGGTGATGCGAACGCCCGTATCCCGCAGGGCGAGGGCGGCATTGGCCATGGCGGTGCCGCCGATTCCAATGAAGTGCAGATGGGTCATGCCGCAAGATACGCGACGTGGGAATACGAGGGAAGGGATGTGCTCCCCTTCCCTCTCCCGCTATTCCTCGAGGGTGGCGAGATTTCCGGGATCCTGCCCGAGGGCTCGGGCGCGCAACACGCGGCGCATGATCTTTCCGCTGCGGGTCTTGGGCAGAGAATCCACGAACTCGATTTTTTCAGGTTTGGCGATGGGACCCATTTCGTGTCCCACGTGATTGCGCAATTCCTCTTCGAAGCGGTCGTGCATCTCGACCCCGGTTTTCAGGATCACGAAGGCGTGAATGACATTGCCCTTGACCTCGTGCGGGAGTCCGATCGCCGCGGCTTCGGACACTGCGGGATGACTGACGAGCGCGCTCTCGATTTCGGCGGTGCCGAGCCGATAACCCGAGACCTTGATGACGTCGTCGACGCGTCCGATGATCCAGTAATACCCGTCCTCGTCCCGACGGGCACTGTCTCCCGTGAGATAGCGTCCCGGAAAGCGGCTCCAATACTGGGCCACATACCGATCCGGATCGTGGTAGATGGTGCGCATCATCGCGGGCCAGGGCGTGGTGATGACGAGATAGCCCTCTTCGTTGGGCGCGACCGGCTCGCCCTGCTCGTTGACGATATCCATCTGTACACCGGGGAAGGGGCGGGACCCAGAGCCGGGCTTGAGGGGAACGCAGGGCATCGGCGTGATCATGTGCATGCCGGTTTCGGTTTGCCACCAGGTATCCATGATGGGGCAACGGGACCGGCCGATCACACGATGATACCACTTCCACGCTTCGGGATTGATGGGTTCCCCCACGGACCCCAGGAGGCGGAGACTGGAAAGGTCGTGGCGAGCAGGCCAGTTCTCGCCGAAGCGCATCAAGCCTCGAATGGCGGTGGGTGCGGTGTAGAGGATGTTGATCCCGTACTTCTCGATCATCTGCCACCAGCGATTCGGATAGGGATAGGTGGGCGCGCCCTCGTACATGAAGGACGTGGTGCCGGCCAGCAGGGGACCGTAGACGATGTAGCTGTGTCCCGTGATCCAGCCCGGATCGGCGGCGCACCAGTAGCGATCCTCTTCGTGAATGTCGAACACGTACTTCATCGTTGCGTGGATTCCGACCATGTAGCCCCCATGGGTATGGAGAATGGCCTTGGGTTTCCCGGTCGTCCCTGACGTGTAGAGAAGGAAGAGGGGATCCTCGGCATCGACCTGCTCCATCGCGCAGGAGCTGGACGCGATGGGAAGATTCATCAGCTCGTGATACCACATATCGCGGCCGGACTCCATGTACACATCTTCTCCCGTGCGCCTCACCACGAGCACGCTCTGCACGGTGGCCGCCCGTTGCAGGGCCTCGTCGGCAATGGCCTTGAGAGGAACCACCTTGCCTCGCTGATAGGCCCCATCGCTCACGATCAGGACCTTACTTTGACTGTCCTCGAGACGTTCGTGCAGGGCTTCGACGGTAAACCCTCCGTACACCACCGAATGCACGGCACCGATACGGGCACAGGCGAGCATGCCGATCACGAGTTCCGGTACCCGCCCCATGTACAGGGTCACCCGATCTCCCTTCTGCACGCCGAGACTCTTCAGCACATTAGCGCACTTGCAGGTTTCGCGGCGCAGGGCGAAGTAGGAGAGGGAAAGGAATTCCCCCTTTTCCCCTTCCCAGATCAGGGCCAGCTTGTTCCGTCGCGCCGTTTCGGCATGCCGATCCACGCAGTTGTACACGATGTTGGTTTTCCCGCCCGTGAACCACTGGTAGAACGGAGCCCGGGAATCGTCCAGCACGCGGTCCCACTTCCGGAACCACACGAGTTCTTCGGCCTCTCGAGCCCAGAATCCTTCCAGATCCTGCTCGGCGGCACTTCTCAGGGCTTCCCAGTCCCGGACATTGGCATTGGCAACGACTTCCGGGTCGGGATAAAACACATCCCCGGTCATGGACGATTCGCTCATGGTCTTCCTCCTGTGAGGGGTGAAAAAGGACTATGAGCGTACAACGGAGGGAGAGAAGTTACTGTTCCCGAAGCAGGGCCTTTCGCACGGCATCATGCAGAATTGCCCGAAACGGAAGGAGGGCGCGATTCTCCCGCGTGGGGTGAACCCGATTCGTCAAAAAGATCACGGCATCTTTCGTGACGGGATCGATCCAGATCGACGTGCCGGTGAATCCCGTGTGACCGAAGGACAGGGAAGAAAAATAGCGTCCGGCGGAAGAGCCCTGGGACGAGCGCAGATCCCATCCGAGGGCGCGGGAGCTCCCCGCGACGCGGGACGTGAAGAGGCGTAGCACGGTGGGGGAGACCCAGGGCCGCCCCGCATGGCGACCGCTGTCGAGCAGCACGATGGCGAAGCGAGCAAGATCCTCTGCAGTGGAAAAGACCCCCGCATGGCCGGCGACTCCATCCAGCAGGGCCGCAGTTTCGTCGTGCACGGTGCCCTGCACGAGTCGCATTCTCCATGTGTCGTCCTGTTCTGTCGGTGCGCAGATAGCACGAAGCAGAGAATCCGGCCGGTAACCGCAGTGATGCAATCCCAGAGGCGTGAACACCTCTCTCTGCACGAGAGTATCCAATCGGGCTCCTCCCACCATTTCCAACACCCGCCCCAGGGTGATCATGCCCAGATCGGAATACACCATGCGGGTTCCAGGCGGGGATTCGAGGGGACAGCGATCGATACTGTCCTTCACCTGCTCCGCAGTAGTGACATGGCGATGGAAGGGAATGAAGGGAGGAAGTCCCGCCGTATGCAGAAGGAGATGACGCAGGGTGATGGACGCTTTCTCTCCTCGCGTGAAGGCAGGGAGCCAGTGACCCACGGAGGAGTCCAGGGACAGGAGACCCCGATCCACGTACCTCATCGCGAGGGACGTGGTGGCGAATACCTTCGACACCGAGGCCAGATCATAGCGGGTGCTGTCGGTAATACGAGGGGATTCCGGAGCATAGGTGAGGGAGCCGTAGGAACGAAGGTACGTGAGGGTCCCACGATGCACCACGGCCAGTTGAGCCCCGGGAAAGGTGTGATCGCGAATGCGACCGAGGATCAGACTGTCCACCTCCCGGAAGCGAAGGGTGGTCGCTTCGGTGGAGCGGGATGGATCGCCCGTGCCTCGCGCCGCCACGCCGGGAATGGTGACGGGCAGCAGTCCGGGTGTGGGAATGAGACCGAAGAGCGCATCTATCCCCGCACGCCGGGAGCTGGGATCGATGCCGTAGCAACAGAGAAGGGCGAGGGTGCGAGGAAGATCCCGCGCTACGTAGGGAGTGCCGAAGGTGAGGAGTACGGAGCGGGGATGGCGAACAAGGAGGGATTCGGCAATCTGCCGCTGACGAAGGGAAAGGACGGAGGGGCCTCCTCCGTTCGAGACCGTAAACATCGTCGCGATCAGTAGTCGGGAGCAGCCGGAAAAGCTGTCTACCAGAGCCCGTGCCTTTATTCCGTTTTCCTTTCCGCGCACCACGGACATCACGGTCCACTTCGGATGACGGACGCGCAGGGAATCGGCAAGCGCCCGTGCCTCGTCCACCGTGGAAGGTGTGGTGAGAAGAAGCAGACCGAGGCGGTCTGCGGAGCCATGGGGCACGGGCAACACCTTGCCTTCGTCTCGCACCCGGGTAATGGCGGCTCTGGCAATCTCGTCGGCAAGACGACGCAGGTCCTGAGAGGCGGGGGCGAGGGAGTCCCGCATGGAACCGCCCAGCCAGCGCCGCAGGGTCAGCACGCGGCGCAGGGAGCGTTCCAGCGAGGCACGGGACAGCTCGCCGCGATGCAGTGCGGCGAGCACGCTGTCACAGGCGGCGCGGGGCGAATCAGGCATGAGGACGAGGTCAGCCCCGGCCCGAAGGGCCAGAACGGCGGCTCGACCCGCGCCATGGCGTCGAGTGATGGCCTGCATGTTCATGGCGTCGGTGACGCAGAGTCCCCGAAATCCCAGCTCGCCTCGGAGGAGGGAGTCCGAAATCAGGGGGGACAGGGAGGCCGGGCGCGTGGAATCCGGATCTACGGAGGGCACGCCCAGATGACCAGTCATCACCGACAGCACTCCGGATTCGATCAGGCGTCGAAAGGGCTGGAGCTCGACGTCCCGCAGACGATCCCGCGATACCGAAAGGACAGGCAGATCGGTGTGGCTGTCCACATGGGTGTCTCCGTGCCCTGGAAAGTGTTTCGCGGTGGCGACGACGCGTTCGTCCTGCAGACCACGGGCAAGGGACTCGGCCAGGGCGGCCACGGACGCGGGGTCCTCGCCGAAGGACCGGGTATTGATGATGGGATTGTCGGGATTGGTGTTGATGTCACACACCGGAGCGAAGATCTGATTGACACCCAGGGCTCGGGCTTCCCGTCCGATGGCGCGTCCGGCCTCATAGGCCAGGTCGGGGCGGCCTGTCGCGCCGAGGGCCATCATGGGCGGGAGGGCGAGAAGATCGGAGAGTCGCATGCCGGCGCCCGTCTCGTAGTCGGCGCCGACAAAGGGAGGCAGGGCGCACCAGGCGCGCAGGGAGTCCGTGATGCGACGCAGCATGCGGGAGGTTCCCTTCGCCACCAGCACTCCACCCATCGGGAGCTCCTGCATCTGCCGTCGGAGCATACTCAGGGATCCCTCTTCGGCGGTGGCATACACCACGAGAACCTGGGCGACGCGTTCCCGATCCGTGAGTCCCGCCACGACGCTGTCCACCCAACGGGAACGGGCGTGCGGAAGGCCATCGGTGGCAAACGAGGAGAGGAGTGAATCCCGCGTCCATTCCTCGATCGGACGTTCCGGTTCCGCAGGCGGGGTCGGCGAGGAACTCGGTCGGAGGACCACCGAAAGCGTGTCGGATCGGGGCGAGCTCGGTGGAAGGGCGGGACGGGGTCCGGACGCGGCGCAGGCCGCCAGCAGAAGAGCCGGGATCAGGAGGATACAACGAGCATGGCGGCGGTCGGTCATGATTCAATGTAGCACTCCTATCCCCTCCCCGCCAACTGGGCCGTATGAGAATTGCGGCGGCTTTCTTATGTTTCGTCCATTGTGATGGAAAGCCACCCCCCCGCATGAACCGCGCGCCACTTCCGAATTTCGGATTCGTTTGTCTTTTATTCGCGACCCTGGTCTCGTCCTGTGATCGTCGGGCGGAAGAGGAGGTGCATTTCGACAGTGGCCTGTCGAATGCACAGGAATTTCGCGCGATGGCGCGTGGCGTGGATTCGAGTGCGGCCGCGCTGGGTACCTTCGTGCTGTGGCTCACCAGTACCTCGGCCCAGGTGGCGGTGCCCTCCTGTGTGCAGTTATCGGATCAGGAACTGAGTTCTCTCCTCCCTGTCCTGCGCACCGAGCTTCCACCCCGTCGGGCCTCGCTCCTGGGTCGGGACGGCGAGCGTTGGGTCGTGACATTTGAGGACGCCGACAGCACCACCTTTCCCGGCGGTCATTTCTGGCTTCAGATCCGCATTCAGGAGCATCAGATCGTCGAAGCGGATCTCATCACGGAGCCGGAGTCCATCGACCAGGCGGACATGATCGCCGAGGCTCTCGAGACCCAGGCATCGATTCTCGAATCCGGCGACGGACGCACCCGAACCGTGAGTGGTGAGCGGTTTGTGGCACTCGCCGCCGATCTCTGGCCCACGATCGACACGGTTCGTTCAGCTCTGCTCGATTGGTACACGCCCCGGGCGGTGGAAGCGTTGTTTCGTCGCTGGGATATTCGCGAACTGGATGGGCAGGTGTGGGTTCTTCTTCCCAACCGTGAGGAGGAGAACTGGGAGGATGCGATGCCCGTTTCCTGTACGCGAAGCCGGGCGGGGTTCGAAACGGTGTTTGGGTTTCCGGGCACGCGGCGCACGGTGCGAGTACGCTTTGCCGTGACTCTCCACGGCTGGAGGGTGGACTAAAAAAAAGGCAGGTCCCGAAGGACCTGCCCTACAATTGGTACCGGCGTTTCGATTTACATCACTACGAATTTCTTCGTCACGCGTTGATTGCCGCTGGCGAGAGTCGTGAAGTACACACCCGGCGTGAGGCCCGCAGTGGACAAGGTTGCAGTATGGCGACCTTCGGAAAGGCGGGAATCGACGAGGATCTGGACGAGACGTCCCGTGGCATCGTACACGGCCAGCCGGGTCGCGGCGCTCGCGTCGAGAGAAAACTCCATGGTGACGGTGCTCCCCGACGAGGCAGGATTCGGCCAGGTGGTGCCGAGGGCGAAGCCCGTGGTCGGAGCAACCGGAGGCGTGGAGACAACGGCATCGGTCATCCACATGCCGCGCCCATGCGTAGCGGCGATGAGTTTGTTGGTTTTGCTGATGGCCAAATCATAGACGACCACGTTGGGGAGGTCGGCTCCAAACCGTTGCCAGGTCGCGCCGAGATCCGTGGTGGCCCACACGCCCAGATCTGTGGCCACGAACAGGGTATTGGGATTGTCTTTCGAAATCACGAGGGCATTGGCGGGCACATCGGGGAAGCCCGCGGTCTTGGTGGAGATGTCGGTCCAGGACCCTCCTCCGTTCGTCGTGCGCCAGACGTGGCCCGTGCCGAAGCCCGAGGCCGTGACGTACACGAGATTGTGGTCGGACGGATCCACCACCACGTCGGTGATCCAGCGGGAGAGGCCGGAGATGGACACATCGGTCCAATTCACTTCCACATCGTTCAGATTCGTGGTCTTCTGCACCTTGCCGTCTCCCGTTCCCACGTACATCACATTGGCATTGGTGGGAGAAGCCGCCAGGCAGGAGATGACGCTTTCGGCGGAATTGCGTCGGGTCAGGTCAGGACTGATCGGCGAGAAGGTCGGGGTAGTGGAGGTGTTGGTGGCGTTCTTGCCCATGTACACGAACTGGGTGGCGGTGTACAGCGTGGAGGTATTGGTGGGATGCAGGATTTGAGGCGGGATCCAGTTCGTGCGATCCAGATCGGTTTGGAAGCCGCGATCGAGGCGGGTCCAGCTGCTGCCCGCGTTGGAACTGCGGAAGGGATAGTTATACACCGTGATACGGCAAAACACCGTATTGGAATTTTTTGGATCGATGGCGATATAGCCACCATCGCCGCCATTGACGATGCTCCAGGTGCGGTTGCTCATGCGGGTGAGTTTATGGGTGCCGTTGTCCTGGGAGCCGCCGTATACGAGGTCGGCATTATTGGGATCGATGGCGAGCGTATAGTACTGAATCGTTTCGAGGGTGGAGCCGAGGTAGTCCCAGGTGGTGCCCCGGGTTACGGTCTTGTACACGCCTCCGTCGTTGCCGATGAAGGTGGTATTGGTCTGGGGCTGGAAGGCGATGACGTGCTGATCCACGTGCACGGGTTCGTTGCCGTTGGTCACCTGCACGAAGGTGGTGCCGCCATTGGTGGAGCGCCACATCAGCAGGGCGCCCGTGTAGATGAGGTCCTTATCCACCGGAGAGATCGCCGCGCAGAGATCGTAGAAGGCCTGGCCGCTGGAATAGTTGCTCGGGAGGTTGGTGGCCATGCGGATCCAGGTTTCTCCGCCATCGGTGGATTTCATGATGCCGAGGAAGTCCGCGTCCCGCGAGCCCGGCAGGTCGTAGCGTTTTGCGCAGAAGGCCATCAAGAGGTTGGGATCGGCGGGGGTGGTGGCGAGGACGATACGGCCGAGGGAGTCGGCGGCGGGGAAGTTATTTCCCATGCGTCTCCACGAGAAGCGATCTCCACCCTTGTCGGATCTCCAGACGCCGTTGTTGGCGCTTCCCATGTCGGCACCCACGGCGGCGAACACGGTACCGGGGTTATCGGGCTTGTAGGCCACGTCGGTGATCACGCCGGCCAGGGCATTGTTGGCCCAGCTCTGACCCCCGTTCGTGGATTTGTAGAGATTGCCCCGGGTTGCGACGAGCACAGTATCGGAGGATGCGGGATGGATGATGACCTTGAACACGGCGCTGGTCTTTCCGATCCAGGGGAGGAGATTCCAGGTGGCGCCGGCGTCGGTGGATTTCATCACGCCGACCCCGTAGTAGGACGGGGCGCTATAGGAGCGAGAGAGATCCATCACAGGTTCGCCAGTGCCCGCGTACAAGATGTTTGGATTGTTTTTATCTACCGCGATAGAGCCCATGGGAATCGCGGGTGCGAAGTCCATCACGGGGGTCCAGGTTTTCCCGTCGTCCACGCTCTTGAAAACTCCGCCCGAGGCCCCGCCGACATAGATGGTTTGGGGGCGGGTTGGATCGAAGGCGATGGTTTTGACGCGGCCCGCAAAGTTGCCGGGTCCGATGGACACCCAGCTATTCACGAAGTCCGCCTTCTGCAATCCCAGGCGCTCACGCTGGGCGACGAGTTCGGCCTGCTCCATGAGCGCACGATCGACGTTGATGCCATTGCTGCCGTACATGCGGGTGTTGTAATAGAACGCCAAACCAGGCGCATGTTTTCTGGCCCCCTTCCGGGAAGCGTAATCCTGGGCCGTGCGCTTGGCAAGGACCTGGAAATACTCCTCCCAGCCCGGGGTCAGGTCGGGAAAGACAGACAGTACCAGAATCGCCATCACGCCGATGACGCCCGTTTTCATCATGGCGGGGCGGGAAAGTGGGGCATTCATACGAAAAACTCCTGCTTGGAATCGGTTCGGCGGTCCGGGGTGAGAAAGCGGGACCACCATAATCTCCAAATCTACACAGTTTTCTCCCAATATCTAGGAAGAAAGCAGGGGGCGGGAGACGGGCACCAAGCGCGAGAGCAAGCCGAACATCATGGAACAACGCGCCCCTTCACTCTTCACATATTCACGTATTCACTCATTTCCTTATTCACCTTCCCACCACCACCTTCCCCACCCTCACTCCTTCAGGCGTGGACACCGCAACGAAGTAGAGTCCTGGCGGGAGGCCGGTGGTGCCGAGCGTGAAGCGCTGGGGCCCCGCGGGAAGGCGACCTTCGTGGAGAACCCTTTGTCGGCGACCAAGGAGATCGTACACAAAGACCCCCA
>CAYQST010000019.1:0-62628 GCA_964420295.1 uncultured Chromatiales bacterium | reverse complement strand
GACCGTGATCGGTGAGAGGTGTACCATGAAACGTGTCCCATGCCTTCTCATTCTGTTCCTTGCATCCATCGGGCTTCAGGCTCAGCCTCTGATGCTGTTTCCAAGATTTCCTATGCCGCAAACGATGTACTGCTATGGCGATTCCAATGTCGTCACGCTCTATACCGGTGGTATTGCTCTGTATCTGGATATTGGGCGCCTGCATCACACCCCATCTCTCGTGCGATATTCCAGCAATGCAGGGAAGAGTTGGTACCGGAGCACTCCAATCCCGTATGCCCTGAGTACCACGTCACTGGGTCCGGTTTGCTTCCTGGACTCCATCACTATCGTTGCTCAGGCCATCCTTCAGGTAGAGTCACCGAATTCCATCCGCGGTGCACTCATACGATCTACAGATGGCGGGCAATGTTGGGCAGAAGTGCTGAAGACAAAGGCGAACGGGTCACTCGAATTTTCCAGCAAGAAGCTGGGCTCATTTTGTAACGGCGACTCTGTTTTTTGGACAACAGCAGATGGTGGGCAATCGTGGCGAGAATGCAGTGTGCCTCGCATCAATCCAAAGGAGCCGAATTCCTATGCCGAAGTACTCCCGTTGGACTCGAATCGATGGCTCATTCTCACATACTCCACAAAACCGACAGTCGGCTATGTAAAATACCGATTTCGTGCAACACCCGATCGTATTGAAGATCAGCCGACGCAGTTTTTCGCCCTCAATGGGACCAAGGGCTGGACGAACGATATCATGAGCTTCTCCTGTCCACAACCTGGCACTCTCGTGACGACAGGGGTGCGAAGAAGCGACCGCAGTACGCCTGAGATCGACGATGTTCAGCCTTGGATTGAAACAAGTTCGAATGCGGGAGAAAGCTGGACTCATTATACGGTTCCACGGCGACCATCGTCGCTGGCTCTACTCAACGGAATGTATAGTTATATTCGATGTGAGATGCAGTGGTTCAATGACAGTGTGGGGATAGTCGCAGCAGATATGATCATGCGTACAACGAATGCTGGCCGTACATGGTCATTGTACCCAGCGCATGGGGCTGTCCTGGCATCGTGCTCTCCCACGGGATTTGGAATCGTAAGAGGTCAGGAATGGTATGGTGCAAATGATATTGATCCGGATTCGATGAGATCGATACTGTATGTGACGTTTGACTTCGGACTGACGTGGTCGAATCACATCGAGGTACAGGGACCCCGATCGATTGCATATGACGAAATTATCGCGAATCCGAGGCACGACCGGATGTACGCCCGCCATGGGAATATGCTGTATCGATCAGAGGATTTTGGAGGAAGTTGGGCAGAACACCCGATTCAACTTGCATCTTCGCCGGATGCGTTCTCCCCCATGACGAACGATCATCCGCTCTTTCTTATTGGTGAGCAGGGACGCTTACACCTTGGTTGCTATGGCTATTCAGATGATGGAGGCAGAACCTGGATGCGCTGTCGCACCTCGCCTCTCCACCTTCAATCAGCTGCACCATGCGTTCGAGGCAAGGGAAATCGGTTGATTCATGCCTTGCAGCGAGACCATGTTCTCTATTGGGCGTGTAGTACCGATCAGGGTGAACAATGGGTGATCCAGGATTCCCTCATGATCTCAGAAGGGAGCGTTTTCCTCATTGATCGCATGGCGATTCGATCCGAGGATTCCTCGATATTCTGCCTCGTGACAGACAAGGAGTCAGGAACAGTGTGGTATCGCGTACGGTCAGAGTGGCCATATTCTCGCTGGGTATCGCAACGCATTGTATCTCCACCTGTCACAAATTCGCAATGGGGAGTTGCATATGTGAGGTGCAGTCTTTCTATGAATGGCGAGACGATAGTTTTACTCCATGTAGAACGCGATACCCTCAATATCAGTCACGATTTTGGTTCGAGTTGGAAGCAGGTAGCATATTCAAAGGATGCAGAATCGGGGATTCTACAAACCTTTCGACTCTGCAATATTCTTGCTCTGAATAACGGCGCGATTCTCTATGGTGATCGTTCCGGGCTTCGGATTTCCCGTGATGAGGGATCCACTTGGCCCATCATTCACCCCATTCACTTCGGAGGCATGCCTGCGGAGTTTATTATGGACGGAGATAGTGGGATCTGGATTGTTGGAGCCTCTCGAAGCCCTGAGTTCGAGGATCCACTTTTTCTGTTTCTATCCACTGGAAATATTCCTCTTTCAACATCAAATATCCGTCCTGTCTCCACCTTCACCCTTCCTCCCGCCTGGCCGAATCCCGCATCCTCGCAAGGAGCGGTGCATCTGCCCTACGAATTGTCCTCGCCCGCCGAGGTCACCATCGTGATCCGCGACATCCTCGGCCGTGTGGTGGCCCGCCTGGATCAAGGACGCCGCGACGTCGGCCGCCACGAGGCCCTCTGGCAGCCCCGAGGCCTGGGGCCGGGAGTCTATCTCACCCAGGTGAGCGTCGGATCGGGCCGTGTGGCGATGGGGAAGGTGGTGGTGAGGTGAGGAATTGGAGATTGGAAATTGGAGATTTTTCAGAATTTGTGATTTGCGATTGCCGATTTACGATTTTTCAGGAAAGGAGATACCCACGGCAGCCGTTTTCGTTGATCGTTCGTGATTCCAAATTCGGGAATCGGAAATCGCAAATCGGAAATAGCCCAGACCCCGCGCTGGTCAATCTCCAATCTTAAAATTCTTCTCGGCTTTCTCGGTTGTACTTTCTTTCGAAAGAAAGTACCAAAGAAACAGGTGCGACATAGGAAATCTTCTCGGAAAATCGTCGCTCCGTTCGCTGCACATCCAAACTCGGTCCGACCTCCCGAAAAGAGGACGGTCGGTCGGACCTCAAACAGGTGGATGTGCGGGCGCTCACTCTCGCTCGATTTTTCCGGAAGATTTCCAAGGTCGCACTGTCAAGGAATTCCTGGGCGATGGCGTCGAGGTTGTCTTGACGCGGAAAAATCGAAATTCGGAAATCGGAAATCGGAAATGTCTCGGCCCCCGCGCTGCCCCCCACTGTTCCGGGCTATAAATGCGCAACGGACGATCGTCGATCGCCCGTTGTCTTGCGGAAAGGGTGGGATTCGAACCCACGGTACGCTTTAGGCGTACACACGCTCTCCAGGCGTGCCAGTTCAACCACTCCTGCACCTTTCCGAAGAGGAACACAAAGATATCGTTTTTCCGGAAATCTCAAAATGGCGGGGAGGTGAGGGCGCGGCACTGCGGAAGGATGGAAGGTTCCGCCGATGGTGGGGGCGTGCGGCCGGGAGTTGACCTTCCCCTCCCTCTCGCGTATTTTGAAACGATTCCCGTTCACATCATCTGGAGCGATTCATGACCGATTCCGTGACGGAGCCCATGGGGAGCGAAACTGCCCCTCTTTCGCTGTCGGATAAGTTTGTCGGCATTCTCACCGAACCCTCCACCGTCTTTGCCAACCTGCGCGACGCGGGTCCCCGCAAGAGCGATTGGTTCGTCCCCCTTCTCGTCTTCGCCCTCATCCTCTCGGCCGCCAGGGTGCTGACCATGAGCAACCCCACGTTCAGCGATCAGATGCGCCAGGCCCAGAACGAACGCATGCAGGAACAGGTGCAGCAGGGAAAAATGACCCAGGAGCAGGCGGAGATGGCCCTGGATCAGATGGAGCAATTTCAGGGCGTGAGCATGATCTTCGGCGTGATCGGCGTGATGGTGACCGTGCCGATCTTCTTCTTCCTCATCGTCTTCATCTACTGGGCCCTCATGAAGTTCGTCTTTCACGGGGCGGCCACCTTCGCGCTCCTGACCTCCGTGTCGGGTCTGCTCATGTACTATTCCGCCGGAGATCAGATTCTGCGCATCCTTCTCATGTTCGTGTTCGGGGACATCAACGTCAGCTTCAGTCCCGCCCTCGCCCTGCTGGCCCAGCATAAGGAGATGACCTTCAAGCTCCTCTATCATCTCAACCCGATCAAACTCTACGCCACCTACCTCACCGGAGTCGGAATCTCCACGGTGGCGGGCCTGCCTCGGGCGAAGGGTCTCATCATCGTCTTTTCGCTGTGGGCCGTGATCGTCATCCTGTCGGTCGCAGTCGGCAACATGTTCGGGATGTGACTCCGATGACGGCGGAACAGCGTCAATCGCTCGGTCTCGCGGCCCTGCTCCTCGTGGGAGCAGGGCTGTTCGGCCTCTTTCTGTTCTCGATGCAATCCATCCTCCATCCGGTGGTGGTGCTCGTCGCGCTCCTCCTCCTCCTCTCTCCCTCGCGGGATCTGCCCGTGGTGCGGGGCATGATCGCGGTGTCGCTACTCCTGTTCGGACTCTGGCTCTTCCACGAATTGGTCGGGGTGCTGACCCCCGTCATCGTGGCGGCCCTCATCTCCTACATTCTCGATCCTCTGGTGGACCTGCTCCATCGGCGCCGGGTGCCGCGCACCCTCGCCGTGCTGGGCGTGCTGGGCGGAGCGGTGGCCCTGCTCGTGCTCGCCGTGGTGCTGGTGGCGCCCGCCCTGGTGGGGGCCGTGCAGGGACTGGACCCCCGCGCCCTGATCGGCGGGATCGGCACCTGGACCACCGACACCCTGGTGCCCTGGCTTACCCGGCTGGGTGTGCCCGAACAGGACATCACGGCGATCGTCGAAACCAGGATCACCCCGTCCCTGGACGCCCTCTCCTCCACCCTCTTCGGCAGTCTCGTCAACGTGGGCGCGAGCCTGCTCCATCTCCTCTCCCAGGCGGCCAACCTCGTGATCATCCCCATCACCGCCGTGTATCTCCTGCTCGACTGGGATCGCATCAAGGAATGGGTGCGGCAACTCTTCCCAGGAAACCGGCGCGCCCAGGCATCCACGGTGTATCACATGATCGACGACATCGTGAGCGCCTATCTGCGCGGTGCCCTCGTGATCGCCACCATCAACGCAGTGGTGGTGTCGGTGCTCTTCACGATTCTCGGCATTCCCTATGGCGTGGTGCTGGGGCTGCT
Organism: uncultured Chromatiales bacterium; assembly: GCA_964420295.1. Taxonomy (GTDB): domain Bacteria; phylum Bacteroidota; class Ignavibacteria; order SZUA-365; family CAYQST01; genus CAYQST01. The sequence goes on along the minus strand of CAYQST010000019.1, from coordinate 57,670 downwards.
GTCGGGACTCTTCACCCTCATCCCGCAGTTCGGCATCTTCATCACCCTGGGCATCGCCGTGATCGTGAGTCTGTTCGGACCCGCGCCGGGTCTGCACGCGGTGCTGGTGGCGGCCGTGCTCCTCGGCGAAAACGTGCTCGAAAGCTCCATCCTCTATCCCCGCATTGTGGGCAACGCCCTCGGCATCCATCCCGTGGCCCTGATCGCCTCCCTCTTCGTCTTTACCTATTTCCTGGGATTCTTCGGCATGCTGGTCGCTGTTCCCCTGGTGAGTCTCCTGGCGCGCTTTCTCGAGGCCTGGCGTGAGGCCAGGGATCGACGCGACAGCGAGGAGCACGGGGGCTCCGGGGACCAGGCCGCTCTCAGCGACTCGCGTCCGACGACACCGTCACCGTGACGATGTTACGCCCGTCCTCGTAGCGATACTCGATCGCCGAGGCGAAACGCTTGACCACGGGGATTCCCTGTCCCCCGGGCAGGCGTTCGTGCAGGGGGCTGGAGGCATCGGGAATCGGTGCGTCCAGTAAATTAAAAGGAGGAGCCCAATCCTCGATCCGAAGCGTACAGGTACAGTCTTCATCCAGCGCGCAGGTGAGTCGGGCCTGGCCCGGAGCGTCGCCATAGCCGTGCAGATGGATGTTCATGAGGAGTTCCTCGAGAATCAGATCCACGCGGGTCAACACGAAGTCGGGACAGGAAGCTTTCGTGAGCAGCGTGTGGGCACAGGTTTGAAACGCATGAATCGTGCCGGGGCCGATATCGGCGGTGAGTGAGGCCTGACGGTGGGTCATGAGAGGAGGACAGCGCGGTGGAGAAAAGGATGCATGGAAATGCTGAAAAATTTGAAAAAACTAATATACGACAGAATATATCCGTAAGCGTCCTCGTCTGATTCTCGTGGCGCATCCGCGCGGAAAGGCTTGGTGGACGGGGCTGCAAGCCCCCTGGTTTGTTCTGAGAGCCCCAAGTGCTACCTTTGCATCAGGCAGCGCCATTTCGCTTCCATCACCATCCCACAGTCAGGTCGTTTTTCGCCTTCCTTTTTCCAAGGAATGACCATCGTATTTTCATAGCTCATTCGCGGAGGAGTTCATGTCTCTCACCCTGCTGATCGTTCTGATCCTTCTCGTGGCCCTCGTGCTGGGCCTCATTTATTGGATGACGAAACAGTATCGCAAGGCCGGTCCCAACGAGGTGCTCGTCATTTCGGGTCGCAAGAGCACCATCACCACGCCCGACGGGACCAAGCAGGAAATCGGGTATCGGTTCCGTATCGGTGGCGGCACCTTCGTCAATCCGTTCACCGAGCAGGCCGACACCATGCCGATCGACGTGGTGAGCGTCACCATTCGCACCCCCGAAGTGCTTTCGAAGGATGGCATTCCCATCATTTCCGAGTCCACCGCCCAGGTGAAGATCGATTCGAGCGAGTACTCCATTTTTCTCGCCACGCAGAATTTCATGGGTGGAGGCACCGACGCGATTCGCGAGGTGGCCCAGACCGTTCTCGAAGGCAAGGTGCGGGAAACGCTTGGGAGCATGACCGTGGCCGAGCTCTATCAGAATCGGCGCGAATTTGCCGATCGCGTGTATCATTCCGTGGTGCGGGACTTCGGCAGCATGGGTTTGATCATGATCAGTTTCGCGCTCAAGGACATCAGCGACACCCAGGGTTACCTCGAGGCGCTGAGCAAGCCCATCGTGGCGGCCGCCAAGCGCGACGCCATCGTCAAGCAGGCCGAGTATGATCGTGACGCCGCGATCTACGCCGCCCAGGCGAAGAAGGAAGCCGACATCGCCAAACTGGCTGCCGATGCCGAGGTGGCGGGGCGGAACTGGAAGAACGAGGAACTGAAGGCCCAGAGTCAGATCGGCGTGAGCAAGGTGCGGGCCCAGGCCGACATGAGCTATGAACTCGAGCGCTTCCGTCTGGCCCAGGAAGTGAAGCAGGAAGAGTATAAGGTCAAGATGATCGAGACCCAGGAGCAGACTAAGGTTCAGGTAGAGGAGATCAAGCGCCGCGAGAAGGAACTCGAGGCCACCGTGATCAAGCCCGCCGAGGCCCGAAAGCTCCAGATCCAGTCTGAAGCCGAAGCCGAGAGCTTCCGCACGAAGATCGAGGCCGAGGCCCGCGCCGAAGCCATGACCCGCGCGAACGCGGTGGAAGCCGAGAAGATCCGTCTACTCGGGGAATCCGAAGCCCGCGCGATGGAAGAGAAGGCCAAGGCCTACGACAAGTACAACCAGGCTGCCATGTATCAGATGATCGTGGACATTCTCCCCGAGCTGACCAAGAACGTGGCCGAGCCCCTGTCCCGCATCGACAAGATCACCCTCATCGGAGGAACCGACGGCAAGCTGGGCACCTCCCAGATCACCGGCCAGGTGGCCGACATCGTCTCCCAGGTGCCGGAAGTCGTCAAGTCCCTCACCGGCGTGGATCTCGCCAAGTACCTGCGCGAGAAACTCGGCGGCGACGCCTGAGCGCACGCAGTCCCCACGACGCGAACCACGAACATGAGGTATCACCGTGACCGCTGACAGAATCCATCTCATCGGCTCCTCGCCCACGCTCAAGGTGGCGGCCAAGGCGAAGGCCCTGAAGGAGCAGGGGATCGACGTCATCGACCTGAGTGTCGGTGAACCGGATTTCCCCACGCCTCTCCACATCAAGGAGGCGGCGCTGCAGGCCATTCGCGAGGACTTTACCCGCTACACTGCGAACGAGGGGATTCCCGCCCTGCGCAAGGCCATCGCCGACCGCATGCGGGAAGAGCACTCCCTTTCGTACGACACATCCGAAATCATCGTCTCCAACGGGGCAAAGCACTCCCTGTACAACGCCATGATGGCCATCCTCAACCGCAACGACGAGGTGATCATTCCGGCCCCGTACTGGGTGTCCTATCCCGAAATGGTGAAGCTGGCCGACGGCAAACCTGTCGTCGTGGCCTGCCGTGAGGAGGATGGTTTCCGCCTCACGCCGGAGCGACTCCGCGAGCACATCACCGCGAGCACCAAGGCGGTGATCATCAACAACCCCTCGAATCCCACCGGTGCCGGCTACACGCGCGAGGAACTCGAAGCCCTCGCCGATGTGGCCATCGAGGAGGATATCCTCATCATCGCCGACGAGATTTATGGCAAGCTGATGTACGACAGTCTTCGCTTTCATCGCATCGCGGCGCTCAGCGAGGCAGTGAAGAAGCGCACCATCACCATCGATGGGGTCTCGAAGGCCTACTCGATGACGGGCTGGCGTATCGGCTATGCTGCGGGTCCCAAGGACATCATCGCCGCCATGGCAAAGGTGCAGAGTCACGCCACGAGCAACGCGAGCTCCATATCCCAGCGCGCGGCGCTGGAGGCGTTCAAAGGCCCTCAATACGAAATCAGCAAGATGGCCGCCGAGTTCGAGAAGCGCCGCAATTATGTGGTGTACAAGCTGCAGGCCATTCCCGATCTGTCCTGCCCGATGCCTCGTGGCGCCTTCTACGCCTTCCCCAATGTGTCCCGCTACTATGACAAGGAATACGACGGGGTGCCCATCCGCAACAGCTACGGCATGGCGTACTATCTGCTGAAGCACGCCAATGTGGCCATCGTGCCAGGTGATGCCTTCGGGGCCGACGACTTTATCCGTCTCAGTTATGCCACCTCGATGCGGAATCTCGAGCAGGCCATGCAACGGATTACCGATGCCCTGCGGGCTCTGAAACCGGCGGCGAAGAAGAAGCTGATTGTGCTCAACAATGCGGTGACCCGCGAGAAGCACGCGGTGCCCACCGAGATCGATCTCGGGTCGGAACGGCGCAACGCCCTCGTGGCCGAGGCCGAGGCCCATCTGGGGTTCGATCGGTACTTCGAGTGGAATGCCAACATCAACGGACTCATTGTTCAGCTCCGCACCAACATTCCGCATATCTACGATTTCTGGGTGGAGAACTGGTATCCCGCCCAGCTCGAGGCCGACATCGAGCCGCATGGTATTCTCTATGCCGTGGACGGGGTGACGGGCCGGGAGCCGCATGCGTTTTATCATTCCAAGACCAAGACGGGGATCGTGTTCAACAGCGACCATTATGGCAGCGTGCGTTCCCTGGCCCTCGGTCTGGTGAGCGACGCGGCGGGCCATCTGTTCGATGTGCACGGCGTCCGTGGGATGTCCCTGGACATTGACGGCACGGGAATCCTGCTCGTGGGACCCGAGGGCACGAAGAAGTCCGAGGTCTTTTGGCGCCTGATCGCCGAAACACCGGGCTCGGCTCTGCACAGCACGGACTACGTTTTTCTGCGCTATGGCGGAGGTTTGGCGGCGGCCGACAACCCAGAGCGGAAGATGTATATGCCGACCAGGGTCGTCACGCAGTATGAAGTCCTGGCGAAGCTCTTCGATCAGTCGAAATGCGAGAACGTGATCACACGAGTCGAGGACTGTCGCAACGAGAAGCACAAATCCCAGGATTGCTGTCCATTGAATCTCGGCGCTCCCTACAGTTACGACTGCGCGAAGAAGAGCCATGCCATGCTCGATCCCTATTGGATTGGAGGCATGAATCGACATGTCAAGCGGATCGATGTTCGGCACCTGGTGATTCTGCGCAACGACCCTGTCTCTCCGGCCTTCCGCGCCCTCGATCCCTCAGACGCGCTGCCTCTTTTAGAATCGGGTTTCCCGGCGGGCACGAGTGGAGGCCGTCAGGAGCCGTTCTACAATCCCCATCTGGTGGTGTCCTCCGACCTGAGAACCGAGATGCAGAAGAGAGGCTTCGAACGGCTTCTGCGGTCGGCCAAGGCCTGGCAGCTCAATGCCGGCACCGCGACGGTCACGGAGATGGCCCGGCATCTGTCCGATCTCGCCGACCATTCGTCCTGATCCCTTCTCCGTACTCGAGATCAAGCAAGGATTTCTCATGGCAAAGAATCTGTACGATACCGCCTTTTACGATGCCTTTTATGCCGAACTGATGGAAGCCCTGAAGGGCCCCAACATTCAGGAAGTGGATCTGAAATGGCTGGAGTCCAAAGCCCGTCCCTTCGGACAGAAGACGAAATACGGATCCTACGCGTTCCGGTCCGTGCAGAGCTCCCGCCTCGCGGCCAAGACCGTGTACCTCGGATCGGAGCGGGTGGTGCTTCCCATCGTGACGCCGGATCAGGAAAAGATCATCCGCAACGCGCCCGAGGAACTCAAGAAGGTGCTCATGCTGGTGCGCACTCTGCCCTTCGTAAAACTCACGCGGCAGATGGCGTGGAACGGAGAATACAATCCCGTTTGCACCATTTACGTGTGCGTGTCGGATCCGAAGAACTATCGGCTTCCCTACATGTGGGGGAGTCTGCTCTTCGATCCCGCGGGACGTCCGGGACCGAACTTCACGATGATTCACATTCCCGAAGAGCACACCACGCGGCAGCAGATCCTCACCATGCCCGATCACAACCTCAACATCTGCCTCGGCAGTGATTATCTGGGCGAGGAGAAGAAGGGTTTTCTGCGTCAAGCCATGTGGGGTGCCGACGAACGGGGTATGCTGGGACTGCACGCGGGCACGAAGGTAGTGGTGTGTCGCGACGCGAAAACCGATCAGTTGCGTAAGCATGGTGTGATCCTGTTCGGCATGACAGCGACCGGAAAATCTACCTGGAGCTGTCACCAGCTCCATATGGACCATCGTCGGGGCGAGATGACCTACGCCTCTCAGGATGACATCTGCTTCCTCAAGGACGACGGCTCTGCCTATGGGTCGGAGGCGAACTTCTATGTGAAAACCGACGTGGTGCCCGATCAGCAAGAAGCGATGCACCACGCCCTGACGGATAAAACGGCTCTGCTCGAAAACGTGATGGTGCATGCCGACGGCTCGATCGACTTTCTCGACGAGAGTCTCTGCGGCAACGGCCGGGCGGTGGTACGCATGGACAAACTCGCGGTGGAGAGAGACGGCAAGCTGGTGTCCATCGCCGCGAAGACCATCAACCTGCCGAGTCTCGAAGAGATGGACAGTCTGATCTTCGCCTTCATCACGCGCCGCAATACCATCATGCCCTTCGCCCAGCAGTTGACGCCGGAGCAGGGCGTGCTCGCCTATCTTTTCGGAGAATCCACCCTCAGCTTCGCCGCCAACCCTCTGCGGGCCGGAGAATCCGTACGTATCGTAGGCACCGACGATTTCATCATCGGAAGCCGGGCCCGCAAGGTGAACCGCTTCTACGATATCGTCATGAAGCTCGTCGGAAAGTATCACGACAAGGTGCGCTTCATGATCTACAACACGGGCGGTATGGGTGAGATCATCGAAACCACCGAAGAAGGCGGCGTGACCAAGAAGCGCATGGTGCGCAAGGCCGAGCGCGTACCGCTGGACCTGATGGCCGCCATTCAGCGCGGCGATCTGCGCGGCACCAATAGGTACGAGAAGGGCGCGCTGGGCACGATGTCCATCGTGGAGGCCGACGGGCGCAGCATGGCCGACTGGGATGTGCACAAGCTCTACACGCAGGAGCAGATCGACCATTACATCAAGGACATCATTCAGGGACGACGCGCGTTTCTGGAAGAAGTGTCCCGCGAAGGTCTTCGTCCCGAGATCGTGGCTGCGGCCGAGCGGTCCTTCCGTGCGATGGGCGATACCATGAAGCGGATTGTCGCGGTCCCCTCGTCCCTGTCCTCTACCGCTGCGGTGGAGCCCCGCGTCGTCGTCCGCACCGAGGAGCCCGTATCGCGTCCCCGCAAGCCCGGCGTGTGGCGCTGGCGCTGAGCATCGCTTCGCCCCTTGGAATGAAAAAGAAAAAGCCGCCCGAAAGGCGGCTTTTCCATTGAGTGCGGGAAGGCCTTACATGCCGGTCATCGGGATGGCGGTCTGATACTTCTTGGAGGATTCGGCCTGCCAGTAATCCCCGGTGATTTTGCCGCCGCTGGCAGTAATGAAGGCCACGCCGGTGGCCTGGGTCTTCACATAATCGGTGGGCTTGAGGATGAGCTTGCCGTTGGGACGAAGGAGTTCGCGGGCTTTGCCGAGTTCGCGGCCAGAGTCGTCGTAGAACACGACGTTGACCACGGCTTCCTTCGTATCGGGATTGGCAACGACCACATAGGCTTCCACGCTCTTGTCGGCCACGAAATGCGGACAGACCAACGAAGAGAATCCGGTGGATTTCTGGCCGGTGGTGGTGGTATTCTTCCACGACTCGTCACCATCCTTGTAGAACTGCCAGTACTCGGCCACGACGTTTCCGCCATCGGCCTGAATATGCACGGTGCCGTTCACCGTTTTGTTGTTGACGTATTTTCCGCAATCGAGATTGAGCTTGCCGAAGGGCTGGATCAATTCCCGGCCCGTTCCGACGAGGGTGCCGTTGTTGTCGTAGAAGGACAGTGTGACCTTGGGACCCCGGCCTTCGACATCGGTGATGACGAGATAGGTGTTGATGACCTTGGGGTCGGACACGAAGTGGTTGATGATGAATTTATCACTGCCCTGGGCGAAGGTCCGTCCGACGGAAAGCGCGAGGAACAGGACCGCCATGATGGTGAATGCGCGTTTCATAAGTTCTCCTTTGGTTCTCGTGGTTCCATGCATCGACATTACTTCATCCTCTTGAATTCCACCCGGCGATTGCGCGCCCGGTTGAGTTCGCTGTCATTGGGCACGAGAGGATTGGCGGGTCCGTACCCCTTGATCACGAGACGGTTGGCCTTCACCTTGCCTTTCTTGACGAGGTAATTTTTTACCGCCGTGGCCCGGCGTTCGGACAGCTTCTGATTGTAGTCGGCCTTGCCCTTGTCATCGGTGAACCCACCCACTTCGAAGTTCGTCGTCTTGAGGGAAGCGCCGTTCATGGCCTTGGCCACTTCGTTGAGATCCGCGAAGGACCGAGGCTGGATCTTGTCGCTGTCGAAATCGAAGTTGATCATCACGCGCATGGGATCGTTGTCGGCGACATCATCGGCGAGGATGCCGGAACCCTGCAGGGCATGGGCCACCTGGTACTTTTCGCCGGGACTCACCTGCCAATACTCGCCGGTGATCATGCCGCCGTCGGCCTGAATGTAGGCCACGCCCGTCATCTTCTTCCCGCCCACGATGTCGCTGGGGATCAGGGAAATCTTGCCGTTGCCGGCGATGGGACGGGAGGTCTGGGACACGAGGTCCCCATTGTCGGAATACATGTCGATGTACACGGTGAGAGGCTTGGTGCCGCCATTGGCCACCACGATGTAACTCTCCACCTCCGAAGGATCGGACACGAAGTGCTGGCAGACGAGGCGGGACGAGCCCGGCGCGGGAGCCGCGGGCACCGCGATGTTCTTCCAGCCGAGGGAGGCGTCCTTGTAGAACTGCCAGTACTGACCCGTGATGAGTTGGGAAGAGGTGGCACGAATGGTGCCGATCATTTTCTTTCCCTTGACATACTTTTCGGGATTGACGTTGATCTTGCCATGCGCGGGAAAGGTTTCCTTACCGGACCCCGCGAGATTTCCGTTCTCGTCGTAGAAGGCGAGATTGACGCTGCCGCCCTTGCCCGCGACATCGGCCACGACCAGATAGCCGTCGATCACCGCGGGATCGGATACGAAATGATTGATGATGATGGTCTTGCCGGCCTGCCCGAAGGCGGTCCCGCCCAGCATCAGGGCCAGCATGAGAAGGCCGATGCCGAGGCGCGCTTTTTTCAGGCGTGAAAGGTGATTCATACATTCCTCCACTTGGAACATGAATGAGGGTTGGTGCGTGATGAGAGTATTCAAGGCATATCAAGTCAACAGTTCGGATTCGGGATCGGTTCCGTTCTCCGACCCATCGTCATCTTCCTCCTCGCGGGATCCGGCATCGATGACAAGCACGAATTCTCCGCGGGGGGCATGGGCCGTGAAATGGGCGATGACCTCGTCGAGACGGCCTCGAACGATCTCTTCGAATTTCTTTGTGAGTTCTCGCGCCACGGCCACACGCACATCACCGCCAAAGACCGTGCGCAGATCCTGTAGCGTGCGCGGGAGTCGATGCACGCTTTCGTAGAGCACGAGGGTGCGATCCATGGACGCGAGCTCCCGGAGTCGGGTCTGCCTCCGTTTCTTGATGGGCAGGAAGCCCTCGAACCAGAAGCGGTCGATACGAAATCCACAGGACACGAGGGCCGCCAGCAGGGCCGAGGCACCGGGGATGGGCACCACGGGAAAGCCCGCTTCCACCGTCTCCGCGATCAGAATGGCCGCAGGATCCGACAGTCCCGGCGTTCCGGCGTCGGACACGACGGCGAGGCTTTCGCCACGGCTCAGACGATCGAGGAGCTCCGGAGTGCGTCGCTGTTCATTGCGACTGAACAGGGAGCAGAGCGGAACCGAGATTCCGTAATGGTGTAGCAGCACCCGCGTGGTGCGGGTGTCCTCCGCCGCCACCAGATGCACTCCTTCGAGAATGCGCAGAGCCCGAAGCGTGATGTCCTCGAGATTGCCGATGGGCGTCGAGACGACATACAGGGTGCCGGGTTGGGGTTCCGAACTCGAGGACGCGGGCAGACGCATGGTTCATTCGTCTCCGGGGGTCGGGGGATCCGCCGCGTCGCGCAGGGCGGGATAGGACTTGAGGAGCCGGCTCGCCTGAGCGGGTGGCAGTTCGGCGTCCACGAGAATGGCGGTGTCGGTATACTCCTCGCTGCGCACGCGTCCATGTTCGTGAATCTCGGCCAGGGCCTTGTAGTCGGCAGGAGAGATGATGAAGCGGCGCAGCTCCACTCGCTGTTCAAGCCAGGCCCCGAGCGCCGCGTGCAGTTCGCCGAGATTGATGGCCCGGGCAGCGGAAATGAAAACCGATTGTGGATAGCGTTCGCGGAGCGAGGCGATCATGCCCATCTCCTCGATGGCGTCGATCTTGTTGAACACCATGATCGTCGGCTTGCCGTCGGCGCCGATGTCCTTGAGAGTTTCGTTGACAATGTCGATCTGGTCCCGTACGCCGTGATGCGAGAGATCCGCCACATGCAAGATGAGATCGGCCTCCACCACTTCGTCGAGAGTGCTCTTGAACGAGGCGACGAGTTTGGTGGGCAGTTTTCGGATGAAGCCCACCGTGTCGGAGAGAAGCACGGTATGGCGCTGATATTCAATGGAACGCACCGTGGCGTCGAGGGTGGCGAAGAGCTTGTCCTCGGCCAGCACGTTCGCTCCAGTGAGGGTGTTGAGCAGGGTGGATTTCCCCACGTTCGTATAGCCGACCAAGGCCACGCGCACCACGTCACGGCGTCCCTTGCGCTGGGTTTCACGCTGGCGGTCGATGCGCTCGAGTTTTTTGCGAAGGTGGGCGATGCGTTCGCGAAGCATGCGGCGGTCGGACTCGATCTGGGTTTCGCCGGGTCCCTTGGTTCGAATTCCTCCGTACTGCTTCGATAAGTGGGTCCACATGCCGGAGAGTCGCGGTAGAAGGTACTCGAGCTGGGCGAGTTCCACTTGAGTGCGGGAGGTAGTGCTGTGCGCGTGCTTCGCGAAGATGTCGAGAATGAGGGTGGTGCGATCGATCACCTTGCGCTGAAACGCCGTTTCGAGATTTCGCTGCTGGATGGGCGTGAGGTCGTCGTCGAAAATGACGGAGTGGATGTCGGCGTCCTTGCAGCGCTCGGCGATGTATTCCACCTTCCCACTCCCGATAAAGGTGGCCGATACGGGTTTGGGAAGATTCTGATACACCTTTTCCACCACCTCGGCTCCGGCGGTTTCCACCAGGGCCTCGAGTTCCTCGAGATGCTCGTCGGTTTCGAAACGGCGGCGGGACGGAGGGAGGGACACGCCCACCAGAAGGGCGCGTTCGGTGACCGGAGCGGTGTCGTGGAGATGGGGACCTGACTCGATGCTCGAATCATTCTCGTCGAACGGAAGATCCTCGTCGAACGGAAGATCGTCGTCGAACAGAGGGTCGTCTTCTTTCAGGCGTGAAAGGTGATTCATACATTCCTCCACTTGGAACATGAATGAGGGTTGGTGCGTGATGAGAGTATTCAAGGCATATCAAGTCAACAGTTCGGATTCGGGATCGGTTCCGTTCTCCGACCCATCGTCATCTTCCTCCTCGCGGGATCCGGCATCGATGACAAGCACGAATTCTCCGCGGGGGGCATGGGCCGTGAAATGGGCGATGACCTCGTCGAGACGGCCTCGAACGATCTCTTCGAATTTCTTTGTGAGTTCTCGCGCCACGGCCACACGCACATCACCGCCAAAGACCGTGCGCAGATCCTGTAGCGTGCGCGGGAGTCGATGCACGCTTTCGTAGAGCACGAGGGTGCGATCCATGGACGCGAGCTCCCGGAGTCGGGTCTGCCTCCGTTTCTTGATGGGCAGGAAGCCCTCGAACCAGAAGCGGTCGATACGAAATCCACAGGACACGAGGGCCGCCAGCAGGGCCGAGGCACCGGGGATGGGCACCACGGGAAAGCCCGCTTCCACCGTCTCCGCGATCAGAATGGCCGCAGGATCCGACAGTCCCGGCGTTCCGGCGTCGGACACGACGGCGAGGCTTTCGCCACGGCTCAGACGATCGAGGAGCTCCGGAGTGCGTCGCTGTTCATTGCGACTGAACAGGGAGCAGAGCGGAACCGAGATTCCGTAATGGTGTAGCAGCACCCGCGTGGTGCGGGTGTCCTCCGCCGCCACCAGATGCACTCCTTCGAGAATGCGCAGAGCCCGAAGCGTGATGTCCTCGAGATTGCCGATGGGCGTCGAGACGACATACAGGGTGCCGGGTTGGGGTTCCGAACTCGAGGACGCGGGCAGACGCATGGTTCATTCGTCTCCGGGGGTCGGGGGATCCGCCGCGTCGCGCAGGGCGGGATAGGACTTGAGGAGCCGGCTCGCCTGAGCGGGTGGCAGTTCGGCGTCCACGAGAATGGCGGTGTCGGTATACTCCTCGCTGCGCACGCGTCCATGTTCGTGAATCTCGGCCAGGGCCTTGTAGTCGGCAGGAGAGATGATGAAGCGGCGCAGCTCCACTCGCTGTTCAAGCCAGGCCCCGAGCGCCGCGTGCAGTTCGCCGAGATTGATGGCCCGGGCAGCGGAAATGAAAACCGATTGTGGATAGCGTTCGCGGAGCGAGGCGATCATGCCCATCTCCTCGATGGCGTCGATCTTGTTGAACACCATGATCGTCGGCTTGCCGTCGGCGCCGATGTCCTTGAGAGTTTCGTTGACAATGTCGATCTGGTCCCGTACGCCGTGATGCGAGAGATCCGCCACATGCAAGATGAGATCGGCCTCCACCACTTCGTCGAGAGTGCTCTTGAACGAGGCGACGAGTTTGGTGGGCAGTTTTCGGATGAAGCCCACCGTGTCGGAGAGAAGCACGGTATGGCGCTGATATTCAATGGAACGCACCGTGGCGTCGAGGGTGGCGAAGAGCTTGTCCTCGGCCAGCACGTTCGCTCCAGTGAGGGTGTTGAGCAGGGTGGATTTCCCCACGTTCGTATAGCCGACCAAGGCCACGCGCACCACGTCACGGCGTCCCTTGCGCTGGGTTTCACGCTGGCGGTCGATGCGCTCGAGTTTTTTGCGAAGGTGGGCGATGCGTTCGCGAAGCATGCGGCGGTCGGACTCGATCTGGGTTTCGCCGGGTCCCTTGGTTCGAATTCCTCCGTACTGCTTCGATAAGTGGGTCCACATGCCGGAGAGTCGCGGTAGAAGGTACTCGAGCTGGGCGAGTTCCACTTGAGTGCGGGAGGTAGTGCTGTGCGCGTGCTTCGCGAAGATGTCGAGAATGAGGGTGGTGCGATCGATCACCTTGCGCTGAAACGCCGTTTCGAGATTTCGCTGCTGGATGGGCGTGAGGTCGTCGTCGAAAATGACGGAGTGGATGTCGGCGTCCTTGCAGCGCTCGGCGATGTATTCCACCTTCCCACTCCCGATAAAGGTGGCCGATACGGGTTTGGGAAGATTCTGATACACCTTTTCCACCACCTCGGCTCCGGCGGTTTCCACCAGGGCCTCGAGTTCCTCGAGATGCTCGTCGGTTTCGAAACGGCGGCGGGACGGAGGGAGGGACACGCCCACCAGAAGGGCGCGTTCGGTGACCGGAGCGGTGTCGTGGAGATGGGGACCTGACTCGATGCTCGAATCATTCTCGTCGAACGGAAGATCCTCGTCGAACGGAAGATCGTCGTCGAACAGAGGGTCGTCTTCGGGGAGAAGGAGGGGATCCTCATCCGGTGGGAGTTCTCCATCGAGATCGAGAGGTTCGGAATCCTGGCGAAACACCCGCCAGGGCAGAGGCGGGGTTCCGAAGGGCGGATCGTCGGATGCGTGCATGAAGTCCTTTCGAGAGAAATCAGTCCCGAGAGCGGGCGAAGCGCCACGGACCACGGGCCACGAGCATTTCGAGCAGGGCGCAGAGGATGGCCGCGAGGACGCAGTATTTCCAAAGTTCCATGCCAAAGCGGCCCTGCGTGACCGAGACTGCAATATCGTCGTTTCTCCCGAGGGTCGCAACGCGGGTCATGCCGAGTTTCGCAAAGAAATCGAGGCGCTCGGCGGATGCGAGGCGGGCGAGATCGGATTCGCGGGGATCGCCGTTGACGACCAGAGAGCGCAGGGGTACGGTACCGGAGCGAGCCGTGTACACGCCGGGCTGGTCGATGCCCTCGCAGGTGATGGCGAAGCCCGATGTCACCGGGCGGACCGGGAGGCGGAGTTCCTTGCCGTCGGTGCTGGCCAGGGTGAGGAAGGCGCCGATGGGGAGACCCGAGGGAAGGATAAGTTCGAACGGAAGTCCCGCTCCCACCGCGATCACGAATTCCTCGCGGGAGGCGAGCGAAAACATCGCGCGATGCAGCAAGGGAAGGAAGAGTCCCTTGAGAGGAAAATCCGACCAGCCGAGGTCGGGAGCCACGGCCAGGGCGAGCACCCGACCTTTGCCATGCCGATGATCGAGGAGGAAGGGATCCCCGCTGCCGAGGCCGATCACCGTGTGGGAGGAATCCGCGCCGCGCAGACGTAGGTAGGCACGGATTCGCGGGGATTCCACTTCGGGTGGGCGGCCGTCGGTGCGCTTTTCGAAGACCCCCTGAAACAGGGGATGGTCGAAGTCGATGGTGGAAAATGAAGAGAAGCCTGCCGTCGAGCCGATGGAGCCGGCGAATCCCGCCGCCGGGGGAAGACCCAGCGCAGAGAGCAGGATGCGTGTCTCCTCTCCCAGACGACCGTCGGGAGAGGGGGTGAGGAAGAGTCCGCCTCCCTGCGCCACATAGCCAGCGAGACGCTGGAGGAGAGCGGGACCGAGGTCTTCGGGGCCCACGAGAATCACGGCGTCGAAGCGCGAAAAGTCTGCCGTAGCGAGACGTCCCTTGTCCATCGTCTCGATGGAGAAGATGCGCAGATCCGAGGGCTGGAGGGCGAGTCGAAGAAACTCGGCGGCGCGGGATCCACCGGGCGAAAGAAGGATGCGAAGTTCCTTCGGCACGTAAAACGAGAAGGAGCGGGAATTGTCCATCGGCAGGGCGTCATCCTCCAGTTCCACCCGTCCCTGCACGAAGCCCTCGGTCTTTGGCGTGATGGGGAATTCCACCGCCAGCGTGGCTCCGGCCTCCACGTCCACGGCCTTCTGCATGACGCGGGTGCCGTTGAGGAACACGCTCACCAGACTGTTGCGTACAGGAGAGCCACCGAAATTGGAGACGGAAGCCCGCACCGTGACCGGGCGATCGATCTGGAAGACGGAATTGACCACCTCCACATCGGTGACGGCCGCATTGTCCGGAGGGCGGTCTCCCACGGTGAGCAGGTAGGTATGGACAGATGGGTCGAGAGCTCGGGAGGGAAGCGAACGATCGAGGGAGAAGTGAGACTTCTGTCCGTCGGTGATGATGTAGAGTTCCTTGTTGATGTTGCCGCTTTCCTCGAACAGGGCGGAGGCGGCCACGAGACCGTCGGCCATGGCTCCGTGCACGAAGGAAGGCTGGAGGGACTGGACTTCCTGTCGCACCGCTTCGGTGACGGTGCTGAACCGATGTGTGCTGCGTCGTGCCGCAGAAAGCGGAAGAAGCACGGCCTCATCTCCCGGCTTCAGGAGGGATAGGATTTCCTGAGCGCGGGTGCGGGCCTGGCGGAAGAGGGGACCGCCCTCATCGGAGGCATCCATGCTGAAGGAATCGTCGAAGAGGATCACCACCGAGCTGCGTGCCGAGGTGCCCGGAAGGAAGGAGAAGGAGGTGCGCATCGCGGGTCGGGTAAAGGCCAGCACGATGAAGATGATGATGAGGGTCCGCAGCGCCAGCAGAAGCCATTGACGAAGCTTCAGACGGCGGATATTGGACTTCTGCATCTCCTTCAAAAATGCCAGGGAGCTGAATTCCACCACCTTCGCCTTGCGCAGGTTGAGCAAGTGCAGGATGATGGGGATGGAGGCCGCCGCCAGGGCGATCAGATACAGGGGATTCAGAAAGGTCATGCGTCGAGGTCGCGCGGTGAAGCAAACGAAAAACTTAGGCCCGGAAGGGCGGAAAAACAAGGTTGCATCTTTTCCCCTCGCTCAACATCATATGCAGGATTGAAATTCACCCAATTTGGAGAACCGCACATGGACATGAAGATCACCTTTCCCGGAAACAAGCGCGTGGACGCCGAGTACAAAGGCTTCACTATTCACACCGACCAGCCCATTGGCGGGGGTGGAGACAATTCCGCGCCCGCGCCTTTCGACCTGTTTCTCGCCTCTCTCGGCACCTGCGCCGGCATCTACGTGTTGGGCTTTTGCCAGCAGCGGGAATTGCCCACCGAGGGCATCGAGCTGGTGCAGAAATTGGAATTCGATCCCGTCAAGCGCATGATCGGAAAGATCACCATCGAGATTCAGGTGCCGAAAGACTTCCCCGAAAAGTATCACGACGCCCTTGTCAAAACAGCCTCCCTCTGCGCCGTGAAGAAGCACATTCAGGATCCGCCGGTGTTCGATATTGTGACCGTCGTGAAATAGTCCACCTCGATATTCCCGTTCCCGACGATGGCGGTCTGGTACATCCGGGCCGCCATCTGTGTTATCTGGACGCGAATCCGTATTTTTGAAAACGGGTTTTTTTGGCCCGCATCCATCACGACGCAGAAGGAATTTTATGGAACCCATCAGCATCCAGCGTGCGCAGAGTACGCGGATTCATGACGTGAACTGGAACAATCTCGGTTTCGGCAATTTCTTTTCCGACCACATGTTTGTCATGGACTACGAGAATGGTGCCTGGGGCAAGGCCCGCGTCGTTCCGTACGGTCCCATGCCCATCAATCCGGCCATGTGTACCCTTCATTACGGTCAGACGATTTTTGAAGGATTGAAGGCTTTTCGTTCGCGACAGGGTGGCGTGAACGTGTTCCGTCCCCTCATGAATGCCCGCCGCCTGAACTACAGCGCCCGCCTGCTGTGCATTCCCGAAATGGACGAGAATATGGTGCTCGAAGGCATTCGGGAACTCGTGCGCCTCGATCACGAGTGGATTCCGAAAGAACGGGGCCATTCCCTCTACATCCGGCCCGTGGCCTATGGCACCGACGATTTTCTGGGCGTGCGCGCCTCCGAGAATTACCGCCTCATCATCATGACCTCTCCCGTGGCGTCCTATTACGCCGAAGGACTCAATCCCGTCAAGATCAGGGTATCCACCGAGCATGTGCGCGCCGTGCGTGGGGGACTCGGTTCGGCCAAGACCGCCGCGAACTACGCCGCCAGTCTCTATGCGGCCAAAAGTGCCAAGGAAAGCGGCTTCAGCCAGGTGCTGTGGCTCGATGGCGTGACCCACGAGCTCGTGGACGAAGTCGGCACGATGAACATCATGTTCCTTATCGGCGATGAACTCATCACTCCGCCTCTCGATTCCGGTACCATTCTCGCCGGAGTCACCCGCGACACCGTCCTCCAGCTCGCGCTCGATCTCGGCCTGAAAACGAGGGAGCATCGTATCAGCATCGAGGAAATCGTGGCGGCCTATCGCAATGGCAGTCTCCGCGAAATCTTCGGCACCGGCACCGCAGCCGTGATCTCTCCCGTGGGTGAACTGTCCTACAAGGGGGAAACGATGATGGTCAACGGGGGCGCTATCGGTCCCGTGGCTCAGAAACTCTACGACACCATCACTGGCATTCAGTACGGTGAGATCGAAGACACCCACGGCTGGAATTTCCATATCCCGCTGCCCTGAGGTTTCACCCTCCGCATGACGCTCAGCCCCAGTCCAGCCGGGCCAGGAGAAGCAGGTCCGCCAACACCAGGGCGGCCATGGCCTCCAGCACCGGAAGAACGCGGGGAAGAATGCAGGCGTCGTGCCGACCCCGCAGGGCCGCAGCGCCCAGGGTGGATGGCGGTTTGACGAATACGCGAAGTACGATACGCTGACCGGTGGTCAACCCACCCTGAATTCCATGAGATCGAAGCGCCAGGCCCGTCAGGTCTGGCGCTTCTTCGTGAAAGCGACTCCCCGGCAACAGGATGTCCTGCGCCGCATCTCCCAAACTCACGCCGCGCACCGCGCCCACGCTCATCAGCGCGGCCGTGAGGGCGGCATGGGACTTGTGGAACACCGGCTCTCCGAGTCCCGACGGCACGTTGTCGATCCAGAGCTCGGCCACGCCGCCGAGAGAATCTCCGTGCGCCGCGTGCTCGGCCACCAGCGCCGCCATGTCCTCACGCACCGTGGGATCGGGGCAACGCACCGGATGGGCATCGATCAGCGCCTCGGTGAGGGTGTCGGGCACCGAGGTCGCGCACAGGGGTCCGATCTGGCGGGTGAAGGCGTGGATGGTGACCTCGGGCGGCAGCAGGATTCGTGCGATGGCTCCCCCGATCACGCGGCCCAGGGTTTCGCGGCCCGAGGAGCGGCCCCCGCCCCGATGATCGCGGATGCCGTACTTCTCCCGCCAGGGCCGGTCGGCGTGACCGGGACGGAGCTCGGCGGGATCGTAGTCCGCTGACCGGGCGTCGGTGTTGCGTACGAGCACCGCGATGGGCGTGCCGAGCGTGATACCATCGAGCACGCCGCTCAGAATCTCGGGGTCGTCGGCCTCGTGACGCGGAGATACCAGGTCTCCGTGTCCCGGACGACGGCGTGCCAGGGCGCGACGCAGGTCGTCCTCGCGAAGGGGGAGACCGGCGGGACACCCGTCCACCACGGCGCCCAGCGCGGGGCCGTGAGATTCTCCGAACGTGGTGAGAACGAACACCGAACCGAAGCTATTGCCGCGCATCCTGACCCTCTGTGTTTCGTGACGATTCAATCGTGGGAGCGATTCGTGTCGTGAGCCCAGAATCCCCGCTCGCGCCGGTCCTCGCGAAAGGCCGCCAGACGCGACGGTTCGGGGTGCGCCACCCAGACACCCCCGGCGGGAACGGTATGAAACAGGCGGCTGGCCTGCTCCTGAGTGGGATCGGCGAAACCCGCCGTTCCGCTGGTGGAATACATGGGCACCTGAGAGTCGTGATCCCAGTCGCTGATGCCCACATAGGCCCCGTGTTCGTAGGCCCGGGCCACGGCCGTGTGCATCCACACCGCGCGGCTGAAGGCAGGGTCGGGCTTGCGGGACACCGAGAAGGCCGGCACCAGCACGAGATCGGGTGGCGGATCTCCCTGATGAAACCAATCCCCGAAAAAGAAATCCGCGCAGATCAGGACGAGGATGCGGATGCCGTGGAATTCCCAGATCCCGTGAAACCGGCCCGGCTGAACCAGGCGTCGTTCGTGGGCGTACGGGCGTTGTTTGGTGTAGCGAAACACGATCCCCTCTCCGGGCAGGGCTACGGCGCCCGCATTCACCATGCCCTCCTTCCTACGCTCGTGATGGGAACCACCGACGATGGCACATCCATACTCACGAGCGAGGTCGCAGATCAGGGATTCGTAGGACTCAACCTCGGGAGTGAAGAGGATGTGCTCGGGCAGAAGCACGAGATCGTCGGAACCCAGGATAGGCGCAGCCCGGTCCAGAAGGGCACGGACTCGGTCGAGATTGTCGGTGTCACGCGAGACGCGCAGTGATGGCTGCAGAAGGACGAGGTTCATGTCACGTCATCTCGCGCCGGTTACTTCACGAGAAGCATGGGTTGGGACAGCATCTGTCCGGCAGACACCAGCAGCACGCGGTAAAGTCCCGCAGGCAGAGTGCCCGCATCGAAGCGTGCAGTGTAGGATCCCGGTTCTGCGTCCTGATCGAAGAGCACGCTCACTTCCCGGCCCAGGGCATCGACCACGAAGAGTCGGGTCGGACCCGCTTCGCGCAGAGAGAAGCCAATCACCGTGGAGGAGTTGAAGGGATTCGGATGGTTCTGCTGCAGCTGAATCCGTCCCGTGCTCCGAAAGAGCCGGGTGCCGCCTTCCTCGCAGAGTCCGATGAGGGTGAAGGAGCCGGGCACTTCCGACAGGTCCAGAAAGCCGTCCACCGCGCGCGAGTTTTCGAGGATGAGCTCAGTCGTCACCTCATCCCCCAACGTGGCCACGGTGGGCACAAATCCGAGAATGCTGTCGGGAGCCAGGGGCAGGGGCAGGGTCACCGTCAACACCCGCTCCCGGTTGATCACCGCGCCCCGGGGATCGGCGGTGGGCACGAGCACGGCGGAGCGGAAGCGGAGCGTGGTCTGCACGCGGGTGGATCCGCTGAGGGACAGGTTGAAGCCGTTGCGTAAGACAATGGGGATGTCTACCCGCTCACCCGGTCGCCCCGAAAGATGGGCCGTGGTGAGCTGGGCCCGGGCCACACCGCGGTTGCCCGAGACGATCACGCGTCGCCCTCCGCACCAGGGAGAGGCGTCGAGTTCGAGAGTGTCGCGGAAGGTGCCGTCCCGACCCGGATCGGAGAAGGTGAGATCGAGAGGGATGGTGGCGCCGGGATCGAGGGTCCAGGGAGGAGGGGGAGACGCCGAGA
The DNA here is from genome assembly GCA_964420295.1 of uncultured Chromatiales bacterium. Classification (GTDB taxonomy): domain Bacteria; phylum Bacteroidota; class Ignavibacteria; order SZUA-365; family CAYQST01; genus CAYQST01. The sequence continues at coordinate 37,788 of CAYQST010000019.1, read as the reverse complement.
AGGGCGTTCCCACGCGGAAGCGGAGTCCCGTCACGGTCACTCGTCCCGCACCCGGATTGCTGAGCAGCACGCGGCGCGTGACGGGATAGGCCGGAGGATTGACGAGTCCGAAGGTAACCGTATCCTGCAAAGCGAGCTGGATGGAATCACGACGACCCCGAAGGGTGGCGTTCAAGGAGAAGGCGCAGGGCTGGCCTTCGAGAATCAGGCTGCCGGTTGCCGAGCCCGCGGCAGGGGGCGCGAAGGTGACGAGCAGGGGTACGCGCCCGCCCACGGGAATGGTGAAAGGAGAAGACGGCTCCACCTGAAAGGCGGGATTCGAGACGCGCGGGGTCTCTGCGCGCATGGGCAGGTCGCCGGTGTTGAGGACCCACAGCGTATCGAGATCCGTGTCGCCGGGGCAGGAGGCGGTCAGATCGAGGTCGCTACGCGAGAGGGTTGCGCGCGCCTCGCGGATGATGGCCGTGACCAGAAGGGGAAGGGAAAGGGAGCAGGAAGACGTGTCGGTTTCGATGTCTACCCGCGAGGCCAGATCCAGCCAGCCCGAGGCTGTGACGGTAAAGAACAGTTCGAGGGTATCGCCCGGCAGGATGGTGCGAGGGAAGGAGGCCGGAGATGGCGCGGTGAAGGCCAGGGGACCCGCACCCGGATCAGGGGCACGCAAAACGAGGGGAACCGTGCCGGTGTTGCGCACTACCGTGCGTCCGTTCCGCATCTCCACACCGGAACAGACGATGATCGAGTCGAGGTCCAGGAGAGAGGGCGTGAGCGCGAAGGCGGCGAGATCCCGACGAATGAGAATGGGAATCCGCACCAGGGGTCGATCGGGATCGTTGCTCGCGATGAGCAGAGTGTCCTGAAATTCGCCGGGGACGCTCCCTGCGCGATAGCGGAGCACCACGGGGATCGAATCTCCCGCTGCGACAGGCAGGGGAAAGCCGGTGGGGGCGTCGATCGTGAGTCCCGGCGTCGTACCCGCGAGGCCGAGGGAGGCGATGGATAGGGGGCCCTCTCCCTCATTGTGGATCCACAGACGCCGCGTGCGCGCGGTATCGCACACGAGAGTGTCGAAGGAAAGCGGTGCAGCGGCGGCGAGCTTCGGCGTCGGAGAGAAGCGGAAAATGTTGGCGGCGGATTGGGACAGGATCCAGGCCGGTTCCCAGATCGTGTCGTTTTGCGTGGTCGGAGCCTGGGTCTGCACGGCGGCGAGGAAGTACAGGGAATCCAGTCCCGGCAAGGTGATGGGGAAGGACCAGCGGTTGTTGGAGTAGACCGAGATCGTGGTGAGTTCGGTCCACTCGCCGTTGAAGGGTCTGAGGAACAACGTGATGGGAGATCCGTTGCCCGTGCCGGTGAGAGTGAAGGAGCGCTTCACGAAGGACGTGGTGTCGGTGGAGAGACCGATTGCGAGGCTTCCCGCAGAGCTGGGTGGGGTGGAAGGTCCGTCCACCCGCAGCCGGCCCGCGCCGCCGGGCATGCGGGGTCCCCCGCCCGCCACGTTGATCACGCCGAGGGTAGCGCCGAGCTTCGACTCCACAATCACTCCTCCGCCCGAGCCACTGCCTCCGTCGGAGCTTCCGTCCTCTCCTTCCTGTCCTCCCGCATCGATGGAAAGGAAGGGGATGGAAGGCGCGAACACGCGAATTCCACCACCACCGCCACCGCCATTGCCCGAGCAGGCGCCCGCAGTCTGGGGATTGCCGCTGGCTCCGCCTGAGCCACCGGCCAGGGGGACGAGCACGGCATTGCCGTGGGGCTGTCCCCCGCCCACCCCGTTCTCCGCGAAGCCGGGCGTGGCGAAGCCGCCTGCCCCGCCATTGACGCGCTGAGATCCCCCCGCACCGCCCCCGAAGGCCCCGACGGGTCGGCAGGTGCCGCCATCGGCGCAGCCATCGCCCGAGGACCCGAAGGGATGGCCCGTGCCGCCCCCGGCTGCCTCGTAGGCCGTGGAGGAGCCGCCCTGGACTCCGTTGAGACTGCCGCCGGTGAGTCCCCGAATGGGATGAGAGATGTTCGCCCCGGTACCAGTGCCGGGATTGCGGTGTTCATTGCTCACGAAGGGGATGCCCGAGCTGTTTTTGCCTCCGCGACCTCCGCCCGTGAAACCATTGCCGCCGTCCTGCCCCCCGCTGCCTCCTCCGATGGTCGCGTCGCAGTATTTTCCGCCCCCACCGCCACCGCCGGGACCGGCCAGGGATCCTTCGCCGGGAATCTGGAAGTAGCCCCCGCTTATGCATTGGATGGGGCCGCGGGACAGGAGGGTAAAGGGCAGCATGCCCTGATTGCCCGGGGTTCCGGGATCACAGTCCTGGTTTTCCACCTTCACCCCACCGCCGTCGAGAGTGAGTCCCTCGACGATCATCGCGCCCCGTCGGGAGCGCGGGGCGAGAGTGGTGGTGCCCAGGCGGTCGCCCGCACGTTGCACCATGGCAGGTTGGGGTTGCACGAGGTACACCGTGTCGATGGAGCTCTCGATGCCGCCGATGCGCACCAGCACGGGGATGCGGAACTCAGGAGCGAGGTCCCTCCAGTTCATGCTGTTGGGACGCACCCAGGGATGGACGTACATCATGGTGGAGGCCATCCGTCCGTCCCAGCTCACGATCACGGGACCGAAGGTCACCTTCCGCGCATCCTCGGGGCGTACGCAGCTCACCTGCACGTTGTCGGACAGATTGTTCTTCGACAGCGCGGTCGAGCCGAAGTTCCCCTTGAGGGAGGCCGGTCCGATAATCTCGATGTAGGTGTTCATTCCCGGCGCTCCGAGGTCGGGATGGAGGTAGGAAATGGTTTGGGCCGGAAGCACCGGGCCGAGGAGCAGGAGACAGAGGATGGACAGCAGGGGGCCTCGGGCACGCATCGGGAGTTTCCTTTCGCGGAGAACATGAAAAAGGAAATGTACGGAATTCGCGAAAGGCGGAACAGGGGAAGGGGGAGGACAACCCTGACATGTGAAATGAATAATCGACGTACGCTGCGCTTCCGCCGTTCCTACGGCCCCACCATGATCCTGCGCGTGCGCATGCCCCGCACGGTTTCCAGCACCAGCAGGTAGGGACCCGCCGCCAGGCCCCGTGGCAGGCTCAGCAGTGCCTCGTGCCGGCCAGGACCGCGACGGTCCGACAACAGCACCCCGCGCTCCTTGCCCAGCTCGTCGAGCAGGCGCAGCCGCACTCCTCCTTCATCGCTCACCGTAAACGCTACCCGCACCGCCTCCCGAGCCGGATTCGGCCAGGCCGGACCCAGGTCCAGCGTCGCGGGGGAGGGCGGCAATGACGCAGACACCGGCCGACGGATATCGTAGTCCACCAGAAGCGTCGACGGACGCACATACGTGCTGCCCCGCAGGTCTACCGTGGTTGTGTGCAGACCCTCGGGCAACTGCGTCGTCACCGGACCCGCCTGGAAGCTGCTCGTGCCCGTGCCCGTCAGCGGAGCCACCTCCAGCCAGCTCGCTCCGCTCCAGCCCTGCCAGGTGCCCGTGCCATACACGCGCACCGCCTGGGAGGGCGGCAGCACTCCGCCCTGCTCCGCCTGGAAGAACAGGTGGCGCGGACTCACCAGCAGGCCCGGCATCTGGCCCACCACGAACCACACCGTGTCCGCGCAGCCGCTCCGCCGACCCTGTTCCGCGCTCTCCCATTCCCAACGAAGCTCCGACGCTCCCACCGTGATCCGCGTCAGATCCACGTCCAGACTCCAGCTTCGCGTCTTGCGCTCTCCGGGCACGAGTCGACCATAGTCCTGCACGCTGTCTGTCCCCGCCTGCACTCGGTACCCCTCTGGCACCACGATCCAGGCCCGAAGCCCCGTCAATTCCGTGTTTCCCGTGTTCTCCAGGGTCAGGGTGGCCTCCACGCGTTCCGGATACAGGCGTTCTGCGCCCAGATCCGCCCACACCGTGTCCTGCGTCCACGACGCACACGATGACGCCAGCCCCCGAGGACGGCCTTCCACCACCACCTCCGCCGTGCAGGAGCCCGGCTCGGGACCGATCAGCTCCACTCGCACCGGCACGCGCGTCGTCGTCTCCGGGGGCTGGACCAGATCCACCTGCCAGCTCGTCCGTGTCTCTGCGCCCAGCACGCCCACCGGCTTCCGCGCCACCTCGCCCGTGGCCAGAGCCAGATGCGGACTGCCCAGAAGATCCAGCCGCGCTTCCACGTCCGTCAGTACCGTGTCCACCCGGTTCCGCGTCACCACGGTAATGACGAAGGGATTTGGCGTGTGGACATCCGTTGCCGGGTTGTACCGGAGCGTGTCCGGGGCCTCCACCGCGCAGGTCAGGGATGGGCTGATCCCGGGGATCTCCAGAGTGCCCGCGCAGCGCGTTAGTTCCGTTTCCGCGCTGTCTCGCACCGATGCCGTTACCGCGCAGGAGCGCGCTGTGGATGCCGTGCGCGGCACCAAGAGCACCCGATGCGTGCGGGTCTGCCCGGGGCCTATATCTCCTTCGACGATCTCCAGCGGCGTGACGGGAGTGACGCCGTCCCCTGCCACCGTGATCACCGTCTTGCGCACTCGCGCCGCTGTCTGCCCCGTGTTCGTGATACGGACCTCGCACGCCGCCGTGTCCGGCGCGTAGGACTGCCCGTCCCCGCCTACCGTGATGGGAGGCACCATGAGGGCGCAGCTCACCCCCTGACGAGGAGGCACCAGCGTCACCATCTGCGTGCATACTCGTGGCGATGTCCAGCCCGCTGCTCGCACTGCCACCCGCACCGTGTCCGTGACTGTGGAGGTCAGTTCCTCCCACCGAACCATCATCCGCCACGGGATCACCGTGCGACTGCGTGCGGACAGCACCCGGGGTCCGATCCGCAACGGCTCTCCCGGCGCCGGGATGAGATACACCATGCTCGTCGTGTCACGGTCCGCCGTCACATTCACCAACAGGGTGTCCAGATGGTTTTCCAGGGTCAGGTACAGAGGAATCGGACCCGAAGCCGTTTCGTACCGGAGCGTGTCCGGAAGGCTCACCCCACAGGTCAAACCAGGCACGGTTTCTGTTACGATCCGGGCTTCACAGCCGTCCCGGCGCACTCCAAAGGTGTCCACCGTTACCACGCCCAGACCGCTCTCATGCACCCGTGAAAGTACCTGGGTCTTTACCTGCCATTCCAGCACCAGGCTATCACCCACTTCCAGGCGGCGACCCGTTCGGAGCGTGTCCTGCGATGGAAGTATCATCAGACTGCCGCGTGGGCGCACCACCACGGCATTCACATTCACCGCTTCTGTACCGATGTTCCGCAGCACGCAGCGCGCCTCGAAGGGATTCCCATTCACCGAATCCAACTCTGCCAAGGCATGCAAGGTATCCGGCACCGTCCAGGCGCAGCTCAGCAGCGGCTCCGGAGATCGGTACCGATGAATCGCCACATCTTCACGGCCTCGAGAAAACGGCACCGGACAGGAGGGCGGGTCCCCGACCGTCGTGAACGGGGCGAAGGCCGTCATGCGAAGCGCGCTATCCCGCACACCCACCGAATCCACCCGCACCGTCCAGGTGCATTGGGTCCACCCGCCCGGAGCCAGCACCGCGGGCGAGGGAACCTGGATCGACGGCTGTGTGCCCGGGTCCAGGCGCATGCCTGGCGGGAGCACCAGTTCCACTCCCTCCAGATGGGCCGTGCGCAGGGTATCCGGGTTGCGCACGGTGACCGTCACCGGAAACCGCGTACCACCCAGCAGTTCTGTCCTCGTCTCCTGCCAGAGACTGTCCCAGCCACTCACCTCCACACGGGGATAGTCCTGACCATTGAAGGGCAGATACAGGCGTGTCAGGAAGGCGCGGGGAGGACAGAAGGAATAATTCGAATCACAGAGGAGTGATGGATCAAAGACCGGAGCATGGAACTCCGGTAGATGCTTCGTACCGAGGAAACCAAATACCACATAACCATTCCGATCCACCTGGAGATGCGGACTGTTGGTGTAGTACGGATAATAGTAGTTGAGCCCTGCCCAGCTTGTCCTCATCAGCACAGAGTCCGATTGTGGAGGAAGGACCGTGAGGATTTGAGCGGCTCCGCTCCCAGGTAAGCAATACCCATTCCATTCACTGAGTTTATCCATATTGGCCACGCCGAGTAAGTATCGATTTCCCGCTTCGTCCACGGCCTCATCAAGAAGTCGATCATAATCCGACATCCCCAGGTACCCACTTCGGATCAGGCTCCCATCGCTCCCCAGAATACTGTACATCCCATCTCCCGTCACGCTGCAGTCTGCAGATGGGTGAGTACTACTATTTACTAATGGATAATCAAGAGAGCTGGTAGTGCCCCCCATATGCAGTTCTCCGTTCCTACCTCGGCGCAAATAGGTAAAAATCTCGTCTCCGCTCCCGCCAAGATAGGTCCCCTGAAGCAAGGAGGCCCCATCCTGTGAAAAACGCATCAGAAACCCCTCCGATCGTCCTCCCAGAAATGATGGGTGTATTGCATTCCTTACTGCTTCGGCGATTACTGGCCCCGTCACCGTTCCCAGTACGACAGGTCGGTCTCTGTCATCAATTTCCAGATGCAGTTCTTTGTTTTCGCCTGTAAAGAGAGACGGATTGGACGGGGTTTCGCTTAGTCGAATGCTTAAAAAATTGTCGAGGAGCATGGTCCCCCAGTGAAGACTATCTGGAGTTCTACCGAGCTTCACCAGGAATCCTCGTTCACTTTCCGGCCAGGGATACTGATCAAGCTCATGACGCCAGCTTCCCTGCGTAAGGTATGAAAAGGGCCGTGAGGCATAGTTATTAGGATGATAAAAACACTCACCTCCATGAGATCGACTTATCATTCCACAAATGTATACATTGTCTTCAGCATCCAGTGCGAGATCTGATGGTACAAGGACAAAGGTTGTGTCAAATCCAAATAGGCTTGAGTATTCAAGAGTTCCCATTTCACTATACTTCTGGATCACTGCTTTTGTACTTTTATAACAATTATATCCTCTATTATGCCAAATAGATGGATCCGTGGGCTCCCTTGCATTTGAGGTAAACGGAATCGCATCTAAATCGTAAGCCGGAAATGCAAGCACTGACGCTCCGTCACGTTGCACAGCAATGAGTTGCCGAGCCCCATACCCAATAGGCGAATGTCGCTCATTGCTATATAATGTCATGAACTGGACGGATATTCCGTCGCAATAGAGCCTTCCGATATAGTGCTTCAATGTGTCGTGTTCGATGAGTACCGTGATACGCCCGTCCTCATCCACATGGATCGCATCGACCGTCCCTCTCTGTGCTGTAAGGTATCGGCTGAACTCTGTTTTATAGAAGACCATGTCCCGTGAACCGTCCAGTTCCTGAAGTGACACGATCGTTTTCTCGCCTCCTGTCCGATAGTCCCATGTTGCGCTTTGTCGTGGATCACGGGTATCACCCACCACTGCCCTTCGTGCCTCTTCTTCTCCCCCATCCACTTCAAATCGCACATCCGTAACGTGTGCGCCTGGATGCAGAATAATCCGGCTTTCCAGTCTGCCATTCGTCTCCTCATACACAATGTCCACACCCGGCCAGACCCCGTGGTATGCCATACCACGATACAGCGGGAGTCCCACCCGCCATTTGGCAGAGTCCGAGGAGAGGTACACCTGCCCCTTGCCAGGGTGAAGGCCAAATGGCTCCATGCGCATATCCCGCGAAGCCCCCACAAAACGCATTGTTGTTTTACCCTTCCGCAGCGGTTCAGGTCGAGTCGGCCACAACATGTCGCTTTGCACGATCGTTTCTTTGTTCCTCTCTGACAGGAAAACACTCACTCCTTCCCGCGTGAACTCTACTCCACCCTGGTATCCTCGATATTTGCCTGGTTCTTCTTCCATGATTGCGAGAGGAAGATGCAGGGACTGAGCCGTGTACCGTGATGGGATATCTCCACGGGCTATCTGCGCGAGCACAACTTGGTTCACGGGTAACAGGATCCAAGCAAGGGTCAGATTGATGTATATATATATCGAAAACTGCCTATTCACATGGCCTCCATGATAATGGATCCCCGGGGAAGGAATCCACGCCCTTCCCCGGGTGATCCGACGCATGATCAGGGAAGAATCGTTAGGAGTCGTGATTCCCACCGTGAGCCAACGTTGATCTCCAGGCGATAACGCCCGGCGGGCAGAGAGGCCAGTCGTGAGGAAGGCACCGAGAGAAGAACCTGCCCGGGAAGAAGGGAGAGATCCTCGGTATAGTGTACACGGCCCAGTAGGTCAAGGACCCGAAACCGGACCTGCGACGGCGATTCCACACGCACGCTCATGGTCAGGGCCTGGGACCGATACTGGTGGAATGGATTTGGATACAGGGAGGTGAGCATCGCTTCCGTCTCGGGAACGTTCACTCGAGGAGCCTCTTTCCTGATGACTATCGCATGACTCGCTCCACTCACACTATCTGAGTACCGGGTTCCCGCGATCACCGCCTCTCCCGCCCGAGTATCGAGCCAATACGCCGCCACGCTGTTCTCTCCGTTTTGCAGAATCGCAACGTCACTTTGATAGATGGTACCCATCTGTGGACTCAACTCCTTGGGGTTCGACCATTTTCGCGGGTCAGAGGAGGGAGGAGAATACGTCTCCGCGAAATTGACACACTGGGTTACGATGGCCGTGCCTCCCGTGCACCAGAGATCTCGCCCATCCCGCCAGGCCACGACTCCGTAGCACGAGGTGTCGCTGACCGCAGTGCTCAGTGACGCGATCACCGGCGCGGTATTGGTGTTGTTCACTCCACCTGTCAGTGCCAGCGCTTGGGGCCATTGCGTATTCACGGTCCCTTGATCCGGCCAGAACACGCGCTGCGCTTCCACCCGGTGGGCATATCCTGCGATGGTCGAGTCATAGCGCAGACAATCCCAGGTCACCAATGCACCGCCGCCAACTTCCACGGGATTCCCTACTGGCATGCCATCACATACAGCCGAGATGCCCGTATACAAGGCACCTGGTTCCGTGGCGATGATAGATGAAGTGGGGTATCGGTTAGCTCCAGTCAATCGTTCCGCGTGCACATGGGCACTGTCGGTGTACACAAGAATTGGACGGTAATTCTGATTATCATCAGGTATCCTGTCCAGGACCAAATCGAAGGATGTGACGCCAAGGGCTGGTGGTATTTGATCATTAGTGAATCGTACCTGCAAACCTGCAGGATCCAACGCTGCAACAACTATATCATCGCCACCACTACAAAGGACCTTAGGAGGAATATTTAGAAATCCAGTTATCGATGGAATTGGGTTTTGTACTATTCCCTGTTTTTGACCATCATAATCCAATAAATCGAAGAACAGCTCCGTACGACTTTTCTGATAGCAGGCAAAGGCGATATAATCTCCCAACGAAATCCGTGGCCAAGATGCATCGGGACCATTAACAGCAATATTCGTCCATAGCACATACCCATTCAGATCCATCTCCGCGAGCATGATGCCTCCATCTTGCTCCCAAGTGACGTAGATACTGGTGTTCCGAACCTGGATGTCCGGATGGTTACAGATCGTGCCCGGCTCGCTGATCCGAATGCCCCCATTCGTCCAGTGCGGGACCCCATTCACATCCATCCTCTGCACATAGATCCCCGGCTCATCGATCTCGTATGCATCCAGATGACGGTTCTCGTACCAGGCAACGTAGGTATCACCGCTGTCACTCACACAGAATCGGAATCCGTCCACCGGGACCCCCGGCGTCCATTTCACCAGCTCATCCTTCCAGTGCATCTGTGTCGGAAGGTCGCATTCGTTGCCCAACTTCTGCGCATAGAGGTTGTCATCCTCCGTCTTCCGGCCGTCCGCGAAGACGAACAAGCCATTCTCCATATCCAAATCGTATTGCGACCCGGTCGCCAGGGTTACCGCACGACCGTTCTCCACTTCATCCAGATAGGCTAGACTGGACGAGGTGGATTGATAGTACACGTCGGTCACTCCCAACCGGGCATCGATCCAGCCCAGAAGAAATCGATCGAACGCCGGGGCATATGCCACATGAAGATCACTTTGCGCGTTGTCCGCATCGCAGATCGGCACTCCTGAGCTCGTTGCGGGAATTCCCGAGCTCAGATCCACGGTATTCGCCCAAATATCGATCCCGGTTCCATTCGCTTCCGATTCGTTTTCCCATCCGATCAGAACCGTCCCTCCGTGATAGGCAATCTCGGGATGGACTTGATTCCCGGATAGGTTCGTCACAAGAGTCCCAAGTGTATCTCCCGATCCAGGCCACGACAGGGACCCTGAACCCACGCCCACCTTCTGAGCGAAGATGTGGTAGGTCCACGGACTACTATAGCTCAGCGTGTCAAAATACCCGTGCCAGGTGGCGATAATGTACCGATCGGCCCCACCTCCGAGCATACCGGACAGGGGAACTGCGACAGGAGCAAGTTCAACATCTTCCTGTCTCAAACGGTAATAGTACCCGAAAGGAGTTTCCCTCGGGATGGGCGATATCCGTATATCGCGATTCCCCCACAATCGCTCGCCCCGGTAATTCATACGGTTCATGCAGATCCGTCGTTGCTCGTCCGGTGCCTCGTTTTCGTAGGCCACCACAACGCCGAACGTACCCGGCTGATCGTAGGCGATCGAATCCAGAGCCAGTTCACTGTTCTCTTGCTGATACGATGTATCGACATGAACTCGGATGCCATTGGCCACCCAGTTGCCCACTCCGGGGTAGGTCCCCGTTGCACTCTCGAGACGTTGTATATACACATCTCGGTCAACCGAGTTCGTCACGACTCCCTTATGATCACAGCGTGTATCATTCCAGGTTATATAGGCACCATCCGTGATGCCGATGATGCGCGGCCGGTATGCCCGTTCTTCCATGCCCCCCACGACGCGGGTTGCTTGAGACCATGTCACCGGAGGGCGTCCGTTGCCCGTCGACAGGGCTGCCGCCCAAATCTCGCAGAGCGCCGTCTCGGACTGAAACACGCCTGCCGTGTCCGAACGGTAATCCTCCCAACAGATGATGACGTTACCCATCCCATCCCATGCCGCCCGGGGATTGCGCTGCGCTTTGGTATTGGTGCACACCGGCACCCCATCGATGGGGAACCACTGCGCTATGCCATTGTCGTTGTCGATCATTTGTGCATAAATGTCGCCTTGTGCGTCTTCTCGGTAATCCTCCCAGACGATCACCGTGTATTCTCCATTCGTCGCCCTCGCGATCGAGGGGTTCTTCTGAGTCCCCCCGGCGAGAGTAATGTACCGGTCCTTCCATTCCGTCTGGGACCAGACGCTCGACGCGAGCAGAAAAAGTCCCATGAGAATCAGTCCCAGCCTAAGTTGTGTGTGTGTGTGTGTGTTAGCGTTGCCCCGCAACTGCGGAGCTCATCGCCATTCGATGGTGAGGTACAGGTGGTCATGATCAATCCCTGAAAAATGTAAAATGAAGGAATCCATATTCCGCTCCCGCCAGGGGAAGCGGTCCGTGCGTGGGATCGATACCATCCGGATGTTCGGAAGGACAGACGCGGTGGACAGGTGGATGCGCAGGTTCGACGTGGGACGAGGTTCTCCAGGTTGGACTCGGTTCGACGGTGATGATCACAGTGCCACGCACTCGATGCGCGGGGAACGCACGGTTTGGGTGGGAGCGTCCCTCCTCGACCTATGACGGTCCCTCTCCGCGCCTTCCCGGCGCGGGATGCGGCAACCGCAGGATGAGATCGGCTCCATGAAAACTCCGGCAGGGAGTGGCATGCAATACGAAAACTTACCCCGGAGCTGGGGCATTGTCAAGAAAAATGTTGTGCGGGTGGGGGGGGGAGATGCGCGGCGATGGTAGCCTGGTAGAGAATCACTGAGAGAATGAGGATATCCTTTGCGCGGGCTGCCATACGGCGAAGGGAAGATCAGATGGCGACAACCTTTTCCCCTCTTCCGGTGTTATGAAATCACCGGTACTTTCGTACCTTTTTCTTCTTCACACGCCACGAATTTTCCAACAGCGAACCAATCAAGGACTCCGCCATGACGATGAATGCCGACATGATCGCGCGCGTATATGCGACCTTTCCCGAACACGTGGAGGCCGCACGCCATCTGCTCGCCCGCCCCCTGACCTATGCCGAAAAGGTGCTGTACGCCCATCTCTGGTCCCGCCCCGAGCGCCCCTTTCACCGTGGAGTGGATTATGCGGATTTCGGTCCCGATCGGGTGGCCATGCAGGATGCCACCGCGCAGATGGCGCTGCTGCAGTTCATGAGCGCGGGGATCCCTCAGGTGGCCGTGCCCAGCACGGTGCACTGCGATCACCTCATTGTGGCCGAGCATGGCGCGGCCCAGGATCTGGCGGCCTCCTCCGACAGCAATCGCGAAGTGTTCGACTTCCTCGCCTCCGTCTCCCGTAAGTTCGGCATTGGATTCTGGAAGCCGGGCGCGGGCATCATCCATCAGGTGGTACTCGAAAACTACGCCTTCCCCGGCGGCATGATGATCGGCACGGATTCCCATACCCCGAATGCCGGGGGACTCGGCATGGTGGCCATCGGGGTGGGCGGAGCCGATGCGGTGGACGTGATGGCCGGCATGCCCTGGGAGCTGAAATTCCCCAAGCTGATCGGCGTCAAGCTCACGGGAACGCTGAAGGGATGGACCTCTCCCAAGGACGTGATCCTGAAACTGGCTGGGATCCTCACCGTGAAGGGCGGCACCGGGGCCATCGTCGAGTATTTCGGAGACGGCGCCCGCAACCTGAGCGCCACCGGCAAGGCCACCATCTGCAACATGGGCGCGGAAATCGGCGCCACCACATCCCTCTTTCCCTTCGATGCGAAAATGGCGGCCTATCTGCGCTCCACCGGGCGGGACGATGTCGCCACCCTCGCCGAGGGCATTCGCTCCTGCCTCGAAGCCGATCCTGAAGTAGAAACAAATCCCGAGGCCTATTTCGATCAGGTGATCCATATCGATCTCGATACACTCGAACCGCATATCAATGGACCCTTCACGCCCGATCGCGCCCATCCCATTTCGGAATTCGCGAAGGCCGTACGGGATAACGGCTGGCCCGAGGAGCTGCGGGTGGCCCTGATCGGATCCTGCACGAACTCGAGCTACGAGGATATCGATCGCGTGACCGCTGTGGCCCGGCAGGCCGCGTCGAAGGGACTGAAGGCGACTTCGGAATTCACCATCACTCCCGGCAGCGAACAGGTGCGGGCCACCATTGAACGGGATGGGCAACTCGCCGTGCTCGAAGCGATCGGAGGCAAGGTCCTCGCCAATGCCTGCGGCCCCTGCATCGGTCAGTGGAAACGGCACGACGTGCAGAAGGGCGATCGCAATTCCATCATCACTTCCTTCAACCGCAATTTCACGGGTCGCAACGACGGCAATCCCGATACCCATGCCTTTGTCGCGAGTCCCGAAACCGTGGCGGCCCTGGCCATCGCGGGACGCCTCACCTTCGACTACACCAGGGAATCCCTCACCAACGCGGCGGGCGAATCCGTCACCCTCGATCCGCCCACCGGAGCGGAACTCCCGCCCCTGGGCTTCGTGCCCGATCCCCACGGCTACGTGGCCCCCGCCGAGGACGGCAGCATGGTGCAGGTGGTAATCGCTCCCTCCAGCAATCGCCTCCAGGCCCTCACGCCCTTCACCGCGCCGAAGCCCGAGGAATTCCAGTCCATGCCCCTTCTGCTCAAGGCCAAGGGCAAGTGCACTACCGACCATATCTCCATGGCGGGACCCTGGCTCCGCTTCCGCGGCCATCTCGACAACATCAGCGACAACATGTTCATCGGAGCGGTGAACGCCTTCAACGACAAGATGAACAGCGTCCGGAACCAGCTCACCGGTGAATACGGCGAGGTGCCCGCCGTGGCCCGAGCCTACAAGGCCGCGGGTCAGGGCTGGGTGGTGGTGGGAGACGAGAACTACGGCGAGGGTTCGAGCCGTGAACACGCGGCTATGGAACCCCGCCACCTCAACGGCAAGGTGATCATCACCCGCTCCTTCGCGCGCATCCACGAAACCAATCTCAAGAAACAGGGCATGCTTCCTCTCACCTTCGTGAATCCCGCGGATTATGAACTCGTGCGGGAGGACGACCGCATCACCATCGACATCACGACCCTCGAGCCCGGTCGCACTCTGGACATGGTGCTGACTCATGCCGATGGGTCCCAGGATCGGGTGGAACTCCAGCATACCTTCAACGCCCAGCAGATTGGATGGTTCAGGGCCGGCAGCGCGCTCAACCTCATCGCGGGCGCCAACCGATCCTGATTCCCGTTTTCCGACAGGCGTGGAGACCTCGTGGGTGAACTCCGCGAGGTCTCCGTCCGTTTCGAGGATGCGAATGCTCATTCCATCCCTTGCCCCTCGCTCGGGGATTCACGATTTTCCTCCATGGTCGTGTTCCGAATGTCTCACCTCTCCGGCACCCTCATGTTCCGCTCCCGCGCACGTCTCTCCTTCCTTCTCGCATTCACCTGGCTTCTTTCGTCCCTTCCCCTTCTCGCTCAGGACCTCATCTCCCTCGACGGAGACTGGCAGTTCTCCACCGACCCGAAAAAGACGGGTCGTAAGGAGAGCTGGTTCTCTCCAGCCTTCAAGGCCGAGACCTGGAAGCCCCTCGCTGTTCCGGGGTTCTGGGACAAAGCGGGCTGGGATCGATACGATGGATTAGGGTGGTACCGGCGCACGGTGTCCCTCACCCCAAAAGCGGGCAGGAAATACGCGCTGGTATGCGAGGGCGTGGACGACAACGCCACCGTGTGGGTGAACGGAAAGTCCGTGGGCACCCACGAAGGCCATGGACAGCGTTTCTTTTTCGATGTCACGGCCGCGCTGCAGCCGGGCGAGAATCAAGTGACCTTCTGCGTGGAGGATCGGGAAGGTCCCGGCGGACTCATGGGCGCGGTGCGCATCCAATCCTACACAAATGAAGAGGATCTGATGAAGACCCCCGAACGCGATGAGCTGACCCCGCCCCTGCCCGACTGGGCCAACGGCGCCATCGTGTACGAAGTGTTTCCCCGCTCCTTCTCCGCGCAGGGAGGATTCAAGGGACTCGAGGACCGCCTGTCCGAACTCCGGGATCTGGGCGTCACCGTGGTGTGGCTCATGCCCATTCATCCCATTGGCGCGAAAAACCGCAAGGGCACGCTGGGCAGTCCCTACGCCGTGGCCGACTTCTACGGTGTGAATCCGGACTACGGTACCCTGGCCGATTTTCGTTCGCTGGTGCGGGCGGCCCACGCCATGGGCCTGCGCATCATCATCGATCTGGTGGCCAATCATGCGGCGTGGGACAATCCTCTGGTGACCGAGCATCCGGACTGGTTCACGAAAAACGACAAGGGCGAAATCATCGCCCCAAATGCCGCCTGGCACGACGTGGCCGATTTCGATTATTCCCGACCCGAACTGCGGGCCTGGATGATGCGCATGATGGCGTACTGGATCAAGGAGATGGACATCGACGGATTTCGCTGCGACGTGGCCGAAATGGTGCCCCTCGATTTCTGGAAGGAAGCGCGGGAATTCCTGGGCCGGGGCAAGAAAATCCTCATGCTGGCCGAAGGCACCGATCCGAAGCAGCATCTGAATGGCTTCGACGTTACCTATGCCTGGAACACCTACGACCTGCTCGGTCCCATCTATGCTGGAAAACTCCCCGCGTCGTCTCTGGGCGAGGTGCTCCGCCGGGAGGATCTCCAGTTTCCCCGAGGGGCTACACGGCTACGCTTCCTGTCGAATCATGATAAGAACGTGTACGACATGCCCGCTGTACAGCGCTACGGCGTGGAGGGCGCCAAAGCTGCTGCCGTGCTGATGACCGTGCTCCCCGGTATGCCCCTCATCTACAACGGCGACGAGATCGGCAATACCCGCCGTCTCGATCTTTTCGAAAAGGTGCCCATCGACTGGCGAAAAGACTCCGCGCAGTTTCGCGCGCATTACAAGGTGCTCAACTCCCTCCGCACCCAGGTTCCCAGTCTGCGTTCGGGCACCGCAACGGTGGTAACTGCGGGTGTACCCGCCCCGCTCTTCGTGATGACGAGAAAAACCGAATCGGAGACTTCGCTGACGGTGATCAATTTTTCGAAGAAAGCGGTGAAGGCATCGATCACGATTCCGGGCAATCCCGTGTTCACGCATTTGTATTCCGAGGGGAAGGTGGATTTCGCGGGCACCTCGATGACGGTGAATCTTCCGGCCTGGGGGTTTTGGGTGGGGAGGAAGTGAATAAGGAAATACGTGAATACGTGAATACGTGAATACGTGAATACGGGAAGAGTAAAGAGTGAAGAGTGAAGAGATGGCAACGAAGCGGGTGACGAGTCTGGAGGATTTGCATATGCTGGTGCCGGGGGCCGTGCCGCCGGAGCCGAAGGCGGCGTCGGAGCGAGACCGGGCGACGGTGGCGCTGGGGCTGAAGCTGCGCGTGAACATCGAGAAGAAGGGGAGGGGAGGAAAGACGGTGACGGTGATCGCGGGCTTCCATCACGAGCGTGAAGATTTGGAGGCCCTGGCGAAGGAGCTCAAGGTGCGTTGCGGCACCGGGGGCACCGTGAAGGACGACGTGGTGGAACTCCAGGGCAATCACCGCGAGGCAGCGGTGGCCTTTCTGAAATCCAAAGGATTTTCGGTCAAATAGAGCGGGCCTCAGTCCCCGAAGCTGATCCCCAGATCGCGGGCCGTGAGCATGGTGTCGCAGTCCAGAGGAACGACCTTCATGCGATTGGTGGCCTCGGCCAGGGGCACGTAGTTTACCGTGGGCGGATCGAGGGCCACCATGATTCCGTCGTGTCCTTCGTATAGGGCTCGCACGGCGGCGGCTCCGAAGCGCAGGCCGAGCAGGCGGTCCGAGGTGACCGGCGTGCCGCCTCGCTGCAGGTGCCCCAGGACCACGAAGCGGGTTTCCTGTCCCGTGATATCCTGCAACGCGCGCGCCACCTGTTCGGCGGCTCCGCCCAGGCGTTCGGCCCGTCCGATTTCGCGGCTGATGATCGAGGTGCTACCGCCCAGGGGCGTAGCACCTTCGGCCACCACGACGATGCTGAAATTGCGTCCGCTGCGTTTGCGCTGGTGAATCTTCTCGGCCACCTTCTCGATGTCGTAGGGGATCTCGGGAATCAGAATGGCATCGGCCGTACCTGCCACTCCGGCATGGAGGGCGATCCAGCCCGCGTAGCGCCCCATCATTTCCACCACCATGATGCGACGATGCGCCTCCGCCGTGCTGTGAAGCCGGTCGAGGCATTCGGTGGCGAAGGACACCGCCGATTCGAATCCGAAGGTGGCCACCGTCCGGTCGAGATCATTGTCGATGGTCTTGGGCACGCCGATCACCTTGAGTCCCTTTTTCGACAGGGCGTCCGCAATGGTGAGGGAGCCGTCCCCGCCCACGGCGATGAGGGCGTCGAGTCGATGCTTGATGAATTCCCGAATGATCTCGTCGCTGCGATCGATCTCCGTCACCGAGCCGT
Source organism: uncultured Chromatiales bacterium (assembly GCA_964420295.1). Taxonomy (GTDB): domain Bacteria; phylum Bacteroidota; class Ignavibacteria; order SZUA-365; family CAYQST01; genus CAYQST01. Next base: position 20,324 of record CAYQST010000019.1, on the reverse strand, counting down.
CGAGGTTGGTGATGGGAAAGTGAAGGGGATTACCCCGATTGGTGGTGCCAATGATGGTGCCGCCCAGGTGAGTGATGCCACGCACCGCGGTGGGCGTCAATCGCACCAGTCCGCCGTCGGGATAGTCTTCGGGCGAGAGCATACCATTGAATCCGTCCCGAATGCCGATCACCTCCCAACCCCGGTTATCGGCGCCCAGCACCACCGCGCGAATCACGGCGTTGAGACCCGGTGCGTCTCCGCCTCCGGTGTTGATGGCGATGCGGGAGATGGGAGAAGACGAGAGCGTAGTCATGACGGTATCCTGCAATGGAAGTACCCCGGCAAATTACGGAGGGGAACCAGGGTGAGCAAACGCGCCCTCATCGTGACGCCACCCATGCAGGAGCGGTTCCTCCCATCATCGAATCGCAACCACGAAATCCCGATCGATGTCTGTATCGAACTGGGCATCGTTCTTGTTGTTGCTGTCGTAATGACGGAGACGGAGGTTCAGGAGACCAGCGCGGGGACCGTCACCGGTATCGACCCGAAAACGCAGACCGAGATCCTGACCCTTGTTGTCCTTATCCAATTCCGATATGGCGAGCACCGTGCCGTCGAGTCCGCCCTTCGGAGTATAGACGAACAGATGTCCATCTTTTTCTCGTTCAATGTCAGCGGTCAGATCCACACGCGAAGAACCGGATTCATCATAGATCCGAACGGTGCCCTGAAAGCGACTGCGGTCGTCGAGCAGAAGCTGGCCCTCGCTGGCCGGGCGGCCCTGCACCACGCTGGTGTCCCGCACCAGAGCCCGGGTCGTGTCGTCGGAGAGGGTGCCGTCGCTGCGGTATTTGACAAGGATGAGTTCCACGGTGGTGGGCACGCCGTGATCGTTCACGACGGGAGGATTGGAGGGGTTGGAATCGGAACAGGAAAGAAGCGTGAAGGAGAGAAGGGCGAGGGAGAAAAGGGTGAAAAGGCGTGATTTCATGACATGATCCATAGTGAGGGAAACATCAAGGCCGGTCTCCTATGGGAACGTGGAGACGAAGAGAAAGGTCGGTGCCGGGGTCGTCCATGAAATAGCGGAAGCGACTGAGGTAATCCCGGTACCGAGTGTTGAACAGATTGCGCACGGCGAGTTGGAGATGGAGTGGTGTGCCGAAGGCCGTAACCGTGCCGCCGAGTTCCAGATCCACTAGGTGGTATCCATCCGGCGGAGGGGCGTAGTCCTGGGCGGAGGGCACACGATCCTGGCGACGCACGAACAGCAGACCCACTTCGGCGTACGGTTCGGTGATCGCGCCCCAATCCTCGCCATGGAGATGAACGAAGAGGCGAAACCGGTCGGCAGGCATGAGAAAGAGGGGTTCGTTGCGATCGAGGTCGGTGCCACGCACGAGAGAACCGGTGAATCCCGTGGAGAGTGTGGCAAACGGAGCCCAGCGCAGGGTGCCGTCGAGTCCCGCGAGGAGGGCGCGGGACTGCCGATACCGGAAGGTGGGAAAGATGCCGCGCAGGGTCAGCGTGGGCGGGAGTTCGGGAAGAAGGGAGATGTAGTTTTCGAACCAGGTGCCGAAGGTGCCGATATCGATGTAGAGGTCGTCGTGGTCCACGCGCAGAGAAAGATCTGCGCTCAGGGACCGCTCCCGGTCGAGGCCGCGATCTCCGATTTCGTATTGCGCGGTGCCGTGGTGCACGCCATTGCTGTACAGTTCGTTGATGCCGGGGGCTCGCCAGGCTGTGCCGAGATTGGCGGCCAGGGTGAGGGGCGTACTGAGCTTCCAGATGAGTCCCACCGAGCCCGACAGATCGAGCCAGGAATGCGTGGTATCGGGCACGGCCCGCGGGGCATAGGCATACACCCGCATGCGACGGGAATCCACCCGCAGGCCCGCGTTGATGGTGAGCGGATCGCGGCTCCAGGTTTCCATGATCCAGGACCCGAATCCAAGCATGCGGTAATTGGGAATGAGATAGGAGAGGCTGTTCCCCACGTTGGTCTGTTCGGAGAATCCCACGCCCACGGTTCCGAACACCGCGCCGAGGGGCTGATGCGCGAAGGTCACATCCGCCGCATGGGAGACGAGTTCCAGATCGAAGGCGGGGCGTGCGCTGCGGCCGCTGCTGTCGGCACCCCGGCGATGCGCATCCCATTCCTGCCGATGGTTGACCTGACGTCCGAGGGTGAGAGTGAGGCGACCCAGCCGGGAAAAGATCCAGTGCCCGTGCAGGGCGAGCTGATCGTGGGTGATCTCCTGACGGGGAGCGGCGATGTCATAGGTGAATTCTGCGTCCTGCAGCGGACGTCCTCTTGTGATGGCGTCGTACAGATCGGAGGCGCTTCCGAAATGGGTGCTGCGGGGAATGCCGAGCTCGGTGGAGAACCGTGACGCGCGTAGCTCCAGACCCGCCGCGTCAGTGGCGGTGCCGAGGGCTCCGCTCAAGGTGCGTTCGCGGAAACCGGAGTTGTCGATCCGATACTCCGGTGTGGTGGCGGTCCCGGCCTCGCGGACACTCGCCTGTACCCGCGCCGCCCATCCGGGCAGGGCTGCGGGCGCGGCCTCCAGCAGCAGGGATCCGGCACCCTGACGATTATTCGAGAAGCCGTTGAGGATCAGGGCCCCACCCCAGCCAGGAAGGGTGCGCAGGGGAGGAGGCTCGACCCGGATGACGCCACCGATGGCTCCGGCCCCGTATTGCACGGCCGCCGCCCCCTTGATCACTTCCACCCGGTCCACCGCGAAGGGATCGATCTCAGGGGCGTGCTCACCACCCCATTGCTGCCCTTCCTGGGCCAGGCCCCCGTTCATCACGGTGACCCGCTGACTGTGCAGTCCCCGCACCACGGGCTTGGAGATCCCCGGTCCCGTTTGCAGCACGGTGAGGCCGGGGAGATCCTTGAGCGTCTCTCCAAGCGTCTGTCCTCGCAGGCGATCGAGATCCGCATGGCCAAGGACGATCATAGATTGCGGAGAGGTCACCATGTGGGCGTCGTGATATCCGCTCTCGATGCGGACCTCGGGCAATTCGATGGACGAGGGCGCCAGGGCGTAGCGACGACGCAGCAGTCCCGTGCAGGTGATGCGCTCGGACACCTCGCGATAGCCCATGTAGCGCACCGTCACCGTCCAGGTGCCAGCCCGAAGACGGAGCGAGAAGGCTCCGTCGATATCGGTCATGTCTCCCGTGCGCAGCTCGGCAACCAAAACCGTAGCGCCGACCAACGGAGATCCCGTCGCGCTGTCCACCACGCGTCCGGTAAACTGCACCTCCGTCGGGCCTCCTCCGAACCAGGAGAAGGCAGCGAGAGGCGATCCTCCCGCCATCAGAATGAGAACCATCGCGGTAAGAACGCGAAACATGAATCCTCCAAACATTGGATGAGTTCGTGATCCGGGTGGCGTTCGCCGTCCGGCCGAGAAGGTCATCCGATGGGTGGAGGAGCGCGTGGAGTGGAGGAATGTGTCGAGAGGGAAGGGAGGGCGTCTGCCTGGTGTCCGATGGGCAGGGCGTCGGTCGGTCCGGGATCGGGAGCGTCGCTTCGGGGCAGGATCTCGCCCAGAGCAGTGGCGAGAAACTCACATAGGGAACAGGAGAAATGGGGGTGTCCCGCATCCTCCCGCGCCATGGCAAAGGTCACCGGTCCCCGATCCTCGCCCGCGTGGTGAATATGCGCTCCCGCCACGAACTGGGTAGCCAGCACGGAGACGAGAATCGCCAGGGCGAGACACTTGCGGAACGAAGAGGAGATGACCATCACGGGAACGGGGAAACCTAAGCGATTGAGGAAAAATCTGAAACTGTATCATGGGAAAAACATCGCAGAACGGCAAATGGGTTTCCTGTAGCACCATTCAGCTTCCATACACCTTCCATTCCTCACCTCAAAAAACTAAGGAATCAAGTGCTCGTTGAGAAAATTGCTATAAGTGGTTGCGCTGAAATTATTTCGTTGCATTCCAAAGAATGCTGTATTACATTGCAACAACGGGTTGATTTCCGGATGCCGTTAATCCGATTTGTTCGATTCCGAGTCCCTGCATGCCCGCTTCCTCCTTCCCACCTCCTTCCATCTCCTCGATTCGTAACGGAAAGCTGATCCAGTTACTCCTCGACCACTCAGAAGACGCCCTCTGCCTCTGGGACGAGTCGGGTTGTCTCGTGGGCACGAGTCCCCTGGCCACCGTGCTCTTTGATCGCGACGAAGAGGTGAAAACCCTGCTCGAAAGCCGGCTCGAAGACCTGCGACAGGGGGCCTCGATTCGTTTTTCGTCCGGAGATCGGGAATGGATGGCGGGAGAGGAGCCCTGTGATCTCGATGGCGCCTTCGGCAGTCTGGTGACTCTTGCGCCCGTGCCCGCAGAGAGAGAGCCGTTTCTCCCGACCGCGGTTGCGCAGGACGATCGCATCGTGTCCGAAGCCGAATTGCGTTTTCAGGAGATGCTCGAACGACTTCGCATGATCGCCGTCATTTTGGATTCTTCGGGAAACATCGCCTTCTGCAATAATGCCTTCGCGGTGTTTTCGGGCTGGTCCCGCGATGAGCTGAAGGGACGGAGTTGGTTCGAACTGTTCGTGCCCGAGGATCTCAGAGAAAAAATGGTAGATGGGCGGCTGGAAGCCGTGCGCCGAGGTCTGGCCAGCATGAATGGAGAAAACCGCCTCGTCCTGCGCAATGGAGAAGAGCGGGTGGTGGTGTGGAATACCACCATTCTGCGCAACCTTCAGGGACTTCCGGTGGCCCTGGTCTCCATCGGCGAGGACATCACACGTCGCTGGAAGGCCGAATCGGAACTGCGCGTTTTACTTCGTGCCCTGGAGCAGAGTCCGACCTCGATCGTCATCACCGACACGAGTGGCATCATTCGCTACGTCAATCCCCGTTTCGAACAAACCTCGGGATACGGCGCGGAAGAACTCATCGGAAAGCGTCCGAGCGTCATCAAGTCGGGAAAGATGGACCCCGAGGTGTACGCCCAACTCTGGAATCACATCTCCCAGGGAGGAGAATGGAGAGGCGAGCTTCTGAATCGTCGCAAGAACGGGGAGCTGTATTGGGAGGCCGCCTCGATTTCGGGGATTGTGGATGAACAGGGCATCGTCACCAACTATGTCGGGGTGAAGGAAGACATCACCGATCGCAAACGTCGTGCTGAGGAAGAGCACGCCCGAGCCCAGCGCATCATCACCTATCAAAAAGCCCTGTTGCGCCTGGTGCAAACAGAAACGGTATTCTCGCCCGAGGATATTCGCCACATCACCGCCACCGTGTCCGAAACCCTCGGGGTCTCCTTCGTCAGTCTCTGGCTCTTCGATGAGGACGGAGGGATCGACTGCTACGACGGCTATGATGCTCGCTCGCGCCAGCACGAAAGTGGCGCGCATATCTCGGCCTCCGACGCCCCCCTGTATTTCGAGACGTTGCGGGACAGCCGGGTTCTCGCTGTGCAGGATGTGGAACAGGACGCCCGCACCCACGAACTCTGGGACCTCTGGCTGAAACCGAGAGAAATCCACAGCATGATGGATGTTCCGCTCTGGCTGCATGGCCGCCTCGTCGGAATTCTCTGTCATGAAGACGACGCGTTTCGCGCCTGGACTTTTGAGGACCAGGACTTCGTGATGTCGGTGGCCGACCTGATTTCCGTGACGATGGAAACCCAGGAACGCCGCCGCGCAGAAGGACAGATACGAATGCTGGCTCAGGCCGTGCGCAGCATTCAGGAATGCATCAGCGTCACCGATATGCAGGACAACATCATCTTCGTCAACAAGGCCTTTCTCGAAACCTATGGGTACGACGAAGAAGAAATCCTGGGCCAGAATATCGCGGTGCTTCGCTCGGTGGACGGCAGGAATACGAGTTCGGATTTCATCCTCCAGGAGACTCTGAAGGACGGACACTGGCATGGGGAACTGGTGAACCGCAGAAAGAATGGTGAGAGCTTCCCGATCGATCTTTCCACGTCGGTGATTCACAACGAAACCGGACACCCCATCGCCCTCATCGGTGTGGCAGTGGATATCACCGAACGCAAACGGGCCGAACAGGAACTGATCGCCGCACGAGACAAAGCGCAGGAATCGGATCTCCTCAAGGACGCCTTCATCGCCAACATCTCCCACGAGATTCGCACGCCGCTCAACGTCATCCTTGGGTACAGCAACCTCATCGCCGAGCTCTTCGGCCGCCACGCCAGTCCCGAAGAACGCCTTCTCTTCGACAGCATCTCCCGGGGTGGCCAGCGCCTCATGCGCACGGTGGAGCATATTCTCAACATCTCCATCATCCGCAGCGGCACCTTCGAGATGTTTCCCGAAACGCTCGACATCACCGAGATTCTGTCGCACGTGATCGACAACTTCATGCCCGTGGCTCACGAGAAGCGCATCGCCTTGCGCTTGGTCAACCAAATGGTCCATCCCATGACCCACGTGGATCGCTTCGCCTGTGAACAGGCCATGATGAACATCCTCGACAACGCGGTGAAGTTCACCACCCATGGCCATGTGGAAGTGCGCACCACCAATGTCGATGGTCGTATCCGCATCGATGTGGAAGATACCGGAATCGGGATCTCCGAAGAGTATCTGCCCAAGCTGTTCAAGGTGTTCTCGCAGGAAATCACAGGATATACTCGACCCTTCGACGGACTCGGCCTGGGTCTCGCGCTCACCAAGCACTACATCGAGCTCAACCACGGCGATATCGCCGTCACCAGCCACAAGGGACAGGGCACGACCTTTACCGTGCACTTCCCCGCCGCTCCGGTGGAGCCTGTTCCTCCCGTCCCTGTGTCTTCGATGTCCTTCTCTCTCGACACCGGATTCGAGAAGAAGGAAGACCTCGTGAAGCACCGCATCCTCGTGGTCGAGGATGATCTCGAGACACTTGCCTACATGCAGCTCATTCTCGGACGCACCGATACCGTGCATCTGGCCACGTCCGAAGAAGAAGTCTTCGCCGTGTTGGATCAACATGAGGTGGATATCGTGCTCATGGATCTGGCCCTGCATGAAGGAGAGGACGGACTGCACATCACGCGACGCCTCCGTTGCGACGACCGCTACGCGTCCATGCCGATCATCGCCGTCACGGCACACGCCTTTCCCGAAGACCGCGAACGCAGCTTCTCGGCCGGGTGCAACGCCTTCGTCGCCAAGCCCTTCTCCCTGCCCGCGCTGCGAAAGGTGATGGACCGCTGCATCCGCGAAGCCCACGGCTCCTAGCAGGATCCGATGTCTCGTCTTCCGCTCTCCGTTCTCGGAGCATTGCTTGTCGTGCTTCCGGTCCGGGCTCAGGACTTCGCCCACCTTCACCGACCCCACGAACTCCGCCTTTCCGCGCAGCGTCCCCACGCGTCACCCCAGCGCGATGTTCTTCTTCGCGTCCAGTGCCTCGCGCCCGACGGACATCTCCGCACCGCCACGGGCTTCTGGGATGGCGACTCCATCTGGAGGGTGCGGGTGCGCCCCGATGCCGTGGGGCGATGGACCTGGACCACGCTCTGTTCTGACACTCTGGATGCGGGCCTGCATGGGCGCACGGGAAGTTTCGTCGTCACCGCGCCCGAGGACACTTCGACGCTGGTGCGACACGGGCCCCTGCGAGTATCCTCCACCGGCCGTCATCTCGAACACGAAGACGGCACCCCGTTTTTTTACCTGGCCGATACGGTGTGGGAGATCGGGTGGAAGTCCACCACCGATGAAATCCGTGCCTGGCTCGAGGATCGCACCCGCAAGCGATTTTCGGCGGTGCACATGACCCTGCTCTCCCATCAGAAGATGAACGACTACGGGGTGTACAATCGCTATCGGCAGGATTCCTTTCTGTACCTCGATCTCCTCCGCCCAAATCCCGCCTACTTCCTTCATCTCGATTCTCTGGTGGCGGAGGCCAACAATCGCGGGATGCTCGTGGGCATCGCGCCTCTCTGGGCCGAATACACTCGCCTGTACGGTGATCCCGCCCGGGTGCGCGTGTTCAGCGACGAGGAGGCCGAAACCTGGCTGCGCTACGCCGCCGCCCGTTACGGGGCCTACCACGTGCTGTGGATTCTGGCGGGGGACAACCTCTACGACACCCCAGAACGACGGGCGTATTGGAGCCGCATGGCCAGGGTGCTCAGGGATCATGGGGGAGACAACCTCCTCACCGTGCATCCCGCCGGCTCTCACGCCAGCTACGAGGATTTCGGCGGCGCCACGGAGTGGATCGATATGCACATGATGCAGTCGGGGCATTCGGGCTCAGGCACCGAGCCCTGGGATCTGGCACGACGCGGGTGGGACCAGGTTCCCGTCAAACCCCTTCTCGATGGGGAGCCGAGTTTCGAGGACATCAAAAACATGTTCTGGGTTTCCGATCCCTCGGTGCAGTATCGGCTCACGCCCTTCCACATCCGTCGCTCCCGGTACCTGGGCCTCCTCAGCGGGGCCCTGGTGGGGACCACCTACGGCGCCAACGGAGTCTGGCAGTGGCATGTGCCCGCCATCGAATACTCCACGCACGAACCGAGGGACTACGTCGGCGAGGCCATCCATTATCCGGGGTCCGCGCAGATGACCCTGCTGCGCGACTTCTGCCTCTCTCACGGGTGGCCGTTCTGGACCCCCTGTTCCGAGCGGTTGCTCTCTTCCTCGCTGTCCGATCGGATCGCGATCTCTTCTCGGGGAGACAGTCTGATCGGCTACGTGCCCGCACGTCTCGCGTCCCTGCGCCTGGCGGGAACGGGAGCGGTGAGGGTCGAATGGACCGACCCCGCCACCGGGATTCGTCTCGCCGATACCGTTCTCAACGCGCAGGATGGAGCCTTCACGCTTCTCTCCCCCGACCGGGAGGACGCTCTTTTCACTCTCCTGCCTCTGTCCACGGACGTGGAGGCCGTCGATCGAAATTCTCGCCCGACCGCGCAGGTCTGGCGTTCCGGTACGGATTGCCACCTTGCGATCACACTGCCCGAACCGCAGACGCTTCCCATTCATGCATTCGACATCCTGGGGCGATGCGTGTATTCCCAGACGCATGCTTTGCGCATCGGCACCTCGATACTCATCGTACCTCTCCCTCCCACTGCCTTTGGGATACTGGTCGACTTTCACGAAGGCCGAATGATGCTTCGCATTCGATGAATTCGTCGACCATTCGCGTTTCGCTACATTGCAGACAACACAAAAAGTTGATGTGCGATGGACATTCGTCAGACCACTCGAGCTCGACTCCAGCGCCTTGAGAAACAGGCCAGTCCTTCTCGTCAGAGAGTGCAGAGGATCCTGTGGGGCGCCCTCGCGTTGGCTGCGCTGGGTGCGGCAGGACTGCTGTGGGATCCCTATCTGCTCGCGCTGGGGATTCTCTTCGTCATGCTCTCCTTGGCTCTGGGCCAGCAGAGCTCTCACCTTCATCATGCGAGAGCCGCTCTCGATCATGGACGCGTGGTGAATGGCATCGTGACCATTACGGTGATCGAATCGACGGAAACAGATTCCTGGACCTGTGAAGTACGAGGATCGCTGGCTCGATGGAGCATTCCGTTCACGCCGGAACAATGGACTCCTCGGAAGGGCTCCTCGACTGCCATCCTCGTCTATATCGAGGAGGTAGACTGGCCCGCCATTATTGTCACGACGGAAGGAATCATCGTTCCGGAATCTCGTCCGGCTCGCCTGGAATGATTCTCGTGTGGATGCGAGATTGCCGGGCGTACGATGATGGGAAAGGAAAATTGTCCGGCTGAAAAGAGTTCGATAGATTGGAGGCCTGTGTGTATTGGGAACCTGCCATGACTCTGTCCTTCGTCTCTCGTATTTCTGTCGGTTTGCTGCTGTGCGCGCTGTCCGTGCACGCCCAGGTTTCGACCACCGTCAACCGGACCTTCGAAACGTCCTTCCAATCCTCCCGCTCCTACTCCGCGCCACAGAAGGATGTTCGCCTCGTCTGCGCGTTTCGCTCTCCCGATGGCGTCGAATACCGGGTGCATGGATTCTGGAATGGGGACAGCACCTACACGGTGCGATTCAATCCTCCGCGCACGGGAGTGTGGACCTACGTCACCTCCTGCAACGATACCCTCAATCCCGGACTGCATCGGCGCACCGGTTCCATGCAGGTGCTTCCCTATTCGGGAGACAATGCTCTCTATGCGCATGGGTGGCTGCGGGTGTCCGACGACTCTCTGTATTTCATTCACGACGATGGGACACCCTTCTTCTATCTCGCCGACACGATGTGGGAAATCATGTGGAAGGGCACCATGCCCGACATTCGCACCGTGGTCTCCGATCGCAGGGCAAAGAAATTCTCCGCCTTGCAGGTATGTGCGATTTCGCACCAGATGATCGGGCAACATGGGATGCGCAATCAGAATTGGGAGAATTCCTTTTTGGATTTCGATCCCTGCAAGCCCAATCCCGCCTATTATCGCTTTGTGGATTCCGTCGTTACTCTCGCCAATGATAGTGGCATGGTGGTGGTGATGTCGCCCCTGTGGGCCTACTTTTCGGTCCTGCATGGAGATCCGAATCAGGCCCGTCTTCTCACGATCGAAGAAAGTCTCGAACACGCTCGCTATATCGCCGCGCGGTACGCCGGCCATCACGTGCTCTGGATCGTTGCGGGAGATGGCAATTACTCCGACAGTGCCCGGCATGCCTTCTGGCCCCGCTTCGCCCGCATGCTCCAGGAGGCGGGCGGAAGACGGCACCTCACGTCGATGCATACCCAGGGCGCCTGCGGCTCCTTCACGTACTATGAAAACACCGAGGACTGGCTGGACTTCCACATGTTCCAGTCCGGTCATGCGATCTCCTGGAACACCTGGCATCTACCCGAGGTCGGACGTTCGAAGAGGCCCACGAAGCCCGTACTGGATGCGGAGCCCTGCTACGAGGATATCAACAGCAATTTCTGGGAAGCCGATACGACGCTCTGGTTTCGCATGACCGACGACATGATTCGACGCGCACGGTACGAAGGGATCATCGAGGGAGCGATCGTGGGCACCGCCTATGGAGGCAACGGCATCTGGCAGTGGCATGTCCCCTCCATCACCGAAGTCACCCATGTCCCCCGCCAATACGTCACCGAAGCCATTCACATGCCAGGCTCCGCGCAGATGACGGTGCTGCGTTCTCTCTGCGAGCGGTTTCGATGGTACACATGGACGCGCCGCCCGGATCTCATGGTGGATCGTCCCTCCAGCGAACGCCTCTGCTTCGCGATGATGGATGATACGATCATCGCGTATGCGCCGAAGGAAGGGGCCGCCGTGGAGATCGGTCTCGAGCGCCCCGCACGGTTTTATCGCATCGAGCGCTGGGATCCGCGAACGGGACTCCTCTCGCACGTGGATACCGTGATCCATTCTCCCTCGCGCCCCAGCATCCTGATATCTGCTCTGCCCGGGCAGGAGGCCTTCATGGTGGTGAAACCGCTGGCCCTGCTCAATCTTCCGAGCCTTCCCGTCAATTTTTCCATTGCCCCGATTTTCTCCGGGCAACGTCCTGTGCTTCGCGCGCAATCTGGAGAGGAGGGGCAGTTGGATGTCGAGTGGTTCGACATGATGGGCCGCCAGGTGTTTTCCACATCCCTCACCCTGTACCCTGGCACCATGCTCATCGGCAATCCCGCCCTCGGTGCCGGAATCTATTGGTACCGTGCCCGACTGCGGGAATACTCCGGACGTGAAGAATCCGCGACGGGCAGAATCGTCCTTCCCCCCACCGCCCGGTAACACGGTCGATCATTTCAGCGAAACAGCAGGGACACCACCAGCACCGACAGCAGAAAGCCCGTCAGGTCGGCCAGGAGTCCCGTCAGCACGGCGTGCCGAGTACGCGTGATGCCCACGGCGCCGAAGTACACGGCCAGGACGTAAAAGGTCGTTTCGGTACTTCCGTACATCGTCGACACGAGAACGCCGATGAAGCCGTCGGGTCCATGCGTCTTCATCGTCTCGGTCATGATGGCCAGGGATCCGCTGCCCGACAGGGGACGCATGAGAGCCATGGGAATGACCTCGCGGGGCAATCCCAGCGCAGAGGTGAGGGGATGGAGCAGCGTGAGCAGCACGTCCATCGCCCCGCTGGCGCGAAAGATCGCGATGGCCACGAGCATGAGCACGAGGTAGGGAATGATGCGCACGGCCGTCTGGAAGCCTTCCTTGGCGCCCTCCACGGCAGCCTCATAGATCTTGACCTTTTTCAGGATGGCGGTGGTGAGAAAGAGCAGCAGTAGCACGGGAATGGCCACGGCCGACAGCACGGCCACGATGGAGGTGAGGATTTCCATCATGCCTCCTCGCGGGGAACGAACACCCGCAGTCGCTGGAAGATTTTCGAAAGGGTGATGGCCACCACCGTGGCTCCAGTGGAAGCCAGCAGGGTGGTGCCGATGATGATGGCGGGATCGGCCGAGCCCGCTGCGGCTCGCACCGCGATGGCCGTGGCCGGGATAAGCGTGATGCAGGAGGTGTTGGTGGCGAGAAAAGTCACCATCGCATTCGAGGCCGTGCCCGCCCGGGGATTCAGCTTCTGCAATTCCTCCATCGCCTTCAGGCCGAAGGGCGTGGCCGCGTTGCCGAGCCCGAGCACATTGGCCGAAATGTTCATCACCATGGCCGCCACGGCGGGATGGTCCCCCGGGACGTCGGGAAAGATGCGACGCATGAGGGGGCGCACCGCCCTCGCAATGAGTGTCACGATGCCCGCTTCCTCGGCAATCTTCATGAGCCCCAGCCAGAAGGCCATGATGCCGATGAGCCCCAGCGCGATTTCTACCGCCGTGCCCGCCATGTCCACCACTGCCCCGGTGACGGCTTTCAGGTACTGGAATCGCACGGGTTCCCAACGCACCAGAATCCGGCCGTCTCCGCTTCGCGTCAGGGTGGCGCGAAGAGAATGCGGAGTTCCCTGAGACTGGGCCACCTCGCGCAGCACGGAGGGAGCGGCATCGGAAAGCGTGAGCACCACCGTGGTGCGTCCGTCCTTCTCTCGAATCAGGGCTTCGTGACGAGAGGCGGTGTCAATGCCGGGAGGGAGGGGACCGATAAAGGACAGGGCAGTCCGAAATTCCCCCGCTCCGGCCCCAGGATCGGGAGCGAGGTGCACGGCGAGATCGGTATTGCCCGCGTGCGGATTGGTGGCGAGCTCATGGAGATCCCGACCCGCTGCGGTGAGGATGCCGATGACGATCAGGGCATACCAAACGTAATTGAGCATACGGCACGCGTGAAGTGAGGGTGGAAACGAAAGAGGCGGCGCTCAGCGCGCCACCTCGGTGTTGACATTGCGAATGTCGTACTTCTCCGGTTCGAGCACGCGCACCTCGTCGTCGCTGGTGCTCACCTGGCGAAACACGCAGAGTCCCTTGGCATTGGTCATGGCGCGGAGGGTGCCGTTGAGTTCCACGAGAGCGTGCACGGCGGGACCTCCCGTCGCGCGATCGGTTACCTGCACCGAAATGGTGCGCGTCCCTGCGGACTTCGCACCCTCGCGTGCGAGCAGGGCGGCATAGAGACCCCAGGCGGTCTGCATGGCCTGGACCTCCATCGATCCCGACGCTGGCACAATGGCCGAGAGCAGCTTCAGGCGCGGGGCCTCGGCGAGGAGTCCCCCGGAGAGCGTCTGCTTCTGCGCGGTCCCACTGGTGTACAGCGTCCAGGCCGCGAGAGCCGCTTCGGGGTGTCCCCAGGCGGGAGCCGTGCGCAGCAGGGTGCGGACGCCCTTGCGGGGACATTGCATCTGCACCGCGAGAGCCTCGGGATGGGCAGCGAGCAGGGCGGCGCGAGAGCCCTTCTTTCCCTCAGGGGGAGGCAGCACAAACACCTGAGCGCCCGAGGCCTTCAGCAGGTCGGACAGGGAACGCAGGGCGCGGGCTTCGAGCGCGGTATCGAGCGCGATGCCTTTCTGCGCGGGGGTGGGAACGAGAAGCACGGGTTTACCGATGAGCACTCCGGAGGCCACAGGACCGAGGACGAAGGGATCCTGCACGATTTCGCGGGTCAGGGCTTCCTGTCGCGTGAAATAGCCTGGAGCGGATACGGTGACCTCGAGTCCATCCGGTTGCACTCCACTGACGATGTACTCGCCCGCCGCGTTCACGGGAAACACCGAGCGTCCCGGCAGGGTAATGGTGGCTCCCGCCAGGGGCTTGCCGTCGACGTCCATCACGAGACCCCTCGTGTACCGGGCGCTGGCACTTACGGTCACACTGCCCTGGGTGGTTACGGGTCCGTTCGAAGCTTCGAAGCTCAGACGGCCCGGCGTAGTGGCCGAGAGGGTGGCGGTGGCCACACCCTTGCGGGTGATGAGCAGAGTATCCCAGCCCGCCGAGGTGGTGAAGCGAATCGGAAGGCCGTCACCCAGAAGGGCCCCGCTGCTGTCGTGGGCCGTGATGGTGATGAGGGCCGAGGCCCGGGGATCGGGCGGAAGTTCGGCGGGATCGGTGCTCTGTTTAAGGGAAGCGGGACGGGATCCGACGGCAAACCAGGTGCTGAAGGGAGCCGAGGAATTGTCCTGACTGTTGCGCACCTGGGCACTCAGCACATGGTAGCCCTGGGAGAGTTCCTCCGAAGGGAGAATGGTGATGCGTCCCGTGCGGGCGTTGAACGAAAAGCCCTGTTCCACTCCGTCGATATCCACTTTGATGGATTCATCCTGAATGCCCAGAGAATCCGAGGCAAGGAGTTCCACCTTCGGACGGGAGTCACGAAACCAAAGCGGGCCGATATAGGTGAGGGTGGGGATGCCCGCCTTGAGATATCGCGCGATACCGTTGAACAGGCCCCAGGCCTGAAGATCGGTGTATTCCGGACGGGCCAGTCTCTCCTCTTCGACGGGATGGCTAAGAAAACCGCATTCGACGAGCACCGCCGTCATGCGGGCTTCGCGGAGCACGGCCAGACCACGGTCCGGCGCCAGCACGAAGTCCGACACCGTGCCGTCGAAGGACATCCGCGAATCGGGGGTGCGCATCACCCAGGCCAACTCGCGTTGAAGATAGCGGGCCAGATCCTGACTCGAGGGCTGATAGCCCCGTCGGCCGGGACGACTGTGATACACCACCGAGGTGTACTGAATGGTGGGATCGGAAGAGGCGTTCTGATGAATGGAGACGAAAAGATCGGCCTTGTTCACATTGGCCTGATGGGCCCGGGCCTCCAACGGCACGGCCACGTCACTGTCCCGGGAAAGAAGAACCACCGCTCCGGCCTGGCGGAGATAGTCCCGCAAGCGCAGCGCGATGCGAAGATTGATGTCGCCTTCCCGAAGCCGCTTGTTGGGACTTACCGCCGCGTCAGACTCTCCTCCGTGTCCCGGATCCAGAAAAATCGTTTTGCCCGCGCACCAGGGCGCGAACGTGGCGACCACCGAATCCCGCGCCGCGGCTGATGTCCACTCCGGAGGCGCCACAAACAATTCTCCTCCACCACATCCGATGAGCAGGGGGAGAAGAAGGATCGTCGCCGTCGTAATCAAAGTCCCGTGTTTCATGCCTTCTCGACTCGTGAAAGGGAAATATACCCCGAGAAGAGGCGGTTTTCAATGATCAATGAGCAATGAACAATGAACATGGGGCGGGCCATTTCGGATTTTTCCGAGCAGACACTACCCCGAAGTCATATTCTGGGAAAGCCGTGACGGTGCGACCCAAGTGAAACGCCCAGGAAAAGGGCGCCAGAGCATTCGCGACGCATGCTCTGTTTGAGGGACGACACCTGAGACATCGCGTGGTGTCGGACCGAGTTTGCATGCGGCGAATGTGAAGCGCACTTTTCCGGGTGTTTCACTATGTCGCACCCGTTTCTTTGGTACTTTCTTTCCAAAAGACAGTACAACCAAGAAGAATTGGGTATTGTATCGCAAATCGCAAATCGAACTCAGGTGGAGAACACGAATCATGGACTCTTCGAGCTTCTACAACCTCCTCGCCCCCGTGTACGGGGACATGACCGAATCCACATCGCGACTCGCGGCGTTGGGACCGGTATGGGACCATCTGCGACATCGCTGGGGATTTCAACGCGTGGTCGATATGGGCTGCGGAACCGGCCTCCACACCCGCGTGCTGGGTGAACTCGGTTGCACGGTGCTGGGTCTCGATCCCTCTCGCGAAATGCGGGATCGTGCCAGGGAATTCTGCGCATCGCTTCCCGCCGTGCGCATCGAGGATGGCGACTTCTTCTCCCCTCTCCTCGCCGAGGGCACGCCCTTCGATCTTCTCGTCTGTCTCGGAAACACCCTTCCCCATCTCGAAGATGCGGGCACGCTCGAGGATCTGTTTCGATACTGGCTTTCCTGCCTTGCTCCCGGAGGGCGGATTCTGGTGCAGCTTCTCAACTACGATCGCATTCAGCGGGACCGGGAGCGTATCGTCGCCGTGCGTCGTGCCGGAGCTCTGCTCACCGTGCGGTTCTACGATTTTACCGAACCCCGCCTCACCTTCAACATTCTCACCATCGACGAATCGGGTGAACGGCCCAAAACGGAGCTGATGTCCACCACCCTTCTGCCCCTGAATGCACAGGAACTCCAGGCGGCCGCCCTGGCTGCGGGCGCAGGGTCCTGTCAGATTTTCGGTACCCTGTCGGGAACGGAATACACCGAACAGAGCACCGATCTCGTCCTGGTTCTGGAACGAAATCAGATCGAAACGAAAGACTGATCGATCAGGAGGGAAGGAGGGGGAAGGAGACGACGAAGGTCGTGCCTTCGTTCTTGGAACTCGTAAAGGAAATCGAGCCGTGCATGAGAGTGGTGAGCCGTTCGGCGATGGTGAGCCCCAACCCGAATCCCTCCAACTCGCGATTATACCCCAGCTCCTCCTGCTTGAAGGGATGGAACGCGTAGGGCTGGAACCGTTCACTCATACCAATACCCGTGTCGATCACCGAGATCATGGCCTGCCCGTCCCGCGCTTCGATGCCAATGGTGATCGTCCCCACCGGCGTGAACTTGATGGCGTTAATGAGCAGATGAGAAATGATCACGTCGAATTGCTGGGGATCGACGGAAATCATCAGCGGACGATCGGGTATCACACGAATCACGCGCACGTTGTCCGTATCCACCAGGGCCAGGAGGGTGGCCACGGTTTTCTTGAGTGCGAGACTGGCGTCGGTGGCCTCGAAGGCGAAAATCTGATGCCCCACCTCGATCTGCGTGGCGAGACTCACGTCCTCCACCATGCGGATGAGACGCTGATTGCCCTGCAGGATGATGTTGAAGAACTCGTGCTGGGCCTCGCTGAGGGAGCTGTATAGCTCCTCGTATAAAAGCTGACTGAAGCCGTTGATCGTGTGGAAGGTGGTGCGAAATTCCTTGGACATGCTGTCCACCAATTCCTCGAGATGGGATCCCTCGTGGATCATCCATTTCTTTTCGCTTTCCGATCCCGACGTGTCGGCGGATGGGCCGGAGACATCCTTTTTCAGGGCGAAGAAGGACTGAATGTGGCGGTCCTCGTCGAGAATCGGCACGATGGTCAGATCTTCCCGATACACGTCTCTGTTTTTTCTCCGATTCTCGATGGTACCCTTCCACACCTCTCCACCCAGAATGGTGCTCCACATGTCCACATACACATGACGGGGGGTGAGGTAGGATTTGAACACCGTGGTGTGCTGGTCCACGAGCTCCGTGGCGGTGTATCCCGTCACCTCTTCCACGCCAGGAGAGGCATAGGTGATGATCCCCTGTGGTGTGGTCAGGATGAAGGCCTCTCCGGCACGCTCGAAGGCGTGGATACACTGCTGGGGTTGGAAGGTCATGAACCGCGAGGGGAACGTGATTTCATTGTGAAAATGTACGACATCCCCATCCGCCTTTCAAGGGGGGAGAAGAGAAGGAAGAAAACAAAGTCAGAAAATCGGGACAACGGCATGAAGGAGGGTCCCGTCGGATCCCCGGGCCTGAATCAGGAGCAGATGTCCCGACACCTCCCGAAGGGGAAGATGCAATTGATCTCCCGTTCTCAGGCCCTCACGGCTCCACAGTCTTCGGCCCATCAGATCGAAAGCGACAAGGGTCCAGCGAACCGCAGTGCTGCCGCCAACGATTCCCACTCGTCTCTGTTCATGCCCAAGCCAGCATTGCAAGCGGGGAGAATCGGGAGTCCCGAGGAGTGCACGATGGAGCAGGGAGCTCGTTTCGTAGAGTTCCACCCGGCCGGCCCTGGGATCTCCCACCGCGAATCGTTCTCGCGATGCATCGATAGCCACCTGCTCCACACGCAGGGAGCTGAGAGGCAACACCTCGTGCGGGGTTCCATCACTCGCAACCGCGCGCAGACTCCAGGCGGAATCCCGGAGCACCAGAAACCAGAGGACGGAAGATGAATCGCGGTACAGAAACAGGGCTCCCGCTGGGGCGAGCGGGGCGCTGAGCGCATTCGTGCCTGGATCCCATGCACGACTTCCGATGAAGAAAGTCGGGGAATCGGGTCCGGATCGAAGGTAGGTCGAAAATGTCTCCGCCGGATCGGGAGGAAGATCGATGGATCGTTCTTCGATCCATGAGGGATCGGAGAGGGAGAACAGCAGGACTCGGGAATCGGCGGCACGGAGCGCCACGCCCCGATCGAGCGAGGGGATCATGGTCACGTGGAGAAGAGAAGAATCACGGGATTGGGGTGATGGCGGAAAGAATAAAAGACGGGAGGACCCCGCGAACAGATTCTGCACCTGGATCCGACCCGTAAGAGGATCGCCCACCAGAATCCAACCCGGCCGCGCCGCGAGGCGGAGCCAGGGAGGATGGGCGCGTGAGGGAAAGCCGGAGAGATCGAGGCGGTTCACCACCTGGGCGGGCTGGGTTTCACACACGGAGAGGGAGGTGCGTGATGGAAGAGCGACGAGCATGGAGTCGCCGCACGAGACGAGCTCGCCCGGAGTCCCCTCCAAGGCAATCGTTCGATACGGCCGTCCCGGCGAGAGCAGAGATAGCGACGTACCCTGGCCCGAGGCATCGGAGATCCACAGACTGCCATCGGAAGCGAAGGCGAGTCCGTCGATCCCATGTCCCAGGGGCATGCTCGTGCGAATCGTGCGCGAAGGCACGTGCAGCACGCGCAGCAGGGAGCGATCCGCGTGAAGGATGAGCACCTCCTGGGTTTCCGCCCGTGCGAACAGGGTCGAGGGCGATCCGTCGAGCTCGAGACTGTCCTTTTCGGGCCGGGCGAGGGAGAGCACGAGAAGCCGTCGAAGATCGGCTGGGACGCCCGGATCCGAGGGAGACTCCAGCAGGAGGGCGCTGGAGGAGCGGGGATCGAGATCCCAGGATCGCACGGCGCCCCCAAACACGGCGCGATACAGAATCTGTCCGAACTCGTCGAGCACGAGCAGGTCCTGTTCTCCCACCAGGGCCATGCGCTGGAGCTCCGGCGCAATAAGGACGTCCCGATACCGGCGGCCGTCGGCAATCGGCACCGCGAAGAGGCGGGCCAGACTGAGCGTGGAATACACCTCGATCGCGAAGATCCCGTCGGATTCCTTCCATCGTGCCACGGCGAGGCGGGAGTGGATGCTGTCCACCGCAATGCCGGCCACGCCCGGACCCACCATCAGGGAGTCCGTCACTGTTTCTTCGCCTCCCTCCATCACATACACAGCGGAGCCCTCCGTGGACAGAAAGAGGCGGTCGAGGTTTCCGTCGTAGGCCGCATCCAGGGCGCGGGCTCCGGAGAGGGCGGGAATAGGGTGAGACAGGCCCGTGACGGGATCGAGGGAGAACACCTCGCGCGGCACGCCCTGCTGATCCCGCCGTGAGAGCAGGAGTCGGCCCGAGCCCGGATGCACCGCCTCGATGCGGCGGGGAAGATTTGGGGGCAGGGATAGGCGTTCCACCTGGCGCGAGGACCATCGCACCCGCGTGGGAACCCGGCCGGACTCTCCGTTGACGAAGAGCTGACCCCGGTGTCCATCGTAGGCGCCATTGTCCGCATGCAGAATCCCGGAATATCCATCTCGCAGGAAGGAGAGATCCCAGGATTCGCGCGGCGAAAGCAGCGTCTGGGCGCGGAGCGGCAGGCACAGCGCTCCCAACATCAGGCACAGCGCTCCCAGCATCAGGAGGGGCAGGATCGAGGATGGCGCACGCATGTCCGACATTACGCAACCCGGGGTGCAAATTCAACACGGAAAAGCGGGAGTCCAGGTCCTTACAGCAGGCTTGCATTTCTTATGGAAAGAACGCACCAAATTCTTCTGGGTTGTACTTTCTTAAAAAGAAAGTACCAAAGAACCGGGTGCGACATAGGAAATCTCCTCGAAAAATCTTCGCTCCGTTCGCTGCACATCCAAACTCGGATTCGCGATGTGTCGCTGCTCACAGTTGTCCTT
>CAYQST010000018.1:4077-63587 GCA_964420295.1 uncultured Chromatiales bacterium | reverse complement strand
ATGCGAAACTGGACTATATGGAGAATCACTGGAAATACTGGCGAGATCTTGGCGTCACTAAAATTGTTACAAGCTACCTCTCCCCTCAAGAACGAGATCGAGTAGATCAGGAACTCCGTTCATTATTCACAACGCCTAGTCTGCGAATAATATCGACTAGAAATCCGAACAGAATGATGGCACAGCAGAACGGCGATCCCGTTTCGGTTATGACGGTCGACCAAAATGCCTTAGGCCAACTACAAATCAACTTTTCTCCATTGCCAACAATTCAAGATCTCAGATGGTTAGAAGGCACCTTCAACGAGAGAGCGTTTTTTCTTGATGAAATCTATGAACAACTCCTGAGTTCGGAACGAGTTCTCGAGGGTTTTCGGATTCAATATGGTTATCCAAGTGTGCCAGAAGCTTACAGTGCGGGTTTTGCGATGATATCGAGTTATCTATCGGCATTGCTGCACGCATTGCAGGGATTGCGATATTTTGATGATTCCATAGGACAGTCCTCTTCTTCGCAACCTGATATACCAATCTATGTGTCGACCTATGACATAGGAGTCCTTCCGCTATTTATTGCGCAGTTCTTTCCAGCCATTCAAGCGGGTCAGCTGATTCTCATGCCTGACCTCTATTACAGCAGTTTCGAGTTTCCACAGATCACACGATACTATCTAGAACTTAGCAGACTCTATGATGAGCATGGATTGGCGAACAAAAAGCGGCACA
Organism: uncultured Chromatiales bacterium; assembly: GCA_964420295.1. GTDB lineage: Bacteria > Bacteroidota > Ignavibacteria > SZUA-365 > CAYQST01 > CAYQST01. The sequence continues at coordinate 62,861 of CAYQST010000018.1, read as the reverse complement.
TTCAACCATATATTGAACTAAAATGTGATCCATGTCTTGGGAGGACGTCGGCGAATACGCCCTGTTCACCGGTGAGAGTGGTATGCGACATGCTCCTCATGGGTGTTGTGGGGTTTGGTGGTCCGGTCTTTTACACAAGCGGTGGAATAGATCAACGATTTTGGGAGTCTGCAATTTTGGGATCGTGGATCATGGGATGTCTACCAGGGTCTGTACCATCCATGCAGTTCAGAACGATTGGTGAAGCGATTCGTTTTGCCTGTTCTCTCTTTCCGGAGCCTGACACAGCACATGCAGAGCGCGTTCGACAGAATTTCTTCGAGCAGTTCGACGTGTATCAGAACAACGGAGAGTACGTGCGAGGGGTATTTACTCCTGGCTCCATATATAATAATCCGATGACGTGTCAGGTATGCTGTCGGCGAACCGAGGGGAGCATGAGACAGCTGTGCTTTGTACGTTCGACACAGTATCCCTGCAATGTGGTTGCGCGTTGCTGTGATGGCCCCGCCATTGATTGTCACCATCGGAATCTCAATCAGCGCCCACTCGTTGGTTGCTTCCCCATTCGCGATACAACGGGAAGTCTCTAGAGCCATGAAATCCGTAACCATCCTTGTCCTTCTGGTACTTACCGTTGCATCGAGTGCGCAACCTCGCATTCTGTATCCCGGTTTTCCGTTGCCCAGTAATTTATACTGCTATGGCGATTCCGGTGTGGTCTCCCTGTATTGTACGGGATATGGACAGATTACGCATGGATCCACGAATGAAGGGGTGATTTCTATACTGAGAAGTTCGACGAACGCAGGTTCCTCCTGGTGGAAGGAATCTCGTTCAAAAAACGCATTGGGGTATCCAGCATTTCCTCTTCCATCCGTGATTCTGGATTCTGTTACCGCTATCGCCGTTCGCTTCATTGGTTTGGATACTCCTCGCACCCAGTACACCCAGCTTGTGAGAACAAGTGATGGTGGGACAACATGGCACGAATGTCTGAATGAAATACGATCAGCCCAGGTGACGATCTCCTTTCTCAATGATAGCGTGGGCACGGTTTGTGATCAGGACTCAGTCTTTTGGCACACCGTTGATGGAGGCATAACATGGAAGAGGATATTGGTGCCACGAATTCGTGAAGACTATCCCAACCATTATCATGCTGCATATCCCATCGCGGAAAATTGCTGGATTTTACGTGTCGAGTCCAACGGACAAATTGACAGATATCGTGCAACGCGTACGAGTATCCATAACGTTATATCGGATGGCCCGTATAGCTACCCACTCATGGTAACGACAATGAATAAACCCGATTCCACGACGATCGTCGCCTGTAATATGGTGATTGTGACAGATCGACCAGGACCGGATCAAACCATCGCGTGGATCGAACGCAGCACTGATGATGGAGTATCATGGTCGACGTGCCTGTCATTTGTTTCTCCGCGGGCAAAGGACCTTCTGGGAACCGTCTATCCCATTCCTCTCCTGAAAGTGGAATGGTTTAATGATAGTGTAGGGATTGTTGCGGCGGACTCCATCTATCGAACCACAGATAGGGGAAAGAGCTGGAACTCTATCGGGGCAGAAGGTGCGATCATGTCGTCCTGTTCGGCTTCGGGCTTTGGCATTGTTTTTGGAGTATCGACATGGCGAGGAAAACTGGGAGAGCGAATGCGATCCACAATCTCACATACATACGACTACGGTGCGACATGGACAGTGCAAACAGAGAATCGCAGGCTGTATGAGAGAATAACGGAAGTCGTGCGCGATGTGAGATCTGGTGTCTTGTACCTACGAAACGGACCTTATGTTTCTACCTCGGTAGACGGCGGATCCTCATGGAGAGAGAATGCCATTCCCTTTTACGATTGGGAGAAGCAATTCGAGACACCAGGGTATGACTATCCACGACTGGTTGTGGGTGAAAGCGGTCGAGTCCATCTGGGGATTCATGGGTATACCGATGATGGCGGTACGACCTGGATATCCTCTACGAGAGCATTTTCGACTGTGACGCCGTCGGGGCGCTGTGTACGAGGAAGGTATGGTTGTCTTATCCAACCGTTTCGACGCAATGACAGGATCTACCTCGCTCGCTCCTGTGATCGGGGTATATCTTGGCAGGTACTGGATTCCATTCATCTCGAGGGAAGCGATATCATTGGAGATGTCCTCGTTCAAGGACAGGATTCCATTATTGCGTTTTTACTGACCAAGCGGGAATACTCCGTACCCTGGTACAAGGTGTGGACAGAGTGGCCGTATGAACGGTGGAGTTATCGCCGAGTAATATCGCCACCGCTTTTCGTCGATAAATTGATGGATACCCGTCTTCAAGAATCAGTTTCGATCACGGGTACGACCGTACTACTCTTCCATCGTGATTACGATACTCTGGTGGTAAGTCATGACCTTGGAGATTCCTGGATTCTGATCCGGTATTCGCAAAGTCCGCTGGACGGAATTCGTGGACGAAAAGATATCGTACGGATCCATGCTCTTCCTGATGGCACGCTATTTTACGCGGATCGCGTATCCTATCGACACTCTACGGACGACGGCTCGACATGGCGGTTTCTCACGTACGGCGAAATCTCATATCCACTACATATTACGGATGGACAGGGAAGTGGGCTTTGGATTGAAAAGGAAACAAATGGAGGCAAATCCGGATTGAGCGATAATGTAATTCTTGAATTCCCTTCAGAATTACTCTTGTCTACCTCAACATGTTGCGCCCCCCCCTCCTTCACCCTTCCTCCCGCCTGGCCGAATCCCGCGTCCACGCAGGGGGCCGTGCATCTGCCCTACGAACTGTCCTCGCCAGCCGAGGTCACCATCGTGATCCGCGACATCCTCGGGCGTGTGGTAGCGCGCCTGGACCAGGGACGCCGCGACGTCGGCCGCCACGAGGCCCTCTGGCAGCCCCGAGGCCTGGGGCCGGGAGTCTATCTCACCCAGGTGAGCGTCGGCTCGGGCCGTGTGGCAATGGGGAAGGTGGTGGTGAGGTGAGGAATTGGAGATTTTCCAGAATTTGCGATTTGCGATTTCCGAATTCCGAATTTAAAATCGCGAACGATCAACAAAGCGGCTTCCGAGGGGACTCTCCTTCCTGAAAAATCGCAAATCGAAAATCGGAAATCGAAAATGACCCAACCACCGCGCGGGACAATGCCACAGAACGTAGAAATCAAAGCACGGGTCCATGATGTGGAAGGGCTCCGGACGCGCATCGCGGACCTGGCTCAGACGGCTCCCGTGATTCTGCATCAGTACGACACCTTTTATCGCGTGGATCACGGTCGACTCAAGCTGCGCCGCTTCGAAAACGGGGAGGCGGAACTGATCGCCTATCACCGCCCCGATGCCGAAGGCCCCAAGACTTCTTCCTATCTCCGCTATCGAACCACGGATCCCGACACCCTCGATGCGGTGCTCTCCTCCACGCTTTCGCGCGTGGGACGGGTCGTGAAGACACGGGAATGGACCCAGGTCGGACCGACACGCATCCATCTCGATCAGGTAGAGGGCCTGGGCAGCTTCCTGGAATTCGAAGTGCAGGAGGACTCCGAAACCTCTGAAGAAGACGGAGCCACCATCGCGAAAAACCTGCTGGCGCAACTGGATATCAGAGATAGTGACCTTGTCTCCGGATCCTACCTGGATCTCCTCTCCCAGGCCGGAAGAGATGATGAAATACTCCACAATCCCCTTGACGAAATGTAGAATAATGCAACACACCGTAAGTTATTGCAAATAAATGCGTTACGCCATATGTGCGTTTTTTCGGGGCGAAAGAGTGTTGAATTTCTCACAGGTGACCGTCAAGCGCCCCTTAAAAACCCGATATTCAGGACGGAAATAGGGAAAAATCCCGGCACGGGACTTGTAGACATTCTCAATAGATGACTGCTGAATCCTTCAACACAACATCTATCTGGAGTTTGTCATGGTTTTCTTCCTCGTCGCCCTGTTTCTTATCGTTGTTCTCGCCATCGACGTCGTGTTTCACCGCCGCTGGCAGAAAGCAACCTCTCCTTCCGTCGCTCCGGGCCGGGGCGACAGTCTTCATGTGCCCCAGGGGGTGTTCTTTCATCCGGGTCACACCTGGGCGCGGTTGCAGGGTGATGACAGCGTTAATGTGGGCACCGATGATTTTCTGCAGAAGGCCCTCGGTCCCGTCGACGCCGTTCAGCTTCCCGCCGTGGGACAGAAAGTCACCCAGGGGCAGCCGGTGATTCTGATGACGCGCGCGGGACGTACCGTGTCCGTGGTTTCGCCGGTGACCGGCACCGTGTCCTCGGTGAATGAGCGCGTTCTCGCCGAGCCCGCCCTGATGAGTCATCACCCGTACAGCGACGGCTGGCTCTTTTCCGTCACGCCCGAGCGGCTGGCCGAAAACCTGGGCTTGCTCACGGTGGCCGAAAGCGCGGTGGACTGGATCCGTGGCGAGATCGTACGCCTGCGCGAATTCCTGGTCTCTCACTCACCTCAGCCCGCCCTCGTCGGTGAAACCATGCTGGATGGTGGACTCCCGGCTCCTGGCGCCGTGGTGGAACTGGAACCCTCCGCGCTGAAGGATTTCGAAAACGAATTCCTGCGCTGAGCGGAGATTCTCCCATGTCCGCGACCACTTCTCATTCCGATCACTCGCTGCGCTGCGTGTGGATGGATGCGGGAATGCTGAGCTTCAAGCTCTGCGACCGCTACTTCGACTGCGACCGTTGTCCTGTCGATGCCATCTTTCGCGGAGATCGGCCCCTTTCCCCCCCACCTGCCGCATCGCCACCCCTGTCGGTGTTGGTAGATCTGCCCGGGGACCTGGATCCCGCATGGATTCCGTTGCTCCGTCCCCTCGCCGAATGCCATCTCGACCGGGATCTCGCCTACTCCGCCCGTCACCTCTGGGCGAGAGAGCTGGGGGATCGCCAGGTCATGGTGGGCTTGGACGACTGCCTCCTGCGGCTTCTGCCCGAGGAGACCAGCATCGTTCTCCGCGCCCTCGACAGCACGGTCGACAAGGGAGAACCGCTGGGATGGGCCTACGCAGGCCCCTCGGCCCTGCCCCTGCCGGCTCCGGCCTCGGGACGCCTGGTTCGCCGCAATACCACCGACCCCGCACCCCTGTCCTTCTTTCGTGAGACCCATCCCTCCCCCTGGCTGGTGATGCTCGACGAGGCGGAACCGGATTCCCTGTGCGACGTGGAGGAAGCTGCCCGCGCCACCGCGTCGGACCTGACCTCCCTGACCGTAGCTCTGAGCGCGGCCCTGCGAGAGATGAGCGCCGATCCGGGACCCTGCCTCAACGATGGCGGCACTCCGGTGGCCTCCTGTGCCGAGGCCCTGGGACTGCCACGATACATGGACATCCTGACGAGGATTCTCGGCCCCGTCTCCTGAGCACCGCTGGACTGCCCTGCGTGCACACCTCGGAAATGTGCGAAGGAGATTCTCTCTCCTCCGCACATTTCCGTATTTTTCCACGGCATTTCGTTCATCCACCGTCCCCTCATGCGACTCCATCATTCCCTGAGCTTCAAGATCGTCGTCGTGCTCGTGTTCTCCCTCGTGGTAGTACTCGTGCTGACAGCGCTCTACAACATCGAACAGCAGAAAACCCTGCTGATTCGCGCCGCACAGGTGAGCGCCGAACGCACCAGCAATTTTGCGAAGAAGGCGGTGTGGACGGGAATGAAGAAAAACCACCCCGAGGAAATCTGGTCCACGATCGGCGAACTGGGCAAGGAACCGGGGCTGACCCGCATCCGCATCTACGACAAGCGGGGCGTGATTCGCTACAGCACGGTGGGACGGGAGGCCGGCACCATCGTCAACGCCAATACCGATGCCTGCACCATGTGCCACGGGACGAGCACGGAATTCACGAAGACAAGTTCCGACCAATATGCCCGTGTGTACTCGGGACCCAATGGCGAACGCATCCTCGGCTTCATCAATCCCATCCGCAATGAACGCACCTGCTGGGATGCCCCCTGCCACGCGCATCACGAGAGCCAGACCTTTCTCGGCGTCATGGACGTGCAGATCAGCCTGGCCAGCGTGGATGCCTACATCGCCAGCAGCACGAATTTGTTCATCATTTCCCTCCTGCTGTCCCTGGCGGCCGTGGCCCTTGTGTCCTGGCTCTTCATCTACACCTTCGTGCATAAGCGCGTGCAGAAATTCATCGCGGGCACCGAGGCCCTTGCCGCAGGAGACATGACCTATCGCATCGCCATCCAGTCCCGCGACGAACTGGGCGAGCTGGCGAACTCCTTCAACAGCATGGCCGAAGACCTGCGCACGGCAAAGGCAGAACTCATCACATGGTCCAGCACCCTCGAGGAGAAGGTCAAACAGAAAACGCGCGAGCTCCAGGAGGTCCAGGGCCAGGTGCTTCACATGGAAAAGATGGCCTCGCTCGGAAAGCTGAGTTCCATGATCGCCCACGAACTCAACAATCCCCTCTCCGGCATCCTCACCTACGCCAAGCTGATCCGCAAGCGCCTCACCCACCGCCAGCTCGACGAGACCTCCCTGGCCGAGATCGTGGACGACATCACGCTCATTTCCGACGAAGCTAAGCGCTGCGGGGATATCGTCCGCAATCTCCTCTACTTTGCCCGCACGCAAACGGGCCAGCTCACGCCCATCGATGTGCATGAGATCATCAACAAGGTGATTCGACTGCTGAAGCATCAGATCGATTTGCAGCAGATTTCCGTGCAGATGGAGGTTCCCGACGACGGGATCCAGCTCGTCTGCGACACGGGACAGATCCAGCAGGCTCTGGTGGCCCTGACGATGAACGCCGTCGAGGCCATGCCCGACGGAGGACAGCTCACCATGGGTGCCGAGGCGCGGAACGAACGGGTGATCCTGCGTGTGCGGGACACGGGCTCCGGCATTCCCGCCGAAGAAATGCAACGCATCTTCGAACCCTTCTATACCACGAAGGAAAGCGGGCATGGCACGGGTCTGGGACTTTCCATTGTCTATGGAATCGTGCGCAATCACAAGGGTGACGTGCGCGTCTCCAGCGAACCGGGCCTCGGCACCACCTTCACGATCGACCTTCCCCGGGATCCGGGACAACTCCTTCAGGCCTCCGACACTTGATGCAGGACTCCGCCTCATGATTCAGGAATTCTCTCCCAGTGATCTTCGCATTCTCGTCGTGGACGACGAGCATTCCGTGCGTCAATCCCTCGCCGAGTGGTTTCGCGACGATGGCTTTCAGGTGGGCACCGCCGAGAACGCCGCCGAGGCCCTCTCTGCCCTGCAAGCCGATCCGGCGGATATCATTCTGCTCGACATCAAGATGCCGGGCATGGACGGACTGGCCCTGCAGGACCGCATCCGCGAATTCGATCCCGACGTGGTGATCATCATCATCACCGCCTTCGCTACCGTGGATACCGCCGTGCGCGCCCTGAAAGCCGGGGCCTTCGACTATGTGACCAAGCCGGTGGATCCCGACGAACTCAGCCGCCTCGTGCGCAACGCCGCCCATCAGCGCATCCTCGCCCGCGAGAACACGATGCTCAAGGAACGCCTCGATACCCTGCATCACGTGGACGACATCGTCGGCACGAGTCCCGGCATGGAAAAAGTGTTCGAGCTCGTCCGCACGGTGGCGCCCACCAACAGCACCGTGCTGATTCGCGGCGAGAGTGGTACGGGTAAAGAGCTCATCGCCCGGGCCATCCACGCCAACAGCCAACGCAAGTACTTTCCCATCATCCCGGTCAACTGCGGCGCCCTCTCCGAATCCCTGCTCGAAAGCGAACTCTTCGGCCACGAGAAAGGCGCCTTCACTGGAGCGCAGTACCGCCGCAAGGGCCGCTTCGAAATGGCCAACGGCGGCACCCTGTTCCTCGATGAAATCGGAACCCTGAGTCCGAAATCCCAGGTAGATCTTCTGCGCGTGCTCGAATCGAAGCAGTTTCACCGCGTGGGTGGGGATCAGATCGTGAAGGTGGATTTTCGCCTGATCTGTGCCACGAATGCCGACCTCGAAAAGGACGTGGCCGAGGGGCGCTTCCGCGAAGATCTGTACTACCGCATCAACGTCTTTACCCTCACCATCCCGCCCCTGCGGGATCGCAGCAACGATATCGCGCTCCTGGCCGATCACTTCATCGCCAAATACCGCCTGGCCATGGGCAAGAACGTCACTGCCATCACCGCAGAAGCACTGAAGCTCCTGCAACACTATGGCTGGCCGGGCAATGTGCGTGAACTCGAGAATGCCATCGAACGCGCCATGGTGGTGTGCACGGGGACGGTGCTCGATGTCAAGGACTTCCCCCTCCAGATCACCTCCCGTCCCGATCCCGGCCACACGGCCTTCACCCTCGCTGACATCGAAAAGCAACATATCGCCAAGCTGCTCGACGACATGGGCTGGAACATCTCGCGCACAGCCGAACGCCTGGGGATCGACCGGGTGACCCTCTATAACAAGATCGAGAAGTATAAACTGAAGCGTCCCTAGAGCGGGCGGGTCCATGATCATCACCCTCGCTCCCCTGGCCGCCAGCGCGGATCTCTCCCTGCCCGACCTCCGTGATGCCCTGGCCCAGATCCTGCGCATCCCCGTCCGCATCGCCGAGCAGGACTGGGACCCGACCCCCGCCCTCGACCTTTCCCGGCGCCAGTACAATTCCTCCACCCTCCTGCTGCAGCTCCTGACCCGCGTCTCCACGCACGAGGAGAAGATTCTGGGAGTGACGGCCTACGACCTTTTTCTTCCCGTCCTGACCTTCGTGTTCGGACAGGCCCAGCTCGACAACAGTGCGGCGATCTTCTCCACCTTTCGGCTGAGACAGGAATTTTACGGACTCCCCGAGGACCCCGATCGCCTCTTCAGACGGGCGGTGACCGAGGCTCTGCACGAGCTTGGACATACATTCGGACTCAGACACTGCACCGAAGCCCCCTGTGCGATGAATGCCTCCACCTATGTGGAGGACATCGATATGAAGCCGATGGGGTACTGCAATGCCTGTTGGAAGAGAGTGAAGAAGTAAAGAGTAAAGAGTGAAGAGTGAAGGAGACGGGGCATGAGAACATGGTTGGTGCTTCTTTTCGTGGCAGGATCGGCTCTGGGCTGGGCCCAGTTCCCGGCCACCTACACGGTGCCGGCCACGGGCGCGGTCGTGACGACGGCGGTGACGGACACCTTTCGGCTCTACCGGATCACGGTGACTGGGAGCTATTCGATGTGGCCCCAGTTCACGGATTGTCATGGGGTGGACGGGGGCTATGTGTACGACGTCCCGCAGGAAGAGATTGACAATCTGCGCTGGCCTCCGCCCGTCCTGAAGGTAGGGGGACAGGACATTCCCTTCGTGACCATCCCGCACTGGGTGGGAGACGAAACGGTGTGGGCCTTTCCTTCTCCTCCGGCCCAGCCCCTGTTCGAGCTCAGTTTTCGCCGCTTCAAGGGACTTCGGGTGGATGGCTTTCCCGTGCCGAATCGGGGATTGACGGCCCTGCATCGGTATCAGGTGGAGAAGATGGGTACGGGTCGGCCATTTCGCCTGCAGATTCTCGACAGCAATTACCACGCCGCGACGGCCACGGTGGTCCCGAGGTACGAGGATAACTGCGGCTCCCTGAAGGTGAGGGTGGAAGTGGTGCAAACCCGCGACCTCAATATCTGTGGTCTCGAAACGCGCTGCGACGCGCAGAAGCGCACGAATGGATTCGTGATCTGGACTTCCTTGTTCGAAACCAATTCCCAGGGCCTGCGCAGCAACCGCATGAACGGTGTGGACCGCAAACTCTTTACCGCCGTATCCAACCGAGGTGTGTCCCTCACCGTGGATTCGGTGTCCTGCACCGCGTATCACACGCCTGTTGCCGTGGGGATGTTGGTGGACCGCTCCGGCTCGATGGTGGAATTCATCAGTCCCCGCGACCCCACCGTGCGCATGGACGCATCGAAGGAGGCTCTGACGGGGTTCATCGAACGACTGAGACGGCGGGACACGGGCTTCGTGATGTCCTTCGCCGACGATGTGACCGTGGATCAGGACTGGACCTCCGACAAGACTCGACTGCAGGCGGCAGTGGACGCCTTGCAGCCCGGCGGCAAGACCCAGTTCTTCGGCGCGGTGGATGCGGCTCTGGAGAAGCTGAGTCGGAGTCCCGTTGGCAAGCGTGCCCTGGTGATGCTCTCCGACGGCGCCAACACCGTGCCCCCCTGGTACGCGCCGGAGTTTCTCGACCGGGTCCGTGCGGTGAACATCCCCGTGTACATCATCGCGCTGGGACTCAGCAACGAACCATCGGATATCGACGGCAGACAGAAAATGCAGATGATCGCCGACGCGAGTCGGGGGCAGGTGTTCGACGTGGACAATGCCTCGGCTCTCGATTCGGTGTACACCGTGCTGAGTCGCGAACTGATGCAAGAGGACTGCTGCGGGGTCTTCGTGTCCATGCCGCCCTGCCTGGCCGGCACCACCCACACGATCACACTCACCTATCGCCCGCCCACGGGCCTCGCCCCGTCTCAAAGCATCGAGTTCGCCTGCGATTCCTGTGCCTTCACCACGGCATTCGAAGGGCTCACGATTCCGACCCGACCCTCGCTCGCGTTGTCCTGCACGCCCTCCCTCACCCGGGATCGCGCCACGATTCACTTTCGCCTCGAACAGCCCATGCCGGTGCGGATCGAAGTGCTCGATCTGGCGGGACGCCGCATGCTCCTGGTCGAAGAGGGGCCTCTGTCCGCCGGGCCTCAATCCCGTGTCCTTTCGCTGTCCACTCTTCCCGCCGGCACCTACCTGCTCAGTCTCATCACCCCCCTGGGCAGGGCCACCCAGTATGTGAAGCGCCTGCCCTAAGCACTCTCTCCTTTCGAAACACAAAGGGCGTTCCTCGTGAACGCCCTTTCCGTGTGGAGTCCGTCTTTCACCCCTCTCCCATCAGATACTTCTTCACGAAGAGCAGGGTGGCATAGAAGCGCAGGTCGCGATTGGGTTTCTTGGCGAACCCATGGCCTTCGTCCTTGGCGAGCATGTACCAGACAGGGGTGTTGATGCTTTTCACCGACTTTCTCTGATGAAAATAAAAAGTTGTACGTACTTGCAAATCAAAAAAAAAAAACTATGGTTGCAATCATTAATTACTGGAGGCCACATGCGCCTATTCTCAATCGTTGCTACCGTGCTCGCATTAGCCGTACTACTTCCTGTACAGGGCTGGGCGGAAAAGAAACCCGACAATAACACAAAGACGGAAACCCAAGAATTACGGAACGTCAAGGGCTCCATTAGTGGCACTGCGATAGATTTCCGTGAGCTTCCCAACGGAGGCTGGCAAGTGCTTTGCTATCAATCGAATCATCGTTGCATCTGTTGGTATGATAATTCCACTTGCATCACAATAGATCCAGATGGGCATGGTATTGGGGCGCGTGATGTCGATTTAGCGTTCGGACTTCCAGAGTATCTTGGCGAGGAGTACAATGAACAAGGTGATGTTATTGGAAGCCTGTATCTGATCAACGCATTGCCATAGGCATTTTCGATAATTTCCGCACAATATTTTCCTATCCGTTTCATGTTTGGATTTGCGTCATAATTATGTCCTTCCGCATGCATCCTTCTCCCTGGCATCGATTTATTTTTCCCACGGCATCGTTCGTCCTCGGTTTCTGCGTCATATCCGTTGCCATCTCAGCGGCTCCATCTCTAACCAATTTCGTTGCGGCGCGGAGGCATCTCTTCGCGCCGCTCACGGAATTGGCCTTCAACCACACCTATCGTTCTCCAAACGAAAGGGTGCATCAGAGTGCTCGAGATTCCACTCTAACTAAGCATTTTGACTCTGCACTTCATGCGGCACCTCGGATCGTTCTCCATCATACTCGCAGAATTACAGGAGACAGCGGCAGTGACGATTTCGAACACCCGAAAGCCTCATGCCGCATTCGTGATAGCCTGGTCATTCTCATCGAGTACCCTCGACAGTCCTTTGGCCTCCTTAATGTAAACACCGCAACGTGGACTACTCATCAAGTACCATATACGTTACTCACATCGCTTCTTTCTCCAGGGATGGAACCGATCAAGGGCACCCAGTACGAACGCTTTGTCGCACTGTATGAAATTTCTGGTGCGATACGAGAAAACGATTCCACGGTTGCCATTCTCGGAGCAGTGTGGTCTGCATCCACCGACACAAGCAATAGCGAGCCCGAGGTTGTCTTGGGACGTACTGGTTTCTTTGTGAATTTCAATCCTGCGAATGGGCATTTCTCGGATGCTCGACTCGCATCCTCCGTTTCATCCTTTTTCGAAAACGAGTCCGCCCTTCGCGCTTTCGGGAAGGGCGACAGCTTGTTTATTGGACACCCACGCTACTCCGTGGATACTGTCGATTACGATTCGTTGCATGCCCTATATGTAATTGATACACGCACTGGCTCGTTCAAACCGGTTTTTCTTGCCGACTCTCTCATTCAGATAGGCAAATTCGGTTTCGATGGGCTGATCACGTATATGATAGAACTCTGTGGAGAGGTATTTTCTGTACAGTCCATTTCGCACACCCTATGGAACCTCACGGATTCCCGCCCCTATCAGTTGACAGCTGTAAACACCTATCGAGACCCCTGGCTCGACATTCCTCGCTATTCCTCTCTTCACTCGCTCGAATCGACATCAGAGAAGAGCAAGCGTGTCACGGCACTTTTCGATAAATTTCAATGGAATTATGGTTTGATAGGCTTCGGTCAACACCGCGTTGGCGTCCTGTATTCTCATACCGAGACCGGTCCAGGGCTTTTTGTTCAAATCATCGATTCAGAATCTGGCCACTGCCTGTATGATGGCCCCTTCCCTGGATTCGAGCATATCGCATTCTCTCCTCTTCCTTCCCGATGTGGAGATGAAGCCGCACTTCTTCTTGCCCTCGATCAGGACGGCATGGAGCTTCGCACCTATTACATCGAAAATGAGTGACAACGCTCAACGGACCTCATACGCTCCTACTGTAGTTCGTATAGTAATCATGCACCGATATCAGAAGAGCACGATTCTGTCCTCACACATGCAGCGCACTTCTCCTATGCTGCGTTTTCAACGGCATTACATTTCGATGCTGACCGTGCTAGCTTTCATGATCATCGTTTCCTCAACGGGATATGGACAACCCTCACTACAACAACTCTTAGACAAGGCCGGTCGACCTTACGGCTTCCATACGTTACTGATTCATCACTCACCTTCCTCATGCGCGAAATGCGGACTAATCGCAAACGTCATTCTCGAACATGTGTCTGGATTGGGTCTCCCCGTATTTGAATGCCTCATTGAAGCACGTATGCGGGGCCGGGACACGGTTATCGTAGGTTGTGGTCGCACCCCCCCACGTTTAGTCGTGCGACGATGGATGTTGGAACGTGAGCGGCTTTCCTCGGGACCCACATTCTGGGCTGTGCTTTCACCCGAGGGAATCGTTCTGAAAAGTGGGGATTACACCCTTGAACCCTGGGCTCAGGATTCCATCGTGACTTTTTTGCGATCTACGATCCGTCCTCGAGCCATCCCATCAGAAGGCAAATGATCCTTCTCATACAGTTGACGCCATCATCGTTGAGGAGGAAAGAAGCCATAGTACCATTGCGTAATGACCCATATGATGCCCCCATTCTTCCATCCCTTTAGGGAAGGACCCGATGTTACCCCTCTCCCATCAGATACTTCTTCACGAAGAGCAGGGTGGCATAGAAGCGCAGGTCGCGATTGGGTTTCTTGGCGAACCCATGGCCTTCGTCCTTGGCGAGCATGTACCAGACAGGGGTGTTGATGCTTTTCAGCTTGGCCACCATCTGCTCGGCTTCGCTGGCCGGCACCCGGGGATCGTTGGCGCCTTGGACGATGAAGAGCGGCTTGCGAATCTTTTCCGCGTGATTGAGCGGGGCGATGCGGTTCAGGAATTCCCGCATCTTCGGATCCCGTTCGTCCCCGTATTCCACGCGCCGCAGATCCCGGCGATAGTCCGCCGTGTTTTCGAGGAAGGTGACGAGATTGCTGGCCCCGACCTCGCTAAGGGCGCAGGCAATCTTGTCACTGTAAAACGCGGAGATGGCTAGGGTGACGTTGCCCCCATAGCTTCCGCCGGTCACCATGATGCGGTCCCCATCCAAATTCGGCTGGGCCTTGATCCAATCGAGCAGGGCCACGACGTCCTTGTAGGAATCTTCCCGCCTGAATCCGTTGTCCGAGGCGAGGAAGGTCTTGCCATACCCTGTGCTACCCCGCACGTTGGGATAGACCAGCACCACGCCGAGTTCGTTCAGCAGGTAGTTTCTCTGCCCGAGGAAGGAGGGACGGGACTGACCCTCGGGTCCTCCATGGACTTCCACGATCACGGGTCTTTTGCCCGTGAACCGTGCCGGCGGCTGATAGAGGAATCCCGTGATCACCTTTCCGTCGAAACTTTTCCACGAAATCAGCTTGGGCTCGGCAAAGTCCTCGGTGCGGATCCCGCCCGTTTCGCTCTTCGTCCATCGCACCAGGTTCTTCTTCGTAAGAACGATCGAGTACACATCAGCCGGGGAGCGTGGGGTCATCATGGTGAAGCCGATCTCTGTACCGTTCGGATGCCAGCTCACCCCGCCCAGAATGCCGATGGGCAAACGAGGGAGGGACAGGTCCCGGAGCGTGCGCACATCGCGCACGCGAAGCACGCTGAGTCCGTTTTCGTTGGTGGTGAAGGCCACCAGGGTGCGGGCGGGATTGAGATCGAAGTCGGACACATCCCAGGAGATGTCCTCGCTCAGCACCGTCAGCGCCTTCGTAGCGAGGTCCATGCGACAGAGCCGGCTGAACTCGGCGTCCCGGTCCGTGGTCACGAAGATGCTTTTCCCGTCGGCTGCGAACCGTCCTCCGCCCCAGGCAACCGGCTCCGTGCCCTTCGGCGTGAGGAGCTCGCGGGCTCCCGAGGTCGCGTTCACCAGGAAGAACTCACTTTCATTCGCGGAGATGTAATTGGACACGAGCAGGGTGGCGTCGTCGGGACTCCAGTCCAGCACGGCCCAGCCCCCACCTTCGCCCTGCATGACGAGTCGATCGGTGGAAGGCGTGCGCGGATCCATGATGTACAGATCCCGATCCTTCCCGTTGCGTCGCGTGGACTCGTACGCGATCCGATCTCCGCGATTCGAAAAGACCACCCCTCCGTTTTGGGACTTCCCATCGGTCAGCAGCGTGGAGGAGCCGCTCTCCACGTCGTAGCGATAGATCTGCCGGTTTTCGTTTCCGTTGCGATCCATCGAGTACAGGAAGTAGCTCCCCTTTTTCGGCTCATACCCGATGGCTGCGGGTGCATCCTTGAAGAAGGTGAGCTGGGTTCTGGCGCCTCCGGGCATGAGCACTTGATGAATCTGTCCCACATCGCCGAACCGGGTGCCGATGAGCATTTCGCGCTTCACCGGATGCCAGCACGAAAAGCTCGCCGATCGAAACTCGTTATATCGCCCGGCAGCTTCCACCAGTGGCGCGGGAATGGGTGGGACCCCATCCACCACCATGTTTTCGGGAATCCGCACCTGGGCGTGAAGAGATGGAAGAACGATCAGGAAGAAGAAAAATGGTGTGATGATGCGCATGGGCATTCCTTGAACAGTGAAGCGACCTCCTACGAACGCGACGTGCTGAAGTTCCACGGGATTCGGATGGAACGTGTCGCTTCCGAAAATAGTGTGCGGATTCCTGGATTTCATCACTGCGTGAACCCATCCTATTTTGCCGTAGCATTCCCTATCATCTCATGCATCACGTTCCCTTCATTCCTGACTTTTCATGCGCTCCCTGCTGATTCTTTTTCTCCTTGCGACCGTGATGCTGAAGGCTCAGCCCACAGCTTCCATCTCTCCACCCCGCCCCCGCCACGAGGCCGGACGAGTGACCCTGGCCCTCCGTGTGGATCCAACACACGGACTCCGCACAGCCGATGCCCTTCTCCTTCGTGCCCGCGACCTGGCCGCCTCCGTAGGTGGCACCCTGCTCGGGAATCGCTTTCCCCTGCCCCCACGAAGGGACCTTCGTCCCTCCTCCTCCCCACTCGCGCGCCTCTTTGAACTCGCCGTGCCCGTGGGAAATGAAGATCGCTGCGTGGCAGTCCTGTCCCGCCATCCCGAGGTGGAATACGCCGAACGCATTCCCCTGGCCTGGCCTCTGAGCGAACCTTCGGATTCTCTGCTCTCCTATCAGTTCGCATTGCGGCAGGTGCACTGGACTGACGTGTGGGATCTGATCGCGCAGTCCCAGCGGGACACCACCATCACGATCGGGATCGTGGATACCGGCGTGGAATGGTACCACCAGGACCTCGTGCAGAGTCTCGCGCAAAATCTGGGTGAGGATGCCAACGGCAATGGCCGCGTCTTCGGCATCTTCCACGATCGCTGGGAAATCGATAGTACCGACCTGAACGGGGTGGACGACGACGGAAACGGCTATGTGGACGATCTGATCGGGTGGAATGTGAGCGGATCCCGGGCCGATCAGGATCCTGACGATTTCAACGGACACGGAACCCACGTGGCGGGTATCGCTGCGGCGAGAACGGACAACGGGATCGGCATCTGCTCTCCAGCGCTGGGAGTGAAATTCATACCGGTCGCCATCAACGAGTCGCCCCAGGGTCCCGGCAAACGGGCCATCGATGGGGTCCTCTACTGCGCGCGTCGTGGGGCATCGGTGATCAACTGCAGCTGGGCCCAGGCTTGGTCCCGCGCCGATCAGGAGGCGCTGGACGAGGCGCGTGATCTCGGCGCTCTCGTGGTGGCCGCCGCTGGCAATTCCGCCGATCCCGCCCTGGTGTGGCCTGCGTCCTACCGAGGCGTGATCGCCGTGGGCGCGGTGGCCGACAACGACCTGCGTGCCACCTATTCGAGTTACGGTCCCCAGGTGGATCTCTGCGCTCCCGGCGGCGATTATCGGGACGCGGGCATCCTCTCCACATGGATCGACAGTAGTTACACCCGGTTGCTCGGCACCTCCCAGGCCGCCCCCCTCGTGACCGGGGCTCTGGCCCTGCTGAAATCCCTTCATCCCGACTGGTCGCGGGACCGGCTCCTCCTCCAGCTCCTGACCAGTTGCGATCCACTCGATACCCTCAATTCCGAGTATCGGGGAATCCTCGGCGAAGGGCGCCTCAATATCCATCGCATGCTCACCGATCTTCCCACCGCGCCCCCCCGAGCCCGCCTCACCATGGAAGCCCGGTTCGAGCGACGTGGTACGGACGGACCCTTTCTGCCCGGGGACACGGTGGACCTGCATCTTACCCTGCATTCCTGGACCCACGCCCATCCGCCCCGAACGCTTCAGCTCGAGGTCCTTGGGGACGCCCAGGTCGTCGCCATCACGGCGCCCGTTTCCACCAGTCTGCAGGCCGACACCGTGCGGGAGCTGGAATCCGTGCTCCGCGTGCGACTCTCGCCCGAGCTGACCAACGGGCAGATCGTTCCCATCCGCATCACCGGTACCTGTGCGGGGCTGCCCCTCCTTCCAGACAGCGTGATCGTCTTTCCCCTGCGCGTGGGCTCGGGTGGTGTGTTGGTGTGGAACCGGGGTGTGGACAGCACCGATGCCTTTCTCGCACAGGGCCTCGGCGCGGCGGGACTCTCGGTCACCCGAACCCGTCGCCTTCCGGGCACCCTCCGCGGATGGGATGCCGTGTTCATCACTGCGGGACTTGGTCCCACACCCATCCCCGACTTCTCACCTGCGGAGGTGGAGGCCCTGGTCCGCTATCACGCCTCGGGAGGACGGGTGTATCTCGAAGGGCTGTGGAGCGCGGAGACCGTGTCCGACAGTCTGCTGGCCTCCCTCTTCGGCTGTGGGAATTTTCGGGTTCGCACCGGACTGGTTTCCTCGGGCGCGTTGATCGGGCAGGAAGGGGGTCTCGCCGAGGGAATACGCTTTCCGCCACTGACGCGACCCTTCGGGTTCGCGGGCATCCTTCAGGGAGAAGGGGGAACAGCACGATCCGCGATGGTGGACAGTCTGTTCGGCACCATCCTTTTACAGCATCACGCTTCGGGAGGGGGACGAGCGGTGCTCTTCTCCTGGCTCCTCGGAGAATTGAAGGATCAATCTCCCGTCTTGTGGCGACGGGCCGCACTGTTACAGAAGATTCTGGGCTTCTTTGGACTTTCGGATTCCCTGCGGTGGTGTATGCCACATATCGCGGTGGACAGCGCCACCGGACATGCACCCGCGTCCTGCCGCTTCTCGGCCTCGGCCGATACCGAGGGTCCGGACCCCGTTCGCTGGACCTGGGATCTGGACGGAGACGGGCAGGACGATCGGGAGGGGCAGGAGGTGGACTACACGTTTGGTACGCCTGGCATACGATCTCCCCGACTCACCGCCTGGGTGGGATCTCAGCCCCATCGCATCACCGCCGATAGTCTTGTGCGAGTCTTTGACGGAGAATCCGCCCTGCATTTCGACGGCGGGGACCAGGCGGTGCTCATCCCTGCCGATCCTTCACTCGCTCTGCACGATTCCCTCACCTTCGAGGCCTGGATCAAGCCCGAGGGATGGGGAGAAGAGCCCCTTGAAGGTTTCGGGCGCATCATGGACAAGGGGCGAAAGGTGCTCTTCTTCGTCAGCAGTCGCGGTTCCCTTCTCCTGAACATCTTTCTGCCCAGTCTGTTGTACGCGAATTGTGAAACCGATCCCGGCACGATCCGGCGAGGCGAATGGCAGCATGTGGCGTTTTCCTATCATGCCCCCACCAGCGAAGCACGACTCTATATTGACGGACAGCGAATGCCGTCCACCACCCTGCATCCCTTCGCGGGCCGAATTCCCGATCATGCCAGCGACCCCCTGGTCCTTGGCAATCGGGAAGATCGCAGGCGATGCTTCGATGGCGCCATCGACGAGGTGAGGATCTGGAATCGCATCCGCACCGACGAGGAAATTCACCGTGACGCTCGGCGTCTGATCCTGCCTCACGAGCCGGGACTGGTGGCGTGGTACCGTTGTCAGGAAGGACGGGGCATCCGACTTCACGACGAAACAGGACAGGGTTTTGAAGGTCGAATCGAGGCCTCATTCGCGGAAGGGATCTCACTATCCAATACGAGCGGCATCCGATCCGGACCGAGTTCCTGGACCCTTCTCTCCCTTCACCCACATCCCTTTTCCGTTCACACCCGCCTCACCCTGCGCTGGACTGGAGGCCCTCCCCCCTCCGTTTCGCTGATGGATCTGCTGGGCCGGGATCATTCCGCGACCCTAACTCTGTCCCAGGATGCGGATATCCTGAACCTCGACATTTCCGGTCTGGATCTCCCCTCAGGGCCGTATTTCCTCTCGATCCGAAGCACTTCGGGAATCCAGCGCGTCACCCTCCTCAGACTCTGAAATTCCCGCAACACAGATTTTCGTCGAATTTTCTCACATTTTCTCGGTTGGCTGAACGTCCGGATCTCAACGATCCGGACGTTTTGCATTGATTGCACGCAATCCCGCCAGTGATTCTCCCCATTAACTCTGATGGAGTAGGAGTGGTCCATTTCTGCTGTTGATTTTTTCAGAATTGACATTTTTTCAGAACGTGCTGCGCCCGCTTCTGTATTCATGGTGGGATACATCGAACATGGTCAAGAGCAAAGTCCCTGTTTTTTTCATGATAATGGCATCGGTGAAAAAAGTACACGTCCCTCATTATTGCCGATTTTTCACTGTATTCGGCCTTTTTGCGGAATTGGGACCATCCGCGTGCAGTTATTGCACCACATACGGAATCTTTCGTTGAAAACAAAATGGACGGAAGCAACATTGCATCCGTTCCTTTTTCACGGAGATACAATCATGAAACGCTTTGCTTCCCTTCTCGTCCTCTTTCTGCTCACTGCCATGACGGTTGTGACGATGGCCGCGCCTTTGCATTTCGAGCCGCAGCAGGTCCGCCAGCCGGATGGAAGTACTCTCAAGTGTTTTGCCAGCGGAGATGAGTTCTCTCGTCGTCTGCACGATGCCAACGACTACACGATTATCCAGGATCCCGCGAGTGGGTGGTTTGTGTACGCCCGCCTCGTCAAGGGTAAGCTGGTTCCCACGCCCTTCGTTCCTGGCAAGGACAATCCCTCTCTGTCCGGTCTGCAGGCAGGAGCCGCGATTTCGGGCATGGACATCGCGAGAACCCGTCACATGACGCTCGCCAAGGGTGCAAGCACAGCCTCGGCCCCGAAGACGGGAACGATCAACAATCTTGTCATTTACATTCGTTTCAGCGGCGAGGCGGAATTCGCGGACTCCCTGGCCCTGTACGACCGGATGTTTAATTCGAATGTCGCGGGGACCAACTCCGTCCGTAACTACTTCCTCGAAAATTCCTACGGCCAGCTCACGGTCAGCTCCACATTCTATCCCCAGACCACCGACGCGTTCATCGTGTCCTATCAGGATCCCCAGCCCCGGTCCTACTATCAGCCTTACAACGCCACAACGAATCCTGGCGGATATCAGACGAATTCCGAAATGGCCCTGAGGGAGCACACCCTTCTGATGAACGCCGTGGCGGCTGTGGAAACTCAGATCCCGTCCTCCTTGAACATCGACGGAAACATGGACGGGTATGTGGACAATGCGACCTTTATCGTGGCGGGAACGGCCGATGCCACCAGCGGAATCCTCTGGCCGCACAAGTGGAGCTGTTACATGCAGACGGTGTATGTCAACGGCGCTCGCATCTACGATTACAATCTTCAGCTTCAGAATTCTGTGAAGGCCAGCGGAGTCGGCGTTCTTGTACATGAACTGCTCCACTCCGTGGGTGTGCCCGACATGTACCATTACACCAATAACGGAGTCCTTCCGGTCGCATCCTGGGACGTGATGGAGAACAATCTCAATCCGCCTCAGCATATCAACGCCTATTCGAAGTATCGGTACACGAACTGGATCGCCTCCATTCCCGAAATTACCACGAGCGGCACCTACTATGTCAACGCCGCCACGTCGGCCACGGGACAGGTGTACAAGGTCGCCTCGACCAATCCCAACGAATTTTACATCATCGAATACCGTCGCAAAACTGGCACCTTCGAGAACAGTCTTCCCGGTTCGGGTCTCGTCGTGTATCGCGTCAATACCACCAAGGATGGATTGGGAAATGCGGGCGGACCCGTGGATGAGATTTATGTGTACCGGCCCAATGGCACGAACACGGCCAACGGCACCCCCTCTTCGGCCTTCTTTAACTCTTCGGTCGGACGCAACAAGTTCAACTCCACCACCAATCCGACGCCCTTCCTCGCCGATGGATCCCTGGGAGGTCTGAACATCAGTTACATTGGTTCCGCTGGCACCACGATCGCCTTCACGATTTCGATCACGGCTCCGGTCCCGACGCCTCCTCTGGCCACCACCGTTCTGAGCCCCGCCAACGCGGCCACCGATGTCACGATCCCGGTGTCTCTCTCCTGGAATCCCGCCTCGGGCAACCCCACCGGCTACAAGGTGTATGTCGGGACCGACAATCCTCCCACCAATGCCGTCAATGGCACCCTGGTGACGGGAACCAGCTATTCCTTCTCCGCGGCCGAGGGCACCAGCTATAACTGGATGATCGTGCCCACGAACGGGGCGGGTGATGCCACCTCCTGCCCGGTGTGGTCCTTCACCACCATTTCCTACCGGCCCTTCGCCACCACCGCGATCGCCCCCGTCAACGGCGCGACCAACGTGCTTGCCCCCGTCACGCTTTCCTGGAATCCCGCCTCGGGCAATCCCACCGGCTACAAAGTGTATGTGGGCACCGACTATCCTCCCACCAACGCCATCAATGGCACGCTGGTGAGCGAAACGTCCTTCTCCTTCACCGCCGACGACGGCGTGTCCTACAACTGGATGATCGTGCCGACCAATGCCAGTGGAGACGCGACGGACTGTCCGGTATGGAATTTCTCCACGCGGCAGGCTCTTTCCTCCTTCCCCTATGTGCAGTCCTTCCCTTCGGTGCCACCCACGGGATGGAGCCGTAACAACACGCAGCTCTGGACCGCCACCACCGTCACCCAGCGCACCGGAAGCAACGGCGTCGTGGCCAAGGCCGACTGCTGGAATGCCGCGAAGAATAGCCGCACGCAACTGGTTTCCGAAACGTTCAACATCTCCGGTCTGTCGTCCCCCACTCTGAAATTCTACGTCTCCCACCGTCCCCGTACGGGATACAGCGACACGCTGCAGGTTCGTTTCTCCACAGACTTCGGAGCCACCTGGTCCACGGGTTCCCCCGCTCTCTATCGCAAGGCCAGCGCCACGCTTGCCACGGGCACATCGATGACCAAGGCCTTCACGCCGAGCTCCTCGAGCAACTGGCGCTGTGAGACGGTCAACCTGTCGGCCTTCGCCGGTGCGCACTACCTGACCATTGCCTTCGAAGCCTACTGTGGAGACGGGAACAACATCTTCCTCGACGACGTGACGATTCAGGATGGCGCCGCGCCGATCAGAGTCCTTGCGGGTGGTTCTTCGGCCAACGACAACGAGAACCCCTCCTCCCGTCCCTCCGTCGACCTGATCGGTCTTACGGCGACCGCCCTCGGCGAATCCGTGCAGCTCGACTGGTCCTCTTCCCTGCTTGGCGTGGTGGATGGTTTCACCATCGAACGCAGCGCCGACGGACGTGAAGGCTGGACGGATCTTGGTTTCGTGGATGCCGAGAGCGGCTCAACCCTTCGCTTCGTGGACAACACGCCTCTGGCCGGAACCTCCTACTATCGTCTGGTGGTCGAGCAGTCCGAAGGCGCTCGTCAGAGCCAGGTGGTCCGTTTCCATCGCGGCGCCATCGATGCTTCGGTGCTCACCCTGTACCCCAGTCCCCTCGTCGCCGGCACCGCCGCCCTGCATGTGAGCTTCCAGGCCCTGCAGTCCGGTGCCTCCGAGATCCGGCTCTATGACGCCGCAGGTCGCTCCTACGGGACCCTGTGGGAAGGTCAGGCCGAGGCCGGCACCGTGCGCACGGTATCCCTGCGCACCGCCGATCTTGCCGCGGGTCATTACCTCCTCGAATTCCGCAACGGTGCACATATTTCCACCACCCACGTACCTGTCATCAAATAACATCTCTCTCGCGAAAAAGGACGAACGGTCGGTTCCTTCGGGAACCGGCCGTTTTCTTTTTTGCTCCCACCTCGTATACTTCCGCCCTCCACCTTCGATCGCGATTCCCATGCTCCGCCCCTTCACTCTCTTTTCCCTTCTCTCCCTGCTCACCCTTTCTCCCTCCTCTTCCCGACTCGTCGCTCAGCACCGAGGCGATCCTCCCTCACGCATCGGCACATGGAATCGGACCTTCACCTCCGATACCCTGCATTGTTACCGCCACGCCGATGGGCGGGAAGTCCGCTGTGGCGTTCAGACACCAGGCCCGGGATCTCGACACGGAGTAGAAGGCCGAGCCGTGGCCACCTGGTGGAGCGCCGTGACGGCAGCGCAGAAACGGGTCGTCACCGATCGTGTTCTCTCCTCGGCGTACTGCGCGGTGGAACTCGACTCGGGATGGGTTCCGGCTCTGTATTTCCAATACGTGACGAAGGGCACGGATGCGCGCGACGTGACGCATACCCTGGTTGGACTTCCGCTCGCAGCCGAGGCCTGGGTCCTGCATTTCACGCGTTTCCCATCGCTCCCACCAGGATTGCGAGAGGAAGAACGCGCGTTCGTGCGCGGACTGTGTGCATTCCTGTCTCCCGCAGTCTTTCCCTCCTGGACCGCCGAGACAGGGCGCCCCGTCTCGACCCTCGATCACCGCACAGCCGACTCCCTGTATCGTCGCAGTCTCGATGAATCACAACCCGAGCGGAAACGACTCCTGCGCATCGACGCCATGAATCGCGCTCCTTCTTCTCCGCTGGCCGACGCGGTGCGGGGATACCTGGTGTTGACCAAGGACGATGTTCTGGCCGAGTATCATTTTACCAAGGCCATGGAACGAGGCCTGCGCGACTGGTCCCTCGCGCACAATCGCGGTGTGGCGCGGGAAGGACAGGGGCGGCTCTGGGACGCCATCGCGGACTTCTCGCAGGCGCTCACCTGGGACTCCTCGCGTCACGTCACCTGGGCCGAACGCGGCACGGCGTGGATGGGACTGCGGGAACCCACCTGCGCGATCGAGGATCTCACCCAGGCGATCCTCCGCGAGAGCGGCCGCTGGGAATATCGCCTGCTTCGCGCCCGGGCCTGTGCGGATGCGGGACGGGAAGAGGACGCCGTGCGCGATTACACCGTGCTGTTGGGCATCGCGCCCCATTCGCGTCGCGAAGACGTGTACGAAGCGCTTCTGCCCCTGATGCTTCGTTTTGGCATGCGGGACAGTGCTCGCCATGTGGCTCAGGCCGCCATGGTGGCCTTTCCCCGCAACCCCCGTTTTCCGGCCCTGAGAGCGGGCTGCCGCTGGCTCCAGGGAGATCGCGTCGGCGGGGAGGAGGATTTCGCGCTCGCGCTGAATCTGGCGCCCGGCTATGAGGCCGTGTATCGGAGTCGGGCCGAGCTTCGCTTTTCGTCTGGCCAGTGGGAAGGCGCCGAAGCGGATCTCGACTGGCTGCTTCATCGCCATCCTGCCGACACCGAACTGCTCGCCCAGCGGGGTCGGATTCGCCTGACCCAGGGTCGGGAGGCCGGGGCTCTCGAGGATTTTGCCGCCGCCGTACAGGCAGACAGCACGAATATCGGAGCCGAATACTATCGGGCCTCTCTGTTGATTCGTCTCGGTCGAGCCGAGGAGGCCGCCCCGTCGCTCGTTCGCTTGATCGACCACCCCCTTCTCCACGGGAAGGCCCTCGTGTTGCGGGGGCTCGCGGCCATGCAGCTCCAACGTTGGGAAGATGCCCTGCGCGATCTCACCGCGGCGATCGCGGCTGAGCCCGGAAACGCCGGAGCATGGAAGGCCCGGGCCGAGGTGTACCGCGCGCTTCAGTTACCGGATGAATCGCAACGGGATGAGGAGAAGGCGAGGGAGGTGGAGGCCGGGCGTCCCGCACCGTAAGTCCACCTGTCTTCACGCGTGAACGACATTCAGCGCATTGACTTTCCCGACGTCGTGTTGTACATTTTGAACGAGTTGTCCAAAATCTCACATCGCTCACACTGACGTCGGGGGTTCTGATGCCTCATCGTGACGCTCCATCCAGGAGCCGTGTCCCACACGGAAGGCAGTGGCGTGCCTTCTGGGCGCCTGTCCTTCTGCTCGGCACCTTTCTGTTTTCCTCCTGCTCACCCAGGAATTGCGACTACTGCCTTTGTGATTCCTCATCGGGAGAGCACGCACGGAACTACTGGTACAATGTGGCCCTGGTCTCCGCCATCGTCGATCCCTGCTCGGGCGCGTCGGTGCAGTCCCTCGTCACTCCCTGGAAACCCGAGACCGTGCCGGGGCGTGCCGGCGGCTCTGTACTCCGGCTGCGTGTACCCTGCGCGGGGTCCGGAGACTGCGGGGGCGAGGTGATGGAGCTTCCCATGGATAATGTGCGGGAATTGACCTTTGTGTCCGACCCGCTCACGCCACCAAAGGTGCTCGCGGCCGAACCCGCCTGCATCAACTGCACCCGGGTCCGGGACGGTTGGCTCGTTTTCGATAAAATCGAGCTGCGCGGCATGGCCGGTTATCGGGGCAAACAGTCTTCCGTGTTCTATCCTTCCCAAGGCGGGGGCACTCTGTACGAGCCCGAAACCTTTGGCTTTGATCGAGGTGGCACCGAGATCACGGTGGGTGGGGAACTCGCCCTCCTGTGGGATGTCCTGCGCTTCAATGCCACCGATGTCCTGCATCTCGGCATCATGGGCGGCGTGTGGCCCTCTGATGGATCCACCTTCGTGCCCCTCTCCTTTCATCCTCGTGTCACCTTCAACAATGTCCCCGATCCCTACGGATGCTCCTGCAATGCCTGGTATCTGTTTGGAGACGCGGGATTCGTGAACTTCGACGGAACCGGAGCGCCCTACACGCCCATTCTCGACAAGAGGTTTTTCTGGGGGCTGGGCATTGGGTATGAATGGATGCTGGGAAGGGATGTGGACTTCGGAATCGATGTGGGATTCCGCGTCCAGCGCCTTCCCCTCCCTCCCATCGATTGCTGTCCCGACATTCCCGCCGAGGATCGGAATCCCATACGCCGGGTCACCACCGGTTTCCTTCGTCTCGGTCTGACCTTCTGATCCTGGTCTGACCTTCTGATCTCGTTCGATGCTCCCGATTCCATTGCAGAACAAGGACTCCGCCATGACCTCCTCATCATACTCTTTCCTGAAGCGCTTCGCATGTGTGATCATTCTGTGCACCCTGTTCCTGCCGTTCTCGAGTTGCAAGGAAGAGGTCGTGCCTCCCCCCGCCGTCACGAAGGACCGGGTGCTCACGATGATCTGCACCGAACGGAATACCGCCACGCAATCCTGTGATCGACCGGCCTCAGGAGTGACGCTCATCATTTCGCGGGTGACCCCCGACGGCGAGGAAGTGCTCGCCACGGTCCAGGCGGATCGCAACGGCATTGCGCGCCATATTCCTCAGGTGCCGACGACGGGCATGAATCTGTCGGTGCGTGCGGAATACAATGGCCAGGTGCAATACTCGAATCCCCGCGTCTTTCTCTTCTGCACCGACGCCACCCTCACCTTCTGTTTCGATCGGGAGCCGCCGGTGTCGATCGACTGTTCCACTCCGCTCGACACGACCATGGTGCTTCCCTTTACCGATGAAACGGGGAAACCAGTTCTCCTCACCGGGCAGCCCCTCAACATCGGAAAGTACGTGCTGACCAAGACGCTGTTTACCAACACGAATCCCAGCAAGGAGATGTGCGTCACCATCGACGCACGCACGCGTGCGATTTTCCACATCGAGCAGATTCTCACCACGCGGGATGTGACGAACGACAACCCGATCATGGTGCGTCCCAACGAATCCCTCACCTTGATCTTTTCCGCCTCCACTGCGGGCGCGGGCACCTTTTCCGAGACCTTCGTCGTGACAGCCGCGCTCTGCAACGACAATTCCTGCCAGCCAAAAGTCTTTCGGCTCAACACGCGGGCCACCGTCGAGCAGCTCTCCTGCACCTGTCCCACGGGACGTGACACACTCCAGACCCTGCGTCCGGATCCGGACATGGCCCTGGTCACGGTGGGGATGCCCACCACGTACCTCAATACATGGATATTCCGCGTCAGTCCCGACTGCCTCAACATCGTGGTGGACAGTGCCCAGCGCATCGATGCCATCGATCACGGATGGAGAATCAGCACTCCGCTTCCGGCGGTTATCAGCGCGTCCGATGTCCGGCTCAACCTCACGTTCACGCCCACCCGCGCCGGGATCTCGTCCGACACCCTCGTTCTCTATTACCACTTTGAGCGCACGATGCAGAAGTGTTCGGTGCGGGTGATTCTTCTCGGCGAAGCGTGTCGGTCCATGTGCCCGCTCTACGGGATGAATGGGTCTCCCCTGCAGGAGTTCTCCTCCCGTGCGGGATTCTACACGATGCGCTATGTCAATTCCGGCATCATTCCGTTCAGTGAGAACCCCGCCTGCGGTGGCTCGGCCCTGGATGTGGTGAGCACGCTGACGCTCACTCTTCCCGACACTGCCTGCTGTACCTCCCCCACCTCAGTGCGCATCGATCTCGCAAACGTGGATCCCTCGGGAGTATCCTCGCGCTTCTTCACGGTGCAATCGGCCGGGGGATCGGTGCTCGTGTCGAAGAACTCCCAAACCCGGGTTCTCGTCACCTTCCGTTCACCCACGGTCAATGAGTTCGACCGCCTCTTCACCAGCGGGGAACGCACCCGCACCAACACGGTGGCCGACAGTACCTTCAGCATTCAGATCCGGCTGACCAGCGATTGCAATGGATGCTCGCAGGTGATCACGGTGGACGCGCGGGTCAATACCTTCAGCCAGCTTTCGCCCATTCGCAACCTGCGGGCCTACGGACAGAAAACAGATCTGGTGCGCTTTCCCTCCACCGAAGTGTGCACCATCATCTCCACCACCAACGGCACCGTGGATCCCGGGCTCGTGCGATCCCTGACCCGCTCGGATCGAAGCTACCCCTATCCGCCAAACGACGGGGACTTCTTCGTCGAGGTGGCCGATACCAGCGTGGCCTTCCCTCCCCTGCCTCGCAAGGAGCCCATGCTCTTCCGCGTGACAGGTACGATGTTCACGCGCATTCAGAAGCTCGCGTCGGGCTATCCCGAAAACTCGGTGGCCAATATCACGCCGGTATTGACACTGCTGCAGAATGAGGTGCAATCCAATCCCGGCTATTTTACCCAGCCCTCGCTTCCCTACACCTGGCCCCCGGTGGGAGGCTCCATCCGTCCGGTGCCGGGTGATGTGTATGTGCTGTATGGAGACCAGCTCTGGCCGGGACGGTTCGGGCAGGTTCCCTGTCGACTTGCCTTACTGTACATCCGGTCCCGCACCGTGGGCGAGGGTGAGGAATCCCTGAACACCCATCACCAGTCGGGCATCGAGTTTCGCATCATTTATCCCGTGATCATGTACTGAGCTCCAGTGATCATGTACTGAGCTCCCGTGATCATGGAATGACATCCCGTGACCCCGGACTGATGGCTTCTTTGCTCAGTTCTCCTCCATCCGCGACCCAGGTGCGTTTTCGCTTTCGTGTTACGTGCCGTCTCATCCCGATCCATCGCCTCACTCACGAGAGAATCGCCATGCGTCTTTCATCTACCCTCTCCGCTCTTGTCCTTTCGGGGCTCAGCCTTCTCCTGATCGCGGGTTGTTCGGGATCGGGCGAGGTGTCACGCACCGAACGCAAGTCGCCCATCGTGTGCTGCACCGATGGAGGGCTCCTCCCCCCCGGCATCAATACCGCCGCGAATGAATATGCGCCCTGTGTGGACGTGCGGGGCGGAGAAGATTTGCTCTGGTACACCTCGTCTTCCGTGCAGCCGGGACGAAAGCTCACGGCGCTCCCTGCAGAACTTCTCGTGGCCTCCCGTGCCGCGAATCGTACGATGACCAAGGTCCAGGAGGGCTACGGCACCCCTCGAGGTCTCGGAAAGATCGATCCCCTGTTCGATCGCTGGACCCGCGGCTCCGCCACCATCGCGGGGAATGTGATGATCCTCGCCGCCGAGCAACCTCTCGACGGTGCCCGGCCCTTTCAACGCGAGGGGACGAGCTACCAGCTTATACTCTGGGAACTAACGCGCGATGCCTCGGGGGTATTTCTCAATCCCACGCCGATGAGCGCTGTCAATCACCCGGATTCCTGGACCGCCCAACCCGCACTGTCTCCCGACGGCACGGTGCTCCTGTTCGCAAGCAACCGCCCCTTGCCCGGTCGCTCGGAAGATCGTTCGATCAACATCTGGTATGCGCGGAAGGAAGGAGGCGCCTGGCGAAGTCCCATGCCCGTGGCGGCCCTCTGCTCGCCGGGAGAAGACATCTCTCCGACCATCGATGGAATGGGAAACGTGTACCTGTCTTCGAATTGGAACTACCGAGAAAACCGGGCGTCCTCGTCGGGCTACGACATTTATTTCGCCGGCTCCCTTTTGGCCCTCCTGGCGGGCACCGCGCCCCTGCCGCGCAATGTCAACGAGTTCTCCAACGCGCTGGGATGCAAGGACAATTGCCGCTTCGACGTCAATACCTCCTTCAACGAAATCACACCCTTTGTCTTTACCGGGCCTTCGGGCCGAGTACTGTACTATGCCTCCGATCGTCCGGAAAGCTACGGGGGCTATGATCTCTACGCCTGTCCTCTCCCCGCGCCCTGCCTGCGGATTCGTCCTCTCGTGTTTTGCTTCGAAGGCGGGAATGTGGACGTGGGAGCGGGGGAGGTCAAGGGACGTCCGATGCCCGGAGAGAAGGTGCTTGTGAGCCAGGGCGGCACGCAGGTGGAAGTGACGGCGGGAGAAACGGTGGAGGTCCGACCCGGAATACCGGTGATCCTCACGCATGTCGAAGTGCCGAAGAAGTGCATGGACATGACCTGCACGTCGGTCACCATCGTGCCTGAGCTTCCTGCGGACGACAAGCCCGTGGACGTCCCTATCAACTGCGACTGCAATCCGGTGACCCTCGAAACCATCGTCATCAGCGATGCCAGCGGAGTTCCCTACTTCATCACGGGATACTGGTGGCCCAACACCTCACGCAACTACAAGGAATTCCAGCAGAAGTACTCCAGTGGCGCCCTCAATCCCTCGAAGCCCTTCATCAATCCCGGCGACTACGACTATGCCTGTGCCTCCCGCGTGATTGACGCCTTCTTCGAGGAAAACGTGTATAAGAAAATCCTCAACGCGGTGGAGGTGGTACGCGAATGCACTGAACCCTTCAGTCTCCTCATTACCGTCGTGGGCTTCACCGACGCCTGTGGTCTGAGACCGGGGTTCTACAGCGAGGACGATGTGGAATTCCGAAATCTCGTTATCCCGAAGGGTCACAACATGAGCTGGGCCCAGGTGCGCGAAAAGGGCACGGGGCGTGCGATCGCGCTCAAGGATAATGGACAGAACGGTAATGTGGTCCTTTCCATGCTTCGGGCCCACTACACAATGAAAACGATCGACCGGGAAATGACAGCGCGGTCGAAGGCCTATGCCGATCTGCGCGCCGAGGGACGAATCGTCTTCGATCTTGAAGGAGTGGGCATCTACTCTGAGGATCTCTGGCGCAGCACCGCTCCTCCCCCCGTAACGACAGGAACCCGCCAATGCGAAAAGGGAAAGATGAAGGTTACCTCTTCCTGGTGCAACAGTCCCGAGGGACGTCGCATCGAGCTTTACGTCAAGCGCATTCACAAGGGCGACGAATCCCTGCTGGCCCGCCCCTTCGAGGCGGACTTCCTCATGCCTGAGCATCGGGATCCCAAGCTGCCGGTTCAGCAGTGCGACTGTTTCCGTGTGGAAATCCCCTTCGCGTCTGAAGAGGAAGCCCTGTTCACCAAGCAGGTGATTGCCGGATTCGGCGATCCCACGGCAGGAATTCCCGAGCTCACTCTTGTGGAAAAGAAATCCGGAGACGGGAAGACGAGCACGGTGTTGACGACGCAGTGTCTGAAGACGAAGGCCGAAGCCAATGCCCTCGGGACTGCGGTGCGGGCCGCCGCCGCGGAGGCTGCACGCCTGCTTCAGAAAACCGATCCCTCCACCGACTTCGATTGCCTCCTCTATCGACTGAGCTTTGGCTCGTTCTACTATTCGAAGAACGCGAAAATCCTTGCCGAAAAACTCGAAGGAATCCTCGGACAGCCCGTGGTCATCGAACCCGTCTTCGATCCCCAGCAGAACGTGAACGTCTTCGTTCTGTACACCGGAGCATACAAGACCGAAGCCGAAGCGCAGCGCGCCGCCGATCGGTTCTCGGCCATTCTGAAGAAAGAAAAGATCTCCACATGGCTGACGGTGGTGCAGAAAACGGTTAAAAAGTAATCCCAGAACACGGTACCGAGCCCTGCGAGAGACGTGTCCCACGCTCGTCCCGAGAATGACCGAACCAAGGATGAATCACACCGACCCGGATCGTGTGGGGCACCTATCACCATTGCAACAAACGTGTTCGTTCCCTTCCCACTGCACTGCGGCGAGGATCCTGATCTTCCATGAGATGATCACTCTTCTCCTTACTCGGCATTATGGAGGAACCATGCAACGTGCCCTATTCTTCATTTCCATCGCTTGCCTGTGCATCCTGGTGATCTGGCCCGGCTGCACCGCGAACAACTCGCCAACCAGCACCAACAATAACGACCCCAACTGTCAAAATTCTCAAGTGAAGCAGCATGACGTCACACTCACCACGGCGGGAACCAGTATTACTGTCGTATCGGAGCCAAGCGTGAAGGATTGCCATGCTCAGATGGAAGTGCGATACTTTTGGTACCATTACGACGCGGAGAAGATGACAAACGAGCCTCCCATCGAAATCTCCTATGAGTTGTACCCGGGGTTCTTTTATCTTGCAGGCGTCCCCTCGGTCACGAAGGGGCTGGGGATTGGCAAGGGGCCGAGTGGAGATCATACGGTGTATCAGTGGAAATCGATTCTTTCGGCTGGCGCGAAGGATCAAAAGGATCCCACAGTCCGATTCCAGGTCGTGGTGAAACTCACCAAGGCTGTCGAGCATCCTGTCGTTGTGCGGGTCTTCATTACATCGTACAAGTAGTGTTGCTTCTCCATCTCCGGGCTATCACGCACCGCCCTCCTTTTCCCGTGGGAATGAAGGAGGGCGGGTTCGTGTTTGGGGAGAAGACAGGGTCAATTTCGCGTGACGGTCGCGGTGATCCATTTCCGCTCATAGGTGTGACCGTTCTCATGACTAGCCGATTCGTTATTTCCTCGATACTTGTGCTCTTCCTTCTGATACCCGAAGCGCCTACACATGCTCAGGTACGTGCGGACTGGAAGGGCCGTCCCCGCTATCCCGACGGAATGCTGGCGCTCCGTGGTGGATATGGGTTCACGAAGTACCTGGGAGAATTCGTGGATCATACCGTGGATCGGGTCTGGACTGTCAGCGCGGATTACAGTTTCATGCCCGAGTTTGGATTCGGAGTCACTGCGGAATTCGGCAACCTCCACTACCTTCGGCGCTCGACCCGGCTGAGCTCGCGGGAAGTGTACGAATACCAGTTTGGACCGGAGAACGAGGTCGACCGACTCACCTGGTTCAGCACCTACGACCTCCATCTTCTCGTCAATTTCTTTCCCCGACAGTACTTCAACATCTATGCTCTTGCCGGGGCGGGTGTGCTGTTGTACGGGCCCGAGGACTATGAACACGAGGCGACCCACGTGCCTTCCCGCAATCCCCATCTGGCCACGGCGGCTATTCCGCTGGGACTCGGCGTGGAGTGGTTCTTCGCCCGGCATTGGTCCCTGACCGCCGAACTGCGTCACCGTCTCGTGTTTCAGGACGACCTCGACGCCTATCCCACCGAAAAGGTGCGACGCGCCATGTACCTCGAGCGCAACCTTCCCCTGGAAGAGCTCACCGACAAGGAGGCCGACGACAGCTTCACTACGCTCACGTTGGGAGTGAGATGGTACCTCTTCGAAGACGAGGATCTGGACAGCGACGGACTCCGCAATCAGGATGAGGAAGCCGTTGGCACCAATCCGCACGATCCCGACAGCGATCGGGATCGCCTCGACGATTTCGAAGAAGTGACGGTGCTGGGCACCAATCCTTTGCTCGAGGACAGCGACGCAGACGGCCTGCATGATTACGATGAAGTGCATACCTACCTTTCTTCCCCTCTGAAGGCCGATACCGACCAGGACTCCATCCCCGACGGAAAGGAAGTGCTGTTACTTCGATCGAATCCCCTTCGCGCCGATACGGACGCCGATTCGCTGATGGATGGAGAGGAATTGGCTCTGGGCACGGACCTGCTCTCGGCCGACACGGATAAGGATCACCTGACGGATTTCGAGGAAGTGACACGCTGGCACACTGATCCCCGCAATCCCGACTCCGATTCCGACGAGCTCACCGATGGCGACGAAGCCATGCATGAGCACACCGACCCGCTCCGCCCTGATACCGATGGAGACGAGCTGAGTGATGGAGAAGAAGTGCTTCGTGAGAGAACCGACCCATTGCGGCCCGATACCGATGGAGACGGGCTGAATGATGGAGAGGAAGTGCGACGCACCGGTACGGATCCCAGAAGTCGGGATACCGACAGTGATGGGTTTTCGGATGCCGTGGATCGCTGCCCCCGTATCGCTGCTCCCGCCACGTCGGCGGGCTGTCCCGAAGACTCCAAGGGTGGGGTCACCCGGCTTGTTCTCCCGCCGATGTCCCGCGTCGATACCGTGCTGCAGATCGATACCGTGGTGATCCGCGAAGGAGGAACGCTCACCCTCTTCGGAGTCAACTTCGAGGTGGACAAGGCCATCATCCGACCGGAATCCCTGCCCATCCTCGAAATCAACGCGCAGCTCTTCACGCGCTACCCCGATCTTGTGGTGGAGATTCGGGGACATACCGACAGTGACGGCAGTGCGGCTCACAATCGCGATCTGAGCGATCGTCGCGCCCGGGCGGTACGCGCCACCCTGATACGTCTGGGGGTTCCTGCCGACCGCATGACCGCCAGAGGATATGGAGAGGACATGCCGGTCGCCTCGAATGCAACGCCGGAGGGAAAGGCACGCAACCGAAGAATTGAGTTTTTCATTCCGCGAAAGGAACCGTGACGGAGACGACGCGTCGAATTCGCCCTCTCCGTCACGCTCGCTCCGACGGAAATCACCGAACCGGGATCACGTTGAAGATTCCAAAGATGATCGGTGTCAGAACCAGGCCCACGACAAAGAACACGGCGAACAAAATGATCACCGTGACGATCATGTAGACGACCACCTTCTCCTTCGGCGTCTTCATGACTTCAGGGAGACCGAGATACCAGAGGTAGATTCCATACAGACCGAAGAGGGATCCAACGATGCCCAGCATGGGGACGACATTCAGCAATCCACCCACCCAGGGCGCCGTGTAGGAATAGGCCACGAGCTGGAGCGCCCGACCGTAATTGGGTTCAGACTGAAAGGTGCTCGCGAGCATATTGACCACCAGTGCCGTGACGAACAAGCTGATCAGCGTCTGAATGAACATGGTGAGGGCCTGCGCCAACCCGTAGGAGGTGCCGACGATCTTTCCGATCATCGGAATCGTCATTCCGATGAACCCATAGCCAATGAAAATCGCAAGGGCTGCCAATCCCGCCAGGGGAACGGCATACCCGACCACCGTGGTACTGATTTCGGGTTCTTCCGAAGCGATGACGGCCCACTCGGACTTCGGTGAAGAAATGAGACGAATTGCTCGCGTGACGAAGCTCATGAAAGCCTCCTTTCGAGAGATGGGATGTGGGTAGGACAGCACAATATCGCGCCCACGACACTCCATCGCAACACCGCGCACGAAAGAAAAAAGGCTCCGACTCATGTCGGAACCTTTTTTTTGGTGCGGAAGGCGGGACTTGAACCCGCATGCCCTACCGGGCGCCACCCCCTCAAGATGGTGTGTCTGCCAATTTCACCACTTCCGCGAACCTGTGAGGCTGGATGGGATCGAACCATCGACCCTCTGCTTAAAAGGCAGATGCTCTACCGCTGAGCTACAGCCCCTCAGCAGTCAGGGTCAACAAAAGTAGCACTTTGCAATGGCGAAAAGCAAGCGGAACGGTGCTTTGACGCGGATTTTTTTCGCACATGGCAAAGTCAGGCAATTTTTCGTGGATGTGATCTTCCGATGGACATTTCATTGACAAGAGACGTGGGGTATCGTACATTTCCTCGCTGTCCTGTTTCACCACATGAAAGTGCAGTTCATGACCTCTTACACGATCGAAACGGATATGAAGGCGATGCAGCTCCTCGCGAAGGCCGAAAGCCTGATGCGGGCTTCTCAGGACCGGATTTCCAACATGGCGAACCTAGCTTCTCTTCTTTACTGGTCTATCGAGGACGTCAACTGGGTCGGCTTCTATCTTCGCCGAGGAAACACGCTGCACCTGGGGCCCTTCCACGGGAAATCCGCCTGCACCATGATTCCGATCGGAAAAGGCGTCTGTGGGCTCGCGGCCCAGGAGAGGCGCACCATCGTGGTGGATGACGTTTCATCCTTCGACGATTATATCACCTGCGATTCAGCGACGCGGTCCGAAGTCGTGGTTCCACTCATTCTGGACAACGATCTGATCGGAGTGCTCGACGTGGATGGATCCCGCTTCGGCCGATTCGGTGCATCCGAAAAAGGGTTCTTCGAAGAACTGGCCAAGATCTATATGTACTCCATCACGGGTCAGCTCTAGGGATCAACTGCGTTTCCTTCCGTCTCGTCCCGCATCGGGACGTTCATCACGTTCTTCTGCACTGCGGAGTATCCCGATTGGATTCGGACTCGTCCCTCGCCACCCGCCTGTCCCTTGCCGCGCTCCGTACCCGCCTGGGTCGGCAGGTTGCCACCCATTTTCTGGGTCAGGCGGTGTTCGCGGGAGCGGGATTCGCATCGACGTTGCTGCTCACTCATACCCTCCCCGTCAGAGAGTTTGGTTCCTATGTGTTCGTGATTTCCTCTCTGCTCCTGACGAATCTGCTGTTCGAATGGGGACTGTGGTCCTCGGCGTCCCGTCTGATCGCCGTGGCGGAGTCCGAGGAGGATCGACGACGGCGAATGGGGGCCATTCTTCGGTATGGCCTTCGTCTCGGACTCGCCTTCGCACTCTGCTATGCTGCGGCTGCCCTGGTGGCGCTCTCCTTCGGATCACACCTGCCGGGTGAAGGCATTCCACCGGAAACGGCTCGCCTGATGCTCGTCGCCGCGCCCTTTCTGTTGGGGTACCCACTGCTCGACGTCCTGGGTGCCATTGCCCAGGGAGCCAATCGAATCACTTTGCTTTCGATGTACACCGCAGCACCTCGCCTGATCCTGCTGGCGGGCATCGGTCTGCTCGTGCTCGTCCACGCCGTCAGTGCGGTGCTGGCACTGGTTCTCACCTTGGGAAGCGCCCTGGCAGCGGGACTGGCAATGGCCCTTGTGCTCAGACCGCAGCTTCGGGGTATCGAAAAGGAACGAGACCTGCTGAAAACGGAAATCCGAGAATTCGGACGTCAAGTGTATCACGGCCGTATCGTGGATGGATTGACCAACGGACTCGACAAGATCCTGCTTTCGATGTACCATGGCATGCCCGTGGGGGGAGTCTATTCCATTGCCCTCACTCTCACGTCTCCGATCTCGATGGTCAGTCGGGGCGTGGCGGTGAGTGCCTACTCACGTTTCCCCTCGGAGCGATCCATCCCCCGCCCTATTCTGACCGGAAATCTCCTCTGGTGCATCGGAGGCACGCTGCTCGTTGTCCTGGCGGCCTTCGTGTTCGTGCCTCTTCTCTTTCCCGGGAAGTACCAGCCGGCCCTCGCGGTTCTTCCCCTACTTGCCCTGGGCACCGCGCTGGCGGGACTCAACGCCCCCTACCACAGCTTTCTACACGCACGACGGAAGGGGCGCGTGGTGAGGAGGATGTCCATCACCACCTCCCTGGTGAGCGTGGGCGGAAACCTCCTGATGGTTCCGCTGTGGGGGATGCAGGGCGCGGCCTGGGCCCTCATCGCCTGCTACGGTGTCAATCTTCTGTTCAACCTGTTCACGCATCACGCTCTCTCGAAAGAGGGGATGATGAAGGATGAACAGCCGGAATGAGAGGACTGCGCTTTCCCCTTGCGATGCCGTGGCATTTTCCTTTTCTTGCTCCCGCTAATCCCGCTTTCGTGAAGAACTCCGGTCCCCCTATGCGTCGTTTCCCACACCCGAGAGTACCCCACCTCCTGTTCGTGATCTTCGTCGTGAGCGGATTTCTTCCACGGTCTCTGGTCGCTCAGAACTGGAAGGTTCTGCAATCCGACGATCGTGGATGCACGCTTTCTTATACCACGGGAGCCACGCTTCATCCCCTGACCATAGGGACCCGTACCTGGACTCGTCTCGAGGCGCCCCATGCGCATTCGATCCCTGGCCAGCGCAGCGGCCTTCCTGACCTGAAGGAATACCGGGATGTGGTCGTTCTGCCGGGCCTGTCCGGACATCGCGTTACCGTGCTGCACACAGACTTTCTGGACACCTCCGGAGTATCCCTTCTTCCCGTGCCGTCCGGTGATCTCGATCCCCGAGGGGAGCCTCGATTCGAAGCGGGACCCGAGTACTCTCTTCCCTCTCCTCCGTTCGCGGTGACGCTCGATCAGGTAGGGATCGCACGGGACCGCATCCTGGGGACGCTTCGCATCCCTCTCGCCCAGGTGCCGGGGACGGGCGGAATGCTGCGCGTGCTGAGAA
Source organism: uncultured Chromatiales bacterium (assembly GCA_964420295.1). Taxonomy (GTDB): domain Bacteria; phylum Bacteroidota; class Ignavibacteria; order SZUA-365; family CAYQST01; genus CAYQST01. Next base: position 24,992 of record CAYQST010000018.1, on the reverse strand, counting down.
GCATCACGGTTCGCATCGACTACGGTCCCCGCCATCCGGGGCTCGTTCCCGCCCCAGCCTTTTCGAACGCCATCAATGCGGGGCCGGTGGCTTCTCTCGCCCTCTCGCTCTCCCGGATGGCTCGACCCACGTCGGAAAACCCTTCTACGGGATCCTGGGTTCGCATCGACATCACGGAAAACGGGATGTATCGATTGAATGCCGCATGGTTTCGTCAGTCGGGCATCGACCCGTCGACCGTGGATCCTCGTACCATTCGAATTTTCAACAGTGGAGGACGGGAATTACCCACGTCGCTCTCGGGAATCCGACCCGCTCCCATGCAGGAAATCGCGATTCGCGTGCTGGGTGAAGAGGATGGCGCCTTCAACGAGAACGACATGGTATTGTTTTTCGGAAGGGGCCTTTCCGGTTTCGACTGGGATTCCACCCGACGCACGTTTCAACACCGTGTGCACCGATACGACCGGACCAATTCCTACCTCCTGACCTTTGGAGGAGCGCGTGGCAAACGTGTCACCTTCCAACCCTCCTTAACACGGTCCGAAGTGTATCGTCCCACGTCGATCGAAGGACGTTCGTTTTTCGAGGAGAACCTGGTCAATATCCTGCAGTCCGGAAAAGTCTGGGTAGGGAAGAAACTCACTCCGGGATTAGGATCGGCCTCCAGCCAGGTCATCGCCACGCGGCTGGATCGGTGGATCGTCGGCACTCCCGTCACCTACCGGTTCTCCTTGTACTCCAGTTCCGATCTCGGGACGGTCAATTCCTTCCAGCTCTCCGATCAGGGAACGACCATTGGCGCGGTTCCCATGGGCACCGTGGATTTCAATACCGATCGGGATGATCTAGCCCGGTGGAGTGGTGTTCGTGAATTTACCGTGGTGCCGTCCCTGCCGGATTCCCGAAGCGCCGTCACGGTGCTGTACACCGCGAGCAATCCCGACAAGAACCGGGGCGGATTCGTGGACTGGGTGGAATGGAAGTATCGGCGCGCGATCGAACCCATCGACGACGTCCTTCATTTTTCGACATCCGATACCCTCGCTCCCCAGGAATTCACCGTGCATGGATTCTCGATGAGCGACATTCTCGTGTGGGATGTGACCGCTCCCGCCGACGCGAGAGAAATCACCGGCGCGGCCATCAGTGGGGGCACGGTACGCTTCCAGATTCCGGCTTCGGAGCGCCCCACCGAGCTTCTCCTCTGTGCCGCTCCGGCATACGTGACTCCATCGGCGGGCCGCCGGATCACCTCATCCGGTCTCCTTTCCTCCCAGGGCGGAGAGTTTGTCATCATCGCACCCACGGAGTTTCTGGACGCGGCACGGCGCCTGAAGGCACACCGCGAAAGCGGAGCCAATCGCTGGTCCACGGTGGTGGCGCCTCTCGAGGACGTGTACACCGAATTCAGCAGCGGCGTGACCGACCCCACTGCCATCCGCGATTTTCTTGCCTACGCGGCGCAAATCTGGCCGGTGAAGGCGAAAGCCGTCCTCCTGCTGGGAGACGGCCATTACGATTACCTCAATCTCGGATCCACCGAGAAGATTCGTATTCCCGTGTGGGAATCGGAAAACTCCACCACCATCATCGCCACGTATCCCACGGACGACTATTACGTGCAGGTGATTGGCAATGACGCACGGATCGACATGGCCATCGGGCGCATCCCCGCACAGAGCGCGGACGAGGCGATGGACGCGGTTTCGAAAATCATCGCGTACGAGACCACCCAGGACTTCGGACCGTGGCGGAATCGCGTCTCCTTCGTGGCCGACGACGGCCTGACCTCGAATGGAAACGAGTACCAGCTTCACACCTCCCAGAGTGAGATCCTGGCCGACCACATGCCCGCCGACATCGAACTGAAAAAGATCTACCTCATCGCCTATCCCACCGAGAACACAGCCCAGGGGCGACGCAAGCCCGATGTGAATCAGGCCATCATCGACCAGATCAATGATGGGGCGGTGACCGTGAATTACACGGGCCACGGCAGCGAAGCGGTGTGGGCCCACGAACAGGTGCTGGTCACCGATGCCACCATCCCCCAGCTCACCAACGCGAATCGCCTCACGTTCGTGACGGCCGCCACCTGCACCTTCGGCCTGTACGACCGACCCGATGTCCGCAGTGGCATGGAGCGCATGGTCTTGAAATCCGATGGAGGCGCCATCGCGGGTCTGGCTTCTCCGCGGGTGGTGTTCTCGGGACAGAACAGCAGCTTCAACGAAAGCCTGTATAAATACCTGTTCACGGTCGGGCGCAACGCCGACGGGTCGATCCGGACCCTCGGCGAAGGATTGTTCTCCACAAAGCAGGAACTGAACAGCGATCCGGGGTATGAGAAATTCATCCTGCTCGGGGATCCCACGATCCGTCTTCTTCTGCCTCGCTACACGGCGATGATCGATTCGGTGCTGATCAACGGGGTCAGAGCTGCCGAAGGCGCCGTGCAGGTACGGGCGCTTTCCCACTTGACGTTTCATGGAAGTGTGTTGGACGCGAACAAGGCCGTGTGGACCGGATTTCAGGGTGTCCTGCAGGCCAGTCTCTTCGATGCGCAGCGGACGGTGACCGTTCCGGAATGGAGCAATTGGACGTATTCTCTTCCTGGAGGTTTGCTCTACCGAGGCCAATCCCGCGTGGAGTCCGGCCGTTTCACCGTATCCTTCACCGTCCCGAAGGATATCTCCTACGAAAACAGCACGGGGCGACTCGCGATGTATTTCGACGATAAGGCCGTGGATGGAGCGGGATACACGTTGGATGTACGAATCGGGGGTACCGACAGCACCGCGCACCCCGATGACCGGGGACCCGTGATCACCCTGTATCTCGACACGAAGGAATTTCACGATGGGGACCTGGTTGGTTCCCGCCCTCTCCTCCTTGCGGATCTCGAAGATGAATCGGGCATCAACACCACCGGGTTGGGGATCGGGCACAACATCGAAGCCTGGGTGGATGAGTCTGAAAAGAGTTTTGTCCTGAACGATTTCTTCACGAGTGAATTGAACTCGTCGCAGAAGGGCACGGTGCGCTTCCAGCTGCCCATGCAGGACAACGGTCCACACTCCCTTCGTCTGCGCGCCTGGGATATTTACAATAACTCGAGTCAGACCTCCATCACCTTTTCCGTGGCGTCGAGCGCCGACCTCACCCTGGCGAATCCCCTCACCTATCCCAATCCGAGCGCGGGGGAAACCAGCTTTTCGGTGCAGCATAATCAGAGTGGCCCGGTCCGTTTCGAAATCAAGATCTACACGATGACCGGGCGAATGATCCGCACCCTCGAGCGGAGCGGCATCGAGGGTCGTTTCCTCACCATGGATTGGGATGGCCGAGATCAGGACGGGGATCGAGTGGCGAATGGAATTTATTTCTACAAAATCCGTGTTAGCTCGGAGGATCGCACCCGGTCTGCCGAAGCGATTCAGACTCTTTCGATCGCCCGCTAGGGCACGGAGATTTACCCCGGAAGCGACCGTGGATTGGACTGCGTCGCATCTTGGTTTTTGGCAGATTTCCGCCGTAATTTGATATGTTTACGGACTTTTTCAGGTTAACGAGGAACTTCATGACAGTGAAACACAGCATCCCGACTCTCGTTCTCGCGGCTCTGGCCCTGCTTACCCCATCGACCTGGGCGCAGAGCGGAGGGGGATACACGGTGAACACCGCCGTCCCCTTTCTGCTGATCAGTCCGGGCGCCCGGACCAGCGGATTCGGAGAAGCCGGAGTGGCCGTGGCAAACGACGCGTCGGCAACCTATTGGAATCCGGCGGGATTGGGATTTCAGAAAGGGCAGGAGGTCAGTCTGAGCCATTCGAACTGGCTGCCTCAATTCAATCAAAGCGATCTGTTTTACGAATACGCGAATTACAAGATCAACATCCCTGAGATCAGTGGAACCCTTGGCGCGGCCCTCACCTTTCTCAACCTCGGGGAGTTCGAAGCGCGGGACGAGACGAACACCCCGCTCGGAAAATTCAAGAGCTTCGAAATGGCCTTCAGCGTCAGCTACGGCGCACGGCTGGACGAGGATCTGTCGCTTGGACTCGGATTGCGTTTGATTCACAGTTCTCTTTCCCAGGTGTCGGTGACCCGCGAATTAGGCGCGGGCAACGCCACCACGGTAGCGGGCGACGTGGGCGTGCTGTACAAACCATCGAAGTTCGATCTCTTCGGCGCGGAACTCGGCAACAGCTTCTCGCTGGGTGCCTCCATCACGAATATCGGCCCTTCGATCAGCTATATCGACAAGGCTCAGGCCGATCCTCTGCCGACCATTTTCCGCATGGGCTTCGCGGTGAATCTCGTCAACGAAGAATACAACAAGCTGACCTGGGTGGCTGATTTTGGCAAACTCATCGCCAGTCGCACCGGCAAGGAAGCCGATGGCTTTTTTACCAGCGTCGGCAAATCCTTCGATCTCCCTCTCAATGCGCTGATCTCGTCCTTCACTCTAGGCACGGGCCTCGAATACTGGTACTCGGATCAGTTCGCCCTGCGAGCCGGATTCTTCCATGAGGATCCGGATCGCGGCAATCGCCGCTTCCTCACCTTTGGTGCCGGTATCCGCTACGATATTTACGGTTTCGATTTCAGTTACCTGTCCACGGATATTTCGAGCGAAAAGAGTCCGCTTTCCGATACCCTGCGCTTCACACTTTCCGTGGTCTGGGATCGCGAAGGCGTCCCCTCCGACGACACCAAGCCCGTGCCGGTGGACGACACACAAAACTGATGACCCTTCCGCGGCATTTTCTCACCCGGCACACCCTCTCCCGCAGAGGGTGTGTCATTTTGACCTGAGCGAACCCCATGGTCTGCACGCACTTCCGTTTCTTCTCCCGTCTGTCTTTTCCTGGGATGGCATTGGTGATCGGTCTTGCCCTCTCCCCCATGGGGGCATGGAGTCAGTCGCCTCGCCTCGCACTGGACCATCGGCTGCAACCCGTGACATCCTCTGCCCGCCAGGCACCCCTGCCCGACACGGTACGCGTGCTGGCCGTGATGACGGAATTTCAAACCGATCAGGATCCACGGACCAGCGGAACGGGTGCCTTTGGCAGCGTGTATGCCTATGATTACGGTGCCGACATTCTCGATCCCTATCCTCACGACAAGGCCTATTTCCGGGCTCATCTGCGTTTTCTGGAGAACTACGTCCGCAAGGCCTCCAACGGACAGACGATTCTCGTGGCGGATCTGATCGATTCCGTGATCACGCTTCCCAAAGCGATCAAGGAGTACACGTTTAGGAAGGGAGACAGCGAGGCCCCCGTAGCCCGACTGGCTGTTGACGCATGGACGGCGGCGGACAGGACCGCACCCGGCACGGCCTTCTCGCGCTATCACATGTTTGTCGTGTTTCACGCGGGTCGCGGTCGCGATGTGGACATGGTTTCCCTGCAGGGCAGCGATCCCACGCCCCTGGACATTCCCTCGCTATCGTTCACGCTCGATGCCTTTCAGCGTCTGCTCGGCACGGACTTTCATGGCATCCCGGTGTCGGGCGGCACCTTCTCCATCACGAATTGCGCCGTTCTGCCGACCACCGACAACCGCGAGGTTTCCCTGTCCGATGGACGCACGGCGCTCCTGGAACTGAGTATCAACGGTCTCCTCGCGGCGGCTTTTGGCACCTATGCCGGGCTGCCCGATCTGTTCGACACGAAGACCGGACGCACAGGAATCGGACGCTTCGGTCTGATGGATGCCGAAGCCATCTTCGCCTATGGAGGCACCTGTCCCCCCGCGCCCAATGCGTGGGAAAAGATGGCACTGGGATGGTCCCAGCCCCGAGAAACCGCTCCGGGAGTCCAATCGACCCTCATCACCGCCAGTCGCAGCGACGAGCCATCGACCACGGATATCATTCGCGTCCCCATTCTTCCTCAGGAGTACTGGCTCATCGAAAACCGCCAGCGGGATCCCGGAGGAAACGGGCAACTCGTGACGATCCTGGCGAGCGGGTCCGAAATCCCGCAGCGCTTTCCCAAGGACACCACCGGGTACTCCAATTCTGATGTGTCGTCGCTCAAAGGCGTCGTGGTGGATGTGGAGGATCTCGACTGGTCCCTGCCCGGAGGCACGGTGATCAGCGGTACGGACCAGGCCCGGGTGACCGGAGGTCTGCTCATCTGGCATGTGGATGAATCCGTGATCGAGGCCCAGCGTCGCACGAACACCGTGAATGCACAGCCCTCACGCCGGGGTGTGGATCTCGAGCAGGCGGCGGGCCCGCAGGATATCGGAGAGCTGGTCAACACCGGTTTCGGCACCGTCCTCGCCACGGGCTCCCCACTCGATTTCTGGTTTCAGGGGAACATCTCGCCGATCTACGCCAACCGATTCGACGGCGCCAGCACGCCGGACACGCGCAGCAACGCGGGCGCGCACACCCATGTGGCGATCACCGAGATCGGCACACCCGGACCGGTGATGTCCCTCACCATCACACGAGGCGATGCTTTGCTCGCGCCTGAAAAGGGGTTTCCGATCGATCTGCGCATCGCGTCGGGACTTCCCCAACCTCGCGCCCTGCTTCAGGCGGCCGATGTGACCAGGGATGGACAGAACGACATCCTCGCGGCAGTCTGGCCTTCCCAGCCCACCGGTCTGGGTGCCTCCGCCCTGGTGGCCGTGCATGTCGATGGAACTCCGTGTCTGCGTCTTCCTCTGGCGGCCGTGGTGCCTGGCATCACGGAGTGGACCGCTCCTCCCGCCGTGGGGGATGTGAATGGTGATGGGGTGCGTGAGATCGTTTTGCAAGGACGCACGGGGCAGGATACGCAGGAGCTTATCGTGCTGTCGACCGAGGATCGGGACTCTGACGGATCGTTCGACCTCGTCGCCCGGTTTCTCGACCTCGTGAGCGAAGCTCCGCTCCTGACGGAGGATGGACTCGTGTTTGCACGGAGACAAAACGGATCGACCACACTGGTGCGTTGGAACGGCTCTCCCCTCGTGCAGCCCCTGCCGGGAACCCGAGTCGTGCTCGGCGCGGGCCCTGAGTCCGGCACCATCCTGTTTGCATCGGATGTCAGGACGGGCGTGATCCGTCTTTCTGACGGGAATATCACGCCTCTCGGAGGTATTGATGTCCCAGCCCTGCGTTCGGTGTCCCGACAGGCACTCACTGTTCTTCGCGCGGACATCGACGGCACGGGCGTGCTGGAGTCGATCAGTTTTCAGGACAATCATTTGCGGATCGACGGTGTGAAGCAGGTTCCGGAAGACTTCTCGCGGCGCTCGCTTCCCCTGCTGTCTTCCGCCCCGGCCTTTGTCGCCGCAGATCTGGATGGAGACGGACGGGGAGACCTCTGCATCGCCGACAGCATGCAGATTCTGGCTCTGAACGCGGCGAGCGCACAGCTCGTGTCCACCCCCATTGCGAGATCGGTGTCGGGACTTCGTGCCGCCCGCTTCGCGGGAGAGACGGCCGATGCGCTCTTCGCGTTCGGCGATGGACTCCTGACGCAATGGGATACCCGCGCCACCCAGGCCTCGGGCTTTCCTCTGGCACTCCCTCGGAACGCAGATGTACAACTGCTTCGGCTTCCGCACGAATCGGAGTCCCATCTCGGATTCGCGTTCTGCGGTGAGGACGGGGCACTTTCCCTCTGGCGTCTGGCCCGCCCCCTGGAAAGCGGAGAAATCTCCTGGCCTGGTCGGCTGGGGGATGCACGGCTCCGCCGCGTCAACGAGCGCCTTACAACGGGCATTCCGCCCACGACGGAGTTCTTCCCTTCCTCACGCTGTTACAACTGGCCGAACCCCGCAACCGAGGGGATTACGAAAATCCGCTTCTTCGTCTCCGAGCCCGCACGGGTCACCGTCAAGATCTACGATCTCGCGGGAGCCAAGGTGGCCGAGCTTGCGGCATCGGCGCTGCCCGCCTTCGAGAACGAGATCGATTGGGTGCTCGACGGCATCGAGAGCGGCGTATATGTGGCCGTTGTCGAGGCCGTGGCGCCGGGGCATAACGCGTCGAAGGTGCTGAAGATCGCCGTGGTTCGGTAGTCTATCCATCGCACCCTGCCGTTCCACCGAGGATGCGTCCTGCGGCGCTCCCCATGTCCTCTTCTCCCGTGTCGCACTATTTCTTCACGAACCGTCGTTGCGCATGATCCGGATTGTTCTGTTCGCCCTCCTGCCCCTCTGCCTTCTTGTGCCAGCTCTGCGCGCCCAGGAGGCGCACGTGGCCCCCGACAAGGCATGGTACACCTTCGAGACGACGCACTTCACCTTCACGTATCACGAGGGCACGGAACGCACGGCGCGTATCGCCGCACGCGTGGCCGAGGACGTGTATGGTCCCATCACCTCGCTCTACGGTCATACTCCCGACAGCAAGGTGCACATCGTAATCAAGGATCTGTCGGATTACAGCAACGGTGCGGCGTACTACTACAACAATAAGATCGAACTCTGGGCCTCGCCTCTCGATTTCGAACTGCGGGGAGCGCACAATTGGATGCGCAACGTGTTCGCGCACGAGTTCACCCATATCATTCAAATGCAGAAGGCGATGAAGTGGAGTCGAACCCTGCCCGCAGTTACCCTGCAGTGGTTCGGATATGAGCGGGAGCGTCGCAACGATGTGCTGTTTGGCTATCCCAACGTATTGGTCAGTTATCCGATCCCCAGCGTCACCGTGCCCCCCTGGATGGCGGAGGGTACCGCCCAGTATATGCGGGCGGAATTCGGGTACGAGCATTGGGATGCGCATCGGGACATGATCCTGCGCTGCTATGTGCTTTCCGACTCGATGCTGTCCTGGCCCGAAATGCAGGCTTTCGGAAAAACCAGTCTCGGAAACGAGAGCGTGTACAACGCAGGATATAACATGACGCGCTGGCTGGCAAAAACCTATGGAGAGCCGGTCCTGAAGGATCTCACGACGGCCTTTTCCTCACCCTGGATCTATACCGCCGATGGCGCCTTTCAGCGGGTACTCGGAAAGAGCGGTACCGAGATCTACCAGGCCTGGCAACGCGCCCTGCGTGAGGAATACCACGCGCGTATCGCTCCCGTGCAATCCGCGCGGGTAGCGGGACGCATCGTCGGAGGCGTGGGGTTCGCCAATCTCTTTCCAGCCTGGTCGCCCGACGGCACCCTGCTCGCCTACACCTCCAACAAGACGGCCGATTATTTCGGACAATCGTCTCTCTTTTTGTACGATCCCTCCACCGGCACCGAACGGAACATCGCCGATCAGGTGTCGTCGCAACTCTCCTGGTCCCCCGATGGCCGCTGGATCGCCTATTCGCGGTATGCGCCCGCCGATCTGGACGGGCAGCGCTACTACGACCTGTATGTGTATGATCGCACCTCCGGGCAGTCTCGTCGTCTGACCACGATGCAGCGCGCGATGAATCCCGCCTTTTCGCCTGACGGGACGCGGATCGCGTTTGTGCACGCCTCGGATGGTTCGGTGAATCTCTCCCTCGTATCGGTGGACGGCGCACGGATCGACACCGTGACGCGGTTTCGTAACGGGGAGCAGGCCTTCACGCCGCGATGGGCTCCATCCGGCGATCGTCTCTACTTCGCATACGCCCCGCGCACCCTTCGCGCTGTGGCCTCCATTCGTCCGGATGGCACCGACCTCCAGGTGCTGGCCGGATCGGACTCCCTCGATTGTCGCGATCCCTATCCGTCGGCAGACGGCACCGCGCTCTATTACAGCGAGGATCGCCATGGCATTTTCAATATCGCGAAACTCGATCTCGCTACGGGCCGCAGCGCGCCCATTACCAATGTCATCGGCGGGGCCTTCATGCCGTCGGTGTCCCGACAGGGAACCCTCGCCTATGCGGAATACACCGCGTCCGGGTACAAGCTCGCGGTGCTGGACTCCGTGCGCGTGCTCGATGATCCGCCCTCCTACCTCCCGGCCCGGTCGATGGCTCCGGATCTTCGTCACCGGGACACCGAGACCTGGGACTGGCAGGCCCTGCGCGCGTATGACGATCGCACCCCCGCCGCCCCCGCCGTGCGTTCCTACTCCTCGATCTTCGAACGAATCATGGTGTTTCCTGTGCTTCGCATCGACCAGTACAATCGCGAAAACTCCGGACTGGAGCTCCTCAAACCCGGCCTCACGGCAGTGTCGTCGGACATTCTCCAGCGCGTGGAATTTCTCGCCAGCGGATCGATCAACATCCGCGGAGAACGCGATCTCATGCTCTCGATGACGTTTCGCGACAAGCTTCCCCTGCTGGGTGCGCTCGGTGTGTATCCTGCGTTCACGGTGGACGCCTTCAACGTCACCCGAAAAACCACGTCGCCTTTCACTGTGCCCTCCTCCGATCCGCGACGGGAGTTCGACACCACCCGCGTGGATGTCAGCTACAATCTTTTGGAGTTCGGGGCTCGCTTCGACCACCCGTTCCTGACCGAGCGCCTGCGCCTGAGTCTCAGCTATCGCCACAGCCGCTACACCTCGACGATCGGGAGTTTTCGGAATCCAGACTCCGATATCCTCTATCAGGCGTTCGACAACCTGTACTTCATCGGCAACACCCTCGCCCTGGATCTGCGGGGCTCCTGGATGCTGCCCACACGGGATGGAGAGATCAATCCCGTGGGCACGAAACTGGGGCTGCACTACGACTACGCCTTCAATCGGTTCAACCCCACCGGGGACTACGCCGTCGATCCCGGCACAGGACTGCTCACGCCGCGGTACGGCGACGTGCGGTTCCACCGCGTGGAAGGCGTGCTAACCCATGGACTGTCTCTCCCGGGCGGGAATCACGCGCTGTCCGTCACGCTCCACGGAGGTGCCATCCTCGGTCCCCCGGTCGACGATTTTTTCAACTTCTACGCAGGCGGCATTACAGGCATGCAGGGCTACACCTACTACGCGCTGGGGGGCAATCGCATGGCCCGCATCAACCTCACGTATCGCGTGCCGCTTCTGTCGTCGATGGATCTGCGTATCGGGCATCTCCTCTTCGACAAGCTCTACGGAGGACTGTTCTTCGACGCCGGGGACGCGCACAACGAGGTACGCTCCTTCCGCCTGTCTGACCTCAAGAAGGATGTGGGCGTGGAATTACGCATGGAGAACTTCTCCTATTCCGTGTATCCCACGCGCATCTTTTTCAGCGCCGCGTACGGCCTGGACTCCTTTTCCCGGCGCTTCCTGTCCGATTCGGTGACCTACGGACACGAATGGCGGTTCTATTTCGGCATCCTCTATTCCTTCAGTCTCACCGACGATTCCTCGCTTCACGCACGGTAGTCGCGCGCAGCGTTCCGCATGCCAACATGCCGCGGTTCGTCCCTGACGAACTGCCTTGTGCCGCATACTTCCGACCTCTAGTTTCTCCCGTTCGTCCGATCATCACCAGGGAGAAACTCCATGCGCACGCTTGTCCTGTGCGCGCTGTTTTGTTGTGGAATCAACAGCGTGCTGTACGCCCAGATCGACACCACGGGAATCGAACAGGATCTGTGGGAATGGGAATGGCTGTCCATAGGCAGCGACGAGACGGAAGAAGAATACGATCTCGAACGTATCGAGCAGCAGAAGGTACGCCTCGACCTCAACGCGGCGTCGTTGCGTGAGCTGGAAGATCTTCCCGGCCTGTCTGCCGAGGCGGCGTTTGCGATCTATCAGAAGCGCGCCCTTCTGGGCGGATTCGATTCTCTGGATCAAGTGCTTCGTGTGCGGGGCATGACCCGGGCCGGTCGGGCCGCGCTCCGTATTTTCGGATATGTTGGTCCGAAATACAGCAATGCACTTCTCTGGAGCCGCTGGCACGGACGACTGCGATCCCGATGGCAGCAGGAGGATCGTCCACGCCAGGGATCCTCGTCCGGAGCTTGGCCGGGTTCCCGCTTCCGGACCCTGCACCGCGTCGGGCTGTCCTGGGGTGACGAGGCTTCGTTGATGCTCCTGATGGATAAGGATGCCGGAGAGCGGCGTTGGGACGATCATGTGTCGGGCGTGGTGCAGTGGACTCCTCCCGCTCTGCCGGTACGAGTGCTTGCGGGAGATTTCGCGCTTCAGTCAGGTCTGGGCCTCGTCTTTGCCCGTCCGGCGGGTCCCGGTGGGACTCCCTCTGTGCGCGGTGGGGCCCTGGTGTTGCCCGCCGCGTCTGCTCGCGAAAGCGGAGGTAGTCGGGGACTCGGGGTGGAGGCGTCGTGGAAATCGCTGACCCTTGCTCTTGCCGTCTCGCATACGGCACGGGATGGAAGTTGGGATTCTGTGCGGTCCGTGGTGACCAGTCTCCGCGAGGATGGACTGCACCGCACGGCGCGTGAGCGCGAAGGAGAGGATCTCCTGCACGAGACCATGCTCGCGTCGATTCTCCGGTGGCGGGAGCCGATTGCGACGGGATGGGTACAAGGTGCCGTGGCCGTGACCGATCTGCGCACCGATCGCATCCTTGATCCGCGTACACCGTTCGGTCGACGTGGGCGGGCGCTTCGCCTGGGTGGGATCGCATTCGGTGCGGTGTTTTCCGAGTGGTCTCTCGGGGCTGAACTCGCTCGCACTGAAGCCGGTGCCTGGGCCTGGCTGGGCATGGGTTCCTATTCTCCCTCGCATCGCCTGCTGCTTCGCCTTCATCTGCGCGGCTATACCCCCGATTATGTCAGTCCGTTTGGGGCCGCTATTGCGGCTCGCTCAGGAGACCTGTCCAACGAACAGGGTGCCGGACTCGTCTGGGAATGGCTCCCCTGGGAATCGCTCCGTCTCACCGCCGAATGGGATCAGGCGGCCTATCCCAATCGTACCTGGCTCCTGCATCTTCCCAGCACGCGGTGGGAGACGCGAGTCACCGGCGAGTGGACCGAGAGTCGCCAGCTCACTCTGAGTCTTCGCCTGCATCGATCCATGCGGGATGAGACCGTGAGCGAGCGAGATGTGCAGGGACGGGAATGGCGCCCTCTCGTGACCCATGACCAGTGTGGACTGAAGGTGCAATGTGGATGGCGGGCCTCCACCACCTGGTCCCTGACGCTTCGTGCCGAAGCCCACCAGCACCAATGGAGTCGGACCCTGGCGCCGTCCTGCGGGTCTTTGCTACAGGCTCGGATCCGCAGTGCTCCCTGGACAGGAGGATTACTGGATGTCGCGGTGGCGTGTTTTCACACGGAGTCCTGGGATTCTCGCGTATATCTCTTCGAGCCGGATCTGCCGGGCACTCTTCGCAGTATCGCCGTGGCGGGCAATGGCCTGCATGCCGTAGTGCAGGGACGTCAGGTCCTCCCCGGAGGTGCGACGCTCACGATGCGTTATTCCTGGGTGGCCTATTCCGATCGCCTGGTTATCGGATCGGGAGAAGACGCGGTGGGTGCGTCGCGCCTGGGCCTGGTGAGCATGCAGGTGGATTGGAGCTGGTAGGAACGACGGAGAACTGCGGGAACGGTCTCAGGAAGCGGAGCGGGACGGGGATTCCGGAATCTCGCGGGCGAGCACTCCTTCGGCGCCCGCCACGATGACGGCCGCGCTGGCATCTCCTGTGATATTAGGGACGGTGCGGCACATATCGAGAAAGCGATCCACGCCGAGGATTAGCGCGATCCCTTCTTCGGGTACGCCCACGGACCGCAGAACGATGAGAAGCATGATGATGCCCACGGCGGGCACGGGCGCCGTTCCGATACTGGCCAGAGTTGCGGTGAGAACCACCGTGAGTTGCTGTCCCAGCGTGAGATCCATTCCAAAGACCTGGGCGATAAATACCGTGGCCACACCCTGATACATCGCGGTGCCATCCATGTTCACCGTGGCTCCCAGGGGGAGCACGAAGCCGCTGATGCCACGTGGCACCCCCATGCGTTCGCAACATTCGAAATTGACGGGGAGGGTGGCCGCCGAACTGCTGGTGGAAAAAGCGACGAGTTGCGCGGGACGGATGTCGCGGAAGAATCGACGCACGGAAAAGCGACGAACGAAGAGCTTCAGCGCAAGGGGATAGGTGACCACGGTATGCACCAGGAGCCCGAGCAGAAGGGTCGCCATATACCACACGAGCGTGCCCAGAACGGAGAAGCCAAATTCCGCCACCACGGCCGCGATGAGCGCGAAGACGGCAAAAGGCGCGATCGACATGACGCCTTCCACGAGCCGGATCATGGCATCAGTGAGCGCGTCGAAAAAAGACACGAGCCGGTCCCGTTTGTCGTCCGGAATGAGCACCGCGGCTCCTCCGAGCATCAACGCGAAAAAGATGATGGGCAGCATCTCTCCGTTGGCGAGGGCGGCAAAGACGTTCTTCGGCACGATGGAGAGCAGAAAATCACCAAGCGAAAAATCGAGGTGCTGATCGATGCGGGACGCCGCATCCATGTGATAGCTGGAGAGCAGTCGGTCCCGCGACTCCGCATCCATGTGATGGCCTGGCGCGATGAGCGTGGTGAGCGTCACGCCGATCGTGATGGCGATCGCCGTCGTCACCAGGTAGTAGGAGAGTGTCCGGGTTCCGATCCGGGCCATGCGGCGAATATCCTTGAGTCCCGCGACACCGGTGAACAGGGAGGCGAAGACCAGGGGGATGGAGATCATCATCAGCAAGCGAATGAAGATGTCGCCCACCGGTTTGATGGCCGTGGCGAGGGTTCCGGTGCGTCGGATCGCAGTGACCTCGTCGTACCGCTCCCATGTCTGATGGCGAAGTACGCGTACCGAAAATCGCTCTCCAGTGTGCTGTGCGGCCAGGGTCACCACCGCTCTGCCTTCGGAGGAGGAGAATTGTCGCTGCCGCGACGTGGATTCGATGCGCAGGGAGTCCCATTCGGTAAGTGCGATCGAACCCGACGTCCGTGTGTCGATCGTCAGCGCCCGGTCGTCCACGTGCAGGATCGCTCCGAAGGCGGCGCCGAGAAGAAGCGCGAGCAGGATGCGGGCCGGGATACCCGGCATCTTCCATCGCATCCTACTTATCCCACTCCCACGAGCCGCGATAGGTGGGCAGGTTTGCCTGGCGAAGATCCTGGAGAAGACGATCCCGATAGGTGGGCGCGCCGAGCCGAGCCTTCATCGCAGGTAGGGTGGAAGGGCGGGTCTTTCCGCGCACTTTCAGATTTCCGGTCATCCATAATCCCGTCAGGATATGGTCCCGCGCCTCCGACGACACACTGTCCCCCAGGTAAAAATACACGCCACCGAACCCGAGGCGTGCCGCATGCAGGAGCTGTTCTTCGATCCAATCCGGTGTGCAGCCCGGTGTGGTGGTGAGCTTTCCGCCCTGCATGAAGGTGCAACTCGGATTCTGCCAAAGAATGAGATTCTTCATCGGGAACCCCGTCCGGCGCGCCCAGGCCGCGACGCTGTCGAGATTCTGCGTGATGGCGTCCCGCGTGCCAAAAAAATAGGCGCCCGAGAAAAAGATGAACAGGTTCTTGAGACGGGAGGTGGTGAGTCTGCCCTTTCTGTCCCGATGTCGCTCGTCGAAGGACCGCACGAATTGGTAGAGACTGTCGAATTGAGGCCGCCCGTTGAGTGCATAGGCCGCCAGTCCCAGGGGCTTGCGATATCGCTCGCAGAGGTCGAGCACCGAATCGAGCTGCGTGCGCAGCGCGGTCACGGAGAAGGGCTCGAACACGAGAGGGATCCCAGGGTCGTAGCTCCAGGTGAAGAGGATTTCATCGAAGTAGATGCCCGTATACGCCTCACGAAACGCTGGATCTTCGAGATAGGTGGCGAGACGACGTACGACGCGAATATCAGTGCCCGCATACCAGCGCTGACGGTACCCGCGCGCATAGCCCGCCCGTTCCACGGCGTCGGATTTCTCTCGATCCGTGATCAGAATCCCATTCGCTCCCGCCTTCTTCCAGGACGCGATCATCGGCTCGTAGGTGCGCATGCGTGCGTCCCACCGGTAACTTTGGGTGGGTGACATCCAGAATCCCACGAACGGGAAGGGACGCGGCGCGTTTTGCGCGGCACACCCGTGCGGAAACACAAACAGCAGCGTGAGGAGTACTGCGACGGGAAACCGAGCGGAAAAAAGGAGGCGATACGTCATGACGGGACTCACGAGGTGGGAACGGCTTAAAGTGCGAAAGACCTCCCAGCTTTGCAAGAAGCCGGGAGGTCTTTGCCATCACCGAAGCCAGGATCAGTTCTGGAAGCCCTTTCCGCGCACCAGAGTGACCACGAACCACACCAGGGCCGCGATTCCCAATGCGAAAATGATGTCTCCCGGAGCCCGCATCCAGCGCAGGGTCTGCATGATACCAGTTTGCAGGAACTCGGCGCTCCGTGCATACCAGTACCCCGTTTCCACGGATGCATAGGTCTGCATCAATCCCACCGGGAGAAGGCTGAATACCACCATCGTGAAGAGTCCGATGTTGATCGACCAGAAGGCGAAGGAAAGAAGTCCCGTTTTCCACACCCGCCCCGCCGTCATCGCGCGAAAAACGAACAGCATGAGCCCGATGCCGAGCATCCCGTACACGCCGAAGAGCGCGGCATGCCCATGCACGGGCGTGGTGTTGAGTCCCTGCATGTAATACAGCGCGATGGGGGGATTGATCATGAATCCAAACAACCCCGCTCCCACCATGTTCCAGAACGCGACGGCCACGAAGAAGTAAATCGGCCACTTGTATTGGATCACCCACTCCCGCGCCCGCATCAGTCTCAGATTGTGCCAGGCCTCATATCCCACAAACAACAGGGGCACCACTTCGAGAGCACTGAACACCGAGCCGAGGGCAAGCACCACCATCGGTGTTCCGGAGAAATACAGGTGATGGAGAGTTCCGATAATTCCCCCCGACAGGAAAATCGTGGAGCTCAGAATGGTGGCCTTCGCCGCGATCTTCACGCTGATCAGATTCAGACGCGCGAACAGGAAGGCGATCACGACGGTGGCAAACACTTCGAAGAATCCTTCCACCCACAGGTGCACCACCCACCAGCGCCAATACTCGGCGATGGCCAGATTGGTGTGTTTTCCATACATGAGTGCTGCGCCATAGAATCCTCCGATGGCCACGGCGCTGATGACGAACAGGGTCAGAATGGGCTTCTGCTCGTCGCGACGGGCGAGCGCGGGACGAAGGGCGCGCACCATGAGAAAGAGCCAGAGCAGGAGTCCGATGAACAGTGCGATCTGCCAGAGCCGACCGAGATCGATATACTCATAGCCGCTGTGTCCGAGAAAGAACCACGACGAATCGGGAAGCAGATGCATCACGCTCAGCCATTCTCCCGCCATCGAGCCAAGCACCACCACCAGCAGGGCGCCGAACAGCACATTCACGCCGACGCGCTGGCCCTTGGGCTCCGCCCCTCCCACCGCTGGGGCGATATAGAGGCCCGCCGCCAACCAGGCCGTGGCGATCCAGAAGATGCCGAGCTGGGTGTGCCAGGTGCGTGTAATGGTGTAGGGCAGAATCGAGGAAAGAGGGATGCCGTAGAGCGCGTCCCCCTCCACTCCGTAATGCGCGGTGATGACACCGAGAATGATCTGCAGCAACATGAGACCCGACACCGTGAAGAAGTACTTCACCGTGGCCTTCTGCGAGGGCGTGGATTGCGCGCCAATGAGAGGATCCGTGAGCGGCGCATCTCCGTGCGGGACTTCCTTGTCCTGTTTGGCGTACCACCAGGCCATGCCCCCGATGCCGGCGAGAAGAAAGATGATGCTCACTCCGGTCCACACGATGGCATCTCCCGTTGGATGATTCTCCACCAGATCCTCGTGAGGCCAGTTGCTGGTGTAGCTGACATTCTCGCCGGGACGATTGGTGGATGCGGCCCAGGCCGACCAGAAGAAGAAGGCGCTGAGCTGTTTCAGCTTCGCGGGATCGCTTTGGGTGTTGGGGCGAATCGCATACTCGGACTTACCCTTGGTGAACAATGTTGCGTAGTAGGCGGATAGTGCCTCGAAGGCGCGGGCGCGTTCCGGTGACAGGACGATGACCTCACGAGATGCATCGTAGGTGTTCCTGCGCATGAGCTGGGCAAGTCGAGTCTGCAACACTGCTTTGCGCTCAGCGTTCAGCGCGGCAAACTCCTTCCCATCCTCGGCCCGGCTCCAGTCGTCGAGAATGAAGGTCGCTTCGCGATGCAACCAGTCGGCGGTCCAGTCGGGAGCCACATAGCTGCCATGCCCCCACACCGACCCACATTCCATACCGCCAAGGGCCTGCCACACATTTTGTCCCGCCGACACCGCCCCTTCGGGAATGATCACCGTGCCATCGCTGCTCACCACCTGACGCGGAATGGGTGGCGCGGATTGATAGATGCGGGATCCCACCCACCCCAGGACGGAGAAGGACACGAGGATCACGCCGAAGAAACCGTACCAGTACTTTTTCATCATGAGAACGCTCCAATCAAGTGATGATATATTCAGAAAGAGGGACGCCCGAGAGTCGGCGGTTTACAAGCCTGTGATGACGCATGATGACGCACGGCCCCGTACGAGTCACGCGCGCGTGCGCTCGAGTTCCAGGGCTGCGGGAAAGAGGATGTTGTTTTCGAGATGGATATGGCGATGCAGATCCGCCTCGAAGGCTTCGAGTTCACGATACAGCACTGTATAGGTGGTGCAGGCATCTTCGGGAAGGGTGAACTGATCGGTGGCCGTGCGCATGTCCTCGAAGGCGGTTCCGGCACCCACGTGTTCGGATTCCATTACCGCAATGGGAGCGGAGATCGACATGGACGTCTCCTGTCCCGACAGGAGATCCAGAATGGCGGGGAAGAGAATTCGCTCTTCCTTCAGCAGATGGGCCTCCAGTTCGTCGGCGACGGCATCGAACAGCATCGCAACGGTGCGGGTTTCGGGATGGCGGCCCCCATGCACCTCCGCGACCTTATGGGCGTGAGCACGAATCACCGGATTCATGTCCCGGATATAGGCATGGTGGCGATCCAGGATGAGATCCATCAGGGTACGAAGATCGGAGGGTGGCTGGTCGGGATTTCCGGGCATGGCGAGCACGGTATCCAGCTCGGTAAGGATGGGTGCGGGATCGACGCCTGCCTCCGCGCAGGCTTGGTCCAAGGGACGGCGGCCACCGCAACAGAAGTCGATTCCATGGCGTTGAAATACGGCGGCGGTGCGAAAATCGCGGGAGACGAATTCCCCGACGGGGGTATGGGTAAGATCGGACATGTGAAATCCTTTCGAGAAGAGAGTGAATCAGTCGTGGTCCGGCCGGAGCCAGAGAATTTTTCCATGTTCATCGATGTGCAGACAGCCGTGCTGTTCCATGCTCTTGATGGTCCGTATCACGGTCTCGGTGCGCAATCCAGTCATTTCGGCCAATTGCTGTCGCGTAAAGGGCACCCTCCAGGGGAGGGGGGAGTCGGGATCCATGGTCGTACGGAAGTATCCGATCAGGGTGGCCAGTCGATGTTCGGCTTCTTCCACCGCGATTTCGGTGAGCATGATGGTCTTATACACCAGGCGTCCGCTCAACACCCGTGTCAAATGGAGATGCACCGCGAAATGCTCCTTCAGAAGTCGAAAGAAATCCTCTGCCGCGCATTTCCATACCACCGAATCCACCACGGCAATGGCGGAACTCGGGTAGGGCGTGTTGCTGAAAAAAGGTGGCTCTCCGAAACTCTGTCCCTCGGTAAAGGAGCCGTGGAGGAATTCCCTTCCCTGTTCGTTGTAGGTCACCATCTTGACGCGTCCACTTCGCACCTGAAAGAAATGGGTCGCGGTGTCCCCCTGATGGAACAGAACATCACCCTTGCGCAGGGCAAGCGAGCGGGCGGAATACGTGGTGAAGAGATCGTCAGTTAACATGGGAGCTTCGTGAAGAGTCATGATCGAACCAGACGCAAAGTGGGAAGAAGGGGAAGGGAAAATGTATGATCCATCTCATAGGATTGAAAAATGGACGGAAGACACCGAATCGTTCGGGTGTAAGGAAGGCCGCCAGGAAACCGTGCACACCGTGCTTCTTGAAGGAGGAACAAAATTCCCGCTCCTTTCGTCTCTTCCTCACACGCGTTCGTTCCAGACATCTCAAGGGAGGACCCCATGGTCACCACCAGTCTGAAGCACCTCTGGGAGTATTCGCCGAAGGCGAGAGGACTCCATCACCTCATGACGGCACTCGGCAAGTCGAGAATCGACGAAGAGAGAATCGCCGTGTCCACCCTCCTCGATCATCTCGGACTCGACAGCGCGCTCTGGGCACTCCGAGCAAGCACCCTCACCGAATCCGAACTGCGGGCCCTGGCTGTCTCCTTCTTTTCCCATGTCCCTGCATGGAAGCTGGCGCTTCGAGACGCCACGGGTATGGAGACCGAAACGATCTGCCGTGCCCTGTCCCTCGCACGGGATGGGCGCCTCGATGCATCCGAATCCCGTCGCGCCCTTCGCCTCGCCCGAGCACTGAGACGGCGGGTGGTGCGGCGGTCCTGGACCTCGACCGGACACCAGGATGAGCTGTTTCCCCTTGTCCTGGTCACCACGATTCTCACTGACATCTTCGCCCCCCTGCCCCGCATGGCGGCGCGCACCCGCATGTCGGATCGCCTGCGTCGCATCGCGCTGTATTGCAGAGGGGCGGCGTGCGCGGCCCGGATGGTCCAGGAACTGACCGCATGGAAAACCTGGTTGGGAACCCAGGCCTCCGATCCGAGCATGGCCGGCCCCGATCTGCCGCCCGTCCGGTCTGATGCCACCGCGACACTGATTCGCGAGGCCGTGCGTGAGACCCTTCCTCACGTCGCCGAATCATTGCGCGAGCGGCTATGGGCGGCGGCCTTCGACGCGAAGGAACCTTATCATGATGAGGAACGGCAGGCGCAGGAGAAAATCCTCCGCGGCGTCCTTGCCTGCGAGGGCGATGCGCATCGTTGGTACGAATCGGTGCGCCTTATCGATTGAGACGAGGGCGGACCTGAGACGAGGGCGGACCTGAGACGAGGGCGGACCTGAGACGAGGGCGGACCTGAG
>CAYQST010000018.1:0-3977 GCA_964420295.1 uncultured Chromatiales bacterium | reverse complement strand
ACGAGGGCGGACCCGGGTTGGACTTCTCCTTCCTCCTCGGCATTTTACTGTTCCGACACCGCCGCCGACTCGCGATGACCTCAACCGACCAATACGCCACCCTCGCTTCGCCCGCCTTCGCCGAGATCAAGATTCTCGGTTCCCGGTTCCTGGCCTACGCCGAACCGGCTCCCCAGGAGGATGCGGCGACCGGCCTCCTCCAGCGTCTGCGCAAGGAACATCATGCCGCCACTCATCATTGCAATGCGTGGCGAATCGGATCCTCCTTCCATTACAGCGACGATGGAGAGCCCACGGGAACCGCCGGCAAGCGCATCCTGGGCGCCATCGATCGAAAGGGACTCGTGGATACCGCAGTGGTGGTCGTTCGATACTATGGAGGCGTGAAGCTGGGCACCGGAGGATTGGCGCGGGCCTATGCCGAGGCGGCGGACGCGGCCCTGGATTCCGCAGAGATCGCTCACCGTTTTCACACGACGGAACTCTCCCTGGAATTTGCCTACGATCTCGTGCAGCAGGTGCATCACGGACTCGATCGCATGGAAGCCGAGGTGCTGGCCCGTGACTATGCAGACTCGGTTCGCTATCGCATTCGCCTCCACCGAAGTCGCGAAGAACCCTGCCGGATCCTGCTGGAAGAACTCACGCAGAACCGCATCCTCATCACCCCGCCTCTGTGAAGCAGGACGGAGTCCCTTCGGTTATTCCACCGACACCGCCTCGACCAGATCTTCGGAGAGTTCCTCAACGAAGCGGCTGGCCTTGCTCAGCACGGTGCCCCACATGCGATCGAACATCGTTTCAGGAGTGCAGAGAAAAAGGCGACGCTTGGCGCGCGTGCAGGCAACGTAAAAGAGACGCCTCTCTTCTTCCATGGATGACAGACTTTCGGTGGCCGAGGACATGGGAAAGCGGCCTTCGAGCAGATGGAGCAGAAACACGCTGTGCCACTCGAGTCCCTTTGCGGAATGCACGGTGGACAGAGTAAGGAATTCGTTCTCCCCGCCTCCGTCCTCGATATCGGTGACGCTTTCGGTAGGCGGTTCCAGTGCCAGATCGGACAGGTAGGCGTCCAGAGTCGAATACCGTTCGGCCATCACCACGAGCATGTCCACATCCTTCATCCGCCGAGGATGATCGTCATATCGTTCCTTGAGGATGGGCTCGATCCAGAGGGTCACTGCGCCCACGCGATCGGCAACACCGAGAGAATCCTTCCGCAGCGGGGCCAGCATCGAGAGCAGCTCCCGCACCGCATTTCCGCGCACGAGACTTCCCAGTCGCTCCATGGACGTAGAGAGGAAGGGGTCGAGTCCCATCGCGATCTCATCGGTGATTCGTTCGGCACTTTTCGGACCCACACCATCGAGCAGAAGCAGAATCCGGGTCCACGACACCACATCCCTCGGATTCGAAAGGACCCGCAGATGCGCGATCACATCCTTGACATGGGCGGTCTCCATCAACTTGAGCCCCCCGAACTTCCGGAACGGAATGTTGGCCTTGTTGAGTTCGATTTCCAGATCGAAGCTGTGGAACCCGGCGCGAAACAACACCGCCATATCCGACAATGCCACGCCTTCCTCCCGCAGTTCGAGCACCTGATGCACCACAAACCGACTTTGTGTGTTTTCGTCGCGCATGATGACCCGGGCGGGTAACTCCCCTTCGTTTCGACGGGTGAACAGGTGCTTCTCGTATTTTTCCGCCGCTAGGCGAATCACTTCGTTGGTGAGATCGAGAATGGGTTGGGTGCTGCGGAAGTTCTGTTCGAGCGTAATGACACGGCAATCCGGAAACAGAGCCGGAAATTCCATGATGTTCCGAAAATTCGCTCCACGGAAAGAGTAAATGCTCTGGGAATCATCCCCCACCACCATCACGTTACGATGCTCCCCGGCAAGCAGTTGGATGATTCTTGCCTGAAGCGCGTTTGTGTCCTGATACTCGTCCACCATGATGTAGCGCCAGAGACGTGACAGAGTGGCCCTCGTGGAGGGGTGCGCTTCCAGCAGGGTCACGAGTCCCACAAGCAGGTCGTCATAGTCCATCACCGCATGGGCCTTCTTGTAGGAAACATAGGCCCGAGCCAGAGCTTCCATTTCTTCCACATGCTCCATAAAATGGGGATATTCACGGAGCACGATCTGGTCGAGAGGAGTCAGCGTGTTCACGGACATGCTGAACATCCGATGCAGGGTATCCTTCCTTGGAAACCGCTTGTTTTTTGTCGCAAAGCCCGCTTTCGTGCGGAGCATATTGATCACATCTTCCGAATCTCCTTGATCCAGGATGGTGAAGCCAGCATCGTAGCCAACTTCGGGAGCATGCTTCCGGAGCACTTTATTTGCGAACGAGTGAAAGGTGCCCCCGTCCACATATTCCGTCCTCTGATCCAGGAGCATGGCGGCCCTGCGGAGCATTTCCTGAGCGGCTTTACGAGTAAAAGTCAGGAGCAAGATGGATGGAGCCGGGATTCCGGTTTCGATGAGGCGAGCCACCCGGTAGGTGAGCGTGCGGGTTTTTCCCGTGCCCGCTCCGGCGATCACCAGGGCGGGACCGTCCCGATGCACCGCGGCTTCGTATTGGGCCGGGTTCAGTTCGTCTTCATACCGGATCAGGAATCGGGGTTCCTCCGAAACCGGGGACAGAGCGGCACGGGAAAGGATGATCTTTTTCATGCCGGGAAATTACACGACCGACAGGGGAAAGGAAAACGGGGATAGATAATGGAAAACAGGACAGCACAAGAGCGGTGATTCTCTCAGGACGGATCCGCGACAAGGAGCTCGTCCAGTTTCCCTTCCCAAAATTGTGTGGTTCGCCCCACGGGGTCCCAGTGCTTGCGGCAGCCGCTGAAGTCCAGGGGGACGCACTGGGCGGGGACCCCATAGCGCCGGAGTTCCCAGCCACCTTCCACCAGGGTGGTGATACAGGCCGAGGCGAGGACCCGGCGGCGGGGGTGGCCGGGGCGGGGAGCCCAGAGGGAAAGATCCGAGGCATGGGGGATGACGTACACGGAAAATCCTTCCTTCTTCCCTTTCTCTCTCAACGTGTGCACCGGACAGGTGGGGTCGCAGCCCAGGCAGAGCAATCCTTCGGGATAGCGTCGGGCCCGGCACTGCGTGGCGTCCTTTCGCATGCAGCCCGGGAGGAGGAGGGCCGTTTCGTCGGCCACGCGAAAATCCCCGCGAAAGGCACGATTCATCACTTCGGCTCCGACCATGTTGAGGTGGTATTCCTCGGCGGGCCGCATGCAACTGATGCGATCCTCCCGCCACCGATAGCGGTGCCGCGACCGTGAGCGAAAGGAATCCACCCCTGCGGTGTGCGCTCCCAGCACTTCTTTTGCACGGGGAGCGAACCATCGCGCCATTTCACCGATAGAGAGAAAGACATGGGTGCGGGATTCTTCATCGAGCGTGCCCCAATAGCCTCTCCACCGCACGAAGCGCAGGGCTTCTTCGCGAAACTCCCCGGTCGCCTCGAACCAGAGACACACGCGATCCACCGCATCGAGCGAGGGCGCCACAACGGGCCTCTCCTCGGTATTCGGCAGGAGAAGTGCGGTCATCGCCCATCCACGCAAACGATCGATCGTCGGCTTCCAGCGACGATGGGTTTTTCTCCACACTGCCATCTGCGAAAGCAAAAGCCAGGGGGCCCATCGGACCGCCATCGCCGAGGCTGCATAGGTCTGCCAGAGGATCCCGAAGCTGAGCAACTCCAACAAGTATTCTTCCCGTGCTCGAGGCTCCTCCATCCCGAGGCGATGCAGGAAGTCCTGAAAATCGTCCACCACGGTTCCGACGCGTCGCTCGGACTCGAGAAGAACCTCGTCGGTGAATTGCGCGATGAGGTGGTAATAGGATTCGGGAGAGGGATGGGAGAGGGAGTAGGGCATGGAGATGAGGAAAGAGAAAAGGGTGAAGGGTGGACTGGTCCCGAGAAGTTGGACACACAAAAAACCCAATGTA
>CAYQST010000017.1:0-66500 GCA_964420295.1 uncultured Chromatiales bacterium | reverse complement strand
CCGCTTGGGGATATGCACGTATTCCACCGGGGCCCCGATGATGATGATGTGCGCATCTACCGAGGCATTGTTCGCGTCAATGATGGCGTCCAGGGTGGTGCTCTTGCCAGATCCCGTGATCCCGGTCACCAAAATAAGGCCTTCCTTCGTGTGCTTGAGCTGAAGGAGCTGAGACACGTTCGGGTGGAACCCATAGCTCTCGTAGGGCCTCACCTTCGCCGTGATGGCTCGCATATTCATGCCCGCCGCATCAAGATCGAAATAGGCGGTGCCACGATATCGAAAAAGCTGATCCGCGTCCGTCACCTGATAGGAGAAATCCAGACTCCGGGCCCGCATGAGAACCTCGCGCTGCCGAGGCGTGATCAGGGCCTGGATGAGGACGTCGCTGAGAGGAGGAGGAAGAGGAGGAAGCTCGGCATGGGGACGCTTGGAGCCGTGAATCCGAAACCAGATCGAGCCCTGAGTGCCGAAACTGCCGAGATCGATGTCCGACGCTTCGATGGTACGCATCAGTCGAAGCACATGATCGAAATACTGCCGCAAAGCCTGGATGGCCTTATCGTCCATAGCACTGAGCTGCTTGGAGATGTATTCCAATCTCTCGATCCCCAGGTAATGATCGGGCAGATCCTTCACTACGAATCGCATCACGGCATAGGCGTTCTTCATCGCCGACTCCGGGATGTGATAGGGTGACGCACCTGCCTGGGGATCGTTCAAAATATCAGCCACACAATACCCCATCCACGCTCCGAGAACGAAAGTCTCGGAGCAATGCAAATTTCGAACCTATGGGAACTTCAATGGACATCATTACAACATACGAGATCGAAGAAAACACCTGCAATAATGCGAGAAGAAAAACACCGGAATATTGAGTGAGTACCGCAGTTTGGTTCCCACCGTGCGCGGAAAGTAGGAGAAAGGCCGTGCAGAAAATGCCATATTCTCGAAGAAAGGTGCAAAAATTGCAAAGGAGGATCCTCCTTTGGGCGGATCCTCCTTTGCATGATCTTGAAATTATTCGACTTCGGTAATGCGTGCCTTGAGGAAGTCTCGGTTCATAAATGCTATTCCTGCGACCGTAATTCCCTTCGGGCACACGGCTTCGCATTCGTACTGATTGGTGCAGCCCCCGAATCCTTCCCGATCCATGTGGGCGACCATGGCAAGAACCCGGCGCTTCCGTTCCGGCTGGCCCTGGGGCAAATGGCCGAACTGCGCAACCTTCGCCGCCACGAACAGCATCGCGGAGCCGTTCTTGCAGGAGGCCACACAGGCACCGCACCCAATGCACGCCGCGTAATCCATCGCCGTGTCGGCGTCCTTTTTCGAGATGGGAATGGCGTTGGCGTCGGGAACGCCTCCGGTATGCGCCGAGATGAATCCACCCGCCGCGATGATGCGATCGAAAGCCGAACGGTCGGTCATCAGATCCCGCACGACGGGAAAGGCCCTGGCTCTCCAGGGCTCGATGTAAATCTCCGCACCGTCCTTGAACTTCCTCATGTGAAGCTGACAGATGGTGGTTTCCTTTTCGGGACCGTGGGGAATCCCGTTCACCGTCAGGGAACAGGCCCCGCAGATTCCTTCCCGACAGTCGTGATCGAACGCGACCGGTTCGAGTCCGTTGAGCGTGAGTTGTTCATTCAGAGTGTCGAGCATTTCGAGGAAGGACATGTCCTCGTGCACGTGGTCGACCGTGTATTGTTCCATGCGGCCGGGATCGGCGGCACTGCGTTGGCGCCAAATGTGGAGTGTGAGTTTCATTATTTGTAACTCCTCGTTTGAAGCGAAATGTTCTCAAACACGAGCGGCTCCTTGTGCAGGGTGGGAGTGGAGCCGACACCCGTGAATTCCCAGGCCGCAACGTAGGCGTACTGCTCATCATCCCGTTTCGCCTCGCCTTCCTCGGTCTGGTATTCTTCGCGAAAATGTCCGCCGCAGGATTCGTTTCGCTGAAGAGCATCGGTGCAGAGCAGCTCGGCGAATTCCAGAAAATCCGCCACGCGGCCGGCACGCTCAAGGGAGATATTGAGCTCCTCTCCCGCACCCGGGACGATGGCATTACGCCAGAATTCTTCTCGCAGTTCGGGAATCAAAGAAAGGGCTTTGTTCAACCCTGCTTCATTTCGACCCATGCCGCAATGATCCCACATTACCGCACCCAGTTCCCGGTGGATGGAGGCCACAGTTCTCTTACCGTGGAGGGCCAGAAGCGCCTTCTGTCTCTGCAACACCTCTTCCTCCGCCTTCCGAAATTCAGGATGCTCGGGGGTGACCTTCGGCTGCTTCGCGGTGGCGAGATAGTGTCCGATCGTGTAGGGAATGATGAAGTATCCGTCGGCCAGACCCTGCATCAGAGCGCTGGCGCCGAGCCGATTGGCTCCGTGATCGGAGAAATTGGCCTCGCCCAGAACGTGGAGTCCCGGAATGGTGCTCATCAGATTGTAGTCCACCCAGAGTCCTCCCATCGTGTAATGGGCGGCAGGATAAATGCGCATCGGCACGTTGTAGGGATTCTCTGCGGTAATCCGCTCATACATCTCGAAGAGATTGCCGTAGCGCTCTTCGATGACTTTCCGCCCGAGCCGCTGAATGGAATCTGAGAAATCGAGATAGACCCCGTACCCGCTGTGCCCGACTCCGCGTCCTTCGTCGCACACTTCCTTCGCGCTGCGCGACGAAATGTCACGCGGAGAGAGATTACCGAAGCTGGGATACTTGCGCTCGAGGTAGTAGTCGCGCTCCTCTTCCGGGATCTGGTTCGGGGGCCGAGTGTCCCCTTGCTTTTTCGGGACCCAAATCCGTCCGTCGTTTCGCAGACTTTCAGACATCAGGGTCAGCTTGCTCTGGTGATCTCCGCTTTGCGGAATGCAGGTCGGATGAATCTGCGTGTAACAGGGATTGGCAAACAGCGCGCCTTTCTTGTATGCCCGATAGACGGCCGTGACATTGCAGGCAATGGCGTTGGTGGAAAGAAAGAACACGTTGCTGTAGCCCCCGGTAGCGAGAATCACCGCATCGGCGGCGTAGGACTCGATCTTTCCCGTCACGAGATCGCGAACCACGATGCCACGGGCATGCCCGTCCACCACCACCAGATCCATCATTTCCGATCGGGCATGCAGGGTCACTCCGCCGAGGCCCACCATGCGCATCAGGGCACTGTAGGCCCCGAGCAGCAATTGCTGCCCGGTTTGCCCGCGTGCGTAAAAGGTGCGAGACACCTGGGCTCCACCGAAACTGCGATTGTCGAGGTAGCCGCCATATTCCCGCGCGAAGGGCACGCCCTGGGCCACGCACTGATCGATGATGGCGTTGCTCACCTGGGCGAGACGATACACGTTGGCCTCGCGGGCGCGGAAGTCCCCACCCTTGATCGTATCGTAAAAGAGCCGGTAAATGCTGTCTCCATCGTTGGGATAGTTCTTTGCGGCATTAATGCCTCCCTGTGCGGCGATGCTGTGCGCCCGTCGGGGACTATCCTGATAACAGAAGGCGTGGACGTTATACCCGAGCTCGGCCAGGGAGGCCGCCGCCGAGGCGCCCGCCAATCCGGTGCCGACGACGATGATGGTGTACTTCCGCTTGTTCGCGGGATTGATGAGTTTCAATTCGAACCGGTGAGTGTCCCACTTGTCGACAAGGGGACCATAGGGGATCTTCGAATCGAGTGTCATAACAGCACTCCTGCGGGAATGGTGACGAGGCCAGCCAGCACGGCGAGAGGGATCGCCAGGTAGCCCAGAGTGATGATGATGGAGAGCGTGGGGCCGAGTCCCGCGATGAACCCGTTGTATCGGGGATGATGGAATCCCAGAGTCTGGAACATGCTGGGGATGGCATGATTGAGATGAAAGCCGATGAGGAGCACCAACACAATGTAGGATACCGAAATCGCGGGATTCTGGAATCCATACACCACCATGCTGTACACGTCGGGAATACCCTCATGCAGGGGAATGGCCGTTTTGAAGGTTCCCGGCTGAATGGCTCCGATGGTGAAGTGCAACAAATGGAAGGTGACGAAAGCGAACACCGTGATGCCCGTAATGAGCATGGTTCGCGACGAGAGACTGGCTTTGACCGTGGCCTTGATTGCATAGGACACGGGCTTGGCTGCCATGTTCAGCAGTTTGAGCCGAATCGAGGTGAGGATGTGAAGGAAAAGGCAGAGGGTCAGAAAGGCGCGCAGGAACCAGAGCAGAGCACCCATGTTCTGCAGGGTCTCGGCATAATGATTGAGCCGCTCCCTGCCGATGAAAATCTGCAGGTTTCCCGCCATGTGCCCCAGCACGAAGCCGATCAGGATGACCCCGGTGGCCGCCATGACCACCTTGCTTAGGATCGTGGAGGAGAGAAAACGAAACACTGAACCCATAGGACCATGAAGTTAATAGTGAATGGGGACGTGACGCCGGGAGCGTACGATTGATTGATCGCCGAAGGAATCGAGGAATCGATCACGGAAGGAAAGGAGCAAGGACGATGCGGCCGCGCGGGGCCGAAGCGAATTGATCATGCGCAAGATACGGACGGAACACGCGGACGAACCGCGCATGTGCTTGGAATCGTGTTGCGAGGAAGGTACAATATTTTCCCGGCGAAGGAAAGAAGCCGTCCCCGCCTTTTTCCACGATACGAAAAACACTACTTTTTCCCGGTTTTTCAGTGGAGTTCCGATGTCCTCTTTGTTCCAATCGCGCCTCTCCCGCGTCCTTCCCTCTTCACTCCTCCTCATCCTGGCGGCAGCAACGTTCTGGGCGTGTGGGCACAGTCCCGAATCCCGCCTCTTCACCGCTGTGGAGGAACGAAACGTCGCGGTCGTTCGGGAACTGCTCATCACGGAGCGCGTCTCGCCTGATGTGCGAAACCACATGGGCTTCACCCCTCTGATGTTCGCGGCCGAGATGGGCGATACCATGGTGATGCATCTCCTTCTCGATCAGGGAGCCAATGCGCATCTCACAGGCAAGGATGGGTGGACGGCCTTCGCCTCTGCGGCCTGGGCGGGCCATGTACCGGCCCTGTCCCTCCTCCTGCAGCAGGGCGTCCCCCTCGATGCCCCAGTGGAAGGAAACATCACCCCCCTGATGCTCGCCATTCGGCAACAGCATACTCCAGCCGCCCTGTTTCTGATGGCGAGGGGCGCCGACGTCAACGTCTGTTCCCGTGAAGGAGAATCTCCGTTGATCCTCGCCGCCCAGCGAGGTATGGATACTGTGGTCGCGGAAGCCCTGGTACGTGGGGCCAATCCCCATCATGCCGCATCGGGCACCGAAACCGCGATGATGTATGCCGCGATGGGGGGCTATGCGCGCATCTGTTCGATGCTCCTCGCGCACGGCGCGTCCATCGAACCTCCCCGTCCCGGAGCCCCGTCCCCCCTCATGTGGGCGGCTTCACAGGATCAACGCACCATCGTGTCGGGACTCCTTCGACGCGGCGTGCAGGTGGATGTCGCCGACAGTCTGGGCAACACCGCATTGATGTTCGCGGCCTTCGGCGGCCACGATTCCACCTGCGTTCTTCTTCTTCAGAATGGAGCGAATCCATCTCTTCGCAATCGCAAGGGACAAACAGCCGCCGACATCGCCCGCGAAGAAAAACGGCGATCCACCGCCCTTCTCCTCGACCGACAGGGATGACGCGGCGGCGCGATGAAGGAGCGATGCCCGGATAATCGCATCGATCGTGGACACGGGGATCGGAGATGCGCCGCACGATGCGGTTTCGTATGTTAGAATTCGTGACCTCCTGATAGCAGAGAACCGTTTCCCGGACATGAGCACCGCGTTCACCTCTCCACCCACTCCCTTTGCCTTCGACCAGTTGGTGTCGGAAGTCAACACCATCGTCGAAGATCTGCGCTGGCTGCATGTGGAAATGTCTCTGCGCAATTACTGTAACGAACTGGTGTTTCGGGGACTGACCAGCGAGGAGTCCTTTCTCCGTCAGGCCTTTGCAGGCCTGCGAGAAAAACTCGGGGCGTTTGAGGTGACGGTGTACACACGCACGCGACTCGGCGTCTCCGCGGTGTTCCGTGACGTCGATTCCTTCGCTCCCTGGAAAACGGATCACACACCCTGGATGGAAGCCGTGGATGCCTGGTTTCTCCGTCGGCCTTCGGCGGAGACCTATGCCCAACCCGAGCTCACGCATTGCCTGTCCGGTCGCTCGGCCATCACTGCCATCACCACGGGAATCGTGGTGGGAGGAGATTTCAACGCGGTGATCGTGGTCATCGCACCAGCGTCCAACATCATCCTCCGTCTGAAAAAACTGCTGGTGGGACTGGCCAATACGGTGGGACTCTGCCTGACCTTCCTATCCCGATCCATGCCCGAGGAAACGCTCCCGTTCGATGCCACCCTCGCCGCTCAGGATCTACCCCTTCCTCTCGACACGCCTGAGAATTCGCTCCCCCTGCCGCTGCCCGACACCGACCGTACCACCTGGGATGCACCGTCGGAGGGAGAGGAGGTGCTCACCCCATCCGACGACCTGCGCGATCATTACACGCGACTGGCCAAGCAGTATCGTTTTCTGATGAAGCACGCGCCCTTTGCGGTGCTCCACCTCGATGAGGAGCGGGATGTCATACGTAACGCCAATCCTGCCTTCGAAAGACTGATCGGAACCGATCAGTGGGATGGGATGAGCCTTTCGGATTTCGCGGTACTGGAAACACTCCCGGGATTCGGAGATACCCTTCCCTGTGTCCTTCACATCCTCAGTGCATCCGGAATCACGGTCACCTATCGCGGCATCATTACCCGCATGCACATGTATCAAACCACGATCCGAGAACTCACTCTCGATACCATGTAAGCGCGGGACTCGGATTGCCCGTTTCGTCGTATCGCTTTTTCGTAAGGACGAACCATGAAACTCCTGATCATCGAAGACGAGCACAAGGTCTGTTCCTTTCTCAAGAAGGGGTTCGAAGAGGAACTGTTCACGGTGGACACCGCTCATGACGGGGAACAAGGGCTCTTTCTCGCCCTGACCGAGGAGTATGACGCCATTCTGCTGGATCTGATGCTCCCCAAGAAGGGCGGGATGCAGGTGCTCCGGGAATTGCGTCAGGAGCGGAGCACTCCGGTACTCGTGCTCACCGCAAAGGATCAGCTCGAAAGCAAGCTCGAGGGACTGAATGCCGGAGCGGATGATTACCTGACCAAGCCCTTCGCCCTTGCGGAATGCATCGCACGCGTTCGATCCCTGGTGCGACGTTCTCAGCGGGACGTCCAGTCGAGTCTCCTCTCGGCGGGGGACCTCGTACTCGATCCCATCCAGCACATCGTCAAGCGGGGTGTGGGTATCATCGATCTCACAGCCAAGGAGTACAAGCTTCTGGAGTACCTGCTGCGCAACAAGGGACGGGTGCTGACCCGCACGTCCATCATCGAAGCCATTTGGGATGTGACCTTCGACATGGAAACCAACGTGCTCGATGTGTTCATGACCCGATTGCGCAAGAAGGTGGATGAGGGGTTCGATGCGAAACTCATCCATACCGTGCGCGGCGTGGGCTATGCCATTCGGGATCCCCAATGATTATCGGGCTCAAACACCGGTTCGCGCTGATCTACGGCACCACGATCTTTTTCGTGGTGCTGATGACCATGGGGCTTATGATCATGGTGCTGAACTACTATGTCACTTCCCAGCCCGTCTTTTCGAGCGAGGTCCAGCGCCAGTTTCAAAACACCATCATCGGGATTGGCGTGGTGTTCGCGCCAGTGGGCTTCTTTTTTGCCTATACCATCGGATGGTTCATCTCCGAGCAACTGCATACCAGCCGCTACATGATCGCCCCTCATGCCCTCGAGGAACCACCTCAGGAAACCGTGGCGCTGGAAAGGGAATTCCGCACGAAAATTTCCTCCATTCATCATTCCGTCGAGCAGATGAAGGAGGCCTATGAACAGATCCAGCACTTTTCGGTAAACGCATCCCACGAGCTTCGTACCCCGCTCACCATTATGAGGGGAGAAATAGAACTGGCCCTACGTCAGGAAAAGACGGTGGACCAGTATCAGGAAATTCTTGGAAGTCTGTTCGAGGAAACGATCCGACTATCCCGCATTCTCGACGACTTGCTCCTCGTGGCAAAATCCCAGCTTGGCCAGGTTCCTCTGAATCCCGAACCTCTCGATCTCAAGCAACTGATCGAGGAAATGCACGACGAGGCGGAGCTCTACACCTCGCAGGCCGGAATTTCCCTTCATCTGGGGCATCTGGATTCCGCTCCCATTCTCGGGGATGCTCTGCGACTGCGCCGATTGCTGCTCAACCTTATCGATAACGGAGTGAAGTACAACAAGCCCGGAGGATCGATCACCATATCCCTTCGCACCTCCCGGGACGAAGCACGCCTGGTGATCGAAGACACGGGCATCGGGATCGCCAAGGAAGATATCCCTCGCGTCTTCGATCGTTTTTTTCGTGTCGATACCGAACATACCAAGGGAATGGGAGGCACGGGGCTCGGGCTCTTCATCGTACGCTGGATCGCCGAAACCCATGGAGGAACGATCTCTGTGCAGAGCACTCCTGGTATCGGCAGCGCCTTTTCCATCACCCTCCCTCTCAACGCGATCTCCTGAATTCCCGTCTTCGGGATCCCCCTTCCTCGTCCCTCCTCAAACCTTACAGTTTCCTTTCAGTTACCTGACACAGGTGTAATGTTTTTGTAAGGCGTACGAAACTGTTCCGATTTATGTTTGCATTCAGAAACTGCCTCGCAACTAACTCACAGCATTTTTTCGGAGGTTTTGTATGGGTACTCAACAGTTACTTCTTATCGTTCTCGGCGTCATCATCGTTGGTATCGCCGTGGTCGTCGCGATCTCCATCTTCGGTTCCAACGCCGAGCAGGCCAACAAGGATGCCGTGACTCAGGATTGCCTCCGTCTGGCGGCCCAGGCCCAGCAGTATTATCGCAAGCCCACCATGCTCGGTGGCGGCGGCAACGCGTTCACCGGCATCACCCTGGCCCTCTGCGGCATCAAGCAGGCGACGAACGCCAACGGAACCCTCGCGTTTGAAAACATCGCCGCCGGCTCCGTCGGTGTGCGTGGCACCTCCGCGACGGTCGAGAAGACCGCAGGTACCAAATCCTATGTTACCATTACCGTGTATCCGGACAGCGTTCAGGCCCCCGATTATACCAACTGGTAACATCGGTTCGGGGCACTCTCCCCGTTTCCGCGTCTTTCAACACGCCGCTTCCTCAAAGGAGCGGCGTGTTTCGTTCGTGGTGGCGCGGGGGTGCTCCCTTCTTTCCCGAACAGGTGACGGTCATGCCTTAGATCGGGCTCCGAGCAACCTCACCAGCATCGAGTTTCCATATCCAAACCTGACAATTTCCTTTCAGTTTCCTGACTCATGTGTAATGGTATTGTAAGACAGGCGTAACACACCCGTATTAAGTTTGCATACAGAAACTGACTCGCAACCAACTCACTATTTTTCTTTCGGAGGATTTGTATGGGCACTCAACAGCTACTTCTTATCGTTCTCGGCGTCATCATCGTCGGTATCGCCGTCGTCGTCGCCATCTCCATTTTCGGATCCAATGCCGAGCAGGCCAACAAGGATGCCGTGACCCAGGATTGCCTCCGTCTGGCGGCCCAGGCCCAGCAGTACTATCGCAAGCCCACCATGCTCGGTGGCGGCGGCAACGCGTTCACCGGCATCACCCTGGCCCTCTGCGGCATCAAGCAGGCGACGAACGCCAACGGAACCCTCGCGTTTGAAAACATCGCCGCCGGCTCCGTCGGTGTGCGTGGCACCTCCGCGACGGTTGAGAAGACTGCTGGTACCAAGTCCTATGTCACCATTACCGTGTATCCGGATAGCGTCCAGGCCCCGAACTACACGAACTGGTAAAAACACCCGGACGGGCGTCCTCGCCCCTCTCGTTTGTAATTATTGCAATACGCCGCTTCCCTCGGGAGCGGCGTATTGCTTTTGTCGGAAAAGACTTGTTTCTTTCTCTTCACAAAAAACGGTAGTGGAAAATGGCCGATTTCCGTTTTCAGGGTACAGTTCCGTCAGGAAAGATCATTCAGGGCAACCTGACGGCGGCCAATATCAAGGAGGCCAAGCGGAAGATCCTCGAACTGAGCCGTGGCCGTGCGTTCAAACTCACCAAGCTCGAAAAACGCAAGATCTTCATCTACCGTGTGCAGAAGGGCAACGACAAGCCCTTCGAAGGTGAGCAAAAGGCCTACTCGAAGCAGGAGGTGGTGAGCGGATTGACGAGCATGGGATTGCACGTCATCTGGGTGCGGGCCAAGCTCGGAGCGTCGATGGGAAAACCGCCCATCACCGAAGTCATCACCTTCGTTCGCCTCAGTGCCGATCTTCTCCGCGAAAAACTCGCCTTCAACGAAGTCCTGACTCTCATGGCCAACGATATCGACAATCGGGTGCTGAGGGAAACCCTGCGCGACATCAACACCGATCTTCGGCAGGGCAAGGAAAGCGAACGGGTATTTCTGAAATACGAGAATATCCTCGGTCGTTTCACCGCGAAAATGCTGGGCCTTGCGTCGAAGAGCGGATCGATGGCCGAGATGTACGACTCTACCGCCAAGTTTCTCGAACGGCGTCTGGAGTTTAAAAAGTCGATGAAGAGTGCCATGCTGATGCCGATGATCACCCTCTTCGTCCTTTTCCTGACGGTGATTTTTTACGTGGCCTACATCTTTCCCGAAACCGCCCGCATGTTCTTGAAATACGGGATTGAACTGCCGCCTATGACCTCGGCGACCCTCGCCCTCAGCGACTGGATTGTGGCCAACATCATCTGGTTTATCGTGTTTTTTGCAGCGATCGGGGTGGGCGTGTATCTGTTTTACACCAGTCCCAAGGGCCGCCTCTGGTTCGATAAAACATCCTTCCAGTTTCCGGTGATGGGCCCACTCGTGCATAAAACAGCCATCGAAGTTTTTTGTCGCGTGTTTTATTCGCTCTACGCGGGATCGGGAGAGAATATCGACGTCATTCGCACGGCAGCCGAGGCCACGGGCAACCGGTATTTCGAGGAGCAGATCAAGACCGTCACCATTCCGATGATGCTCAAGCATGGACAGGGACTGTACGAATCCATGGAAGCCTCGGGTGTGTTCACCAAAACCGCGCTTTCGCGTTTCCACGCGGGCGCGGAAACGGGTATGGTAAAGGAAACCGCTCTGCAACTGGCCAATTACTATGAACGGGAAACCTCGTACAAACTCAAGTCGATCGTCGACATCGTTCAGCTCTGGGTGGCTCTCATCATCATGATCGTGATGACCGCCATTACCATCGTCTCCTCAGAAACCGCAGTGGTGAAACCGAAGTCGGCCCCGGGCATGAGTGAGTTGATGAATTACCTTCTTTTCGCCACATTGCCGTATCGTCATTTGTTCACGAACTTCTGTTCATGGCTCCTCCCGCTCCATCGCAAACCCGACTCCTCGATAAAGTAGGCTTCGCCCTTCTTCAGAAGGGAGTTGTCGATGCGGACCTGATCCGCCGGGCCCTGACAACGAAGGAGAAGGAACAGGGAACCTCGCAGCGCAGCCTGGCCCAGATCCTGGTCGAGGACCACAGCATCGACCATGATACGGTGTTCACGGAACTCGCCGCCGTCTATGCGTTCAAGGAATTTCGATTTCGCGAAGGGGAGTTTGATGATGCCCGACAAGCCTTCATCAAACAACTCATCGAAGGTCTGACGACCGAACAGCGGGCCTTCCTTCTCGAAGCGCGTGCTCTCCCGCTGAAATACGACGAGCAAACACCCGAAAAACTGATCCTCATCGCGGCGGATCCCACACATAAAAACATCCCCCGTATCGCCTACTATTTCAAGGCTCGTAAATACGAGGTTCTCTATGCCCGCCTGAGCCAACTCCAGAGCTATCTGGATATGTTCATCCGGTCGGACAATCAGTTTCTCGAAAGCATCAAAGAGTTTGAAGCCGAAATTCAGGCGGACGACTTCGAATCGGGGCTGGACGAGGACGCCCTCAATGAAGAAATCAACCGGTCGATGCTGGTCAACTTCTTCGAGGGGTGTCTGGTCGAGGCCGTGCGCTTGGGCGTCAGCGATGTGCACATCGTGCCAGGAGGGCCGCGCGCCACGGACTTCCACTTTCGCGTCGATGGAAAACTGAAATTGTGGAATCGTCTCGACGGGACCCGCCCCGAGGCCATTGTAGCCGTGGTCAAGGACCGGAGCAAGAACGTCGATCGATTCGAGCGCGAAGCCGCCCAGGATGGATTCATTCAACGCGAAATCGACAACGTCATCATTCGGTTCCGCGTTTCTGTTCTTCCGATCGTGGGGACGGAGTTCGCGCAGAAGTACGAAAGCGTGGTCATCCGGGTGCTCGACAATCGCAAGGTGATCACCGATATCCGCAAGATCGGATTCCAGCCCAAGGCCTACGAATGGTTTATGAAGTCCATTAGCAAACCTCAGGGCATGGTGATTCTGACCGGACCCACCGGGAGCGGCAAGAGTACCACCCTGGTGGCAGCCCTCTGCACGGTGATCACGCCTCAGGTGAACGTGCTGACGGTCGAGGATCCTGTCGAGTATGTGATCCATGGTGCGCGACAGCTCAAGATCGGTCCGAAAATGGATTTCGAAGGCGCCATTCGCGCCATCCTGCGTCACGATCCGGATGTGGTGATGGTGGGAGAGATGCGCGATAAGATCACAGCCGACATCGCCATCAAACTCGCCAACACAGGCCATCTCACCTTTTCCACCCTCCATACCAACGATGCCCCCAGCGCCGTCACCCGCTTGTTCAAGATGGGCATCGAGCCCTTCCTCATCGCCTACGCCATCAACCTCATCGTCGCGCAACGCCTCGTGCGGAAGCTCTGTGACAAGTGCAAAAAGCCAATCGGCAAAGAGCACTGGGATGATGCCCTGGCCGTGGGTTTCACCGAGGAAGAACTATCCTCTCATACCATCTACCTGCCGGTAGGATGCCCGCACTGCAACGGAGGATTTCGGGGACGCGTGGCGATCCACGAGTCGCTGTTCTTCTCCTCCGCCGTGCGCCGGTCCATCTTCCATAGCGGAGATGAGATCAATGAAGAAGAAGTCCGCGAAATCGCCGTCAGCGAAGGCATGCTTACATTGCGTGCCTCCGCCCGCGAACGCGTCAAGGACGGAATCTCGTCCATCAGCGAAGTGGCAGCCGCCACCATGTCCGATGAATGAGTCTCCTGTCTCGACGATGCCTTCCCCGTATCCCCCATGCATGTTCGCCATCCGCCGTCGCTCGGATGGTGGCTCCTTCACCGGAAAGTGTTCCTCATGAAGAATCGCTCCGTTCTGCTTATCGTTTTCATCGTCTTCATCGACCTCCTCGGGTTCGGTCTGATCATTCCCATTATCCCGCTCTACGCCAAGCACGGGTTTCACGCCAGCGACATGACCGTCGGACTCGTGATCTCCATTTTTTCGTTCATGCAGCTCCTGACCACGCCTCTGTGGGGGCGGCTGTCGGACAAGGTGGGGCGCAAACCCGTTCTGCTCGCAGGACTGCTGTTTTCCGTTGTCGGGTATGTGATGTTCAGCGTGGCCGCCACCCTGCCCATGCTGTTTCTCGCACGCGCGCTTTCGGGTCTGGGCGGCGGCAATATCTCCGCAGCACAAGCGTATATCGCCGATGTGACGGCGGTGGAGGATCGTGCCAAGGGCATGGGTCTCCTCGGCGCAGCCTTCGGGTTAGGATTCGCGTTTGGACCGTTCATCGGCGGCATCGTCAGTAGCTATGGTCTGCACTATCCGGGCTTCGTAGCGGCGGGACTTTCGGCTCTGGCCTTTGTCTCGACTCTCATTCTGGTACCCGAATCCAACAATCCCGCGCACCGCGCCGAGCATCGCAGCACCTTCACGTTGAAGGAGGCGGGAAAGACGCTGAAGCGTCCGCACATTCTCTTCCTCATGATGCTCACCCTTCTCGCGATCTTCGCCTACGCCAATATCTATGCGTCCTTTCCCCTGCTCGCCTTCGAACAGTACGGCTACAGCGAACGCGAGGTCGGATATCTGTTCGCCTTCATCGGAATTGTCGGAGCGGTCACGCAGGGGGGACTGATCCGTCCTCTCCTGAACCGCATGAGCGAAAAATCGGTCTTCATTCTTGGTGCCATCGGCATGATGATCGGGCTCACCCTTATTCCCTTCCACGTGTCGGCCCTGGTGCTTCATCTCGTGCTGGCGGTACTGTCCATCGGTACCGGTCTGGTCAATCCCACGGTGATGAGTCTCGTCTCCAAACACGCCGAACGACATGAACAGGGTGTGGCGCTCGGTATGGGGCAGTCCTTCAGCGCTCTCGGACGTGTGATGGGACCCATCTGGGCGGGTATCGCCACCCAGAGTTTCGGATACATGTCTCCGTTTTTCACGGGAGGCGTTGTGATGCTGCTCGTCATCATTCTCATTTCCACCTCGTCGATCAAGTAGCCACCTTCCGGGATTCTTCTCCATGGCCATGACCCAACGCACGCTGTATCGCCTGATCGAAAAGATCGGGGCCCAGGAGTTTTCGACAGACGACGACATGATTCGGGCGGTCCTCCACGAGATCATTCTCAACGAACGCATCAGCATCACCGGAGGGCGCATTTGGAAAGTCCTTCCCGAATCGCGACGCTACACCCTTCTGCACGAAGAAGGGGTCATCGAGGCCATCGGGATTGGATTCACCTTCGCGATGAAGGATTATCCCTCCCTCCACGAGATCTCGAGAAGGCGAACCATTCTTGCGAGCGAGACGAATTCCCTGCTCCGCAAGAAGGGCATTTTCAAATATGCCGCCACCGGAGTGGGCAATCTCGTTCCCATCGGCAAGGCCCAGTACTACGAATATCTGCTCGCCTTCAACACCACGGTGGAGATGCACGAATTTCGCTACGTGCTGAACATGGTGGGGCAGGCTCTGACCCAGCTTCTTCAGAATCGCCGGAGCGAAGCCGCCAAGCGCATCCTCGAATCGGATTTGGAACATGCACGCGAACTGCAACGGCGCATTCTGCCCGAGCATGAGTATCAGTTCGGACGCTATGACATGTACGGCGTGAGCCTGCCCGAACGCCTGGTGGGCGGGGATTTCTTTAACTACTACAAGATTCCGGGCGTGGACGATCGCCTGGCCGTGGCGGTGGGTGATGCCGCGTCGAAGGGCCTGCCTGCAGCCGTGCAGGCACTGTTCGTGTCAGGCGCCCTCATGATGAGCGTGGAATTCGAATCGAAAATCTCATCGATCATTCGCCGCATCAACAACATTACCTGTCAGATCTTCCCAAACGATCGCTTTCTCACCCTGTTCTACTGCGAGCTTTTCGACACGCCGAGTGGCCTTCTCCTGTATTCTAATGCGGGCCATCCCTTGCCGATCCATTACCACGCATCCACGGAAGACTGCTCGGAGCTCACCACCACCGGCACGGTGATTGGTCTCGTTCCCGACGCGACCTATGGGATCGCCAATTGCAATATTCTCGATGGCGACATTCTGGTGCTGTATACGGATGGAATCACAGAGGCCAACGACGGGACTCAGGAATACGGAGAAAAGCGGTTGATGCGCATCGTCGCCGAGCATGCGCGGGAAAGCGCCAAGATCATCTGTCAGCACATCCTTCAGGATGTTCAGCAATTCGCAGCCGCGGGCGAGTACTCCGACGACAAAACCGTGGTTGTCATCAAACGGGTCCGCTGACCCGTGTTCCTTGTCTTACGAAGGATTTCCCTCATGCCCGTCTCTTTCGGCTTTCGACGTGAATGGCGGATCGTTCGGGTCGTCGCCTTCCTTCCTCTCTGGTGCGCCCTTCTGTCCCTCTGCGGGATGGCCTCCCCTCAGGTGCAACAACTCTGGATTGTGGACGGACGTCATTCGTCCACCATCCCCGCGTTCGAATACAACGAGGTGCTCTTCGCCTCGGCCACCGCGCTTGGTGAACGCCTGGCCCTCGCGCCGCGCGAAGAAACCGCGACGGGCCAACTGACCTTGACGATGGGTGCCCATGCGATCGTACTGACGGCGGGCAATCCGTTCGTGGTCGTGCGCCCCCGGGACGGATCCCCGCGTCGCGTCCATCAACTTGCCCAGGAAGTCATTCGAACGGAGAAGAGCACTTTTGTCCCCGTTGCCTCCTTCCTGCCCATTCTGAATGCCCACTGGAACCGGAGGGCCGTGCTCGATCCCAAGAAACCCGAACTCCGGATCGAGGCGCGTCGGGATCTTCGAGAAGCTACCGGCTCTGAGCGTCCAGGATCCACGACGTCCGGGAGCCTGTCTCAGAAGACTGGACCGATAAACCAATCGTCCGGATCTGTTTCTCCGGCATCGGGATCCGGAGACCCAGCGGCAACGGCGGGCATTTCCGGCACACCTGGCTCTCAGGATCGCACGGATCCCGAAGATCAGGACAAGAAGCGTCGCAAGCCCGCCCAATCGCGGTGGAAGCTCGATTGTATCGTGCTGGATGCGGGACATGGAGGAAAGGATCCTGGCGCGATCGGAGTCAACGGAACAAGGGAAAAGCATGTGGTTCTGTCGATCGTTCGCAAGGTGGGAGCTCTCCTGGAAGATGGGATGCCTGAGGTGAAGGTAGTATATACCCGCGACAGAGATACGTTCGTGGAACTCGATCGTCGAGGTCAGATTGCCAACGAGGCCGGAGGGAAACTCTTCATTTCGGTGCACTGCAATTCCACGGAAAAGAAGCCATCTACGGCCAATGGGTTCGAAGTGTATCTGCTCCGCCCCGGTCGTACCGACGAAGCCATCCGCATCGCGGAATTCGAAAACGCGGTGGTGAAACTCGAAAAGGATTACCAGCGGCGCTACGCAAAGCTGACCAACGAACAGTTTATCGTGATCACCATGGCGCAGAGCGCCTACATGAAGTACAGCGAGCGCTTTGCGGAATTGATGCATCTGGAGTTCGCCGCTTCGAAGAGAATCCGTTCCCTCGGTGTGAAACAGGCGGGATTTTATGTCCTGGTGGGAGCCTCGATGCCCAATGTGCTTGTGGAGACTGGCTTTCTGTCGAACCCCCGCGAGGAGGCGTTTCTTGCCTCGGAAGAGGGGCAGGACTACTGTGCGCACCGTATCTACGAATCTATTCTCAGATATGCGAGGGAGTACGAGAAGAGCCTCGAGAACTAACTCTTCGGAAACGGACACGGGCTCCGACACACATGGTGTCGGAGCCCGTTCCGTTTCGAGGAGGAGGGACGAAACGGAGTCGAGATACTACTTCGCGAGAGTCATGCGAATATGGGCCACGGAGGTCGGGGTGCGCAGCTCCGCGATGTAGAGTCCACTTGAAAGAGCACGACCATCGAAGGTGCTCACATGGGTACCGGCGGACTGGAGACCCTGGGCCAGCACGGCCACGGTGTTGCCAAGAAGGTCCATGATTCGCAGCGTCACCTGCTGGGGCGAAGCGAGAGACCAGGTGAGAGTGGTGGTCGGATTGAAGGGATTCGGATAGTTTTGGTTCAGCGCAAAACGGATCGGGTTCGTCGCGGATTCCGTCCCCGTGGTGGAGCCGGTCGATCGAAGAATGGTCCCGTTGGATCCGACAATCATTCCGGCCTGAGGAGTGTACACGACGGCAAGCAGGTTCTGGGAGGTTCCCGCGTTGTGTCGCTGCCAGCTCCATCCACTGGTGGTGGTTCGGTAAATCGTACCTTCGTCGCCCACGACGGTGCCGGTTCGGCTGTCGGTAAAGCAGACGCCCCGCAAGGTCTTGTTCGAAGAGATAGTCTGACGCACCCACTTGGTCCCGCTGGAGGTGGAACGGAAAATGAGTCCATCCTCTCCAACAACCAGCACCACATCCGTTTCGGGGTAGGAGACGCCAAGCAGACGACGATTGGTGAGAGGAGGATCGGGAGTCACCTGAGCCCAGGTGTCGGATCCGTTGAGCATGCGAAGGAGAATGCCCCGATCGCCCACGATGAATCCATTGTCACGGTCGAGAAGGCTGATCGCATTCAAACGCTCGGCGACGCCAACGGATTTTACCACCCACTTCGTGCCGAAATCCCGGGTGCGGAGAATCGTGGCAGAATCTCCAACAACCACTCCATATCCATCTGCGGTAAAAGCTACGGCATTCAGATTGCGCTCCAGACCGACATCCTGTTTCGTCCAGGTAATGCCACCGTCCACGGTCATCAGCAGCGTGCCGCGGGCACCGACGGCGAATCCCTGCTGGGCGGAAACAAACACCACGCCGTTGAGGTCTTCGGTGGTTCCACTATTCATGGGATGCCAGAGCGCCCCTCCATTCATCGTGCGGAGGATGCACCCTCCCTTGCCCACCGCCCATCCGTTGTTCTCGTCGATGAAAGAGACGGAGGTCAGTATCGATGTGGTTCCACACGGGAGGGTTTCCCAGGTGGACCCACCGGAGGTGGTCGGGGAGAGGATGCGGTCGGGGTCATTCGCGTGGGCGCCGAGAGCCAGCGCCATCATCAGGATCGTGGCTAGGGTCAAGTATCTCTTTCTCATGGTTCGCCTCGTGCATCGATAGTGGAAAAACGGAACGAGCGGGTGTACGCCGCGCGGATGCCAGGGATTCATCTCCGGGGTGAATATCCTGGTGGGGAAATTTTTGACCTGTCCGCACCAGTGATGTTTCGGGGAGTTCTCCCTCCTGTTCCCTCCGTATATTTGCGCATGAACGATTCCACTTCCTCTCCGCAACCATCTCGAGTCGACCGGTTTGCCCTCGGACTCAGTTTGGCACTCATCCCTCCCACTATCACCACGACCACCTTCGCCGTGTTGGTTCTCACCTGGCAGCATGGGAGCCCGCTTCATCGCGTCCTGATCTGGGTGACAGCCTCCCTGTTCTCCGGTCTCCTGCAAATGGCGCAGGTCCTCTATGCAC
Organism: uncultured Chromatiales bacterium; assembly: GCA_964420295.1. GTDB lineage: Bacteria > Bacteroidota > Ignavibacteria > SZUA-365 > CAYQST01 > CAYQST01. Next base: position 47,558 of record CAYQST010000017.1, on the reverse strand, counting down.
GAAAGAACAAGCAGGTAACGGCCTATGATGTTCCCGAGCGGCAGCATCGCACACGACCGTATCTCTACAGTATCGCCCTGGGGGCGATCGGAACCCTGGCCCTTCTGTACCTGGACGCCTCTCTATGGGTGTGGGGCCTGATGGTGTGTTTCACGATCAATACCGCCGTGGTGACTCTTATAAACCTCAAATGGAAGATCAGTGCCCACCTTCTGGGCTTGACGGGTCCTCTCCCATTTCTCGTGCCGGTAATCGGACCCTGGGTTCTGTTTGCCCTGCCCGTGGTGGTGGCCCTGGCCTGGGCCCGCGTGCATTTGAAATCCCACTCAGTGGCGCAGGTTGTCGTCGGAGCATTGCTCGGGTATCTACTCACCTTGGGTGAACTCACCCTTCTCACGCGCACCGGTGGCGGGGTGCTCACCACGCTCTGGTAGGGCGAGATTTTTCCCCACATTTTTTTTATTTCGCGGTAACGAATTCGGAATTCGCGGTGTTATGATACCGTGAATGCGAGAGGTGGAAGTCCTGCCCAAAAAGATGGATAGACTCAACAACCCCTCCGAATACGCCAGGTGCTCGCACCTGCTCTCAATCAGCTTTCACTGACGCATTCATGGTAATCCTGCCGTCCGCTTCCCCTCCTTTTAGGCGGACGACACGACCAGAATCCGGAACCCCGGATTTCACATAAAAAAACGAGGACGCCCGTCCTCGTTTTTTTCATTGTATCGAGACCGCTTTCCTACTGGAGAGACAGGGTTGCCGACTGGAGAATCTTCCGGCTTCCCTCGCTCTGCAGAAAGACGACAACTTTCAGCTTATCCTTTTTCCAGCTCGATGCCACATCAAAGCTTTTCGTGAACGTGAGCGTTTCTCCGTTGTTGAGCACGCCGATCCGTTCGCCGAGCCCATCGGGAAGCATCATGCGCATCACGTCGTAGTGCATATGTTCGCTGTTTCCATCGTTGTATTCGATATCGCTTTCGGTGACGACGGTATGCAGGCGCAGGTCGGAGTAGCTGGAAGAGCTGATCCCCTTGATTGTCACCCCGATGTCGAAGCTGTTGCCCTTATCCGTCTTCGTAAGCGTAATCTTCGCCTCGGGAGCGAGGGAGATATCGGTGGTAAGCTGATTGAACCAGTTCTGAGGATTGTTTGACATGTCTGCACCTTCGACAAAGGCCTTCGGTGCGACGTACTGGGTCATCATCCACTTGATGCGGGGCTCGCACCAGGTGCGCGATTCTCGCCACAGCTTGTCGGTAGTGAGTGGCCACCACACGTGGTATTTGATGATGGAGAGGCGCTTTCGAATGGTTGGGCTGCTGGTGAGAAGATTAAACTGCTCGTTCACGGGCCCGCAGGGATTGCAGTTGGCGCTGGTGATGACCTCGACCAGTGGGGTGCGAACATTGGACAGATCCCCGGTTGTGACGAGCACCGTGGCGCTACCCGTGCCGGCCGCGTTGGTGGCGATGGCGCGCAGGGTATGGTTCCCCTCTGCCAGCCCCGCGAGATTCACGGTTCCCTTCCAGGGCTTCGCGGTGGCAGTGGCGGCGGGAACAGTCTGGGCGTCGAGGTAGAACTCCACCTTCTGCACCTGATCGGCGTCGGCCACCGAGGCTTCAACCGTCAGGGTCGAACCGGTGGCAACCGTGTAATTCTCAGGAGAGGAGATGGATACGACCGGCGCCTTGAGGTCGGTGTTTTTACCGTCATCGGACGAACCGCACCCGGCAACGAAGAGAAGAACAAGAGAAAAGAGAATCGAAAGATACTTCATGGAATCCTCTGAGTGGTGAATTATCCGCCGATACGATGACGGGTGGTAAGGTACTCCGCCAGGGCCTTATCGAAGGGGGTGGCGGTATCGAGGAGCACGTAGTCGATATTCTGGTTGCGGCAATCCCGCTTGTAGGTGGTGATAAAGGCCTCCATGGCTTTTCGATATGCGGCCTGGATTTGGTGCGGTTGTGTGAGAATTTCTTCCCGGCTTTCCATGTCCCGAAATATCGCGTCCCGTCCGAAATCGAAGGTCCGTTCCGCCGGATCGAGAATGTGAAAGACGATCACCTCGTGCTGCTGATAGCGAAAGTGCTTCAGGGCGGTCAGCACCTGCGCCGGGTCGTCGAACAGATCGCTGAACAGGATGACCAGTCCCCGTCGACGCAGTCTCTCCGCGACCCCATGCAGAGCCGTGGCCGTGCGTGTGGTACCGGAAGGACGCAGGTTCTGCAATTCCGCAAGAATGCTCCGCAAATACAGGGAGGTGGCGCGAGGCGGGAGATAGGACCGAAGTGCTTCGTCGAAGGTGACCAACCCGACGGCATCCTGCTGACGCATCATCAGATACCCGAGCGCGGAAGCGAGCGTGGCGGCATATTCCAGCTTGGACACCGCGCCGTCCCTGCGGAAACCCATCGAAGCTGAAGCGTCCACCACAAGGTAGGCTTTGAGATTGGTTTCCTCTTCGTACTGCTTGATGTAATGACGATTGGTGCGTCCGTACACCTTCCAATCTACATGACGAATCTCGTCTCCTGGCATGTACTGCCGGTGTTCGGCAAATTCCACGCTGAAGCCGTGGTAGGGACTGCGATGCAATCCCGTCATGAACCCTTCCACTACCATGCGGGCGCGGATTTCCATGGTCGCGAGCCGCGACACGACCTGAGGGGTGAGGATGGAGGGTTCCGGGTGCATGCGTGTTATTTCTTTGCCTGAGGCGTCTCTTTTGCCTTCGACTGTTCCTGCGGCACCGCCTTGTTCTGCATGGCGGTCAGGATACTGTCGGGACTGAGTCCGAGCTGCACCATCTCGATACGGGCCGAGGCGGCCATGGAACTGTCGGGCCATAGTGCCAGGTACCTCTCGTACAAGGCGCGGGCTTTCTCGAGGTTGCCGAGACTGTTGGCGTAGGTAAAGCCGGCGATGAAGAGCCCCTTGTGTGCATACTCGCTTTTCGCATCGAGATCGATGATCTTCTCGAGCACCAGGGCCCCTTTCAAAGGCGCCTTTTCATGAAGGATGATGAGGTTTCCCATGCGATACAGTACTTCGGGAGTCCGTGCGTGGTCGGGATACTCCTGCGCAAATTGCCGGTAGAGGGTGATCGCTTCGTCGAACTTCTTGTTGTTCTCCGCCATGGTGGCCTTGTCGTACAGGGCGGTATCCTGCGAGCCACAGGAGGTAAGGAGAAGGGAAAGGAGGAGGAGGGGGAATGCGGAACGCAGAGACATAGGATCCTTCCAGAAAATATCATGAAAAATTAGCGGTTCGCGGGGATCAATTCCAAGGCATTCCGAACGGATGACCGGGGGATCTTTACGAGGCAAGAAGCTTGATGAGGAGACCGACCAGCACGGCCCCAAACACTGGCTTGATGACCTGCGCTCCTTTGCGGATGGCGAGACGGGTTCCCACCAGGGCGCCGACGATATTCGACAGTCCCATGCCCAGAGCGAGAGGCCAGAGAATGCTGTCTCCGATCAGAAAAGCGACGATGGCCGCCCCGTTGCTTGCCAGGTTGGCCACCTTTGCATTTCCGGTGGCGGTCACGAAGTCGAAGCGAAAAAACAGAACATATCCGAAGGCGAGAAAGGAACCGGTGCCGGGACCGAAGAAGCCGTCATAGAATCCAATGCCGAATCCGAAGGCCAGGCCTGCGGCCGCCACAGCTCCATGCATTCCTGAAAACCGGTTCTCCGTGCCAAAGTCGCGACGAAGGAAGGTGGTCACCGCCACTACGATGATGAGGATAGGGATCAGGGATTCCAGGGATGACGCTGGTACGTGCAAAACGGTCCAGGCCCCGAGATAAGACCCCGCGAAAGCACTCGCAAAACCGAGGATCGCCATGCCGCGATGCGCGTGGCCGGCGCGGACATAGCTTACGGCGCTGATGGTGGTGCCCATCGCACTCTGCACCTTGTTGGTGCCCAGCGCGAGATGCGGGGGCACCCCCGCGGCAAGCAGAGAAGGCAGAGAGATCAATCCTCCTCCTCCCGCGATCGAATCCACCAGTCCCGCGAAAAACGCCGCCCCGAGCAGGAGCAGGAGCGTCGGCAGCTCAGGCATGGGCAAGATGCTCCGTCAGGTACCGACCGGTAAGACTGTCGGGATGACGCATGATCGCTTCGGGGGGACCTTCGGCCACGATGCGTCCGCCACCGTCGCCGCCCTCGGGACCAAGGTCCACCACCCAGTCGGCGCACTGAATCACATCGAGATTATGCTCGATCACCATCACGCTGTGTCCCGCTTCGATGAGGGCCTGAAAGCAGGCGAGGAGCTTTCGAATATCGGCCGGATGCAATCCCGTGGTGGGTTCGTCGAAGAGAAACAGCGTGGAATCCTGCCCCGACGCGTTCAAATGAAGCGCGAGCTTCAAGCGCTGAGCCTCTCCTCCACTCAGGGTGGTGGCGGGCTGACCCAGGCGCATGTAGCCCAGACCCACCTCATCGAGGACCCGCAGTTTATTGGCCACGCGTGGAGTCTTTTCGAAAAACGCCAGGGCTTCGGACACGGTCATGCCGAGCACGTCGACAATGGTTTTACCATGAAAATGAACGTCGAGAATTTCTCTCTTGTACCGGGTGCCCTTGCAGGATTCGCATTCCAGATAGAGATCGGCCATGAACTGCATCTCCACCTTGATGAACCCTTCCCCTTCACAGAGATCACAGCGGCCTCCGGGCACGTTGAAGGAAAAACTGCCCGGCGTGTATCCCCGGTGCTTGGCCGCCGGAGTGGATGCAAAGACATCGCGAATACTGTCGAAGGCTTTGATGTAGGTAATGGGATTGGAACGCGGGGTTCGTCCGATGGGACTCTGATCCACCATTTCCACGGCACGGACATGCTCGATGCCCGTGAATCCCCCAAACGCTCCGATCTCCTCGTCCGACACTCCGTCCAGTTCCTTGCGCAGTCCTGCGTACACGACATCGTACAACAGCGTGCTTTTTCCGGAGCCACTGACGCCCGTGATGCAGGTCAAGACGCCGAGAGGAAGGGTCACATCCATCCCCTGCAGATTGTGATGGGATGCTTCCTTCACCACGAGGGTCTTCGTCCATGGCCGACGACGAGTGGGAGCGGGGATGGTCAACCTGCCGGAGAGATACTGCCCGGTCAGCGAGTTCTTCTCCGCCATTACCTGGGCCGGACTCCCCATGGCGACAATTTCTCCGCCCCGTTCTCCGGCGAAGGGACCGATGTCCACCAGCACGTCGGCCTCCCGCATCATTTCGGCATCGTGTTCCACCACGATCACTGTGTTGCCGACATCGCGCATATTTTTCAGGATGCCGATCAGACGCGTATTGTCTCGCGGATGCAGACCGATGGTCGGTTCGTCGAGCACGTAGAGAGCGCCCACGAGAGCCGATCCCAGCGACGTGGCGATGCTGATGCGCTGTGCTTCTCCGCCCGACAGGGTGTGGGACAGGCGATCGAGCGTGAGATAGCCGAGCCCGATTTCATTCAGAATGCGAAGACGTTTCCGAATCTCGTCGAGGATGCGTCCCGCCACATTCTGTTCATGCTCTTCGAGGGAGAGGGTATCGATGAAGTCCCGAAGCGTGGACAGAGGCATACGCGTCAGATCCGTGATGGGCGTGCCGTTGACGCGTACCGCCAGGGCATCGCGCCGCAACCGTCCTCCCTCGCAGGTTTCGCACAGGGCATAGCCCCGATACCGGGCCGCGAGGATGCGATAATGCATCTTGTATTTGTTTTCTTCCACCATGCGGAAGAAGCCCTTGACACCCACGAACCCTTTGCTCCCCTCCCAGATCAGCTTGCGATGATCGGACGGAAGGTCGCGCCAGGGTGTGTCCATATCGATCCGATCTCCACAGAATCGGATCATGTCCCGATAATACTTGCTGAACTTCGGAGTGCTCCAGGGTTGGATCGCCTGATCCCTCAGGGTGCGCCGATCATTGGGGATCACGAGACGCGAATCGATACCCGCCGTGCGGCCGAATCCCTGGCAGTCGGGACAGGCACCCGCGGGATTGTTGAACGAGAAGAGCCGGGGTTCCGGCTCCACATACTCGGTGTGACACCAGGGACAGGCAAAACGGGTGCTGAATCGAAATTCCTGATCCGAGTCGGCCTGGCGCACGATCACCAGCCCCTCCCCCGCATCGAAGGCGGTCTGCAGAGAATCGGTGAGGCGCGCCGTGTCTTCGTCGGCTCTCCAGACGAGGCGATCCACCAGCACCAGGACGTCGGACTTTCTGACTCCTTCCGGAGCGGGCTCCGCCAAGTCGTGGAGCTGCCCTCCCAGCAGCACCCTCACGAATCCCTGGGTGCGCAGATTGTCGAATTCCTCCTGCAGGGAATGCCCCGGATGATCGTGCAGCGGAAAGACGATATACAGACGGGTTCCGTTCTCGAGTCCGCGGATCCGATCCATTGCCGTGCGAACCGAATCCTTCTGCACGCGCTCTCCGTCGTTCAGGCACCAGGTGGTGCCGATCCGCGCATACAGCAACCGGAGATAATCGTAGATCTCCGTGGCAGTGCCCACGGTCGACCGGGGATTCCGACCCGATGTCTTCTGTTCGATGGCGATCGATGGAGCGATGCCTGATATCAAATCCACATCGGGTTTGCTCATCCGTTCGAGAAACTGGCGGGCATAGGCCGAAAGACTTTCAACGTAGCGTCTCTGCCCTTCGGCATAGATGGTGTCGAAAGCGAGACTGGATTTGCCCGACCCACTCACTCCCGTAATGACGATGAGGGAATTCCTGGGCAGGGTGAGGTCGATGTTCTTGAGATTATGGACGCGGGCCCCGCGAATCACAATGGTTCGGCCCGTGGAGACCGGAGGGATCACGGGTGGGGGAGGGGAGGAAGAGGATTTTTTTGTGCGCGGTTCTTTCGTGCGTGCCATGAGAGGGTTCAATCCACGATAACCTTTCAAGGTAGCACGGAAGGCGCTGGAACGCAATGCAGGGATCCGACAGGCGAGGATGCCGACGAACGCGAGAGCTTCGCCGTGGGGGAGAGACGGCGAAGATAGGTCACCGCGCTGTCGAGGGAGGCTCCCCGGAGGGGGCGGGGACCCTCGCGAGTGATGCGCAGGGGATGGAGTTCCACGGAGGGAGGAGAGGAGGGCGAGATCCTGAGTGTGACAATAACAGTGAGATCGAATGGTGGGTGATATCGATCGAACAGAAAATTACCGAGACTGAACATGATGGGTCGACGGCGATACCATTCGATGCCCGACACGACGTGAGGGTGATGGCCCAACACCGCGTCAGCGCCGGCATCGACACAAGCACGGGCTGCCTGAAGGAGCTCAGGACTCGGTTCGGTGATGGCTTCCCGTCCCCAATGCGGAAACAGAATGATCACATGGTCGGGATGGTCCTTCTTCCAGGCACGGATCGCGGAAGCCAGATCGCGGGCCGGGCTTTGGCAGGGACCGGGCAGGGAGTCGCGATACATCCACTGTTCAAGGAGGAGATCAACCGTGGCGAACACGGCGATGGTTCGTCCCCGCACGGTATACAGGGTCGGTTGGCAGGCATCGACCTGAGAGGTCCCAGCGCCGATCGGCAGAATCCCCTGCTCACGAAGCGCGTCCATCGTGGCAAGGATGCCATCCCGACCCTGATCGTGGGAGTGATTGTTTGCGAGGGAGAGATGGGTGAATCCCGAAACGCGGAGCACCCGGGCGGCCTCCGGATCTCCACGAAAAATGTATTTCTTCGCGAGAGGAGCGGGATGGAGGGTCAGGGGACATTCCAGATTTCCGATCGCCGCGTCCCCAGAGCGCAAAATGGGAGCTACTGTCGACAGTAGGTGAGGAAGCCCCCAGCGTCGAATCGCCACCCGCACCCCGCGATCCAGCAGCATGTCGCCGACGAAATGCAGGGTGAGGGTGGAATCCTTCGGGCCTCCGGATGCTTTCGCGACTCCTGGCTGCGAAACGAACAGCACCCCGAGGAGGACCGTCAACACGTGCTTCCGCATCAGGTTCAGCATCCCGAACTGTAGGAGCTTCCCTCCGCAGGTTCGAGTGGTTTAACCGGGGCGAGGATTTCGCGGATCCAGTTCGGCAGATCGGGCAGGTCGCCTTCTTCGATCCGTTGTTGCCATCGCTCGTCGGTGAGGCGTTCCTGCGTGGGCTGGATGAATTCGTAGGTGCTGTAGACGGCACCCCGTGTGAGCGTGATCCATCCGTCGATTTCCACGAGCACGTACAGGGAATTGCCCAGTCCCACCGCTTCCTGCAGACAGAGATCTCCATTGGTGAAAACATCGGTGACGAGGGCAATCGAGCGATCGGGACCCACCACCGTACCCCAGTCCACCACTCCCATCACCTGTCGGGTGAGCTGATCGATGGTGGAACCCATCAGGCGAATGGTTTCGTACTCCTTGTCCTTGAGTCTCTCATTTCGGAGTTCCTTCTCTGAGATGAGACGGAGAAACCCCGCAGTCTCACGAATGGCGGTGCTGACGGCCTTGACATCTCCCGTCCACCACCCGAAGCGGGTGAGGAGTTCTCTGGTCTTTTCCATGAGCTGTTCAGACCGGATCCAGAAGGGGAGAGCGGGTTCCACATACCCGACGGTGACGGGGGGAGGTGGAGGCTCTTCCCCTCCGCATTCGGCGACCTCGGCCTGTTTCGAGTAGAGTGCGAAATCATGCTTGAGGCCCGTCCATGCCGCCAGCGCGGTGTTGAGACAGCGCTTTTGCCAGGCGGGGGTGTGCATGACGGGCTGGGCCCTGTCGTCGATGATGCGGAGTCCCGCAATGCCTGACAGCCAGAGATTGTAGATGTTGGCCTCCCAGGACGGATAGGAAGCGAAGGTGGTTCGCAGGACGCCGAGCGTATCAGGGAAGGCCGGCCACGACTCGGCTTCCTTGATTTCCGTGAGCAGGATATCGGTGGCCGCAGTCCATCCCAGGGCGGCGAAGACGTCGAGACCCTTCGGAAAGGGTCGCAGGGGCTTGGGGTCCCGCTTGACGTGCACACTGCGCTGCAGAACCTCGGCGTCGGGGGAATAGCGTTGCGCAAACACCAGAAGCCGGGGGCGGGCAACCATCTTCTCCACGAGGGCATCGCTCCCCTTGGCCTTGATGCGCTCCGGATCCTTCGCCAGCAGCCGGTATCGATACAGAGGGAGTTCCTTCTCGACGACCGTCGTCCCGTCGAGCTGGCTCATGGCCTCGACAAGAGAAAGGTTGTCGGGAGCCCCGGCGATGAAGGTGAGGGGCTCCGCGATGGACGTATAGAGGTCCCGGATTTTTGGCTGGCTCTTGACGATGGAGGCCATGAGGGCCGTGGCCACCAGTCCCTCCTCGGAGTCGAGATACAAGGGGGCGCGCTGCATCCAGAGCATGGCGCGGAAGTAGCGCTTCAACGCCTCGGAACGCGTGTAGTGGCCTCGTGGAATGAAGGCCGTGTAATCGAAGAGCTCATTGTCGAGGAAGTCCGACCCCCTCGCATTCGCAGCCTTGACCCGGGCGACTTCGGTCTTCACCACCGACGCGAGAGCGGGGGGAACCTTGGGGGCCTTACCCTTTCCCAGGAGCGTGGCGGCCACGGCCGCGTGTACGACGACCCGGGCCGCCGCACGCTTCACCAATGGACTTCCGCTCCCCGTGAGAGCGGGGGTGGCGCCCGACACCAACGCGCGACTGAAGGCATCGAGTGCGGGAACGAGGCGCTGTTCTTCGATGCGTCGAAGAAGAAAATCGAAGTACATGTGGAAGAGCTGAAGGAAGACATCGGTCGTCACGAAATTCGGCGTGAGCTGATAGTCGTTCTCCTCATAGACATGGAAGAGCTGCTCGTCCTGCCCGGGTACGATAGCAAACCCGTGCACCTCGAGCTTTTCGAGCAGCGGGCGGGGAATGGAATCGAATTGTGAAAGATTGATCGCATTGGCGAGATGCGGAACTCGAATCGCGTTTCGTGTCACGAAGTTGCGCGTTCGCAGTTCCTCGATCCGACGATCGACGCGGGCTACGAAATCCTCCTCCTCGCGCGTGAGACGAAAATCCATGCGCGCGTCCCACCATACGGGTTGATACCAGTCCTTCCCCTGAAACCAGGCCCGGATATCGGCCTCGCGAAAGAGATAGCCCTTTCGCGCCAGAGGCAGGGCGCGGAGATGACGCAGGTCTTCGAGAGACAGAGACGAAAGGTCCATGGTTGGAGAAAACGCGGGTGCGGGAATCCGCTCGCCATATCGGTTGAGAAACTCCTTGGAGGAATACACCGCCTCGTTCTGCGCGGACAGAAGGGGTGCGTTGAGCGCGAGAAGGCAGAAAATGAGGATGGTGGGTTTCATGCGGACTCCTGTCGCTACATGGGTGCCTGAATGGAATGAAGGACGTGTAATGCCTGGACGCGAGTTCTGCCCGCGTGATCCCTCCGGAGAAAGCGGGGTCCGAAGGAGCTCCATCGCCAGCGCAGAACGGCATAGCCCCCGCGAGGAGCCGATGAGCGCTCGAGAGAAAGAAGGAGAGATCCGTCGGACTGGGGCAGGAGACGGAAATCTTCGAGTGTGCTACCGAGCCGGGAGCCTAGCCAGGCAGGGCGAATGGTGCCGCCCACGCGCCGAAAGACGAAAAGACGGCGACGGGGACAGGGATCGAACCTCGTGGACTTTACCACTCCAAGACACGCCTCTGGCTTGCCGTCTCCATCGAGATCTCCCATTTCGAAACGAAAGACCGGATGCGCAATCATCCATCGCGAACCGGCGCCCCGTCTGTCGGAAAGACGAAGCACGAATCGGCAAGGGCCCAGAGAGTCCAGGACGAAGGGACTCGAGTCCCGCGATGACATGGGCGGCTTGTCCCACGGCACGACCGCGATGGTCGGCGGGAGAAGGACGAGGAACAGCAGAAACGCGGTTCCGCACCCAACAACGGGGATCCTCGACATGGGACCTCGATGGTTATCACATGCAAGAAATTAGGAAGGGTTTGGAAGAAAAGGAAGAGGCGCCTTCTTTTCGTTGTCGTAACGACGCGGGTTCCGTAGTTTGATGCCATGGATCGACGTTCCTTTTTCAAGTCCGGTTTGACAAGCCTCCGCCAGTCCCTGGTGGCCAAGGCTCCCGACCTCGTGCGACCAGCACTGGTACCGGGACGTTTCGATATCAGCATTCTCACCGATCGCCCCGATCACGCAGAGGAACTCTCCACCGAACTGCTGGCACCCTATTTCGGAGCCACCATGCTTCGTCTTCGTCAGAGTCGGCTCGACGGAGAGTACCCCGGGGGCATCGTGCTCGTCCATGACGGGCGACTCGTACGGGACTGGCAGAGTGGAGTGCTGTTTCATCTCGCACTTCGCAGTCTCGCCGACGAATGTGGACTTCACCGCATCCAAACGCATCCCACCGTGGTGCGCTACGGCAACGCGTCACCCCCTTTCGCCCGCGATGTTCGCGTGTATGTGCGGGATGTTCTCGTGAACATCCTGCCACTCTCCGAAGACACGGAGCTCACACTGGACGTTCCGCACGGTCCCTTCGTCATCGGCATCCGTGATGGACTCTGTGGCGTGACCACCTCGGGATGTCTCCATCGCACCTGCTGTGCGCATCCCCCCATCCTGACTCCCGGCCAGAGGATTACCTGCGTGCCGAATCACGTCACTCTCCTGGTCGAAGGTGATCCCCAGCCATGATCCGTTCCTTCTGTGTTTCGTGTGTTCTCGTGCTGGTTCTCGGTACGTCCCTCGTCTGGGCACAGGAGGGGGCCCCCCCGTCCTCACCCGGATGTACCGAGATCCTTTGGCAGGACCTCGGCACCACCCTGTCGGATGGCGCTCGGGTTGGCACGGCACCTCTGCGCTTTGAATCCTCGGAATGGGTGACGACCGGTGCGGTGTTTGGGGGCACCGTTCTGTGTTTCCTTCTGGATGCGCCCGTGCGCGATCTCATGCAGAGGCAACGCTCGTCCACGAATGACGATCTTGGCCTCTTCACCGAGCGATATGGGCGAGGCGACGGGGAAGTGGTGCTCGGAGCGGGCTTGTACCTGGGGGGACTCCTTGCCGGATCGGAAGATCTGCGCGTGACGGGACGGATGTTGCTCGAAGGACTGGCCTACGCCGGTATCATCAACGTGTTGTCCAAATCTGCCTTCGGCCGAGCCCGACCATACACCGGGGAAGATCCCCTGTCCTTCCATTGGTTCGAAACGGGTCCATCCTCCACGTCCTTTCCATCAGTCCATACGACAGTGGCCTTCGTGACCTCCTCCATTCTGTCGCGTCGGATTCGCTGGTGGCCAGCCACCGTGGTCCTGTACTCCCTTGCCACCGGCACGGCCCTCCAGCGCATGTACGACAACAAGCATTGGCTTTCGGACACGATGCTCGGCGCCGTTCTCGGTATCGTGGTCGGAGAAGCGATCACCGCAGAGGAGGGAAAGGATGGGGAGCCGCGATCCCGGCTGGAACCAACCCTCTCGGAACGGGGCATTGGTATCCGATGGACGCTGCGCTGGTAGGCGCGGGGAATCATTTCGCGCCAGGAGTGTTATGATCTCGCATCGGTACGCTCATGTCCCCTCATCCCTGCCATACCGTTCTCTTGTTCCTACTGGTGCTCGGGGGAGTCGCGTTCGCCCGCGGACCACGCGTCTCGCATGACGATCGCATCCCACCCCAGCGCGGGGCGGCCCTGTCCGGTGTGGTTCGTGATCAGGAGACGAGGGAGCCATTGGCCTTCGCCGCAGTGGCTGTTGGCGCCACGTCCCTGGGCGTGATGACGGAGCATGACGGCAGTTTCGAGCTGCATCTGGCTCCGGGCACCTACGAGATCGTGGTTTCCATGATCGGATACGAAACGAAGCGGATCTCCGTGGTGATGGAGAAGAAGGATCGACACCTCGATGTGGATCTGCATCCGCTCACGCTCCAACAGGCGGAGGTGGAAGTCATCGCCGAAGATCCCGGTATGGCCATCATGCGGCGAGCGATCCGTCGCATGACCGATCAGCGTCGAACCCTGCGCAGCTATTCCTATGAGCTCTACACCAAGTTTGTCGCAGGCACCGATACCCTCACCGCACGACGATCCTCCGGGCGTGGAGACTCTACCATCGTCTCGATATTCGAATCGGTGTCGCGGGGATATTTTCGGAGTCCCGACTCCTATTTCAACGAAATCATCCGCAGGCGCCAAAGTGTGAACGTGCCTCCCGAAGCCAATTACGTAGCCTTCGGAACCAATCTCAATGCCGCTGATCCTGTGGTGACCCTGGTGGGGGAGGAGGTATTCACTCCGTTTCATCCCGACGCGCTGTCCTGGTACGAGTTCGTGCTCGACGGTCAATGGGATCCCGAGCCCGGGCGCACGGTGAACCGGATTCGCGTGACGCCCACCTCGCGAACGCGTAAGCTGTTCATGGGCACGGTGTACATCGAGGACGGTCGGTGGTTCCCGGTGGAAGTGGATCTGACACCCTCGGGCGCCGTGCAGCTTCCCTTCGATGCGGCCCTGCGCTATCGCCAGCAATTTCGGGTGTTCGATTCCACCTGGGCCATGCCCACCTCGCTGTTCATCACGAGTTCTCTGACGGCCTCCCTGTTCTGGATTCTCGCTCCTCGGCTCGACATCCAGATCTCCACGATCGCCACGGACTACCGCTTCAATCCCGATCTTTCCGATGCGCTGTTTCAGAAGCGACGGGTGGAGATCGCTGAAGAAGCTGACGCGGTCCCAGACATGATGTGGAAGGAGAATGCCGTTCTGCCTCTGCATCCCGAAGAGGAAGATGCGTATCGTGCCATTCGTGCGGCGCGGGAGAATCCCGACTCGGTGCTCGGCGCCTCGATCATCGACAAGGTCCTGGGTCCCGTCTCACGCACCCTGGCCCAACTCGATCGCCCTCCGTTTACGGGATTCGATGATGTGGTGCGCTATAATCGGGTGCATGGTCTGTATCTCGGGATCGGACTGTCGCGGGAGATTCTGCCCCGTCTCGAGCTCGGGGCCCGCGGGGGCTATGGATTCTCCGATGCCCGGTGGTATGGGGCATTGTCCCTGCACGGCTTCGTCGATGCAGAGCGGCACTTCTCCCTGGATGGCTCGCTGTACCACTCCCTGTCGAGACGGGACTCGCCGTGGATCTTCTCGACGCGGGGCATCTCCCTGCTCTCGTTTCTCTTTCGCAATGACTACGGCGATTACTATCGCGCCCTGGGAGGAGAGATCGGCATCGCGGTGGGAACCGGGCAATGGGAATTCGTGCGCCGCAATCTCTTCATCCGACCGTATTCCCTGCGGTTCTTTTTTCGACACGAAGATCAGCGGTCGGCTGCTGTCCTCGCTCGTTTCGCCGTGTTCGGCGGGGCACGGGAATTTCGCCCCAATCCCCAGATCCTTGACGGCCGGATGCGTAGCATCGGAGTGGAGCTGTCCCTGCACGGCGATCCTCGTCGCCGCTCAGCGGGCGCGGGGTTCCGCACGACGATGGAGCGTAGCGCTCCCTGGCTCGGAAGCGAATTCGATTATACCCGTATCGACGCCAGCGTTCTCCTGCGCACCGAAACCCTGCCCTCGTGGGAGATGGACCTGCGGCTCTTCGCCGGCATCGCCTTGGGCGAGGTGCCTCCACAGCGGTTCTTCAGTCTCGAATCGTCGGCCTCTTCCTTCGCTGCGCCCGGCACCTTGCGGGGACTCGCGGTCAAGGAATTCTATGGCGACCGTGTGTTCGCCCTCACCTTCGAGCATTCCTTCGGCGAGGTCATCCCCGGTGTGTTTCGCATTCCCAACCTGGCATCCTTCGGGCTGGAATTTCTGCTTCTCGGGGGAATCGGATGGACGGAATTTTCGGCGAGGACCCGGGAAGCTCTGCATCGTCGCGAACCCACGTACACCCTCCTCCCGTCCACCCGGGACAGCGCGGATCGCTGGTACTACGAGGCGGGTTTCGCCATCAGTCGTATTCTCATCTTTTTCCGCATGGACCTGATGGCTCGGCTCTCCCAAACCGAAACGCCGCAGTGGTTTCTCACGCTGGGACTCGCCCAGCTTTAGTTCGTCGCTCGCGAAGGTATTCCGTACCACCAGGACGCGAGGAACGCAAGGCCCATGCCCGCCGCAACATCGGCCAGATAGTGCTGTCGGACGAAGAGTGTCGCCATGCTGACGAAGATCGCAATGGCGAGAAACAACAGGGTCTTCCATCCCCATCCGCGCTCGCAGAGCGAGATGAGGGCCACCATCCATGGGTTGGTGACATGCAGACTGGGAAAGGCATTGAAGCGATTGTCCACCACATGGATGAACTGCAACACGCCACTGCGGGCATCCTGCGATACAAGATCCCGCGCCGGTCCCATCACAGGCAGAAGCGCGAAGATCACGAAGGCCACGACATTGGCACCTCCGATCGCGAGGAAGGCACGGTCCAGCCGACGGGGATCGCGGGTAATGAGAAAAAGGCCCGCCACTACCACGTAGCAGAGCAGGTAGGGATACTGAAAGAGGGGGAGGTAGGGAATGGCGTCGTCCCAGGGAAGTCGTACGTCGAGCACGGGACCCCGCACCTCGCCGATCCAGGCGGTGAGAAGGTAAAGTCCTCCCCACACCGCGTACGCGACAAGCATGATAAAGAGATGGCGGTGGCGGATCATGAAAAAAGATACGCAGGGGAGGGGAGATTCCCGACGCAGGAATCGCTCCCGACGTCGTTGCCCTTCTTCACAAGGGATGCTAGCTTGGGGGAGGTGTCACTCAATACAGGAATCTCACGATGGTACTCTGCGAACTCACGATGTTTCCCACGGACAAGGGGATCAGTGTCAGTCCCTACGTCGCCCGCATTCTCGCCCACATCGATGCCAGCGGACTCTCCTATCAGTTGACGCCGATGAGCACCATCCTCGAAGGCGAGTTCGATACCGTGATGGCTGTGGTGGCGATCTGCTTTCACGAACTCGAAAAGGATTGCGAGCGGATCAACGTGTCGATGAAAATGGACTTCCGTGCCGGGACCCAGAGCCGGATGCGGTCGAAGATCGAAAAGGTGCAGGGCATCCTCGGCAAGGAGCTCCGTCGCTAGTCGTTCTCCTCTACCTCGATATCGATGATCTCCAGGTCCTCTCCCTGGCGAACCACGGTCTCCACGCTCCCGCAGGAGGGACAGAGAAAGAGCCAGTTTTGGACCGTCGACTCCGTGCCGCAGGACGAGCATCGGAGTCGTAGCGGGACCTCCTCGAATACGACGTCCGCGCCTTCGGCCAGAGTGCCCTCAGCCGAGGCGGCGAATCCGAAGCGCAGAGCGTCGGGCACCACGTTGGACAGTGGCCCGATTCGCAAACGGATGCGGAGGACGCGACGAAATCCCCGCTCCCGTCCTTCCCGTTCGATGATGTCGAGGAGGTTGCGGGCAAGTGAGAGTTCGTGCATGGGAAGCGATCAGCGGCGGGAGCCGGGTTTTTTTGTGGGAGCGGTAGGTTTTGGTTTTGCGGGTGACGTGCTGCGGGTGGTGCTTGGACGCGACGCGGCGGCGGGCATGGTACGATAGGCATCCGGCAGTTGTCGGGCAAGTTCGACGATGGTTTTCCTTCCCACCATCGAAGCGACCTCTGAGCGAATGCGCGCCCATTTCTGGTGCAGGGGACAGGGGTCGGTGTCGGAACACTGGGCGAAGCCCAGAATGCACTCCTCGAGAGGCAGAGGACCATCGATCGCGGCAATCACGTCGGCAGGGGTGGCGCGGGCTCCGAGTTCCGAGAGGGTGAATCCTCCGTGTGGACCCTTCAGAGACACCAGAAATCCCGCCTTGCCGAGATGTTGCATGATTTTGCCAAGAAAGGAAGTGGGAAGAGAAAGTCGTGCGGCGACATCTCGTGCGAGCAGGGGGCGGTCGGCGCCATTGGCGGCGAGATACAGCATCGCTTGCAGGGAATACTGAGCGGTTTTCGAGTAGAACACGGGGGCCTCCTCGGAAGGAACATTTCGGATGCGTTGATCTGGAATCAAGGTAACGGGAAAAGCGGGGAATGTCAAGACATCCGTCGGTCTCCGTCCCTTTGCTATCGGTCGGGAAACGCCCTCCATGGGATTCGTGTTGTACAAAGCGACCCCCGCTGTCGACGGACATGTGTGTTCCGTATTTTGCGACCCTCACCTCCGAAAGGCCGTCATGTCAACTTCCTGCACCTTCGATCCCCTCTCGGCATTTATCGCCCATTATGCCGATTCGTCCATCGCGCCTCGCGAACAGGTGGACCGAGCCGTTCTCTCTGTCGAAGAGCGCCTGAAAGCCCGAATCGTCGATGGAGACTCTGTGGGACTCGATGCCGATCTCGAAGAAGCTCGAACCCGGCATGCGCCGCTGGACATCATCAACGACATTCTGCTCGATGGGATGAAAACCGTGGGAGAACTGTTTGGTGCGGGACAGATGCAACTGCCCTTCGTGCTGCAGTCCGCCGAAACGATGAAGCGCGCTGTGGCCTTTCTCGAACCCTTCATGGAGAAGATGGAGGGGATGCAGAAAGGCACCATCGTGCTGGCCACCGTGAAGGGAGATGTGCATGATATCGGCAAGAACCTGGTGGACATCATCCTCACGAACAACGGATACCGCGTCATCAACCTGGGGATCAAGGTCCCCATCGAAACCATGATCTCCGCCGTGCGCGAACATCACGCCGATGCCCTGGGCATGAGCGGACTCCTTGTTAAATCCACTGTCGTGATGAAGGAAAACCTCGAGATCATTCGGGAGAGAGGACTGCGCATCCCCGTCATTCTCGGTGGCGCTGCCCTGACGCGGCGCTATGTGGAGCAGGACCTGCGGGCTGTCTATCCACACGACCTGGCCTATGCGGGCGATGCCTTCGACGGATTGTCCTTCATGGAGCGGCTCGCCGCGCAGCGCAGAGACGGGCCCTTCGCATCGGAAGCCGCTTCTCCCTCCTTCCCTGTCGAACCTGACGAATTATCGGGAATGGAAGCCAAACTCGCCGACAGTCTTGCCGAACAGGGGGAAGAGAACCTTGGTGCCGCGCTCGAATCGGCGATCGTCCTGCAGCGCATACAGGAAGAGCGGGCCTCACCGGTCGGAACCATCGAACGCAATACCGAAGCACGTCCCGCGTTCACGCGGCGATCGGCGGTCTCGTCCTCTGCTCCCATTCCCCGTCCTCCCTTTTTCGGAAGTCGTCTGGTGACGGATATCGATCTCGATCACATCTATCCCTTCATCAACGAGGCCGCACTCATTCGGGGCCAGTGGCAGGTGAAGAAGGGGAGTCTGAGCGATGCCGAGTACCGCGCACTTCTCGACCGGGAGATCCATCCCACTCTCGCGAAGCTGAAGCGTGATGCTGTCGTTCAGGGGTGGTTGCGTCCCGCGCTCGTGTACGGACATTTTCCCTGTGCCTCCGACGGCAACGACCTGGTGATTTTCAAACCGAAGGGCCTCGACGGTGATGCGCTCTTGAATGAGTGGCCTGCGTTTGGTGAAGCCCTGGACGAACTCGAGGAATGGAAGCGATTCTCCTTTCCTCGTCAGAACGGAGATCGGTATCTCTGCATCGCCGACTTCGTGCGTCCCCTGTACGAGGGCATTCCCGACGTTTGTGCCTTTCAGGCCGTGACCATGGGTCGGGAGGCGAGCACGCATAGCGCCAATCTATTTGCGCGTCACGCCTATCAGGAGTATCTGTACTTCCACGGCCTGAGCGTGGAGACGGCCGAAGCCCTGGCGGAGTATTGGCATAAAATGATTCGGACAGAATGGGGCATCGCCGATCGGGACGCGTCCGATATCAAGCGCCTGTTTTCTCAGGGGTATCAAGGTTCCCGGTATTCTTTTGGCTATCCGGCCTGTCCCCGACTCGAGGACCAGGTGCCTCTCTTCGATCTCCTCCGTCCCGAGCGCATCGGCATCTCGCTCAGCGAGGAATTCCAGCTCGATCCGGAACAGAGTACCACGGCCATTGTGGTGCATCATCCCGAGGCGAAGTACTTCCTCATCAAATAGGTTTCGCCTTTCGCGAATTCGTTCGTAGGTTTCCGTGTTCCCACATTTCGAGGATCACATGGACAGACGAACCTTTCTCGCGTCCCTGGCCACGGTCGGTGGCGTGGCAGTGGTGGACCCCCTGCATCGACGTCGAATGGGATATGCCACTCAGGCCACCTTCTCTCTCCATCCCTTTCTGGACGCCCATCCGGAGGCAGTCTTCATCTGTCGCACGGCGCTTTCGTCGAAGACCGATGCGGCCTCCAAGCTGGACATCGGCCGGCGCTTCGCGCGAGAGGTGTTCACACTCTCCGATTCCGGGACCATACCCGCAGGATCGCGCCTTGCGCTGAAGCCGAACCTCACGTGCACAGGAGGCGCGGGAGATACGGTGGACGGCATGGGCATCCGCACCGATATCGATTTTCTCGAAGGCATGGTGGTGGGAATGACCCAAACCGGGGCCGCTCCCTCGTCCCTGTATATGCGGGAAGGGAATCTGGTCAACGACGGCTACTGCCCCGCCGAGGCTGCCGTGAGCCACCTGCAGGAACTCGCCGCTCGAACAGGCATTCACTTCATGGACTTTCCCACCGGTCGCGCTCTTACCCAACTCACCTTTTCCAGTCTTGTCGAAGGAGACGAGGTGATCTGGCGGGATGTGCCCTCGGGAGCCGTGTTCACCCGTGCAGGATTTCTGGCGCCCTTCAACGCGCCGGATTCCTGGATCATCAACATCGCGAAGTTCAAGACCCACAGCATGGGCATGACGCTCTGCGTCAAGAACCTGCAGGGTACGAGCGTGAGTCCCCTTGTACGCTATTGCGAAGGGGTGGACGCCACCGCCGCCCACCCCGCAAACGTGCGTGCGCATTTTCGTGCCGATCTGGAAGCCTCCATCGACGCGCTCTACGCCCGGCACCGCAATCTTGGCTATGTGCGTTGGGATCGGCCCGGTCGAGGGGCCTCGGGAGGATACGGAATGGAAACATGGGCCCAGAGGACCTGCGATGCCCATACGGTGATGCGTCCGGGACTGCACATCATCGAGGGTCTCTACGGACGAAACGGTAATGGCTTCAGCGCGGGACCGGGTCCCAACGATTCTGCCCAGGACGTGATGACCAACCTCCTGATTTTCGGGCGGGATCCGTTCCGGGTGGATATTATCGGCACCTGGTTGGCAGGGCACGAACCCGGAAATTTCGGCCTCTTCCACATCGCGAAGGAGAGGGGGCTCTGTGACGTTCTCAATCCCCGCGACATACCACTCTATGCATGGACGGACGGCGCCCCCGTGGCGGCCCGTCTCGAGGATTTTGAACGCACGCCCCTGGTCTGCCCCTACCTGCGCAAGGATTACAACGGTGGATCCGAAGCCGAATACCATCTGGTCGACGAACCCTTCGAGTATCCTGCCGCAGTGGACGAACCGACCGGGGCTCCCGAAACCTGGGTGCTGGGACAGAACTTCGCCAATCCCGTTCGCACCGTCACGATGATCGAGTACCGCATTCCCCGCGATGCCCGGGTTCTCGTCGAGGTCTTCACCTCGGATGGCCGACGAGTCGGGGTGCTGGAGGATGGATTTCGGACCCGTGGGTCTCATATGGTGCAGTGGGATGCGTCCCGCCATCCTTCGGGCGTGTACCGATATCGCCTCAGCGCGCTAGGGATTCATCGGGAGCGGACCCTGGTGGTGGTGCATTGACCGTCGGTCCTGTGATCCTCTTCATGGGCTTTTCTCCGCAATTTCCTACCTTTCCGGTTCCCTGCCCGCGATGGATTTCCGTCGCGCGCCTTTCGTGAACCATCCGTCGGAACGCCCCCGTGGAGAGCCCTGTCCCTGATCGTCCCATCCCATCCCCGCCCTCGAAATGGCGTCGGTTCGGAAGAGTCCTGAAGAAAGGTCTCTTCCGAATCTTCGTGGTCGTGCTCCTGTGGTGGGGAATAGCCGCTATCATCCCCGGCATGCCAGGCCCCGGGATCGCCGGTCGTCTCTTGGTGCTTGGTGTGAAATCGGCAACGGATTTCGTGTATTTCGCCTTCCATACCGGCGACCTCGAGCAAGCAGCCGAAATGGTGCGGCGCAACGCCGAGGAGGTATCCCTGCTCGACAGCGGGACCACCGATCTTCCCTCGGCCGAACGGATGCAGCGCATGCCCTTTGTGTCCACTCGGGATGATTCTGCCGCCATCGCGGCGATGAAGCACTGGACGACCGCGCCTCCGATTCGCGGTCGTGTGATCAATGTGCTCGTCATGGGGATCGATTCCCGACTCGGGGCGCGGGATGCGCGAGCCGACGCCATCCATCTCTTCACGATCAACCCCGATAGCGGGGTGGTGGACATCATGTCCATTCCCCGCGACACCTATTGCGATCTCGGCTATCCCGACTCCTCCACGTTCAATATTATCGCCAACGCCCGGCACCTGGGGTACGAGGGGTTCATGAAAAAGGTGGAGCAACTGACGCGGCGGGGGCCGGTGCGCTATTACGCCGAGGTCGGATTTAGCCAGGCCATGGGCATGATCGAATTGCTCGGATACAAGGAACCGAAGAAAACCCTGCAATTTCTTCGCGCCCGCAAGGCCCTTGCGGCCGGAGACATTCAGCGAACCTATAATCAGGCCGTCTTCATGCGCGACAACCTGATGACGAAATTCCCCTGGCTCACCGGAGGGTCGGGAGATCTGCTCCTGCGAGCGGGGCTCAATTTTCTGACGACGAACATGACGCGGGAATTCTGTGCGGGATTGATCTACTCCCTGCAGCAAAAGGACTTCCCCTTCCACCGCGACGACGCTGTGCGTGTGCGCCTCCTCCCGCAATACCAGTACCGCCTGAAGGTGATGAGCGCGGATTCGGCCACCATCGACGCCACGCTCAGGCAGCAGGAATATGTGCTCGGTGGACCCGAAGAAGCGCCCGCCGATCTGGCGAAGCGGCTATGGACCATCATCGGGCAGGCCCGCGCCGATTCCGCGAGACCGGGACGTGTGGTGTCCCGCCTGGAGCGCCTGGCCGAACAGCATATCTGGATGCAGGTGGATCCCCGTCATGGACGCAAGGCCATCCGCGACGAGATTCTGCGCATGCTGGACCAGGCCTATCGGCGCCTCGAGAAATGGGATCGCGTGAAAGTGGTTCAGGACATCCGAGAATCAGAAAAGGTCTTGTTCGAACACGCCCATCCGCGATAACCCGGAATGGGCGAAGGTAACGGGAAACGATCTCCACATGATATCTGTTGTGCAGAGGGGGACGAATTCCCGACCCTCGGCTCTTTTTTTAATCTGCATGGTTTTTGATAGACTGGTGTCGATACAACGATGCGGCACCACGTGTGCCTCTCATTTCTGTACCACATTTGCAATGGAAGGATCCTATGGCGATCAACGTAGCGATCAATGGGTTTGGAAGAATCGGACGACTCGTGTTCAGAAGGGCTCTGGAAGTCGGCGGCTTTAATTTTGTTTCGATCAACGATCTCACCGATGCCCCCACACTGGCGCATCTGTTGAAGTATGATTCCGTGCATGGGCGGTTCCAGGGCACGGTGGAAGTGGATGGGAGTGATCTCATTGTCAATGGGGATCGCCTGAAGATTACCGCAGAGCGGGATCCGGCCAACCTGAATTGGGAGGGAGTGGATATCGTGATCGAATCCACCGGCATTTTCACGAAGCGGGAGCAGATCGCCCAACATCTCGCCCGAGGCGCAAAAAAAGTGGTGCTGACCGTACCTGCCAAGGACGAGATCGATGCCACCATCGTGCTCGGCGTCAACGACGACACCCTTACCGGCAACGAAAGAGTCGTATCCAACGCCTCCTGCACCACCAACTGTCTGGCCCCTCTCGTCAAGGTGTTGCACACGAATTTCGGTGTGGTGAAGGGCCTGATGACCACGGTGCATAGCTACACCAACGATCAGCGCCTGCTCGACCTTCCCCACAAAGATCTGCGACGGGCTCGGGCCGCAGCCTCCAACATCATTCCCACCACCACGGGCGCGGCTCGCACCGTGGGCAAGGTGATTCCCGAACTGAAGGGCAAGCTCGACGGTTTCGCGTTGCGCGTGCCCACGCCCGACGGATCCATCACGGATTTCGTCGCGGTGCTGGAGCGGGAAACAACCATCGCCGAAGTGAATGCCGCGATGAAAGCCGCCGCCGAAGGACCAATGAAGGGCATCCTCGAATACACCGAAGATCCTATCGTTTCCACCGACATCATCGGCAACTCCCATTCTTCCATCTTCGATGCCCAGAGCACCATGGTGATGGGAAATCTCGTGAAGACGGTGTCCTGGTACGATAACGAATTCGGATATTCCTGCCGCGTGGTGGACCTGGTAAAAAGACTGGCCTGATCCGTTTCCACCCTCTCTGAAGTTCGTTTCTCTCGCGTTATGGCGTGCAAGGGCATTTTGCACGCCATTTATTTGTTCAAGCAATGAACTTTCGTAGGTTTCTCGAAGAAGTCCATCGTGGAGGAGAAATGAACAAACTGTCCCTGACGGATGTGGAGTGGAGCAACAAGAAGGCGATCGTGCGTGTGGATTTCAACGTCCCTCTCGACGACGCGGGTTGCATCACCGACGACACCCGCATTGTGGCTTCGCTTTCCACTGTGCGCTATCTGTTGGAGCACGGCGCGGCCGTGATCCTCATGAGTCACCTCGGGCGTCCGAAGGGGAAGCCCGAGCCGAAGTATTCCCTCGCTCCTGTTGCTGAACTGCTCGCTGATCTCCTGAACCGACCCGTAAAATGTGCGGGGGATTGCGTGGGCCCGGAGGTGGAACAACTTGCCGCCTCTCTCGCGCCCGGCGAGGTCCTGCTTCTCGAAAACCTGAGATTCCACCCCGAGGAAGAGGCCAACGACGTGGGATTCGCCCGTCGCCTCGCTGCGCTGGGCGATGGGTATGTGAATGATGCCTTTGGCTCTGCGCATCGCGCCCATGCCTCCACCGAGGGAATCGCCCATTTTCTTACACCCGCTGTGTCGGGCTTTCTCATGCAGAAGGAAATCGAGTATCTCGGTCAGGCCGTGGGTTCTCCGAAACGTCCCTATACCGCAATTCTCGGCGGGGCCAAGATTTCCGGAAAGATCGATGTGATTCAGAATTTGCTCGGCAAGGTGGATACCTTGCTCGTGGGCGGAGGAATGATGTTCACCTTCCTCAAGGCGCAGGGGAAGGAAATCGGCACATCCCTGCTCGAAGCCGATCGCATCGATATGGCACGCTCCATCCTCGATCAGGCGCACGCCCAGGGCAAAAAGCTGGTGCTGCCAGTCGATGTTGTCGTGGCCGATCGATTCGCCGAGGATGCCAGCACCGAGGTCGTATCGGTGGACTCCCTTCCCGCCGACCGCATGGGACTCGATATCGGCCCCGATTCCATCGATCTGTTCTCGAAGGTCATACGCGAATCTCGCACCGTCGTATGGAACGGCCCCATGGGAGTGTTTGAAATGCCCCGCTTCGCGGCCGGCACCTTCGCCATTGCCGAGGCGCTCGTACACGCCACCGCCGAGGGAGCCATCACGGTGGTGGGAGGAGGAGATTCAGCAGCGGCCATTGCCCAGGCCGGGCTCGAAGACAAGGTGTCTCACGTATCCACGGGCGGAGGCGCATCCCTCGAGTTTCTCGAAGGCAAGCCGCTGCCAGGTGTTCTCGCATTGACAGACAAATAACGGAAACTCACTCGCAATCAGGATCAGCACATGGCCGCATATCGGTACGACGATGGAGATTATCGTCCCATGATGGGAGGATTCAGTTTCTTCCCACCCGTCATCAAATCCCTCATCGTCGTCAACGTCATCTGTTTTCTCATTCAGCTCATGACCGAATCGGGGTTCACCGTGGGAGAACTTCCCCTGGCCCAATGGTTCGCTGATCTTTTTTACCTGCAGCCCATCGGGTACGGCTTCTATCCCTGGCAGCTGGTCACCTACATGTTCCTACATGGAGATCTGTGGCACATCGTGCTCAACATGTTGATGTTGTGGATGTTTGGCATGGAGGTGGAAAACAACTGGGGATCCCGGCGCTTTCTCGCCTATTACTTCACGGCGGGGATTTTCGCGGGATTGACCACGCTTTTCATCGCTCCCCTGTTCAGTCCCCCAGCCCCCACCATCGGGGCCTCGGGCAGCGTGTACGGGGTTCTGGTGGCGTTCGCGATGATGTTTCCCAATCGTCCCGTGTATCTGTACTTCTTCCTCCCGATTCGCGCCAAGTATCTGGTCACGTTTTTCATTCTGCTGGAACTCTACAACGGCGTCACCGGCGCCATGGGAGGCATCGCCCATATGGCCCATCTCGGAGGTGCGGTAGTGGGTGCGATCTGGGTGCTGCTGGAAAGGAACGGGATTCTCGACCGGTGGTTTCCGCCTCGCGCACAGAGGCGGATGAGCCCGCCTCGGTGGACCGGCTCGTCCACCGAGGCGGTGTTTCACGATCTGACCCCCACGCCCCCCCGTCCTCACGAAAACGACGAGTATCAGCAAATGATCGACCGGATTCTCGATAAGATCAGCAAGAGCGGGTATGCCGGTCTTACCGAAGAGGAAAAACGCATTCTGCTGGATGCCGGCCGCCGGATGCGTCATCACGACCCGGAAGCCCAGTAAGGAGTTTCTCATGATCGAACTGCCCGTGATTCAGGATCCCGATGCCCCGGTGTGGCAGGCGCCCGCCGTCAAGACACTCCGCCGCGCTACGCGTCGCGTGATGGTGGGAGACATTCCCGTGGGAGGCGGGACCCCCGTGTCGGTGCAAACCATGACCAAGACCAAGACCTCGGATGTGGAAGCGACGCTCGCTCAAATCCGGGAGGCCGAGGAGGAGGGGTGTGACATCGTGCGCGTGACCGTCAATGACAAGGAGGCCGCAGAGGCCATGCCCGCCATCGTCCGGGGTTCCCATCTGCCCATCGTCGCCGATATCCATTTCAATCACGTGTTTGCACTCCGCGCCATCGAAGCCGGTGTGGCCAAGGTGCGCATCAATCCCGGGAATATCGGGAGCATCGATCGCATCCATCAGGTGTTGCGCGCGGCAAAGGATCGCCACATCCCCATTCGCATCGGCGTCAACAGCGGCAGTCTCGAAGAGGATATCCTCGAAAAGCATGGCTATCCCACGGCCGAAGCCCTGTTCGAAAGCGCCATGCGTCATGCCCGTATTTGCGAGGAGTTCGGATTCACCGACGTGATCATTTCGGTGAAAAGCACCGATGTGCGCCTGATGATCGAGGCCTATCGCACGATCGCCGAACGCACGGACTACCCCCTTCACCTCGGTGTCACCGAAGCCGGCACCACAAAGGTCGGCACCATCAAGAGCGCCGTCGGCATCGGTTCTCTTCTCGCCGAGGGCATCGGAGACACCATCCGCGTGTCCCTCACCGACCACCCGGTAAAGGAAGTCGAAGTGGGCAAGGAAATCCTCCGCTCGCTGGGACTCGCCTCGCGCACCGTCGAAATCATTGCTTGTCCCACCTGCGGACGCCTTGAAGTGGATTTGTTTACCATCACCAATGAACTCGAATCCCGCCTGGCTGGCATCAAAAAACCAGTGAAAATAGCCCTCCTCGGTTGCGTCGTCAATGGACCCGGTGAAGCCAGCGAGGCCGACATCGGGATCGCCGCAGGCAAGGGCGTTGGTATCCTCTATCGGAAAGGCGAGGTCGTGCGCCGCCTGAAGGAAGAAGAGATCATCGACGCCATCGTCGAGGAAGTCGAACGCTTCCAGCCGGAATAGCGGTTCTATATCACCTGTCCTCTGAATTCCGTTTTCCTTTCGAACCTCACTAGGGACTTTCATGCGTCGATTCATTCGGCTCGCAGCCAATTGGCTCGAGCCTCTTCTCGACTTTCTCTACCCTGCGCGTTGCCTCCATTGTGACGAACCCATCCATGCGACGGATTACCTCTGTCCCCGCTGTCTTGCGGACCTTCTGCCCTTTCCTCTGGACTCAGCCACCTCCGCCCTGCACCTTCGCACCATGATGGCGGGGGAAGCCGCCTCGATGGCGGCCGTGGGGTATGAGTTCGAACCCGAGGGCGCCATGGCCTCCTGCCTGCATGCGATGAAGTATCAGGGATTGACCCGCATCGGTGAATGGCTCGGGCGTCTTCTCGGGGAGCGCCTGCGGGGCACCGCGTTTCTGGACGGAGATCCCGTGCTTCTGCCCGTGCCCCTGCATCCGCTGAAAAAGAGGGAACGAGGCTACAACCAGGCTTCCTTTCTGTGTCGCGGCCTGTCCGCCGAGCTCGGGATTCCCGTGCGGGAACGACTCCTCGAACGCGTTCGCTATACCGACAGCCAATCCGCCAACCTGCTCGGACGGCAGGATCGGCGCGGGAATGTGCTCAACGCCTTTCGCGTCCCCGCCGAGTCCGCCGCTCATCTCCACCTCCATCCCGTGCTTCTGGTGGACGACGTTATCACGACGGGAGCCACCATGAATGCCTGTGCGACCGTGTTGCGGGAGCGCGGCTGTCCCGAGGTTCGCTACCTCGCCATCGCGCGCCCCTCCACGCGTGTGATGACAGGTGGAACCATTTCGCACGCTCCGGTGTCAGGAAGGCAGGTTTCACCAGTGGATTCCGTATGACCAATCCTTCTCCGCGTCGCGATCGTCCCTTGCCTCATCCTGATCTTGCCTCTCTTCCGGAGGATGGGGGAGAGGAGTACAACCGCCTCATCTTCACTTCCAGTCCCTACCTGCTCCAACATGCTCGAAATCCCGTGGATTGGTATCCCTGGGGAGAGGAGGCGTTTCGGGTGGCGAAGGAACGAGACCTTCCTGTTTTTCTATCGGTCGGATACTCGACCTGCCACTGGTGCCATGTCATGGAACGGGAATCTTTCGAAGACCCCGCTCTGGCCGCCTGGCTCAACCGCCACTTCGTGAGTATCAAGGTGGACAGGGAAGAACGGCCCGACATCGATGCGGTGTATATGGCCGTCTGTCAGGCGATGACAGGACAGGGGGGCTGGCCTCTGACAGTGATGCTGACGCCGGATGCCGTTCCGTTTTTTGCGGGTACCTATTTTCCCCCCGAGGATCGATACGGCCGACCGGGCTTCCGTACCCTGCTGGAACGGATTCACGAAGCGTGGACCACGCAACGGGACCGCGTGCTGTCATCGGGCCGCGACCTGTTGGCCACGGTGTCGACGATGCACGATTCGCATCCCGGAGACCCCGATGTCTCGTGGATCGAGGCGGCGGTGCAGGGCTTTCGTCGTAGTTACGATGCCGAACACGGGGGATTTGGCCGGGCGCCCAAATTCCCGATGGCCCACACCCTGTCGTTTCTCCTTCTGCGACATCGACGCTCGGGAGAGAGGGAGCTGAAGGACATGGTTCTGCGTACTCTCGACGCGGTGAGACGGGGAGGCATTTTCGATCAGGTGGGAGGCGGGGTTTGCCGCTATTCCACCGACGCGCGCTGGTTTGCTCCGCATTTTGAAAAAATGCTGTACGACAACGCCCTCCTCCTGACCGCCGTGACCGATGCCTGGCTTGTGTCAAAGGAGGAACGCTTCGCCGAAAGCGCGCGTCGACTCATCGAATACACGTCACTTGCGCTGTCTTCACCCGAAGGGCTGTGGTATTCGGCCGAGGACGCAGACAGTGAGGGACGGGAGGGCGCGTTCTACCTCTTCACAATGAAGGAATGGATCGAAGTCCTCGGTGCCGACCGCGGTCCGGCTCTGGCGTCCTATTTCGGACTCACCGAGGAAGGCAATTTCGAAGAGGGCGGAAATATCCTCTCCGAACCGCAGGCGTTGGGCGAATGGGCGAGCGCCTGGGGACTCGATCCCGACACGGCCGCGACGTGGATCGCGGAGGCACGTCTCGCCCTGGGTGAAGCGCGTCGTTCTCGCGTGCATCCCTCTCTCGACGACAAGATGATCGCGGCGTGGAATGGCCTGATGCTGGCGGCCCTGGCACATGCGGCGCGAGCCTTCGACGTTCAGGAATGGAAGGACCAGGCCCGAACGGCAGCCCGCGCCCTGCGTCGAATGCTCGTCCGTGAGGATGGACGCGTGTGGCATTCATGGAGAGGCGGGCGCATCTCCGGTCCCGGTTTTCTCGACGATCAGTCCTTCTGCGTGCACGGCCTCCTTGCCCTGTACCATCTGGACGGACGTCCCGAGGATCTGGCTCTGGCCCGAGAACTGCACCTCGCCATGCTTCGCGATTTCATCGATCCCGCACAGGGACTCCTGCACGACACGGCGCGCGATGCCGAATCCCTTCCCGTGCGACCTCGTTCCACTCACGACGGGGCCCTGCCCGCGGGACTCAGTATGGCCGTGTGGAACGGACTTCGCTTATCTCACCTCCTCGACGCACCTTCCCTTGCTGACCAGGCCTGGAAGGAGCTCGCTTCCTGCGTCGAATCCGTTGAATCCTCTCCCACAGGGCATACCGTCCTGCTCACCGCTCTGGATGGATTCCTCCATGGCATGATGACCATCGTCGTCTCTGCTCCCGACATCCCTTCGGCTCAGCCCTTTCTCGATCTCCTGCGCTCGCATTTTCTTCCCGAGGCTCTCATCCATCTCTCTCTTGGCGAGAATTCCCTCCTTCTCGAACTCGCACCCCATCTCTCCACCTATCCCTCGCCGGTGACCGGTCCCTCGGTCACGATCTGCCGGGATGGAGCGTGTCATCCTCCCCTTCGCACCGTCGAGGAACTCACGGAAGTGCTTCACCTCCTCTCCCCATCCGTACCGGAACACTGACCTCGTCGATCGGGCTCATTTTCCCATCCGGGTCCGGACCTGTATATTCCGATTCATTCCTGATTCTCCGTTTATCCTTTTTCATACTCCTGCCATCCTCATGCGTCCCATCTCCAGTACCCGATTCCCGACTCTTCCCCTCTTTCGTCGTGGCAAGGTGCGCGACGTATACGATTTGGGAGAGGCCCTGCTCTTTGTCGCCACGGATCGCCTTTCAGCCTTCGACGTGGTGTTGCCTGACCCGATTCCGGACAAGGGAGCCGTCCTGACGGCATTGTCGAAGTATTGGTTCGATGTAATCGGAGACCGCTGTCGGCACCATTTTCTGACAATGGATGTGGATGCCTATCCGGAATCCTGCGTCCCGTATCGGGATGAGCTGCGTGGCCGGTCGATGCTGGTGCGCAAGACTCGTCCCCTGCCCGTGGAGTGCATTGTACGGGGCTACCTCACTGGATCGGGTTTGAAGGAGTACGAACGCACGCGGACGGTCTGTGGGATCGCGCTGCCCGACGGGCTCTCCGATGGATCTCGTCTTCCGGAACCGATCTTCACCCCGTCTACAAAGGCCGAGGAAGGGCATGACGAAAACATTTCGTTCGAGCAGGCCGCCACGCTGATCGGAGAGGATCTCGCCGCTCAGGTGCGTGAGAAGAGCCTTCTCGTGTACTCCATCGCACGGGATGCCGCTCTCGCGAAGGGGATCATCATCGCCGACACGAAATTCGAATTCGGTGTCGATGATGCGGGACTCGTCCTGATTGATGAAGTGCTGACGCCGGACTCCTCGCGGTTCTGGCCGTTGGCGACCTATGCTCCGGGACAGGCCCAGCCCAGCTTCGACAAGCAGTACGTGCGAGATTACCTCACCGCCGTAGGATGGAACAAACAGCCACCGGCGCCCCAGCTCCCGGAAGATGTCATTGTCCGAACCTCGGAAAAATACCGGGAGGCCTTTCGCCTGATCACCGGCTCCGCATTGGAGGTCTGATGCCCGACGAACACGTGGGAATTCCGAAGCTTCCCTTCAACGATCAGAAACACATTCCGACTCGCGCGGAAATCGACCTCCTTTTAGGAGTCCTGGGTTCGATGGAACTCAAGCGCCTCGAAGACGTGCTCGAATCCATCGAACGCCATATCGATTGGTCCATGCACTGGTATAACGAAGCCCAGGGCTGGGCGTATCGTGCGTCCTTTCGCGAACGGGTTCTCTGTCTGCTCCACTTCTATCCTGACTTCTTCTTGGCTACCGTGTCCATTCCCACCGTGAGGGAGGAGGAATTTCTGGCTCTGCCGGAATTGACCGAAGCGCATAAGAGGCGCTTCGAAGACTACACTCCCTCGATGAAAATGAAGTGGATCCGCTTTCCCGTACGCAAACGAAAGGACGTGGAGGCACTGACCGCCATCCTCACTCTCAAACTCGATGATTTGAAATCCAAAACCGCGCCCCGACGTCGTCCGACAGGGTAAGGTGTCCGCACATTCAGCGTTTCGCGGCGAAGAAATCCTTCAGAAGGGTCGCGCATTCCTCATCCTTCACGCCAGGCACGACGTGAACGCGATGATTGAGGCGTGGATCCTCGACAATGGAATACAACGATCCACAGGCCCCTGCCTTGGTGTCGTAGGCGCCAAACACCAGCACGGGGATACGTGCCAATACGATCGCGCCCGCACACATCGTGCATGGCTCGAGTGTAACATAAAGCGTACACCCCTCCAGCCATTTCTGTCCCAGCGTGGCTGCCGCCGCCGTGATGGCCAGCACCTCGGCGTGCGCCGTGGGATCCTTCAGAGTCTCCACGTGATTGTAGCCCTTGCCCAGAATCTCCCCATCCCGCACCACCACTGCTCCGACCGGGGCCTCGCCCAGATCATACGCACGCAGGGCGAGGCGCAGGGCCTGATCCATCCAACGGCCATGCGCGGACGTGGTCATCCGACATCGAGACTGGTCAACACGGATTGCTGAAGCTGAAACAGACGGATCTGCTCCTGGCGACTCATGGAGGTGGAGGCGGGCATCGCTACGCATTCCATGAAACGCGAACCGGTGTCGAACACCACCACGCGCACCAGGATGCTGCCCCCTGAAATCGAGTACTCATAGGACGCAAAGGCGCGGGAGCCGATCGAAAAGAGTTCGGGTGTCCGCTCCACCTGCACGCTGTCGTAAGCCGCTTGTCGTTTCAGACTCAGGCTCGCCTTGGCCACAGCCAGAAGTCCGTCACCCCGTAACCGCTGATACACCGAAGGATCCATGGTCATGGGGGAGAAGGTGATGGTGGCGCCATAGTCGTCCCTCACCATCCAGAGCAGAATCTGCGGCGCGTTCGCTTCGTCGAGGGTGTGGGTCCAACCGACGGGCAGACGCACCGAGAGTTCCCGGTCCATCGTCGTGACGATTTCAGCGCTCAGCGGAAGCGGCGCCGATCCGCGATAGGTCTCCGACGGGGTCGGGCCGGTGCGGCTTGGGGGACTCCCCCCACATCCCGTGATCAGCAGCAGGGCCGCGAATAGCAGAGAACAGTGTCTCATTTTCTCCCCTTCGACCAGGTTTTCTCTCCCGCTCGGATGGCAATGGGCAGGCGGTTCTCGGCTACGGGCACGGGACAGTCGTAGCGGGGATTGTAGGCGCAGTACGGGCTAAAGGCATAGTTGAAATCAAGCGCCACCGTGTCTTTCGGGGGTGGCACGAATTCCAGATATCGACCTCCGGAATAGGTCTCTGTTCCCGTCGTGGCATCGGTAAAGGGTACAAACCAGTAATCTCCGTCCTCGGTGGTGTCCCGAGGTGCGAATACCTGAAGGGCGTACGGGATCCCTTCGAACGAAAACCGCAGTTCACCGATGTGGCGCAGCAGCCGTCCCTTTCCTTTCGAGGTGGCCAGCGTCACGTCTGCGGGCCGACTTCTCTTGGTCAGCACAGTCAGAAACGCGTAGCGCTTGTCCGGGGCGTAGTAGGGAAGTCCCTGAAAAAACGGCTTCTCCGATGCGGGCAGGGGAGAGGTTTCGTCTCGTAAAAAGTGGAGATCCTTTTTCTTGCGATCGAGGGTGACTTCCAGGGAGTAGGGATCCTTCGCGACGGCATGGGGAAGGTCATTGCCGGGCTGCTTGTCCTTGCGTCCACACCCGACAAGGAGAGGAAGGACCATCATCACGGGGAGCAGTCGGAAGGCGACGGCCCGAGGGGTGGGTGCCATGGAGGAATCCGGAACGGTGAGGAAGGCGTTACTTGATGGAGCGCAGGAAGCGGGGCTCCTCGAGCACAATGCGCAGCGAAATGCGATGGGTGGCGTCCGCAGTGAGCGACTCGGCGAGGGGACTCTCCCCAAACGCATAATCCAGATACAATTTCGGGAGATGCACGCCGGCGCCTAAAGAGAGTTGCTGCATGTCGTTCATACCTGCCCGCAGCGCGAACAAGGTGGAGTACTGCACCTCGAGTCCCAGCCGGGGATTCAGACTTACCGGTCCGATATGGGCGGTGGACGCGTACTTCCGATTCTCACCCATCATATCCACATCCACGGAAGGAATCACCGACATATTCAGGGAGGGCACCGACAGAGCGTAGGCCGCGCCCAGTTTGAGCGTGGGAGAGACCAGGTCGTTCGTCCCCGTATCCCAGGCCACGAGCGTCGTGGTGACGTCCTGCACCGCCGCGCCCACCATCAGTTCGGGGGTCAGTCGATATTGCGCGCCGAGGTCGAATCCCACGCCGTAGGCGCTGTTGGGGCCCATGGAACGTTGAATCACTTTCAGATTGACACCCAGATTCAGATCCTCGGAACTGCGGTAGGCAAAGGTCAGATATCCCACCCAGTCCACATAATTGAAGGATGTTACCTTGCTGTAATCCAGCCGCTCTCCGGGATCGAGCTTTCCGTTGTTATTGAGATCGATCAGGGCGTTTCTGGTATCGGGAATATCATCCACCCCGCTGCGCATCAGTGAAAGGGCCAACGTGTAGCGCTCCGTAAAGGGCCACACCACGGCGCCGTAGTTGTAATTGAGCAATCCCCCGAAGCGCTGCTCGTGCATGAGGCCGATCTCAGGGTAGGATGCCCGCATCAGTCCTGCGGGATTCCAGTACGCCGCCGTCACATCGCTCGCCAGGGCGGTGTAGGCTCCACCCAGAGCCAGGGCCCGCCCTCCCACGCCCGACGCCATGAATTCACCGGCGTATTTTCCGATTCCGGTGGACTGGCTGAAGGCCAGGGTGGGAAGGAGAACAGCCAGGTAGAAAAAGCGGAGGATTCTGCGCATGGAAGAGCCTTTGCGGTATGGCACGAGATGGCGAGAATATGCAGAACGGGAATTCAGGAAGCAAGGGGGAAGGGAAGGGGTGAATGAGTGAAAGTGAATAAGTGAATAAGTGAATAAGGGAATGAGGGAAGGGTGGTGATCGGCTTTGGTCATGCCATTTTGTCAGCGTATCTTACTAATTAGGTTTTTCAAGTGATTCCGGAAAGGAAGAAGAGTGAACGACGCGATGCGCTCCATATATATCGAGACCTACGGTTGTCAGATGAACGTGGCGGATACCGAGATTATTCAGGGGATTCTGGCACGGGAAGGATATCGATTGATCGATCGGCCCGAAGAGGCCGATGCGATTTTTCTCAATACGTGCAGTGTGCGGGACAACGCCGAGCAAAGGATTTACGGGCGGTTGTCTCAGTTCGGACCAATGAAGAAGAGCAAGCCCTCCCTGGTGGTGGGGGTGCTCGGATGTATGGCGGAACGATTACGGACGGATCTCATCGAGAACGGGAAGGTGGTGGATATCGTGTGCGGACCCGATGAGTACCGAAAGCTTCCCGCCCTGATCGACCAGGCCTTTGCCGGAGAGCGGGGAGTGGCCGTCACCCTGTCTCGAGTGGAGACCTATGAGGATATTCCTCCCCTCCGCACCGAAGGGATCAGCGCGTGGATCGCGGTGATGCGGGGTTGCGACAAGTTTTGCACCTTCTGTGTGGTGCCCTTCACGCGTGGGCGCGAACGAAGCCGATCCCTCGATGGAATCGTGCGGGAAATCGCCTCCCTCTCGGACCAGGG
Source organism: uncultured Chromatiales bacterium (assembly GCA_964420295.1). Classification (GTDB taxonomy): domain Bacteria; phylum Bacteroidota; class Ignavibacteria; order SZUA-365; family CAYQST01; genus CAYQST01. Next base: position 12,735 of record CAYQST010000017.1, on the reverse strand, counting down.
CGTGAAGGAAGTCACTCTGCTCGGACAGAACGTCAATTCCTACGACGACGAGGGAAGGGATTTCGCCGATCTGCTCCTGGCGGCGGCGAGCGTCAATTCCAACCTTCGTATCCGATTTACGACCTCGCATCCGCAGGACATGTCCCTGAAACTCATCGAGGCCATCGCCGCGCGGCCAAACATCTGTAACTTCATCCATCTGCCGGTGCAATCGGGGTCCGATCGCATCCTCGCGCTGATGAACCGCAATTATTCGGCTCAGGACTATCTCCGCCGCATCGCCCAAATCCGCGACCGCATTCCCGCAGTGGTGCTGTCCACCGATATCATCGCCGGATTCCCCACGGAAACCGAGGATGAACACCGCATGACCCTCGATCTCATGAAGGAAGTCGGCTACGATGGGGCCTTTATGTTCAAGTACAGTCCCCGTGAAAACACCAAGGCCTGGAAGCTCGGCGACGACATACCCGACGATGTCAAGGGTCGTCGCCTCGAAGAAATCATCGATCTTCAGCGCAGCATTTCGCTCGAACGCAATCGAGCGCTGATCGGGAAAGAGGATACCGTCCTTCTCGAAGGTCCGAGCAAACGCTCGTCAGAAGAATGGATGGGTCGCACCGACGGCAACAAGACGGTCATTCTACCCGCTGGGCCCTACAAGCCCGGAGACTGGTGCACCGTGCGCATCGAGGGTGTTACCTCGGCCACGCTCTTTGGACGTCCGGTTGAGTCCTTCTCAGTGGTTCCCTAGGAATTTCCATGCGCTACGCTCGCCTCATTCTCCTGTCCCTTTTTGTCCTCCCTTCAGCCTGGGCCCAAACCACGGCAGACGTCTACGACATCCTCGATCTGCTCTCACATGGGCAGCGCACAAGAGCGGAGAATCGTGCTGCCCCCCTTCTGGCTCGCCAGAGTGAGGATCCGGGCGTGCTGTATATGCGTGCCATGCTCGCACGGGACGGGGACGAAGCCGTCGAATGGCTGAGCCGCATCGCCACCGAGCATCGGGACAGTGAGTGGTACGACGACGCCCTGTTTCGCCTTCATCAATACTACCTGGCCACGGGCGCGTCGAACATTGCGGCCACCTATGCCGCACGCCTCAGACAGAACGTTCCCGATTCCCCCCTCATCGTGCGGCTCGACAATCGTTCCACCACCACAGCGGCAGCCCTGCGCAGTGCCGAGCGGCCCTCCGCTCAACCCCTGCCGATACCAGAGCTCCATCGCGCGTCCTCGGGACGGTCCGATGGTTCTTCTCCGCAAACCGACATGACGCCGCCATCCCCACGGGCACACGCATCGTCCGTGTCTCGAGCGCCGTCCGAAACTCGAGCGTCCGTCATACCAGAGCATGGCCCTTTCACAGCGGAGATTCGCGGCCTCTCTTCTCGTGCCGAGGTGGATGCCACCCTGTCCCGTCTACGAGCCGAGGGCTTTACCGCAGAATTGAAGCTGCGAGGCAAGAAGGTCCCGGTCATCCATATCGGCGTCTTTCCGACGCGGAGTTCCGCCGAACGGTTTGTGCGGCGTCTTTCCGATCACCATCATCTCAACGCTGTGGTGGTGCCAAAATGAGTGTATTGGCGCATTCATCGGATTCCTTCATCTCCCGGTCCACGGTGGATCGGGATCGATTTCAGAAGGACGCTGGCATCGTCGGGCGCTCGATCGAGATTCGCAACATCATTGAAACCATACTCCAGGTGGCGCCTACGGATCTCACCGTGCTCATTACGGGAGAAAGCGGCACGGGGAAGGAGGTCCTCGCCAAGGCCGTCCACGCCGCCAGTGCCCGCTCGCATCGCAAGTTCGTTCCAGTGAACTGCGGCGCCATTCCCGAGGGGATCCTCGAAAGCGAGCTCTTCGGGCACGAGAAGGGGGCCTTCACCGGGGCGGTGGATGCTCGCAAGGGTTATTTCGAGATCGCCGATGGGGGCACGATTTTCTTGGATGAAATCGGAGACACCCCTATCGCCACCCAGGTGAAGCTCTTGCGCATCATCGAAAGCGGTGAGTTTATGAGGGTGGGATCGAGTGAATTGCGCAAGGTGGACGTCCGCGTGGTCGCGGCCACCAATAAGGATCTGGATGCCGAGGTTCAGGCCAAACGATTTCGGCAGGATCTCTTCTTTCGTCTGCGCAGCATCAACCTCCGCATTCCTCCGCTGCGGAATCGCAGGTCGGATATTCCCCTGCTCGTGGAGGCCTTTCTAGCGGACCTCCGTCGCCGCGATCCCGACAATCACTTTCACATTACCGAAGATGGCATGGCCGAAATGCTGCGCTATCCCTGGCCGGGGAATATTCGCGAATTGAAAAATGTGCTCGAAAGTCTTTCGGTACTCGAGTACGACCGTGTGGTGGATGCGGAGACCATTGCGAGAACCCTCGCGCCCGAACCCGAACCCACCGATCCTTTCCTGCCCGTCTTACTGGGCAAATCCGCCGACCAGGCCGAGCGCGAGCTGATCCTTCGCGCGTTGCTGGAAATCCGCTCCGAGATTGTGGATCTGCGTCGTCTGGTGGAGCGCTCCCTCTCCGCGCCGCCCGCAGCCCTCCCTGCACCCGAAGGGAGTGATGCCACGCCCTTCGTTTCTCTGGACGATTATACCATGGACGAGATCGAGCGCCTGATGATCGCCCGTTCCCTGACACGTGCCGGTGGCAATCGCCGTGTGGCTGCCCAGGCCCTGGGCATCAGCGAACGCACCCTGTATCGGAAGATTCAGGAATTCGGGCTCGAATGAACGGATGAGTCCCGTTCCCTATCCTTTGAAGAAACAATCCCGGTCGCGAAGGAGAACCTGTTGACTTTGAAAAAATCCCCGTATTTTTGGCGAGTGTTCGTGTTGGGGTGGTCCCTCACCCTCGGCGGATGTTTTTACTCCTTCACGGGCGCCTCGGTGCCGGAACACTGGAAATCGATCTCGATCCCGATCTTCGAGGATGAAAGCGCCTTCGGCCAACCGGCTCTCCGAGAACAATTCACCACCATGCTGATCGCCAAAGTGCAGCAGGACAATACTCTTTCGTTGGCGGGGAAAGGTACCGCGAGTGTGGAACTCTCGGCGAAAATCTCCGCCATCGCCGCCGACCGTCCCGTTGCCGTCTCCCAAGGCACCCAAGCCTCCCGCCTTCAGGTCTCTGTTTCAGTCTCCGCCACCCTGTATGATAATGTCAAGAAAAAACAGGTGTGGCAGAAGTCCTTCCAGTCCACCGGTGAATACGCCGCCGCCGGAGGCGCCGTCGCCCGCGAGGACGGCATCCGACAGGCTATGGAAAAAATCACCGACGATCTCTTGCTGGAAACTGTCTCGGCTTGGTAAATTGTAATTTTGTATCGTGCACACATTGAGGTAGCAAAACAACGAGCATGGATAATTTGATACTGGGCGCCTATTTCGTCTCCCTGTCGATCATTTTCCTTTTCGGATCCAACGGCTTCGTGATGATCTACTACTACCTCAAGACGAGAGGCAAGAAGCCGGCCTCCATCGATCTGAACGGAAACTACCCGATGGTGACTGTCCAGCTCCCGATCTTCAACGAGTTGTATGTGATCGAACGCCTCATCGACGCCGTGTGCGCTTTCGATTATCCCCGGGACCGGATGGAAATCCAGGTCCTCGATGACTCGACCGACGAGACGGTGGACGTCGTGGCGAGGATCGTTGCCGCCAAGAAGGCCATGGGCTACGACATCGTCCATATCCATCGCGTCGATCGCTCGGGATACAAGGCGGGCGCCCTCAAGGCGGGCCTCGTCACTGCCAAGGGCGAATTCGTGGCCATCTTCGATGCGGATTTCGTGCCCCGGCCGGACTTCCTCCAAGTGACGCTCACGCATTTCGTGCATCCCAAGATTGGCCTCGTGCAAACCCGATGGGAACATCTCAACGCCGAGTACTCCATGCTCACCCGTGCCCAGGCCATGGCTCTCGATGGACACTTCGTCATCGAACAGCAGGTACGCAACAAGGCCGGCTTTCTGATGAGCTTCAACGGGACGGCGGGGATCTGGCGCACCTCCTGTATCATCGATGCCGGCAATTGGGAAGATGACACCCTCACCGAGGACATGGATCTCAGCTATCGCGCTCAGCTCAAGGGCTGGCAGTTCGTGTATCTCAACGATTATACGTCACCTGCGGAATTACCCTCCGAGATCAACGCTCTCAAGAGCCAACAGTTCCGCTGGACCAAGGGCGCCATCGAAACGTCCCGAAAGATTCTCCCGAAGGTGTGGAAAGCGAAGATCCCGTTGCGCCAGAAATGGCAGGCCACCTACCACCTCACCTGCAACATCGTCTTCCCCTTCATCATCCTCACCGGTATCCTGAACGTTCCCCTCATTTTCATCAAGCAGGGTGGACATCACGAATCCATTTTTGCCTTCATGTCCATCTTCGTCCTAGCCTTCGTCAGTTCCTTCCTGTTCTACCTGTATTCACAGAAGGATATTCACCTGGACTGGAGACGGCGCATCTTTCTCTTCCCCCTCTACATGGCCGGAAGCATGGGGTTGGCGGTCAACAACACCCGCGCTGTGCTGGAAGCGCTGCTGAACAAGAAGAGCGCCTTCGTGCGAACCCCCAAGTTCAAGATCGAAAACGAGGCCGACACCTGGGAAAACAAGAAATACAAGGTGACGAAGAAGAAGATCAATATCGTGGTCATCGTCGAACTCGTGCTTGCCCTCTATTGTCTGGTGGGGGTGAGTGCCTCGCTGTATTTTATGGAAATCGCGGCCCTGCCCTTCCAGCTCATGTATTTCCTTGGCTTCGCACTGGTGGGCTCCCTGTCGATCCACCACGCGCTGGCTATGCGTCGCCACTGACCCGGCGTTTGTCGATCCGACCTGGCCTACGTAACCCTTTTGTTTCGCGCGAGCACCTGGCGGTGACTCGCGCGTCCCGTCCGAGGATGGACGACACGGAATGACTCTCCAGGACATCCATAGCCCCGATCGGTCGGCCCTCGAGCGCCATGCCCAGAGACAGCCCGACTCTCCGGCCCTCGTGCCTCTCGCCGTGGACCTCCTGCAGAAAGGCGAGGCAGGCGCCGCCCTGGAGCTCTGTCGTCGCATCCTCACTGCGCATCCCGATTCCCCTACGGCCCTCCTGGCCGCATCTCGCGCCGCATCGCTGCTGGGTCGCTCCTCCGAGCTTGCCGGGCTCCTGACCCGGCTCCGTGCTCTGGTACCCCTCCTCTACGATCGCCTGATCGCGGGCCTGGCCGCCGACGAAGAGCCTCGCCGCCGCCGCGATCCCGTCTTCGTGTCCGAGGAGGCCCCCCGCCCCCGTCGCCTCCGCTGGAGCGATGAGGAGCACCTCATCCCCGAACCCGAACTTCCCGGTCGCATGCGCGAGGAACCCCCCTCTCCCGAACCCCAGCCCGACCCCGTGGGCCCCCTCGATCTCGAAACCCTCGCCGCTCTGCTCGAACATGCCCATGTGCCAGCTCCGGTGGAGGATCTCGACGAACCCGACGTCGAACTCGAGTCCGCCGAACCCACGGGCTTCCATCGGCCTGTCACCGATACCCTGGCGGCGATCTATGCCCGCCAGGGACGGATCGTCGAAGCCATCGCGGCGTACGAAGAACTGGCTCTGCGTCGCCCCGAACAGGCGGCCCTGTACATGCTGCGTATTCAGGAACTGCGCCATCACATGCTCGAGAAAGGAACTCCCCATGCTGAACCGTGAATCCTCCGTTCTGGTGGTGATCGATATCCAGGGCAAGCTCGCCCGACTGATGCATGATTCAGACACCGTGATCCGAAATGCCGGAATCCTCATCCAGGGGATGAAGATTCTGGGGATTCCCGTGCTCGTCACCGAGCAGTATCCCAAGGGATTGGGACCCACCGTCGAAGAACTCCAACCCCTCGTCTTCCCTCATGGCGTTATCGAGAAAGCGGCGTTCTCCTGCTGTGGAGAAGCCATCTTCCTCGATCGCCTCCGCACCCTCGATCGTCCTCATGTACTCGTCTGCGGCATTGAAACGCATGTGTGCGTGTATCAGACCGTTCGGGACCTGCTCGAAACCGGCTACATCCCTCATCTGGTGACCGATGCCGTCTCGAGCCGCACCGAGGCCAATCGCGACCTCGGTATTCGCAAGATGGAATCCATGGGTGCCCTGCTGACGGGCACCGAAATGGCCTTGTTCGAATTGCTGGGCCTGAGCGGAACCGAGGAATTCAAAGTCATCTCTCGACTGGTCAAGTAGCCTTCGGATGTCTCTCATCCAGGAGAGGAGAAAAAGAAAAACGCCGCTGATATTCAGCGGCGTTTTCGTATCGACGAGTGAACGACGTCTTACTTGCGGCGGAAAACCTCGTCCTTGGGATTGGTGTTGATCGCGTAGGACTTCACCGTGACGGTGATGGAAATCTGCCCGAGATCCTGCAGAATGGTATGAGGAAGGAGGATGCCCGATACCGGCTTGTAATCCTTGTATCGCAGGGAAATGGGTACTTCACCCTGAGGCGTTTTCTGCACCTTGTTCTCACCGTAGAGCAGAAAGGTCTCGGCGTCGAAGAGCAGGGTCTGGGTGCCGTGTTTCTTCTTCAGTTCAAGCGTGTAGAGCGTGGCATCCTTTCCCTTTTTCTTCGCGGTGACGGTGGCTGTGAAGCCGAGCTCCTGAAAGCGGGCGATATCATTGAGCTGGTTCTCTTCAAGAGAGGACGCAAGCTCGTCGCCTTCGAGCTTCTGGCTCTGGGCCTGACCGAAGGAGGACTGTTCCACGGTGGTACCATCGCACCAGGTCTCCTGGGCGCCCATTTTCATGGCCATCTTTTCGTAGGACAGGTTGGGCATTTTTTTCACGGAGGTGAGAGTGCCTTCGAGGGTCTGGGGACCCACCGACAGGCTCACGGCGCCTTCCATGGTTTGATCCTTCATCGCCGTGAAGGCAGCACCTCCGGACGCGGTGATGTACTTTCCGATGAGGGTGGGACCGTCGATGTCGATCGGGAGCTCCACGTCCGCCGAAATCGGCTTCATCTCGGTATCGTACAATTTCACCTCTCCGAACTTTTCGAGCAGGGGCTTCACCGTCTCGCCGTCGCCCACGACGGTGATGGCGATGTTCTGGGGATCCCAGTACTTCTTGGCCACCTTCTGCATATCGGCCGAGGACGTGGCCATCATACGAGTGACGTAGGTTTTATAGTAGTCCTTGGGCAGCCCGTACAGGTCGATGTCCTGCAGACGGGAGGCCGTTGTGCCGGGGCTCTCTAGGGAGAGCAGGAACTGGCCGCTGATGTACTGTTTGTGCATGGTCAGGTCTTCTTCAGACACCGGTTCCTCCACCATGCGCTTCATTTCCTTCATGATTTCGGTAATGGCGGAATCGGTGGCTGCACGACGCACGTCGGCCGAGGCTACCCACATTCCACCCATTTTTCGACTGTCAGGTGAGCTATACGCGCCATAGGTGAAGGCGTGGGTTTCGCGCAGATTCTGGAAGAGACGACCGGAGAAGCCGCCACCCAGGATGGAGTTGGCCAGACGCAGGGCCACGTTGTCTCCGTCGTTGCGCTTGGGGGCGGAGGTGACCAGGGCGATGCTGCTTTGTGTTTGCGTCGCGCCAAGGTTGACCAGATGCACCGAGGTGCCGCGGATGGGCTTGATCGCAGGATAGGAGCGGGACGGCATCGGCCCCTGGGCCCATTCTCCGAAATACCTCTTAATGGCCGCGACGGCCTCTTCGAGCGTAATATCTCCCACCACCGCGAAGGATGCGTTGTTGGGAATGAAGTAGGTCTTATGGAAGGAAACCAGGTCCTCGCGTGTGATGCCCTCGACCGAAGACTTGGTTGCGAACTGCGCGTAGGGGTGACTGCCGAACCCGGTGACGAGCTGAAGCCGGCTGGACATCGCGCTCGGATCCTTTTCCTCGGTCTGGAGTCCCGAGATCATCTGCTTTTTGCTTTTGGTCAGTTCCTCTTCGGGGAAAACAGGATGAAGCAGGGCGTCGGACATCAGATCGAGGATCTTGTCCATATGCTTCTTCAATCCGCTCCCGGTGAGGTACATCGCGTCGTCTCCGGCGCTGGCATTGATGCTCAGACCCAGACGATCCTCTTCGGTGGCAAACTGCAGGGAATTGCGGGTGGTTGTGCCCTTGGTCATCAGGTCCGTGGTGAAGGATGCGATGCCCGATTTCGTGTCGTTCTCCGCGCCGCTTTTGATGAGGAGGCGGAAAGAGACAAGGGGCTGGGAAGTGTTGGTGATGACCACGACTTTGAGTCCGTTGGCCAGGCGGGTTTCCTGGAAATCCGGAAACGCCGCTGCCGGGGCGGGGCCGGCCGTGGGTTTCACTGTACGATCGATCTTCTGCGCGAAGGAGGTTCCCGTCAGAAGGAGGGTGAGGAAGACGGCGAGAATGGTGTTCGTTTTCATGGTAGATCTCCTTATTTCCCGTTCTCGTCGTTGTCCTTCACCAGGACGTACTCGATTTCATTCAAACGGGAGGGCACCAGATACTTCTTGGCCACCCGTTGGATATCGTTCCGTGTGACCTTCATGAACCGGGCATACTCCTCGTTGACGAGGCGGGCATTGCCCTGGAAGAGATGGAAGTAGGCGAGCTGGCGGAGTTTGTTGTCGAGAGAGGTCAGGCCCGTGATGAACTGGGATTCCTTGGCATTGCGCAGTTTCTGGAATTCCTCTTCGGTAATACCGTCCTTCTGGATCTTCTCGATCTCCTCGGTAATCGCCTTCTTGATGGCGGGAAGCTCCACGCCCTGATTGGCGATGGCCAGAGAGGCAAAAATTCCACTCTTGTCGAGGGCGAAGGGGAAGGCCACGACCTGCAGGGCGAGCTGATCCTTGTCCACCAGACGCTGATACAGGCGGGAACTCCTCCCCGTGCTCAGCAGGGAGCCCAACATTTCCAGAGCGTCGGCATCTTCGTGACGGCTGTCGACAGTCACATAGGTGGCGATATACGCGGGCAGGGGCGTCACCTTTTCTTCCACCTTCAGGTACTTCGGCTCCTTCTGCTCGGGGATCACAACGGGAATGCGCGTGGGTGCGGGGCCCGAAGGGATGTCGCCGTAATAGGCTTCGATCCACTTTTTCGTCTGGGCCACGTCGAGATCTCCGCCCACCACGAGGCAGGCATTGTTGGGCAGATAGAACTTTTTGTGGAAGTCCAGGAACTGCTGCGTGGAAGCCCGATTGATATGCTCGGCATTGCCGATGGGAGTCCATTCGTACTGAGTCCCCTTGAAGGCCACCTTGAACAAATTGTCGAACACGGTGCCGTAGGGGCGGCCTTCGTACCGCTGCTTGAGCTCTTCCTTCACCACCTTGCGCTGGGTTTCAATGCCCGTGCTATCGATCACCAGACTGCGCATACGCTCGGATTCGATCCACAATGCGAGCTGGAGCTGATTGATGGGCACCTTGAAAAAGAAGTCGGTTTGATCAAAGGACGTGGAGGCATTGAGGGCGCCACCCGCCGCGGTAACATACTTGTCTATTTTCCCGCGAGGAATGTTATCGGTGCCTTCAAACATCAGGTGTTCGAAGAAATGCGCGAATCCGGTGAGTTGAGGATTCTCATCCTTGGATCCGACCTTGTAAAGGAGGTAGGTCATGGCCGTGGGAGCGGTGCGGTCCACATGCAGAATCACGTGAAGCCCGTTTTTCAGGTTGTACTCTTCGTACACGACGGGCTTGAAATTCTGTGCGGACAGACTGCCGACCCACAGGAAGACCAGGAACAGAAGGGCTTTGCCTGCGTTCATGAACGGCATCCTGTGTTAGTGAAGGGAAAAATCATGAATGACTCAATGCGTCGCGAAGGAAAGGATGGGAAGGGAGCTCGGCGATGGTGTCGATCACGTCGTCGGCCTCGGTGAGAAAATCCCGACCCAGAGTGGTGGCCACGGCCAGGCAGAGCATGCCGGCGTTTTTTGCGGATTGGATGCCCAGGGGGGCGTTTTCGACGACCAGGCACTGCTCGGGAGCCACGCCGAGATGGCGGGCGGCCGTCAAATAAGGATCAGGCCAGGGCTTGGCCCGGGGAACCTCGTCTCCCGTAACGATAAAGTCGAAATGGGCACGTTGAGAGGGTGGAACGGCGGTCTTCATATTTTTCAGGGCAGAGGCCGTCACCAGGGCGGTTTTAAATCCCCGGGCACGAACCGCAGCCACGGTTTCGAAGGCCTGGGGGAAGAAGGTCATGCGAACAATGGAGCGGTAATATTCCCGCTTGTTCTCGATGAAGGAATGGTACTGATCTTCTGGGATGGTGATGCCTGCTTCCTCCATGAGAATGGGCAGGATTTCACGGGAATTACGTCCCTCGTGCAACAGCACCGTGTGTTCGGACACGGTACCGCCCCACTCGGCGAATTTGTCTCGCCAGGCCAGAAAATGGTAATGCAGAGTGTCGGCCAACACCCCATCGAGATCGAAGAGAACCGCCGTGATCATGCGTTCTTGAATTCCAACCGTGGTCGAACGGACCCCGAAAACTGGGTCCAGCACCGCAATATACGACGAAACGGAATTAATGTTCCCCGCATTCCGGTGGGAGACGGAGTCCATCCACCGGGTAGGGCGAGGCATGCGGACAGGTGGGGCGGGCCCGGAGGCCGGTGTCTCGACAGAGGGGCAGGAGGATGACGGAGGTGGGGACAGGGAATTCCTCCCGCACGGACCAGTGGCGTCGCTTTGCCAGATCGGCAGCCATGCGCCCCCACACCGGAGCACAGAGAGTTCCGCCATACTTGTACACTCCGGTGAGCTTTCGGGATGGCTGATCGAAACCCGCCCAGATGGCGGTGGACAGGGCAGGTGTGTAGCCCACAAACCAGGCGTCAGCATAATTCTGCGTGGTCCCGGTTTTTCCGGCTGCTGCCTGGGAGGTGAATTTCCGGATCACGCTGGCCGTGCCGCTGTCCACCACGGTCTGCAACGCGGTCGTCAGCTGGTAGCAGACCGCCGAATCCAGCACGCGGAGGGTATCCACCGTGGCGGAGTAGATGAGGTTGTAGTTCTTGTCCTCGATTTTCAGGATGGCGAAGGGACGAACCCGTTTGCCGCCCGAGGGAAACACACAGAGGGCCGATGCCATATCGAGGGGAGAGACCGCACCCGTCCCCAGGGCAAGGGAGGGAAAGGGTGGGAGGTCCGAGGTGATGCCACACCGATGGGCGAAGGCGGCTACACTGTCGGGCGAAGTGAGGTGAACCATGGCATAGGCGGCGGCAAGGTTGAGCGAATGGGTGATGGCAGACCGAAGGGGCACGGGTCCGTTGGTAAACGTCCCGTCGTCATTCGTCGGCCTCCATTCCGAAGGCGTACCCTCGTCCACGATGAGGGGTGCATCCTGCAGCGGGGTGGCCAGGGTGGCGCCCTGTTCCAGGATCTGTCCATAGAGAAAGGGCTTGAACGAAGAGCCCGCCTGACGGCGGCTTTGCCAGGCCCGGTTCCATCCAAGGGGATCGGCTGACGGACTCCCGCCCACCATGGCCCGGATCATGCCGTTCCAGCAATCCACCGACACGAGGGCGAATTGTACCTCCTTCATGGACGAGGAGGCCAGGGCATATTGTTGCTGAATGGCCTTTTCAGCGGCTTCTTGCACGGCGGGGTCGAGCGTGGTGGTAATGCGCCATTCGTCGGTGTTCAGGTTTCTCCCGAGGCGGCGAGCGATGTCGGTGGCCTCCCTGCGAACAAATTCCACGAACCAGCGACCGATCGCGGGTCGAAGGTTGAGTCCCAGCGGTTTACTTTTCTGACGACGAAATTCCTCTTCGGACAAGTGGCCAGTTTCCACCAGATTGTGCATCACCTCGTTGCGGCGTGCCAGGGCCTTGTCGGGCACCTTCACCGGATCGTATCCCGAGGGAGCCTTGAGCAGACCAACCAGCAGGGCACTTTCGGTGAGGGTGAGCTTGTCGGGGGTCTTGCGAAAGTACTCCTGAGAGGCGGCCCAAATGCCCCAGGATCCATGGCCGAAATACACGGTATTGAGGTACATGAGCAGGAGTTGATCCTTGCTGTACCGCTTTTCCAATTCCCGAGCGATCATGATTTCGTTGAACTTTCGTTCGAGGGTCCTATCCCGAGTGAGATACAGGTTTCTCGCCAGTTGCATGGTGAGAGTGCTTCCCCCCTGGGTCGAGCCCTTGAGCGTCTCCATGAGTGCGCGGCCCAGTCCCTTGAGCGACACCCCATCATGATTGTAAAAATCCCGATCCTCGGTGGCCAGCAGGCAGGTAATCACATGGCGCGACACGGCGCCCAGACTCCGTGCGTCTGCCCGACGCTTCTCCCCGAAGTAGCCGAGCACGCTCCCGTCGATGGCCAGTACCTGGCTGGCGAAGGGGATCCGGGCGGGGGGAAGGTCCTGTGCAGGCAGGGAACGGGTGAGGAGGACGACGAGGGCAAACAGGATAAGGAACGGGCGATTCATGCGGGAGGAAGAGAGTCGGACATGCTGGGAGCAAAGGTACGGATTTTGGGGAGAATGCGGAGGGCGGAAAGGAGTGCAGGAGTGAAGGGGGGAATGCTCGTAAAGGGGCTTGACGGATGCGACTTGACAAAGGACAGTGTAAATGGCATGTTGCTCATATACGAGTGAACGAGTCGAACCGAATGGCGAGATTGTCTCGCACTGCGACGTGCTGTATTCGATCATGTGCATTCGGAATCACTGCTGTCCAAAACGTTTTGAAATCGGCATAGAACTGGGCAATGCGTCCTG
>CAYQST010000016.1:0-67871 GCA_964420295.1 uncultured Chromatiales bacterium | reverse complement strand
TCTCATTGCAGGGAAACTGGACTTTCAACTAACCCACTTGAAATAGCGAGGAACCACCAGAGAGGTACTTCCCGAAATTCAGTGCATTTGAAAACACTTCCGGTTTTGCTGAACGCTCAAGAGCCTTCGTCCTTTCTCCTTTTGACGAGCGGGCTTTTCGTATCGAGGAGATGATGAGCGACAATACCAGAACAGCAACACCAACCGCGACGAATCCAATTTCCATGTCAGCTCCTACTGGTGAAATGACTATTTTCGGACTCCATCAATGTAGAGGCGGTGTTCGTCCGATCAGGATCATCATATGATCCTTTTTCTTCACGGTGATCTCCGTCGGACTCGTCTCCAGCTTGTTTTCCGCATCGTCTCCCCCCCCCCTTTCCCCTTTCCCTCCTTTTCCCCATATTCCCCCGAACCACCATGCTCCGCTCCTTCCTCCATCGTGTCGCCAATATCCGTTCGGGGTCCGACGTCGAGGGGACCATCGCATCCATCGAACGGAACGTGGATCTGCGGGGCGAGAATCTGTGGTTCCTGGTGGCTGCGGCCATGCTGGCCAGTATCGGACTCGATACCAACAGCACCGCCGTCATCATTGGAGCCATGCTCATCTCTCCTCTCATGTCGCCCATCCTGGGAATCGGCATGGCGCTGGGACGCCACGATAACGAGCTCATCCGCCACGCACTCCGCAATTTCGCCATTGCCGTGATGGCGAGTCTCGCCACGAGCACCCTGTACTTCGCGCTCACGCCCCTGGGCGGGGAAACTTCTGAGCTCCTGGCCCGCACCCGTCCCACGATTCTCGATGTGCTGGTGGCCTTCTTCGGCGGCATCGCGGGGATCGTGGCCACCTCCCGCCGGGATCGGAGCACCGCGATCCCGGGTGTGGCCATCGCCACCGCCCTCATGCCTCCGCTCTGTACCGCAGGATTCGGCATCGCCACCGCCCGACCCGAAGTGGCCCTTGGCGCGTTCTACCTCTTTCTGCTCAATGCCGTCTTTATCGCCCTCGCCACCTTTCTCGTGGTCAAATATCTCCGCTTTCCCATCAAACACTACCTGGAACCCGGGGTCCAGAAGCGCTACGCCCGACTCGCCTTCCTGTCCCTCATCGTCCTCCTCATCCCCAGCATGTTCTTTCTCGTGTCGGTGTATCGCGACAGCCGCCTCACCTCGGCCCTGCGCGCGGAACTGCTTACCCGCGTGGAAACGCAGGGACGGGAGGTGCTGTCGTGGAGAGTGGAATCCGACTCCGGAAGCGCGCGCGTCCACCTGACCTACGGAGGCGCCGCCGTGAGTGATTCTCTCTTTCACGCGGCCCGTCAGGCCCTCGCCAACCGGGGCTTCGCTGATCTGGACCTGCGCCTGCATCGTGTCGCCCTCACGCGAGAGGAGGTGGCCGACCTGAGCAATCTCGCCGTGCAACGCCTCGCCGAACGTCTGGCCCGCGAACGGAACGCCGCCGCTCCGGATGTCCCGCCCGACAGCATTCTCGTGATCTCTCTCGTCCGAGAAGCCCGGGTCCTCTATCCCGCGATGCGGGAGTTCTCCCTGGCCCGACTCCTTTCCGATCCTCCTCCTTCCCGTCCCACCTGGATCGTGCGCGTGACGTGGAAGGGCCCCGCCCGCGACGAACGTCGCCGCTTTACCGAGTGGCTGCAGCTCCGCCTGCCACCGGACTCGCTGCTCCTCCCCTGATCCCTCCACGATGTCCTCGTCCTCGACCGCCCCGTCCTACTTCCCGCACATGGATGCGCTCCGCGTGCTCGCGGTGTCCATGGTGCTCGTCCACCATTGGAGTCCCCAGCATTCCCTCTTCTGGTTCAACGCCGAAATGGGGGTCCAGCTCTTCTTCGTCATCAGCGGCTTTCTCATCTCGGGCATCCTGCTCGACGCCCGCGCCCGGGCCGAGGCGCAGGACCGACCCCGCGGCTCGGTGCTGCGCCGCTTTTACCTGCGTCGCGTGCTGCGCATCTTTCCCGTGTACTATCTCACGCTCGCGGTCACCTGGCTGGCCGGCGTGGAATCCGTGCGCGATTCCCTTGGCTGGCATCTCACCTACCTGAGCAACGCCTTCTTCGCGTCCCGAGGCGCCTGGCATGGGCACGTGACCCACTTCTGGTCCCTCGCCGTCGAAGAGCAATTCTACCTCGCCTGGCCCTGGCTCCTGCTCTTCCTGCCCCGCCGCGCCCTCCTCCCGGCCATCCTCGCCGCCCTTGGAATCGCGCCTCTCTTTCGCATCCTCGGCGCTGCGGCGGGTCTGCACCCCATCGCTATCGATGTCACTCCCCTCGGCTCCCTCGATACCCTTGGCATGGGCGCCCTGCTCGCCCTACTGCGCCGCCACCCCTCGTACGAACCCCGACTCTGGTCCTGGCTCCTGCCTCTGGGTGTCATCGCCGCCCTGGGCTACGCGGGCATCCGCGCCGTCGAGGGAACCCTGCTTCCCCTCGCTCTCGCCGAACCACTGCGCCGCCTCCTCCTGCCCCTCGCCCTCGGGCTCGTCGTTCTCGCCTCCGCCCGCGGCATCCCCGGTCCCCTGGGCCGACTCATGATCCTCCCGCCCATTCTTTGGTTGGGTCGGATCAGCTACGGCCTCTATCTCTTCCATAACTTCATGAGCCTCCTGCTGTGGAGGGTGTGGACAGGTCTGGGACTGTCCTACGAGTCCATCGACGGCACGGGGTGGGACTTCCTGGCCAAATCCGTCCTCCTCGTCTCCTGTGCGGCCCTGTCCTGGCACCTCTTCGAAAAACCCATCAACGATCTCAAGTCCCGCGTGGACTACGTGCGTTCCGGTTCCTCGGCCTGATTTTTTCGAATCCGTTCTTCGAACCCGGAACTCTTACCCCGCACCGCTGGTCTCCTTCCCACACAACATTAGGAGGGAGTCATGACCATCACATCCTGCGGCAGTAGCACATGGAAGGGAATCACCATCCTGCAGTTTCGCGGCGAATCCGTGGATACCCTGCCCATTCACGGCAGCGACGCACCCATGAAGGACGGGCGCATCACCATTTCCGAACTGGGGGAGGGAGGGTCGGTCAACGCCCTCAAGGCCGAGAATGCCTGTGAGGACATCATCTTTCTGGGAGAAGGGGACATCCTCATCGGGGCCAAGCAGAATCGCTGTCTGAACCTGTCAGTGCTGCTCGCGCCGCATTCCGTCACTGTGCTGCCGGTGAGCTGCGTGGAGCATGGGCGCTGGTCCTCGGTGAGCCGTTCCTTTTCCAAGGGAGCAACGGTAACGCCGCCGGACCTGCGGAGGAAGATGCATTCGGAGCGGGTGGAGCGCATGTCGCAGTCCCACGTGCATGAGGATGAAATGTCCATTCGCGCCTTCAGCCAGCACCGCGTGTGGGCCGAGGTGGATTCCTATCTCGATCGGCACCAGGCCACGTCGGACACCTCCTCGCTCAGCGCCGCCATGGAACGCGTCCACGATCTGAGTACGGAACTGCAGAGCGCCGTGCCCGTGCATCCCGAGGCTTCGGGCTTCGCCATCTTTCTGAATGGACGGATGACCCTGATCGAGAACTTCCATCATCGCGACATCTATCGCGATCGCTTTCAACGCCAGCTCACGTCCACCCTGCTGGACTGGATGCCTGCGGAAGATGCCGCCGTGCCCCTCTCCGATGAGGAGGCCTTGTCCCGGGTCCAGGCGGCCCTCGCTCGCGCGGATGAGGCCGATTCGGTGGAGCGTCCTTCGGTTGGCCTCGGGCGGAATCGCTATGCCCGCACGGAGTCCGAGGACATCACCGTTCTGGAATACGAGGGCGTGGATGTCCATCGCGTGATCACGTCCCGCGCGCTCTGAGCGCGGGTGACCCCGACCCGGGCACGGACGGAGGGGAAGACGTTCGGGCCCGGGGAGGGAGTAAAGAGTGAAGAGTGAAGGGTGAAGGGTGTGGTGATCGGTGACGGGATGTGAAGGGCGGGCACGGTGCCGTTCCTCCACACCATGGATTTTTCTCCAAACTTCACAACGCGGGCGGGAACATCCCGAGCGACGCACTGGTACCATTGTTGCATCATCAGGGAGAGGGAAGCAACATGAATATCGCACGGCACATTTCACACGGGGAGCGGGAGCGCGAAGGGAGGCGCCCCGTTGTCCACATCCTGGGAGGGAAGATGGGACCGCGTATTCTCGCTATCATGAGTGTGATCGTTCTCCTGTCTCTGTCCGCGTCGGCGCAGGACCGGAGCTGGGTGAGAAAGGTGTACGAAAAGGTGAAGAACGGGGTCGTGGTGATTCGCACGGATCAGGGTCAGGGGAGCGGGTGCCTGGTGGATCCGGCGGGCCGGATTCTCACCAACTATCACGTGGTGGAGGGAGCTCGCGAAGTGGAGGTGCGGCTCGTCGATGGACGTATCGTCCCGGTACGCTCCCTGGGAAGCATCGATCCCATTCACGATCTGGCGGTGCTGGTGGTGGATCTCCCGCGCGACTGGCGGCCTCACGTCCTGCGTCTCGGCAATCCCGAGACGGCGCGGGAAGGGGACGAGGTGCTCACGGTGGGCGCGCCCCTGGGACTCGAGGCCAGCGTCACCAATGGGGTGATCAGTGGACTGCGCACCAATCAGGGGCGCCGCGAAATCCAGATCACCGCACCCATCTCCCCGGGCAACAGCGGCGGGGCCCTTGTCAATCGTCAAGGAGAGCTCATCGGTCTGCCGACCTCGACTATGCGCTCGGGGCAGAATCTGAACTTCGCCATTCCGGTGTCCTATGCCCGGTTGCTTCTCGCCTCGCCCGACACGCAATCCCTGGCGGTGCTGGCCCCGCTGCCTGGAATGGACATCCCCGCTACGATCCTGCGGGTGGATAGCGGCAGTGCCGACTACACCGCCGTGTTCTGCTCCCTGCCCTTTGTCGGGGAAGACAGCATACGCGCGTTCGTGCTCGCCCATCAGGAGCTCGTCGCAAGAACGTCGCGCTGGAGTTTTCACATGTTCGCCAACGATACCCTCACCTATCACTTCGTCTCCTCTGGTTCGATCTACGCATACCTCGCGGATCCCGACGAGATGAACGTCTTGTCGGAGAGTTTCCTGGGCTCTCTCGTCCAGGACGAAACCACCCTCCTTCCCGAATGGAATGAAAACCGCTGGTATCGGTATCGGGCCGGACTGCGCAGGTTTCGCAACCTGGCCTTCGCGGAGATCGAGGCCGATCCCACCCGCCTGAGCGCCTGGATCCGCATCGCAGAATCCAGCGGCCTGCTCCACGATGCCATGACAAAGGACAAGGCCTACGAGAAAATCCGTGCCCTCGATCCCCGCAATCCCATTCCCGCTGTGCTGGAAGCGCGCTTTGCGCAACAGGCGAAAAATTCCACCCTCGCCCTGCTCCAGGTAAGACGGGCCGACAGTCTGTTTCAGATCGCGGGGATCGATCCCGCCAACGAGTCCTATGCGATCGAGCTCGCCGATCTCGGTATGCGGGTGGCCCTCGCGATGGGGGATAACGTGGCGGCCATGGATCGGGGACTCGACGCCGTGCGCCGCTGGCCGGGGGAACCCGCCCCGCGTCGCCTCCTTGCGAATGCCATGGAGAATCTGGGACGCCTCGACGAGGCCTGGGAACAAGCCTGGATGGGTTTGCGATTGAGCACGGATCCCGACAACGCCCTCATGAGCTTCGTGCGCCTGAGCATCGACAGCGATCATCTCGATCACGGGGTGAAAGCGGCCCGGCTGGCTCTGGACCGATTTGGGGAAAGGGCGGAGATCCTCCGGGCCCTGCTGGACGCCACGGCGCTCACGGGGGATCGGTCCGCGACAGATTCCCTGATCGCCATCCTGAAAGAGTATGACCCGGATGCGGCGGAAGAATGGAGAGTGCTGAGAAGCGAGAATTCCGACCTGATTTCTGCCGCGCATCGAAAAATTGCGCTCGATCGGGTGCGGCACCAGTATTCCGAAAACGCCCTGCGTCACTTCATGCGGCTGGGTCCGGCCGACTTCGGCACCTGGGGGCAGGCGGGGCAGATCTACCTCGCCCTCCGTGCCGGCCTCACGGGCCCAGCCCTCGATCGGATGCAGGCGATGATCGAGGGACCTCCTCTGTCCGAATATCCTCCGGCCCTCTTCGACTGGATGTTCGCGGGATCGGACTGTCCCCCGGTGGACCTCACCGTACTGCGGACTCTCGAATCCCGGCATCCCCATCATTCGGCCATGCCTATTCTGGTGGCGATCGGATTGCGGAAGACCGATCCCGAGCACTCCGCTCAGCTTCTGCGCATGGTGACCCGGGGTCCCTGGCAAACCCCGGTGCTCACCATGCTCACGGCTACCCTCTTTCCGGTGACCGACACCCTGGCCACCGTGGAGCTCCTCCGCCATTACGCCGAGGAAAGCACCGCGACGTACCACCTTCTCGTGATCCACTCCAATCTCGAGTACAGGCATTTTCTCTCCACGGGGGATCGACGGGGACTCCCTGCCTACCTGCGAACCTGGCAACTCCTCGCCATGCGATGGAACAACGAGTACTCGACCCTGAACCTGGCCTGGGCCCTGATCCTGAATGATCGCGGAGCCGAGGCCCTGGCGTTGGTGAAAGCCCTGGATCCGTCCACACTTCGCAACGACCATGCCCATGCCGTGTTGGGAATCACCTATCTGGTGACGGGGCACCGCACCGAGGCGGAAAAGATGTACGCCGCCTTCGTGGTCTCGGCCAATGCGGACACCCGCCGCGAAGTGCGGAACCAGTATCTGCGGGTCCGCGACCACGGAATGCTGGTGCCGGAACTCACCCTGGTGCTGGATACGCTCCTGCCCGAGTCGCCGTGACGATGAGAAGAGAAAAGGAAAGGGGACGGAGCGAATCCGTCCCCTCTGTTTTCATACGAGAGACACACGTTCCCGACTGCGGAAAGGATCGACAGCCCGGTCAGCGCGATGCGGAGGTGGACATGGCGGTCCTGTCGAAACCGGCGAGGATCAAGGCGGGCAGGAGAGCGTCCCAGGAGACGTCGGTGGAGGTGGACTGTGGAGTGGTGTGTGCGAGGAGGCGGGGGAGGGACAGAATCTCCACTCCTACCAGATTGGCGTGGACATCGTAGTCAAGTACCAGGAGATCATCTCGCACCGTGATGCTACGGACCACCTTTTCACGGGAGAAACGGAGATATCCCAGTTGACGATGCTCATCGAACTCGATCTCGTATTCCTGCTTCATTCGATTCATTTCTCACCTCCGATTCAACGATAAAACGCTGTGATGAGGATAAAAGGTGCCTCGTCATCTTTGATGCAGAGCTTCAGTTTTCGACCCTGGATGGATTTCTCATAATCATGAGCATTGGAGTAGTCCCTGTTTTGGGATTTTTGATCGGGGAATAGGAACGTACTGATGATGTCGGGGTCTGGGATGTTCCGATCTTCTACTCGTTGCTTGGAATGCGTGGTAAGATACAAACAAATCCCACTTCCGATATTGACGGTTCCAACGACGTCGATCACAAGAAACTGATCTGGCATAACCCTCCCCACGAATATCACCCGTAGGTCACACGACAGTCGCACACGGACAGGTGCAAAGATCCTAGAAACATGGTTTCTTGATAAGCTCGTGTGGACCGAAATCCCTTTCAATCCAAAAAGAAATCCTTGCGGACCAAGAAGCGATTCGATGCGGGCGACCCGCCCAGGAGTTGAACGCGGAAGGATTCCTCCGTAGTTTTCCCGCAAACGAACCACCCGGAGTGTTCTCGTGTCTTCCTCCCTGTCCACCCTTCGCGCCCATCATGATTCTCAGAACCTCCACGACGCCCTGCGGGCCTTTCCCGGTCACTGCCGGGAGGGCTGGACAGCGGGTCTGGCCGTAGCCGGACCCCGGCCTCAGCCCTCGGCCATCCTGATCTGCGGCATGGGTGGATCGGCCATCAGCGGAGACCTGCTGCGGGGCCTGATGGCCTCCCGCGCCCCCCTGCCCGTGCTCGTGCATCGCAATTACGGACTCCCCGCCTGGGTGGACGCCTCCACCCTCGTGGTGATTCTGAGCTATTCCGGTGGTACCGAGGAATCCCTGTCCGCCTTCGCCACCGCCCGCGAACGCGGGGCCTCCGTGCTCGCCGTGACAACCGGGGGCACCCTGGGACGCCTCGCCGCAGAGGCCGCCCTGCCTGTGGTTACCATCCCGGCGGGACTCCCGCCCCGCTATGCGCTGGGCTACCTGTTCTTCGGTCTCCTCGGTGCGATGCAGGCGTGGGATCTCTGTACGTTACCCGAGGAGGAACGGGAAGAGGCCCTGTCCCTGATCGAGGACACGGTGGGTCGGCTCGCGAGTGAGGAGGACGACAACCCCGCCCTCGCCATCGCCCGGGATCTTGTGGGCACTCTGCCAGTAATCTATGCCGGGGACGACACCCTGGGCGCCGTGGCCTATCGCTGGCGCTGCCAGTTCAACGAGAACGCGAAGGTACTCGCCCTGCATCACGTGGTGCCCGAGATGAACCACAACGAAATCGTGGGATGGGAAAACTATCCCGAGCGCCTGAAGAACTGCGCCGTCCTGGCCCTGCGGGACGCGGGGGACCATCCCTCCGTGTCCACCCGCATCGATATCTCCCTGGACATCATCCGTCCCCTGGCCGGCCGGGTGTTCGAGCTTCGCTCCACCGCCCACCATCCGCTCGGACGCCTGCTCGAACTCCTCTGCCTGGGCGACTGGGTGAGCTACTGGCTGGCCCTCCTGCTCGCCACCGATCCTTTTCCGATCGCCAACATCGATACCCTGAAACGTGCCCTCGCGCCGCGGTGATCGACTTCTGCTCCTGATCCTGTGCGGGGGATTTCTCTGGGGAAGTCCCGCCCAGTCCCAGTTTCTGCCCTTCGGTCGGAACAAGATCAACTACGAGCGCTTCGATTGGAAGGTGCTCTCCACGCCACACTTCGACATCTACCACTACCCCGAGATGGAAGAGCTGGCCCGCATCGGGGCCGCGTACGCCGAACAAGGCTATACGCGGCTATCCCGGGAGTTCGACTTCACCCTTCTGCACCGGGTACCCCTCATCCTGTACAGCACACCCTGGTACTTTCAGCAAACCAACGTCACTCCGGGCTTCATCCCCGAAGGAGTGGGCGGCTTCTTCGAATTCATCAAGGGTCGGGTGGTGATTCCGGCCAACGGCTCGATGGAGCAATTCCGCCATGTGATCCATCACGAGCTGGTGCACGTGTTCATGCACACGCTCATCGAGAAAAGTTTTACTGAACGCGGCATCCCCGGCGATCGATACCCACCACTCTGGTTCGTCGAGGGACTGGCCGAATGCTATTCCACGCGCTGGGACAGTCAGGCTGAGATGCTCCTCCGCGATGCGGTGAACACGGGCTACTTCGTGCCTCTCTCCCGCATTCTCGCCATCAATGGCACCTTCCTCATGTACAAGGAAGGACAAGACATGCTCGAGTTCATGAAGCGGGAATGGGGCGACGATGCTCCTCTCCGCCTTCTGCGCACGATGTGGGTGTCCCCCGATTTCAATGTGGTGATGAACACCGCGCTGTGGGTGACCATCGCGGAATTCGATCGAGCCTGGATTCGCGACGTGAAAAAACGCATCTGGCCTCTGGCCCGGGACACCGAACTGGCCACGGATGTGAGTGCCCCGGTGGCGGCCCAGGGATTCAGTGGCAAGCCCGCCATCCGCATGCGGGGAGACTGCGCGGAGGTGATCTTCGTTGGAAATCGGAGCGGATACTCCGGAATCTATCGGTCCTCTCTCCACGGTGGGAATCCCGAGCTTCTTCTTCAGGGAGAAACCTCCGAAGCCCTGGAAGCATTCCGCCTCCTGCACAGCGGCATGGATGTGTGGAAAGACAGTCTGCTGGCCTTCGTCACACGATCCGGTGAATACGATCGTCTCCACTTGTTTTCCTTTACAGAAGACGCTATCGTGGCAGCGTGGTCCTTTCCCGACCTCGTCATGCTCCAATCGCCCAGCGTCTCGCCCGACGGTACCCGCATCGCGTTTTCGGCTCTGGACAAGGAAGGTCGGAGCGATCTATACCTCTTCGATCGAGGCACCTCCACCCTCCTTCGTCTCACGCAGGACATCTTCGACGACCGGGACCCGGCCTGGTCTCCCGACGGCCGCGTGCTCGTGTTTGCCTCTGATCGGGGCGAGGAAGGCCGGGAAGGACGTTCGTCCCTGTACGCCTGGTCCCTGAATCAGAGTCGCATACGCCGTCTGACGGCGGGGCGGGGAAGCGTGGGAGCGCCGGCCTGGTCGCAGGACGGATCCACCCTCGCCTTCACCGACGATGGTCCCGGCGTGCCCAGCCTCACCGTGGCCCGCTGGAGGGAGGATTCCCTGCTGCGGCCCCGCACGGTGAAGGCCCTCGCCACGGGGTGTTTCGATCCCGTGTGGACCCCGACGGGAGGGCTGGTCTTTTCCTGTTTCGAGGGAGGTACCTTTCAGATCCGTCATCTCGAAGACGTACTTCCGACTCTCGATTCCCTTCCGGCCTGGCCCGCGTGGGGAACGATCGCCTCACACACGGGCACCTGGGCTCCCGATACCCTGGCTTTCCCGGCGCGTCAGAAAACGCCGAAGTACGAGCGCATGTACCAGTTCGATATCGCCCAGAGCCAGATTTCCGTCGATCCTGTGTTCGGCACCCTCGGCGGAGCGGTGGTGAGTCTGAGCGATATGCTGGGCGACGACCGATATACCTTCATGCTGTACAACACCGCCCAGACCTCGAGCGAATTCCTGACGAGCTTCAACCTCGCGATCTCACGGATCTCTCTCTCCCACCGGGCCCCGCTGGCGTATGGCGTCTTTCACTACTCGGGCCGCCGCTACGACATGCTCGATCCCGACCGCTACTTCATCGAGCGGGCCTCCGGGGGGTATCTCGCCCTGTCCTACCCCCTGTCGAGCTTTCGTCGCATCGAAACCTCGGTGTCCCTCACGAATTCCGACAAGGAATCCCTCACCGAAAGCCGCCAGCGCAAAGCCCTGCTCCTGACCAATTCCGTGAGCTATATCGTCGACAACGCGATCTTCTCTTCCACGGGACCTCTCGACGGCACCCGCATGAATATCACCCTCGCCTACACCTCCGACGTGCAATACGCCAACGTGAGCTACTACTCGGTGATGGCCGATATCCGCACCTACCTTCGCCTCGATACCCGCACCTGTCTGGCCCTGCGGGGTGATCTGCTCTTCAACGAAGGCGCCGAGGCCCGTCGGTATTTTCTGGGCGGAAGCTGGGATCTGCGGGGCTGGCCGCTCTGGTCCATTCGTGGCACGAAGCGCTGGCTGGGCAGCGTGGAACTGCGCTTCCCGCTCCTGGACAGTTTTGTGCTGGACCTTCCCATCGGATCGGCCAATCTCGGACTCCTGCGCGGCGCTCTGTTCGCAGACGCAGGCAATTGCTGGGATACCCGGTACCACGAAACCCGGGGCAGTGTGGGCGCGGGTCTGCGCTTCAGCTTCCTCGGCTTCCTTGTCCTGCGCTACGATTTCGGAAAACGCATCGAACAAAATCTTTCCACGCTTCAGGACGGACTCTTCCACCAGTTCTTCTTCGGATGGGATTTCTGATGCCCGCGCGCCTCTTTTTCCCCCTTCTTCTCCTGATGGCTGGTTGTGGAACCTCGGGTCGTCTCGACCGTCCCGTCGATGGGAGCGAGCCGCTCTGGGCTCAGTTCGGAGGTGATGGATCCGGACAGCGTCGTGAAGCGGGACAGGCGGCGTCTCCTCTCCGTGACCGCTGGACAATCGAACTGAGCGCGGGCTCCCTGCCGGGCGGTCTGGTAGCGGATCGACACTGTCTCTATGTGGCCCGCCATCGGGCAGGTATCGAAGCCTACGATCGCGAAACCGGCGCGGAAATGGGCGACGTGGTGCTGGGCGGTCCCGTCACCGCCTCGCCTGTCTTTGCAGGCGGGTCGCTGATTCTTCCGGTGCAAGCCGCACGAACCCTTCTGGTTCAGATCTCCGGTCTCGACCTGAACCAGTGGGAGCTCCCCACCGACCGCGTCGAAGCCCCTCTTGTCGCGGGTTTCTCTCACATTCTCATCGCGACGAAGCGCGGACAGCTCCTCTGTTATGAGGAGGGCGACAGTCTTCCGCGCTGGGAACGCGCACTCACCTCATCGTTCGAGGCCGCTCCCGCGCTGGCCGAACAGAGACTGGCCTTCGCGAGTCCCGAACTGCCGGAGCCGCCATCGATTTTCACTGGAGGGACGAACGGCGATCTTCACGCCCTCACCCTCGACAGCGGAGTGGTGCGCTGGCGATACGGCGCCGAGTCTCCGATCGTGGGACATCTTTCGGTGCGCCAGGGCCGGGTCTTCGCCGTCACACGAGACGGACGCCTGCTCGCGCTCGATGCCCGCGATGGTCGGGTGCTCTGGTGCCAGGCGCATGGGGTTCCTGCCCATCGGGGGCCCGCTCTCGACGACCATGCGGTGTACGTGATCCCTTCTGATGGGCGGGTCCGGGCGTGGAATCAGGAACAGGGGACCCTGCTCTGGACCTCGGATTCCGGCTCTCCTCCGGGGGCTGCCCCCTTGCGGATCGGATCCTGCCTCATCGCGGGCTATCTCGATGGTACGCTGAGAGTGTTCAACGCCACAACCGGTGCCTTGCTGGATGAGCGCCATGTTCGGGGACGTATCCACTCCCTGATCGCTCTCGACGACACCACCTTCTGCATTGCCACCGATGCCGACGAAGCCCATGCCTTCACGCTGACCGGAGGAGGTTCATGAAATTCCTCCTCCCTGTTCTTCTTCTTGCGAGTGTCATGTTGCATGCCCAGGATCCCACGCCACGCAGGGAGCGCACCATCACGCTCGAATCGAGCGTTCCCGGCATGGTGGTCCGGCAGGGAATCGTGCTGGGCAGCACTCCCCTGCGCCTCCTCGTCGTCGAGGGGGATACCCTCGAAATCTGGAGTCCCGATCCCTTCAGTCCGGGAGCCCGGATGACGCGACTCGTGGCGCCCTTCCTGTCGAGTGCCGATGGGGTGGTGCGCTGGTCGGGGGTCCGCTCGTTTCGACTCCTGTCGGTGCCCTCCGGAGCGGCGGTATGGAGAGGGGAAGTATTGCTGGGAAGGACCCCCTGCACGGTGGAAGATTCCGACCCTCCGCGTCCCTTGCGGGTGGAGAAACTCGGATACCGCAGCCTGACCTTCGATCCCCCTGGGGAGAACGAGGAGACGAAAACTCTGGTCCTGGAACCGGTGGACGGGATGGTGTCTGAACCCGAGGTTCTTGCGCACGACGATGGGTTTCGGCTTCCCTCGCTGGATATCGTGCTTCCTTCGGTGGTGGGACTCGCGGCGGGGGTATCGGCCGTGATCTGGAAGCAGGAGGCTGACCGGGAATACACGCGGTACCGCGAGACCGGGGATGGCTCGGCGCTCGATCGCACACGACGGAACGATCTGATGTCGGGACTCTCTCTCGTCGTGATGCAGGCCGCCACAGGATGGCTCGTCTGGCGTTTGTTTCACGGGAAATAACTTGTATCTTCCGTAATCGGGGCTTTCGTGTTCCGGACGTCTCTCTTACCCACGTCCATCCCACATCATCACAACCTCCTGTCCGCACGGTGAAGGCCGATCTGCATCTCCATACCTATTTCTCCGACGGGGCGTTTTCCCCGATGGAGATCCTCGCCCGTGCCTCCGACGTCGGCCTTTCCGCCATCAGCATCACCGATCACGACAGCATCGATGCCCTCGCCGAGGCCGCCAATCGTGCAAAGGACGTGGGAACGGAGCTCATTCCCGGCGTGGAACTCAGTGCAACATTGGGGACGAAGGACATCCACATTCTGGGATATTTTTTCGATCCGGACAACGCACGTCTGCGGTCTACCCTCGAGATGTTCAAGCGCGAACGACTGTCCCGCGCCGAGCGCATTGTGCACAAGCTCAACCGGCTCGATCTTCCACTCTCCATGAATTCCGTGCTCGAGCATGCGGGGCATGGCGCTGTGGGTCGTCCGCATATTGCCGCTGCTCTGGTGGACGAGGGATACACGACGGATTACTCCGAAGCCTTCGTCCAGTACATCGGAGACAGTGGTCCCGCCTTTGAACCGAAATACCGCATTAGTCCCGAGGACGCCGTGCAGCTGATTGCCGACGCGGGAGGGATTTCCATTCTCGCCCATCCGGGCTGGTATGTGAGCGAAGAGGATCTGATGCAGTTGATACGGGCCGGAATCGACGGGATCGAAGTGGTTCATCCGGCGCACGACGGAGAGCGGATGAAGTTCTACAAGGGGATTACCTCCACCTATTTTTTGCTCGAAAGTGGGGGCTCCGATTTTCATGGTGGAAAACGGAACGATCATGGTAATTTTGGGACCTATACCGTGTGCTACGACGTTGTCAAGGCCATGAAACGACGGTTATTCATCCAGTAACACCGAGACTCACATGACCACGCCCATTCAAGGAGATCTGCAGGCAGGATCCCGCCGCTTCGCCATCATCGCCAGCCGATTCAACGATGTCATCACCCGTCGTCTCATCGACGGTGCCATCGATTGTCTCTCCCGCCATGGCGCGAAGGAGGATCAGTATTCCGTCATTCTCTGCCCCGGTTCCTTCGAACTTCCCCTCATAGCCCGCCATACCCTCGATTCCGGCAAGTTCGACGCGCTCATCTGTCTCGGTGCGGTGATTCGCGGAGACACGCCACATTTCGATTACATCGCGGCGGAAGTGACCAAGGGCCTGGCCCACCTGTCTCTCGACTCGGGAATTCCCGTTGCCTTCGGCGTCCTCACCACCAACACGATGGAGCAGGCCCTCGAGCGCGCCGGCCTCAAGCATGGCAACAAGGGATGGGAAGCGGCCCTGACGGCGATCGAGATGGTAAACCTGATCGACTCGGTGAAAGCGATCTGATCATGATCTGTCGTGTCGTCCTGCTCGCCGCAGGATTGCTGCTGGGATTCAACTCCACGGCCTGGTCCCAGATGTGGCAGTGGGTGAATTACACCGATATGAGAGGGGTGGTATCGGTCTCGTCCACCCCCTCGTCGGTATGGGCAGCCACCTCGGGCGGCATTTTCTCCTTCTCCCTATCCACCGCGGCATTCGAACGCGTCACCAATGTCGAGGGACTGTCCTCCATCGACGCCACAGCAATTCTGGGTGTGTCCGATGGAAGCCTGGTGGTGGGAGCTGCCGACGGTTCCCTCGATCTGCGCTCTCCCTCCGGAGCCTGGACGGCCATCCGCGACATCGCCCGGGCCACCGACAAACCGAGACGTGGCATTCGGGTGCTTCGTTTGCGTGGGGATTCCCTCTATCTCGGCACCGACTATGGGGTGAGTGTCTTCTCGCGCTCCCGGGAGGAATTCGGAGATTCGTATCTGAAATTCTCTTCCTTTCCCTCCCAGACCCCGGTACGTGACATTCTGTTCGCCTTCGACCGGATTTGGGTCGCCACCCCGCGCGGCGTGGCCTCGGCCCGGCTCTCGAGCGTCAATCTCCAGGCTCCGGATGAATGGAACGCCATCACCTCCGCGCAAGGGTTGCCCGGTGGCGAGGTGCTCGCGCTTGGGCGCTTCGGCGATGCCATTCTGGCGGGCACCACCGATGGGTTGGGCGAATTCCGAAATGGCGTCTGGTCCCGCATCGCTCCCTCCCTGGCGGGCGTGGCCGTGCTGGCCCTACTTCCGGGAACCCAAACCATGACGATCGTCACACCGTTCCAAATTTACACGCTCGCGGAAGATGGGAGTCTGACCCCGGTCGGAGATCGTCTCGAGGCGCCTCGCTATCCCTCGGGGCTGGTGTTCACGGGAGGGACTCGTCTGGCTGACGGTCGCCTCTGCTACGCCTCCACTGCGGGAGTCGCGATTCAAGAGGACGGCACGCGCTGGACCTTTCGTGCTCCCGATGGTCCCCTTTCCAACCAATTCACCTCCCTCTCGATGAGCACCGACGGCACGGTGTGGTCCGCCTCGGGGCGGGACGATCTGGGCCGCGGGGCCTATGGCTTCACGGGAGAGCGATGGATCAATTACGCGAAGTCCTCGGACACCGCCTTCGCCACGAACGACGTGTTCGTCACGGCGCAGGGAATGGATGGGAGCACCTGGTTCGGAACCTGGGGATATGGCGTGGTGAAACGGGAAGTCGATGGACGACTGACCCGCTACAGTCCCTTTTCCGTGTCTGGATTTCCGGGCATCGCGAAGAACCCCAATTTCTCACCCATCTCGGGACTGGCGGTCGACAATCGAGGCATTACCTGGACCCTACATTACCTCAGTGGGAATGGGAATCTGTTGGGGGCCCTGGGTGCGGATGGACGCTGGCGCTTCTACAAGAATCCCACCCTCTCGAGCGAACTCGATGTGGGGCGCATGGCGGTGGATCCGCTGACCACGAAATGGATCATCGTCAACGGACCCAGCTTTCGCGGCCTGCTGCGCTTCAATGACGGAGGGACCCTCGACCGCACGGAGGACGATAGCTGGAAGACCTTCGACGCATCAGGCGCCAATGGGTTCAATGCCGATCGTCTGACCGATCTCGCCATCGATGCCTTTGGCGACCTGTGGATCGGGACGAACGTGGGCGTGCGCACCATCTACAATCCCCTCGCCAACGAGCGCGTCACTCGTACCTGCTACAATACGCGCTGTAACATCGAAGGACAGTATGTGAACTGCATTGCCGTGGATCCGGTGAATAATAAGTGGATCGGAACGTCCGCGGGCGTCTTCGTCCTGTCGAGCGACGGCACGGTGATCCTGCATCAGTTCAATCGTCTCAACAGCCAGCTTCTCGACAATGACGTCAAGTCCATCACCATCGATCCCGCCTCGGGCACGGTGTTCATGGGGACGAACAAGGGGCTGTCCTCACTGCGCACGCCGTACGCCCGCCCCCTGCTCGGCGCGGGCGATCTGCGCATTTCTCCTCAGCCTTTCCATCCCGAATCCGACGAGGTGGCGATGATCGACGGCCTCACGGCCGAGAATATTCTCAAGATCATCACGGTGTCGGGAAATCTGGTGCGCAACCTCACGACTCCTGGAGGCAAGGTGGCGTTTTGGGATGGACGGGATGAAGACGGAGCCCTGGTGCCCTCGGGCGTGTACTTCGTCATCGCATCCACTGCCGAAGGAAGCAATGTGTCGGTGGGAAAGATCGCCGTTTTGCGACGGTAAGGGCACGAGACCCGTCGTTGCGGGCGGGGATCAGGAGAGACGACTGTCCTGGGGAAAGACGATCCGGTGTTCGGCGGGGAAGGGCTGGCACTGATCGAACAGAGTGCGCACGATATCCGGTCCGAAGCGATTCAGAAACAGGGAAATGTTGAGCACGCGCTCCTGCAACGTGTCCTCGGGCATGCAATAGCGTTTGAGCCGTTCGATATGGGTGCGCATGGTGCCGTCCTCCTGCTTCATCGTGTCGATGAGCCGCTGTTCGAGAAGACCGAGCTGATGTTCCACCTTCTCGATGGCCGTGGTAGCGGGGGAGGCGAGATTCGGATGGATGGGAGAGAGAATCTCCGCAAGTTGTCGCGCTTGGCCAACGAGCGCGGTTTTCAGGGCGAAGAATTCCTGCACGGATGATTCCTGCTGGGCGCGTCGCAGGGCCAAAGAGAAGATCGTGTCTGTCGTGGCCACCATGGCCGCCAATGGAAAGTCGTACTTCTCGAAGATTCGACGGATGCGCGGTTCGAGCACCGTGATGCTGGCCCGGGGAAAGATGATGGGCATGGGCACGTCGAAGTGATCGTACACGGGCTGGAGCTGGGCGAAGTAGGCAATCTCGCCGGGACCCGCCACGTAGGCGGCCGTCGGAAAGATCATGTCCTGGACGATGGGACGAAGGATGACATTGGGACTGAAGCGTTCGGGCTGGTGATAGGCCATCGCAAGCAGCTCTTCCTTCGTGAAGCGCTGACGGGTGCCGCGCAGAAAGAAGGCATCCTCGGTGGGCTCGATCGCGTAGCGTCCGTCCTTGTGCAGCAGAAAGAGGTTCACCGCCCGACTTTTCACCTGGGCATGGTAACGCTCCTCGAGCTCCGCGCTCCGCTTGATGATCTCCTCTCCCGCCGCGGGATAGGTTTCCAGTTCGGTGGTGAACACCGGACCCGCGAGCTGCTTCAGGTCGGGATCGCTCGTGTCGACGAAGATCAGTCCGCTCTCGGGCAGAAGGCGCTGGAACAAGCGTGCGAAGGCGGTGCCGAAGGAAGTTCCCGATTCGTAGGTGGTGCGAAGCAGGGTCTCGAGCTCCTCGGAAAATTCCGAGGGACCCATGCTTCCCATCAGTTCCGTAATCGTGGCCGAGATGCGCTCGTCGAAGACGATGCTTCCCACAGGCTGTGTGTTTTTCACGCCCGGCTCGAATTCCAATCCGTAGGAGTGATGCGCCAGCTCCGCGTTGCGACCCAGCACGACGGCGGCATTGGCCTCGTCGAGATCGTGGTCTTCCATCTCCAGCCAGAACATGGGCAGGAAGGTGTAGGACGGGAATTGCTCCTGCATCCAGCGCGCGAGATGGATGGTGGTGAAGGCCTTGTACAGCGTGTAGAGGGGGCCGGTAAAGAGCCCCACCTGCTGTCCGGTCATCACGGCCATTGTCATGGGATCCTTGAGACGCTCAATGGCGCGTGCGGTCTGCTCCCCCCCCCCAAACGTTCGATGATGTCTCTGGAGGATGGGGACGAGCTTTTCCCGTGCGTATACTCGCTGCTCCAGCAAACCCAGATGAGTCTCATAGGCCATCAGGTCGGAGAAGTGTCCGACGAAATACCGACGCGCTTCGGGGAGACCGGCACAGTAATCCACGAAGAGCTGGGAGGCGCCCGGAAGAGTTGCGAAAGGGAGGGTGATCATGGAAGCGGTCTCGAGGTGGAGGAGAGTTCTCGTAATCTACGCCGGGAGGAGGGAAAGGAAAAGCTCTTCCCTTGGGTCAGGATGCGTCCCAGGTCAGGGCGCGGCGCCCGATGTCGGTGCGATAGTAGGCCCCGTCGAAGCGGATTCGTTCCACGCCGTGATAGGCGTAGTGAATGGTCTGTGCGAAATCCCTGCCCGGACCCACGGCCGTCACACCGAGCACCCGCCCTCCGGCCGTGACGATGGCATCGCCTCGCTGAGCCGTGCCCGCATGAAAGACGAAGATGCCCTCCTCTGCTTCGCGGATGCTGTCGAGTCCCGAAATCACCTTCCCCTTTTCATAGGCATCGGGATAGCCGTTGGAAGCCATCACCACGCAGACGGCGTTCGCATCGTGTTGGGGAATGCGGGTCAAAGGGAGATGGTGCCGGGCGATGCCCATCATCAGGTCCGCGAAATCCGCATCGATGAGCGGCAGCACCACCTGGGTTTCGGGATCTCCGAATCGACAGTTGAATTCCAACACCTTCGGTCCGTCTTCGGTAAGCATGAGTCCCGTAAAGAGAATTCCATGAAAGGGGGTCCCTTCGGCAGCCATGCCTTCGAGCACGGGCTTGATCACGCGCAGCTTGATCTCGGACATCAGGGTGGAGGGAACCCAGGGCGTCGGCGCGTAGGCGCCCATGCCTCCCGTGTTTTTGCCCTTGTCCCCGTCGAAGATGCGTTTGTGATCCTGGGCTGGAGCCAGGGTGGCGAAGCGGGTGCCGTCGCAGAGAGCGAACACCGAGGCCTCCACGCCCTGTAGGAATTCCTCCACCACCAGCACCGTTCCGGCGCTGCCAAAGGCCTCTCCGCTGAGCATCTCGCGGGCAGCCACGCCGGCTTCATCAAAACCCTGGCAGATGATGACGCCCTTGCCGGCGGCCAGTCCGTCGGCCTTGAGCACGAGAGGATAGCGAGCCCGACGCAGATAGTCGATGGCCGCCTGCTCCTGATCCGAGGTGAAGGTCACCGATTCCGCCGTGGGAATGCGGTGCCGCTTCATGAAGTCCTTGGCGAAGGCCTTGCTGGTTTCAAGACGGGCCGCAGCTTGGGTGGGACCCACGATGGGGAGTCCCCGCTGCACGAACAGATCCACGATGCCCGCCGCCAGCGGGGCTTCGGGACCGACGATGGTCAGATCGATGCCGTGGTCGCGCACCCAGTCGGCAACCTCCTCGATACGTAGGGGATCGAGCGACACGGTGTTCGCCACGCGGGCCGTGCCAGGATTGCCCGGGGCGCAGTACAGGGTGCCCACCTGTGGACTGAGGCGGAGTTTCCAGAGGATGGCATGCTCGCGGCCGCCATTACCGAGGACGAGGATGTTCATGGGCATCGTTCGCACCTGTGAGATAGGGAGGTCATGAAGAAGAGCGCGGGTGGACCTTCACCACGCGCGGTTCGACCGCGATGGCCGATTCGAATATACGGGTGAGCTGGCCCGTGAGAGCGCCCCTCTCGTACTGACGGGCATGGTCCGCCTCCCCCACGGGAAGGGCATGGGTGCGATGAAGGGTCAGCAATCGGTCGAGCTCCTGCGCCAGAGCGATCGGGTCTTCGGGAGGGACCACGAAGGCCGCCTCGCTTTTCAGCAGGGCCTGACGCGCCACGCCGTCAGGCACGGCCGCAAGGATGGGGCGACGACTGCCGAGGTATTCGTAGAGCTTGCCGGTGGACATCATGTCCTCACCGGGTCCGCTGCCGATCATCATGAACAACGCGTGGGATTCGAGGAGCAGGCGCACGCTTTCGGCATGAGGCCGATACCCCAGAAACTCCACCTGATCCTCGACGCCGAGTTGCTGGGCGAGAAGCCGATCCTCCTCCCGCTCTGCGCCCACGAAGCGAAGACGGATATCCTTGGCGATCCGGGCCGAACGGGCACGGAGCGAGGCCAGGGCCTGGAGCAGATAGCGGGGCGTGCGATTGTGATAAAAGGTGCCGGTGTGGGTGAGAATCAGGGGACCGTCCTTCGGCGGCTGGAGGTCGGGGAAGTCCGCCTCGTCGTACCCCTGGGGCACGATGTCGATGTCTCCGTGTCCGAGCATCGTATACTCGGTAAGCAGAAGCTCCTTGATGCGCCGATTGATCGTGATGATGCGATTCGCGGCCCGAAGACAGCGTTGCTCGAGGGCGCGGTGGCGCAGCCGGTGAATGGGCGTGGGATAGAAGTGCAGGGGGTTGTGAAGCCAGGCGTCGCGGTAATCCAGCACGAGAGGAATGTGGGGATAGGTCTGCTTGAGTTTCTCACCGATCAGAAAGGCCGTGTACGGGGGTGCGGTGGCGTAAATGAGATCGATGTCACCACGGTCCAACACCTCCCGGGCGCGGGCGAGCGCATGGCGCTTCCACCCGATTTTGTTGTCCGGAATGAAGATCGCCTGGCTGGCGCGACCAAGCAGCCGATGCCGTCGCGAAGAGGGCAGGCGCAGGGGGATGCCTCTGGCGGCGAGCAGAGCAAAGGGATCGCGGGAGGGAGTGCGGATGATTTCCACATCCCGGCCGTCGAGTTCCTGGAGAAGACTTTCGTCGTGGGCAAAATAGGACCTGGGCTCCACGGTGATCACGGTGGGCTTCCATCCGTGCTCGGGGAGATACTTGACGAATTTGAATGTTCGCTGCACGCCGCTCAGGCCGAGGGGCGGAAAGTAATACGCGAGCACGAGCACGCGCCGGAGAGGGGACGACTCGCTCATGGGTCCACCACCACAAGATCGCGCGGGGCATGGGTGAGGAGTTCCGGACCTCTGGGTCCGAAAAAGACATCGTCCTCGATGCGCACGCCCAATCGGCCCGGCAGGTAAATGCCCGGTTCGAGGGTGAACACCATGCCCGGTCGCAGGGGGCGATCACCGTGGGGACTGAGGATCGGTTCTTCGTGGACGTCGAGTCCCAGTCCATGCCCGAGCGCATGTGCGAACGCATCGCCAAAGCCAGCCTCCGCGATGATCCGGCGGGCGGCCTCGTCCACGGCTCGGCCCGGACGGGCGACCTCCACGGCGGCAAGGGCGGCTTCCTGGGCGGCGCGCACGGTGGCGTGAACGCGGCGCAGCAGGCGTTGGGGCGGTCCGAAGGCGATCGTGCGGGACAGGTCACTGCGGTAGCCGCGAACGATACATCCAAAATCCAGGAGCACCCCCTCTCCCACGCGGAGTGTCCGGTTCCCACTCCTTCCGTGAATGTGGGCGGCGTGATCGCCGAAGAGCACCAGGGGCTCGAAGGCGTCTCCATCACCGCCCGCGCGGCGCTGGCGATAGCTGATCTCGGCGGCCACCTCCCGCTCGGTGATGCCGACTCTGAACAGAGGCAGGAGATCGCGAAACACCTGGTCCGTGATGGTCGCGGCCTCGCGGATGGCCTCCACTTCCTCGATGGATTTGATCTCCCGCTCCGCAGCGAGAAGGCGGGGCAGGGCATGCACGGTCGTACCAGGCAGGGCCTGGTGCAGGGCTTCCCACTGAGCATGAAGCAGGGTCTCCGATTCCACGGCCACGGAACTCCAGTGCCGGCCCAGGCGGCTCACGCGCAGAGCGCGGAGCAAGGGCACGCCCTCGGCGATGCGCACATCCCAGTCCGGCGCCTCCTCACGGGCCTGAAGGGTGTAGCGAGGATCGGTGAAGAGCACGGGGGGACGACGACGGGGGATCACCAGGAGAGCATTCGACCCCGTGAAACCTGAACACCACTGGATGGAGGAGGGATGAAACAGGACGAGAGCATCCACCTCGTGCGCGACGAGGAGGGACCGTATTGTGGATAACCTGTGCGTTACTGTGGACAACCTGCACCCGATCCGAGGAAAGATGCACGAATGGCGAGAATTCCGCGATTTCGAGGAAGAGCCCCTGCCCGCTTTCGGGAGGGAGACTGTGGATAACTCGGGATCAGCGCTTCCCCGTGGTCTGGTAATTCGGAGCTTCCTTCGTGATGAAGACATCGTGGGGGTGACTTTCCAGCAACCCCGCATGGGTGATCTGGATGAATTCCGCCTCGGTTTGGAGTTCGGCGATGGTTCGCACGCCGGTGTAGCCCATGGCCGCCCGCAGTCCGCCCATCAGTTGGTACACGGTATCCTCCAGATTTCCGCGATAGGGTACCCGACCTTCGATGCCCTCCGGCACCAGCTTCTTGATGTCTTCTTCCACATCCTGAAAGTATCGATCCTTGCTGCCGCTCTGCATGGCGCTGATCGAGCCCATGCCCCGATACATCTTGTAGGTGCGGCCTTCGTAGAGCACTTTTTCGCCGGGACTTTCTTCGAGCCCCGCAAAGAGACCCCCGATCATCACACTGTCAGCACCCGCCGCGATGGCCTTCGGCACGTCGCCCGTTTGCTTGATGCCTCCGTCGGCGATGATGGGCACCCCGTGTTTGCGGGCCACGATGGCGCAGTCCATGATGGCCGTCACCTGGGGCACGCCCACTCCCGCCACCACGCGTGTAGTACAGATGCTACCAGGTCCGATTCCCACCTTCACCGCGTCGGCACCCGCCGCGATGAGGTCCTCGGTGGCCCGGGCGGTGGCCACGTTGCCAGCGATCATGTCGGTACCAGGGTGTTTCTTCTTGAGTTTTTTCAGCATTTCGATCACGCCCCGGCTGTGTCCGTGCGCGGTATCGATCACCAACACGTCCACGCCCGCTTCGATAAGAGCCAGGGCCCGTTCGATGGTATCGGCGGTGACGCCCACAGCGGCTCCCACCCGCAGACGCCCATGGTCATCCTTGCAGGCGTAGGGGTGGCGTTTCTTCTTCAGGATGTCCTTGAAGGTGATCAGTCCCCGCAACTTCCCTTTCTTGTCCACCACCGGGAGCTTTTCGATGCGATGTTGCTGGAGGATGCTTTCGGCCTTCTCCAACGTGGTGCCCATGGGGGCCGTCACGAGTTCTTCCTTCGTCATGATGTCGGAGATCAGCATGCTGTAATTGGGTTCGAACCGCAGATCCCGGTTGGTGAGGATGCCGATCAGGTGGCCCAGGTCGTCAACGATGGGAATGCCCGAAATGCTGTACTTGGTCATCATTTCGAGGGCATCGCGCACGGTGTGCTGGGGTCCGAGAGTGATCGGATTCAGAATCATTCCGCTCTCCGAACGCTTCACCTTGTCCACCATCTCCGCCTGGCGATCCACGCTCATGTTTTTATGAATGATGCCGATGCCTCCCTCGCGGGCGAGGGCGATGGCCATCTCGAACTCCGTCACCGTATCCATCGCCGCGCTCACCAGGGGGGTGTTGAGGCGAATGGATCGCGTCAGGCGCGTGGAGATATCGGTTTCCCGAGGCAGAATGGAGGATTTTCTCGGAACGAGGAGAACGTCGTCGAAGGTGAGTCCGACGCGAATTTGGGAAGAGAAGGATCGGGGCATGGGATTCACACAATGGAGCGGTGGCGAAAAATTTCGCTAAAATACGCCGAATTCGCATGCGATGAAAGAAGGCTCCGTTCGCCCCGTCCCATCAGTGCATCCAGCCCATCCAGGGGAGGGCCACACCGGCTCCCCGGGCAAGCAGCACGAGACCCAGAAGCACGACGAGGGCGGCGGCCACCAGGTTTCCCGCCGCGCGCACTCGTGCGGGGAGGAATCCACCGAGCAGACCTGTCAACAAAAGGGCGGGCATGATACCCAGAGCAAATGCGGCCATGATCGCGGCCCCCTCCCAGGGAGAAGAGGCGGAGAGAGAACGAACGAGCATCGAGTAGAGGAGCCCACAGGGCAATAACGGAGTAAGGAGTCCGATATACCATCCGCTTTCGGCACCACCGAGTCGCACCAAACGGGAAAACAGCGCGTGCAGGGATTTCTTCGCGGGGTCGGGAGTGAAGATCGCGCCCGGTCGAAGGAGGAGGAGCAGACCCATGAGAATCATCAGAGTACCGCCGACCAGGGACAGCACCGATCCGATCCGAGCCAAGCCTCCGAGCAGTCCGCCAAGACTGCCGGCCAGGGCACCCAGCAGGGCATAGCCGATCACACGACCGAGATGGTAGGATAGGTGCGTGGGAAGCAGGGAGGGCAGGCGGCGGGCCGAGGGCTGCGCGGCGGACAGGGCCAGCACGATGCTGCCACACATGCCCACGCAGTGAAGACTGGAGGCGAGTCCGGTGAGCAGCGCAAGCAGGAGGTCCATGCCCGTGCTCACGCCTGGGGAAGGACGATATTCAGTTCCTCGATTTTGCGATAGAGACTCGACAGTCCGATGCCAAGGGCCTTGGCGGCCGCGTCTTTATTGCCTTGGTATTTGCGTAGAACCTGTACGAGGTGGCGTCGTTCGTACACCATCATGGCTTCGCGCAGCGATTCGGGATGCTCTTCGGAAATGCCGGGTTCGAGAAGAGTATCCGGTAACTCCGCGCAGGTGATCCATTCTCCGTCGCAAAAGATCACGGCGCGCTCGATCACATTTTCAAGTTCGCGCACTCCACCCGGCCAGGAATGGGAAAGCAACAGGCGCATGGCACGATTATCCACGCCCGCAATGGCCTTGCCGAGCTCCTGCCGGTACCGGGTCACGAAATGGTCCACGAGCAGGGGAATATCCTCGGCGCGTTCCGACAGGGGCGGGAGATGGATTTCCACGACGTTGAGGCGGTAATACAGATCCTCGCGAAACAGGCCCTGTTTGATGCGCGCCTGCAGATCCTGGTTGGTGGCGCAGACGATACGCACATCCACGCTCACCGGCGAGGAGCCGCCCACGGGTAACACCTCCCGCTCGTCGATGGCACGCAGGAGCTTCACCTGCAGGTGGAGGGGGATTTCTCCCACCTCGTCGAGAAAGAGGGTTCCGCCGTCGGCCAGTTGGAACACGCCCTGCTTGTCCTGATACGCGTCGGTGAAGGAGCCCCGGCGATGTCCGAACAGCTCGCTTTCGATGAGCGATTCGCTGATGGCCCCGCAGTTGACGGGAAGGAACACTCGGTCAGCTCGATCGCTGGCGTGGTGGATGGCCTTTGCCACGAGCTCCTTGCCCGTGCCGCTCTTCCCGGTGATGAGCACGGTGCTGCGGGTGCCCGCCACGCGGCGAATCATCGAAAACACGTCCGCCATGGCGGCACTGCGTCCGATGATGGATTCGAAGCCCACATCGTCGTGCAGGCGACGTCGCAGGATGGCGTTTTCCTGTCTGAGCTCGCGCAGCTTCATCAGCTT
This sequence comes from uncultured Chromatiales bacterium, assembly GCA_964420295.1. Lineage (GTDB taxonomy): Bacteria > Bacteroidota > Ignavibacteria > SZUA-365 > CAYQST01 > CAYQST01. The sequence goes on along the minus strand of CAYQST010000016.1, from coordinate 41,809 downwards.
GTGTACTCGTGCCAGAAGTTCATCCAGATCCACGGGCTTGAGGATGTAGTCCGTGGCTCCGGTTCTCAGCGCCATGATAGCTGTGTCGATCGACGCGTAGGCGGTCATGATCATCACAGCCGTCTGAGGGTAGCGCGCCGTGATGCGTCGCACGAGTTCGAGTCCGTCCATTCCTGGCATGCGGATGTCGCTGATCACCAGATGGACGTCCTCCTCGGCGAGGGCGGTCATGGCGTCCTCGCCGCTTCCGACGTGGTGGGTGGCAAAGCCCTCGCCGGATAGAAAGAACGCAAGTGGTTCGCGAATGTCCTTCTCGTCGTCCACGATGAGGATGGATTTTGCCATGTGCGGGATTCCTTTCGTTAGGCGCGGGTGCGGAATGGGGAGTCAGGACACCGATGCCGGGAGCATGACGGAGAAGGTGCTCCCTTCTCCCGGGTGACTGGAGACCTCGATTTTGCCCCCATAACGCGTGATGATGCCATAGCTCACCGACAGTCCGAGTCCCGTGCCCTTCCCCACCGGTTTGGTGGTGAAAAACGGATCGAAGATGCGATGGCGCAGTTCTGGTGGGATTCCGACTCCGGTGTCGCTGATCCGGGCGATCACCTGTCCGTCGACGGATTGCGTTTCGATCGTGATGGTGCCCGAGCCGCTCATCGCGTCGATGGCGTTGATGATGAGGTTGATGAACACCTGCAGGAGCTGATCGGGTACGATGGTCACCATGGGGAGGTCGGGCTCGGTGTGGGAGGCGAAGGTGATGTGTTTCGCACGGCTGTCATACTTCATCAGATTGACCGCCGTGCGGAGCATGTCGTTGATGGGGACAGGAATGGGATGGGATGGGGCGGGGCGGGAAAAGTCCACCAGTTCTCGCACGATGATGGCGATGCGCTCGGTGCTTTTTTTCACCAATCCCAGCTTCTCGAGAAAGAACGCATCGGAGGTTTGCCGCTGCAGAATCTGGACGATGGAAGAGATCGCGGTGAGGGGATTGCCGATCTCATGCGCAACGCCTGCCGCGAGCTGTCCGATCACGGCCAGGCGCTCCGACTGGAAAGCTTCCGGGTTTCCATCTTTCATGAGGTTGGCGATCCATTTCTGCGATCCCACCTCGAGTTGCATCTCTTCGAGGGAATGCTCCAGTTCCTCGATGATGAGGCCGCGCTCCGGCACCTGTTCGCGTTGCAGAATGTGCGCGATGCTGGCGTGGAGTTGGCAAAAGACCGCGCCGCTGCAGAAGATGGGAGAATTCCGATACCACTCGGTAATCTCGACCGGAAACACCGGAGAGGTGGACGGGTGGTAGGGGAGCAGGTCGAGAATCCGTTCGAAGGGAGGGAAGACGAAGACGGATTCCGGCCTTTGCGCCTGGATGGAATTCCAGAGCTCCTTCCAGCGCAGCAGAATTTCAGGGCGACGGTAGTGGATGAAGTGCTGAAGAAGCGCGGACGGGGAGGAGGTCATGACGATCGGGAATACCTCGCGTTCTTGGAATGGGGTTCGGACGGAATGATAAAACCTTTTCGTACTTTTTTCCACCACTTCGAAGAAAAAACCACGGAGGTGCGTCATGTCGACACGATGGAGATTGGAAGGAAAACATGCCCTCGTTACGGGAGGAGGCCAGGGAATCGGGTACGCCTCAGCGAGGGAATTGCTCTCCCTGGGGGCGTCCGTGACCCTGGTGGCTCGTAATCGTGCCCGGCTCGACACCGCGGTGGAAGCCCTGCACGCGGAATTCGGACGCTGCGACGGACTCACCGCCGATATCAGCACCCCCGTCGGATGTGCGGATCTGGTGGCCTTCGTGCAAGAGCAACATGGCACGCTGGATATTCTTGTCAACAACGCGGGTACCAACATTCGGAAGGCCACCACGGACTATTCTCCCGAGGAAGTGGAACACCTGTTCCGCACCAATCTCTTTTCGGCGTTCACGCTCAGTCGCACCCTCCATCCCCTCCTGCGGGCCTCCGGCTCGGCCTCCATCGTCAATGTAGGCTCCTCGGCGGGACTTCGTGTCGTCCGCACCGGCTCTCCCTATGCGATGACCAAGGCCGCCCTCGATCACCTGACTCGCTATCTCGCGGTGGAATGGGCAGTCGACGGCATCCGCGTCAACACCGTGCATCCCTGGTACATCCGTACCCCCCTGGTCGCCGAGGTGCTTTCCCGCCCGGGCTATCTGGATGCGGTGCTTGCCCGCACACCAGCCGGGCGCGTCGGGGAGCCAGAGGACGTCGCCGCTGCCGTGGCCTTTCTGTGCCTGCCCGCTTCGGGGTATATCACGGGTCAATCCCTGGCCGTCGATGGCGGGTTTTCGGTGTTTGGATTCGCGCATTCCTGACCCATCGTCGCTCCCGGAACCCGGATCCTGGCGCGCGTGAGGGCTCGAAACCCTGCTTTTTGGTAATCCCCGGAGGAACCAGTAAATTTGAGGACGTACGTGATCGTACACGTTTTCATCGCTTCCTTCAAACGTCACCGATACCGATCCAATTCCTCTGATCACACTACCGCCACTTTTTGGAGACAGGTTATGGCTTCTATCCGTGGGACCATTCAAGTCAATATAGAACAGTGCAAGGGCTGCGAACTCTGTGTCGTGGCCTGCCCGCAGGATGCCCTCGCCCTGGCCAAGGACATCAACAAGCAGGGCTATCATTATGCCGTGCTCATCGAGGACGTCTGCACGGGCTGCACGAACTGCGCGCTCGTTTGTCCCGATGCCGTGATCACGGTGTATCGGGAAGACAAGAAGAAGAACACGAAGGAAGCGGTGGCCGAGATTCGCAATGTCCAGGGAGACATTTCCGTCAAGGTCGGATTCGAAGAATCCCCGGCTTCCTGATCACGAATTTCCTTTCCGAATCCTCACTATCCGACACGCGGTTTGCAGACCGCATACCAAGGAGCAGTTTCATGGGCGAATTACGATTAATGAAAGGGAATGAGGCACTGTCCGAAGCGGCCATTCGCGCTGGAATGGACGCCTATTTCGGGTATCCCATCACTCCGCAGTCCGAAGTACTCGAATATCTGGCCCGGGAAGCGTACAAGCGCACCGGTGCGGTGATCCTGCAGGCAGAAAGCGAAATCGCCTCCATCAACATGGTGTATGGTGCGGCCGGCGCGGGCAAGCGCGTAATGACGTCTTCGAGCAGTCCGGGCATCAGTCTTATGCAGGAAGGCATCAGCTACATCGCGGGTGCGGAACTGCCCTGCCTGCTGGTGAACGTCAATCGCGGCGGTCCCGGTCTCGGCACCATCCAGCCGTCCCAGGGTGATTATTTCCAGAGCGTCAAGGGCGGGGGACATGGCGATTACCGTCTCATCGTGCTGGCTCCGGCCACGGTGCAGGAAATGGCGGACTTCGTGCTCGACGGTTTTGAACTCGGCGAAAAGTATCGCAATCCCGTGCTCATCCTGACCGATGGCGCGCTGGGGCAGATGATGGAAAAGGTGGAACTCCGTGATCAGGTGGATCGCTCGACCCATGTCGTTCCCGAATGGGCCACCACGGGACGTGCGGGCGGACGCAAGCAAAACGTCATCACGTCGCTCTTCATCCAGCCGGAAGAAATGGAACAGGTCAACCTCCGTCTGCAGAAAAAGTACAAGCTGATCGAGCAAAATGAGAAGCGGGTCCAGACCATCGAGGTCGAAGACGCCGAGCTCGTGCTCGTGGCCTATGGCCTGTCAGCACGGATTTCTCATAAGGTGATGGAACTCGGTCGCGCCAAGGGGCTCAAACTCGGCGTCATTCGCCCCATCACCCTGTGGCCCTACCCATACGAGACCATCGCGGCTGCGGCACAGCATGCCCGGGCCTTCCTCACCGTGGAGATGAACGCGGGACAGATGGTGGAGGATGTGCGTCTGGCCGTGAACGGACGCTGTCCCGTGGAGCATTACGGCCGCATGGGCGGCATCATCCCCTCGCCGGAAGAGATCCTCTCCGTCGTTGAACGTCTGTACTCTCAATCCTAATGCATGGAGCGGATTATGCGTGAAATAGAAAACGATATCGACAATCTGGACCTCGTCTGCGAACGTCCCTCCACCCTGCAGGATGCCCGGTTCCACTATTGCCCGGGCTGTGGCCATGGCGTCGCCCATCGTCTGATCATGGAAGTGGTGCAGGAATTGGGCATCATTGAACAAACCGTCGGCGTGGCGCCAGTGGGGTGTTCGGTATTTGCTTATCACTACATGGACATCGACATGCAGGAGGCCGCCCACGGCCGGGCCACCGCCGTGGCCACGGGCATCAAGCGCTGTCTGCCGGACAAGTACGTGTTCACCTACCAGGGCGACGGAGATCTGGCCGCCATCGGAACGGGCGAAACCATCCATACCGTCAATCGCGGCGAGAACATTCTCATCGTGTTCATCAATAACGCCATTTACGGAATGACCGGGGGACAGATGGCACCCACCACTCTCATCGGTCAGAAATCGTCCACCTCGCCTTACGGGCGCAGTGTGGAATTCAACGGGAATCCCTTCCGGATCACCGAACTGCTGGCCATGCTCCCCGGTGCCTTCTACGTGACACGCCAGGCCGTCAACACGCCGAACAATGTGCGCAAGTGCAAGAAAGCCCTGATGAATGGCTTCAAGTATCAGGAACTGAAGAAAGGCACGAGCTTCGTCGAGATCGTGTCCAACTGCCCCACCAACTGGGGATTGACACCTACCAAGTCGAACGAGTGGCTCAACGAAAACATGCTTCCGCTCTATCCCCTCGGCGACATCAAAGTACCAAGCAAGGAGGACCTCGGTCATGCATGAGGAAGTGATTTTTGCCGGATTCGGAGGGCAGGGGGTTCTTTCGATGGGCCAGACCCTGGCCTACGCGGGCATGCTCGAAGGCAAGGAAGTGTGCTGGATGCCGTCGTATGGTCCCGAAATGCGCGGGGGAACGGCCAACTGCATGGTCACCGTGTCGGATAAAGAGATTTCGAGTCCCATTATCGGACGGTTCGACACCGTCGTCGCGCTCAACCAGCCTTCGCTCGAAAAATTTGAACACGCCATCAAGCCAGGCGGCATCCTGATCTACGACAGCACCAATATCATCGTGCCGCCCACGCGCACCGATATCACCATCGTGCCCATTCCGGCCAGTGAAGAAGCAGTGAAGCTCCAAAACATGAAAGTCTTCAACATGGTCGTGCTTGGTGCCTTCATCCGGATGCGGGCCACGGTCACCATGGACACCATTATGACGGCGCTCAAGAAATCCCTCCCCGAACGCCACCACCATCTCCTGCCGCTCAACGAGGCCGCCCTCGAACGAGGCAAGGCCCTGGCGGAAGCGGCCATCGCCTGAGTCAGCTGGTTCGATGTTTCACACGATCCCCTCGCTTCCGAGGGGATCGTTCGTTTTGCAGGGGACAGATTTTCGGTTTGTGCCCTCAGTCCTGATTCCGTACCTTTGGTGCCGTACCTAGTTTCCGACCCGCGAGAAAGACCTCCTCCCATGAATTCGCACGTGTTTCGTACCGCGTTTCTGATGTCCCTGTTGATGGTGGGACTCGGTACTCGAACCCTTGCCCAGGGCGGGAAGGCCTCTACGGGAGTGACCTTCGAATCCACCATACTCGAGATGGGCTTCGTCAGGCAACATGCACAGGTGCAGGGCCTCTTTCGCTTCACCAACCAGAGTGCCGACACCATCATTTTCTCAGACCCCCGCAGTGGATGCGGGTGTACCGCAGCCCTGCTGTCCAGTCCTGTCGTTCCTCCGGGAGGCTCGGGAACCCTACAGGTGAAGTTCACCGCCTCGGTGGGAATGCTGGGACGGATCATCAAGGATGTGACCGTGGTGCAACGTACCCGGCGTGCATCCCTGCCCGAGCTCCGTCTTCAGGTGGCTACCACGGTGCTGGCCGAAATCGAATCCGATACTTCTCATATCCGACTCACGTCCTATCCTGGAGAAAAGCAGGATATCGTGTTCACGATCCGTTCGAACACCGACAAACCTCTGTCACTGCGCAATGTCTCCGTTTCGCTTATGGAATATGCCGATACCACAGCAGGGAACTTGTACCATGCGGACAAAGTCATAGCGAAGGCTTTCACGGATGTTTCATGGTCCGTGGATAAAATGGACCTTTCGCCGAAGGAATCCACTCAGGTGCGACTGCATCTCATGCCCCGCATCAAGGGTCAGATCCACGGCAGTATTCGTTTCGCGCTCCCGGAATCCGAGGTTCGCATTCCCATCACCTGCGTGGTGTACCAAACTCCATCTCCTCATCGGTAACCGATCGCCATTTTCATAAAGGATCATCGAACGATGAAACTGTTCATTTCCACCGTGCTTTCCTGCCTCGTGCTCACCCTGGCCGCATGCGCGCAGCAGGACAATCAGACCGTTAAACCGACCCAGGATGTTCTGGGATCGGCGGACTTCTCCAAATGCTTCACCGTGGTAGGGAGTGCCGATTACAATTTCGGCACCATCGATGCCGATCAGACGGTGGAACATACCTTTGTGTTCAAGAACAACTGCGGGATCCTGGTCAGTATCGAGCAGGCCCGTGCCAGCTGCGGATGTACCGCGGCCATCCTCTCGGAAAAGGATATCGCACCGGGTGGCGAGGCCAAGATTCATGTGAAGTTCACTCCTCCGAAAGGCACGCGGGGCAATGTCACCAAGACGGTGAGCGTGTACCTGAAAGGCGAATCCCAGCCCCATACCATGCTGAAGTTCACCGCGAATGTTAAAACCGATCTCGACATCCAGCCGAGCTTCATTCAGCTCATGGGCGCCGTGGCCGGACAGCCGGTGCGTGGCACCACCACGTTGCGAAACACCAGCGAAAAGGACATGGATGTGACCATTCCCGCCCCGAGCATGACGCTGTATGTGGACACCACCGTCATGACCGGAGGGGGCACCTCCATCCCCGAACCCCTCACCGCAGTGAAGATCAATCCCATGACCTTCGTACTGAAAGCCGGAGAGGCCCGCGAAGTGACCGTAGAGGCCACGCCGCAGAAGAAGGGGCAGATGAACGGCACTCTTCGGATTCAGGCAGGGAAAAGCGAGGCCTACGTAACGGTGTATGGCATCGTGCGACCGCCCGCCGTCGTTACGCCTCCCCCTGCGGTGGAAAAGCCGGTGATGAAATCGGACAAGAAGGTCCAGAAAAAGGAAAAATGATCCGTTCCGACGAAGTTACGGGGTGTTCGTTTCGCAATGGACACCCCGTTCCGTATTTTGAGCCCGCACGAACTGAGGATCCTTCATGAAACGCGTGATACCGAATTATCAGAACCTTCTGGATGTGCTGCAGGATGCGGTGGACAAGGAGAGGGACGCCGAGTTTTTCTATCGGGAAGCCTCCGAACTGGCCTCCGATCCCGAGATCAGGGATTTTCTTCTAAACCTGTCCCGCATGGAAGCCGAACACCATGCCATGCTCCTGCGTCGACTCGACATGCTGAAAGCTGATCAGAATGCCGTCGATGGCATCCTGTCCAGTTTCGACGAGCCCCCCGCGGATCAGGGATAGTGCGCATGCGTCTGGTGGATTGCCACATCGCCCTGGTGCTTCCGCATCGACAATTCAACGAACGCGAATATCGGAGCGTGCGCGCCCGCCTTGAAGCGGAGGGAGCCCGGGTCCGCGTGTTTTCCCCGTCGGCGGTGCCCTCCCTCGGCGATCAGGGAGCGAGCGTGCCAAAGGATGGACTTCTCAGTGATCTGCGTCCCGCGATGGCCGACGCCCTCGTGTTCATCGGAGGAGGTGGGGCACGGGATCTGTGGAACCATCCCCGCGCCCATGCGGTGGCCCGCGCCTTTCATGCCGAGGCGCGCATCGTAGCCGCTATCTGTCTTGCTCCGGTGATCCTCTCTCGAGCCGGAATCCTGCGCCACGCCACCATCAGCTGCCACCCGTCCGCTGAACGGGAACTGACTCAGGGACTGACGTCCCGCACCCCTGCGGGACTCACGGTCTCCGGCACCATCATCACCGCCTCCGGCCCTGAACACGCCGACGCCTTCGCCGCGGCCCTGGTGGCGGCTCTACTCGACCGGTCCTCTCCTTATTCCACCTCGAATCCTTCTTCGTAGTTTTCCAGCGCCTCTCGCGCCGCCACGATCACCCGTTGACGCAGTTCGTACGGGGCCAGGGCCGTCACGCCGCTTCCCCGACTGACCAGCCATCCGGTAAGTTCCTCGAGGGAATTCACGATGGCTTCGAACTCCACCGTCCCGTCTGGCAGGGTGCTCACCTCGGTGGTCTCGAAGAGAAGGGAGGGCGTGATGCGCTGAGCCCAGAGAGGCGAGAGGCGGATGCGGACTCGATGGCGTTCGGGTCCCACCCAACTGCGAAAGGAATAGCGAAACAAATCCTGGATGTCCTCAGGGGTCGGAGGGGGAAAGAGTCGACCGAGGGGGGCCACCCCGCGAATCTTGGGCAAGAGAAACTGCTTCATCACACCGTCGTGGTCGGCCAGCAGGCGCCAGGCCCCGTTGGATTGAAACAGGAGCAGCGGTTTGATGCGCCGGTATCGGTCCAGATCCCCCGTGGTTTTTTCGTAGTCGAGATCCGCCTCCTCGGCACGATCCACGAGCTGCTGGAGCTCGACAACCAGGGAAAGGGCCTGCTCGGGATGTGCGGCAAGAAGCGACCCGGTAGCCTTATCGAAGCCCGTGTCCGCCACGAACAGTGCGAGGTACTGGGACAGCAGCTCGCGATGCCAGTCCCGATCGGGATCTCCACCCAGCTCCACACCCACGGCCTTGGTGGAATGGATGTCGAGTCCCCGTTCTCGCAATTCATGCAGGTCCCGCTTGATGGTCACATCCTCGCAATCGAAGTGCAAGGCCAGTTCCCCCACATTCCAATGTGAAGCGGGGCGTCGAATCATACCCACGATTTCGAGTTGTCGTCGGAGTTTCGGAAAGGAGTCTCGCATACGCTTCCCTCATATGGAAAAACAAACGTGGAGAAAAATACAGCGAACGACGGATCGACGCCAGAGCCTGAGCCATCAGTCAGAAAAGGAACTTCTTACTCCTCAACATATGTTGCAACATGTGTCAAACCTTTTCACGAACCGAAAGACAAGCGTATGAAGTTTTCGATATGGATAGTGGCGATGCTGGTGACCGTGTCTGCCCTGCAGGCGCGCGTAGTCACCATTTCCAACAGCGGTTTCACCTTTTCTCCCGCTGCGGTGACGGTGAACGTGGGGGACACGGTGCGGTTTTCGATTGGCTCCTCCCATGACGCGGTCGAAGTGTCGAAGGCGGTGTTCGACGCGAACGGGTCCAGTTCCAACGGTGGGTTTCATCTTCCCTTCGGCGGAGGGTCGGTGGTGATGAACAGCGTTGGCACGTTCTACTATGTGTGCACGCCGCATGCGTCCTTCGGCATGAAGGGACAGATTCAGGTGCTCCCCGCGAATCCCACCGAGGCCGCTGCTCTGCCCGGAGAAGACCATGCAACGACGCTGCTGCTCCTGCAGAACAGTCCCAATCCGATTCCCATGGGTCAGAATGGGATCGTGTCCTTCCGCTCCACTGTTTCGGGCTCCGCCACGCTGGTGGTATACGATCTGCTCGGTGCCGAGAGACTGACCGTGTTTGCAGGATGGATGAATGCACAGACCACGTACTCGGCGATGATTCCGACGCGAACGCTTGCCCCGGGTCGCTACCTCTATCGCCTCCAACAGGGAGGAGAAACCCGGGTGCGTATGATGGGCGTGATGCGCTGAGTCCGTCTCGCGCAGTGGTGGTTGCACGCGCGATTATTGCTTTACAAGGATCCTGGTCAGCACACGCTGGGGAGTGCGGACGCGGCAAAGGTAGATTCCGGCCGGAACACGATCTGCCGTCCAGGTGAGAACGTGAGTCCCCGCAGGCAGATACTGATCCGTCAGAGTGGATACGGTTCTGCCAACGAGATCGGTAACCACTGCAAATACCGAAGTGGCCTGGGGCAGTACCAGGGTGAGACTGGTTCGCTCTCCACAGGGCTGGGGAGAGGGAGACGAAAGACACATGTCCTCGGGCAACGAGGGAAACTCCATTCCCGTGGTCACCGCACCGCGCACGATGCGAAATCCATGCATGCCATAGCCACGCTGCGGGAGGAGGCCATAGCCACCGGGACTGGCCATCGAGCGGGCAGAGCTTCGGCTGTCGGTGGCCGGATCGTACCAGGAGCCTCCGCGAAAGACGCGCTCTGTTCCTGAACGAGGTCCCAGTGGATCCGTCGTCGCCTCGGTATGGTAGGGCGCGTACCAATCCCAGCACCATTCCGTCACATTGCCGTGCATGTCGTACAGTCCCCAGGGATTGGGATGCTTACGACCCACGTCGTGACTGGACTTCGACGCGTTTCCACAGTACCACCCGATGAGATCGAGCACGGGATCCAGCGCACAGTTCCCTTCGGTCATGGTACCGGCGCTGAAGTCCGACGTGGTGCCGGCCCTGGCGGCGTATTCCCATTCTGCCTCGGTGGGAAGTCGATAGCCGTTGGCGCGCGTATCCCAGAAGATGTCCGGTTCGCTCCCCGAATAGCAGGGCGTGAGCCCTTCCTGTCGAGACAGTCGATTGCAGTATTCGATACATTGAAACCAGGTGATCATCTCCACGGGGTGCTGGGGACCTTTATTGTAGCTGGAATTGCTGCCCATGACAGCTTCCCACTGTGCCTGGGTCACTTCCGTCACCGCCATTTGGAAGGGACGGGCAATGGTGACGGAACGAAGGGGCGTTTCGTCGGACTTCCCCTTGCCCGTACGATCCCCCATGACAAAGGTCCCTGCGGGAATGGACACCAGGTCGGGTCGCTGCGGCGGTCCGGTTTGGGCCAAGAGGGGAAGTGAAAGCGAAACAAAGATGAGGAGTCGGAGCATGGTGATATCCGCGTCGATGAAGAAAGGGATGGGAAAACGTTCGAGGAAGAAAGGTGCGGGGAGGAATCGAATGTAGCATCTGCCGCGCTCGGGATCAATCGGAGATATAAGGTCGGAATTCGCGTGACGGAACTTGTCTTCCGGAAGGCCGTGCTGTAAGTTGTGCGGTGACAGAGCAAGACATGCAGCCCCCTCATCCGAATACCTATTGGGTTCGTTCCGGCATCTTTCTTGCCGGAGAATACCCTCGCGCCCTCCATCACGAGGAATCCCTGGAAAAGCTCCGCCTCCTGATCGCTGCGGGCATCACTGACTTCATCGATCTGACCACGCCGGAGGATGGATTGATGCCATACGAGGACCTTCTTCTCCTGGTGGGCGATGAGCGCACGCGGTACCACCGCTTTCCCATTCCCGATCTCGGGGTGCCGCATTCCGACGTCGAAACGGTGCGCATTCTCGATACCATCGACGCACTGCTCGACAGCGGTCGGGCGGTGTATTTGCATTGCTGGGGAGGGATTGGAAGAACCGGTACCATCGTCGGCTGCTGGCTCGCCCGTCACGATCCCATGCGAGATCCCCTCCTCGCGTTGCGGGACGTGTGGAAGGCGAATCGAAAATCCCACTACACCGAATCTCCCGAGACCGAAGCGCAGAGGCGCTACATTCGGCAGTGGAGAGACCGCGATCCACACAGTTCGTCACTCTCGCCCTGAGCCCCGCGTCACCGCTTACCTTCGCCTCATCCACATCCGTCGCACACCATGATCCGTCTTCTGCCCGTGGGGGCCTTCCTGCTCCTGTTTCTCTGGCTCCCGATCGATCCCGCCGAGGATGCGCACATCATGTTTCGCTATGCCGAGAATTTCGCTTCGGGCCAGGGCCTGGTGTGGAACGCGGGGCTTCCTCCGGTGGAGGGAGCGACGGAATTTCTCTGGACCCTTCTTCTGGCCCTTCCCGCGTTTCTGAGAGCGCCGCTCGGCATCTCGGCCCAGGTGCTCGGAGTGCTTGCGGTGCTGCTCACCCTTCTCGTCACGATGCGTTTTTGCGAGCGGGATCTGGATCTGCCCCCGTGGGTGGGCGCCCTGGCCAGTCTCCCCGTCGCCGTGGGCCCCTTGGTCGTACAGACGAGATCGGGCTTCGGGACCGCACTCTTTACGCTGCTCCTGACCCTGCTGTGGATTCAGACCTGGAAGTTGACCGACCCCCGACGCCGCGTGCGCACGCGGGATCCTCGGATCTTCGGGGTGCTCTGGCTCCTGCTCGGACTCACCCGACCCGAGGGGGTGTTCTTCGGTGCCCTCCTGGCCGGAGGAGTGCTGCTGTTGCATCCGGTGCGCCGAGGAGCGTTTCTGCGTGAAGTGGCGTGGACCTTTCTCCTCCCCGGTGCCATCTATTTTATCGCCCGCTGGACCTACTACGGGTACCCCCTTCCCAACACCTTCTATGCGAAGCAAGGTGGCGCGCTCTTTCATCCGACGGGAATTCCGGCGACCCTCGTGCTCGCGCAGGCCCTGCTGCCTATCTGGCCGTTTCTGGCGGCCCTCCCGCTTCTGCTTCCATCCGACGACCGGAAACGCTTCGCCGCGATGGTGCTGCCCCTGCTCCTCTTTCCCCTGAGCTATCTGGGCATTGAACAGATGCAGAATATCGGCTTCCGATTTCAGTTTCCGGTGATGCCTTCTCTCCTCCTGGCGGTGATGGGAGGTTGGAGAACGATGGCCAGCACGCCTCCCGATCTGAATCGGGACCGAATCTTCCTCCTGATCAACGTGTTGTGGAACCTGGTCATTTCGATTCTGGTGATTGCGATGCTCGGCGACGTGCCGTCCGGCTCACCCATCCTTGCGGGTGTAGGGTTGGGATCGGCGCTGCTTGCCATCGTCGGATTTCTGAAACCTCGTCTTCTTCACCGGGGCGTTCTGGTGGCCGCAGTGGCTTGTACCGTGCTGTCGCTTACGGGGCAGGCGCTCGTGCTGTCACTGACCCGGACCGAGTCCCGATACGACCACCGCGTCACCATGGGGGTCGCTCTGCGCCCCTGGGCGCATCGTGGCTACACGATGGTCTCCAGCGAAGCCGGATGGCTACCCCACTTTTCGGGGTGGCGAACGGTGGACCCCTTCGGTCTGTATGACAGCCATATCGCCCACGCCGGATTGAGCGACGGGTATCTCGATCGCGTCAAGCCGACGCTCATCATGTTTCATGTCTACTGCGCAGTGTGGCAGCCGGAATGGTCTCGAGGGGACGCCCGATGGAACGTGATGACCCAGCACCTGTACCGCTATGCCGAGAAGCGGGGCTATCAACGCGTGGCGGTCGTCGGATCCTTCGGCGACTGCTTTTGGTATTATCTCAATCCACGATGCTCGGATTTCGGTACCTTGGTGACGGTGATCTGTAATCAGAAGTCCGTTCCATACGTCGATCGGGTGTGGCAGCCCCTTCGCCACGTCCCGTGATGGAACGGTCAAGAATTATGAAAAGGCCGAAAAAGACACTATTTTCACATCATCGACTCAGGTGAGCCGCGTCTTAGAAACCTCGTCCTTCTCTCATCTCTGGCGGGAGTTGGCGGATGTGTTTTCAGAAGGGATTTCGAGGGCAGGTTCGAGACTCCGCATGGAGTACGGGAGCGTACTCATGTTGAATGAAGAGGACTTCGCACATTCTTGCCATAGCGAGATCGTTCATGAGTACCATCGATTCTCATTCCAGCTCGACTCGGAATCACACCCTGATGCAGGACTCCGCGTTCTATCGATCGGTGTTCGAACTCGTCGCGGACGCGTTGCTGCTGTTGCGTTTGGACGATGGGACCATCATCGATGCCAATCCCGCCGCTTCTGTTCTTTTCGGGTATGAGCGCGAGGATCTCGTGGGCCGGGAGGTGGAGGAGTTCTCGGTCGATCCGGAAGCGACCCGTGCGGCGATTCGTGCGCACGCGGAATATGTGGCGGAGCGCGTGTATCGGCGCAAGGATGGGTCCACGATCTCGGTAGAGATCACCAGCAAGATCATCAGACTGAACTCCGTCCTCGTGGCGCTCGCGAGTTTTCGGGACATTTCGCCACGCCTGCACCAGGAAGCGGAACTCAGAGAACGGGAACGTCGGCATGCCACGCTTCTGGCAAATCTTCCAGGTATCGCCTACCGATGCAGAAACGATCGCCAGTGGACGATGGAATTCATCAGCGAAGGGTGCCTGGCTCTCACGGGATACCAGCCACGGGATTTTATCGAAAACGCCACGCTCTCCTACAATGACCTGATCTTTCCGGAAGATCAGGATTGGCTCTGGAACAAATGGCAAACCGTACTCGCTCGGCGGGATGTGTTTCGCGATGAATATCGAATTCTGACCAAGACCAACGAAATCAAATGGGTGTGGGAACAGGGACAGGGTGTCTTCGATGCATCGGGCAATCTCCTCGCACTCGAGGGGTTCATCACCGATATCACGGTACGCAAGCAGGCGGAGCTTGTGATCTCGCAAAGCGAAGAACGACTCAACGCAGCCCAGCGTATCAGCAAAACGGGGAGCTGGGAACGGGATCTTGTGCTTGGCTTTGAACACTGGACCCGCGAGCTCTATCGGATCCTCGATCGGGATCCCGCCCTGACCGTTCCATCGGAACAGATCTTCATCGAGCATGTCGTGTCCGAGGACCGGGACGCCGTGGCGCGGGTGCTCCGCGAAGCCACGATGTCCACGACGGATTTCTCCTTCGAATGCCGCATCGCCACGCAAAGAAAGCAGATCAAACAGGTGCGCATCGATGGCTGGATCCATCGGGATGAAGACGGGAACCCCGTGCGGTCGGGCGGCGTCGTGCAGGATATTACCGAGTTTCACCGCATCCGCGAATCTCTTCGTCTCCACGCCGAGCAACTGGCCCGAAGCAGCGCGAGCCGTGATCGCCTGTACTCCATTATCGCCCACGATCTGCGGAGTCCGTTTTCCGGACTGCTGGGTTTCTCTGAACTCCTTCTCGAAGATTTTGCGAATCTCTCGAAGGATGTGATGTACTCCTATGTCGCCAATATTCACCGGTCTTCACGACAGGTGTATTCGCTGGTCGAAAACCTGTTGTACTGGTCCCGCCTCCACACCGATCGCATGGAGATGCGACCCGAGCCGGTGCACCTCGCCTCTGCGGTGGAAGATGTCATCAACGTCCATCACGGCATCGCGATTCGAAAATCCATCGCGCTGCGCTGGGTGGTGGACGAATCTCTGTCCATCGTCACCGATCGCCAACTCCTACGCATTGTGCTCATGAATCTGGTGTCGAACGCCATCAAGTTCACCCATCCGAATGGCCGGGTCAGTATTCTCGCCGAGGCGGATGAGAATGGGAATCGCGTGATCCGCGTGATCGATACCGGCATCGGCATTCCACCGGAGCGAATGGAGTATCTCTTCGATCCGAACTCTCATTCCAGCACGCGGGGGACGGACGAGGAGCCAGGAACGGGACTTGGACTCCACCTGTGTCGGGATGTGATGAACGTGCTGGGCGGTACGATCACAGCCCAGAGCATACCGGACGAAGGAAGCACCTTCGTGGTGACGCTCAGGAGCCGTGCAGAATAATAAAAGACGGGAGGAGCAGGGCTCCTCCCGTCTTCGATCATTCACTCAAAAATACCACAGAAGGTTGAACGCGACGGTCGTCTGCTGATCCGTCGGATCGCTATCGCTTTCGAAGACCTTCGTATCCGACAGATCGTGTCGAAGTTCAGCGCGAAGCACCAGACCCGGGGTGGGTCGGTATTCCGGAGTCAGCGTGATCCCGGTGAGGGTCTGCACGGTGCCGGTGCGATAGCCATCCGGATCGCGGAAGGTTTCCGCGCGAAGGGAAAGGGAAACGCGTGGGTCGAGGTTCCACCGAACATATGCCGCCACTCCGCTCCAGGAGGCATCGGCCGGAGAGAGGGAGTCTCCCGCAGCCTTGGCTTCGGTCCCGAAGTCTCCGTTCAGCCCCACCGTAATGGAAGCGCTGGGGGTCCAGATCAGAGAAGCGTCGAGAAGGGAACGGGCATCATGATCGTTTCCGGGGCGCTCGGCGCCCGTGGCCCCACCGACCAGCAGGGTGAGTCCCGACACCGGCACGGTGGAGATCTGGAGGCCCACCGATTTCGCCGTGTTGTTGTCCGACATGAGATCCCATCCATTCGCGACGAAGCCGGTGACCGACAGATCAGAGGAGAATGAATAGCCGAGCCGGAGGCCGGTATGCGTGAAGGGGATCGCGTATCCGAACAGGAAGGACCGGGAGATGTTGTCGTTAAATCCGTCGTATCCTTCGATGAGTTCGTATCCGAAGGGTGTGACGAATTTTCCGGCATCGATGCGCAATCCGGTGCCAAGGGGAGCGATCCAGGTTGCGAACGCCTGTTGCAGATCGATGTCTTCGGCTGTCCAGCCTGCACTGCGCGTGACGTGGGGAACGGACGTTCCCGCCGTAAGATCCACACGAAATCCTCCCGTGCCAGCCCCGGTGGGATCCATGCGAAACACGAGCTCGGCGACATCGAGACTCATCGTGTTCTCTCGGGTATCGAAGACGCGATAACCATTGGTGCGTGACGGAGGTGCGTTGAGATTGATCGAGTAGGACGTGGAGACGAATCCGTTGATGGCCAGGCGCTCCACCCAGGACGGGGCCTGGGCCGAGAGGGAGGAGGTCCCGAGCAGCGCGAGGATCGCGAACAACACCAGGGCCGTGTTACAGCGCATGACGATCGTCCTCGATATAGGCCACTTCTCCGTGGAGGGATGCATCGAGTCCCCCCTGCTCGGCGGCATCTTCCACCCGCACCGGTGTCACCAGGTTGATGAGCCAGAGCATGCCATACGTGAAGCCGAAGCCCCAGACACTCGAGATCAGGATGGCCACGATCTGCTTGACGAAGAAATCTCCGCCTCCGTACAACAGCCCGTTTGCTCCTGCGGGATTGAAGGCGGTGGATCCGAGAATGCCGAGCAGAATGATGCCGATGAATCCGCCGACTCCGTGCACGCCCCACACATCCAGGGCATCGTCCAGTCCGAGTCGGTTCTTCAGAGCCACGGCGTAATAGCAGATGATGCCGGCGATGATGCCGATGATCACGGCGGACGTGGGGGAGATGTATCCGGCGGCAGGAGTGACGGTGGCGAGCCCCGCCACGGCTCCGGTCAGAAGCCCGAGAAACTTGGGTTTCTTCGTAGTGAACCAATCGATAATGAGCCAGGTGATCGCCGCGAAGGAGGCCGCGATATCGGTATTCAGAAACGCGATCGCCGTGATGGAATCCACGCGGAACTCACTGCCGGCATTGAATCCGTACCAGCCGAACCAGAGCAGTCCTGTACCCAGGGCGACCAAGGGAATGCTATGGGGACCCCGATCGGCCACCTTCCGCTTCCCCACGAACAGAACCGAGGCAAGAGCCGCCATTCCCGCGATGTTGTGCACGACAATGCCGCCGGCAAAATCGAGCACGCCCCAGGTCTGCAGAAATCCTCCGCCCCAGATCATGTGCACGAAGGGGAAGTACACGAACACGAGCCAGAGGGTGAGAAAGAGCATGTAGGCCTTGAAAGTGACCCGGTTGGTGAAGGCACCTGTGATGAGGGCAGGGGTGATGATGGCGAACATCATCTGATAGGCCACGAACACGATGAGAGGAATACCGGCATTGATGGGGGACGGAGCCATCAGATCCACCCCGCGGAGAAAGGCCATGTCGAGGTTGCCGATCACTCCTCCCACGTCTCCACTGAAGCACAGGGAGTATCCGAACAAATACCAGAGCACGGTGGTCCAGCCCATGGACACGAAACTCTGAATCATGATGGCCAGCACGTTTTTCCGACCTACCAGACCGCCATAGAAAAATGCCAGTCCCGGGGTCATGAGCATGACGAGACTGCTGCACAGCAGCATGAATCCCGTGTTTCCGGTGTCGATGATCATGAATGCGCCTGAAGATGGTGAAACGGGGAGAACGACGCAGGGCGTCGAGTCCCAATCTCGCCACGGCGCATATCGCGCTCCAGTCGCGAAACCCTGATTTTCGTGTAGGGAAATCCTGACAATCGCACGACGTCAGGCATCGTCTCGCGGGTGCGGACGCCATCGATGCACGCGAGGTGAGGTGGCAGGTCCCGCCACGAGGAATCAATCGATGCCGTGCTCGATGGCGTACCGGGCCAGTTCCACATTATTGCGCACCCCAAGTTTTTCGAGAATGCGGGCCCGATAGGTGGTGATGGTTTTTTCACTCAGGGAAAGCTGATCGGCGATGTCTTTGAGTGCGGTCCCCAAGACGATGTGTCGAAACACCTCGAACTCCCGATCGCTGAGCGTATGATGAGGGGGAAGATCTCCGGGGGTCAGGACTGCTGTGGCCAGATGCTCCGCGAGGGACGCGCTGATGTACCGTCCTCCCCGAGCCACCTTGCGGATGGCGGTGATGAGCTCTTCACCCGCGCTCTCCTTGGTGATGTACCCCTTCGCCCCCGCTCTCAGCATACGGGTGGCGTATTGATCTTCAGGATGCATGCTGAGCACCAGGACGGCTCGGCCGGGATGCGGCTCCGATCCCGTCGTCGTGTCCATGACGCGTCGCAGAATGTCGAACCCGCTGCCACCGGGCAAGGAGATGTCGAGAAGGATCACGTCGCAGGACTCTCGCGCCAACAGGGCCATGGCATCGCCGACGGTGCCGGCTTCCCCCACCACGGCAATGTCGCCCGAACGGGCTAGCACCTGCTTCAATCCTTCACGAAACAGAAGATGGTCATCGATGATGATCACGCGAATCATGGGTGGCTCCGGACAGAGTGATGCGAGCGTGAATAGTGGTGCCGACTCCGGGTGATCCCTGCACGTCAAGATCTCCGCCCCAATAGAGAACCCGCTCGCGCATGCCGAGCAAGCCGAAGGCCTGGGGATCCTGTCCCCGCGCGGGATCGAGACCGATTCCATTGTCGTGAATCCATAGATCGAGAACCCGATCGCTCCGCTCGAGTCGGATGTCGACCTCACGGGCCTGGGCGTGGCGCGTGACATTGGTGAGGGCCTCCTGCACGATGCGGAACACAGATATGGCGCGCTCGGCATCGAGGTCGTCTACATCGGGAGGGAGGTGAAGAGCGGCACGAATCCCGGTGCGTCGTCCGAATTCATCGACGAGCCATTCGAGGGCGGCGCCGAGACCGAGATCGTCGAGAAGGTGGGGACGCAGATCGGTGATGAGTCGACGAACCGATTTGATGGTGGTGTCGAGTAGGGTGAGCAGCTCGGTAAAGGCGTTTCGCTCCGCTGACGGGGCCAGGGCGTCGCGCAGCACGCCGAGATTGAGCTTGAGCGCCGAGAGGGACTGTCCCAGCTCGTCATGAATCTCCCGTGCCAGCGCCTTCCTCTCTTCTTCGCGCGCGGATTGCAAATGGGCCGACAGACTGCGGAGTCGATCCTCCGATCGACGCAATTCCGCCTCAGTTTCGGTTCGCATGGCTACCTCGCGTTCGAGACGCGCCGTGTGACTGGCGATATTTTCCACCATGGCATTGAACGTGCGTGCGAGGAGCCCGATTTCGTCCCGCGACGCCACCGCGACCTCCGGGATCCGTCCTCCCTGATCCCCGAACTGATGCGCCGCATCGATGAGCTGGAGCAGGGGACGGGCCACGGTGCGCGCCACCGCCACGCTGAAAATGCCCGCGATGCCCAAGATGACGAGGACACCCAGCAAGAGGTGTTCACGAAAGGCGTACACGGCGGCGAACGCTTCGTCGGTATCGATCTCGGCCAGGATAGCCCAGCGGAGTCCCGGCAGATCCAGAGGCGCCGACGCGCTGATGACCTCCACCTGACGATAATCGCGCACGAATCCCACGAAGGACTCCCCCTGCAAGGCACGACCAGCCGCCTCGGTGGAGACTTTCTGCAGGAGAATACTCGATCCGCGACGCATCATGGCGCCCAGCACGGCGGAATCGGTGCCCGCCGCACGGAGACGGCGAAAAAACAGATCCCGATTCTGGACGAAGAACCGGGAGTCGGTGCGCATCGTCGAGTCGCTGCCCACAATGTAGGTCTCTCCGCTCTCCCCGAGACCTTCGGACTTCCAGTTGGTGTCTGAGGTCATGATGCGATTGATCCCGTCGATGGACAGACGCACCAGGAGGACACCGAGCGAAACGTCGCCTTCCTTCAGGGGAAGAGCCAGGAGAGCCGTGGGTGCAGTTCCATCGGGTGGAACCGAAAAGTCGGTGATGAGCACGGAATCCCGGGGGAGGGAGATCGCCGAGCGCACGAGGGTTTCGACCGGGGCCCCACCGTGATTCCAAAGCCGGATCGCAATGCCGTGAATGTCCCGGGAGCGTACCGATTCGAGCACCAGCCCATTCCGATCCACGACGATAATATCATCGAGACCAAACCGTTGACGGACATCGTCCAGGATCGCACGGGAAGCCGAGGTTTCGCGGCCTTTCTGCGGGACCGCGAGTAGATCGGGATGGGTGGCCAAGATGCGGCAGAGCTCGCGAAGCGTGCGGAAGGACGTTTCGACCTGTCGCTTCTTACTGTCCCGAATCGCGGTGAGGCGATCGGTGGTCACGCGCTCGAGGGCAGATCGGGCGTTGCTGTAGGTCAGCAATCCGGTGATGAACACCGCGAGCAGGCCCACGCCGAGAAAGGCCAGCTGGAGCTTCCAACGCAGGGGTAGGGAAGCGGGAGACCAGCGTCTCACAGGCGCTTGAGGCGAACGGCGGTGCCGTAGGCCAGAACCTCGGCCATGCCCTGATAGAATTCCGTGGCGTCGTACCGCATGCCGATCACGGCATCGGCCCCACGATCTCGCGCATGGGTTTCGAGCAACTGATAGGCTTCCTCGCGGGCTTCCTCGCACACGGTGGTGAAGTCCGAGATGTTGCCTCCAAAGAGGCTCTTGATTCCGCCGACAATGTTCTGTCCAAGATTGGCCGAACGAACGACGATGCCGCGCACGACGCCGAGGTAGGCAACGATTTCGTGACCGGCAATGTCGTTTCCAGTGGTGATGATCATGGGAATCCTGTGAAGAGTGAAGAGTGAAGGGGTGAAGGGAAACTACAATTCCTGGGAGGGATGCGGAAATTTTTTTGCGATTCGCATGGTTGTATGAGCAGTCATCGAAAGGACGTCCATGTATTATCGACTGCTCGGAAAATCGGGACTTAAAGTGTCGGCTCTGGCCCTGGGTACCATGACCTTCGGACAGGAGTGGGGATGGGGTGCGGACCGGGAAGAAAGCCGCCGCATGCTCGATATCTATCTCGATCGGGGTGGAAACTTCATCGACACGGCGGTGAACTACACCAATGGGACCAGCGAGCGCTATCTCGGTGAATTCCTTGCAGAGAAACGGGATCGCGTGGTGCTCGCCACGAAGTACACCCTCTCACGGGATCCCTCCGATCCGAATGCAAGCGGGAATTCCCGTAAAAACATGATGGCCTCGGTCGAAACCAGTCTCCGTCACCTACAAACCGAGTACATCGATCTGTACTCCATGCACGCCTGGGACGGGATCACTCCCTCCGAGGAAGTGATGCGGGGACTCGACGACCTCGTGCGTTCCGGCAAGGTTCGGTACATCGGTGTTTCCGATACTCCGGCCTGGGTCGTCGCGCGTAGCAATACGCTGGCCGAACTTCGCGGCTGGTCCTCTTTCGTCGCGCTGCAAACCCAGTACAACCTGGTGGAACGCAGCTCCGAGCGCGAACTGCTGCCGATGTGCGCCGCTCTCGATCTGGCGGTCACCGCCTGGGCGCCCCTGGCTGCGGGAGTGCTCACCGGCAAGTACCTGCGTGGGGATTCCGATCCGAAGCGTCTGGCACCCTCATCCGGAACCCCGACGGCTCTGCCCGAACGAACGGTCGAGATCGCCCGTCTCGTAGTGTCGATCGCCGAAGACGGTGGGGTCCCTCCCGCCCAGGTGGCCGTGGCCTGGCTTCTGCAACGACCCGGGGTCGTCATTCCCATCCTCGGGGCTCGCACCAGCGCACAGCTTCAGGAAACGCTCCCCGCCCTCGATCTCACGCTCCACCCTGATCAGATCGCTCGACTGGACGCAGCCAGCGCACCCGTGCTCGGATTTCCCCACGATTTTCTCGCGGGTCCTCGCGTGCAGGCGCTCATCCATGGCGATACCGGATCCGCCCTCCGCTCCCATCGCTGATCGGCTTCTCGCGAACCTCCTCTCGTCATCGTTTCGTTATCCACGCCCCTCGAGGCATTACAGAAAGGACTGTCAATGATTGTCATCACTGGCGCTACCGGACATACCGGTACTCCTCTCACGCAGGCCCTGCTCCATGCGGGCACTCCCGTTCGCATCATCTCGCGTAGCGCCGAACGCGCGACCCCCCTGGCGGACGCTGGCGCGGAGCCCTGGATCGGTGATGCCACCGATCCCGCCTTTCTCACACGCGCCTTCACGGGCGCCAGTGCGGTGTTTGCCATGATTCCCCCGCACTGGACAGCGGAGGATGTGTTTCTGCATCAAAAGAACCATGCCGATGCCCTCGCCACCGCCCTCCAGGCTGCGGGAGTTCCACGCGTGGTATCTCTCAGTAGCGTGGGAACCCATCTCGAATCCGGATCTGGGGTGGTGTTCGGACTCCGATACATGGAAGCGCTGTTCAATGCCATACCCGGCCTCCATACTCTGCATCTGCGTCCCACGTATTTCATGGAAAACACCTTTGGCGCCATTGCCGCCATCCGTGAGTTCGGAATGATGGGGAGCCCGATCCGCGCGGACCTTCCCTTCAGCATGATCGCGACGCGGGATATCGCGGCCTATGCCGCCATGCGCCTGCAGGCTCTGGATTTTGCGGGAAATGGCGTGCACTACCTGTTGGGATCACGCGATCTCACGTATATGGAGGTCGCAAAAATCCTGGGCGCGGCCATCGGCAAGCCGGATCTTCCGTATGTCGAAATCAGTCCAGAAGATTTCGCTGGAGCCATGCGCCACATGGGCGCGTCGCCTTCGATGATCTCCGCGATGAACGAATTCATGCAGGCGATGAATTCGCACCGCGTGTTCGAAGATGCCACACGTACACCGGAAACCACCACGCCGACGAGCATCGAAGACTTTGCGCCGATCTTCGCCTCGGTGTATCTCAGCGCCTGATATCGACGGTCGCCCGCATTTCGGACTCCTTCATCCGGAATCCTGCATCGCCGGACCGCCTAGTGCGGTGGAAGGAGTGCGCGTACCAGGGCGATCGTGTCGGGTCGACGGGCCACCTCGGTATGCAGGTAGTGCACGTCGGGCATGATCTTCAACCGAAGGAGATCGAGCCGATCGGCATCCCAGCAGGTCATGATCGTGGCGTCCGTCGTCATGGCGTGCAGGGTGTTGTGATGACGGCAGGCCTCGACAAGGAGCATAATCTGCTCCTCGTCGAGACGCACCAATCCCTCGTGGACGAGGGTTGCGACGTAGTCCGCCGCGCGGTGTCCGTGATTTCCGTCGTACCCTTCGTCCATGCGCCGCGCATCGTGGAGCCACGCAAAATGGGCCACCACGGCGGGATCCGCTCCGGTTTGCGGAGCCAGCCAGGCGCCGATGCGCTCGACGTGGCTCCAGTGCAGCGGGCCGTGAAACGATCGCGGATGGAGGGAGCTCTCCTCGATGATCCGGTCGATCAGGCCGGGATGAAAACTGGAGGGAATGGGATACTCATATCGAGCACGCAGCGGTGCCACCATGTCAGACCCTTTCGAAACGCGGAAGGAACGCTCTGAGTTAGAAGGAAGGTTTTGCGTTGTCGCCGAATTCCACGAGTTCCATCACGGACTTGCCGTCGGTGGATTGACTCTTGACCATGCCGTTGATGGGGATGGAGGGATGATGCCAGCTTGTTCCGCGATACGTGGAGCCGAGGAAGGACACCTCGGTGTCCACCTTCGAGGTTCCGGCAAACATGCCTGCGGGCACGGTAACGGGACCGCCATCCACATAGGCGATGTTCTTTACATCGAAACTCACCAATCCCTTGCGATAGAATCCCTTCATCATGGAAAGCACCGGTCCCTCGACACTCTGCACCGCGTTGTCACCTTCCTTGCTCTTCACCCATACGATGTCGATGTCATCGAGCGTGCCCCCTGAACGTACCTTGTCGAGTCCCGTCACGAGCATCTGCGTGGTCATCTCCGATGAAGGAGAGAGAGAGTAGGTTTCGAGAATGAGACCGCCGTTCTGCTCTCCCACGATGGCGGTGCGGCTGATGGATCGCTTCCCGTCCACAAGAGAGGTATGTACGGTGTATTGACCCACTTTGTACGGCATGGGTGTGGTGAAGCGGGGACCCGCGGTAACGGTGCGTCCGCTCGTGGCGGCGAAGTATCGATCCACCTTACTCTGCAGCACGGGATCGATGGAGGCGCCACAGGCGGAAAGGAACAGCGCGAGGATGGCGAAGAGGGGAATGAATCGCATGAGAACTCCTGGAGTGAGTTGTGTGGGATCTCCTCCCGTAACATAGGAACGCCGCAGAATGTTCATTCCTGGGAGGGTTTTTTTCCATCCCACGATACAACGGATTCCTGTATTTTCCTGCGTTCACCCAATACGGAGTACTCATGGTCACGCATCGTTCGCTCGCCCTGATTCTTGTTTTTCTGATCGTTCCGGTTCTCGCCCATGCGCAGGACGCGTTGCCCGATGCCGCGACCGTATTGAATCGGTATGTGGAGGTCACCGGGGGGAAGGCGGCCTACGATCGCATCCACTCCCGGATCGTGGCGGCTACGATGGAGATGCCGGGCCAGGATCTGGTGATTCAAACCACGCAGTATTTTCGCGCTCCCGATCGCGCCTGCCTCGTGTCGGAATTGGCAGGCATGGGCTCGATGTCCGCCGGCTACGTGGGAGATCTGGTGTGGACCAACAATCCCATGTCCGGCCCCAAGATTCTCGACGGCAAGCAGGCCGCCGTCATTCGGCAGTACAACAGCATGGACTGGTTGGCACGCTGGAACACCACGCTCCTGGAACCCAAGGTGGTGGGCAAAGAAACTCTGGAAGGGAAGGAATGCATCGAAATCGAAGGCAAGGTGGCGGACAACGACATCACCCTGTATTTCGATGTGGCGACGGGTCTGCTCACGCGGATGGATTTTCTGTTCCCCGGATTTATGGGGACCTCGTCTGCGAAGTACTGGTACCGTGATTACAAGACCGTGGGCGGACTCACCATTCCCTATCAGATCCGCGTGGTCACCGGTCGACAGGAAATGCTCCTGACCGTGGACAGTATTCAGAACAACGTGGAAATTCCGGACTCGATATTTCTGCCCGAAGAGGTGAGGGCGCTGAGTCCCCAGAAGTGATTTTTATTTTTCCTTTATCGATTCGAGACCACTTCTAACAATTCCCGGATTTCCTTCGAGCGGGACGCAGGGTAGTTTCGTGAAGTTCACGATTCGGACTTCACCATGATCCTCGCGACGCTTCTCGCCCTTCTTGCCTTTGTCTATCTCGTATATGTGCTCCTCCGTCCAGAGAGGTTCTCATCATGACTCCTCTTCTGGATGGCCCTTTTCTCGCGCTGTATGGCATTGTCCTTCTCATGGCATCCATTCCTCTGGGGTGGTATATCGCCTGGGTCCTCCACGAGCCGCAGGCACCCACCTCGTCGATTGAAGGGAAAGGGCGTCGCATCCTACGACGTCTGGGGATAGATCTCTCCGAGGATATGACCTGGAAACAATACCTCGGCGCGGTGCTGGTATTCAATGGACTGGGGCTTGTGGTCACCTGGCTTGTTCAGATGTGTCAGCATCTGCTTCCCTGGAATCCTGCCCACCTGCCCGCCGTGCGCTGGGACACCGCGCTGAATACCGCACTGAGTTTCGTGACCAATACGAACTGGCAGTCGTATTCCGGAGAAACGACCATGAGTTACGGGACCCAGATGACCGTGCTCACGACACAGAATTTCCTGAGTGCCTCCACGGGCATCGCGGTGTTTGCGGCGCTTGTGCGTTCCCTTGCGCGTGCGAAGTCCCGCGGCCTGGGGAATTTCTGGAGAGATCTCGGTCGGATTCTTTTCCTACTGCTGCTTCCGTTGTCCATCATCCTCTCCCTGGCTCTCATGCACGAGGGAGTGGTGCAGAACTTCGATGCCCCGGTGGTGGCGCACACCCGGGAAGGGGACACACAGATCCTGCCACAGGGCCCCGCCGCCTCCCAGATCGCGATCAAGCAACTGGGAACAAACGGGGGCGGTTTCTTCAGCGTCAACAGTGCCCATCCCTACGAAAATCCAACACCCGTCTCCAATGTCCTGCAACTGCTCGCGATCCTGCTTCTGCCGTCGGCGTTGGTGTTCGCGTTTGGTCGCATGATTCATGCCCCACGCGAGGCCTGGGTGCTGTGGGGAGTGATGGCGGGATTGACGGCCCTTGGAGTGGGTGTCACAGTGGGCGCGGAACATGCTGGCAATCCTCTCTGGGGAGGGATCCCGGGGTTGGAGGGTCAGGAATGGCGTTTTGGATCGACCTCGAGTTTTCTGTGGTCTGTTGTGACGACGGCTGCTTCGAATGGATCCGTCAATATGATGCATGAAAGCCTCTCTCCTCTTGCCTCTCTGGTCGCCCTGGGGAACATGCTCGTCGGGGAGGTTCTCTTCGGAGGAGTGGGATCGGGGATGTATGGCATGTTGGTGTTTGTGATCCTCACCATTTTTCTCGCTGGCCTGATGGTGGGACGAACGCCCGAATATCTCGGAAAGCGAATCGAATCCTTCGAAGTGAAGATGGCGGTGCTGGCTGTCCTTGCACCCACGGCGGTGATCCTGCTGGGAATCGCCGCGAGCCTGCTCACGAAATGGGGCACCGCCTCCATGTCCACCACCGGTCCCCATGGATTCACGGAACTGCTGTATGCCTACACCTCCGCTGGAGCGAACAATGGCAGTGCGTTCGCGGGATTCCTGGCCAATGTTCCCTTCCACAATGTCGCACTGGGCATCGCCATGCTGGTCGGTCGCTTCGGGGTCATCATCCCCGTTCTCGCGCTTGCAGGGAACATGGTCGAAAAGGGAAGGTCCGCTGCGGGAGCAGGAACGTTTCGAACCAACACCCTGCTTTTCGGGATCCTGCTGGCATCGGTGATCGTCGTCGTAGGGGGATTGACCTTCTTTCCGGCTCTGGCGTTGGGCCCCGTCGTGGAACACGTCCTCATTCAATCTCATGTCGCATGGTAGGAGGAACGATGCACACTCCGTTGACAGCAGAACACGGCACTCCAACGCCCCGCGTACATGGACTGGTTGTGAAGGCCTTGTGGGATGGGCTGAAGAAAATGGATCCCCGCGTGCTCATCGATTCTCCCGTGATCATGATTGTGGAGATGGGAGCCACGCTCTGTACGGTGCTGTTGGTGTCCGAGCTTTTCGCGGGCCACACCATCGCGTTCCACGGACATGTGACGGGCTGGTTATGGATCACGGTCTACTTTTCCACCGTGGCCGAGGCGCTCGCGGAAGGGCGTGGAAAGGCACAGGCCCAGGATCTGCGGCGCACCCGCTCCACCCTGTCCGCACGACTCCTGCGCGAGGCAGGGGAAACACGGGTCCCGGCGGAATCACTGCATCGCGGAGACCACGTGGTGTGCGAAGCCGGAGATGTGATCCCCAGTGATGGAGAGGTGATCGAAGGGGTGGCCAGCGTGGATGAATCAGCGATCACGGGGGAATCGGCTCCGGTGATTCGCGAAAGCGGCGGGGACCGGAGTGCCGTCACGGGAGGCACGCGGGTGCTCAGCGACCGCCTTGTGATTCGCATCACCGTGGAATCGGGCGATACCTTCCTTGATCGCATGATTCACTTGGTGGAAGGCGCAAAGCGACAGAAAACCCCGAATGAAATCGCGCTGACACAACTCCTTGCCGGACTCTCCCTCATCTTTCTTCTGGTGGTATGCACGCTCCCCGTGATGATGGCCTTTGCCGGCGGATCGATGCCGGCATCCGATCCCTCCTCTCCCTCCGTGTTTGTGTTGACCGCGCTCCTCGTCTGTCTCATTCCCACCACGATTGGCGGGCTCCTGAGTGCGATCGGGATCAGTGGCATGGATCAGCTCGTGCGCAGAAATGTGATCGCCTTCAGCGGAAAGGCCGTCGAAGCTGCGGGCGATGTGGATGTATTGCTGCTCGACAAAACCGGGACCATCACGCTCGGCAACCGCATGGCGACGGACGTGATTCCCGTGGACCAGGTGCCACTTCAGTATCTCGCCGAAGCCGCTTTCCTTTCTTCGCTCTCGGATTTTACACCGGAAGGCAGGAGCGTCGTGCATCTTGCCAAGGATCGGTTTGGCATGAAATCCTCGCTTCCCATGGCCACTACCCATGTCGTGCCGTTCTCGGCCACGACGCGGATGAGTGGGGTGGATGTCATCGACATGGAAGGAAAACGCCGGGAGATTCGTAAGGGAGCCGTGTCGTCCATTCTGGCGTGGGTGCAGGAGAGAAACGGCTCTGTCTCGACGCAGGCACGGGAACTCGCCGAGACCATCGCTTCCCAGGGGGGAACTCCGCTTCTGGTGGCGGAACCGGACCGCGTGCTGGGAGTGATTCATCTGAAGGATGTCGTGAAGGGTGGGATCCGGGAGCGCTTTGCGCGCCTGCGTGCAATAGGAATCCGAACGGTGATGATTACCGGAGACAATGCGCTCACGGCGGCGGCAATCGCGGTGGAGGCCGGCGTGGACGATTTTCTCGCGGAGGCCACGCCGGAGGACAAACTGCGACGACTGCGCGAAGAACAGGCTGCGGGTCGACTCGTCGGCATGATCGGAGATGGCACCAATGATGCACCCGCCCTGGCTCAGGCCGATGTTGGGATCGCCATGAATACGGGGACCCAGTCTGCTCGCGAGGCGGGAAACATGATCGATCTCGACAGCAATCCCACCAAGCTGATCGAGGTCGTTGAAACAGGAAAGCGCCTCCTGATGACGCGTGGCGCCCTCACGACGTTCAGCATCAGCAACGATGTCTCGAAGTACTTCGCCATTCTGCCGGCCCTGTTCGCGAGTTTCTATGCCGTGGCGGGGAAGGCCGGACCTCTGACCGCCCTCAATATCATGGGACTCCATTCCGCGCAGAGCGCCATCCTGAGTGCGGTAATTTTCAATGCCCTGATCATCGTCGCCTTGATCCCACTCGCGCTGCGGGGAGTCCGCTATACGCCACGCAACGCGCAGCAGATTCTTCGACGCAATATTCTGATATACGGGGTGGGAGGCCTCCTCGTCCCCTTCGTGGGAATCAAGGTCATCGACCTCGTGATCCAATTTCTCGGCCTGGTTTCCTGATGCATGGGATCATCCGCCTATCCACTATTTTTGAAGAACTACGATGTCATCCTTCATGCGACTGTTCCGAGCGTCCGGTGCCATGTTCCTGTTTACCACCCTCGTGCTGGGGATCGGGTATCCTATGGCCATGCATGGCATTGGCTCCCTGCTCTGGTCTCCGCGCATCCATGGCTCCCTCCTGCACGAACAGGGAATCTGTCGTGGCGCATTTCCGATCGGTCAGCAATGGCAATCCCCCAAGTACTTTCATGGACGGCCCTCGGCGTCCGCATATGGCGCACTCCCGTCGGGAGCCAGCAATGCCGAATGGATCGCGTCGTCTCTGCGCGATTCCGTTCTGGCCCGGCAACAGCGGTGGGCTGCGGCGTCGAATGTCGCTCTGCGGGACGTTCCTCCGGAGCTCCTCTTTTCGTCCGGGAGTGGGTTGGATCCCCACATCAGTCCAGAAGCCGCTCGCATCCAGATTCCTCGTATCGCCCGGGTGCGGGCGATGGATCCTGCACGCATTTCCATGCTGGTATCCAGGATGACCGTACCGGCCTCCGTGCTCCTGGGCGCTCCGTCGCGCGTGAATGTGCTCGCCCTCAATGTCGCGCTTGATTCCATGGGGATACGATGACGACACCTTCTCCTTCATCGAGTTCAAGAGCCCGACCCGATCCCGATCGGCTACTCCAGGCAATCCAGCGAGACTCCGACGCGCGGAAACGGGGATGCCTCACCATCTACTTCGGCATGTGCGCGGGGGTGGGAAAAACCTATCACATGCTGCGGGACGGAGAAGTCCGCAGAAAGGAGGGAGTGGACGCGATCATCGGGCTGGTGGAAACGCATCAGCGACCGGAAACCGAGGCCCTGTGTCGTGACTGGGAGATACTTCCACGGAAAACCCTCACGTATCGCGGAATCACCCTTTCCGAATTCGATCTCGATGCCGCCCTGCAGCGCAATCCCCGTCTGATTCTTCTCGATGAACTCGCGCATACCAATGCGCCCGGATCCCGCCATCAGTTCCGATATCAGGATGTGGAGGAGCTCCTGCTCCATGGAATCGATGTCCATACCACGGTCAATGTGCAGCACCTCAACAGTCTGTCGGATATCGTGTATCGAATCACCGGGGTTCGGGTTCGAGAAACCGTGCCGGATCCCGTGTTGAATTGGGCGCACGAAATGGTGCTGGTGGACGTGACCGTCGATACCCTGATGAAGCGGTTCCGTGAAGGAAAGGTGTACCAGGGAGAGCAGTCCCATGTGGCCATGCGCAACTTCTTCACTCCCGCGAAGATTATTGCCCTGCGCGAGGTGGCACTCCGCGTTGTCGCCGAGCATGTGGATCGCCAGGCCCGTGATCACGCGACGCTCGTCGGGCAGACATCCGGCCCACGCGTTCGTCCTCGATTCCTGGTTGCGGCAGGTCCCACCCTGGCATCGGCAGCCCTGATTCGTTCCGCGGGGCGCCTGGCGCGCTCGCTGGATGCGGAGTGGGTGGTGGTGACCGTGCGCGGCGATGAAGAAGGAAGCCAGGAACTTCCGGAACAGCTTCGCACCAACCTCGATCTCGCGCGGGAACTGGGTGCGCGCATTCGAATCATCGTCGCCGACAAGATCGTCTCCGGCATTCTCGATGCCGCTCGGGAAGAAGATGCGACGCAGGTACTGGTCGGGAAGGCCGCGTCGGGGATGAGGGGGAGGAAGAACCGGATTCTCAAGGAACTCCTGGCGAACAGCGGAGATATCGATGTCTATGTGGTGGGCGTGGATCAACCCTCTGAGTCTCGCCGAAACGGGTGGTTCCTCCCTGGAGCTCTGTCTCCCGTGCGCCAGTATGGAGCGGGACTCGGAGCCGTGGTGGGAACGACTCTTGTGGGAATGGGGCTGCAACATCATGTGAGCTACCAGTCGATCGGTCTCCTCTTCCTTCTGGTCAGTGCCCTCCTTCCCCTTCGTCTGGGCGTGGGCCCCATGGTTGTGACGGCGCTTCTGGGCGCGCTGTGCTGGAATTTTTTCTTCATCCCACCATACTACACCGTGTACATTCAGGATCCCGCCGATGTCCTCATGGTGGGCCTGTTTCTCATCACCGCCACCGTCGCGGGGTTCCTGTCCTCACGCAGCCATGCAAAAGCACGAGCCCTGGCGAGACAGCAGCATCGGACCTCCGCGCTCTTCGCCCTTACCCGGGATCTGGGCAATGCCCGCTCTCAGGATGAGGTTGTTCACACGGCCATGACACATTTCGAGTCGGAGTTTGGAGGACAGGCCTGCGTCGTGCTGGGACAGCCGGACGGGGATCTGGCGATTCGCGAACACCCCGCCAGCCACTGGTCCGTGTCTCCCAAAGAACTGGCCGTCGCGGCCTGGTGTTACTGGAACGAAAAGAAAGCGGGGGCGGGAACGGCCACCCTTCCGGGAGCGGAAGCGACCTACTATCCGTTGACCGGGCCACGCTATCCCGTCGGTGTCCTGGGATGGAGACACCCCCTCCCGAAAACCCTGACGCCGGATCAGGAGGACGTGCTCCAGAATTTCCTTCGTCAGATCAGCTCTGCCCTCGAACGGGAGTTCCTGCATGAATTGGCTCGGCAATCCGTGGTGATTACAGAATCGGAGCGACTCTATAAAACCATTTTCAATTCCATCTCGCACGAACTCCGCACGCCTCTCACCATCATCATGTCCACCATCGACCATCTGCGGCACAAGGTAACGGATCCGGCGGACCGGGCTCTCCTGTTGGAACTAGCCACCGCGAGCGACCGCCTGCGACAATTGGTGGATAATCTGTTGAACATGACACGCATTGAAAGTGGACATATTCGCATCGCAGCGGACTGGTGCGATCTTCGGGATGTGATCCGTTGCGCGGTCTCATCGCTCGAGGAGGCGCATTCCGCGCACCATCTTCATCTGCACACCGACCCGGCTCTGCCCTGCGTGCGCGTGGATGGGGGATTGATCGAGCACGCGATTCGCAATGTGGTACGTAATGCCATGCTCTATACTCCACCCGGGACCACCATCGATGTGCACGCCCGCTACGAGAACGGCCATGTTCGGATCGATATTGTCGATGATGGACCCGGCGTTCCGACGGAGAGTCTGGAGCGAATGTTCGAGAAATTCTATCGGGTCCCCGGTTCCCCAGCTGGGGGAACCGGAATCGGTCTGGCCATCGTGCGTGGCTTCATCGAGGCCCACGGGGGAGAGGTGCGGGCGTCCTGTCCGCACGGATCGGGATTGTGCATCACCATGGATATTCCGGTCCCCTCCGCCGATGCGATATCTCTTGATGAGGAGGAAGATGAAACGGAAAATCCTGATCGTCGATGATGAAAAACAGATGAGGCGTCTTCTCCAGTTTTCGCTGGAAGATGCGGGCTATCAGGTCGTGACGGCGGAATCCGGCGCCCTGGGGATGAATGCGGCCTTGCATGAACGACCGGATTGCATGATTCTCGATCTCGGACTGCCGGACATGGATGGCATGACACTTCTGGTGCGCCTTCGGGAATGGACATCACTCCCCGTTCTGATCGTCTCCGCGAGAGGAGGTGAAGCGGACATCGTACACGCCCTTGATGCCGGCGCGAACGACTATCTCGTGAAGCCGTTCCGGAACTCCGAACTCCTCGCACGCATTCGGGTGGCGTTGCGATCCGGCTCCGACGAAGTGGGGGAGCCCGTGCTTACTTTTGGTGCCATTCAGGTGGATCTTGCCGCGAGAAGTGTTCGAAAACAGGGGGCCCTCGTGAAACTGACGGCCACCGAGTATACCCTCCTTGCCGTCCTGGCGCGAAACGAAGGGCGGGTACTGACCCACCGGTTCCTGATGCGAACGGTGTGGGGACCTGCCCTCGAAGAAGAAACGCAGTATCTGCGCGTCTATATCAATCAGCTCCGGAAGAAGCTCGAAGATGATCCCAGTCGACCGCAGCTCATACTCACCGAAAGTGGAGTCGGATATCGGTGGTGGTATCACGCTTCGGACAGGAGGGAAGACCTGACCTCGCCCGCAGAGTGATCTCTGCGAGACGATGGTGCGTCTCTCCGAGTCCCGTTTGGAGTCCTCACGCGAGGAAGCTAGGTTCCCACTGTCCCGGTGCATCACAATTCTCCCATCAGACCACGAACCTCGCCCATGACCATCTCCGAATCCCTCACCATCCTGTACGTTCTCGATCAGAAGCGGTCTGCGGATTTCTACGCCACCGTGCTCGACCGGGCTCCGCGCCTCGATGTGCCCGGCATGACCGAAATCCCGCTTACGGAATCCAGCGTGCTGGGACTGATGCCCATCGCGGGAATCCTGCGCCTGCTGGGATCCGCGATTCCGGATCCCGCCCGGGCCGAGGGCATTCCCCGCGTGGAACTCTACCTGCGCGTGGATGATGCCGCCGCCGCTCTCCATCGAGCGGGGGAGGCCGGGGGACGGATTATTTCGGATCTTGAGCTCCGAAATTGGGGAGATCGGGTCGGCTACGCGCTCGACCCCGACGGACATGTGCTGGCCTTCGCCGAGGAACCGCGATGAGTGCGATTCCCCCTACCGACGAAGCTCTCCTGGCGGAATGCCGGGTGGATACCTTTCGTGCCGGAGGGAAGGGAGGACAGAACGTGAACAAGGTGGAAACGGCGGTGCGGCTCGTCCACCTGCCCACGGGCGTCACCGTGCAATGCCAGACCGAACGCAGTCAATACCAGAACCGTCGCATGTGCCTGCGGCGCCTGCGCGAAAAACTCGAACGGTTGCTGCATCGTGATCCGGAACGGATCCCCACCCGCATCCCCGCACGGGTGCGTCGGGCCTGGAGAGATGGGAAAATGCGTCATTCGGTAAAGAAGAGGCAGAGGGGCGAAAGCCGACGACCTTCGGCGGAATGAAAAGTGAACGGCGGTCCGGGGACCGCCGTTTCGATGCTGCCTTCTGGCTTATTGCTTGCGGAACAGGGTGGGAGCCGATCTCGGATCCGACACCACGCGGAGCAGGTACACCCCCGTGGGGAGATCCGCGACGGGGATGCGCACCCGGCCCCCGCTATCCACCACCGTCAGCTCCACGAATCGCACGCGGCGGCCCAGAAGGTCCCGCACTTCGATCTGCACCGGACCAGGGCCTGATGCGCGCAGGGCGCAGAACACCTCGTCCCGGGCCGGATCAGGCCAGATCACCAGACGGGGAGTCTCGGGGAGGGCCTTCACATCCACCACCACATCGAGGGGTTGAGAACTGGCCCTGCACCCGTCCGCATTGGTGACGTCCACCGTGTAGGAGCCGCTCGCGACGGGACGCCAGGTGCGTCCGGTGGCTCCGGCAATCGCGATTCGGTTCAGGAACCATTGATAGGATACCGCACTGTCGGTGCGAAGCTCGCCACCGCTTGACACGATCACGGGCGTGATGGGCTGAGGAAGAGTCGTCACGATCACCGGGGGACTCGACGCGGAGCATCCGTTGCTGTCCGTCACCAGTACCGAGTACATCCCGGCATCCGTGACCGCCAGGCGACGGCCGATCCCGCCCATATTCCATTGATACATGGCGTATCCCGCTCCCGCATCGAGACGCACTGTGTCTCCCACGCAGAGTTGGATAGGACCTCCCGGTGTGATCACGGGGTAGGGCAGGGAATGCACGGTGATGACCGACGGCGTGGAAGAGGCCGAACATCCTGCGGCGGCCGTCACGTGCACGGAATAGGACCCCGAATGCGTGACGGCGATGGATCGGGTGGTATCGCCACGATTCCAGCGATACGTGGCATAGCCGGGACCCGCATCGAGCACCACGGTGTCGCCCTCGCAGAGGGAGGACGAAGGAGGACTGAGGGTGATCGACGGTTTTACGACGGTGAGGATGCGGATATCCACGGGCGAAGAGGTTACCGAGCATCCGAACGCGTCCGTCACCACCACGGTGA
Organism: uncultured Chromatiales bacterium; assembly: GCA_964420295.1. Taxonomy (GTDB): domain Bacteria; phylum Bacteroidota; class Ignavibacteria; order SZUA-365; family CAYQST01; genus CAYQST01. The sequence continues at coordinate 6,602 of CAYQST010000016.1, read as the reverse complement.
CCTGGCCCGGACTCGATTTCGAGATCGTCTGTGTGCTGTCTCCCGTGCTCCACCGATAGCGATAGGGTCCGCTGTCGGCGGTAAGGTGGGCCGTGTCGCCAGGGCAGAGAATGACCGGTGAAGGGGGCGTGATCTGCGCGGTGACCGTCGAGGCCAGCACCCGCACGGAATCAGATACTCCTCGGCAGCCATGGATGTCCTCTACCTCCACGACGTAGGTTCCTCCGCCCATCACCCAAATCTGACGAGTGGTGTCTGCGGAATTCCATCGGTACTTTTCCGCGGCCGTGACCTCGAGCGAGGCGGTCTGGTTGGGACAGAGCACCACCGGACCGGAGGGCGTCACCACGGGGCGGGGATGGGGATGAACCGTCACCTCGATGGGATCGGATGTGCCGGACTTGCCATCGAAGCGGGTAACGAAGACGGTGTAGATGCCGCCGGACCGTATCACCACGCGCCGGTCGGTGCTGCCGGTGGACCATTGGTAGGAGGCGAAGCCATCCTCCGCGGTCAACACGACACTGTCTCCTTCGCAGAATTCCACCTTCCCGCTCGCGAATACCCTGGGCGCAAAACCACCGAATATGCGAACCTGGCCGTTGTACACCTTTGGCTCGCGACATCCATACTGAAAGGTCAAGAACGAAAGACGTACCGGGGTGGTCACCGTGTCCGGAATCGCAATCGAGCGGAACACGAAAGTCCCCAGAGTCCCATCGCGCAGAATGGGCAGGTTGCCGCTACTGCTAAAGGTGAGCTGATCAAAGCCCTTTTGGATCGCAGGATTGAATCCCATGATGGCGGGGTTGGGATCCGGTTCGTAGCGAAGGAAGTCCAGATACCGACGATCCAAGACGATCTGTCCATTGCAGGGGGCCAGGAGGCCCAGCTCAGGAGTGTTCAGCCGCAGGGTCATGCGGACTTCCGCCTGCTGGGGCGTGTCCAGAGTGTCGAGAGCGAAATGAATGGGGACGAAGGAGGACGGGGTGAATGGGGCCTGGAAGGTGAAAGTAGCCAGGGGGCTGCCTCCGCAGAAATTATTCAGGCGGAGCGTCACGGCACGGGACTTCCCGTCCTCGCAGGACGATGTGTACCGAACCGTGCACGGTTCGTAATCCAGCATGTTCCAGATCTCGTCGATGACCGGTATCAGATGGCCGGTGGTGGGTGCATTTCGGAATACACCTCCGGTGTTTTGGGAGATATTTATCAAATCTCCGATGGAGCCACTGAAGTTGCCGAGGCCGATAGTGAACACCTTGATGGAGTTCGCCTGGGCGAGGGCAATGATTTGTTGTGGTGTATGGGTGCTGGAATTGTCGTCCCCATCGGTAAGAACGATCAGGCAGCGCGAGGGATTGGACGAGGAACTGACGAGTTCCTCCAGCCCCGCATAGATGCCATCCCAACACGCGGTGGCCCCACTGCTTGCAAGCGTGCTGATGGCGGCATTGAGCAGAGTATGGTTGCTCGTCAATCCCTGGACCTTCGTCACCGTGCTCGCAAAATGGAAAATCGTAGCCTCGTCCATGATCCCCATTTTATTGTCGACCAGGTGGTGTCCCATCTGTATTGCGCCTGCATTGCCACTTCCCGCCATGCTCCCACTTGCATCGAGCACCAGAGCCAAGCTACGGAGCTGAGATGTGGAGGTATCGGGACAGGTGACCTGGACGTTGGTCATCAGAGTTCCGTTTTCTGTGAGTTCCAATTGCGCGGGGGTCCAGTCATAGGACCGCAAACTGTTGCAGGTCGGCGCGATGGTGAGGGTGACCTCCGGCCATGCCACCGAAGATTTGAGAATGGGGAGAGCGGGCTGGGCCCAGAGCAGGGTAGAGAGCAATACCATTCCCATGCCGCATGCCCAGACCGGGATTCGGAAGCGCTGCGTTTTCATGACGATACTCCAAAGGTGCCACAAATGAAGTGTTCTCCGAGCCTATCCGTAGTCCCCGCGTCTCGGTCAGGGAGAATACAAAGCATGGACCTAACCTCACTCTTTCTCACGACAAAGTCAAGAGAAATGTGAAAAATATTCACACTAAGCGGAATAATTGATGAAAATGAGCGATTTTCGAAGATTATTGGACGTGCTTTGTCGGAATTCCGAATGGCGGAGTTTTTCCGTATTTTTTTCTTTCTCACGAAATGGCTTCTGGAAAGGACCAAAAACGATGAATTTCACCCATTATATGAACACACGCATTTACGCGTCCGTGATCCGGGAGGGAGATCGGGTCATGGCCATCGGCGAAAAAAAAGGGCAGTTCGATTCGGCCTTTACGGTGGACATCGAGGGCGCGGATGTGGTGGCCGATCTCAACCGGGATCTTCTGCACGAAAAGGTGACCGAGCGGTTCGACGTCATCCGAGCCGGAGAAATCCTCGAACACCTCGTCATGGATTTCCAGGTACTGCGAAGTCTGCACGCGATTCTCAGCGATGAAGGGAGGCTTCTCGTGACCGTGCCCTTTTACGGGATCGCCGATTACCACGTTCGTCTCCACAACGCATGGAGTATCGAGCGCCTTCTCCATGCGGCGGGTTTTCGAGTCGAAACCTACATTCCGCGCAAAGCCCCGCGTTGGGATCGCTTCATCGCCTATGTTCGAGGCGCTTTCTCCCTGGTGGGTATTTCGAAGGAACGGGTGAACGCCTGGTTTTTCGCCATCAATCCTCATCTGCCCATCGCGCCAAACGGCGGCTATTTCGTTTGCCGCAAGGACGAGGCCTGGGACCTGTCGGGCACGAATCGAGAGGAATTTCGAGCCGCAAAGCAGGGACTTTGAAATTCAGGGCGCGGATCCTATCTTTGTCGTTCTCGCCGCCTGCGGCGAATGGAGAGATGCCAGAGTGGTTGAATGGGGCGGTCTCGAAAACCGTTGAGCCCTTCGGGGTTCCCTGGGTTCGAATCCCAGTCTCTCCGCACCGTGACGTTGACTGATGCAGCGAATGACGAATACAGAGCTCCTTCCGGCGAAGAACCGAAGGAGCTTTCGTGTATCATTCTCTCCGTGATTGGATGCCGGAATACAGGTCGGTAGATTGAACAGAGGAACGAAATGTTCACATTCGCTGGTATGCCATGATCGCGATTCCATTGTCCCGCGCCGAACGGATCCTGCACGCCGTTGCCCTGCAACATCAGGAAGACGGTGATCGGAATGTGTCATCCATGTTCACCATTTTTTCTGCGAGGAATCAGCATTGACTGACACCCACGACATTCTCGCCCGCTGCCGATCTCGAATGAAGCGCATCAGGTCTCGAGTCTCCACCGCACTGAGGGAAAGCGAAGAACGCTATCGCCAGCTTGTGGAATCTGCTCCGGATGCGGTGTACATTTTTTCTGAAGATATCGTGCAGTTTACCAATACGGCGGGCGCGCTTCATATTGGCCTGCATTCGGCGAGGGATCTGATCGGGAGAAATGTCATGGACCTCCTCGGCCCCCTGACGGATGGTGTGACCATCACGACGGATCTCATGATCGATGGTCAACCGGGGCGCAACCTGACGAAAGAAGCACCGATTGCGGACGTTCGTTCGGCGATGACCACCATGCTGGAGCAATCCTCGAGAAGCATGGCAACCCGCGTGTTGCTGGTAAGGAATGATGGGGAAGCGCGAACCTTCGAAACCCGTGCGACTCCCATTCAATGGAATGGGAAGATCGCGGTGCAGCTCTCGGTTCGGGATGTGACCGCGTACACCCGTGTGGAGGAACAACTCCAGGAATACGGAGAGCGACTCCGCAGTCTATCCCGGCAATTGATCCTCACCCAGGAAAGCGCGCGGCGCGCCATCGCAATCGAACTGCATGATGAGGCCGGACAGGCGGTCCTCAATTTCAAGCATCGACTCCATGCCCTGTCCCGCGCGCTGGCCGATGAGGGCCTCCGTCAGGAAATTCGAGACATGGAACACATTCTCGATTTCTACACGGATAAATTGCGATCCCTGTCTCTCGAATTACGACCCTCGATGCTTGATGATCTTGGCGTGATTGCGGCTGTTGAATGGTATATCGACCAGGTGAACGCGAAGTCCGTGGTTCCTGTGCAGCTCCTGTGTTCTGACTTCGGCCGGGCCGTCCCGCCCGAAGTCTCGATCGCATGCTTCCGTATTGTCCAGGAAGCGGTGACGAATGCCCTTCGCCATGCCAACGCCTCGACGATCGTGGTGGAACTCCATCGCCGGGAGGACACGCTGCGCCTCAGTATCCGTGATGACGGAGAGGGCTTCGACGTGATGGCCATGCAGGCGGCGGCAACACGGGGCCGAAGTCTCGGGTTGCTCGGGATGCAGGAGCGCACTGCCCTCGCGTTCGGCACGCTCGATATCAGATCCGTTCCCGGAGAAGGAACGGACATCGATGTCAGCTTTCCGCTTTCCCCGATCCCACGTCCGGAGGTGCGGTGATGACGCAGATACGAGTCTATCTTGTCGATGACCACGCCTTGTTCAGGGCGGGGCTTCGTTCCCTGTTGCTTGGCATGACGGCGGTGGATGTTGTGGGAGAAGCGGGAAACGGACGCGAAGCCTTGCGCGACATCGAGCGGCTCAGGCCAGATGTCGTCCTGATGGATATTGCCATGGCCGAGCTCAACGGGATCGATGCGCTGAGAATTCTGGCCCAAACGGTTCCCTCTACGCGCACGATCGTCATCTCCATGCACGCAACACGACAGTATGTTTTGCATGCCTTGGATGCCGGAGCGGCAGGCTATCTCGTCAAAGATGCTGCTCCGACAGAACTGGAGGAAGCGGTCCGATCTGTTGCACAGGGGCATTCCTGGCTATCTCCCCGCGTGTCCGCCTTTGTCGTTGATGAACTTCGCCATCGCCTGTCCGAGGCGGAAATCGCCAAAGAAGCAGGCAAGCAACCATGGGATGAGCTGACCGTGCGACAACGCGAAGTCCTGCAGCTGGTCGCGGAGGGGTACTCCACCAGGGAGATCGCGGACAAATTGCATGTCAGCATTAAAACGGTGGATGTTCATCGCACGCAGTTGATGAAGAGAATCGATGTCCATGATATCGCAGGAATCGTTCGGTACGCGATCCGCATCGGTATCGTGGATCCGGGAAGCTGAGCGGAAGCCCTACATCGGTTTCTTCATCTCGCGCAGTCGTCAGACTGCGCGTGCTGTTTCTCCCCGTCTCTGAGAACTAAGGTGTTTCCTCCCTGACAATCAGGTCTTTCTCTGATAGTACTGCGTATCGGATTGCTGTTGTTTTGTACCTATGGAAATCGGAACAGAACATATCAGCAATCCCTTTCGCCTGTATCTGGTGGACGACGACGAAGACGCCTTGAGTTCCCTGGCTACATCGCTGTCCTCCTCTCCGAATATCCTCCTCGTCGGGCAATCGAGTTCCGGACGTCATGCTCTCGAAACCATTCCGTCCTGCGCTCCTGATGCTGTTCTGATGGACGTCTCCATGCCCCAGTTGAACGGCTTTGAAACGACAATTGCCCTGAAACAACGGATTCCCAATCTGATCGTGATTCTGATTTCCGCGACGGACTGGTTTCCGTATCGGACCGCTGCATTCCTGGCTGGCGCTGATGCGTTTCTCTCCAAGTCAGAGTGCATTGAAGAGGTGATCGCGACACTCACATCATGTGTACACAACCCTCACGCACCGAATGTGCGTTGAATCTTATCGTATTCACTGAATAGGAATGATCTATCATGAACCATCGAATGGTGACTTTTGCTCTCATCCTCGGCGTTGTCATCGGGACTTCGCTGACAGCCTCCGCCCAAACCCGAACCACGGACAGAACGGAATTGTACGGCCGCTGGTCGTTGCGCATCGGGGCGCAAGCGATCAATCATGTCGGCGATAATGTTGAGGATGCCACGTTCGGCCCGATGTTCAGAATGCGAGTGGGATACGATGTGATTCCGGATCTCACGGTATTTGTGGAATCCGGATACGGATGGGTAGCTGATGAAAACAACGATGACCTGAGGGCCGTTCAGATTCCGATTATCGGAGGAGCAGTGTACGATCTCGGCCCTCAGCTTTCTTCACACACGGTACGGCCATATGTGGGTGCCGGAGCCGGAGTGTTTCTGTATCGGACGGAATTGGACGGAGAGCTGGTCACGCTGGGGAATGAAGAGCAAGAGATCGCCAGCTTTGGTCTCGAAGGGATACTCGGCGTGAGCGTTCTTTTCGACAACCTGCCGTTGGCCGTCGACATTCATGGTACCTACGATCACGTCTTCTCCGACGATGACAAGCCCGGCCTCCAAAGCCAGGACTGGGATACCATCGGGTTTGGTGCCGGAGTGACCTGGTATTTCGGTCGGTAATCTGTGTTCGAGGCGCCTGACATGGTGATGGGCATCGAGCGTCCCCCCGCTTCCCACCACTCCTCAGGCGCCTCACCCATTGTCAACCTTCCCAAACTCCACATCGATTCACTGTCCTTCAATAACCAAGGAAGTCTTCATGAGGCCATTCCTGCTTCTCTTCCCCTTCCTCATCATTGCGGTGCTCCCCGGATGTCGGAACACTCGGTCCGCGGCACTGCTGTCCAAAACGTTTTGAAATCGGCATAGAACTGGGCAATGCGTCCTGAT
>CAYQST010000015.1:0-74972 GCA_964420295.1 uncultured Chromatiales bacterium | reverse complement strand
TTCACTCCTTCACCCATTCACTCCTTCACCCATTCACTCCTTCACCCATTCACTCTCCCTCGGAGCTCCCATGCCTACCCCCCGCCTCTTCCTCGCTGTTCTCCTGATGCTGCTCTTCGCGGTTCCGGGCGTATCGGCCTGGACCGCAGCTCCCCTGCCCAGTCGGGCGTCCGGCCTCCAGGTGGATGTCTGGACGGATCGTGGCGAGGGTGCCGTGTATCGGGAGAATGAACCCTACGCCGTGTACTTTCGCACGAGCTACGACTGCTTTGTCACGCTCTATGAGATCGATACCGAGGGATTTGTCCGCCTCATCTTTCCCCAGTGGCCCGACGAAGGGTTCGTGTACGGTGGTGTCACCTACCGGCTTCCGGATTACTATACCCGCGATCCCCTGCTCGCGAGTGGAAGTCGGGGTCTGCAGTTCGTCCAGGCCATTGCCACCGATACGCCGAACCGCTTCCGCTATCGCGCCTGGAGAGATCGGTATGAATTCGAGTTCGAGCCCGTAACGGGGGATCCCTTCATCGCCATCAACAGTATCAACGAGCGACTCCTGCCTCGCGGCTATCTACGCGCTCAGGCCACCACATCGTTTTTCGTGGGAGGTCCGGTGTGGTATCCTCGCTATGCCTGCACGAGTTGTCATGGGGGGGTTCGTGGTCGCTTCGATCCCTATCGTGACGTCTGTACTCGGTACACGGTTGTAACCGCAGTGGACTACGACTATTTTTGGGAATACGATTACCATCCCCGTCTGGTCTCTCTGACCTTCGCGAGCCCGTTCTGGCGATTTGAACTGAGAACCGGAGGACATTGGCGTCGTCCTCACCATCACTACATCGACTGCGCGTACGGCTACTCCAACTACCATCCCCTCCGGCCGCCAACCTACCGCTATGTGTACCGCGAGCGCGACCTGCCCCGTCGTCCGGAGTATCGGGACTACCAGCGTGACTATCGCCCCGTTACCTACGATCGAAGTCGGGACCGTCGATCCGGACCGACCCGGGATCGGGACGGTATCGCCCCTTCCCCCTCCACCGGGTCGCGTGACCGGGGCTCCTGGCAAACCACTCCGACTCCGCCCTCCAGCGGATCGCGGGATCGGGGAACTACTCCGGCTGCCCCCTCCATCGATGGCCGGGACCGCGGTTCCTCGCAATCCACACCCGCTACGCCACCCAGTGGAAGTCGCGATCGTGGCTTGTCTCCCGTGCCTCCCTCCTCCGAGGACCGGGATCGGGGCTCCTCGCGAGCCACACCCACCACGCCACCCAGTGGAAATCGCGATCGTGGCTCCTGGCAGGTATCACCCTCCGTGCCCTCGGGTCCTTCGCGGGACCGCGAAGCGGCGCCCTCCCGATCCGTGGACGTCTCTCGCTCGCGCACGGTTTCCCCTTCGCCGAGAAGTGACGAATCCTCGTCCCGTGATCGCGGCTCTGAATCTTCCCGATCCTCCTCGGGCGCCACGCGGGATCGCGGGAGCCGCTGAATCCCGCTTCGCACCCATGCCCTCGATCGTGTGCGTTCCCATGCGCATTTCCCTTCTCATCCTGCTTCTTCTGGCGGCTCCGGGGCTTTCTCCGGGCCGCCATATCTTCGCCGCTGGTCCCGACCATCCGCTCCTGATGGTCGCTCCCCAAGAGGACACTGCATTGCCGATGTTCGAGAAGATACAGGACGCCCTGGCGACCGGATCCACTTCTCTCCTCGAGTCCCGTCTGGCGGCGAAGGTCTATCTCAGTTTGTTCACGGGTGAAAATGGGTATTACAGCACCGATCAAACCCTGTCCATTCTGTCGCGTTTCTTCGCGCTCCACGTCCCGATGGGATTTCAGCGCACACAGGGCCGTGCCTCGGCACCGGCACCGTATCTTGTTGGATCCCTCCAGTATCAGCAACGCGGTTTGAGAGCATCGGCAACGGTCTATCTTTCCCTCTCCGCCTCCAGCGGTTCTTGGAAGGTGAACCAGATCACCATTACCCGACGATAGGAAGCGGGGCATGGTGGCTGGTACGAATCGCATACCCTCACGGCGCTGGTGGATCACCGGCGCCGTTCTCGTGGGTGCCGTGATGGTGGCTCTGGGATTTCGTGCCCTCCTGATACATCGTGTCGTCGAACAGTGGCCCGTGATCGCCACGGATCTGGCACGGGAGGACTCCCTTCGCCTGTCCCATGCCGTCGATACCCATCTCCATTCCATCCAGCAGGAAGCCCTCGAACTCCTCGACCGTATGAACGCGGATCCTACCGTGGATGCGGTGACCCTGTTGCAGAACGCAGCACGGGAGGATCGATCCTGGGAGGTCCGGCGCGGCGATGCCCTGCGGGGGTATGCGGGAACCGCTTTTCTGCCCGTCCATGCGGTGACCCCATCAACCCCCTTCCTGTGGGAGGGCGATGGTCGACGCGTGCTCACCTTTTCGCTGCATCGCGGACCCCTGACGATCAAGGTCCAGCTCATCGTGGATTTTATCTCCCCGCTTCCGCACCGAGCCCGGGAGCGATCGACACTCCTGTCGCGCCTGTCGGAAACCATGGGAGGTCCCGTGCTTCTGGGGTCCCATCCCGGTTCAGGCCTCGTACCCGTGCGTATCCAGGGAACCCCGGTCTTCTTTCTGCGCGTGCCGGACCCGCGACCCGAGTTTCAACGCGCGCGCATCGGGGAAAGTTTTGCCGTGCTGCTTTCCCTGCTCCTGCTGGTGTTGGCCGGCGTGCTCGGGATGGGGTGGCTCTCGCGCGAGCGTTCCCTCCGCTGGTCCTTGCCATCCATTCTCGGTGTCGTTCTGGGATTGTGGATCCTTCGTGTCTCCCTGTTCCTCGTGGGTGGAGATACCGCTCTCTTTCCCTCGTCCTTCACCGATCCCGCGGTGTTCGCCTCTTCCTTCGCCGGAGGGTTGGCGGGAACACCCGCGTCTGCCCTGCTGTCGGTGCTGGCCCTCATCGGCACCGTCCTGTTCCTTCTGCGCGCCGCGCGGCATCGACTGCGGGCACCTCGCCCCCTCCCCGTCTCCCTTCCGCTCTGGACGGGCGTGGGCGTGCTGCTCTGCCTTCTTGTGCGGGGCGATGCGTCGGCACTCTTCAGTTTTGTGCGGGACAGCGCCGTCACATTTGAGGACACGGCGGTCTTTTTTCTTCCCCCGGCCTCCCTTGCGCTCCTGTCTCTCGCCGCCCTGCTGGGCATGACCCTGGCCGGGGTGGTGATTGCTCTCCTGCACGGAGCGGCTGATCAAGGGAGTCAGCCGCGAGGCGCCCTCGCGGTGACCGGGGGACTCGGCGTGGGCTTCCTGCTCTTCGTGCTGAACACCGAGGAGCTCCTCATCCCATGGTGGGACTACGCGACCCTCCTTCTGCTGCCCATCGGGGTCGCGTGGAAGCCCTCTCTGTCTTTGCTCCTGGATCGCTGGCCTCTGCGCGCGGCTCTCTCCGCCGTGGTGCTGGTATCGGTATCGACCACCATCATTCTGAACACCGCCTCGCAGGACCGACGGCGGGACGAGATCGCGGCGCGCGCGGAACTGGCAGCCCGCCCGGCGGACTCCTGGTCCCGCGCTCTGGTGGACGAAACCCGGGCCGTCCTTCCGGTGCTTGCCCGCGCGGAGGACAGCACGGCGACTTCTCTGTGGATGCGCTCTCCCCTTTCGTCCTCTCCGCATAATTCCCTGCTCATGCTGGCTTCGCGGGGATCCTTCGGGCTCGGCCTCCGAGCGCAGGATCTCCCGCCCGATTCGATCCGCGTCTGGTTCGCGTGCGAGAGCGACGATCCCTCCGTCACGACGATCCCCGATCCGGGCGGACCGCGCACCGTGACGGTGGGACGGGGACAATGGCACGGAGAACCCTTCCTGGTTCTGGTCGAGGCCCTCGATCCGCTGACCATCGGGCGAGGACGACAGGATCTGTTTCGACGCCGCACGGTGCGCACCACCGTGGTGCCCGAGGACGCCTTTCTCCTCTCGGTGTTTCGCGACGGGCGTTTGTTGCGGAGCACCGACCCCCGACGTTCCCGGCACTCCACCCTGCCCGCGTCGTTTGTGGACAGCGTGTGTGTCTCGCTCGGAGGGATCTGGGGACAGTATGATTCCGGTCCCGCCCACCGACGTGCCTTTTTCGTACCCGTTCCGGGAGATCCCCATCGCACCGTCATTTCGCTGCGCCCCGGACGCCCCAGCTTCGCCGACCTCGTGTATCGCGGCGCCCGGATTGCCGTGCTCTGTTTCCTTGCCAGCGTCGTTCTCTTGCCGGTGCTGCGCCCGCGATCGCGAAAAAAAGACCAACCACTCCGTTTTTCAGTCCTGCTCACGCTGGGGTTCTTTCTGGCCAGTCTTCTGCCTGTCGTCATTCTGTGGATCGGCGCCCGCGCTTTTGTTCGCGACAGCGTGGCACGGGACATGGAAAGCGCCCTGACCTCGCGACTCTCCACCCTGGCAGCCCTGCGTCCCGCGCCCAGCGACAGTGCCTGTCTGGCCCTGCGCCGTCAGCACGGGTCCGATTTGGCCATCTATGTCGGCACCTCTCTGGCGGGGTCCAGCACGCCGGAGCTGTTCGCGTCCGGACTGCTCGATCGACGGCTCCCCGCGCGGGCCTGGGCCGATGTGGTGCGGGACAATGCAGACCTTGCCATCCATGAGGAGACCCTTGGCGATCTGCGCTATTTCGTGGGCTACCAAGCCATGCGGGATTCCACGGGACGCATCACGGCGATCCTCGCCGCGCCCACGCTCGACGACGTGGATCGCATCGCGGTGCTTCAGGCCCGCGCCCACGCCACGCTGCTCCTCATCGCCGCCCTCATCATTCTGCTGTCCACCGTGCTCGCACGGCTTTTGGCCGCTCGGCTGGCCCGCCCTCTGCATCGGGTGGTGGAAGCGAGCGGACGCGTGGCCGCGGGCGAATGGGAACATCCCCTGGAGCCGGAAGGTCCGCGGGAGCTACGCCACCTGATCACCGCGTTCAACACGATGGCGGGCGAGGTGCGGGACAGTCGTGTTCGCCTTGCCGCCCACGAACGAGAAGTGGCCTGGCGGGAAATGGCCCGGCAGGTGGCCCATGAAATCCGCAATCCTCTCACGCCAATGAAACTGGCCGCGCAGCATTTGCGCCGCGCCGAACAGGACGATGCGCCGAACCTGCGTGAGATTCTGCGCTCGACCACGGACCTCCTCATCGATCGCATCGATGCCCTATCCGCCATCGCGGGCACCTTCTCCGAATTCGCCCGTCCTCACAGTACCCACCGTCAGCCGCTGGATCCCCTGCCCATCGTCAGGGACACGATGGCGCTGTTCGCTCAGTATCCCAACCTCACGCTCGTCCTGGACGCCCCGCCCACTCTTCCCTCCCTGGCCGCCGATCCCGAAGAGCTGCGACGTGTCCTGATCAACCTGTACCGCAACGCGATACAGGCCATGAAGGAAGCCGGCAGCATCCACACCAGGGTCGTGGTGGAGGAACGAACGGAAGGGACGTGGATCGTCCTCACCCTGCGCGACACGGGCCCCGGCATCGCTCCGACGATTCTGCCTCGGATTTTCGATCCCAATTTTTCCACGAAAACCGAGGGCACCGGGCTGGGACTGGCCATCGTCAAGAGAATCATGGACGACATGGGAGGGCGCATCACGATCCACAGCCAGGAGGGGCAGGGCACCGAAGCGCGCCTGGAGTGGAGAAGCGTTGAAAAGTCCACCTGACAATCCCTACATTGCACGCTTCCCATCGGTCCCGGTGCTCGGGATCGCATCCGTGACACCCGTTCCCCGCTCTTCATGTCTCTGATTCTCGCATCCGTCTCTCCCCGCCGTCGAAAACTTCTCGCCCAGATCGGTCTCACCTTCTCGGTCTGTCCGAGTCATGTGGATGAAACCCTCGATCCCGCCATCCCTCCGGAGGATCATGTGCGCATCCTCGCGCGACGCAAGGCACACGCCGTGGTGGAGTCCGCCGGCATGCATGCGACCACCGACGATCCGGACCTTGTGGTGGCGGCCGACACGATCGTTGTGCTCGAGGGTCGGATTCTGAACAAACCCCTTGACGCGGAAGAGGCCGTGTCCATGCTCACCCAGCTCAGCGGTCGCCGGCATGAGGTTTTCACGGGATTCTCGGTGCAGGAGGTTGGCACTGGCCGCGAAATCACCGACCTGGAGCGCACCGAGGTGTGGTTCCGTGTGCTCGACGACGATGAAATCCGTCGGTATGTCGCGTCGGGATCACCCATGGACAAGGCCGGGGCCTACGGCATCCAGGACGATTTCGGCGCGGTATTCATCGAGAAGATTCACGGCGATTACTACAACGTGGTGGGATTTCCTCTCTGTCGGTTCTGGACCGTGTACACGGACTTTCTGAAAGAACGGGACCGCGTGGCATGACCCCCGACATCCGACGCAAACTGCTCTACTCGATCGCCTTCGGGGCCCTGGTATTTCTGATCCTGACCATCTATGCCGACGTCGGCACCCTCATGCAGGCCTTCTCCCGCTTCCAATGGGCCTGGCTCCCCGTCGTGCTGGTGTGCACGTCGACCAACTACCTGTTCCGTTTCGTCAAGTGGGAGTATTACACCAAGGTGCTGGGCATCGCCCCGTCGAGGCGACAGAATCTGATCATTTTCTTTTCGAGCTTCATGATGGCCGTCACTCCCGGCAAGCTCGGCGAAGTGTTGAAATCCTATCTCCTCAAGCAGGTCACCGGCACCCCGGTTTCGGTGTCCGCGCCGGTGATCATCGCCGAGAGACTGACGGACTTCATCGGCCTGATCGCACTCATGATCCTGGGTGCCTGGGTGTTCGGCACCGGCCGTGCCGTGGTGGCCATGTTCGCCCTCGTCTTCGCTCTCATCACCGCGCTTCTTGCCTGGAGACGAGGCTCCCTGATGGTGATCGATCTCCTCGCGAAGCTCCCCATTCTCTCCCGGCACGGAGCCCGTCTTCATGCGATGTACGACAGCATGGCCCGGCTCGTGCGGCCTCTGCCTCTGGCCTATGCCACTGTGGTAAGCATTGTCGCCTGGTTCTTCGAATGTCTCGGCTATTACGTGATCCTTCGCGTCTTCAATGCCCCTCCCACCCTGCTCAAGTCCGCCTTCATCTATGCGTTCAGCACCATCGTCGGCGCGGTGACCATGCTCCCCGGTGGTCTCGGCACCACCGAAGGCAGTCTCACGGGACTGGCGATCCTTGCAGGGGTGACGCGCGGGCAGGCCGTGGCCGCCACCTTCCTCATCCGCCTCGCCACCCTCTGGTTCGCGGTGCTCCTGGGCATCCTCGTCTCGGCACTCTTTCAGAAGCGGTTGGATGTAAAGGACTGAACCGCGTGGGGGCGGGGCCATTTCCGATTTGCGATTTCCGATTTTTTCGCGGGAGACCTTCCTCAGAAAAAATCGCAAATCGGAAATCGCAAATCGGAAATCATCCTAAAAACCTCTCCGTCAACTGCTTCTTGAGATGCGCAAAGGCTTCCTTCGGCGTGTCGCAGATCTTGAACAGATTCAGATCGGACTTGCTGATGAGATACTCGCTGACGAGAAAATCGAAGTCCAGCACGCGAGACCAGAAATCCTTTCCATACAGCACCACCACCACATCCTTGCGGAGTTTGCCGGTCTGGACCAGGGTGAGCACCTCGAAGAGTTCGTCGAGGGTGCCGAATCCACCGGGAAAAACCACGAGGGCCTTCGAGGGATAGATGAACCAGAACTTCCGCATGAAGAAGTAATGGAATTCCATGTTCAGATCGGGAGGAATGTAGGGATTGGCGTGCTGTTCGAACGGAAGACTGATGTTGAGTCCGATCGTACTGCCCCCCGCCTGATGCGCCCCGCGATTGGCGGCCTCCATGATGCCGGGACCACCCCCGGAACAGATCACGAAGCGCCCCTTCTTGTGAAGGCTGTGCGCCCATTCGGTGAGCACCTTGGCGAGCTCCACTGCGTCGTCGTAATACCGGGAATTGCGCAGGAGCACTTCGGCATGTTGGAGCTGATCGATCAGATCCTTGCTCGGTCCCTTGCGTCCCCGGGCCTCGATCGCGGCCACGGTGTCCTTTTTCAGGAGCTCGCCCTTCTCGCGGGAATGGATGCGCGCGCTGCCAAAAAAGACAATCGTGTCCTGAATCCGATGGCGCCGAAAGCGCTGCTGCGGTTCGAGGTATTCCGCGAGCAGTCGAATGGTGCGGGCATCGGGACTGTTCAGGAAGTCCAGATTCTTGTACGCCTTGACGATGGGCTTTTTCGGTTCCATGGTGGGCCTTGCAACGTGCGGGAGTTAATGAGGAAGCGTGGCGCCTCCATCCACCCGGAGCACCTGTCCCGTGACATGCGGTGCACGAATGAGATAGAGAACGGCGCTGAGAAGGTCGGAAGGAGTGCCAAACGACTGCAGGGGGAGACGATCCGCGGGGAGGGGCGCGGGGCCCTCCTCGCCGGGCACCGTGATGATGCCGGGCGCGACGGCGTTGACCCGGATCTCGGGCGCCAGCACGAGGGCGAGCGCCGAGGTAGCCATCGTCAGGGCCGCCTTCGACACATTGTAGGGGATGTGGTTCGGCCACACCCGATACGCGCCCGCAGATGCAAGATTGACAATACACCCACGGGATTCTTTCAGAAGTGGAGCCAGACCCTGGGCAAGAAAGAATGGAGCGCGCAGATTCACCTGCATGGTCTCGTCCCAGTCGTTCACCGTGATGGATCCGAAGGGCGCTTTGGGAAATATTCCCGCATTGTTGACGAGCACGTCCAGTCTGCCGGGTTCCCGCGACACCTGCCCCACGAGATAGTCGATGTTGGCCATGGATCGCAGATCCGCGGGCTGGATCCAGACATGGCGTCCCAGGGCGCGGATCTCTTCCGCGATCCCGTCCAGGGCTGCCTTGGAGGTATGGGCGTGGAGAATCACATCCATGCCGGCTTCGGCCAGACCCAGGGCGATGGTCCGCCCCAGGCGGCGACCACTCCCGGTGACAAGAGCGATGGGTGCGTTAGTCATGAGCGTCTCCTTCGGCGGTTGCAGCACCGCCGTGTGTTTCGACGGTGATGGAAAGACGAAGAGGCTGAGTGCCATCCGACAGGGAAAGCACCGACCCCGGTTCTACGAGGGAACGGCGAAGGACCGCCAATCCGAGATATCGATCACTCCCTTCATGCACGACGGAGGTGAGCACGCCGCACTCCTCCTCCTCGAACCGGAGGACGCTCCCCGCAACAGGGTGCGCGGGCGCGTCGATCGCGACCGCCGTGAGGATCCGCTGCACCTTGTCGTAACTGTCCAGCCGTGCGATCACTTCCTGTCCGACATAACATCCCTTGGTGAAGGACACTGCGGGCCGCGCCTCCACCTCGAGGGGGTGAAATCGCTCGCAGAGTTCCGCACCGGGAGCGGGATAGCGATGCGCGATGCGAAGGCGGGTCCATGCATCTTCGGACAGGACAGGCAGATCGTCGAGCACCGAGGCACCCTCCCCGGTATCCTGCCAGGCCAATGCGCGGATACCGGTGATCGAGGAAATCGGCGCCAGGACAAGGCTCGACTCGAGTCGGCGCAGGGTCTCAGACATCCCATCCCCTTCCTCTTCCCACCAGAGCATCTCGACAACCGGGTTCGATAGGGACGTACAACGCACATCCTCCACAAACGTGTACTTGTCGATCCAGGCGCGCACCGCCTCTCCTCGTCCCGGAGCCGCGAGCAGATACCGGGCGCCCTCGAAGGACAGCACGAACAGATGGTCGAGGATCCGCCCCTTGTTCGAGGTCAACAGGGTTTCGCGAATCTCCCCATCGCGCAAGGCTCGCAGATCCCCCGTTCCGAGGCGATGCACGAGATCGAGCCCGTCCTTTCCTTCCAGAAGCAGGACGTCGGGATGGAAGGGCAGACGGCAGGCGGATGAAGGAAAGCGGGAAAGATTGGTCATGCGCGAATGGGGATGGTGGTTACGTGGACTTTCCGGTGAGTCCGGGAGCGGACACGCCCTCGGGAAGGCGGAGGGCACCGACGATATCGCCCACATCCTTCACGTCCTCACGCACGCACCAGGCCCGTATGCCGTCGGCCACGACCACCGCCGCGTTGGGGTCGCGAAAACTGGCCGTGCCCACCTGCACCGCGGAGGCGCCCACGAGCAGGAATTCCAGCGCATCCTCCCAGGTCATGATTCCTCCAATCCCGATCACCGGAATGGACACAGCCCGGGCGGCCTCGAACACCTTCGCGAGGGCCACGGGCTTGATGGCGGGACCCGAATAGCCCCCCGTGATAGTGGAGAGTTTCGGGGCGCGGGTGTGGATGTCCACTGCCATGCCCACGAGGGTATTGATCAGGGACACCGCGTCGGCGCCCTCGTCCTCGCAGGCCCGGGCGAAATCTCCCACATGGGTAACGTTGGGCGTGAGCTTGACGATGAGGGGACGTCGGGTGCGGCGGCGCATCTCCTTCGTGATGGAGGCGGTCATGTCGCAGCGGGTGCCGAAATTCAGCCCCCCTTCCTTCACATTGGGGCAGGAGACGTTGATCTCGTAGGCGGCGATGCCCTCTTCGGATTCGAGGCGCTCCAGCACCTCCGCATACTCATCCACCGAACTCGCGGCGATATTGACGATGATGGCCGTACCCAGAGTGCGGAGCACGGGGAGCTTGTCGGCGACGAAGGCATCGAGTCCCACGTTGGCCAGCCCGATCGAATTGAGCATGCCTCCGTAGGTTTCGGCAATGCGTACCGGGGCATTGCCCGGTCGGGGCAGACGACTGATGCTCTTGGTCACGATCCCGCCCAGGCGGCTGACATCGGTAAAGGCGGCCGTTTCCATGCCATAGCCGAAGGTGCCCGAGGCCGTGAGCACGCGGTTTTTCAACTCGAAAGGTTCGAGGGAGCCGAGGGAGAAGGATTCGCGGACGCTCATGCCGCACCTCCGTGATGGGTGCAGAGCCGTATCGATGTCGCATCGAAACAGGGTCCCTCGGTGCAGGCCAGTGCGTAGGAAAGTTCCTCGCGCTCGCGGGGCACGGGGCAGCCCTGGCAGATGCCGATGCCACAGGCCATCTCCGATTCGAGACTTAGCTCGCAGGGGAGGTCCTTTTCGAGGGCCCAGGATTGCACGGCCGCCAGCATGGGCGTGGGTCCGCAGGCAAAGAACATCGGACGATCGAGTTCCGGCAGAAGCTGGTCGAGGAGTCCGATCACCGTCCCCTGAAATCCCGCAGTGCCATCATCGGTGGCATGGTGGACATGGGGCAGATGGATGCCTCCGTGTCGGATGAGCAGTTCGGCCGTTCTCGTGCCATAGACCACATGGAAGGGACGGCCCTGTTGTTCGAGCACGCGGGTGGCGAGAGGAAAGGGAGCAATGCCGATGCCTCCTCCCACCAGCACGGCGGTGCCATAGTCGCGATCGAGTCCGAACGAATTCCCCAGGGGACCGAGCACCTCGATCCAATCCCCTTCCTGCAGGGCGGCCAGTCGGGAGGTTCCCTTCCCCACGACGGAGAAGACGATATCCACCTCCGGGCCTCGGACATCGCTGATGCTGTAGGGACGGCGCAGCAGAGGATCGTAGCCGGGATCGGTGAGGACGTTGACGAAGCGACCGGGAGCCGCTTCGGCGGCGATATCCGTGGCCTCGAAGGTAATGCGGCGGGTGGCAAAGGCGACGCGTGCGGTGTCGAGGATACGGACGGATCGGGAAATGCTCATGGTACCGTTATTTGGTGCGGGGTTTGGGTTCGGGTCCTTTCTGATCGGGACGGGGGGAGGGAGGGGTAGTTTTCTCACCCGGAAGACTGAGAGGAAAATCGGGATCCTGGGTGGGATCGGATTTCTTGTTCCGAAGGGAGTCGCGCTTCATTTCCTCCATGTCCAGCCTCTGCATGGGTCTCAGGGCCGGTTCGGGCTTCGGTTTGGGGGGCTCTTTCGGAGCTTCGGCCTTTTCCATTTTCGGCTGCTCCTTCTTCTTTTCCGGAGGAGGTGCCTCGAGAGCCGCGATCACATCCTTGGCGCGCTGGGCGTAGCGGGATTCCGGATAGAGATTGATCATGAGGCGATAGATCTCGAGGGCCTTCCTGAGATCCTTGAGCCTGGTTTCATAGGTGAGGGCCATGGCCAGATGGGAACGCGCCGCAAGATCCGACCTGGGATGGGCATCCACCAATCCCTGCAGGGCGGTGATGCCCTGCGCAAACTGCCCGGTTTCGATCAGGCGCGCGGCCCGTTCGTACTGCTCCTTGCGGATGGCGGCACTGTCCTTCGGCAATTCCATGCCTCGCTGCGCCATCACGATGAGGGCGAACCGCGTGGAGGGGAAGCGGCGAAGAAGCTGGTCCTCGTAGGCCCGCACCTGCTCCGGCCGATTGCGGGACCGTTCGATTTGGGCGAGTGTGTACAGGGCCTGGGCATACAGGGAATCGGGAAGCTTGCCCTGCATCGCCAGTTCGTAATAGTACGTGGCCGAATCGACATTGCCGATCTTGTCGAACATCATGGAGCCCATGTCCATGCGCGTGACGGACAGAAATCCCAGCACCGAATCCGCGCTCATCGAGCGCAGGTTTACCTTGCGATACAGCGGAAGCTTGGCCGAGACTCCGGCCAGGCTCGGCACGGCCACCTCCTTGCTCGATTTCGGATCGAAGGCCACTTCGGCGTAGGGATTGATCCGCCCCGTGTTCCGTCCGTGGGGACGGCGTCGCGAGAAGCGCTCGGCATTCTTCTGCTGTTCGGTGAGCAGGGTTTCGCCGGACTCCTTGCGCTTCTGACGGTCGAGACTGTCGGCCAGGGCCTGGGTCCGATCCCGGGCTTCCAGAGAATCCGGATGCAGCACGTAGAAGAGGAGGGTATCCTGGTCGGCCAATTTCACGCGGAGTTTGCGGTACTCTTCGAAGATGGTGGATCGCTTCGCGGCGGCCATCGCGCTGGGACTCCCCGGCGACGTGATCTTGGCGCTGGTGTAATTGTCGTAGGCCTTGTCGTAGTTGTTCAATTTCCACTCAAACAGCCGGGCCTGGGCGAGATAGGCCTCCGAGGCCTCGGGGGTATTCTTGAAGGTGGAATCCACATAGGTATACTGCTCGATCGCGGTGGGGTAGTCCTCCACCGCTGCGTACAGGTGGCCGATTTCGAGCTGGATCTTGGCGTCGTATTGCAGGTAGGACGGGTTCTCGAGCATATCCACAATCGTATTCACCGCCTCGTCCACATTCCCCAGCTCGCGGCTCAGCCGTGCATAATTCAGTTCGGCGATAAACATCAGGTCGATACTCGGTTCGAGTCGAATGATGTCAGCATAGGCCCGGGCCGCCTCCCGCTTGTTGCCCAGGCGTTCCTGTTCCTTTGCCAGGGCGAGCTGGATGCGGATGCGCTGATCCTTGTCCTTCGCGAATTCGGTGCCCTTCTGAAAGCTGGACACAGCCTCAGGTGATTTGCCCTGGGCCAGATATATCTCTCCCATCGCATACCAGGCCTCGGCCGCGGTTTTGGCATCCTCCTGCTCGGTGGCGAGGTCGATGGCCCGTTTCAGCACCTTTTCGGCCTGATCGAAGCGCTCGTTATCCGCGTGAATTTTTCCCAGCCAGAGCACGGCTTCTGGCAGGAAGGGGGATTCGGGGAAACCGTCGATGAGTTCGTTGAACTTCCTCTCGGCCCGCGCATATTCCCGCTTGTAGTAATAGCTCTTGCCGATGAGCATGAGGGCGTTGTCCACCCATTTGCTGCGGGCGTAGGACACGAGCAGACGGGAGCATTTTTCAATCACGCGATCGAGCTTGTCCCGCGCCGATTGGGGCACCCCGAATTCCTTTTTCATCACCTGCTCCTTGGCCTTCGCGGTCCTCTGCTGGTCCTCTTCGGACGGTGCCTCGCCCGCAGCGGGAGCGGGAGGCAAATCCAAGGCGAACTGCGGCTCGAGCGGGGTCTGCAGACTCTGCTGTTGGGATTCGATTTCGGCCACGGCCTCGTCGAAGAGCTTGACGGCATTGTAGTAGGTGTTGAAGAACCCCGTCACGTTGTCGTAGCGTGTGGCGACGAAGTTCCACACCACGCAGCCCGGCAGGACGAGGGAGAAAACGAACAAGGGAAGGAACAGGCGAAGCGCTCTCACGGAGGTCCGAATTCGTGGATGATCACCTCCAAATCTGGGCCGAAAGCGCGACATATGCAAGGCAGTCCGAGCGGGATGCCTCGGGAGTACGCCAGACGAGAGTCCACGACGATCACGTGGACAGGAGGGACGGTCCGGTCGGCGGTGACGAAGAGAGGAAAAGAGGAACAGAGAAGGTCAGGCTTTCGGCAGCGCCGCTTCTTCCAGCGAGGTCGGCCGGGGAGGAAGGATCACGCTGAACTCCGCCCCGTCGAGTTGATCCCAGCGCGGTTCCTCACAAGGAACGGTACGACGGGTGGAGGGCCGAAACATGGAAAAAAGCAAGTGCACGATACATTTCATGACGGAGAAACCCCAAGTTCCCTCCATACATTGCAAGTAATGTGCCAGACTTCGGTCTCCCTCTCATCCCTTTCGGAGGCCCGTCTTTCAATGGTTCTTGAAAATAAAGAAGTTACGGGCGCCTTTCCGTCATTATTTTGACGCTCCGATTTTCTGAAACCGTCAGTTTCCGTTCATCACCTTTTCGTAGAACCGCTCATACTGAGGCAGGATGGAGGCGGTATCGAAGACCTCCACGGCGCGGTTTCTCGCATTTTTCGCGAAGCGCGCATGTTTGGTCTCGTTCGTGAGGAGGTCCACCGCATAGCGGGCCATGCGGGAGATATCTCCGATTTCGGCGATGTATCCGGTTTCGGTATGGATATTGACTTCGGGGAGTCCCCCGGTACTCGACGAAATCACCGGCACCCCGCAGGCCATGGCTTCGAGGGCGGAGAGGCCAAAGCTTTCGGACTGGCTGGGCAGGAGAAACAGATCCGCTGCGGTGAGGATTTCCACGAGGGCATCCTGTTTGCCGAGAAAGTGCACGGAATCGCAGAGCTCCAGTTCCCTGCACAGCTTTTCGCACTCGGTGCGGTCGGGTCCGTCGCCCACCAGCAGGAGGCGGCTGGGCACGGATTGGTGCACCTCATGGAAGATGCGGATCACATCCTCCACCCGCTTGACGGGACGGAAGTTGGAGGTATGGACGAGGACCTTCTCGTTGTTCGGCGCGATCATTTTCCGAAAGGTATCCGATTCCGCCGGGCGGTACACCGTGGTATCCACGAAATTGGGGATGACCTCGATATCCTTGTCGATGTTATAGGTGGACAGGGTTTTTTCCTTGAGGAATCGGGAGACCGCCGTCACCCCATCGCTATGCTGGAGGGAGAAGCGGGTCAGGGGCAGGAAGGACGGTTCGAGCCCCAGCAAGGTGATATCGGTGCCATGCAGGGTGGTAACGATCTTGATCTTCTCCCGGCTCAGCACCTCCCGGGCCAGGTAGGCGCTCACCGCGTGGGGAATGGCGTAGTGCATGTGGAGGAGGTCCAGATCGTTGAACGTGGCCACCTCGATCAGCTTGCTGGCCAGGGCCAGGGAATAGAGGTTGAACTCGAAGAGCGGGTAGGTCACCTGTTCCACGGCATGGAAGTACACCCGTTCGTAGAAGTGGGTGAGCCGAAACGGCGTGGCATAGCTGATGAAGTGCACGGTATGTCCCCGTTTCGCCAGGGCGATGCCGAGCTCCGTGGCGACAACGCCGGAGCCTCCGTAGGTGGGGTAGCAGGTGATGCCGATGTTCATGAAGTGAATGAGTAAATGAGGGAATACGTGAATGGGGGAATACGTGAATGGGGAAAGGTACGGAGAGTTGGGGAGGAGTGGAGGGGAATGGGTGAATAAGAGAATACGCGAATAAGAGAATACGTGAATGGAGAAAGGTACGGAGACTTGGGGAGGAGTGGAAACGAGGGAACGGAGACGAGGCCCATTGCGCTGCATAGGCCCCATATCGCCTGCGGTGTTGGACAGAGGCAACGCCTGCCCAGTATTCTCGATGCAATGTGTTGCACTAGAAATTTGAACTCAAGTGGTGACAGATGGGGAATCGGGCTATCTGTCCTGGGTGATTTTCTGATCCTACGACATTTTCCATTTCTTCCAATTGGATCGTACTTTCACACCATTATTTCAGGTTCTGCCACCCTTACCTTTTTGGAGATTCTCGTACTGATAACTGCATCTGTCGAAATGCGCGGATGTGATTGCTCTTCAGAGAGTATCGGCGTCGTTGATGGGGAATGTCGCACATCCCCAAATGTTCAGAAGGGATGATATCGAAAGACGGTAGTCTCCATTTCCAGGGCAACACACTATTTTGAGAGAATTCGATACACCATGTGCTCCAAGAGGTACCACCGATTGAAGAGCACCACACGTGAGACAATTCGTCAGCGGCTCGCAATGAACACATCTCCCCTTCCATGGTCAGTATTCTAGTCCGTTCGCGTAACACCATGTTCCGTACCACGGTCCAGTATTCTTCCCACGTTCGATTCCATTTTACCTTCAGAGCGGACCAACACCCCGCATCCATTGTGTCGTCTCATCCGAATCATATCGGGCGCTTGAAGTATGAATAAAAAGACACTCACCGAAGCGGACATCCGTTCAAAATTCATCACTCCAGCACTGGTCGGCATGGATGGCTCGAAGTGGGACCTCATGACGCAGATCCGTGAAGAAGTCTATTTCACCAAAGGTCGCGTGGTTGTTCGCGGCAAAACCGTCAAGCGCGGCGAGGCGAAGAAGGCGGATTACCTTTTGTTCTATAAGCCGAATATTCCTCTCGCTGTTATTGAAGCCAAGGACAATACTCACTCGGTCGGGGATGGGATGACCCAGGCGCTGGAGTATGCCGAGATCCTCGATGTGCCTTTCGCGTACAGCTCGAACGGTGATGCCTTTCTCGAACACGACCGTACGGGAACATCGGAAGTCGTGACACGGGAAATCCCTCTCGATCAGTTTCCTTCACCTCAAGAACTGTGGGAGCGCTATTGTGCGGCGAAGGAGTGGACTGCACAGCAACAAGTGATCAATACTCAGGACTATTACGACGACGGCTCCAAAAAGGCTCCGCGCTATTATCAGCACATCGCCATTAACCGAACCGTCGAAGCCATCTCCAGGGGCGAGAATAGGGTTTTACTGGTCATGGCAACCGGCACCGGAAAGACGTATACCGCCTTTCAAATTATCTGGCGGTTGTGGAAGGCCGGAGCAAAGAAGCGCATTCTCTTCCTCGTGGACCGCAACATCCTCGCCGACCAGACCAAGACCAACGATTTCAAACCGTTCGGCCAGGCCATGACGAAGATCACGAACCGCACGGTGGACAAGTCCTTCGAGATCTACCTCTGTCTCTACCAAGCCGTGACCGGCACGGAAGAAGATCAGAACATCTACAAGCAGTTCTCGCCCGACTTCTTCGACCTCGTCATCGTGGATGAGTGTCACCGCGGCAGCGCCGCAGACGACGCCCGCTGGAGGCAGGTGCTGGAGTATTTCCATTCGGCAACCCAGATTGGCCTTACCGCAACCCCCAAAGAAACCCGCGACGTTTCCAACATCGAATACTTCGGCGAGCCCATCTACATGTACTCGCTACGCCAAGGTATCGCCGACGGTTTCCTTGCGCCTTACAAGGTCGTCCGCATCGGCCTGGACAAGGACCTGGACGGCTGGCGACCGGAAGATGGGCAGACTGACAAGTACGGCCAAGTCATCGAGGACCGAGAATACAATGACAGCGATTACGATCGGGACCTCATCCTCGAAAAACGCACGGAGGTGGTGGCCGGCAAGGTGACCGAGTTCCTGCGCGCCACCAACCGCTTTGCCAAGACCATCATCTTCTGCGAAAACATCCACCATGCCGAACGAATGCGCCAGGCTATGGTCAACGCGAATCCCGACCTCGCCGCCGCCAACTCGAAGTACGTCATGCGCATCACCGGCGATAACGACGAGGGCAAGGCCCAACTCGACAACTTCATTGACCCCGAGTCCACCTACCCGGTCATCGCCTGCACTTCCCGGCTTATGAGCACCGGCGTGGATGCCCAAACCTGCCACTTGATCGTGCTCGACCGCATCATCCATTCCATGACCGAATTCAAGCAGATCATCGGGCGCGGCACCCGTATCAATGAGGACTACGACAAGTTCTTTTTCACCATCATGGATTTTCGCCGCGCGACCGCCCTATTTGCCGACAAGGATTTCGACGGCGATCCGGTTCAGATTTTCGAACCCGGCCCCAACGATCCGCCCATTCCACCCGATGAAACGCCGCTTGATCCGCCGACCGGAGGCGAACCGCCCGAACCACCATTGCCCCCCGAAACCGGCACCGGTGGTGAAGGTCCCCAACCCCGCATTCGCTACTTCGTGGACAACGTCCAGGTCTACGTGGTGATGGAGCGGGTCCAGTTCCTGGATGAAAGCGGCAAACTCATTACTGAATCCCTCACTGACTACACCCGCAAAGCCGTCCATAAGAACTATGCTTCCCTCGACGATTTTCTGAACACGTGGAACACCGCCGAGAAGAAGCAGGCCATTGTTGAACTGCTTGCAGGTCAGGGCGTTTTCCTTGACGAACTCGCCGAGCAGGTTGGCCGTGAGTACGACCCCTTCGATCTCATCTGCCACGTTGCCTTCGACCAGCCGCCGCTCACGCGCCGGGAACGCGCCGAAAGGGTCAAGAAGCGGAACGTCTTCGGAAAGTATGGTGACAAGGCCCGCGCCGTTCTGGAAGCCCTACTCCAGAAGTACGCCGACAGCGGGATCGCCAGCGTCGAATCGCTGGAAATCCTCAAGGTGGACCCGCTCCGTGCCTTCGGCACCCCCGTGGAAATCGTCAGACTCTTCGGCGGTCGCGACAACTATCTCGCCGCCATTCGTGACCTTGAAACCGCCCTGTACGAGAAAGCTGCCTAACCCATGCCCAACGTCTCCAACGTCGTCAAATCCATTCAGGACATCATGCGCAAGGACGCCGGAACCTACGGCGACGCCCAGCGCCTCGAACAACTCGGCTGGATGTTCTTCCTTAAAATCTTCGACGACCGCGAGCAGGAGATGGAACTTCTGCGGGACGCCTACAAATCCCCGCTCCCGCCCCACCTCCGCTGGTCCGCCTGGGCCAAGGACGAGGAAGGCATCACCGGCGAAGCCCTGCTCGACTTCGTCAACAACACCCTCCTGCCCAAGCTCAAAGCCCTCACTGGCGGCAGGATGCACACGCTGATCCGCACGACCTTCGAGGATGCCAACAATTACATGAAGAACGGCACCCTCATGCGGCAGGTCATCAACAAGATCAACGGTATTGACTTCAACGCCTCAGACGACCGCCACCTCTTCGGCGACATCTACGAAAAGCTCCTCAAGGATCTCCAGTCCGCCGGCAATGCAGGGGAATTCTATACCCCCCGCGCCGTCACCCAGTTTATCGTGGAACAAGTGAACCCCCGGCTCGGCGAAACCGTCCTCGACCCCGCCTGCGGCACCGGCGGCTTCCTTGTTTGCGCCATCAACCACCTGCGTAAACAGGCCAAGACCGAGGCTGATGAACGCGCCATCCAGGAATGCTTCGCCGGGATCGAGAAGAAACACTTGCCACACGTCTTGTGCATGACCAACCTGTTCCTGCACGGCATCGACGTCCCCTCCAACGTCCGCCACGACAACACGCTGGCCCGCCCCCTGCGGGACTGGGGACCGAAGGAGCGTGTGGACGTCATCGTCACGAATCCCCCGTTCGGCGGTATGGAGGAGGACGGCATCGAGTCTAATTTTCCCTCCGAGTTCCGCACCCGCGAGACAGCCGACCTCTTCCTCGTGCTTCTGATGAAGCTTCTCAAGCCCGGCGGCCGCGCCGGACTCGTGTTACCCGACGGCACCCTTTTCGGCGAAGGCGTCAAGACCCGCATCAAGGAAGCCCTTCTCTCCGACTGCAATCTGCACACTATCGTCCGCCTGCCCAACGGCGTATTCAATCCCTACACCGGCATCCGCACCAACCTGCTCTTCTTCACCAAGGGACCGAAGACCGAGCACGTCTGGTACTACGAGCACCCGTATCCACCCGGCGCCAAGAGCTACAACAAGGGCAAACCCATCCGCATCGAGGAATTCGAACCGGAGCGGGCTTGGTGGGGCGACGAAGCCGACGGCTTCAAGGCCCGCGTCGAGAACGAATTCGCCTGGCGTGTGTCCATCGATCAGATCAAGGCCGGAAACTACAACCTCGACCTCAAGAACCCGCACAACGCCGACGAAGGCCCCGGCGATGTGGACCACCTCCTGCCCGAATACGAGAAGCTCCTCGTGCAAATCGCAGAGACACGGGATGCACTGAAGGCGCAGCTCATGAAGGCACTCGACCGATGAAGAAGAATCCTGCTGCCAAACGCCCCCCCGCCAAGGCGAAGTCCGACAGCCTCACTCCGCTCATCGCCGAGGTGCGAAACCTCATCCGGACCGCCCGGTGTGGCGTTGCATCCGTTGTGGACACCTTCCAGGTAATGACCAATTTCGAGATCGGCCGTCGTATCGTCGAGCACGAACAAAAGGGCGAGAAGCGGGCGGCGTATGGGGCTGAACTGCTGAAGGAGCTTTCGGCACGACTGACGGAGGAATTCGGACGCGGTTTTTCAAAAGCGAACCTCGAATACATGAGGCGGTTCTATTTGGAGTGGAAGGATCGTGTTCCGCCAATTGCCCAGCAGGCTACTGGGCAATTGGTGGCCGATGAGATTCGACGGAATCCTCCTGTTCAATGGGCCTTGGATGACATTACCCAACAACCTGCTGGGCGATTCAGCAAACCCTTCACCCTCAGTTGGACCCACTACGTCATCCTTCTTACGATCAAGGACCCAGACGCACGCAGTTTCTACGAAATCGAAGCCGCGAATTGCGGCTGGTCGGTCCCCGAACTCAAGCGCCAAAAAGCCTCCGCGCTTTACCAACGCCTGCTTCTCAGTCGGGACAAGGCTGGCGTAAAGCAACTCGCTCAAAAAGGGCAGGTCATCACGAAACCGGAAGACGCATTAAAGGAACCGTATATCCTTGAATTCCTCGGACTGGATGAAAAGGCCGGCTATTCCGAATCCGATCTGGAATCTGCCATCATCACCCATCTGGAAAAGTTCCTCCTTGAGATGGGCAAAGGCTTCCTCTTTGAGGCCCGGCAGAAGCGATTCACGTTTGATGAAGACCACTACTTTGTGGATCTGGTCTTCTACAACCGCATCCTGCGCTGTTACGTCATCATTGACCTTAAAATCGACAAGCTCACCCATCAGGACCTCGGCCAGATGCAGATGTATGTCAATTATTACGACCGAGAGGTGAAGCTGCCGGATGAAAACCCGACCATCGGACTGCTTCTCTGCCAGTCGAAAAAAGATACCATCGTCAAGCTCACCCTTCCCAAGGACGCCAACATCCACGCGAAGGAATACCAGCTCTACCTGCCCTCCAAAGAACTGCTCCAGGCTAAGCTCCTCGAATGGACCCGTCAAGAGGAGGCACGCCGCACATGAAGCTGGAAACGTTTTTCGAGAAGTTCGACCTCTTCGCCGACGCGCCCGGTGCAGTGGCGAAGATGCGGGAGTTGGTGCTGGAGCTCGCGGTGCGGGGAAAATTGTCTGAACAATCCGTGTCCGAAACATGCGAGTCACAGCTTGCCACGGCGCATGCATTCGCAAAGCGAAATGGAAAGACTTTCGACTCCGATCCGCCTGAAGTCCCTTTTTCAATCCCTGAAAACTGGGGCTGGGTCGCTGTCGGACACTCGATGAATATGGTCAACGGAACGGCTTTTAAGCCTGAGAACTGGACGACCGAAGGCACGCCAATCGTCCGCATTCAAAACCTCAACAACGAGAACGCGTCGTTCAACCGCTATAACGGCGAGATCGATCCGAAGTTCTACATCCGCTCCGGCGACTTCCTCATTAGCTGGTCCGGAACGCCCGGCACTTCCTTCGGTGCGTTCATCTGGAATCGTGGAGAGGCAATTCTCAATCAACACATTTTTCGATGTGAGTTGGTCGATGGTGTGTTCTTCAAGGAATACCTGCGTCTGGCGGTTAACGCCCGACTGGATGAAATGATTTCCCGTGCGCACGGTGCGGTAGGCCTTCGCCACATCACCAAAGGAAAACTCGAAACAATTCCGCTCCCCCTCCCACCCCTCGCCGAGCAGAAGCGGATTGTGGCGAAGGTGGATGAGTTGATGGCCTTGTGTGATCGGCTGGAGGCGCAGCAGCAGGAACGAGAGACGCGGCACGCCGCGCTCGCCCGCGCCTCGCTGGCTCGCTTCGCCGACGCGCCCACCCCGGCCAACCTCAACTTCATGTTCCACCGATCCTACGACATCACCCCGGCTGACCTCCGCAAAACCATCCTCACCCTCGCCGTCCAAGGAAAACTCGTCCCGCAAGACCCGAGCGATGAGTCGGCGGAGGAGTCATTTCCGAAGCTCGCCTCTTTTGTATTTGAATCCGACGACGAAGAATTTCCGGCGAACTGGCTTCGTGTGCCACTCGGTAAAGTGGGCGAGTGGCGCGGCGGTGGTACTCCATCAAAATCCCGTCCTGAATTCTGGAAGGGCGACCTCCCTTGGGTAAGCCCGAAGGACATGAAGGTGCAGCATATCGCGGACGCTCAGGACCACATCTCGCCAGCGGCGGTCGAAGGTTCGTCCGTCAGACTGATACCTCCCGGAAGTCTCTTGATGGTTGTCAGAGGCATGATTCTCGCGCGGGCTTTCCCGGTCGCGCTCACGATGTGTGAAGTCACCATCAATCAGGACATGAAGGCACTCCTACCGAGCGAGCCGAAGACAAAGGATTTTCTCCTCGTGGCGCTTCGCGCCTTTGAGCCGGACGTTATCGCCGCAATCGAGCATTCATCGCACGGCACATGTAAACTGAAGACAGAGTTTTTGCAGGGCTTCGTCATGCCTCTCCCACCCCTCGCCGAACAACGCCGGATCGTGGCGAAGGTGGAAGAACTGATGGCCCTGGTGGACGAGTTTGAAACGCAACTCGCCGCCTCCCGCGCCACCGGAGAAAAACTTCTTGCCGCCCTCGTCGAGGAACTGACAGCCCGAAAGGAGTCCCATGTTGCAGCTTGAATTAGGCTTCTCGCTGTTTCATGTGGGCAGGATAGCGTGAGAAGGGTGATTTCCGTAGGTTTCGGGCATCGTTCACATCTTAAAACCGCCCCATGCTTTCTCCTACCGAAGCCCTCCTCACCGCCGCTCTCGGACTGACAACAACCTGTTACTGTAAGCACAGTGACTTCTCTGTTGACCAGTCTCGTTTCGATCTGTGGCTGCTAAATCCATCGAACCGGGATGCGACCCAGTCGCACCGCCTGTAGGACTTGCGCGCTGACGCACAAAATCTCCCACGCATATGGGTTTGTGCAGGGATTGCGCACCTTTTTTGAATTGCCGGTTTCTCTTGCAGAGCCCTTTCTGAAACGTTGGAATCACTGGGCACGCAGCAGCAGAATCACTGCGATAAAGGAACTTGCGCTCACGGTCAAGCGGCACTTGGACGGTATTCTACGATTCCACGAAACGAAGATGACTGCCGGCTTCCTCGAGGGCATCAATAGCTTGATCCAGGCAGCAAAACGGACGGCGAGAGGCTACTGAACAACACGGAATCTCCTCACGATGCTCTATCTCATTGCTGGGAAACTGGACTTTCAACTAACCCATTTGAAATAGCGAGGAACCGATTTTCTTGTCTAGCTGTTCGACTACAATTTCGAAGTCGTCAACTATGGTTTCGGATCCACATGGGCCCTATCTGGACAGCTCACCCCTTCCGAATCTAGGGCGGATCTCAGGAATCGTCGCTATGAGGATCCCGAAGGTCACTTTCGTCTGACCTTTCTTTCGACTAAGGTAGGGGGTATCTTTGATTGAAATGCGGCCTTTCCGTAGGTTTCAATTCGCAATGTTCATTGGACAACTGTGCCGATGCAGTTCATTGGAACGAATGATCCTTATCTCTGTACTTGACCCGAGCTGGATGAAAGCTAACACGCAATGAGCTACCGATTTTCTGGACACGAGACCTTCCCTTGCCGTTACGCATGGTTACCAAAGGCATACGCTGCGATTATTGCAGATAACAGTGTTTTTGCGGATGAAGATAAGGCAATGATCCGCCTCGGCGTAGGAAAAAACATGGTCAGGGCTATCCGCTTCTGGATGGTTGAGATGTCTGTTGCCAGCAAGCTCACCAGTGGTGGCTATCAGCCGACTGAATTTGCCGATGCAATCTTCAGCCGGAGCGGAGGGATTGACCCGTTCCTTGAGGACATTCGAACCCTGTGGCTTTTGCATTGGATGCTGACGACCAACAACGTCGAGGTACCTCTCTTTGCATGGGACTTCCTGATCAACCAGTGGCAGTCGCCGGAAATCTCCCGGTCATCCGTCCTTCAGGCATTCCGACGTGCGGCGGACAAGGAGGCCCGTCCACCTTCTGATACCACGCTAGAGCAACACTTCGATACCTTCCTTCACACCTATGTGCCGACGAGGAGCCGCAAAGGAGAGATTCAGGAGGACAATCTAGACTGTCCACTCGTGGAACTTGAGTTTATCAATCTTATAGGCGAGCGACGTATCGACGACACGGGTCGACGAGAGCCCATCTACGCCTTCCGCATGGAAGACAAGCCGGACATCACTCCGGAACTTTTTGCATACGCACTCAATGATTATTGGGAGCGGCGACGCAAAACGGAACGGACATTGACCTTTAAGGATGTTGCATTCGGACATGGAAGTCCTGGCCAGGTATTTAAATTGCCGGAGTGGGCGATCCGCCACCGCTTAGAAGTCATTTCGTCAGATTCGACCGGGCCGTTCCGCTATGTGGAATCATCCACTCAGCAACAAATCTCGCGTCGTGAAGGTGTGGCTCTACCTTCCATCTCTGCAGCATATGGTGAGGGTGTGCTATGCTGACGACAAACCGAATTGCAGATCTTTTCGATATTCGAAAACGATTCCTACGTTCTGCCCACCTAGAGCGAGACTTCGCTGATGATTCGGCACTGCGTGGCTATGTGATGACACCGTCTGCCCAGGAAGGATTAGAACGGCTTCTACGAGGTTTGTCGCTAAAATCTAGTCAGCGCGCATGGCGCGTGACGGGGGACTACGGAACCGGCAAATCCTCTTTCGCTCTTGCGCTTGCTCATCTCATGCATAAGGAAGGCAGTAGATTGCCAAAAGATGTCCGCAAATGCATCGATTTCCGAAGCTTGGGCGTAAAGAAGCCAAACTTGCTGCCGGTACTGGTCACGGGTCGGCGCTCTCCGCTTGATGAATCACTCCGCACTGCCTTAGTACGGGCGCTGGAGGAGCAGTGCAAGCACGAAAAGCCGCCTCAACTTATCTCCCGGTTGCGGTCGCCAGGCGGGAAGAGATCGGGACCGAAGGATGGATTTGCAGAGATCAGTCTACTTTCAGAGGCTGGACAATATCTTCGCCAATCCGGCAAGGCGGATGGAATCGTCATCATTTTAGACGAGTTGGGAAAATTCTTGGAGTTTGCTGCTGCCCATCCGGACCGGCAAGACGTTTACCTCTTGCAGATGCTCGCGGAAACAGCGGCACGAAGCGGCGAGACGCCGATCTTCGTGGTGGGTCTGCTGCACCAAGGTTTTCATGCCTATGCAGAACAGCTCACGCTGGCCACGCAGAAGGAATGGGATAAGGTCGCCGGCCGATTCGAGGAAATACTTTTCAATCAGCCGTTGGAGCAGACCGCGTCACTAGTCGTCAATGCCCTCAACATCAGGCGCGACCGGCTACCGCGTGGTACGACGGAACGGCTTGAAGATGAAATGTCCAAAGCCGTTGGACTGGGCTGGTACGGCGTGGATGCTGTCAAGCATCGTTTGCTATCAATCGCTCCTGAACTTTACCCGTTGCATCCGACCGTAATCCCGGTGCTGGTAAAGTTATTCAGTCGCTTCGGCCAGAACGAGCGTTCCCTTTACAGCTTCCTCTTCTCCAATGAGCCGTTCGCACTTCAGTCATTTGCAGAGCAGCCCGTAAAGTCTGATAACTTCTATCGTCTGCATGAACTATATGATTATGCGCGCTCTACATTCGGGCATCGTCTGGCGCTTCAGACATTCCGCAGCCACTGGAACCAGATTGAGTCCGTGGTCGAAAGCTTTCCACGCGACCAGAAGGCAGAGCTTCAAATCCTGAAGACCGTCGCGATCCTCAACCTTATCGACTCGCCACAACTCTTGGCGAGCGAGGAGGCGATAGCGGTCGCTGTCGATACTTCCTCAGACGACGCCGCTTCACAGATCAAACGTTCGCTCAAATCGCTGCAGCGCGGAAAAGCTGTCCTTTACTATCGCGGTGCGGCTGGTGGATACTGCCTTTGGCCGCACACCAGTGTCAACCTGGAGCGGGCCTACCAGGAGGCCCGCGAGGCAGTTCCCGTACCGCAACACATTGGCCTGCATATCCGCGACAGACTCCAGACTCGGCCGCTCGTTGCTCGCCGCCACTACATCGAGACAGGAAATCTCAGGCATTTCAACGTTCAGTTCGTACCCGCTGCGGATTTACAGTACGCGACTGCAGAAGCAACGGACGCAGACGGAAAGGTGGTCGTGGTGCTTTGTGAAACCGAAGCAGAGCGACGGATGGCGTTGGAATTCGCGACTTCCAAAGCAATGACCAGCCGAAAGGCCGTGCTGATTGCTGTTCCGCAGCCATTGCAGGGGTTGGCGAGCCTTGTTGCTGAAGTACAGCGGTGGGAATGGATGATGGAGAATATTCCCGAACTCAATCATGATAACTACGCACTTGAGGAAGCCACTCGACAACTGGCGGCCGCACGCCAGGTCCTGGCCAAGCGTTTGCAGAGTTACATCGGACTACGTCAATTCACCGAGACACTAGGTCTTCAATGGTTGCACCGTAGCCAGCCGTTGGAGCTTGTCACCGGACGGGCGTTACTCGAAAAACTATCAAATATTTGCGACAAGCTCTATCCGAGCGCGCCGAAAATCCACAACGAACTGGTCAATCGTCACGAACTCAGTTCAGCGGCTGCGGCGGCCCGCTTGCGACTGATCGAAAGGCTCCTTCGACAATCGGCAGAGCCGTATCTGGGAATGGACTCGGCCAACAAACCGCCAGAAATGTCGATGTACCTCTCCGTGTTACAGGCAGCCGGCCTGCACCGCAGCGGTCCCGAAGGATGGGCCGCACGTCTTCCCGAGGAAGACGAGGATACGTGCCGTGTTCGGCCAGTCCTTCTGCATATGCAGGAAGTCCTCCAAGCTTCCAACGGCCGCCGTGTGAAGGTCACTGATCTCTTCAGGGAGATGAAATCTCAGCCTTTCGGCGTCAGGGAGGGACTCTGCCCACTCCTACTTGCAATCTTCTCCATTATCCACGAGCACGACGTGGCGTTTTACGACCAAGGAAGCTTTGTGAAGCAGGTCACCGGACAGGATTTTCATCGGTTGATTAAGGCTCCGGAGAACTTCGAGGTTCAGTACTGTCGTATTGCCGGCGTTCGGACGGTCGTGTTCGAGCAACTCTTCAAAGTTCTGAATCCTGGCAAGAAGCCCAAGTCCATCGACCTGCTAGACGTGGTGCGTCCGCTTTGTGTGTTCGCCGCTCAGCTACCTGATTTCGCGAAGAAGACGAATCACGTTTCCAAAATGGCGTACCAGGTGCGCGAGACCCTACTGCGCGCTGAAGAGCCAGCCACTTTACTCTTCCAGACGCTTCCGGAAGCGTGTGGCTGCGAAAATTTCGAGGCCGATGCTGATCCATCGCAGCAGAACGTTAACAGGTTTGTGGATCGACTGCGGGATAGCATCGATGAATTGCGTACCGCCTATCCGAAACTCATTCAGAAAATGAAGGATGAAATCCAGAGCTGTTTCAATCGGCCTGGCAACCTTGAGACTGTCCGAGCGGAATTGGCGCAGTCAGCTAACCGAGTCCTGTCCTCTGTCATGGAGCCAAGGCTTAAAGCGTTCTGCCTTCGCCTGGCCGATCAAGGCTTGGAGGATGACCCGTGGGTCGAGGCCATGGGTAGTTTTCTTTGTTCAAAACCTCCCTCAAAGTGGATCGATCTCGACCTGTCGCAGTTCGATGATGAGTTGCATCGCTGTGCGAGGCAGTACTTCCGCGTGGAGAGCACACTGTTCGATCAAGGCACGGAGCCAGCCGGCTCACAGGCGATGCGTGTCTCGATCACATGCCAGGACGGCAGCGAAGTGGACAAAGTGATCCACCTGAACGACGGAGAGTTGAAGACGGTAACGGCGCTGGAAGAGAAAATACGTTCCGTGCTTGTGGAGGATAGCCGTTTGGGACTGGTCGCTGCGACGAGAGCCATCATGACGCAGTTGCAAGGGCTGAAGAATTAACGGTACTCGCCCGACATGAGTACGACGCTCAGACGAAACGTGAAGATGAAACGATGCCAACAAAAGAACAAGATAATCGAAACCGGTTCCGTATAAGCGCCCGCACCATCTTGCAATTGGGAGGGGAGCTTATTAGCTCCGACGGCATAGCGTTCTACGAACTCATCAAGAATGCAGTAGACGCTGGCTCGAAGAAAGTCCATGTCGAAGTGCGGATGCAGTTGCCCCTTGATGCAATTCAGATGCTGCGTATGCGCCTCGAGGAAGCTGGCACTATAAGCACGGGCGACTTCACGAATTTGAAGTCCGAAGTTATGTCGCTTGTCTCCACGGATGCTCCTGATGGCGACGCACTACGTGAAGCTATTTCACAAGCTGAGTCGCTCGAGGACCTGGTTTCAGTTGCACTTGACGCCAACTCGATTACATTCCAAGATACTGGTAGCGGAATGACTCTATTAGACCTTGAGAACATATACCTCACCGTAGGAACACCACACCGCCTCAACGAACGCAAATCCGGCTCGCAGCGGGTAATTTTGGGAGAAAAGGGTATCGGCCGTCTCTCAGCAATGAGGCTAGGAAACCGAATTCACGTCACGACATGCACTGTCGCAGATAAGGCTTGGAACGAGTTGGAGATCGACTGGAACGACTTTGGCCGGGATCCAAGTCAGTTGCTTGAAGAGATCGAGATCGCGCCATACCGCGGCGATGCCAAGGAAGAAACTGCAGCTCACGGAACGATGATTCGTCTCACAGACCTCAACACGACCTGGTCTTTGAGGAAGCTAGTTGAAATCGCGGCAACTGACCTTTGCCGTTTCACCGACCCGTTTGCTGAAAGCAATCGCTTTCTGATCCACCTGCGGCTGAACGGAACGGCGGTTCCGATTCCACGCATGAACGAGATTCTCCACGAACACGCACATGCGCAAGTTGAGGCGACGTTAAGCATCGAAGGCGAAGAAGATGATCCTGTTGCTATTCTTGAAGGGAGGGTGCAATACCTGATCTCCGGATCAACAGGGAATCCATTGACGGGAAGGACGTTCACGTTCCGGCATAGTAATCCCGAAATTGAGTCCCTCCTCAAGAAACGTGAAGATCTTGACGTTGACCTAAACTCTGTGCTACGTCTTGGTCCCTTCGCCATGAAGTGCCTCTGGTTCAACAGGCGCCTGCTGAAGCCTGTTGAGATCGATGATGATGCCACCCTTGACCTGAAAAAGGCAGTTCGCCAATGGTCGGGCGGTCTGATGGTCTACCGCGACGGCTTCAGGGTCCCGCCTTATGGCGGCCCTGACGATGACTGGCTCGACTTAGACCGCGGGGCACTTGCTGCGCAAGGGTACAAGGTCAACCGCGCGCAGCTTGTCGGGAAGGTGGACATATCAGCCCGCGCCAATCCTTTCCTGTGCGATCAGACAAACCGTGAGGGGCTCCGCGACTGTCCTGAAAAGCGGGCGCTTGCCGGATTGCTCAAGCACGTACTCGAGGTCGAGTTCCGAGGTTACCTGAAGGAAGTCGATGAGGAAATCCGTGATCGGGAGCGGATCAGTTTTGCGACCTTCACGGAGCGATTGGCCGAGGCCGAGGAGAAGATCAACAACTCCCTGGATGAACTTTCAGCGATCGACGAGGAGCATCCCAATCTTAAGATTGGATCGCTGTCAAGAAGGCTTCAGCGAGCGTTCCAAGCGGTCGGCGAGGTAGTAACGGAAGTTCAAGATACAGTCGAGACCGTCGAAGATGAAAAGGCTCGAATACTGCATCTCGCAGCGCTCGGGCTCTCCATCGAGAAGCTCGCCCATGAACTAAACCGGGCATCGAAGCACGCGCTCGAAGCGCTATCGCACATGGAAGGAAGCCCGAACGCCTCCGCACTGAAGCGTTCCGCTGTCCTTCAGTTGCAGTCTCTTCGCAAGCGGCTACAGAATCTCGATCCTCTGCTGACGCCTGCCCGTCAAACGAAGCAAGAGTTCGACCTGGGCAAGGAAATCCAGGCCGTGCTTGACGGGTTTGAGGCCAGATTCGAGCGGCACGATATCACGTCAAGGCTGGTCACTGAGGGAAAGGGACCAGTAAAGGTCAAGTTCGTTCGTGCCATGTTCATCCAGGTGCTGGAGAACTTGATCGACAATTCCGTGTATTGGCTGTCGGTAGGCAAGCGGCGCAAGATTGCCGACGAAACTCCCAGAGAGATCCGCATCGTGCTGCATGGAAACCGCAATATCATTGAGGTGTCCGATACCGGGCCAGGCATCGCGCCGGAGAACCGTGAGCGGGTGTTCAAACCCTTCTTCACGCTGAAACCTGCCGGGCATGGCAAGGGGCTCGGGCTGTATATCGCCAGAGAGATCGCCGAGTACCATGGAGGCACGCTGAGGCTCACGGACATGGGCCTGAAGGCGACGGGCCGGCTAAATACGTTCGAGCTGGACTTCTCGTCAGGGAGGGTATGACGTGTCTACGCCTGCTCAACAACATAGCGTCAGCCTTGTGACTTCTTGGCGGGTCGCGATCATCGACGACGTGTATGCGGGACCTACCGTGGACGCCGTGAAGAACGGACTGGCATGGTTTTGTGCCGAAGTTGGCGCGGATGAGTCGCTGGTACAAGTGCTCACAGATCTTACTCGGGTGAATTTCGCAGACGCGAACAACGTCACCGATGCAGGGATTGTTGCACTTTACAACGGCAGGGACCAGTTGCCCGACATCGCCGGGAAATTGGAAGAGCTGTTCCTGGAATTTGATCAGCGCCGTATCCAAGTGGCAACCATCGAGCAGAACCTGAAGGCTCACGGCTTTGACGATGCGAACATCAAGACCTTCCAGTCTAAACAGGACCTGTTTGCCGGAGAACCATTTCAGTTGGTTTTCCTAGATTTGCTTTTGGCCGAAGGCGAAGCCGAGTCGCAGGCCATTGCCAAGGAGATCTACGAGAAGTTCAAGGCGTTCATTCTGCTGATGTCCAACTCACCGATCGTCAATCCCCAGCAGGTCGAAAGGTTCCGAAGGGAAACCCGCCTTCTTGCTGGCTTTTTCGGGTTCCGGGCTAAATCCGACCTATGCGACGAAGATAATTTTCGCATGCAGATCGAGACGCTGCCGAAGGACCCGGCAGCCTGCCATGCCGTTCACAACTTCGTGATGGCATTGGAAAAGGCTCTAGGAGGCCCGATCGATGAGCCGCCCATGAACGAACCTGCCGTAGGTGTTGATCCGCCGCCGTCTATCCTGCCGCAATTCATGCACACGCTGCGAGCCTTGGGACTGCACGATTATGCCTTGCTCTGCGAGTTGACGCTGCGCAACGAGGGGCATCCGCTCGGTGACTACATGATGCGCCTGCTAGGCGCACATTTGCTCGCACAGCTTCTTTCGCATCCCGGCGTGAAAAGTGCGGTCTCTGCGCTTGATAAGCTGCGCTTTACGGAATTCCTGCCATTTGTAGACGATCGCTCTCCTTCATTTCATCGGATGTATGCTGACGCAACAACCGAAGCCGTCACGGGACCGTGGGGACCGCACCCGTGGAGCATGGCACCAGAACCTGTAACCGAAGAAACGGCGGCTGCCGAGCTGGCCGCAGACCAGCCTAGCGAAATGGACCAAACTGCGGCACCACAACTCGAATCGACGGCTGATACAAATGCCCAGGATGGGTCCGAACTTCTGGAATTGCTCGGGATGCAAGACGACAAGAACGAACTGCCATATATGCATTTAGGTGACCTTCTGGTCAAGGACGCAACGTCCCTCGTGTTCGCTGTCCTAAGCGCTTCCTGCGATCTACAGTTTGTGCCCACGTACATTCACAAGAATCGGGAACGATTAAGGGATGATACAGTGCTGCTGGTGCCTGGACGTTTTCGGACAGTAGATACCCCGCAGGTAAAGGGAACTCAGACAACAGCCGGTCTGATCGAATGGAACGGAACGCCCTACTGTATCGACTGGTTTGATGGAAAACTCGTCGGGCTCCCGCACTGCACACTGAGGAAGCTCCTACAGGACCGCGGCTACCAGCATCATCTCCGGCTTCAAACAGTGCGTGCCCTCGAACTGCAACAGGCGGTCTTGTCGAATCTGTCTCGAATTGGGCTTGAAGTGCGTCCGCCATTTCCTCGAGATGTTAACATCGTTTTATATGGTAGGAAAGAAGACAACACGTTTACGTCTTTGGGCAAGCCCGAAGCGATCATTAGAGCTGGGGTCCTGTTCCACGGCAGGAAGCATGATGAACGATTACTGGTGCTACGGCGTACAACTTTTTACGAGTTTCTAAAGCGATTAGAAACGCATCGGACGGAAGCGGCGAATAATAATCTTGTCCCCGCGCTCAATGAGGCGATTCAGGTATTCAAACAGAACATGATAGGGATGACACGACCAATCGTAGTCCCAAATGGGTCAGAGGTGTCTCATCTCGCAATGTTTACGAAAGCTAAGAAGCCCGACAAAACGGATAGAATAGGGATTCGCTTTGGGAAGTTCGACACGGCTCCTGAACTGAATACGAATGATTCAAAGAAAATCATGTTCTGCGTATCGGTGCAAGAAGAATGAACGCATTGGAGGCGAGCATGGCAGATCAACCAGTTCGACACATCCTGAGCCTTTCCGGCGGCAAAGACAGCGCTGCCCTCGCGATCTACATGCGCGACCGGGTGCCGGACATGGAGTACATCTTTCACGACACTGACAAAGAGCTGCCAGAAACTTATGAGTATCTTGCGCGACTAGAAGCGATTCTAGGAAAACGGATTAACAAAACGACAGCCGATCATAATTTTGATCATTGGCTTACGGTGTTCGGCGGAATGATTCCATCAAACCACCGCCGGTGGTGTACTAAAATGCTAAAGCTAAAACCCTTCGAGAATTACATCGGCGACTCACGGGTCATGAACTATGTGGGACTTCGCGCAGATGAAAACCGCGAAGGATACATCAGCCACAAGCCAAATATCACGACTGTATACCCGTTCCGTGAAGACGGCCTTGTTAAAACTGACATCCTCCGGATTCTGGAGGAAAGCGGTCTAGGACTTCCCCGCTATACTGAATGGGGACGGACCCGTTCAGGCTGCTTCTTCTGCTTTTATCAGCAGAAGATCGAGTGGGTTCACTTAAAAGAGAAGTACCCCGAGATGTTCGAGGAAGCAAAAGCCTATGAGTACGTCGCGAACAAAGGCGAGGGTGATCCATTTTACTGGAGCGGCGATGAACCGCTAGCCAATCTCGAGCGACCAGAACGGATCGAAGCAATCAAGCGGAAATGGCTTGAGCGAGAAGAGCAACTGAAAAAGCGCGTTAAAAAGAAGAAGCTCATCAACATCCTGGGAGATGGAGATGAGGATGAAGGAGAAACCAGCGGCTGTCTCATTTGCCAACTTTGACATCAATCGAGAGACACATGATATCTCAACAGGCAACGCGGTGGATCAGGTTTATTCGGCAATACGGCCCGATCCCTCGCAACGACAACATGTATAGCGAGCATATCCGAAAGTCAGCAAAGCGAGCGGGATTCCGGCCGCTCGCTTTTGCCCAACTTGTCGAGCAGGACGTACTTCTACGATTTATGCCTGAATGCACAGACCGCCGGTCCGTGGTTCTTACCGGTACGGCAGGTGATGGGAAGAGCAACCTGTGCGGAATAATCTGGTCGCTCTTAGGCGGCGATGAGACCCTATGGAGTTCCGACGACGTTTACCATACACTGAACATCCTATGCAATGGCAAAACAGTCACGGTCCATATCATTCGTGACCTAACGGCGCTTCCGCTCACTGATCCTAAAGGACGATACGCAGATAAAGCAGAAGTGCTAACGCAGTTCTGCGACTGCCTATGCGCACCTGATCGAAACATGCAGTTTCTCGTAGCGGCAAATGATGGGCAACTAGTCGAAACACTCCAACGTCTTCCCACAACTAATAATGCTACCCGGATCAGGGCAATTGTAGAATCTCTCTTGGTTGATGATCAGAGCAGCAGTCACCGCGAAGATTGACCAAGTGTTGCAACGAGATGGTCGGCTCAGTTGCGAAATCTGTAGATTCGATTTTTTCGAATTCTATGGAGAGGTTGGAAGAGGATTTGCTGAATGTCATCACATCGGGCCACTTGCGGATGCGGCGGGTAGCAGGATAACACGGCTTGCAGACTCGGCAATAGTATGTTCGAACTGCCACAGGATGCTTCATCGTGGAAGGCCTGTCCAAACGCTGGATACCTTAATACGACTCATTAAGCAACTTCCCCTGCCTCATATTGGAGGGAATGCATGAGCAAGCTCATCTACCTCGATAACAATTCGACGACTCCCGTTGATCCGCTCGTATTCGAATCGATGCGTCCTTACTTCACCGAGTTCTACGGCAACCCATCAAACCAACACCATTCTGCCGGAATCAAGGCGGCCCGCGCTGTAGAAAAGGCGCGCGCACAGATAGCTACCGCGATTGGCGCGGAGCCTGATTCCATTATATTTACCAGTGGAGCGACAGAAAGTAATAATCTTGCGATTCTAGGAATCTGTCGGAAGACTGCGTTTTCACCGGGGCATATTGTAACTTCCGCCATCGAACATAAAGCAGTAATTGAACCGTGTCGTTTTCTAGAAAGAAATGGATGGAAGGTGACATATCTGCAGCCAGACAGTCAGGGCGTAATTGACTGTCATACCGTGGAAAAGGCTATCACGCCCGAGACGGTGCTCGTCAGCATCATGGCGGCGAATAACGAGATAGGGACGATTCAATCAGTTGGCCTTATTGGAGATGTGTGTGATCGCCACGGTGTGCTCTTTCATTGCGATGCCGCTCAATCTCTCGGTCGAATGCCGATCGACGTCCGGCAGTGGAATGTTGATCTATTGAGCTTGTCCGCGCATAAAGCGTATGGTCCCAAGGGTACCGGAGCTTTATTCGTGCGAGAAAAACGCAAGGCGGAAATCCTGGCACCGCTATGTTACGGTGGCGGTCAGGAGGCTGGCATCCGGCCGGGGACGCTCGCGGTTCCGAATATTGTTGGTTTCGGCGTAGCCAGTGAATTGGCTACTGCAAACCTTGAAGAAGAAACTAATCGCATTCGATTACTTCGGCAATCTTTACTCGATCAGCTCACGAAATGCTGTCCCGATCTTGTGGTGCATGGACATCCGACCCATTCCCTTCCAGGTTTATTATCCGTTGGATTCCCTGGCGTTGATGGTGATGCATTAATGTTCTCACTTCAGAATATATCATTTAGCCAAGGAGCGGCATGCACATCGGGCAGTCCTGAGCCTAGCCATGTTCTAAGTGCGATTGGAGTGACGTACGAGCTGGCTCATTCTACTTTTCGTTTTGGAATTGGGCGATTCAATACAGAAGAAGAGATTACTATTGCAGCAGCCTCTATAAAGTCGGCGCTTTCACGCATCATATTACATCACATGTAGCCGGATAACCATCAGAATCACAACGGTTCCTAGCCATTTTGTGTGGTTACTAAAGGTGAAAGCGCTGATGTCCATAGGTTTCTGGCATTGTTCACATCGCGAATCAGCGCCCTGCTTTCACAAAACAAAGCTTTCTTCACCGCCGATCTTGGCCTGACACCACCCTGGTACTGTAAGAATAGTGACTTCCTCGTTGACCAGAGCGGCGATTTCCAACCCCTCCGTAAAGAGGTTCTTGAGCAACGTCAGTCTTCCTATCCCCAGGAAGTTGATCAGCACCGTTGCATCGGCGATGGTTCTATCTCGTGGTGTGTCCTTCGTTTTTCCCTGGTCCTCTGTGCATTGGTGCGTTGCGTTTCAGAAAGGCGCGTGTCGCGTAGCGGTCCTTCCGCAGATATTCACTTAGCTTGCCCTCGGAGATCAGTTCACGCTCGTAGGCCTGAAGCGCGAGACCACGGATCACCAGATCCAGGGGACCCGCGTCGGGCTCAGGAGGCGCATCGGGCTGAGCGTCATGGGAGGCCAGCTCTAAATAAGCCAAGCATTCTTCCCGACTCAGGTAGCCCAGGTCCTTGAGGCGCCAGCACAAGGCGTCGAAACTCACCGAGTACATGCGACGCAGATACTCGATATCATCGTGCGTGATCGTACCGGTATGTTGCCCCTTCCCTCGGAGCCGAAGGGAGCGTTCAAGAGAGGGGGCGGGAATCAGGAATTCCGCTGCGAAGGCATTGGCCCGGGTTTCGAT
Organism: uncultured Chromatiales bacterium; assembly: GCA_964420295.1. Taxonomy (GTDB): domain Bacteria; phylum Bacteroidota; class Ignavibacteria; order SZUA-365; family CAYQST01; genus CAYQST01. Next base: position 38,323 of record CAYQST010000015.1, on the reverse strand, counting down.
GGGAGAGGCCTGGTCCGCCATCGAACTGGTCAGGATGTCTCCGGCGGAATCGGTGTCCATCACCAGGTGCCCGAGCTCGTGGGCCGCCGTGAAACGCATCCGCTCCCGCGTCCGTGCCGTGTTCACCGCGACGATGTCCCCCAAATCCCTGCTCGGGGCTGCGAAGCCATCCATGGCGGAGTCCGGGGCGTGAAATACCACGACCTGCACGCCCTGCTGCATCAACACGTCGCACATGCGGTCCACCGGCTGCTCCCCCATGGCCAGCACCATCCTCACCTTCCGGGCGGCCTCCCAGCCCTGGGCCACCGCCGCCGCCTTGGTGGAGACCACCGATGGCAGCCTCGGAATGCTCGATTCCTGCGGGAGCGCAAGCAACCGCCGGAGCTCGTGATATTCCCGCACCCGAAATTCTGTCGCCCGGATGATCGCGGCGTCCCGCTCTTCCACCGCACGCGCTCTCGCCAGCACATCCAGTCCTGACTCCGGCGCAGCGGGTTCCAGAAACCACCCCAGGGGCTGTTTGAGGATCCGTGCGATGCGCACCAGCTCGTTGATCTCGATCCTGCGCTTCCCCAACTCCATGTTGGTCAGCGAAGGACGGGGAATTCCCATCTGGTCCGCCAGTTCATCCTGGGTGAGCCCGGCACTCAGTCGGGCTTCCTTCAGGCGGTTCGCGATGTCGATGGTGGGCTGTTCCATGGCAGAATCCATTATCTTACAGGCGTAAGATAATGCTACTTTCATCTTCTCGCAAGTCATTTACCGTGCGTTTTTCTTACCATTCTCCACATAACAAATACATGACCGAAATGGGCCGAGTGAGCCCATCATGCAGGGCTATCGGAAGAACCCACAAGGAGAGCGGGGAAAGAGAACGATGGAAAGTGCGAAGGACCTCTCTCTTCCACCCATTCGGAGGAGAGGGGCGGGTGGACTCCCCGTGAAAATCAGCGCGTGTGCGTGCCCCCCCTTCCCCTACACCCCCGCAGCCCGCCTCCCTTCTTCGGCGCGGGGAGCGGAAGAGGCGATGTAGATGATGATGGGCAAGACAATGAAGATGACGAGGGAGCGGAGAAATGGCCAGTTCCAGAATTCCATCGAGCCCAGGAGGCCCAGAACATTGCCTACCAGCGGGAACATGGCCAGGACGACCGTGGCCACCGTCCCCACGTCCCGCCCGAGCTCGTCCCGCATCCAGGGCAGGATGGCGAGATAATTGACGACGCTGACAAACACGTAGGCGGTGAAGGGAATGCGCATGGCGTCCTGCAGAATCGAGGAGTGAAACGAACGGTGGGACGATCGGAAGGAACGTGCGTCGGGCGAGGTGGGATCCGGCACGAAGGTGGGTGCATGTGCTCCACGCTGATGCCGACAGGCCAGCCGGCACCAAACAACAAAGCTAGGAAGAGATCACGAGGGAGTCAAGGAAGATCGCTATCCCCTTCGGAAAATCCCCGAAACCGAGGAGATTTTTCCCGTTCTTGACTTTGCTCCGGAATCCGTGCATCTTCTCTTCTGTCATCTCGCACCTGACATATCCCAATTATCTCCCTTCTCGAGAAAGGAATCTCATGCCCGGTCCCGCCCTCCCCTCCTCCTTCCGGGGCATCATCGACACGACCCTGCGTGAAGGCCAGCAGTCTCCCCTCCTCTTCGATCACAAGAAGTATCGCTTCCACTACGAGGAGAAACGGGACATCGTCTTCGCCCTCATCGAACTGGGCATCACCACCATGGAACTGTTTTCACCCGTGGTGAGCGATCTCGAAGCGAAAGAACTGGCTCGCCTCAAGGATGAGGCCCGGGCCGCCTCCCCCCGCCCCCTCACCCTCCTCGGCCATTGCCGCTGCCATCCGGAGGATATCCAGCGCACGATGGATCTGGGATTCGACGGTCTCAACCTCTATATGTCCGCGTCCCGCATCGCGCAGGAGCACAATTATCGAAAAAGCTTCGAGGAGATCTTCGAGATCATTCTCCGCACCATCGCCGATACCCGAACCCGCTGGCCCTCCATCACCCTGCGATTCAGCGTCGAGGATGCCTTCCGGACGCCCATGGACAATATCACCACCATCTACGATGCCATCGCCCCCTATGTCAATACGCTGGGCATGCCGGATACCGTAGGCATCGCCACACCGGACCTGGTGCGGGAACGGGTGTCCTTCCTCAAGAACCGCTATCCGCACCATGCCCTCGAATGCCATTTCCATAACGATCGGGGACTCTCGGTGATCAATGCTCTCACCGCCGTGCAGTGCGGGGCCGAGTATATCGATGCGTCGGTGTGGGGCCTCGGCGAACGCTCCGGCATCACCTCCCTCACGGGCCTGCTCTTCAACCTCCATAAAACGGATCCCTCGGTCTGCACGCGGTTCAATCTGGATCTCTGCTACCCGCTCAACGTGCTCATGGCCACCCTGCTCAAAACCCAGGTGCCCTATACCGAATGCGTGTCCCTGACCAATCGCACCCATATCGCGGGCGTGCATCAGAAGGCCGTGCTCAACCATCACACGTCCTACGAGGGCAATGATCTCGCCCACTTCGGGGTCACCACCAACCAGCTCCTGCTCGGCCCCCTCAGCGGTTGGAACACGATCTACTACTACACCAAGGAAATTCTCAATTACCGCATCTCTCCCGCACAGGCGAAGGAGATCAGCACGGAATTCAAGAACCAGGCGGATCGAATCCATGCCGAGCACTCTCCCGAGGACCTTTTGCGCTCCATCATTTCGCGATACGAACTCCCCCACCTCCACCTGCCCGACGCCCAACTGCGCCGCCGCGAGGAGGATCTCGACGAGATCCCAGGCCCGGCATTTTCACCAATGACGGCGACTCGGGACTGATCCTGTCCTCCGACCTCCGTATGCATTTTTTCGGTCATTCCCCTATCTTTCCACACCACTCGTCCAATGTAGGGGAGAAATTCATGAGCGAAACAACACACAGCCACCATCGACACCATCACCGAACCCATTCGGTCAAATCCACCTCACGCTATCGCACTCAGCGCAGAGGCATGATCTTTGTCGTCCTGCTCGTGATCCTGTCGGCCGTGCTCGTGCTCACCACCTGGTTGAACGAACCGGATCATGGGAGAAAGAAACCAGACCAGGAAGTGATCGACGAGTAGCGAAGAAGACATCGACCAAAAGAAAAGGCGCGGGGAACAATGCCCCGCGCCTGTGTTTTATCCGGATTTCCGGTTATCGCGGTTCGAATTCCCGGGGCGGCCGAGGCGGTGTGGCATTGCCCGAACCGAAGTTCCGGAGCGTGTAGGTGAAGGTGAGCAGGGCGTAGCGCTGGAGAATGTTCGTCCGATAATCCTCGATGTAGGATTCCGTGGACGACCGCGTCACACTCTGATTCTGATTCAGAATATCGAAAACGGTCAGACGAATCTCGGCGGCGTTGTTGGCAAGGAATTTCTTGCCGAGTCCCACATTCCAGAGCACGATGTTCTGATTGTACCCATCGGCGTATCCACTGGTGTACTGGTGGGAAACGTCACTCGACAGGACGAAGCCTTCCCAGAAAATCCAGTTGAGGCGGAAGCGGGTGTTCTGCATGAAATAATCCGTATTCATGCTGGTCTGCACGCTGTTGCGCACGAAACTCTGGGTGCTGAAGCTGCTGAGCGTGAAGTCGATCTCGGGACTGATGTTGCTCGCGATGGTCACGATGCCTCCCACCGTGGGCGTGGTGCTGTAACTGGACAGTCCGTTGACGAGTCCGGGACTCCGACTCAGATTGAAAAACGCGGATACGTTCACGTTACTGTAGAGAAAGGAGGCCGGAAATCCGTAGGTGCCCATCACCCGGGCGCTGTAGGAATCGTCGCTCGCATTCACCGGCCGGGTGAGCTGGGCGCCGCGCAACAGATTGACTCCACTCACCACCGTGTCGTTGAGCGCGATGGTGGTGTTGTTGACTACTGGATTCTTCGTGAGCGAGCCCCCGAGGAAGATGAAGAAGTAGGTGCCTTCCATGAAGTTGGTAGACATGTAGCGCAGGTTCACGTTGTGGGAATAGTCCTGCTCGAGGGAGGGATTGCCGATTTTGAGCTGCAGGGGATTGGTGTTGTCCACCACGTTCTGCATCTGGTCCACACTCGGGGGACTGGTGCGGGTGCGGTAGAAGAAGAACAGGTTCTTTTCCCGCGTGAACCGCATTCGCGCCGTGACGCTGGGGAGGAAGTCCGTGAAGGTCTTGTCCACTGTGGCTGCGAAGGGAAAGGACTGGTCCCCGGTGAGGGTGGCGTTCTGCCAGGCCAGCCCGGCCGACATATTGTACACCTCGTCCTGATAGCGCCAGTCGGCACCCACGCTGTGCGTGAGGTAGCGGTTCGAGAAGACGTTGGTCAGGGCCGTGTCCTTCAAATCATGGCGTCCGGTCAGGCGATCGAGGTTCCAGGTATTCTTGTCGCTTTCGTCGCTGCTCTGATTGACATTGTAGGAAAGCTGCAGAATCATTTTTTCGGCGATGGGCTCGGTGTAACTCACATTGCCGCCGAGGGACCACCCGTTCTTATCCAGGTCGGCCGTCTGATCCAGGGAATCCGAGGTTTCGATGCCCCGCGAAAAACTTCGGGTAAAGCTCTGCAGTGAAGAGCTCCCGTTGTTGCGACTCAGTCCCGTGGTTCCCTCGATGGAGAAGGTGCGTCCCCGGGTTTCGAACCGGTGCCGATACAGGATCGAATTGGAAAAACTCAGTCCCGTCAGGTCGGTGTTTCGATCGTAATCGCTGCGGTTCACTTCCAGGTCCCCCATCATCGTGCGCCCGCCGATGGTGCTGGCGCCCTGACTCTGCTGGGCCGTGAAGCGGGGCCGGACCAGAAGGGCGTTACTGGTGTCGATGTCCCAGTCGAACCGCATATTGAACCGATGGTTGGTGTTGATAGTGGATGCGTCCTGATCTTCGGTGTAGATCTGGGAGAGTCCAGCCAGGAACTGCTGTCCCTGCTGCGCACCGGTGCCCGAGAGATCGGAGAGCAGAAACTGCCGCTGCAGGGCCGTCTTCGCGTCGTTTTCTCCGTAGTTGAAAAAGTAGCTTCCGCTCACTTCCATCGTGGGAAGCCATTTGTCGGAGTAATTGAGTCCGAGCGCGTGCGTGGTGGTGATGCCCCCCGAGGGCGTGACCATAAAGCTGCCGATATCTCCGCCTCCACCTCCGCGTCCTCCACGACCCATCATGCTGAACACCTGGGTGGCGGCTCCTCCGCCCATCGCGCCGGTGACCATGCGGAAACTCCCTCCTCCGGGACCTCCGCCTCCGCCCGAGGTGCCGAGGATGTCCTCGATGGCGAAGTTCTGTTCGTTCACATTATTGCTCTGCGCGAGAATGGTCAGGCGCTGATCCCCGTCGAAGAGATTCAGGGTGGCGCCGGCCTTGTATTTGTTGTCATCTCCGTAGCCACCGAAGAAGCGGCCAAACTGTCCGTTGCGCATGCTCTGGCGCGTAACGAGATTCACCGTTTTGGTGGTATTCCCATCATCGAAGCCCGTGAACCGGCTCTGCTCGCTCTGCTGATCGAAGATCTGAATGCGATCGACCAGCTCCGCCGGAATGGTGCGCAGGGCCGCGGTGGGATCGTTGCCGAAGAAGGGGCGACCATCCACGAGCACCTGTTTCACTTCTTCGCCCTGGGATTTGATCTTCCCTCCTTCATTGGTGACACCCGGTGCTTTCGCGATCAAATCCTCCGCCGTGGCGTCGGGATTGGCCTTGAAAGCTGCGGCGTTGAATTCCGTGGTGTCGCCCTTCACCTGGGCTCCGGGCAGGATGCCCGTCACTTCCACCGCGTTGAGTCGGACGCTCCCCTCCTGGAGCGCGACCTTGCCCAGGTCCACGGGGCGGTTGGTCACCGTCACCCGCATCGTGTCGTCGGTATAGCCGATAAAGCTGAACACCACCAGATAGCGGCCTCGGGAGACGTTTTCAATCACAAAAGACCCGTTGGATTTCGTGACGGTACCCGAGCGGGCGGAATCCGGAAGGTGGATGAGTATCACATTGGCGTTGGTCAGGGCAGAGCCCGTGGCCTTGTCCACTACCGAGCCCGACAGGGAGGGGGACTGAGCGGCCAGGGACGAGGTGAGAAGAAGAAGGAGAAGAAGAGGGAGTGCTGCTTTCATACCGGTATGCGTGCGTTGGTGTCGAAGAACAAGAAGAGTACCAGCTCGGACAGGGTCCGATGCGGGCATCCATCATGAGACACAAAGTACGGAAAAAGGTTGCCTCGACAGGTCACAAATTCTTCTCATGTGGTGATGTGGAAATTTTGTCCTTTCCTGCCATGTTGTGCCTTCCATAGCGAAAGTGCACCCTATGTTCACCGTATTCTTTCTTGTCGTCCTGCTCGTCCTCATCCTGGGATTCCTTTTCGTGGGATTCCGTCTGATCATCCCCCTGCACCTGACGGCTCCCTGGAATATCCTCGCCTGGCTGGGCGTTCTGGGCTCCATCCTCCTCCCCTTCTCCTATTCCCTGTTCGGCCGCATGGCCGAGGGAGACTGGACCGAGATCGTCGCCTGGGTGGCCTATTCGGCCCTGGGATTCCTGTCCTTCGTCGTCACCTTCCTCCTCATGCGCGATCTGCTCTGGTTCGCGGTGCTGGGGGCGAACAAAGCGGCGTCCCTGCTTCACATCGAGCCCTTCCTGACAGACTCCCTCCGCGGCGCGATGCTGAAGATATCGGGCTGGGCCGTGCTGGTGTTGTCCCTTCTGGCCACCCCCTACGGCATCTGGCAGGCCCGCTCCGCGCCTGTTCTCAACGAGATCACCGTGTCCCTGCCCAACCTGCCCGCCGAATTCGAGGGCGCGCGCATCGTGCAGATTTCGGATCTGCACGCGGGACTGACGATCCGGCGGGACTGGTTCGAGGATCTGGTGGTGCGGGTCAATGCCCTCCATCCGGATCTGATCGCCTTCACGGGGGATCTGGCCGATGGACGGGTCTCGGCCCTGGGTCGGGACACCGAGCCTCTGGCCCGGCTCCGCGCCCCCCTGGGCAAGTACTTCGTCACCGGCAATCACGAGTATTACTCGGGAGCGGCCGAATGGACTGCGGAAGTGCGCCGCCTGGGCTTCGTCGTGCTCGACAACGAGCATCGGGTGCTGGGCTCCGACTCAGCGGCGCTGGTGATCGCGGGCGTCACCGACCATTCCGCGGGAAGTTTCGATCCGTCCATGGCCTCCCATCCCGCCAAGGCACTGCAGGGCGTGCCCGAGAACGCGCCCCTCCTGCTGCTGGCCCACCAGCCTCGGGTGCTTTCCCTGCCGGGAGGGGATCGCGCCCACCTCGTGCTGACGGGGCACACCCATGGGGGGCAGTTCTTCCCCTGGAATTTCTTCGCGCGGCTCGGACAGCCTGCGATCGCGGGGCTCCATCGATTCGGACACACGCTTCTGTACGTGCATCGCGGCACGGGGTATTGGGGTCCCCCGGTGCGCCTGGGAGCTCCGGCCGAGATCGCCGTCTTTACGCTCACACGCGAATAGCGGGACGAAGAGCCCGACTCCCCCTTGAATTTGTCCCTGTCGCATCCGATCTTTGGATAGCTATTCCATACCCCCATCTCAGGAATCTTCGATGTCGGGCCAACCTCCGACAATACACCCGAGCAGGACACGTGGGTCCCAGGGGAATACCGCGATGCCATCGTGGCGGAGCGGTATGGTGTTTTTCACGATGCTCTCCGCAGTGATTCTCTTCGTCGCAATCTGGTACTATCGCACATCCCTCTCTCAGGAACACGGCGAAGTTCTGCAGTATTTGTCGAGCGTGGCCGAGCTCAAGGTGTCGGAACTGGAAAACTGGAGAGCGGAAAGGGTCCACGACGCGGAGCTTCTTCAGTATAATCCTTTTCTGTATGCCTCCGTCGAGAAGCTTCTCTCCGGATCAGCGGAAGCGGAGGCGGATATCCTCCCCTGGTTGAGAAAATTTCGGGAAGCGTACGGACACGATCGCATCACCCTCGTCGACAGGGAAGGACGGTCCCTCCTTCAGGATCCTGTGGATTCCCCCCCCATCTCCGCATTTTTTTTAGCCCACGTCCGAACCTGTTTCGAAACAAAGGATATCCACTTTCAGGATTTCTATCGTTCGACGTCAAACGGCAAGGTGTATCTCGCACTCGTCGTTCCTATATGTGGTTCACCCCATCATCCGTCGCCAAGAGCGGCGGTGGTCATCCGCATCGATCCCGAGCGGTATCTCTTCCCCATGATCAAGAAATGGCCATCCTCGAGCGAGACTGCCGAGACCCTCATTTTACGTCGGGAAGGAAACGAGGCCGTGTTTCTGAACGAGCTGCGCTTCCGTTCGAATACGACTCTGAGACAGCGCATCCCGGTGGACAGGACAGAGGTTCCCGGCGTGCGCGCGGCACTCGGATGGGAGGGGACGATGGAAGGGATCGATTATCGCGGGGAGCCTGTTCTCGCCGCCATCAAACGCATCCCCCATTCGCCCTGGGGACTCGTTGCCCGGATCGATATCACTGAGGCGGAAGAGCCCGTACGTCAACAACTATGGCTGGTGTTTCTTCTCGCCGGGAGCCTGATCCTGGCCATGGGCACGGGCGTGCGCTATGCGTGGAAGCGGAGGCAATGGAGCTACGCTCATGAAAAGCTCGCCACCGCCGAATTGCTCTGGGAAAGCGAAAAGAAGTTTTCGACCGCATTTCATACCACCACAGCCGGAATGGCGATTACATCCACAAACGGGACCACGGTGGAGGTCAACGAAACCTACGCACGAATGGTGGGCATACCCCGAGAGAACCTTCAGGGAAAGTCCCTGCAGGAGATTGGATTACACATCTCCAGCGCGGATCGGACCTGGGACGGAGAGCGTCCCCCCGAAGATCATGTCATGTCGAGGATACCGGGAACCCTGGTTCGGTCTGATGGGGTCCTGAGGAACATCCTCTGGACCAGAGAGATCATGCGCAGCGGTGGCGTGCCTCATTTCCTCAACATCATTCTGGATGTCACGGAACAGGTTCGTCTTCAGAAGGAGCGAGAGCGGTACCATACGCGAACCCGCCTTCTGCTGGAGCTGCATCAGCATGCGGGAGATTCTCCCGACACCCTCCTGGAATACGCGCTTCGGGCCTCGCTTGAAACCACTGAAAGTACCTTCTGCTGGATCGGAACGCTGGACGCGGAAGAGACTGTCGTGACGATTCACAAATGGTCCGACGGCGTGATGGAGAAATGCGCCGTGCAGGATGCCGGGATCACGTTTCCCGTGTCCAAGGCGGGGTATTGGGGAGAATGCCTGAGACAGAGACGGCCCGTGATCATCAACCATTACGAGGCGCCTCATCCCGCGAAGAAGGGAATTCCCGATGGACATGTGGACATCGAACGGTTCCTGGGGGTGCCGGTGATCGATCAGGGGCGCGTCGTACTGATCGCCCTGGTGGCCAACAAGGAGAGTGATTACACGGACGACGATGCCGTTGCCTTTACCACCCTGATGACGAAAGCGTGGGAAATTCTCCGTCGAAAGCAGATGGAGGAGGAGGTGCGCGACGCACGGGAACAGTTCGAGTTGTTCATGCACCATTTTCCCGGTGCGGCCTTCATCAAGGACGAGAAACTGAAGACCGTCTTCGTCAACCGCTTCATGGTCGAATACCTCGATGCCGGAGCCTGGGTGGGAAAGGGGTCTCGCGACTTCTTTCCCGCGGAGATCGCCACGATGCTCGACGAAGCCGACCGGAAAGCCATGGCCGACGAAGTGGTGACCTACGAGGAATCGTTTGCAACCTCCGATGGGCGACTCCGTGATTTCGAGACCACGAAGTTTCTGATCCGTCGCAGCAACAAGCCCTCCATGCTCGGAGGCATCGCCACCGATATCACTCCTCGAAAGGAAGCCGAGAAGGCGATGGCGCGGTATTATCAACAGATCACCACCAAGGCCAGCATCGATCGGGCCATTCTGGGGGCCGATTCCCACGAGCAACTCCTCGCCACGGTGCTGCCTCTCGTGCGGGACCTGGTGGACGCCGATTATCTCGGCCTTCATAAGCGCGACGAAGCGGATCCATCGGATTTCAGTCAGGAATATGTTGTGCGGGACGGAGCGCTGGTCCCAAGACACCACGCTCCCCCAGCCGGTCTTCTCGCCCGCCTGGTGCAGGGCACGGTGATTCATACGGAGCGGGACTCCGTGACGGAGGACGACGATGTGGCGACCGCCTGCCTCGTCACGATGGAGTACCCCTGTCACCTGCATCTCCCCCTGATGGCCCAGCAGGAACTCCTCGGGATCCTGACCGTGGGATCCCGTCACGCGGGCTATGCCACGCAGGATCGAATGACCCTGGCTTCCGACATCGCCAACCAGCTCGCCGTGGCACTGCGACAGATCCGCATGGCCCATCAGATCCGTCGTCATGCGAACGAACTGGAAGATCGAGTCAGGGAGCGCACCGCCGAACTCGAAGCCGCCAACGCCGAGCTCGAAGCCTTCGCCTATTCCGTGTCTCATGATCTGCGCTCTCCTCTCCGCGCGATCTCTGGCTTCGTCCAGATCCTGCGTGAGGAATATCTGCCACGGCTCGACGACGAGGGAGCGCGGCTGTTGTCGGTGATCACGAGCAACACCAAGCGCATGGATCAGCTCATCAGCGACCTGCTGAAGCTGTCCCAGGTGACGCGCGGAGAACTCAAGCGGGAACCCGTGGATATGCGCGCCCTCGTGCTCGCATCCTTCGACGAATCCGCTCCCGACGATATCCTCGCCACCTTCCAACTCGAACTGGGCGAGTTGCCTCAGTGTCACGGAGACGAATACCTCCTGCGTCAGGTTTGGCAGAACCTCATCTCCAACGCCATCAAGTTTTCGATGACCTCCACGCGCCGCCACATTACCATCTCCGGATGCACGCGCGAGGCGAACGTGGAGTATACCATTTCCGATCGGGGGGTCGGTTTCAATCAAAACTACGTCCACAAGCTCTTCGGCGTTTTCAACCGTCTCCACTCCATGCATGAATTTCCCGGAACCGGAGTGGGCCTGGCCACGGTGTATCGCATCGTGCAACGTCACGGCGGCAGGATCTGGGCCGAAGGGAAGGAAGGACAGGGTGCAATCTTTACGTTTACGATACCGATTCAAGGAGCACGGCCATGACCGAACAGAACGAAGTGGAAATTCTTCTTGTCGAAGACAATCCTCACGACGCGGAGCTGGCGCTTCGCGCCCTGGACAAACACCGTCTTGCCAACAACGTCATTCACGTGACCGATGGGGAACAGGCCCTGGACTTCCTGTATGCACGAGGGGCGTATTCCGATCGCAACAAAACGCATCGACCGAAGGTCGTCCTTCTCGACCTGAAGCTGCCCAAGGTGGATGGCATCGATGTCCTACGCTCCGTGAAGGCCGATCCCGATCTGAAGGTCATTCCCATCGTCGTGCTGACCTCCTCCCGCGAGGATCGGGACATCATCGAAAGCTATCGGCTTGGCGTGAACAGTTATATCGTCAAGCCCGTGGACTTCGAGCAGTTTGTCGTGGCGGTGCGGGATCTCGGTATGTACTGGCTCCTGTTGAATCAAAAGCCGGGTTTCTAATCCTTCCTCTCTCACGTACTCAGGAGTGCCGCATGACACAGCCCGGGACCGTTCTCTGGTGGGATCTGACGATTCCCGACGCCGTCCCCGTTCGCGATTTTTATTCCGCCGTCGTCGGGTGGGAGGCCGACTCCGTCGAGATGGGCGGCTACTCCGATTTTGCGATGAAGATTGCTGACACCGATCAGGTGACGGCGGGGATTTGCCATGCACGGGGCGAGAACACAGGCCTCCCTCCGGTGTGGCTCCCGTACATCGCGGTCAAGGACATGAGCACAGCGCTCGACGCCTGCCGCGCCCACGGAGGGCAGGTGGTCCATGGTCCCCGTGCCATCGGAGCGCAGACCATGGCGGTGATTCAGGATCCCTCAGGCGCCTGGGCCGCCCTGATTTCGGACGAAAAAGTCTGAAATTCGCGACGCGGACGGTTCGCTCGCCGGAATGCGTTCCCGTGGCAGTCGCACGGTGATGGTAGTGCCCCATCCATGCCGACTGGAAACGCCGATCGTCCCCTGATGATATTCGACGAAGGATTTGCAGAGGAGCAGTCCCAGTCCCGTCCCCTTCTCTCCTTTGGTACCGGTGGTCACGTGGTGACCGAGGATGGAGAACAGGGTGCCCAGATGTTCCGGTTCCATGCCAACCCCTTCATCCTGCACGGTCAGTTCCAGCGTCTCCTTGTTCCCGACCGCATGGATGCGCACCGTGCCTCCCTCCGGTGAGTATTTGATCGTATTCGACACCAGATTTCTCATGATGGTGAGGACCATGCGCGCATCCACCGACGCGTCGAGCCCGGGACCGACACGGACGTCGAGGCGTACGTTCTTCATGCGCGCCTGATCCTGGGCAAGAGTCTGCACTTCCGTCACCAGGGGGAGGATGTGGGTCGGGTGGGGATCGAAGACCAGGCGTCCGGTTTGGCTCTGGGCCCAGTCCAGAAGATTTTCCAGCAGGGCATAGGTGCGATGCGCGCTGGTGTGGATATGACCGAGGTAGGACAGACGTTCCTCCTCGTTCAGCGTTGCATTCTCTTCGAGGAGGATGTCGGCAAAACCGAGGAGGTTGCTGAACGGGGTTTTCAGATCGTGCGCGATGATGTCGAAGAAGGCGTTCTTGGTGGCGAGGGTTTCCTCGAGATGGGTTTGGGACGTGCGCAGCGCCTCTTCCAGGCGCCGGTGTTCGGTGACGTCGGGAAACACCACGAGGGCGGCGATGATATCCCCTCGCGCATTGGTGATGGGCGTTGCCGATACCAGTTCCCATCGACGTGAGCCATCCTTGCGTTGCACCGACATGAGATGGTTTTGTAACCGCCGTCCCTGCATGGCCTGCATGAGGGGGAGATCCTCGAAAGGACATTCCCGGCCCTCGCTGTCGTAGTTCTTCCATGACATCGAAATATCCTGAAACCGAAGGCCTGTCGGCATGGGCTCATCGGTGATGCCGAAAAACTCTCGCGCCGCGGAATTGATCACGCGGAGAATGCCGTCGGGGAGGGAGACCATCATGATGGGAACCGGCGTCTGTTCGACGGCAGCTTCGAAGAAGACCTTGGTTTCTTCCAGTTCCTTTTCCATGTGCAGTCGTTCGGTGATGTTCCGGGTGATGCCGATCACTTCCTTGATGGTACCCGTGGCGGGATCGATCACGGCGGTGGTGACCACTTCGGTCGGCACGATACTGCCGTCCTTGCACGGTTGATCCACGCGCGTCATGGTTGAGGAAGGGAGTCTCGTCATGCCCGCGGAGATCATCCTCACCGCGTGCATGATTTGATTCCGCACTACCTCCTGGGACTCCGGCGTCAACACCTCGTCCATGGGTTGAGTGAGCACCTCCTCGGCAGTGTATCCCCGCAGTTTTTCCACAGACCGACTGACATAGGAAAAGCGCTGGGTTTGGAGATCGAGAATCCAAATGACATCGCCCACATGATCGGTGATCAGACGGTGCAACTCCGTGCTTCGTGCCAGCTCGGCTTCCTGCGCTCGTTCTCGCGTGACATCGCGAAAGTACGAGATCACGCCCACCGGCGACTCGGAATGGAGGGGTATTCTCACGGAGGAAACTTCGATGAGGAGGGATTCCCCGCGCAGGTCACGTACCGTGAGCGTCACGGGATCGTGTTTCCCCTCGGTTTGAAATCGGGAGAATTGCTCTTCTATATCGGCGCGTGATACGTCAGGAACGAACACATCCGTACAGAGACCGACGATGTCTCGGGGATCGCTGGCCCCGGCGAGACGGGCCGCCTTGTCGTTGCAGTACACAATGACGCGGTCCATATCCGAGATGATCACCCCGTCGGGACAGGTGTCCAGGAGCGTGGTGAACATGTCGAGTCCTTCGAAGGGTGCTCGTGACGGGACGCCGTCGGTTGGATTCGTGTCCATGCAAATACCGGAATGAAGGATGGGAGGATGCGCCCTGAGCCTCCATCCCGGGTACGGAATTGGGATAACAAGACTCTTGTATCGGCGTCGGCAAGGTACGACAACCCGATGCACGACTCAAGTTCCATGGCGCAATCGTTGCGACCAGTCAACCAATGTTCACATGACGATCAATACCGCACGCGCAGGGTCCACGTCGAGGCACCGATCGATCGGACGAGGTGAGGACGGGCCTCCGTCGTATCGAGAGGAAGGGGCTCATCGGTGACGCGGCGTGCCGTGGTTGCCAGAAGGCTCCCGCGCTCCGTCATGATCCAGGCCTCCACTCCCTTCGCTTGGCGGAGGATGCTATCGAATTGGTGCACCGCCACATCCACCGCCTGCACGCCGATCACCGCCCCATTCCGCGGCGAGCGGATCGGCAGCACACAGGTGATCACCGCCACGCCACCCCCTCCTTCGTCGATGTAGGGCTCGGTCCACACTGGCGAGGTCTGCCCCTCGGCACGGCGGTACCAGGGCCAGGTGCGATACGACACGGGAATGGTCGTCAAATCCAGGTGCTCGATGCGGGGCCCGCTTCGAAAGAAATAGTCCGCGCAGGCACGAACGCTGTCGGTGGGAAACCCCGGTTCGAATCCCGCCACCGCCCCCTGCAGAAGGGTATCGGCGCGAAGCGCCTCGTGTTGCAGGCGACGAAGGGCGTCAGGATCCAGGTGGGGCTGGGCACAGCGCTCGGCCAGGTCGCGACAGCGATCTTCCACATGACGCCGGAGCGCGTCTACCTCCGCGCAGATGCGATCTGACTGGACGTCGGCCTCCTCCCGCGCGGAGGAAGGGCGCACGCTCGAGCAGCATGCCAGGCCCACGAGGAGCGTCACGAGGAGAGGCAGGGCGTGGCGCATCGGGCATCAGAACGAGTACAGCAGCGCAAGGACCAGGCGGACATTCGTCGCGGCCTCGGTGGAGGAGAATCGGAGTTTCGTGTCCGGAATTCCGTATTCCGCGCGCGTGATGTCGCATTCGAACACCGCGCGCAGGGGACCCGAGGTCACCCCCACACTCGGAGCCACGCGAAACGCCGATTGCATGGTCGGGCTCATGGCATACAGCCGCCGTCCCGTTCGACGGGGATCGTCGGGAAAGACTGCCAGAGCGTCGCGACTGCCGAGATTCCGTGTGTATCCGAGAAAGAGGGCGAGCTTGATGTCGCGCCCCCAGACAAGCTCGGTCCACCCCGCCGCCGTGGCAATCGGCGCAAAGGTGGTGGTATCGGCGAGACGCGCTCCATATCCGCCCAGCATGGTCCCGTCGGCCATGTTCGTTCCATAAATCCCCTGCGCCTTGAGCGTCCATAATCCCGATTGCATCTGCGCGAACAGCACTCCGGCTCCACTGGTCACTCCCGCCGACACCGCCGATCCCCTGATCGAAAGCCGAGGAACGAGACGCTTGACATCCCCGCCCATGCCCACCACGAGGCCGCCGTCCTTCCACTGCGCCTGAAGGTTGAAGCCCGGGAGCGCGGCGTTTTTGATGAATTGGGTGGATCGCACCGGCTCGGGATCAGGAGTGGATGCGGTGGGGGTGTCGGGACCCAGACTCTTGAAATCGCTCTCGAACCAGGCCGTCGCCGCGATGCTCCACGCTCCCATGTTCCTGGTCAGCCGAACCTGAGGATTGCGCGAATAGAACAGGAAGGGAGACGCCAGATTGAATGTGGGGATGACCGCTGTCGGAAACAGCGGGTGCCAGAATTGCCCGGCAAGCAGGGATGTCCCTCCCCAGTCCAGCATCACATACGCATGGCGCACGCGAAAGCCATTGGCGTCTCCGTCGGACACTCCAAAGAACTCCCCTTCCACCATCCCCGTGCTTTTCGCGCCGAAGGCCGAAGGACCCGCGAGATCGAGTCCCAGCCTCGTGTGCAACACGAGCATGGTGGCCATGGGCTGCGCGTTGAGATCCCTTCCCTCCGCATCCCGTTCGATGGGCTTCGGGTAGAGATAGATGGCCGATTCCCGAAGATGCACCGATTGTCTGCTGTCCACAAGGACATCGGTCCGCACGAACCCCCGCAGGGTTACCGATACCGGTTGGGCGAGAACAAGCGGGGAGGCGATGCCGAGAAGAGTGAAGAAGAGAAGAGGGAAGAAGGGAGGGCGCATGCATTCTCCAGGGTCGATGGGAACGGCACAAAGTACACAATCAGGAGGGGAATTCGACGGCCGTTGCAGTTGCCTTCCCTCCCCAGTATCTTTTTCCCTTCACCCTTCACCCTTCACCCTTCACTCTTCACGTTTCCCCATGCCATCTCCCGACGACCGCCTCCTCCTCCTCGAGCGCCGCCTCGCACACCTCGAATCCCGCCTCCGCTTCTGGAAACGGGGCTCCCTCCTCCTTGCCCTGCCTCTGTTGCTCCTGGCGGGCGCGGCATGGACCTCCGCTCCCAAAGACAAGGAACTCTCCGCCCATTCCCTGACGATCGTCGGGGCCGACGGCAAGAAACGCGTCGTGCTCAAGGGCGAGGATCCCGGTGGGTGGATCTGGCTGTACGACAAAAACGGAAATTGCATCTTTCGCGTGGGAGCTACCGCCGATACCTTCGCGCCCTTTCTCGAGCTGAAGCGGGACGAGAACCATCAGGTGAATGTGAACTTCGCGGGACAGAAGATGCAGCCCGCCCTGTTCATCGGCGATCCCGCCGGACTGCGCACCATCCTCGGCATCAACGACAAGGATGTGGCGGAGTTGATGATCCTTCGTCATCGCCCCTCCGACCTCACCATGGATGCCGTCCATATGGGCGTGCATGAAACGGGGGTCTCGTTTCTGAAAACCATCGTAAAGGGAAAGACCGCCTGGTCGGCGACTCCCTGATCTCGCGCGGTCACGAAGACCCGTGCGACTGATTTCGGATTTGTGTAGATTGGCCCATCCTCTTTGCACATTTTCGGAGAAGGTCATGAACCTCTCGTGTCAGGTTTCGATCCCGCGATGGATTTCCATCCTTGGCATTTTGTTCTGCGTCCATGTCGGCTCCAGTGCCGCACAAACCTTTCGTGAAATCACCGATGAGCAATGGGGACCCGGCATCGACGAGGCCTGTCCCCTCCTCGTGGATCTGAACAAGGACGGACTGACGGAATTGCTGGTGGGCAGCGTCAACGGGCGTGCCATGCTCTTTCGGCGTTTCGCCACCCTCCCCTTGGAATTGCAACTGGTCTGGGGCTACAACGACTCCCTCGATACCGATAGTCAGTGTCTGCCCACCGCTGCTGATCTCGACAAGGACGGAAGACTCGACATCCTCATCGGAGCGAATAGCGGGTACATTCAGCATTTTCGACAGAAGACCGCCACGAGCATGGACCTGGAACGGGTCTCACGCCAATTCTCCGCGATCAACGGAGGCGCGAGAACGGCGCCCTGCCTGACGGATCTGGACCAGGACGGACGCTTCGAGCTCCTCATCGGAAATTCCAGCGGAGAGGTAGCCACGTGGACCCAGAGCCCCACCGACCCCTTCCTCTTCACGCAAGTGACACCCACGGCGGTGGAGACTCGCATCGACACCTACGCGAGTCTGGCGGTGGGGGATCTGGATGCGGATGGGAAACTCGACCTCCTGGCCACCTGTGGCTCGGGGGATGTGTTCCATTTCGAACAACCCTCGGCGAAGGCCCTCACTTTCACGTTCATCGAGCGCAATTTTCTTGGCATCACGGAAGCCGGCATGGGAGGCATCGCCATCGGCGATGTGGACGGCGATGGGAAGCTCGACATTCTTATCGGCGATCGGCCAGGTCGGGTGCGGTACTACCGCAATACCAACCCCTCCACCTATGGGTTCTCCCTCGTGAAGTTCAACATCCTTCCCATACAGGATTTCGGCTATCGTTCGACCCTGCTCGTCACCGATCTCGAGCCCAATGGATTGACCGACCTCCTTGTCAGCAGTCCCGTGAACCAGTCCGACAATTCCGATACCGCCTGGGTTCGCCTGCTCGAACAGGCGAGTAGCGTCACTCCCACGCGGTTCTTTCTCATGCTTCCCAATTTCAACGGGATTTCCGTCACCGATTATTCGCGCATGGTCATCACGGACTTCGAAGGTGATGGGCAGAAGGATCTCGTGATCGCCTCGGAGCGAGGACCCGCGAAGTGGTATCGTCAGCATGCCACCGATCGACGCTTGTTCATTCTTAAAAGTCCCGTGTTCAATGCCCCGCTCTTCTCCTTCAGCATTTATGCCTTCTCTTCCTTTTTCCTCGACCTCGACAAGGATGGAAAACTCGATTGGATCGGAGCCCATAGCACGGGGGCGGTATTGCATCATGTACAGGCAGCCGTGGGCGATACCACGTTCATCCCATCACCAAATCCTCTGTCCGTATCGACCTTCCAAATGTACTACCCCTCGCCCACAGTGGGAGACATCGATGGAGACGGTCTTCTCGACATTCTGGTCGGGACCTATCGAATGGTGCTGCACTACGAACAGGACGCATCCGATCCGCGGAAGTTTACCCGAGTAACCACCAATTTCCCCGGGCTCCCCAAGCCGAATTACTACACCTCCCTGCAGCTCGCGCGATTGAGAGGACCCCAGGCGCCATGGGATCTGTTCATGGGAGACAATATGGGCGGGATTCGGTTGTTCCTGAACGAGAGCAGCACTCCCTCGGAACCGATCCTGCCGCCGCAGGATTTTCGCATCGGAGCTCCGACTCCGCAGCCCGCGACGCTGTTCACCAGGATTCCTGTGGACCTGTCGCGCAGTGGTGAGGTGGATCTTGTCGTCACGGACCTTCTCGGCCGTACCCTCCTCACCCGGTATGGACAACCGTGCGCGGAAGGCCGATCCTGGCTTTCCATCGACACCCGATCCCTGCCGTCGGGATTCTATCTGGTGTCGGTGCGGATGGAGAACCTTCGCCACACGGTGCGGCTTGCCGTGGCCCACTAAGTCGTCACGAAACGCAGGAAATACACGGCTTTCCCACGGTGATCGGGAATCGACCCGCGGGGATGGTCAGACGGGAATGGAAACACCTTGCCCGAATCGGGGGAAATCCCGTTCTTTCGGATGAGGCCTTCCCATGAGCGACGAAACCACAAACCGTACCAGCGATATCGGCCGGGATTTCGATCCCGCGCCGTACTACGACGACATCCGCATTTGTCTCGACGCTTCCCAGGATCAACCCTGGCTGGGAATTCCCGCCCTGCGCTCTTTGATGGAGCGTGCGTGCAAGGAACTGACGACAGCCGTGGATCGGCAGTTTTCGGGTCTGTTTCCCCTCTTGACCTTCGTATGCGACACCCTGCACGTACCGACCTCGCTTCGGGAGGAGCTGCATGGGCTGCGAAAGCTGGGCAATCATCAACTGCACAGCGTTCATACATCCACGATCGAGGAGCTTCGTGCGGGAGCCCGAGCCCTGTGTTGCTTTTTGGAAGAGGTCTCAGGCCAGTCCCCGCCACTCCCTCTGCGCGCCCGTATCGACACCGATCATCGCCTGTCGCGGACCCGAACGTCCGAGTCCCTATCCCGCCGTGTGGACGTTACCGCAGTGGTGGTGGAAAGGGGAAGCGGAGGCACGAATCAGGACGGGACTCCATATGCCACGATCTATTGTCGGTTCGAGGATGACGAGAGTGCCTCCGGACACCTTGCCACCGTTCGATGCCTGGCACCCCATCATATCCTGATCCGTCAGGTCTGGCCTTCCTCCGTGCTGCGCTTCTCCTCCCTCACCGTCGTGGATGGAGAGCAGCATGTATATCGCACCAACGAACGGACCCTGGCCATTCTCGAGCCGGATTATTTGGTGGACGCCGTGGATATTGCCTCCTGTTTCGGCGCTCAGGGGCAGGCCCCGCAGGAGTACCTGGTTTCCCTGCTCGGATACGATCAGCCGAACTGGAAGGCTACAGTCGGAACCATCATCAACTCCCTCTTCGATGCCCTGCTTCTGATGCCGCAGGATCGCATCGACGAGGTGGATGTTGACGTATTGATTCGAGACGCGAGCCGACACCTTACCCTGGCGTTTTTTCTGCATGGACCGGAGTTGCGACACCGGATTCTGCAGGATGTCCGCGATCAGTATCCCCACCTCGTCGCCGCCGTGCGACGGCTCCGCAAGAACGACCCCATCCTTTCCATCGAACCGTTCTTCATGAGTCCCCGTCACGGTGTGCAGGGACGACTCGACGTGATGCTCGAGAATCCCGCAACCGGTACCCGCCATGTGGTGGAGCTCAAGTCGGGAAAGGCACCCTCGAACGGGGTGTGGAAGAATCACGAAGCCCAGGTGGCCTGTTACGCCCTGCTCCTGAACTGGGTGTACGGACGCTGGTCTGGATCGAGCCATGTGCTGTATTCACGGGAATCCCGCCGCGCCTTTCGCGAGCTCCCCGCGCAGAGTCGGCTCAACGAACGGGATCTTCTGCTGGTGCGCAATGCCATCATCGCCACCGAGCATCGTCTGACCCAGGATGCGGCGTCGTTGATTCTGGGACTGCGTGAGGAGCATCTCGATGCCCTCACCCCTTTTTCGCGAACCCGCGGCGAGGATTTGATTGCGGCCTTCGGAAAGGCCGATCCCATCGAGCTGGCCTATCTCTCCCTTCATCTGGGTTTGGCGGCACGGGAACACTGGAGAGACAAGGTGGGAGGAGGCAGTCAGGACAGTGGGTATGGGATGGCCTCGCTCTGGCTTCTGAGTCCGGAGGAGAAGCGGAGGCAGTTCGGTCTGGTGGCCCCCATGGAACTCACCACCATCGAGAGCGTGCGGGAAGAAGTCCTGCTCCGCTTTCGACACAACACGCGAGACGCGAATTTCCGACCGGACGATTTCGTGATTCTCTACCCCTGGCAGGAGCCCGACGGTGGGGATCCCACACGACACCTCATTCTCAAAGGCGTGCTGAGGGCATACGGCCCCGAGGAGCTTTCGCTGTATCTGATCAGTCGCCAGACCGATCGCTCCCATTTCGAGAAATTCGGCGCCTGGGCCATGGAGCATGATACCCTCTGGTCCACGTATCGCTACTCTCTGCAATCGATCACGACCTTTCTCGAAGCGCCACCCGAACGCCGCGCCCTCCTGCTCGGTCGCCGCGCGCCCACGCGACCGGCCCGGGAAGAGACGGAGGATGATGGCTCGGTGGATGCGATGATCGCCCGCGCCTGCGCGGCTCCCGAGTACTTCCTCATCGTGGGTCCCCCCGGCACCGGAAAAACCCGCCATGCCCTGGCAGGTATCGTCGAGCGGCTCGGCACGGAGCGCGAGGGCATGATCGTGGTTCTGGCCTACACCAATCGGGCAGTGGACGAAATCCGCGATGCCCTGCTCAGTCGCCAACGTCGCGTGCTGGATCTGCGCCGAGATGTGAAGGACCTCGATTCGGAGGAGGACCTGACCGCCCTGCTCGAAGAGCACCCCATTCTCCTTTCCACTGTGTTTTCGTTTTTACGGGATTCCCGGTATCTGCTGTCCCACCTCTCGATTTCTTCGATCGTGGTCGACGAGGCCTCCCAGCTTCTGGACAGTCATCTGGTGGGACTTCTGAGTCTCCCCTGCCGATTCATCCTCATCGGCGACGACCGTCAGCTCCCAGCCGTGGTTCAACAGAACGACATCCAGACGCGGGCCCCCGAGATCCTCCATCCCCTGGGCATCCACGACGCGCGGTGTTCCCTCTTCGAGAGACTGTTGGACACCTGCGAGCGTGAAGGGTGGCATTGGGCCTGGGGTATGCTCACGCAGCAGGGACGCATGCACGAGGATCTGGCCCGCTATGTCAATGTGCGCTACTACGAGGGCCGCCTCACCGTACGGGAGGAATGGCAAACCCGGATCGATCGGACCTGGAAAGCGAACTCGGCCGACCCGATCGAAGCGGCCTTTTCACACTCCCGCCTCCTGTTCTTTTCGCTGCCCCCGGAACCCGTGCCCTATGCGCACGAGGGACAGGCGCGACTGATCCTGCGCATCCTTCAGACGCTGAAACGGAAACACGGCTCCGACCTGCGTCCCGAGGACATCGGCATCATCACGCCCTATCGCGTGCAGATCGCCCGCATCCGCGCTTTGCTCCCGCCGGACTTGCGCGGGATCCTGGTGGACACGGTGGAACGGTATCAGGGAAGCGAACGCGACGTGATCCTCGTGTCCCTCCCCATCAATCATCTGGGTGCCCTCTCCACGCTCAGCGTGCCTTCGACCATTCACCCGCTTGTGGACCGCAAACTCAACGTCACGCTCACCAGGGCACGCCAGCGCCTGGTGCTCACGGGCTGTGCCGACATTCTCGAACACAACCCATGGTATCGTGACCTGCTCGAGGATCTTCGCGCTCGGAACGCCCTCATCGAGGAGGCGGATCGTTTTCTTCAGGAGGAAGCCCATGTGCGGTAGATTCACCTTCACCACCGATCTTCAGGTTCTCGTCGATCGATTCGGAGCCCTCCCGGATCCCGAAGTGACCCACTCCTTTAATGCCTCTCCCAGCCAATTCCTGCCTGTCATTCTCGACATCGAACCAAAACGGCTCCAGCTCGTCAAGTGGGGACTGGTGCCTCGGTGGGCGAAGGACCCTTCCATCGGCAATCGCATGATCAATGCCCGCGCCGAAACCATCACCGAAAAGCCATCCTTTCGCTCTTTGATCCGGTCTCGTCGGTGCATGATTCCCGCCGATGGCTTTTATGAGTGGAAGTCCGGTCCCGAAGGCCGTCGGCCCTGGCGCATCGTCCCCGCCTCCGGCGAACCGTTCGCCTTCGCAGGGCTGTGGGATGAATGGACTCCTCCGGAGGGCTCGCCTCTGCGCACCTTTACGATTCTGACCACGGCACCGAATCGGTTCATGTCCACCTATCACCATCGCATGCCCGTGATTCTGGATAGTCGCGAAGAGGCACCCTGGTTGAATCCTGATACCGCCCTGGAGGACATCCTGTCCTTCCTCGTCCCTCGCGAGGATCTGGCCCTGGAGGCCTATCCAGTGAGTCTCCGTGTCAACTCCCCCACCAACAACGACGAAGACCTTCTTCTTCCTTTTTCATCCTGATCATTTCAAATACCGAAGGACCTGCTCGAAGGCATGCTCCAGGGAATCGAGATCGCTGTCGGAGGCCGATTTTTCAATGGTTCTGGCCCAGGTCGCGAGAAGATCGAGGTGGAGATTGGAAGCCGCTCCCGCGAGCTGATGCGCGACCCTCGCCATGTCTACGAAATCCTTCTCCTGTCGTGCCCGTTCCAGGTCCGTCATCAACGCCGGGAATGTCGCATCGAACATGTCGAAGAGTTCCTCCGCTTCCTCGATAGAAAAATGCTGGCGCTCGCAGAGCTCCCGCATGGATTGCGCTCTTTGCTGTCGGAGTGTGGGTGGCGCGGTGGCGATCGAGCGCAGAAGGGTATGCAGTTCTTCGATGCGAAGGGGCTTGCCAAGAAATCCATCCATGCCTGCCTCCTCACAGCGTTGACGATCGGTGTCGGTGGCACCGGCTGTCAGTGCAACGATCCGCGTGCGCGGGCCATCCGCTTCGATACTTCGGATGCTGCGGGTCGCCTCGAATCCGTCCATCACCGGCATTTGACAATCCATGAGAATCAGATCGAACCGATTTTCGCGGTAGGCATCAATGGCCTGTTGCCCGTTCGTCACGAACACGGTGTCGGCCCCCACTCTGCGGAGAACTGCGGCCAGATAGCGCTGGTTGATTTCATTGTCCTCGGCCACGAGGATGGACAGAGGACCGATATCATCGATGGACTGATCATCCTGCGTCAGGGATGGGATGTGGACGTTCCGTTCTCCGTGCAGGGCAGCCCAGAGATCTTTGCTCTGAGGCGGGAGAGGGAGGACGAGCGCTGAATCCGGCATCGCGGGCATTTCGGCCTGACGATGCAGGGAGCTGAGTACGATGAGACGATCCCAGGCTGGCGAGGCTTCCACGGCGTTCACGACATCCTCGACGTGGCGTCCATCCACGATGAGGATGGAATCCGGATCATCTTCGGGAGGATGGGTCACATCGGTGCAGACGCGCACCGGGATCTTCCACCGTGCGCATTGGGCCGTGACGCTTTCCCGGAGCACGAGGGAGGACATCCTCAGCACCACCGTCGCGGCGAGTTCCTCCGGAGTGGCTTCGAGAGACGGTTCGATCCGCACGGGCAGATCGACATGGAAGCGAGTGCCATGCTCCGTGCCTGGCTCCACCCAGATGGTTCCATTCATCAGGTGAAGAAGTTCACGGGAAATGACAAGTCCCAGCCCACTACCACCGTAGCGGCGTGTCGTGCTGGATTCGAGCTGCATGAAAGGCTGGAAGAGTCCGGAGAGTTTGCTTTCGGGGATGCCGATGCCGGTATCCTCCACCACGAAATGGAGGATGTGAGCTCCGGCGTCATTTTGATCCAGACCAAGTCGGAGAACCACCGACCCTTCGGGCGTGAATTTGACGGCGTTGGACAGGAGGTTGACGAGAACCTGTCGGAGTCGGGAGGGATCTCCCCGCACCAGATCCGGAATCTCGGGATCGACGATGCTGGCCAGGTCCAGTCCCTTCTCCTGTGCGCGTGGGGCCAGAAGCATCACCGCTTCTTCGGCGAGCTCATGCACAGAGAACGGGATATCCTCGATCGTGAGTTTCCCGGCTCCGATGCGCGTGAAATCGAGAATGTCCGAAATCAGATGCAGGAGATTCTCGGCGGCGGTGGAGGCGTCCCGCACGAATTGCCGCTGCGTGGCCGTCAGCGTGGTGCGATCCAGGAGATCGAGAAATCCGAGGATCCCGTTCATCGGGGTTCGCATTTCGTGGGACATCATGGCCAGGAATCGCGTCTTGAGTTCGTTGGCGGATTCGGCCATCACTCGTTGCTCTTCGCGTTCCGTTTCGATCAGCGATCGTTCGACCGCGCTTTCCACCCCATTGGCGAAGGCCCGCAGCACGGAGATTTCGGCTTCCGTCCACACCCGGGGTTTGCGGCATTCGTCAAAACCGATATAGCCATGGAGAACGGAACGCACGAGAATGGGAAAGACGGCGAGGGATTTGATGCTTTGGGATTCAAGGATCTCGCGGAGTTCCGACCCCTCGATATCGGCGACCTGGGCGATATAGGGCAATCCTTCCTGGAGAGGGGCGTAAAAACAGGGCGTCAGGGAGAAGGGCAGATGCTGGAGCACAGGATTGTCGATCTGGGGAGCGGCGAAACCGGAATTCCACTCGCAACGCTGACTGGCGTACCCCGTGCCGTTTTCGTCGTACTTGGCTTCGAAATAGTACACGCGATCCACGCCCGCAGCCATCCCAATCCGTTCGAGAGAGCGCGCCAGGGCCGCATGCAGATCTCGTTCTTCCAACAGCATCTGCAGAGCTGCGGCAATGCTCTGGAGAAGGGCGTCCCGATGAAGGAGTTCCTGTTCCCACCTCTTGCGCTCGGTCAGATCGCGAAACTCCGTGACCCGAACCCGACGTCCCCGAAACAGGGTGTTGCGTCCCCGAATTTCGAGAGGATAGCGGGAACCATCCTTCCGAAGTCCGATGACCTCGTACAGGGACGCATATCCCTCGAGAATGTGTCGTCTTGTTTGCTCGCGAAATTCCGGAGCAACCAGGTCCACCCCATCCATCGCGAGAAGTTCATCATACGAGAAGCCGGTGAGCTCGCACATGGCGGTGTTGACCTCGAGCACCTTCCCGTTCTCGTGCATCCCGAGACCGCTGTACGAGAGCTGCAGAAGCACCCGAAACCGCTCTTCGGATTCCTGAAGCGCGTCTTCGGCAAGCTTCTGCTCGGTGATATCGGTAATCAGAAAAACCCGGACGTCATCCTCCCGTCGATGGCCGGGCACGAGACTGGTGCGCACCGTCAGCCAGAGGGGCCCACCCGTGCGATGCAGCACCACCTCGCGGCTGGAGAGTGCATGTTCACCTTCATCCGTGATGTGGTGCCAGTCCTCGATCACTTCCGAGACGGAACGTCCCACCGGCTCCTGTCCTTCGATGCGAAAGATGCGACGCGCGGCGGGATTCAGATCGACCACGCGATGCGAGGCGTCGATCACGATCACCCCGTCGAGAAGCGATTCGAGCACGCGTTCGCGGGCCACGGGCTTGAGATCCATCAGGCGCAGACGGGTGATGGCGAAAAAAATGATGGATCCTGAAATGGCAAAGGAGAGAGGGGTAAAATCGAAGCCGGGGACGGGAGATACCCCCATCACGTATACGAGACTGCCCACCCAGGAAACGCCGACTCCCATCAGAATGGCGATACTCTGCTTGGCGTAGGCGCGGGAGTAATGGAAGGTGCTCCAGATGACCAGCACCGTGGCGGCAAGGACGCACAGATACGAGTAGCCAATCACACCCGGTAACCACCAGACGCCGTGGATGTACTGCGCGATGTTTTCGTATCCCGTCGGTTGGATGTCCTGCCAAATCCATCCATGCCAGTTGTTGGTCAGCGCGAGCAGATAATCCACGACCGGAATGATAAACCAGACAGCCACCCAGCGTGGACGGAGCCAGGACTCCAAACGCGTGTATTCAAGTGCGAAGATGAGAAGGAGAACCGGTACCGAAAGGGTACCGACATAGGCCACCACCGACCACAGAAACTTGGCTTCCATGCTTACCGCTGATACCTCGAACGCGAGGGAGAGACACCACTGGCCGATCGCCAGCATGAGCCAGGGGAGCCAGCGACTGGCGGTGTTTTTCCTCTTCCAGGCGAGCAGTCCCACGAGGACCGCGAGGCCACCGGACATGAGATACAGAAATATGAACCAGGAAAAGGTGAAGGACATGGTGATGCGTGATGACTGAGTGGGACCTGAAATGCCTCATGGGAAAGGGGATCCATGGTGCAGTGGACGGAAAAATTTCATCAATCGTGCCGCTTCAAACAATGGAATGTGTCCGCCCCATGCAAAAGCTGCACACCTCCTTCCACGGTGAACCGAGGAAGTGGAAAGAAGGGTCCCGATGTAACTATATTCCTCTCTTCATTGTGTTTTTCCTATCCCGCCCGTCTTCGCGAGATTCCTCTCAATTACTCAGAACCACGGAGTTCCCGATGAGACCCCGCACCTATGTTCCCTTCCTGTTTTTGCTTCTCGGTATTCCTGCCCAGGTCATTCTGGCCCAGGGCGTTGGCGACAACATTTTCGGAGGCACGAAGGTCCATACGATTCGACTCACCTTCGCGCAGCCGAATTACTGGGACTCCTTGTCCTACTACTACAATCGGGGGGATGAGCAGTATATCCTTGCCCATGCCGAGGTCAACGGTACGGTGATGGACAGTGTCGGAGTGCGATTCAAAGGGAACTCTTCCTTCACGTACCCCGGGGTGAAGAAGTCCTTCAAGATCGCCTTCGATGAATACAAGAGCCTCAAATGGGACGGCGTCAAGGCGGTGCATCTCAACAACAGTTGGGGCGACCCAACGATGATGCGAGAGAAGGTGATCCTCGATTTCTGTCGGGACAACGGGGTTCTGGCCCCTCGCGCCAATTATGTACAGCTCTTCATCAACGATTCGCTGTGGGGCCTGTACAGTCTTATCGAAAATGTGGACAAGACCTACCTGAAGGCTCGCGTGGGCACGAACGATGGAAATCTGTTCAAAGCGGTGGACGATTTTCGTGCCGTTCCGCCGGGTGAGGAGATTCTGTCGGACTTCCGATGGTTCGGCACGGCTGAATCTCTCTACTTCCATCGCTACGAGCTGAAAACCGACGGTTCCACCACGGCCTGGCCTCAGCTTCTCGCGCTTCTGGACGCGATCCATCATGCGTCGGACCCTGCCCACGCTTTGGAACAGGTTGCTTCACTCGCGACCCTGTACAAGGCTTATGCCACCGATCTCCTCTTCGGAAATCTGGATTCCTACTGCGGCAGTGGACGGAACTTTTACTTCTACTTCAACAAGTCGACAGGCAAAGTATCCTGGATCCTGTGGGATGTCGGGTTGGGATTGGGTGTCTATCCATCCGGCGTGGCGAAAACCGAAAACATCAGCATCCTCTTTCGAAGCAACGACACGCTTCGTCCCCTTGCCACCCGCCTGTTCGAAACCCCCGCGCTTCGGGCGGCCTATCTGAATCAGGTATGTCAATTTGCCAATGGCCCCTTTCAGCTCAGCTCCCTTTCCTCTCACATCGATAGCATCGCAACGGTGATTCGACCCTTCGTGTACGCAGATCCCCATTGCATGTACACGCCGCTCCAGTTCGAAACCAACATCCAAACGGAGATCACGGCAGATGGAGGCGGGAGCACGAAGAAGCCAGGGCTCAAGTCCTTCCTCTCCGCCCGTGCCACCTCGGTTCAGGCGCAACTCACCACGCTTGGCATTACCTGCACCACCGCCCTGGATGATCCCGCCCTGCCTCCGAATACGCCGATTCTTGCAACTTCTTACCCGAACCCTTTTTCGTCGACATCCACGATTGAATTCACGCTCGATTCCCCCGCCCTGGTTCAGCTTGACATCTGGTCCCCCCTCGGCACGCATATACACACCCTCCTTGCTTCCTATCTCGACGCAGGACGGCATTCGGTCTCCGTCCCCGCATCAGATCTGAAGGAGGGTGTGTATTTTTATCGCTTCGTCGCGAATGGCCACACCCTGGTCGGAAAGCTCGTGAAAACCCAGCGTTAAATCTCCGATTTCCAATCTCACATCCCCACTCCCATGCGCACCTTGCTTCTTTCCTTCATCCTCCTCTCTCTTGCTGCCTCGGCCCAGACCTGGACCTGGCGGTATCCTCTCCCCCAGGGGAATGCGTTGTATGCGTCTGCCATCACCGAAAACGGAGTTCCGTTCGTCGCGGGGGATCAGGGAACCCTGCTCCGCTATGCGTACGGGCCAGGACTCTGGAGATCACCCGGATCACTGGGGTCGTCGTCCATCACCGCGCTCCGCTTTCTCGATGATCAGACAGGCCTGGCCGTATCGATGGAGGGGGAGGTTCTGAAGACGCGGGATGGAGGCACGAGCTGGACCACGATGTTCCGCGATTCCGACATCAACCTGCATGCCCTTTCCATCGGATCCTCGGATTTCATGGTGGCGGTGGGAGGCACGGTGTCCGGATCGGATTGCCGAATTCTGGTTTCCTCTGACGGAGGGGATACCTGGAATCAGGGCACAGCCCCGGTTTCCACTCCACTCACGGGAGTGTCCTGCGTCAACGGGACGACAGCGGTGGCCGTGGGTGTGTTGGGCGTGATACTTCGAACCGAAGATGCGGGAAACACCTGGACCCAGCAACCGAGTGGAACGCAGCATTGGATCCAGGCGGTGGACTTCCCCTCGAGCGAACTCGGCATCGCCGTCGGTCTGGGAGGTGTCGTTCTGCAATCCCTCGACGCCGGGAAGAACTGGCTGCCCAAACCGAGCAACACCAGTGCGTGGCTTCTGGCCGTGCACTTTGTTTCCTCCACTGTGGGCTGCGCGGTGGGATATGACGGCACCATCATTCGAACGTCGGATGGAGGGGAGAGTTGGACCCCGGTGGCGTCCGGCACGACGCGTTCCCTCACCTCCGTCACACTCCACTCGAACGGATTCGGGTGCATCACGGGTGTCGATGGCATTCTTCTCATGACGGGAGATGGAGGAGAACACTGGCAGCTCGAAACGAAGGGAGGCCTGGATGGCCTCCATGCCATTTCGATGCGCTCCGACACGCATGGATTGGCGGTAGGCGAGAATGGCATGATCCTTCGCACGAGCTCCGGGGGAATGACCTGGGATCTGGTGCACGCTCCGCTGCCCGTGGAGCTGTCGGGAGTCCATGACCTCCGCGACAATCTCGCCTTTGCCGTTGGTGATCTCGGGTCCATCCTTCGTTCACACGATCAGGGTCAGACCTGGTCCCTCCTCTCGAGTGGCACCGAAAACTGGCTTCTCGATGTTCACGCCCCTACCACGTCCGAGGCCTGGGTGGTGGGCTACTACGGCACCATTCTCGCCACCACCGATGGAGGCGATACCTGGACGGCCCAGAACGGCAACACCAGCAGTCAACTGTCCGGCGTGCATTTCCTCACCAATCTCCTCGGCTTCGTGGTGGGCGGTGAGCCCTATGGCGGCAGTGGCGTGATCCTGCGCACGACCAATGGGGGACAGGAATGGGTGCAAACCTACAACGAACCGGAAATCATGCTGCAGTCGGTTTGGTGTATGGACGATCGCCATGTCTGCGCGGTGGGAGGACCCAATGGTGGGGCTGGCGGCACGATTCTTCTTTCCGAGGATGGGGGTCTGACCTGGACTTCCTCCCCGCACACGGCCACCTATCCTTTCACGTCGGTGGCGTTTTCCGATGCCCTTCACGGTATGGCGGCCGAATCCTCCGGTAATGTGCATGTGACCACGGATGGAGGCAAAACCTGGACGGCGGAGCCCACCGGTTGCGGAAACACGCTGACAGGCATCTCCTGTCCGACCACGACGAAAAGTCTGGTGGTGGGGCTTGCCGGAAGCATCCTCGAACGCACCGCCTCATCCACGAGCGTCCCTCCCCTGGGGCACCCGGGCGGCTTCGCTCTTCACTCCTATCCCAATCCCGGCACCGTGAGCACCACCGTGCGGTTCACGATCACTGAATCGACTCCCATGCAGTTGGAACTCCTCGATGCGGTGGGACGACGAGTCGCACTCCTTCTGCACGGCACGCCGTTCCCCGGAATCCACGAGATTCCGTTCTCCCTTCGCGGACTCCCATCCGGGTCCTACCTGCTCCGTCTCCTTCAGGGGAATCGGGTCGGTGTGCAGTCCCTGTCCATCGTCAAATAATCATCTCTGCCGTTCCACCGCGAGGCCTGTCGATCTCATGATCTCGGCTTCCCTTTGAAACGAGGATCCCATGCCCCGTTCGCATCTGCTCACCCCTTGCCTGCTCATCGGACTCCTGTCGCTTCCGCTTTCCTCACGATGCATCGCGCAGGCCTTCACCGGATACACGCTCTACGGAAAAAACAACACGAAGTACACGTACCTGGTGGACATGAACAACCAGATCGTAAAGACCTGGAACCACAGTAAAACCGGGGGCTACAGTGCCTACCTTCTCCCCGACGGGAGCGTGATCCGAACGGCGATGGCCAGCACCACTTCGCTCAACGGGGGCGGGGCTCAGGGAGTGGTCCAGCGATATAGCTGGAGTGGTGCCCTGGTGTGGGAATACACCTATGCCAGTTCCGCCTATCGCGCCCACCACGACATCGAGCCCTTACCCAACGGCAACATCCTGATGATCGCCTGGGAATCGAAGACGGCGGCCCAATGCGTGCAGGCGGGACTCGATCATTCCGCCTCCATCTGGCCCGATCACCTCATCGAGGTCGAACCCGTGGGCACGAATGGTGGAAACATCGTGTGGGAATGGCACGCGTGGGATCACCTCATTCAGGATTACAATTCCTCGAAAAGCAATTACGGCAATGTTGGCGCCCATCCCGAGCTGCTCGACATCAATATGGGGAATGTGCCCAGCGGAGACTGGATGCACATCAATGCCGTCAGTTACAATCCCACGCTGGATCAGATCGTGATCAGTTCGCACAATCTCAACGAGATCTATGTGATCGATCACAGCACCACCACGGCCCAGGCCGCTTCACACAGCGGAGGGAATTCCGGCAAGGGAGGAGACATCCTCTATCGCTGGGGCAATCCCGCCAATTACCGGGCCTCGGGTTCGCGTTTCTTCGACGTGGTGCATTGCAGTTGGTGGATTCCCCAGGGTCTGCCCGGCGCGGGCAATATTTTGGCCTATAACAACCGAGCCTCCTCCGGTTCCTCACAGATTGTGGAACTCGTGCCCCCCGGCAACTACACAGGCGTGTATCCTTACTCGGGCACGGCCTACGGTCCCGCTTCCCCGACGTGGAGCTATTCCGGCACCGGCTTCTTTTCGAACCATCTCGGCGGCTGTCAGCGCCTGCCCAACGGCAATACCCTTATCGCGCAGAGCACAAGCGGGAAGCTCTTCGAGGTAAATGCCGCCGGAGTCGTGCAATGGTCCTTTACGCCCGGAGGCGAGATTCCCCGCGCCCTGCGCTACGATCCCACCTACACCGGACTCTCGGCCCTGCCGGTGGACTTCACCTCCTTCCGCGGTGCGGTGGAGGAGGATCGCGTGCATCTGTCCTGGACCGTGGCCCGCGAGGAGGGGAATTATGGATTTCACGTGGAGCGACGCAACGAAGAAGGTTCGTGGGTTCTCCTCGGATTTGTCCCGGGTCGGGGAAGCACAGAGCTTCCGGGTGAATATGAGTTTGTGGATGCGACGCGGTGGAGTGCGATGCCCGCCTCCCGCATGTTCTATCGACTTCGTCAGGTGGATATCGACGGAAGCTCCACGTACTCGCCCATCGTGGAAATTGCCTCCGGCCGGCCACTCGCATTGCGATTGCACGCGAGCTATCCCTGTCCTGCCTCTGCTCACACCGGCGTTATGATTCCAGTGGAATCAGCCGAAGCGGGGACGCTGACCCTGATGATACAGGACAACCTCGGCCGCACAATACGAACCTTGCATACAACGTCATCGGCAGCAGGACTCGTATCCTTGTTCTGGGATGGAAGGTCCGCCCTTGGGACGACTGCCGCGGCAGGCGTCTACCGTATCCTTGTCGCTCAGGGAGATCGGTGGTCCACCGGAAATCTTATCATGCAGTAATGTGTGCCACGATGGGCATCCTGTTCAGTCGAGATCCAGCAATACAGGACACCGACCACCGATCTTCCCCCACCGTGTGCGGAATGGAGGAATTGCAACGAATCCTGATGAGGATCCTGACCTACCGCCCCGTCTGTTGGAGATAGGTCGTCACGGCAATGCGGTAGGCCATACGTGCATCCGTGGAATGATCTCGCGATTCCTGGAGAAGTGCTTGCGCCTCCAGCACATCGGAGATCGTCACCATTCCATGTTCATACCCATCACGGTTGATTCGCTGATTTTCCTCTGCCTGGATGAGGCCTGCGTCGGTCAGACGGACCAAGGTCCAAGCGTCCATGACGTCACGCCATGATTTTTCCATTTGGAGAATCAGCAGATCGGAATTTTCCTTCAGTGTATTCCGCGCGATCTCCTCCTTCAGCGCATGATTCTGGAGCGCGTAGGATGCTTCCCACCATGATGAAATGGGGATCTGGACGGTACCAAACACCATACCAATCGTTCGCGTATCCGCTTTGTCCATCTTCATGGCGAGGCCGTTGAGGCCCACGGCAATCTGTGGCAAATACTCTCCTCTTTTCATCCTTGTGTGCAATTCCTCGGCCTGCACGGATGCCTGGAGCAGACTGCGCTCCGGTCGGGCACCAAGGGCGGACTGGTGGTCCACTCGATAGATCTCCGGAGCATCCCCGACGGACAAGGTGTCGATGAGAACCACCGTTGAGTCATACGGGATGCCAAGGTGCCGACAGAAGTCCATCCTCGCGAGTTCCAGACCATGATCCAGCATTGCCATATTTCGCTGGATTTCACTTTGCTTCAACTGCACTTTCATCAGGTCGTTTCTCGTCACCAGTCCCGATCGATAGCTGGACTCTGCCTGCATCACCAGTCCCGCCAATAGGTCTGCATAGCGAGACAAGGTGAGGCGCTTTTCTGTCAACGAAACCCACTGCCAGTACTTCTCTTCCGTGACGAACAGGGTACGGTTTCGCTGGAGTCGATGCTGGAGATCGCTGACTTCGACGCCGAGGTCCGCCAGGGCGTTACCGGCATTGATACGACCGCCGACATACAGGGGCTGAACGGCAGAGATGGATCCGACCCAACCCTCCTTCATCATGGCCATCGTCGAACTTGGGAAGAAGGCGAACTGTGTGGCATCCGAAAGATGAGCGGGGTCCCCATCATACACCGGAAGGTTGCCACCTTGGGACGTGATTTCCATCATCGCCTTCCTGGATGCAAACCCCATGGCCGTTGCCGAGATGGTCGGGAAGTATTGCGTTCTGGCCACCTTACGATTTCCGAGGGCGATCTTCTGGTCTAAGGAACTGTTCCTTTCGGCGGTGCTGTTGGCCAAGGCCATGCGACGACAGTCATCCAGTGAGAGCGGCCGCTGCGCGACTGCACGTCCGGAGCCAAGGAGAATGGTCACGACGAGGATCCAACGAAGATTCTTCATGCGAGTTCAGGCTCCTCTGTCGTATCGAAATCCTTCCGGTGAAACAGGTAATACAACACCGGCATCACCAGAAGCGAGAGGATCATGCCGAAAATGAGGCCAAAACACACCACTGATCCCAATGGACCCCACAGCGAGGAGCCGCTCATTATCATCGGCACGACGCCCATGGCTGCTGCGGCGGATGTGAGAAAGATCGGGCGCATTCTGCGTTGCGCCGAAGACACCGCAGCCTCCAACAAGGTATGCCCGTGATTCCGACGAAGCTCTTCGGCGTAGGCAATGTAAATGATCCCATTGCGGACCACGATTCCCATCAACCCGATCACACCAATGAAGGCCGTCACACTGAACGGGTACCCGGTAACAAACAATCCAAAGGCAGCCCCGAAAAGACTCAGGGGCATGGTTCCCATGATCAGTAAGGACGTCTTGATCGAACGAAATTGTCCCATCAGAATCAGGAAGATGAGCACCAGACTCACGGCAAAGGAGTAGAGAAAGGGAGTCATATTCTCCTTGCTGTCCTGATATTCTCCTCCATAGGAAATGTGTACCCCATCCGGCAAGGGCAGCTTCTCGATGTCGGGCCGGATCCTGGCAAAGACGGTGGAAGCAAAGGCATTCCGTTCAATTTCCGCAAGGACGGTGATGGTACGGATTCCATTTCGGCGAACAATCTGTCCTTCACTCCACCCCGGAGTGACGTCGGCAATCTGCCGGAGCTGTACGGCGGATGCGAGGAAAGGAGAGGTGATGTATTGCTCCTTCAGATCCTGTACGGACATTCGATGTGGCTTCTTCATGGTGAGCGTGATATCGACCGGATAATCGCCTTCCCACACGGTGGAGACCGGAAATCCCCTGGTCCCGACCATCAAGGAATACCCCAGCAGCGTGCCGGAATAGCCAAGTCGGGTCGCTTCATCTTTGTTCAATTGGATGTCGATGGACTGCCGTGGCTCCTTGTAATCTGTTCTCACCCAATACGCCCCAGGCACCGGTCGAATCAGATCGGCAATGCGTTCCGCAGTCCGCTGAATCGCGGCAAGACTGTCTCCACTTACCCGAACTTCGATCGGAGCACTGGCTCCCGCCATTTCGAGTTGCTTCATCTTCACCTGCGCCCGTGGAAAGCGATCGCGAAATGTGTACCAATACTCGTTGAGAATTTCTTCCGTGGCTTCCTTCGATTCCGTGACCACGATGAGCTGGCCAATGTTCTTTTCGGGAAATTTTGGCGCATACAGCGTATGGAACCTCGGCGACCCCGTCCCGACGAAGGCGGACACCAACGTGACCCGTGGATCCCGTCTCAATGTGTCTTCAATAACCCGAATGACCTGGTCCGTCTGCTCGAGCGATGCCCCGACCGGGAGTTCGACTTCCACGGCGAATTGATTTCGCTCGATCTTGGGGAAGGATTGCTGAGGGACGATGGCGAGCAGCACCAGACCGAGGAGAAAGGACCCTGCACCAACCATCACCACCGTTTTCTTGGCACGAAAGGCCGCTTCGATCAATCGATTGTACCCGCGCTGCACGCGTGCGAGAAAAGACGCCGAGGAACCATCATCTCTCTCTCGCCGAATCCCGTGTTTGATAAAGAGGAAACAGAGCACGGGAACCAGGAGCACGGAGACGAGAAGTGATGTGAACAGCGCGATGAACACCGTCGTCGGCAGGGAGAGCACGAAATCTCCCGCCGTGCCGACCATGAAAAATGGGATCGGAGCGAAGCTGACAATCAGAATGAGTGTTGCGGAGAAGACCGAGCCGAAGAGCTCCTGCACGCTGCGGGAAGCGGCCTCACGCGGGGCAATCGATGCATCGAGTTTCTCCACATAATTGTCCACGATCACAATGGCATTATCCACCACCATCCCGAGGACGATGATCAGGGAGGCAAGGGAGACCGTCTGCAGGTTGATTCCGATCAGCCACATGGCACCCAAGGTGATCAGGGTAGACACGGGGATGGACGAGGCCGCGACCAAGGCGACACGTTTCGGCAGCAACAGGACCGTGACCACGATCACGACCAGAATGGAGATGGCAAACTCCTTGAGAAACTCTTCGATCGCCGTGGCGACCACGTCGGGTTGATTTGTGATGGTCGATATCGTCACGTCGTCCGGTAAGGACTGCCCAAACCGGTCAATTGCCTCCTGCACCTCCTTGCCGAATTGCACGATATTCTGACCTTCGCGCATCTCGAGCGAAACGATGATGCACGACTGTCCATTGGTGCGAATAAAGGACTCAGGAGTCTCATATTCGCGGAACACCCGCGCGACATCTTTGACACGAAGAACCGTCCCCATGGGATCGGAGAACACGATCTGGTTCTCCACGTCCCGGATGGAGGAGAAGGTGGCAGGCACATGCACTGGGCGTACCTGAACGCCATCATCCACTTCGCCAGCATACGCGATCATGCTCTGGGGCTTGAGAGCGGACAGTACAATCAGAGGTTTCACCCCGTAATGGGTCAATACCGCATCGTCCATTGCCACGGTGATGCGCTCGCGCTGGGTTCCGTAGCGCTTGACCCGCGATACGGACGGAACCTGCCGAACATCATCCTCGAACCGTTGAATGACGGTCTCCAACTCCCGATACGATCGCGTATCGGATTGCACGGCAATCAGCAACGCGGACGTGTTGCCGAAGTCGTTGTCCGCCGTCAGCGACTGCACCCCCGCAGGCAATTGCGATTTAAGATCGTTGAGGCCATGGCGCAATTTGGCCCAGAAGGCATCGGGATCCTTTTCCTCTGGTGAGACTTCAACGTACATCACCAGGAGGTTTTCCTTGGAGATGGATGTCGTTTTTGCCCGATCGACGGATTTGTATTGATAGAGGTAGTGTTCCACCTTCGCGGCGAGCTGGGCTTCGACCTGCTCCGCCGTGGCACCAGGATAGATGCCGACGATGAGACCCTGACGGATCGTGAAATCCGGATACTCGTCGCGAGGCATCATCAGCAATGCGAAGATGCCGAAGGCAATGGTAATCCCGATGATGATAAACAGGATCTGCCGATGGCGGAGCAGTGCATCCAGCAAGGGGAAATGAGGCTTCATAGGTGTCTTCATGCGGCGTTAATGGCGAACAATGCGCACGGGCGCATTCGGATACAGTTTGTGATTCCCTGCGACCACGACCCGGTCATCTGCAGTGACACCGGAGAGAATTTCCATTCCACCTTCCTGGAGTCGTCCAGGAGAGACCAGCCGTTTCTGCGCGCGCTGGCCCTGCTCGTCCACGACATAGACAAACGGTTTTCCCTCTGGATCCTCCTCCACTGCGGAGGAGGGAAGACTCAGACCAGTGCGAGTTCGCGCGGATTCCATCCGAACCGTGCAGACCATTCCCGGACGCAGGAGGCGAGCCGGGTTCTGAACTTTGATTCGGACGGCATAGGTGTGGGCAAGAGGATCGGCCATCACACCCACTTCCTCGATCACTCCCTGCACCGTTGCTCCGTTCAACGCCCCCACGGACACGCTGGCTTTGTGACCGGAAATGGTATAGGGGATGTCAACCTCGGGAATCGAAATGCGGGCATACACCGCGTTGATTTTCACGATGGTCAACGACGCGATTCCAGGAAGGACCGCAGCTCCAGGTTCGATGTTTCGCTTCCCGACCCATCCATCCGTCGTGGCATACAAACGGCAATCATCCAGATTCTTTTTTGCCAACGCTGTGGCGGCGCGGGCCTGATCCAGCCCGGTTTGGACTTCAATGAACTTGATTTCCGGGATGGTGCCATTCTTGACCATCGGTTCTAATCGACGATATCCATCCTCTGCGCGTTTCTCCACCGCTCGCGTCATGTCGTACGAATGCTGCGCCGATGCGGTATTCAAGGTTGCCAACAGTTGTCCTTTGCGTACCGATTCCCCTTCCGAGACAAAGACCTGTGCGGCTGTGCCAGGCATGCTGAAGCTCAGCGGAATTTCTTCCACTGCTTCAATCGTGCCGCTGTATGTGAGCACCTCTGTGGTATCGCTGACATCCGGACGGGCAACGACGACACTGATCCGTGCGTCCTCAGATGCCGCGGACCCACATCTGTCCAAAATAAAAACTCCGGAAAGCGGTAACTTTTGGTTGCAAA
This sequence comes from uncultured Chromatiales bacterium, assembly GCA_964420295.1. Lineage (GTDB taxonomy): Bacteria > Bacteroidota > Ignavibacteria > SZUA-365 > CAYQST01 > CAYQST01. The sequence continues at coordinate 3 of CAYQST010000015.1, read as the reverse complement.
ACT
>CAYQST010000014.1:5218-79202 GCA_964420295.1 uncultured Chromatiales bacterium | reverse complement strand
TGCCGCGCAGTGGATGTTCGACCACAGGACGATGTACACGGGTTCCGTTTCTCATTCCCGAGAACCCGAGGTGGCGCCACCCCTGACCCGCATTCTGTATATGCGTGCGGGCTCGGAGTGGAAAAATGCCGTGGGGATTCGATTCAACGATGAACTCTCGAATGTCCAGTTGACCTTCGCACGCAATCTGATGACACGGGGAGATGAGCAGGGGACCTATCCGGTCCTCTCCTTCGGCGCGGTTCCCTCCGAGACGACGAGAAATCTGATCCTCACCATTGCGACTCCAGGCAATTATTCGCTGGTGTTGTGCGGCCGGGACGGCAATGACGATTCCGCCTGCCTGGAGCTCGAGATCTGGGCGGTATCATGAAAACGAGAGACCTCAGGAACATGTCGGTCCCCCAGGGGATCGACATGTTCGGGATCACCATGCAAGGGCGGGAATTGACCCTTGAGGAATTCATGTTTCCCGATCTTGTCGGTCCGAAACCACCTCAGCCCTCGGAGGACGGACCAGACGGTGACACGCTGGCCAGCCAATGGATCGATCGAGACGCCCTGGTTCCGACATCCCTGAATCCGCCATCCCAGTCCGCGTGTCCCGCCTGTGCTCCCCTGTTCCAGCATCATCTGCCTCTGGAGCCACTTCCACCTGCAGACTGCTTTCGAGGAGAAGGCCTGGGGGTGTGGTTCGATTCGTTTGTTGATACTGACACTGGGGGGTATAACCCCTGGCTATTCCAAAATCCTTCAGATTACATTTGGCACCTGAATTCATACACTCAAGATCTCATCACACTATGGAAAGGAATAGGAGTCAGGAATGTAGTTTACACTGGAAATTCGGATAACACACGCAATTCCCTTCTTAGCATGGGTATGTCGATCATCTCCGATATAAAATCGCGGCCTTTCCTCTCCTTCGAGAGACAATGGCAAAAGGATGAGCGAGGAAATGATATTCTCGTGTATTCCCAGTTCAGCCTCAATACCTCCTGTGATGTGAGCGGATTGACCTCGAACGTCGTGGTGCTCGACGAAGTACTTGAGATCATCCAAGATGCGTTTCGATACAAGCGGTATGCCAGTGAACAGGTTCAACGCGAGCTGAATTCCAAGTCCGAACAGGAAGTCCGTGAGCTTTTTAAGCAGTATCTCGCATGCCTGAAGAAGAACGGCATCAAGGTACAGCTTTCCACCTACGACGCACCTCGGCATGATGGAAGCGCGGACGATGGAGACATCCTGTGGTTCATCAGGGAGCTTCTCACAGAGTTCGACAACCTCGTGATCCAGCCGGACATGTATTACGAGTTTCCTTCGACGGATAGATTTCGCTACTGGGAGGATCTCGCTCGGATTGTCGAGGATCGATCACGTATTCGTCCCTTTCTCTCCACCACCTGTATCCGTTGCTCCGATGGAAGGATCATGCAGCCGGATTGCAGTCCGGCGAATCTGATCTGCGATCTGATTCATGCCCGGCAACTCGGGTTCGGCGCGCCGTACTTCTATATCTCGGGTGGGGTCGAGCAGCGCTTTTACGAAGCGATCATTCTGGGGTCCTGGCTTCTGGGATGTCTCCCCGGAGGACCATCGGATCAGATCCCGCGTCCGAGCACCTACGGGGAGCTTCGGGAGTGGCTGTGCCGCCTGTTCCCCGTCACGGATACGGGGCCGACGAGAAGTCGTCGGCTGCTTCTTCTGGAAAAACTCGGGTTCTCCGGAGGGAGGGAACGAGTGTTCAATAATCCGATGTCATGCGTGCCGTGCCTTAAACGCATAGAAAACGGCAAGCAATTCATCTGCACCATTTCTTTGAATCCTCGATGCCACGTGAAAGGTCTTTCCTGTTGTTCTGCATCGCCCTGGCCGAGTAATGTGTTCACCTGGGTACACTACAATCAATATCTACACGGCGTGAATACGATAGGAAATAGATCTCAAGAGAAAGTTAAAGAGTCTATTCGCTGTGTTGATATTCCGAATGACGAGGTGAGAAATGACAACTCCATACTATAAGGTTCTCCTCCTTTCGTTATTTTTTATTGTTCTACATACCCCCGGATTCGCCCAATGGCGTGTGCTCAATCCGCGTATTTTCCCTCCCAAGGAATGGCATATGGTGGATTCCGTCACGATTCGCTCCTTCCATTCGGTGTTTTCGTATGACTGGCGAACAGCACGGGGAATAACCGGGATCAGTCGGGATGGTGGATCTACGTGGTCCTATTCGGATACCGCACCATCCTTAGGGAGTTATTTATTCAACATGACCTCGTTCTATACCGCGAAGGAAGGATATTTGCTTGGCGCAGCGAATGACAATCCGTGGACCGAAGAGCGTGTGCTTTACCATACCACGGATGGCGGAGAAATCTGGACACCATTTCTGCACCTTTTCCGTCTATGGATCGAATGGGGCTTCCACTCTGCCCAGGAGGGGTTTGTGTATTCCGTGTATCCCCCCAGCAGTTCCGAAATTAATTATATCACGCGGGATTCCGGTCGGAGTATATCTCTGAGTCACTTTCCTTCAGGAGATATAATCTCGTTCGGGGCGTATGGCCCCTATCTCGTGCTCAACGACACCACGGCATGGCTCTCGAGGGATAGTGGGCGATCGTTTCTTAGAAATTCCTTCCCATCCCAATGCAATTACCTCGAGTCGAGCCATCTTCCCGATGGACATGTGTGGGTTCTTACCAAGGAGTCATTTGACTATCATTCCGCTCCACTCACCATGGCACGATCTTCGGATTATGGACAGACATGGGAAGCCTTCTCATACCCGTTGGTGCAGGGAACGAGGAACAGACCATGGAAACTGGTGTTTCGTGATACCCTTCAGGGAATCGCACTCACCAGTGGTGAGGTGAGAACGACAACCGATGGCGGAACCACCTGGCAGCTTTCCACAACGGTAATTACCGAAGATACCCTATCATGGTACCACGCACAGCCAAGAATAGAGTGTGATCCTATTTCGGGCAATGTCGTCCTCATGGATGGGTACTCATTCGGGGGATCGAGTGGGGAATGGGATCCTCCGGTTCGGTTTCGACGTTCCTCGGATTTTGGACGCACGTGGACGATAATCCCCAATTCCTTGACATGGGAGGTTCGTGATGTGAAACGGTGGTCGACTCGTGATATGGTGGCGGTTTCCATTTTCTCGTCCGCGCATTATTCGATTCAGGGGCCTTTTGACAGTGTCGCCGTGTTGGTGTCCCACGATCATGGACAAACCTGGACCGAACGGATACTAAAACCTGGACCAATCCAGGATCACCTCACGGTCTTTCCGAATGGCGGCGTGCTCGTGGGGTCATCTCTTTATTCCGGGGATTATGGGGAAACCTGGCAACGAACAACCTTGCCACCCAGGATTCATCCCACAGCCATTCCTCTGTTTACCGCGGACGGTATGGGGGTCACTGCCACGCAGACGGATAGTCTTCACCTGATGGTTTTCCAATCTGAAGATGAGGGTCGAACTTGGAATGGAACAGCACTCCTGGAGCTTCCCTCACGCGGCAGAGGGTATGCGCTACGCGTGATAGAACTCCCCACGAAAGCCTGGCATCTGACCGTGAGGTTTCATGCGTCATTCACAAGCGAGGAGGTGTATCGCGCCCTTTCCGTGGATCGTGGAAAGAGCTGGACCCCGTTTCAACGAATCACACCAAATGCAGCGAAAAAGAGTCCTCTGGAGCCAAAGACGCGGGACGGGAAGAATTATCTGTTTGCACAACAGAGTACTGATTCTTGGGAACTCTACTATTCATCGGATTCGGGAGCCACCTATACACGATCTCGAATCGTGCACCGCCATCCCATACCGAGAGATCACACATTTTCCTTTTTGGTAAGAGATCTGGATTGGATCTCCGATAGCCTGTGTTATGCGGTGTCTGGAGACAACTACTGTGTGTCCCGCGATGGAGGAAGAACATGGACTCTGGAGTCGGGACTTCCTTTAGAAGGTGTTCAGCGTTTGATTATCGGTGACAGCACCGAACAATGGTTCGTCGGCTTCTATGGCCTCATCCTCCAGCATCGCGGTCTCCTGGGTGTGCTCACCTCCCACGAGTCCCTTCCCGCCGCGCCGCGAGATTTGGCGGTGCCCATCACCTACCCGAATCCCGTGCCCGCCTCCGGTCAGGCCCAAGTGGAATTCACGCTTGCACGTGAAACAACGGTGGGGGTGTACGTCCACGATATCCTGGGTCGTCGCCAGCGCCTGCTCCACGAAGGCCGGCTAACCTCGGGTCCGCATCGTCTTTCCCTTCGCCCCTCCGATCTCGCTCCCGGCCTGTACTTTATCACCGTCTCCACGCCTGAGGGGGTGAAGGTGGGGAAGATGATGGTGATGGGGAGGGAATGAAAAAAGAGTGGTAGATCAGAGCGTCCCTTCCTCGTTCACGCCTTATCTTCCACATCATATCGATCCTTCACGACCCGCAGGTGATGGAGCTCGTGCCCCGCGAGAATCCAGGCCAGGGATCGCACGGAGGCAGGGCGGCCATTGGCGATGCCCTGGGCTTCCCAGGCGGAGGCGGGGAGGGTCGCGAAGAAGCGCAGGGTGTGGGCGCGGATCATTTCGTGCTGGAGGAAGAGTTCTTCCCGGGAAAGCGCATCGGCATGGGAAGCCGAGGCCCAGCCATCCTCGTCGAAGCCGGGGAGGGGAGTGGCATCACCCCGGGCGAACCAGAGGGCGCGAAAGAGAAACACCCGCTCGCAGTCCATCAGATGCATCACGACTTCCTTGATGCTCCATTTTCCGGGCGCGTAGCGGTGCAGGAGCCGGGTCTCGTCGAGCCCGCGGAGAAGGGCGCGAAGGGATTTCCCCGTTTCGTCGAGGAGGGACAAAATGTTCCCCTCCGGCACGAGGGCCGTGTAACGGCGGAAATACTCGCCATATTCGGTGTCGTTGGGTCTCTGGGTGAAGAGGGACATGAGGGATTCCCGCGATGGATGAGACATTCAGTGTGTGATCTTGAGACGGATGAGGTGAAACACGGGGTCGAGGTCCTCGGCACTCGAGACGAGCACGCGGAGTCCCCGGCCCTCGGCATACTTTTTCGCCGCCCTCAACTCCTCGACGAGAGCGGCGGGCAGGGGCGGAGCGCTCGCGGCCTCCACTGCCCGATCCCCGAACACGAAGCCCAGTTGAAAGGCCCCGGCCCGGGGAGAGACGAAGAACAGATTCCGGGAGCCGAGCAGGACCTTCCCGGTCCACCCGCGGCCGCCGGCGTACCACTTCCATTGCAGATCCGGCACGCCCAGCTCCTCCGTCACGAACGAGAGAAGAGAAAGATACACGGAATGGGACGCTCCAAGAACGGCGCGGAGCGCCTCCTCGGATGGAGGCGCTCCACGGTCGGAGAGGGGATTGACAGATGCGGACATCGGTGCGGTGTCGGATAGAGAAGACGGTTCCGTAACGTGCGGACCCGCTTACATCCCCTGATCATCCGCCGAGGGACCGTAAATGCCCGGCACGGGGATGTCGTTGAGTCGCAGATACACCGACATCTGGGCCCGGTGATGAATGAGGTGATTGAAGACCCAGGTGCGGAGCACCGCGATCTTGGGCATCGTGAACATGGTCTGACCACCCATGAGCATGGACCAGTTCGTCATCATCCGCGCATCGTCGGTGGACTCGAGGGCGGCTCTCGCCTTGGCGCAGTTCGCGTCGAAGGAGGCCAGCAGCTCCTCGCGGGTGGAAAGCTGAGGTGTCTCGAAGGTGGAGCCGTCGGGAGGCATGAGATCGATCTCGTCCTTATGAAGGGTGAACTCCACCCAGCTTGGAATGTCCGCGAGATGGGAGGCGAGGCGTCCCATGCTCATGGACTTCTCGTGGGGCTGCCAGGCCACGAGTCCGTCGGCGAAGCGATCGAGAAGCTTGCGCGTGGTGGCGGTTTCGTAATCGAATTCCGGAAGAAGAGAGGCGGAAATCATGGAGGACATGGGGGGCCTTTCGGAAAGATGAAAATGGAGATTCTTATGAAATCTAGTCTTCCCGTGCGAAAGCGGCAAGTTGGTGCGCGCGAATGCCGATGTGCGCTTCGCGGCCACTTCTCCATGGAACATCGAGGGAGTGTCGACATCCTCCTGTGCTATTCGCGCATTTCCTGCCGCATGACATCCTCCTCGGCCTCGAGCGAGGAAAGACGCTGGACCTCCTCGACGCGATTCAGTTTTCGATAGGCCGCGATCAGAGTGCTCACCAAACCAGCACGCAGGCGCCGACGCTCACGTTCGTCCCGGACCTGCCACCAGATGCGTTGCTCTATTGGAATTCTTAATCTGCGAACCACGTCCCGTGGCCTGGCGCTATCCCTGACCGCGAGTGCAAGGAGCTGTCGTAACCGTGGTCCGATGGCGGGGTGAAGAATCCCACTGTCTCCCACGATCCGATCCGACACCTGCGCGGTGCGTCTTACCTGCTCCTCGGTGGCATGCAGGTCCAGCAGCTTCTGGCGATAGCAGGGCAGCATGCGCACTCGAACGGCATCGGGCCGGTGATTCGGAAACCCTGTCTTTCGTAACGCGTGGATCATTCCTTCGCAAAACTCCGGCGTGAGATTGGTCGACACGAACCGAAGCCCCGTGCCAACCAACACCTTTCCCGTTCCGCCCGTCAGCAGGGTGAACTTGTTGATGAGGTTGTCGCGAAGAAAAATGGACTGGTTATGGGATCGCTGAATGTCACCCGTGCGAAACGTTTTTCGCGATCGAAGAAAGCGAAGAGTGGATTCCGGATCCTTGTACCCGAGGAGCTCGAGGATTCCTAAAACCTGACTGAACCCCACCTCGATGTACTGCGTGATCGGACCTCTCCCACAAAGGGTGGATAGGGTGGTAAGAAAGGAATGCATCCCTCGACGGCGTGCGTAACTGATGATGTTGAGTCGTGCAGTGCCGAATCCTGCCTCCGCATAGGTGCCGCGAGGAACCGAGAGGATCTCCACGATTCCGCTGTCGGGACTAATGGTCAGCACATGGATGGCATCCGCGCGAGCCGAGGCCATGCCGAGGCGGGAATCGACTCCGATAAGAGCGATGTTGAATACGCGACCGCGAAGGAGAGGAGCATGAGTGAGTCCGTCCATCCCATGCATTCCAGCCGTATCGAGGATGAGGCCGCGACGCTCGCTCCTTCGTTCGAGAGAAGAATCTTGCGAGAGCTCACGCGTGGAGTCCATCACCATTCGAACCTCCTGCTCCAGAGTGGATCGGTGCAGGGAAGTGTACATATGATTCGAAATGCGAAAGACAAGGACACCGGGCGACGGGAGTGCCGACCAGAGCAATGATATCACGGTCCAAAGATACAGGAACCCTGTTCCACCAAGGATAGGATGTGCCCATCGAGGAAGACCCAAGCGGGAGTGTGCTCGGGTATGGCGGCCGTTTTTCAAGAGCGAGGACCTCCCGGTTTTCTGATTGTAAATGAGACAAGCCCGAGATGGTGAGTCAGATCCGCCCCGTGAAACGAGGGAGGCAGAAAGGGATCACGATGGGAGGGGACCCATTCCTGAACGAGAGGAGATTGCGTGGCAAGAAGAGAGCGCAGTTCCGAGAGTTCACGCATCATCCGTGCGCGAGCGTCGGAGGGAATGCGACGCGGGACGACAGTTCCAAGGAGATCTCGTTCTGGAAGAATAACATGAGCCCATCTCCCCTGCATCCTTCCCTTGTAGACCCAGAACGGGAGGTACTTGACCGTGCCGATGGATGGGGCGTGATCCTGAACCTTGTGGATATCCACGAACACCACCATGCCGCTTTCACAGTATCGGTTCTTCATGTGCGAGATGGCATTGCCCAGGGAGTACACGACCACGCGTGACACACTGTCCGGTGCCTCTCGGTTGAGTTCGATGGGCTGCACCACATGAGGATGGGAGCCCAGAATCACGTCAACCCCTTCTCGAATCAACATGGCCGCGATCTCTCGCTGGGAAGCGTGTGGTTCACGTCGATACTCCTGCCCCCAATGCAGGCAAGCAATCACCACGTCCGCTCCGAGTGCCTTCGCTCGACGTATTCCCTCCTTCATGGCAAGGGTGTCCAACATGTTCACACGGCTGGGTGGTCGAAGAGGAATACCGTTGGTCCCATAGCTGTAATTCACCACCGCGATGCGCGTTCCCTTCACGTCCAGCATGAGGGGATGATGACTCCATGCGTCCATCGAATCGAGAAAGGCTCCGGTGCGATGGAGTCCCACGCGATCAAGGACCGCACAGGTGCGCACGAGCCCTAACCTCCCTCGATCGAGAACGTGATTGTTCGCCATCAGGGCCACATCGACTCCGGCACGAGAGAGGGCCCAGGCGAGGGTATCGGGGGCCGAAAAACAGGGATACCCCGACCATGGCTTCCCACCCAGGGTGGTTTCGAGATTGGCGATGCATACATCAGCATCCCTGAGAATGGGGGCCAGATATTGGAAACCGAAATCGAAATCGAAAACGTCGGGTTGAATTTCTGCAAACGTGGTCTGGGGAAGGTGAGTCATGACATCACCAATCGCGGCGATACGAACCACGGTTTCGGAGGCAACCTTAGGGGCCCTCGTGATAGGCGACCGCTCCGCTGGCTCGGAGACACACCCGGCGAGCTCTAAGCATACGAGAGGCAAGCAAAGAAGAAGTGTGCTGGTGATGGAGCAGGTCATTTGGATCGATGGTGATCGAAAGCGATGAGGTGATATTCCCTTGCGAAACAGTGGCTCGGGTGTGCTCCTAGATAGCAGGTGCGGCCCCGATGTGGTGAAAAAATCGGGCCTTTGAGGTGGTGGGGGGGAGGATTCTCGCGTTGTATCAAGGAACGGAATTTTCTTACTTTTCCTTATCAGGCGCGACCTTCCCACATGCGTCCATTGGAATGGAGAGGAGGTTCATGAGTACAAGTGCACGAGTTTTGGTTATTCTCATCCTGGGATGGCTGGTCTTGTCCCCCCCATCGCTCGAGGCAGCTCGCGATCCCAATACCAGACACGGGGTGTCCAAGCATCGGAAAGGCACGATTTCTCGAAAAGCGCATGCTCGAAAACATCGCGCATCTCGTCACCGGCAAACCATGGCAGAATCGCTCGCTCTGCTCCGCAAACATCTTCCGGAATATGAAGCTGCGTACGACGCCGAGTCGCCCTTGCCCCGGATCCCGACCACGATCGGTGAGGAATCGCACGCATACCCCTTTTCCGACCTCTCCCTGCGATTCGCGTTGATGCGCAACCTCGTATTCTGGCTTGGCATTCCGTATGTTCATGGAGGATGGTCCCGACGAGGAGTGGATTGCAGCGGGTTCACGAGCTGCCTCCTGACCGAAACGCTCGGACGAAAGTTCTGGGGAGATCCCCGCTGGCAGGCTCGGCAGTTTCCGAAAATCACCTCCATGGACAGTTTACGTTTCGGAGACCTCATCTTTTTTTCAGGCAGGAATCGGCGGAGTGCCCGCATCGGGCATGTGGCAGTGTATCTCGGCAATGGACTCTTCGCACATTCCAGCAGTCGACAAGGGGTCATCGTCACTCCACTCGCCAAAGGGTATTACATCGAGCGTTTTCGCTGGGGAGGGAGACTCGATGCGAAACGCTATCCTGTACCTGCGCTCTCCATGATCAGTCCCTCGAACCAATAGGAGCCAAGAGTATTCCACGCCCGCTTTGTACCTTCGCTCTTCTCGCGTCGTGCGAGGATGTCCCCGCATGGTCCCCCCCCTCGACATTCTCCCCTTCTCTTTCGTAATTTCACGCCGCCATGTGATACAAGGAGAATCGCCCCATGACCCAGGATCCCACCCAACCTCAGAACCCGAACACCCCGGCCACGCCCTCCGGCACGGGACAATACGAATTCAAGGCCGAGATGAAGCAACTGCTTCACCTCATCATCCATTCGCTCTACACGCATCCCGAGATCTTTCTCCGAGAACTCGTCTCCAATGCGAGCGACGCGCTGAACAAGGTGCGGTTTCGCCAGGTGACGGGAGAGACGGTGGCCCAGCCGGACCTCCCCTTCCGCGTCAGCATCACGGCCGACAAGGAGGCCCATACGGTGACCATCGAGGATACCGGAATCGGCATGACGAAGGATGAACTCATCGAACGCATCGGCACCGTGGCCAGCTCGGGCACGCTGGACTTCCTCTCCCGCATGAAGGAGCAGAATGCCGCGGTGGATGGCAATCTCATCGGACAGTTCGGCGTCGGCTTCTATTCGGTGTTCATGGTCGCCGAAGAGGCCATCATCGAAACCCGCTCGGCCCTGCCCGATCAGGAAAGCTGGATCTGGACCTCCACCGGAGAGGGCCGCTATTCCATCGAACCCGGCACCCGCACCGACCGGGGTACCCGTATCACGCTGAAACTTCGCGAGGACGCCCGCGAGTTTCAGGACGACTGGCGGATCAAGTCCATCATTCGCAAGTATTCCAACTTTGTGGACTTCCCCATCTTCGTCGGCGACGAACAGGTGAACAAGGTCAGCGCCCTCTGGCATCGCAAGAAGGAGGAGATGACCGAGGAAGAACTCCGCGAGTTCTACAAGTTCATCTCCAACGACTGGGAGGACCCCCTCGGCCATCTCACCCTCTCCATCGAGGGACGGGTGAACTTCAAGGCCCTCGTCTTCTTTCCGAAATCCGCGCCTCCCCGCATGCTGGACCTGAGAGATCAGAAGTCCCTGCACCTCTATTCCAACAAGGTCTTCATTCAGGACGATTGCAAGGAACTCCTCCCCGAATACCTGCGCTTCGTCAGGGGCGTGGTCGATACCGAGGATCTTCCCCTCAACGTGTCCCGCGAACTGACCCAGAACAGCCCCGTCATGGCCAAGATGCAGGAAGTGCTCACCAGCCGCATCCTGTCCCATCTCGAAGACTGGGCGAAAAACGACGCGGAGAAATTCTCCACCTTCACCCGCCAGTTCGGCTCCCTGCTCAAGCTGGGACTGAACTCCGATTTTGCCAATCGGGACAAGCTGATCGCCCTCACTCGCTTCGAAACCACGAAAACCGGGGCCGGCGAAACCTGTGGATTCTCCGACCTGATCGCCCGGATGAAGGAGGATCAGAAGGACCTGTACTTCGTATCCGGCGAAGGTCGGGCCCTGGTGGAACGCAACCCCAATCTGGAATATTTCACCGCCCACGACCTCGAGGTCATTCTCCTCACCGATCCCGTGGACGCCTTTACCATCGGACAGTTGGGAGAGGTGGAAGGAAAGAAACTCGTCTCCATCGAACGTGCGGATCTCGAGCTTCAGGACACGAACTTCGACGGCGTGACTCCCGAAAACATCGCCGCCCTGGTGCGCGAATTCACCCGCCTCGCGGGCGATCGCGTGGAATCCGTCCTCCCCTCGAAACGCCTGGTCTCCTCTCCCGCCGTGCTCGTCACCGGCAAGGAAGGACTCGATCCTCAGATGGAACGCATCATGAAGCTGATGAATCAGGACTTCCAGGGGAGCAAGCGCCTCCTCGAAATCCATCCGGGCCATCCCCTCCTGCAAAACCTGGCCGCCCTGATCCAGTCCGGAGAGAAACCCCGCCTCGTCGAGCAATGCATCTCCCAGGTGATCGATGGGGCCTTTCTGCTGGATGGCCGGGAGGACCTGATCGCCACGGCGGTGGGAAGGATGACGGAGATCATGGTGGAGAGTACGGGAAGGGTAAAGAGTAAAGAGTGAAGCTCCGAAAACAAAAAGACCGCCCGAAGGCGGTCTTTTTGTTTCGATCTTTCGTCGAAATTACTTGACGAGCATCATCTTCTTCGTCGCGGTGAACAGCGAAGCGCCGTTATCGGTGACGGAGAGGCGATAGTAGTACACGCCGCTGGGGACGTTGACGCCGTTGAGGTCACGGCCGTTCCAGGTGGCGGTGTAGTTGCCCGGACTCAGCATGCCATCGGCGAGCTTGGCCACGAGGGCGCCCGCGCTGTTGTACACATACAACGTGGCGGTACCGGCGCGAGGCACGGAGAACTGCACGGTGGTGCTGGGGTTGAAGGGGTTGGGATAGTTCTGGGACAGGCCGAAGTTCTTCGGCACGTCCTGGTTCACGGCCTCGACGCCCACGAGGGTTCCGAGGGAAGCGCGGAGCAGGGCCACCGCGTACTTCGTGTTATGAATGCCCTTGGACCAGTCGTTCTTCACGAAGTAGTAATTCCAAATGGCCGGAAGGTTCTTCGGCCAGTTGGGATCGTTCTTCACCTTCATCGAGTCGACGCGCATGTTCACGGGCTCTCCCGTGCCATCCTTCGGCAGGATGTCGCGGAGACGACCGAGGAGACCTTCGATTTCGGTAACGATGCCTTCCACCTTGCCGTTTCCATCATAGTCATTGAAGGCGCGGACTTCGTTGAATTCCTTGATGTCCTTGCCGTGGCAATTCTGACAGGCGGTCACGATGTCCTTGCCATTGGCATCGGTCATCTTCATTTCGTGGTTGGAATGCACGCTCGACCCGACGGTGCGGGTGGCCATGTGACAGGTCACGCAGCCGTCTTCGAGATGCTGATGGGTGCCGAGACCCTGGATGTTGAGGTTGTACTCGAAGCCGTTGGAACCGAGATACATGTCGGCCTGGGGACTATAATGCGGGTAGAAGCGATCGCCGAAGATGCGGGACTGACGATCGACCACCACCTTCGCGTCCGTACGTGCACGGTGGCAGTTCATGCAGAGCTGACCCTTGCCGCCCACGCCCACCGGCACGGCATAGCTGTTGGCCAGCTTGTCCAGCGACACGGTGCGAAGCTGATTGGGATTGGCATCGCTGTGCGGATCGTGGCAGGTGACGCAACTGATGGAGGCCACGATCGGGGTCTTCGTGTAGTCCGGCGTCGCGCGGTTCTTCAGATAATCCGGCATGGCGGCACCGCTGTGGCAGGGCCAGCAGGCGGAACGGGAAGCCTCTTCGGCACTCAGCTTCATGGTCGCGTGGTTGGACGCCTTCCAATAGCTGCCGAGACGGTGCTTGTTGGGAGCATCGTGGCACTGGAGGCAGGCACCGGCCTCGAAGCTCACTCCGATCGTGCCCTTCTTCACCGCGCCCATGGCGTGGGACTCGAGTCCAGCGCCGTGGCAGCTTTCGCAGCCGATGGACGCTACCTTGGCCACGGGGGCGAAGGGAGCGGTCATCATCAGATTGTAGGACGTGGAATCGGCGAACGGCATCACGTACTCGCCATTCACCAGCTTGCCGATCTTGTACCACAGGGTGTCGAATCCGGCTTTCTTCGCTTCAAAGCCGTAGTTGCCGTTGTCGATGTTCGGCTCCCAGCCGGTGGTATGGCACTTGATGCAGGTGGTGTTGTACACGCCGTGCTTCTGGCCTTCATACTCTTCCACTTCGAGCTGACCGGTGATGCCGCGGGTAAAGATCGTCGCATGGGCGGTGTTCTTCCAGTCCGCCAGGGTCGTGGGATGGCAGGTGCCGCAGCCCATGCCCGTGGCGGGATTGCCCATGTAGGTGTTGGCGTACATCGTCACCGTGTCGCCGGCGCCCGCGTTGCCCATTACGCGCAACACGTACTTGCCCACCAGGTCAGGAACGAAGGTGGGCTTCCACGATGCGGCATCACTGAAGGCCGCGGCGGAGCCGGTGGGTTTATCGAGGAATTCCCAGGTCATCGAAGTCACGGCACCCGTGGTGTCACCCTGGAGATATACCTTGGTGCCCTTGCCGACGACCTTGAGTCCCGTCGAGACAGGGAAGGTCCCAGCCGGATAGGTGCCGAGCATGCCCGGAGACATGGCGACCACCTTGGCCGTGACCTTTTGTGCCTGCGCCTGAGTCGGGAGGAGCATACAGACTCCTACCAACACAGCCAAACAAGCAATGAACCATCGTTGCGTTCTGAACATTACTCCTCCTTTCTTGGTATGGTGGAAAACGAGAATGGCATTTGCCATGAAAAAATGCTGAAAAATGTCCCACTGCTCTGAAGAGAGAGCAAGGGATAGCGTCGGATCGTGAGGACGGTTCGGGGTCAGGAGACTTGAAAGAATGTGCGTGTGTGCAATAGGTGCGCGGAATAAAATACGATATCCGAAGGGAGAAATAAAGCGAAAGTGAATTTTCTCGCGGAGGGCTCTGCATTTTTTTCCAGCGGGAGATGGAGTGCCCCTTCCTTCGAGAATGGGAAGATGCCGTGGCGGAGTGTTGTTTCGCCCAGGACTTTTTCCTACTTTTATGGCTTGTTGAATCGAAAATGCAACACGCCGATCCTCATATCTCCCTTCGCATCACCGGCCTTCAGGACGGAGAGCATCCCTATTCCTTCCGTGTGGATGCCCGTGATCTCGATCTGCCGAGTGCATTTCAGGGAGAGGTGGCGGTGGAACTGGTGCTCGAAAAAACCCGTTCTCAGTTCTTCGTGAAGGGCCAGATCCAGGCCTCCGTATCCTCGCCCTGCGATCGATGCTGGGAGGCGGTCTCCTTTCCCGTGTGCGAATCCCTGCTCGTCGTGTTCTCGATGGTGCCGGTTCGCAGCTCCGATCCCGATCCCGACGAGAATGAGATTCGTCATCTCGATCCCTCGTCCCACCTGATCGATGTCACGACCGATGTGCGCGACGCCCTCATCCTGGCTTTGCCCATGCGCATTATTTGCGGGGAGGACGAAGAAGGGAATCCCACCTGTGCCCATCCTCCCGAGGGACTCGATACCTCGGCCTCTTCGGACTCCGATCCGCGCTGGTCGGGTCTTACCACGCTTTCACACGAAGACAAATAGAATTTCCCTGATCATAGGAGTATTATCCCATGCCGAATCCAACGCATCGCCATTCCAAGTCCCGCACCGCCAAGCGTCGCACTCACTACAAGGCAGTTCAGCCCACCCTGTCGGTGTGTTCGAACTGTGGAGAAATGAAGCTGCCGCATCGCGTGTGTCCGAACTGTGGATACTACAACGGCCGTTCCATCATCACCCCGAAGGTGTAATCCCACGACACCGGTGAACACGGGTATGAACATCGCCGTGGACGCCATGGGCGGGGACTTCGCTCCCCGCGCCACGGTGGACGGTGCCTTACTCTGCGTCGAGGATCCGCGATGTGATTTTCACATCACGCTCGTCGGTCGGGAAGAGGCACTCCGCGACGCCTTGGGCGGACGCTCCCATCCTCGTATCTCGCTCCATCACGCGAGCGAGGTGATCGAAATGGGAGATCATCCCACAGCGGCCCTGAAGTCCAAGCCCGATTCCTCGATGACCCGGGCCCTCGAGCTCCACCGCGACGGCGTGGTGCAGGGCGCCCTCAGCGCTGGCAACACGGGCGCCATGCTCGCCGCGTCGACCCTTCTTCTGGGACGGCTCCCGGGCGTTTCCCGCCCCACCATCGGCACCTTTCTGCCGTCCCGCTCGGGTACCACCCTGCTGGTGGACGCGGGCGCCAATGTGGATGCACGCCCCCTCCACCTCCAGCACTTCGGCATCATGGGATCCATCTTCGTCCGTGAGATGAAGGGGATTTCGGAGCCCACCGTCGGACTGCTCAGCGTGGGAGAGGAAGAAGGAAAGGGCACCGAGCTCATCACCGAAGCCCACCGCCTCCTGCAACAGGCCCCCGTTCGCTTCGTGGGCAACGTGGAGGGACGGGATATTCTGAAGGGAACGGTGGACGTGGTGGTCTGCGACGGATTCGTGGGAAATATTCTCCTCAAATTCGCCGAGTCCTTCCCCGGTCTCCTCAGACATGCCCTCACGGAATACGCCCAGTCGGGCTTCTTCAACAAACTCAAGATCGGCCTCATGGTAGGCACCTTGAAAAAGACCATGAAATCCTGGGACTACCAGGAACATGGCGGCGTGCCCCTGCTCGGCGTCAAGGGAGTGAGCATTATCGGGCACGGCAGTTCCACTCCTCTCGCCATCAAGAACATGATCCTGCGCGCCAGGGAAATGGCCGAACGCGGGATCGCGAGCCGCATCGCGGAATCCATCGCCACCATTCACGTTACCTAGCTCCTCCATCCCATTATGAAAAACGCCATCGTAACCGCTGTCTCGCATTACGCGCCGGACAAGGTGTTGGATAACAGTTTCTTCGAATCCTATCTCGAGACGAACGACGCCTGGATCGTCGAACGCACCGGCATCAAGGAACGCCGCATTCTCGAGGAGGGTCCCACCTCCGTGCTCGCCATCGAGGCCGCCCGACGCCTCCTCGATCAGCGGGGCATCTCCGCCGACGACATCGACCTGATCATCGTGGCCACCGTGACCCCCGACATGCTCTTTCCCAACACCTCCTCCGCCGTGCAACACGCCATTGGCGCAAAGAACTGCTGGGGCTTCGATCTGAACGGGGCCTGCTCGGCCTTCATCTTCGCCATCGCCACGGGAGCCCAGTTCGTGCAGACCGGGAAGCACCAAAAGGTGATGGTGATCGGCGCGGATAAAATGTCGTCCATCACCGATTACACCGACCGCAATACCTCCATCCTCTTCGGAGATGGCGCGGCCGCCGTGTTGCTGGAACCCTGCGACGATCCCACGCTGGGCCTCCTCGATTGGAAATACCATCTCGACGGTGTCGGGCGTGACTTCCTCTACATGAAAGGCGGCGGGAGCTATCATCCCCCCAGCCACGAAACGGTGGACAACAAGGAACACTTCATCTACCAGGACGGGAAAGCGGTGTTCAAAGTCGCGGTGAAGGGCATGGCCGATATTTCCAAGGAGATCATGGATCGCAATCACCTTTCCGCTGATGACGTGGCCTACCTCGTTCCGCACCAAGCCAACATGCGCATCATTCAAGCTACGGCTGACAGGATGGGCGTGGACATCTCGAAGGTGATGGTGAATATCGATCGCTACGGCAACACCACTGCCGCCACCATTCCAAGCTGCCTTGCGGAATACCATGCCGCCGGAAAGCTGAAAAAAGGAGATAACCTGATTCTGGCCGCCTTCGGCGCCGGATACACCTGGGGCGGCGCCTTACTGCGCTGGGCCATGGACTGAGTGGAGGAGCAGCGATGAGTACCGCTTTTCTTTTTCCCGGTCAGGGCGCCCAATTCGTGGGTATGGGTAAGGACCTCTATGAAGCCGATCGTCGTGCCAAGGCGCTGTTCGATGAAGCGGACGAGATCATGGGGCAGAAGCTGACCACAATATGCTTCGAAGGTCCCGAAGACGAACTCCGTCAGACGAAATTCACCCAGCCCGCCATCTTCGTCCACAGTCTCGCCGTGTACACCATGCTGGGACAGACCGCCGATTGCGCCGCCGGGCATTCGCTCGGCGAGTACAGCGCCCTCGTGGCCTCGGGCGCCTTGTCCTTTCGCGATGGACTCACCCTCGTCAAGAAACGAGGTGAGCTGATGCAGGAGAGCGGCACCCGTTCTCCCGGAACCATGGCCGCCGTGATTGGTGCCGAGGAAGCTCTGGTCAACGAGGTCTGTGCCGAGGTGGCAACCACGCATGTGGTGCAACCGGCAAACTTCAATTCCCCGGGGCAGATCGTTATTTCGGGAAGCCTCGAGGGCATCGATGCCGCCATGGAGCTGCTCAAATCCCGAGGCGTGCGCATCGTGAAAAAACTGCCCGTGTCGGGGGCTTTCCATTCTCCCCTCATGCAATACGCGGCCGACGAACTCGGGGCCGTGCTCGAAGCTACCCCGATTTCCGACGCCCGATTCCCTGTGTATACCAACGTTACCGCCGAGCCCGTCACGAGGGCTGCGGACATCCGCGCCATGCTGGCCCGCCAGGTCACCAGTCCCGTGCTCTGGGAGCGCTCGATGCACGCCATGGTGGCCGATGGCATGACCCGGGCGGTGGAAGTGGGTCCGGGCACCGTGCTGGCCGGACTTCTGAAGCGAATTCACGCCGACACTCCGGTGCAGAGCGTCTGCACCATGGACGACATCCGCGCCTTCGCGAGCGCCGAATAATCGAGAGGAGAAACAGAATGGATTCCAGCGCACCCGTCGCCCTGATCACCGGTGGAGGCCGAGGCATCGGCCGCGCCATCGCTTGGGAGCTCGCTCAGTTGGGCATGAACCTCGTCATCATCGACAAGGTGTTTCCGGAGGATTTCCCCGCCTTCGTCGAACAGGTTTCGATCCTCGGACGCTCCGTGCTGTCCCGCGAAGCCGACGTCACCAGCGTGGAAGCCGTCGATGCCATGGTGGACGGCCTGGCAGCGGAATGCGGGCATCTCGACGTCCTGGTCAACAATGCCGGCATCACGAGGGACAAGCTCCTGATGCGGATGACGGAGCAGGACTGGGACCTGGTTCTCGCTGTCAACCTCAAAGGCGCCTTCGTCATGACCCGCGCCGTGACCCGACACATGATGCGCCAGCGCCATGGAAAAATCATCAACATCACCTCCGTGGTGGGGGTGATGGGCAATGCAGGCCAGGCGAACTATGCCGCCTCGAAGGCGGGCATGATCGGATTTTCGAAAAGCGTGGCCAAGGAACTCGCCGGACGAAACATCACCGTCAACTGCGTGGCTCCGGGCTTTGTCGAGACCGAGATGACCCATGTGCTGACCGAGGAGCAAAAAGCAGTGTTTTTAAGCGTGATTCCGCTGAAACGGGCCTGCTCTCCCGCCGAGGTGGCGGGAGTGGTCGGTTTCCTCGCATCCCCCAAATCTGATTATATTACCGGTCAGGTGCTGTGCGTCGACGGCGGCATGATCATGTAAGGATTCTCTTTTTCACCATACAATTCATTTTCATTTCATCAACATCAGAGGTCTTCCATGTCCGAAGATATCCGCCAGAAAGTCAGCCAGATCATCATCAACAAGCTCGGCGTCGAAGAAAGCCAGATCAACGATGCCGCCTCCTTCACCAACGATCTGGGCGCCGACAGCCTCGACACCGTGGAACTCGTCATGGAGTTTGAGAAGGCTTTCAATCTTACCATCGCCGACGAAGACGCCGAAAAGATCACGACTGTGGGCGATGCCGTGACATACATCAGCGAAAAGCTCGGATAAAGAAGCTCCCCATCACTTTCCTTCCCCGCCCAGGCGGGGATTCCATTGGAGGTCATGCATGAATACACGGCGTGTCGTTGTCACAGGCCTGGGTACGGTCAATCCGCTGGGTTTGTCCGTGGCTGAATTTTGGAAGAACGCACTTGCCGGAGTCAGTGGGGCGGATTTCATCACCCAGTTTGACACCGAGAATCACAAGACCAAGTTCGCGGCCGAACTCAAGGGCTTCGACGTATCGAACTTCATCGACCGGAAAGCCGCGCAGAGGATGGATCCATTCTGCCACTACGCCCTAGCCGCAGCCAAAATGGCGATCGAGGACGCCGACCTTCATCCGGAAGCCCTGGATCGGGATCGGATCGGCGTGATCACCGGGTCGGGTATTGGCGGAATGTGGACCAACTTCCACCAACAGAACCTGTTTACCGAGCACCATGGGCCGAGGATGATCAGTCCCTTCTTCATCCCGATGCTCATTCCCGATATCGTGCCGGGACACATTTCCATCATGTATGGGTTCAAGGGTCCCAACTACTCCACGGTGTCGGCCTGCGCCACATCGTCCCATGCCGTTGCCGACGCTGCCATGCTCATCCAACGGGGAATGGCCGATGTGATGATCACGGGAGGTTCGGAAGCCACCATTTGTCCGATGGGCATTGGAGGTTTCAATTCCATGCGGGCCCTTTCCACCCGGAACGACGATCCCAAGACCGCCAGTCGGCCTTTTGATAAGGATCGGGATGGATTCGTGATGGGTGAAGGCGGAGGTATGCTGGTGCTCGAGGAACTCGGTCACGCGGTGCGTCGGGGCGCGAAGATTTACGCGGAACTGGCGGGAATCGGTCTCACGGCAGACGCCCACCACATCACCGAACCGGCCCCCGGCGGAGAAGGGGCGGTGCGCTCGATGCGCATGGCCATCGCTGACGCGGGACTGACGCCGGAGGACGTGGATCTGGTCAATGCCCACGGCACCTCGACGCCGTATAACGACAAGGGCGAGACCGCCGCCATCAAGACGGTGTTCGGAGAGCGGGCCTATGCGATCAAGGTCAATTCGACCAAGTCCATGGTCGGTCATCTCCTCGGTGCCTCGGGTGCCGTCGAATCCATCGTGACGACGCTGATGGTGCAGCAGGACAAGGTCCATCCGACCATCAATTACACGACTCCGGATCCGGACTGCGATCTGGACTATGTGACGTCGGGCGCCATCGACATGACCGTGCGGGCCGCCATCACCAACACCTTCGGGTTTGGCGGTCACAACACCTCTCTTTTGTTCAAGAAGTATCAGGCCTAATCCGGAGGGGGTTCTCCCAGTTCCATGTTCCGGTTTCTCAAGGTTCTTCTCCCACCGCGTCGGACTCCGCGTCCGGCGCCGGTGGGTCCTTCTCCCGAACCACCCCAGGTCGAGCGGCCCGCCCTATCGACCCCGGCGACCTTCGATACCGACGAGTTCACTCGTCGCACGGGCTATCCCATCCGCAACGAGAAGTACTTTCTGCAGGCCGTCCTGCATCGATCCTTTCTTCAGCTCTGCCCTCCCGGAAGTTTCAAATCGAACGAGCGCATGGAATTCCTGGGCGATTCCGTGCTCAACCTCATCGTAGCCGAGTATCTGTACCACATGTTCCCCGATGCCGAAGAAGGGGATCTGAGTAAGGTGCGTTCCCGCCTCGTCAATCGTTCGGCCCTGGGCGAATGCGCCCGCCGCCTCCAACTCGAAGATTTCCTGCTGATGAGTCCCAGCGCCCACCAGTCCATTCGCAGTGGCAGCAATAGCATTCTGGTGGACGCGGTGGAGGCCTTCGTGGCCGCCATCTACCTCGATGGTGGCTATACTGCGGCAAAGAGTTTCGTGATCGAGCATCTGCTCAACCAGTACACGCCCGCGCGCATGGCAACGGACGAGAATTACAAAAGCCGTTTGCTCGAGTACGCCCAGGGGAGGGGAATGGGAGTTCCCCGCTACGTGACCATCGACGAATCGGGACCGGACCACAGTCCCGTCTTCACTGTCGAAGTCCAGGTCAACGGCGTCCCCGTGGGGTGCGGCAAGGGGCGAAACAAGAAATCCGCCGAACAGTTGGCGGCCGCCTCGGCGCTGGAGGCCTTTAAGCAGCAACAGCCGTCCTGAAAACACGCTCCGGCGTGTTTTTTCCTTTTCTTCTTCCTTCTTTTCCGAATCATCGTCGAGCTATTCATGACACCTTACCCGTTGACCGAAGACTTGTTCGAGAACCGTCATATCGGACCGACCCAAGGAGAAGAGCGCGAGATGCTGGCCGCCATCGGCGTAGCCAGTGTCGACGAACTCATCGACCAGACCGTTCCCGCCCACATTCGTCTCTCCGCACCCTTGCACCTTCCGGGTCCCGAAAGCGAAACTCGCTTCCTGCAACACATTCGAGGAATTGCGGCGAAGAATCGCATTTTCCGCTCCTACATCGGGCTCGGCTATGCCGACTGCATCACCCCGACGGTGATCGTGCGCAATGTGCTCGAAAATCCGGGTTGGTACACACAGTACACTCCCTATCAGGCCGAAATTTCCCAGGGCCGTCTCGAGGCCATGCTCAATTTCCAGACCATGGTGGTGGATCTGACGGGAATGGAAGTGGCCAACGCCTCCCTGCTCGACGAGGGCACCGCGGCCGCCGAGGCCATGCAGATGATGCATGCCGTGGTACATCGCAGCGCGGCCCGCAAGGCAAGTGAAAAGTTCTTCGTGTCCGATACCGTGCTCCCGCAGACCATCGCCGTGCTGCGCTCCCGCGCTCTGCCTCTGGGATTCGAGATCGAAGTAGGGGACTTCCGTGCCGTGACCCTCGACGCCTCCTATTTCGGGGCTCTCGTGCAGTATCCCGCACAGGACGGACAGGTGCATGATTATCGCGGCTTCGTCGAAGCGGCCCATAGCGCCGGTGTGCCCGTGGTGGTAGCCGCCGATCTGATGAGTCTTGTCCTTTTGACGCCTCCGGGCGAATGGGGCGCCGATGTGGTGGTGGGCTCGAGTCAGCGCTTCGGGATCCCGATGGGTTTCGGCGGTCCCCACGCCGCGTTCTTCGCCACGAAGTCCGAGTACATCCGCATGATGCCCGGACGCATCATCGGCGTGTCCGTAGACGCCCAGGGCAACCCCGCGTATCGCATGACCCTGCAAACCAGGGAGCAGCACATTCGTCGCGAGAAGGCCACCTCCAATATCTGCACGGCCCAGGCTCTGTTGGCCACGATGGCGGGTTTGTATGCTGTGTATCACGGCCCTTCGGGACTTCGCCGTATCGCGCGCAACATCCACACGGCCGCCGTGCTCGTGGCGAAAGGCTGTACCGCGCTCGGCTTCACGCAGGAGCACGCCACGTATTTCGATACGGTTGTGATTCGAGTGCCCGACGCCGAGGCCCTGCATGCCGCCGCGTGTGAAGCGGGCGTGAACTTCCGCCGTATTGACGCGACCCGCGTGGGCGTGGCGGTGGACGAAACCACGGGTGAGGACGAGGTACATCGCATCCTGGCCATCTTTGCCGCTGTGGCGGGCAAACCGGCACCGCGACCCGAGATCGCCGACGAGGATCTCGCCCTGCCGGCGAGTTTTGCGCGGACCTCGGATTTCCTCACGCACCCCGTGTTCAACCAAAACCGCGCCGAGACGGAATTCCTGCGGTACATCAAGCGTCTCGAGGCGAAGGATCTGTCCCTCACCTTTTCGATGACTCCGCTGGGTTCCTGCACGATGAAACTCAACGCCACCACGGAGCTGATCCCCATCACCTGGCCGGAATTCGCAGCCATCCATCCTTTCGCGCCGGCGGATCAGGTGGAGGGCAGCGTGCAGGTAGCGAAGGAGCTGGGCGAGTATCTCTGCGCCATCACCGGATTCGCAGCCACGAGTTTTCAGCCGAATTCCGGCGCCCAGGGCGAGTACACGGGACTCCGTGTTATCCGGGCCTGGCATGAATCCCGGGGCGAGGGACATCGCAACGTGACGCTGATTCCCGCCTCGGCCCATGGTACCAATCCCGCAAGCGCCATCATGGCCGGTTACGCCGTGGTGGTCGTGAACTGCGACGACCGGGGCAACATCGACGTGGAGGACCTGAAGGCCAAGGCCGCTCAGCATGCCGATCATCTCGCGGCCCTGTTGGTGACCTATCCCTCCACCCACGGGGTGTTCGAAGAAAGCATTGCCGAACTCTGCGAAGTGATTCATCGCCATGGCGGTCAGGTGTATATGGACGGCGCGAATCTCAACGCTCAGGTGGGCCTCACCAGTCCCGTCACCATCGGGGCCGATGTGTGCCACATCAATCTCCACAAGACCTTCAGCATTCCCCACGGCGGGGGCGGTCCCGGCATGGGTCCCATCTGCGTGGCCTCCCATCTCGCGCCTTTCCTGCCGGGGCACGTGGTGACCGGGGAGGGTGAAGGTCGGGCCATCGACGCGGTTTCTTCGGCTCAGTACGGCAGTGCCAGCATTCTGCCGATCTCCTACGGATACGTTCGTATGCTCGGCGCCGCGGGCTGCACGGCGGCCTCGCGCTACGCCATTCTGAACGCGAATTATCTGAAGGCGAAGCTCGAGCCCCATTACCCGATTCTGTACACGGGTACAAACGGGCGCGTAGCGCACGAATTCATCGTGGATCTGCACGACATCAAGATGCAGCACAGCGTCGAGGCCGAAGACGTGGCCAAGCGGCTCATGGATTATGGATTCCACGCTCCCACGGTGGCCTTCCCGGTGCACGACACCCTGATGATCGAACCCACGGAAAGCGAAAGCAAGGCCGAACTGGATCGATTCGCAGAGGCCCTGATTTCGATCCGCGAAGAAATCCAGAAGATCGCCGACGGAACGTGGCCGAAGGACGACAATCCCTTGAAGAATGCGCCCCACACGGCCGCAGTGATCGCCGTGGAAACCTGGACCCATCCCTACACCCGCGAGCAGGCGGTGTTCCCCCTGCCCTGGGTGAAGGCGAACAAGTTCTGGCCTCCCGTGGCCCGTGTGAACAATTCCCACGGGGATCGGAATATCTTCTGCACCTGTCCCCCGATGGACGATTACCGGTAAGCCAATCGGCAATCCCGGAACTTCGGGTGATCGCACGAATTCGTATCTTATCTCTCGCGCTTTCCGGACCTCGAGTCCATGGCGCGGGCGGCGGGCCCTTAGCTCAGTTGGTTAGAGCGGTGGACTCATAATCCATTGGTCGCTGGTTCAAGTCCGGCAGGGCCCACGAAGAAAAACACAAATCGAGAATTGCGGAATTTCCACCTAGATTTCGCAGTCTCGTCCTATGATGCCATTGCCAGGATTCATCAGCATGAAAGGAAAAACGATGCAACTCGGAGCGTTTTCGGTCAGTCTGGCGGTGAAGGATATTGCCGCGTCGCGGAGCTTCTACGAAACTCTCGGATTCGAGGTCACCGGGGGCGCCCAGGAGCAGGGGTGGTTGATTTTGAAAAACGGACCCTGCGTGATCGGTCTCTTTCAAGGGATGTTCGACAAAAACATCCTCACCTTCAATCCAGGCTGGGATCAGCATGCCCAGGCCCTCGACGATTTCACCGATATTCGTCAACTCCAACGGGCGCTGAAGGAGAAAGGATTGTCGTTCGTAGCTGAAGCAGAAGAATCGAGTACGGGACCCGCGAGTTTCATGCTCGTGGATCCCGATGGGAATCCCGTGCTCTTCGATCAGCACCGTTAAAGGACGCAGTTTTACGTGGGGCGCCGAGGCGGGGATGCGGTCCTTCCCTCCTCGGCGCGGTTATGATTGTTCCGGTACGAAATTCACCAGTGCCATGTGGGTATATCCCATCGCCGCGCACCCCCCCCCACCCGCACAACATTTTTCTTGACAATGCCCCAGCTCCGGGGTAAGTTTTCGTATTGCATGCCACTCCCTGCCGGAGTTTTCATGGAGCCGATCTCATCCTGCGGTTGCCGCATCCCGCGCCGGGAAGGCGCGGAGAGGGACCGTCATAGGTCGAGGAGGGACGCTCCCACCCAAACCGTGCGTTCCCCGCGCATCGAGTGCGTGGCACTGTGATCATCACCGTCGAACCGAGTCCAACCTGTCGAACCGAGTCCAACCTGTAGAACCTCGTCCCACGTCGAACCTGCGCATCCACCTGTCCACCGCGTCTGTCCTTCCGAACATCCGGATGGTATCGATCCCACGCACGGACCGCTTCCCCTGGCGGGAGCGGAATATGGATTCCTTCATTTTACATTTTTCAGGGATTGATCATGACCACCTGTACCTCACCATCGAATGGCGATGAGCTCCGCGATCGCGGGGCAACGCGAACACACACACTATCAAAGCGATGTGGAAAACCTTCGCACGGAGAGAACAGCATAGCGGCGTATTGGCTCGATACGCGGGCGGGAGAGGCGGTGATTGCAGGAACCCGGTATTCGGACAGCGTGAATGGAGCGAGTCATGCGATAGTCATCAGGAAAGAGGTTCCCCGAGTGAGCGTTTCCGAGACGGACGCGTTGCTCACCTCCCTGTATCCCAATCCTATCCACCAGCATCGGTCTCAGGCCCTGACCATGAGAGTGCGCGTGGAATCGCCGTCACAGGTCCGGTTCCGGGTTCTAGACCTGCTGGGCCGTATCCACTATACCGAGGATCTCTCCCTTCTTCCCGGGCAGGTTCTTCTCTCGGTGTCATCTTCACGACTGGCCACTCTGCCTGCCGGGCGTTATCGTCTGGAGATCAATGTCGGCTCGCGGTGGGAATCACGACTCCTAACGATTCTTCCCTGATCATGCGTCGGATCACCCGGGGAAGGGCGTGGATTCCTTCCCCGGGGATCCATTATCATGGAGGCCATGTGAATAGGCAGTTTTCGATATATATATACATCAATCTGACCCTTGCTTGGATCCTGTTACCCGTGAACCAAGTTGTGCTCGCGCAGATAGCCCGTGGAGATATCCCATCACGGTACACGGCTCAGTCCCTGCATCTTCCTCTCGCAATCATGGAAGAAGAACCCGGCAAATATCGAGGATACCAAGGTGGAGTGGAGTTCACGCGGGAAGGAGTGAGTATTTTCCTGTCAGAGAGGAACAAAGAAACGGTCGTGCAGAACGACATGTTGTGGCCGACTCGTCCTGAACCGCTGCGGAAGGGTAAAACTACAACGCGTTTCGTGGGGGCTTCACGGGATATGCGCCTGGAGCCGTTTGGGCTTCACCCTGGGAAGGGCCAGGTATACCTTTCCGCGGACTCAGCCAAATGGCGGGTGGGACTCCCGCTGTACCGGGGTATGGCATACCAAGGGGTCTGGGCGGGTGTGGACATTGTGTATTCGGAGACGAATGGCAGACTGGAAAGCCGGATTATTCTGCATCCAGGCGCACGCGTTACGGATGTGCGATTTGAAGTGGATGGGGGAGAAGAAGAGGCACGCAGGGCAGTGGAGGGTAATAACCGTGGTCCACGACAAAGAGCAAAATGGGCCTATCGGACGGGAGGTGAGAAAACGATCGTGTCGCTTCAGGAACTGGATGGTAAACGGGACCTGATCTTCCATAGGACGGAGTTCAGCCGATACCTTACGGCACAGAGAGGCGCGGTCGACGCGATCCATGTGGATGAGGCCGGGTGCATCACGGTACTCATTGAACACGACACATTGAAGCACTATATCGGAAGGCTCTTGTGTGACGGAATATCGGTCCAGTTCATGACATTATATAGCAATGAAAGACATTCGCTTATAGCGTATGGGTCTCGGCAACTCATTGCTGTGCAACGTGACGGATCGTCAGTGCTTGCATTTCCTGCTTACGATTTAGATGCGATTCCGTTTACCTCAAATGCAAGGGAGCCCACGGATCCATCTATTTGGCATAATAGAGGATATAATTGTTTTAATAACACCAAAGCAGTGATCCAGAAGTATAGTGAAATGGGAATTCTTGAGTACTCGAGCCTATTTGGATTTGACACAACCTACGTCCTTATGCCATCGGATCTTGCCGTGGATGCTAAGGATAATGTTTATATATGTGGAATGATTAGTCGATCTCCTAATGGTAATTGTCCAGCCCGCCCAGATCGTTACGCGTCACACCCCTTTGCCTGTCTCACACCTGGAAGTTGGCGGCATGAACAAGAGGCATTTCCTTGGCCTGAAAGCGAGTGTGGATTCCTGGTGAAGCTCGGTAGAACTCCAGATAGTCTTCACTGGGGAACCATGCTCCTCGACAATTATATAAGCATTCGACTAAGCGATATACCATATACTCCTACTCTCTTTACAGGCGAAAACAAAGAACTGCATCTGGAAGTTGATGACCGAGACCGACCTGTCGTACTGGGAACGGTGACGGGGCCAGTAATCGCCGAAGCAGTAAGGAATGCAATACACCCATCATTTCTGGGAGGACGATCGGAGGGGTTTCTGATGCGTTTTTCACAGGATGGGGCCTCCTTGCTTCAGGGGACCTATCTTGGCGGGAGCGGAGACGAGATTTTTACCTATTTGCGCCGAGGTAGGAACGGAGAACTGCATATGGGGGGCACTACCAGCTCTCTTGATTATCCATTAGTAAATAGTAGTACTCACCCATCTGCAGACTGCAGCGTGACGGGAGATGGGATGTACAGTATTCTGGGGAGCGATGGGAGCCTGATCCGAAGTGGGTACCTGGGGATGTCGGATTATGATCGACTTCTTGATGAGGCCGTGGACGAAGCGGGAAATCGATACTTACTCGGCGTGGCCAATATGGATAAACTCAGTGAATGGAATGGGTATTGCTTACCTGGGAGCGGAGCCGCTCAAATCCTCACGGTCCTTCCTCCACAATCGGACTCTGTGCTGATGAGGACAAGCTGGGCAGGGCTCAACTACTATTATCCGTACTACACCAACAGTCCGCATCTCCAGGTGGATCGAAATGGTTATGTGGTATTTGGTTTCCTCGGAACGAAGCATCTACCGGAGTTCCATGCTCCGGTCTTTGATCCATCACTCCTTTGTGATTCGAATTATTTCTCCTGTCCTCCCCGCGCCTTCCTGACCCGCCTGTATCTGCCCTTCAATGGACAGGACTATCCCCAGGTGGAGGTGAGTGGCTGGGATAGTCTCTGGCAGGAGACGAGGACAGGACTGTTGGGTGGTACGCGGTTCCCGGTGACGGTGACCATGCGCAACCCGGATACCCTGCGCACGGCCCATCTGGAGGGAGTGGAACTAGTGCTCCCGCCTGGTATGCGCCTGGACCCAGGCACACAGCCGTCGATCCAGGTTCCCTCCCCCGCCGTGCTGGCTCCGGGCGGGTGGACCCACTGCACCTGGACGGTGCGGGTGGATTCGGTGGGAGTGCGAGATAGCGCGCTTCGCATTACGGCCTTCGCCCCGTTCACGACGGTCGGGGACCCGCCCTCCTGTCCGGTGCCCTTTTCGCGGGGCCGGGAAGATGTGGCGATACACCGGTACCGGTCACCGGAACCTCTGCTGAGTTGCGCTTGGACAGTCCCGGATACCTTGCATGCCTTGGCAGAGTTGGATTCGGTGGATGGAAACCCCTTCATGGCACGTTGCGTGCTGCGGAACGTGGGCACGGAGGCGGTGAATGTGAATGCCGTGGTGGTGCGCCCACTAGGCAGTCTGATGATACTTCCATCGCAGGACACGCTCCGAACGGGTCGCCGCCTGGGAGTGGGCGATAGTCTGGTTCTGGAATGGCAGGTAAAGACACAGGTACTTTCGCGCGTGCATGAGAGCGGTCTGGGTTTGGTGCTGGTGGATACCTTCGGGGTGCGGCGGGACGGCTGTGAAGCCCGGATCGTAACGGAAACCGTGCCCGGTCTGACCTGTGGGGTGAGCCTTCCAGACACGCTCCGGTACGAAACGGCCTCTGGTCCGATTCCTCTGTACCTGACCCTGGAGAACCATCTGGACACCCTGTTGGTGAATGTGACGGCGGACCGTGACACGACGAGCATGGTGTATCTCATCCCGGCGCCGGGAGAGCCGTTGCGGATCGGACCCCGGGTGCTGTCCGCACGCAGTCGCACGGTGATCCCGTGGCGGATGATGGTTCGGTGGGAGGAACTGACCTCCACAGTCACGGACACGGTGCGGGTGGCAGTGCGAGCAGCGGGCTGGACATCGCCACGAGTATGCACGCAGATGGTGACGCTGGTGCCTCCTCGTCAGGGGGTGAGCTGCGCCCTCATGGTGCCTCCCATCACGGTAGGCGGGGACGGGCAGTCCTACGCGCCGGACACGGCGGCGTGCGAGGTCCGTATCACGAACACGGGGCAGACAGCGGCGCGAGTGCGCAAGACGGTGATCACGGTGGCAGGGGACGGCGTCACTCCCGTCACGCCGCTGGAGATCGTCGAAGGAGATATAGGCCCCGGGCAGACCCGCACGCATCGGGTGCTCTTGGTGCCGCGCACGGCATCCACAGCGCGCTCCTGCGCGGTAACGGCATCGGTGCGAGACAGCGCGGAAACGGAACTAACGCGCTGCGCGGGCACTCTGGAGATCCCCGGGATCAGCCCATCCCTGACCTGCGCGGTGGAGGCCCCGGACACGCTCCGGTACAACCCGGCAACGGATGTCCACACGCCAAATCCCTTCGTCATTACCGTGGTGACGCGGAACCGGGTGGACACGGTACTGACGGACGTGGAAGCGCGGCTGGATCTTCTGGGCAGTCCGCATCTGGCTCTGGCCACGGGCGAGGTGGCGCGGAAGCCGGTGGGCGTGCTGGGCGCAGAGACACGGACGAGCTGGCAGGTGGATCTGGTCCAGCCCCCGGAGACGACGACGCGCGTGCCGGTGCGAGTGGAGCTGATCGGTCCCGAGCCGGGCTCCTGCACGGCGGAGGTGGTGGTGGAAGGCCGTCCTCGGGGGCTGGCGTCATCGTGTGCGTCGTGGACGCAGGACACGGTGTGGGCGGATCTGGGCGCAGAACGCCTGTATCCGGAACGCGTGGAGGCCACCCTGACCCTGGAGAACACGGGAAACACGGAATTGACGGGGCTTCGGGCCTGGATCGTGGTGCCAGAGGGGTACCGAGTGCAGGCGGGGACAGACAGCGTGCAGGACTATGGTCGACTCGTGCCCGGAGAGCGCAAGACGCGAAGCTGGAGTCTGGACGTGGATCTGACGCGGATCACGGTGGGAGCGTCGGAGCTTCGTTGGGAATGGGAGAGCGCGGAACAGGGTCGGCGGAGCGGCTGCGCGGACACGGTGTGGTTCGTGGTGGGCCAGATGCCGGGCCTGCTGGTGAGTCCGCGCCACCTGTTCTTCCAGGCGGAGCAGGGCGGAGTGCTGCCGCCCTCCCAGGCGGTGCGCGTGTATGGCACGGGCACCTGGCAGGGCTGGAGCGGAGCGAGCTGGCTGGAGGTGGCTCCGCTGACGGGCACGGGCACGAGCAGCTTCCAGGCGGGTCCGGTGACGACGCAGTTGCCCGAGGGTCTGCACACAACCACGGTAGACCTGCGGGGCAGCACGTATGTGCGTCCGTCGACGCTTCTGGTGGACTACGATATCCGTCGGCCGGTGTCTGCGTCATTGCCGCCCTCCCCCGCGACGCTGGACCTGGGTCCGGCCTGGCCGAATCCGGCTCGGGAGGCGGTGCGGGTAGCGTTTACGGTGAGCGATGAAGGAGGAGTGCGGCTGCGCCTGCTCGACGAGCTGGGCAAGGAGCGCGGGGTGCTGTTGTCGGACCGTCGCGGTCCTGGCCGGCACGAGGCACTGCTGAGCCTGCCACGGGGCCTGGCGGCGGGCCCCTACCTGCTGGTGCTGGAAACCATGCGGGGCATGCGCACGCGCAGGATCATGGTGGGGCCGTAAGACGAGGGGTACCTATTCCAACACAGGAGAAGGCAGCTAACGAAATCACCCCTTCATCACCAACTCGCGTTGTTCGAGCGTGGAGCTACTTTTCCTCCGGTACGAAATTCACCTGCGCGGTCTGGGTGCCATCGGGCCCGAGATTGAAAAAGGCCAGCACCTGGGTGTTGAGAAAATCGTCGGTCTTGGGATCCATCAGATTCAGACGGTACTCGTTGATGATCATGATCTGCATTCTGATCCATTCCTGCCAGCAGTCGCCGCAGGCATGGGCGCGAAGAGCCGTGGCTACTTCGCCGGTATAGAAAGCGGTGTTGGTCACGGCGTCAGTGGCGCGTCCACACCGGGTACAGGTAATCTGAGACATGGAGGTCCGAAAATACGATCCCGGGAGACGGGGCTCCCGGGATGGGGTTTAAGGTTTCACCACGTGGGACCGGGTTTCGATGCGCTCTTCCACCCGCAACGGGACCGTTTCCTTGGGGCGGTTCCATCCGTCATACACGGATTTCAGATGTCCCCAGGGACGGGTATGCACATGATTGACGAGGGCCGTGGCGTGAATTGCGAAATGTTCAGGGAGATGCAGTATCTCTTTCTTCATTCAACCTCTCCGGGTGGAACAACGTCTGAAAGCGAGGTCAACATAGCGCCGGGAGGGGACTGGGAGCAAGGGAAATATTTCGGACCAGGGAAGTGAAG
This sequence comes from uncultured Chromatiales bacterium, assembly GCA_964420295.1. Classification (GTDB taxonomy): domain Bacteria; phylum Bacteroidota; class Ignavibacteria; order SZUA-365; family CAYQST01; genus CAYQST01. The sequence continues at coordinate 47,661 of CAYQST010000014.1, read as the reverse complement.
AGTGAAGAGTGAAGAGTAAGGGGTAAAGAAAAGGGCCGCCTGCTGGCGGCCCGGAATGGACACTGAGCGAATGATCAGCCGAGATAGGCGCGAAGCTGTTTGCTGCGGGAGGCGTGGCGGAGGCGTCGGATGGCCTTCTCCTTGATCTGACGCACGCGCTCGCGGGTCAGATTGAACTTCTCGCCAATCTCCTCGAGCGTCAGGGAATGTTCGCGATCGAGTCCGAAATACAAGCGAATCACCTCGGCCTCTCGCTCGCTGAGCGTGGCCAGGGCCCGCCGTACTTCCACCTTGAGGGATTCGTTCATCAGTCCGTTATCCGGCGCGGGCTGTCGGTCGTCCTGGATCACATCCAGTAATCGGTTGTCCTCACCCTGGGCAAAGGGAGCGTCCACGCTGATGTGACGCCCGCTGATCTTCAGGGTATCGGCCACCTCGAACAAGGTCATGTCGAGCTCGGTGGCCAATTCGCTCGCGCTGGGCTCTCGCTCATAGCTCTGCTCCAGCTCGCTGAACTTCTTGCCGATCTTGTTCAGAGCACCCACGCGATTGAGTGGCAAACGCACGATGCGACTCTGCTCGGCGAGGGCCTGAAGAATGCTCTGACGAATCCACCATACGGCATAGGAAATGAACTTGAAACCGCGGGTCTCGTCGAAACGCTTGGCGGCCTTGATGAGCCCGAGATTCCCTTCGTTGATGAGATCCCCGAGGGACAGCCCCTGATTCTGATACTGCTTGGCGACCGACACCACGAAACGCAGATTCGCCTTGGTCAACTTTTCGAGAGCCGCCTGGGAATCCGGTGTGCTCTTCTTGATCTTCTTCGCCAACTCGATCTCTTCGTCCGGCGTGAGGAGATCCACCCGCCCGATCTCCTGGAGGTATTTGTCCAGGGACTGGCTTTCGCGATTCGTGTATTGTTTAGAAATTCTCACCGTTGTCCACCTTGTTGTGAGAGAAGCACATGTTGATTCAGTTGCGCAAGGAGCGCTGGATCCAGATCGATGCTGTCCACGATACCTACGATCGTGGCATCGGTGGGAGCCATGTCGGCGGGCAGGGGAATGGACGCTTCACTGGCCGTGATGTACATCACCGTTTCTCCGGCTCCGGCCCCGATGGTGTTCACTGCCACGATGGGCGTACCAAGCGGTTCCCGACGGGCATTGATCGGCTGGATGATCTCGAAGGAGGCATTCATGAGATGCGGATCCTTGATCGTGGCCCACACCGTGCCGATGACGCGTGCGAAGAACATCGCTACTGGGTAACTCCGCCGTGAAGGGAATAGTTCTAGGAAGGTCGAGCCGTCAAATCCAGCTTGTCGACGATCGCCATGATCACCGCGTCGATCGGCTTGTTGTGGGTCAGCGTGGTTTGCCGTGCCGAACTGCCCTGGGCTATCAGCACAATCTCGCCAACTCCCGCCCCCACACTGTCCACTGCCACCACGAATCCGGATTCCTGCCGATACTCCAGATCCACCGGCTGTACGATCAGGATTTTGGTCCCGACAAGGCCCTCATCCTTCCGCGTCGCCCATACCGTGCCGATCACGCGCGCCAATATCATACCACCGGTCCTTGCCTGTTGTTCCTGAACGATCCTTCCCGCCACACGCGGAACCGTAGTTCCGCAGCGCTCCGTCCGGGAAGGAGAAAATCCACCGCAGACGGAAGGGGCAACCCGCAATATCGGGGTTTTTTCCGGAAGTATCAAAAACCTACGCCGGACCCGGGATCAACGCATCCCGGTCCGGATTGTTTCGTCGTGGAAATGGAATCGACCTGGTCGGGTCCTATACGATCTTGACGCAGTTTCCGCCGTCGGCGATGGCCCGGTCCAGAACCTGCTGCGCAATGCGCAGCAGATCGTCGCGATCTTCCGCCGCCGAGAAAGCGCATCCCCCGAAGCTCGCGGTGATGCTGAAGGTATAGTCCTGCGTGGTGATGGTGGAGGAAGAAACCGTCTTGCGGAGTTTCTCCACCTGCAGAAAGGCGTCTTCGTTGTTCGTGTGGAAAAGCACCAGGCCGAATCGATAGGTATCGAAGCGGGCAACGAGATCGTAGGGTCGCACCGCGCGGGCCAGGGTGGTTCCCAGGGACACGAGCGCGTCGTCCAGCCCCTGCTGCCCGTTTCGGTTGAGGATGGAATCACAGGCATCCAGTGCGACCAGGAAAAAGACGTGCTGCCCGCCGTGATCGCGGGAGCGGTGGAATTCTTCGTCGAGCCGCTTCATGAGAAGCACCCGACTCATCGTTCGCGTCATGTCATCGATGATCAGATGCTTGTGGGCCAGACCGCCGAGAGAGAGGTTTTCGATCACCAGGGAGGCCGTGGCGCAGAAGCGCTCCACAATAGCCCGATCCCGACCTCCGTATTGCCCTTTCTCCCGATACTCCACCACCGCCAGTCCGTAACAATGCGACACCGTCGCAATCGGCACCGCGAGAATCTCACCGTCGAGAGCAATGTTTTCGGTGGCGAAAAACCGGTATCGAGGCGGAGTCGGCGCGTCGATCACGGCGCTCTCCATGGCCTGCAGCACGGGATGCAGAATGGACTTCGGATCCATCTCCATGCGCGCCCCCTCGGGGGCGTAGGACATGCTGGCGCTCTTGCTCATCACACGGACCAGCTTCCAGTGCTGGGCCCCCTGATCGAAAAGCACGATGGTGATGTGATCCCAGTCCACCGCGTCGGCAATCGCCCGCCCCAGGGCTGCGGCCGCGCCGTACAGATCCTGATGCGTGTTTATGTACTCCCGCATGCCATCGGCGATGCCCAGAATCCGTGCGTCTGCGGCCAGATCGAATTTCTGATTGTAGCTGGCCAGAAGCAGCGAAATCAGAGAGGCGAAACGTCCCACGGTCGCGGCTGTCTCGGCCCCGAAGGCATCGGCCGCGCGGGCGTCCACCGCCAGCACGGCCACCAGATCCTCGCCGAAATACACGGGAATGCCGAGAAAGGACGCCACCCCGTCGGGCGAGGAATAATAGGGCAACAATTCGGTCTCCGCCGAGGCGCGGATCTCCGACAGGAGCTGGGCCTTTCCCGTGGTGCCCGTTTTACTGACCAGATCTCCAGCGAGAGAAAGCCGCCGCGCGGTGGTGAACACCTTGCTGTCGGTGACGAACTCTCCGATCACGATCTGCCCGCGCTCATTGTTGATCCAGAAGATTCCCGTCGTGTGAGCGAGCAGGATGTCCTTGAGTACTTGCAGCAATCGTCGCACCAGATAATCGAACTCCGCGCGAGGATCGTCGAAGCGGGGAATCTCTTCTTCCCGATACAGCTCCTCGGAAATCCCGGCTGGACGGGCCGCCTGAGGCACCGACACTGTGGGCGCCTCCGTTCGAGCCGGGGGATCCGCCTCAGGCACGGAAGGAGACCCGGATTCCTCTCGCCGCGAGGGCTCGGGTCGGGGACTCACACCCCGGGAATACGCATAGGCGAGAAACCCCGCGCCTGCGACAAACACCGTCGCGCTGAGGATCCGCACGAGACTGTTCTCGAAATAAATGAACAGAACGACACAGACGATCAGAATCGAGACAAGAACGGTTTGCAGGGTATTCACGATGGAAAACGGATGTGGGAATCAGGACAACCCGCAAAAATACGGAAAGAGAGGATGGAATCCCATCACCGATCCGATATGACGGATCTCTCCACGCCCCATATATCTTCTCGGAGCCGCTGGCCCCGCTAGCGGCGGCGGATGGCGTCGAGCAGGAGAGCGTTGGCGGTGGACAGGGTATCGGGAAAGCGGAGCTGGGCAAAGGAATAGGGGGATTCGTTCTGCTGCCAGACCGTGGATCGCTTCAGGTAATCCCAGATACGCAACATGCCGTTGAGATTGCTCCATAACAGCACGGCCACTTCGAAGGGCTTGAGATCCGCGCGAAAGATCCCCGCGTCAATACCGGCCTCGATGGTGATGATGATGGTGGACCAAAGCGTGGTCGAATGACGGGCCAGTTCCTCGTATACCTCGTCGCTCACGGTGGCGTTGACGAGGGGATAATTCAGATCCATGAGCAGGCGATAGAATTCGGGATGGTCTTCGTGAAATCGAATGAAGGCCTCTCCATACTCCCGAATGGTTTCGTCGGGGGGAAGGTGGCGGTCGAACACCTCACGGAGGTACCCGGCCAGCAGATCCAGCCCGCGACAGATCACGAGGAGAAAGAGATCGTCCTTCCGTGTGAAATACAGATACACCGTACCCTTGGCCACCTCGGCGGCCTCGGCAATCTCGTCTACCGTGGCCTGGGGTCCTTTCAGCCGGTACACCCGTTCGGCCGCGTCCAGAATGGCCTCGCGGCGCGATTGGCGTTCGCGCTCCCTTCGGCTGAGTCCGGTCATGGCAGCCCTCCCTCTTCCTCCTTTTCCTCCTCGCTGTCCGCGACATGCGCATCGAGGATGCTGGCCCGATGACGCTTCAACTGTTCGAGCCTGTCCAGAATGGGGTCGGGCTCGGAGAAACCGTAGAGCACGGCGAGGCGCAGGGACTCCTCCGCCTCTTCGATTCTGCCAAACACCGCAAGGATGAGAGAGCGGTTGGCATGGGCTGCGGGATGGTTCGGAGCGAGTTCGAGGGCGAGATCGATGATGGAGAGGGCGGTGCCGGGATCGGACCGTTTTAGGTGAATGGACGCGAGACTGATCAGGATCGCCGGGTTCTCGGGGTCCCGTCGGTAGGCCTCTTCCAGGGCCTGCCGTGCTTCATCGAGCCTTCCGAGACCGCGACAGAGAATGCCGAGATTATTCCACGCGCGTGCAGATTCCGGAAACTCCTCGAGCGCGGTTTTCAGGGCTGCGAGCGCTGCGTCCATCCGTTCCGCTCCCTCGTGAATGTCTGCCAAAAGGAGCAAAGTATCGAGTCTCTGCTCTGGTGTGTCGGCGGAAGCCAGGGCAGCTTCGGCGAACCGACGCGCCCCCTCCCAATCCTGTTTTCGTGCCGCTGCTTTCGCGGATGTCATGTCGTGATGATGCATGGTCGTGCCTGCCTCCACTGACAATATAAAAAAAACGGCACCGCCCTTCCCGAACCGGACGGCTGTTTCCGCTTCCCTCCGCGACGTATATTCCAGTCCGTTCGGGATCGCACCATGGCCGACTTCATTCACCTTCATAATCACTCCCATTACTCCATGCTGGACGCGGCCTGCACGGTCGACGCCCTGGTGGACGCGGCCGCGCGCAATGGCATGCCCGCCGTCGCCCTCACCGATCATGGCGTGATGTTCGGAGCCCTCGAATTTCAGCGAAAAGCCCGCAAGAAGGGTATCAAGCCCATCTTCGGAAATGAGATGTACATGGTGACCCGGGGTAGCCGTTTCGATCGGGGGGGAGAAAACCACCCCGAGGGGAAACGGCACGGCTACAACCACATCGTGCTCCTCGCGAAAAACGAGGTCGGATATCGCAACCTCATCAAGCTCACCACGCTCGCGCATACCGAAGGGTACTACTACAAACCACGGATCGATTTCGAGTTGCTTGAACGCCATCACGAGGGTCTGGTGGCGCTTACCGCCTGCGCCGGCGGCGTGGTGTCGGCCTACCTGGCGGCGGGGGACGAGGAGAACGCCAAACTGGTGGCGCGACGACTCCGGGATCTCTTCGGCGAGGATCTGTATCTGGAAATTCAGAACCACGGCACCGAGCGGGAGGCGCGCATCCGAGAAGCCATGCCTCGCATCGCACGGGACGTGGGCGCCCGCCTGATCGCCACCAACGACTGCCACTACATCGAGCCCGATCACGCAGTGGCGCACAACGTGTTTCTGCACATCGCCGATACCCAGCAGGCCGAGGACATCACCCGCCTTCGGTACGAAACCGATCAGGTGTACTTCAAATCCGTCGGGCAGATGCTCGAATTGTTTCGCGATACCCCCGAGGCCATCGAATCCACCCTCGAGGTGGCCGACAAATGCGCCCTCGAGATCGAACTCGGGGAAAAGCACATGCCGCATTTCCCGCTTCCTCCGGAACATGAGGCGCTTTCCCTCGACGCCTATCTGCGCCTCCTGTCGGAAGAGGGACTCGAGCGGCGCTATGGCACGGCCACTCCCGAATTGCGGGACCGTCTGAACTTCGAGCTGTCCACCATCGAAAGGATGGGGTATTCGGGCTACTTTCTCATCGTGCAGGACTTCATCAACGCGGCAAAGAAGAAAGGCATTCGCGTTGGTCCCGGCCGAGGCTCCGCAGCGGGCAGTCTGGTGGCCTATGCCCTCGCCATCACCGATGTGGACCCGATACGCTACGATCTTCTCTTCGAGCGCTTTCTGAATCCCGATCGCGTGTCCATGCCCGACATCGACGTGGATTTTCAGGACGAGCGCCGCGAAGAGGTGATCAATTACGTGCGCGAGAAGTACGGCGCGTCCTCGGTATCCCAGATCATCACGTTCGGAAAGCTGAGCGGGCGGGCGGTGCTCAAGGACGTGGGCCGGGTGCTGGGCGTGCCCCTGGCGACGGTGGAAAGCATCACCAAGCACATTCCCGTGCGCATGGGCAAGGTGGCGCCGTTGCGCTATGCCTTGGGTGTGGAACGAGATCCGGAACCCGATTCCGACAAGGCCTGGAAGCCCATCAAGGAACTCGCCTGGGTGCGGGAGAGTCCCGATCCCAAGATTCAGGATCTGGTGAAGTATAGTCTGATTCTCGAAGGCCTCATCCGCAACGTGGGCATGCATGCCGCGGGCGTGGTGATCGCTCCCAGCGACACCAGCGACTACGTGCCTCTGTACAAGACCCCCAACACCGAACTGATGACGATGTTCAACGGTGGGGACCTGGAGGACGCGGGTCTGCTCAAGATGGACTTTCTGGGTCTGATCACCCTCACCGTGATTCATCAGACTCTCGACCTGATTCGCCGAACCCGGGGTCTGGATCTGGACATCGATTCCATCCCTCTCGACGACGAAGCCACCTACGCCATGTTTGGCGAAGGACACACCATCGGCGTGTTCCAGTTCGAATCCGCCCCGATGCGGGAGTATCTGCGCAAACTCAAACCCCAGTCCATCGACGACCTCGCGGCCATGAACGCCTTGTACCGACCGGGTCCCATGGAATTCATCGACGAGTTTATCGACCGGAAATTCGGGCGCAAGGACATCACCTACCTCCATCCCTCGATGGAGCGCATTCTGAAAAGCACCTATGGCATCATCGTGTTTCAGGAGCAGGTGATGATGCTGGCCAGCGAGATCGCGAAGTTCTCCCTCGCCCAATCGGACATCATGCGCCGGGCCATGGGCAAAAAGAAGGCCAGTGAGATGGCCCAGCAGCGCACGGCGTTCGAGGAGGGCGCTGTGAAGAACGGGGTGCCGCGCAAGGTGGCCTCCGACATCTTCGACATGATCGACAAGTTCGCCAACTACGGGTTCAACAAATCCCACTCGGTGGCATATTCCCTCCTCGCCTATCAGACGGCGTATCTGAAGGCCAACTACACGGCGGAATTCATGGCCGCGATGATGACGGCCGAATACGCCAACACCGAAAAGGTGGCGGTGCTCATCGATGAATGCCGAAAACTGGGCATTCCCGTGCGTCCCCCAAACGTGAACGAAGGCGAGGCCGTGTTCAGCGTGCGGGATGGAGAAATTCTCTTCGGACTCGCGGCGATCAAGAATGTGGGACAGGGCGCGGTGGACTGCCTGGTAGAGGAGAGAACCGCCAATGGTCCCTTCACCTCTCTGTACGAGCTCTGCTCACGGGTGCCGCAGAAGGCCCTCAATCGCAAAACCCTCGAGAGTCTGGTATTTGCAGGAGCGATGGACGCGCTTGGCGCGCATCGCGCGCAACTGGCCGACGCCCTCGAAAACGCCATCGCCCATGGGGTACAGGAGCAGAATCGACGCGAGATCGGCCAGTCCAGTCTCTTCGATGCCCTGCCCGTCACCCATCAGCATCAGCCTGTATTGCCTGATTCGCCCAGCTGGACCACCGCTCACGTGCTCGCGCTCGAGAAGAGCGTACTGGGCTTCTATGTGTCGGGCCATCCACTCGAACCCTGGCGTCTCGAGGCTGAGGTGCTCGCTTCGGTGCGGCTTGGTGAGGTGGATCCCAATCTCGACGGATCTGCGGTGAAGGTATGCGGACTCGTATCGAGTCTGAGAACCAAGATCGACAAGAGGGGTCGGACCATGGCTTTCGCCGTGTTCGAGGATTTTACGGGAAAGGCCGAGGGCCTCGTGTTCGCCGATGCCTACGAGCGGTCGGCTGCCGCCCTGGTGCCCGACGCGCCCGTGTACGTGGCCGCCCGCGCCCAAACCAGTGGGGACGGCATCAAACTCATGGTGGACGAGGTGCTGCCCCTCGATACCGCCGTGCAGCGCTTCGCCAAGGCCGTCATCATTCGGCTGTCCGCGCAATCCACCACGCCAGCCCAGATCGAGGATGCGTCGACCCTGCTACGCTCCCGTCAGGGCAGCGGTTCCTGCACCTGCTTCTTCTCGGTGCGGGACGAGGACCGGGAATGGAAACTCTTTGCGCGCGGAAGTCGGTTTTCACCGACGAAGGAGATACTGGACGCCCTTCGCGACATTTTCGGATCATCCAATGTGCGTATCGCACTCGAATAATCACCCAGGAGGAGACCCCATGGAGCCCGTCGAAATCACCGATGCCAATTTTCAGACCGAAGTCCTGAATTCCCCGACCCCCGTCCTTCTGGACTTCTGGGCCGTGTGGTGCGGCCCCTGCCGCATGATCGCGCCCTCGATCAAGGAACTCGCCACCGAATACGCCGGAAAGGCCGTGATCGGCAAGGTGGATGTGGACAGCAATCCCGAGACCGCGATGAATTACGGAGTGCGGAGCATTCCCACGCTCATCATCTTCAAGGGAGGAAAGGAAGTGGATCGCATCGTCGGCGCCCTTCCGAAGCCGGAAATCGAGCAGCGCCTCAAAGCCCAGCTTTGATTCCTTTCGCGCCCTGGCGCGTTGGCACGTGTTCCACCCCATGTCCGACCGGCATGGGGTGTGGTGCATTCAGAGGTAACCCGTTCTTCCGAACTTGGCGAGCCCTTCGGCTTTTCATACTTTTGTGAACGCATGTATCCCGTTGATCAAGGAATTCCTTCATGTCTCATCTTGCTGTTACCGATCCCGAACTTCACGCGATCATTCATTCGGAAGTCGAACGTCAGAAGAACAAACTCCAGCTCATCGCCTCGGAGAATTACGCCAGTCCCTCGGTGATGGAAGCCGCCGGCTCCGTCCTCACGAACAAGTACGCCGAGGGCTATCCCGGCAAGCGCTACTACGGGGGCTGTGAATTCGTGGATCAAGCCGAGGACGTGGCGCGGGACCGCCTCCGTCGCCTCTACGACGCGGAGTACGTCAACGTCCAGCCCCACTCCGGTGCCACGGCCAACCAGGCAGTGTATTTCGCCTTCGTCAAGCCCGGAGACACCGTGCTCGGCATGGATCTGGCCCATGGTGGTCACCTCACGCACGGATCCCCGGTGAACTTCTCCGGTCAGCTCTATCGCATGGTGAGCTATGGCGTAAACCGGGAGACCGGACGCATCGACCTCGATGAAGTGGAACGCATCGCGATGAAGGAAAAACCTCGCATGATCATCGTGGGTGCGAGTTCCTACACGCGCAACATCGACTACCCAGCGTTCCGCGCCATCGCGGACAAGGTGGGCGCCTTCCTCTGGGCCGACATGGCCCATCCGGCGGGACTCATCGCGGCCGGATTGCACAACACGCCCATTCCGCATTGCCATGTGGTCACGTCCACCACGCATAAGACTCTGCGCGGTCCCCGTGGCGGCATGATCCTCATCGGCAAGGATGTGGAAAATCCCTTCGGTCTCACCATGGCCAAGACCGGTCGTGTGAAAATGATGTCCGAAGTGATGGACGGGGTGGTAATGCCCGGCATTCAGGGCGGTCCGCTCATGCACATCATCGCCGCCAAGGCCGTCGCCTACGGCGAGGCCCTTCAGCCCTCCTTCACCACGTATCAGCGCCAGGTGCTGGCCAATGCCACCCATCTCGCCGGTCGGCTCGTGGAGAAGGGCTACCAACTCATTTCGGGAGGCACCGACAACCATCTCATGCTCATCGACCTCCACAACAAGGGTGTCACGGGCAAGGATGTGGAAATCGCCGCCGGCCAGGCAGGCATCACACTGAACAAGAACATGGTGCCCTTCGACGATCGCTCGCCCTTCGTCACCAGCGGTATCCGCATCGGTACGGCGGCCGTCACCACCCGCGGCTTCCGCGAGGGCGACATGGATTTCGTGGCCGAGAAGCTGGATCAGGTGGTGATGAACACCGCCAATGAAGGGGCGCTTGCCACGATCGCCGACGAGATCAAGGCGTATTGCTCCCGTTTCCCTCTGTACACGGACCTCGACGCCTGATTCGATCCGTTGTCGAAATAAAAAACGACCCCGCCTTGGCGGGGTCGTTTCATTATCGGACGTGTATGTCCGTTATTCGGCGAGCAGTTTCTTGATCTGCTGTTCCGTTTTCGCGTAGTCCCCGGCACCGACCTTGAAGTAGCGGATGTTGCCCTTTTTGTCGATGAGGGTGATGTGGGGAATGCCCGAGACGCCGTACTTCTCGAAGGTGGTACGTCCGGACTTCTCGATGGCCACGGGCCAGGAAATCTTGTGTTTCGGAATGAACTCGTTCTTCATTTTGCCGAGTTCGTCGGCGGGTTGCACCTGCGCGTTGTCGTAGCGACCCTGATAATTGGTCATGCCGATCACCACCAGACCCTGGGCTCCGTACTTGTCCTTCCACTCGCGGATATGGGGGAATGCGTTGATGCAGGGTTTGCACCAGGTGGCGAAGAAGTCGAGCAGGATCACCTTACCTTTCAGGCCTTCGAGGCTCATGGCGGCGGACCCGATCCATTCGTGCTCAGCCCAGGCGGCTGCGGGCTTATTGAGATTCTTGTTTTCTTCCACCTTCTGGGCGATCTGGCCCGAAACGGCCTGCTCGATAGTTTTCCACAGCTCGGGATCGTTGATGGCGGTCTTGGCCTCATTCATGAGGGCGTCCTTGCCCGCCGTGTCTCCCGCTTCGGTGAGAGCCCAGCCCAGAGCCGAAAGGAGGCCGACAAACTGCTGTCCGTAGAGCATGCCCACCATCTGAATCTGTTCGGCGTTCTTTGCGTCCTTGGCAGGGGCGATAGCCGAGGTGTAGCCGTCCTTGAGCACGGTCATAGCCTTGGCACCGAATTCCTTCGCCTTTGCCAGATTGCCCGCATCGGAATAGCCATTGGAGAGGGCGCCCAGAATCTGGGCCTGTTCGATGGCCTCGGCACCCTTGAGCATGTCCTCGCTGTAGTAGGTGCCCGCCTTGTCCATATTCCCGTTCATGGCATGGAGCTGGATGAGTTCCATCTTGAGCTGGCGCAGGGAATCCTTATCCACCACGAAGGGCAGGAGCTGCTCGTTGACCGTAAGCAGTTTTTCGAGATCGCTGATGAGGGAGGCGCCCACTTTCAGGAAGTGCAGATCGGCGGGTCCGTAGCCCTGGATGGAGGTGATTTCCTTCATCGCGGGATCGGCCTTTTCCATGGCCTTCTGCATGATTTCCTGGATCGTTGCCATATTGGCCTGGAGGCGCTGGCTCAGAAGCATGGGATTGGCCTTGAGGGCGGGGTCGGACTTCTGCATCTTGTCGATGGCCAGCATCAGGGAATCATAGCGCAGGGCGACGGTTTTGAACTCCGTCCACGCCGGGCTGGTGAGTTTGGACTGGTCCTGTCCCTTGCTGCACCCCGCCGTCACCACGACGAAGGAGAGGGCGAGAGCGAGGACAAAGGGAGAGGGGGAGAAGCGACGCATAAATTATCCTGATGTGGAAGATGAAAACGTATCATTCAATATACGCAAACGTAGGATGCGGAACCCCGCACGAAGGTTTCGTCCCACGGGGGAATTTGCGTCCCCGACGAAGTTTGTCTAGTTTTTCTCCTTCCCTCGAACCCCCGATATCAGGATTTACATGATCGATCGGCCATCATTTCTCGCGAGTCGCGTCATGCACGCTCTCATCGTGCTGATGGGCGGAATTCTCGTGACCGTGGGCGTGCTTCAGCTTCCCCTTTCGGTCATTCAGAACAATATTCGCGGGGCAGTTCCCTTTCGGCTGACGCGGCTAACGAGCCAGGGCATGCCCATCGCGGTAACGCGGAATACCGAAGGCGAAGAGATTCCCGTGCGGAACGGGGATATCCTGCGACGGTTTCAGGAGTGTCCGCTCGACAGCGCGCATTTCGACTATCTCGCCTTCCTGAAGGTCATTTCGCGTCTCCGTCCAGGGGACGAGGTGGCGCTCGACATCCTGAGGGATGGACGGCCTCTCACGGTGCGGCTTTCCATTCGGAGCACGGTGCGGCAGACGGCACCGCTCACGCTGCAGCTCTCGAATTATCTCGTGGGCTTGGTATCCCCATTGGTGATGTTTCTCATCGGGCTCATCGTGGTGTTCAACCGACCCCGCAACCGGGTGGCGGTGTTGAATTTCTTCATCCTCGCCTCGATCGGGTTCTATCTGATCATGGATGGACTGATTCAGAGCTTCGTTTTCTGGGGGATTCCAGGTCTAACATCCCTGTGGTACATCGGCAGTCTCAGTTACAGCCTGTGCTATCCTCTGCTCATTCATTTCTTCCTGGTGTTTCCCAACGAACGCCTCCTGCGCGGATCCGCGGGACTGCGAAATGTCGTGGTGTATGTTCCGTATCTGGTGGTGTTTCTGCTCGAAGTGCTCATCTTCGGGTCTTTCGGAGTGGCCCAGGAGTCCCAGTACCTGCTCGCCTACACCATCTATGGCGTGTACGCGCTCAGTCCCATCGTCAGCATCGTGCTTCTCGTCACCAGTTACCGTCGCGCCACTACTCGGCATTTACGGCGGGTGTTGCGCACCATGCTGGTGGGGGTGGGCGTGTTCAGTGTGTCGGTGCTGGTGTCGTTTCTTCTGGCGCCCCTGATGCAGTGGCTCGATTTTTCCATCGATCTCTTTCTCGTGATCCGTATCGTGGATCTGCTCTGTCTCACCTTTTCCCTGCCTCTGGCTTTCGCCGTGGCCATTTTCCGCTACGGGTATCTGGAGGTGAACGTCCTCTTTCGCCGCGCCGTGGTGTACGTGGCCTTCTCCCTGGCGCTCACGGCCGTGCTGGTGGGCTGTTATCATCTGCTGATCAGTTACGGACGCTTCATTTCCCCCACCGAAACACTGCTCCTGGTGGGGGTGATCACGGTGTTGGTCACCACCTTCTTTTCGGGCGCGCGGGATCGGCTACAGGCGGGCATGGAGAGGCTCCTGTTTCGGCGGGAACGGCAGCTCGCCGATGCCGTGCAGGTTTTGCGACACGAGCTGCTCGGCGTGCTATCCACCACAGAACTCCGCGATCGCCTGCTCCGCGATCTTCCCGCTCTGTTCCGGTTGAGCTCGGCCACCGCAGTGGTGTTGCATCCCAGCCTCCCCCCTGCCGTGATCACCGGGGATCCCTGCGAGGTGGGCGCCCTGACTCCCATTTTAACCCATCCACCGATGCTCGAGGCGCTGGAGCGCTCCGAAGCCGTGCAAACGTCGGCGTATTTGCCGGGACTCCATCGTGCGGAGGCCGCCGTGCTTGTGGGGTTGGGCCTTCGCGCCCAGGAGGGCCTGTGTCTCGTATTCGGCGAAAAGGTATCGGGTCGTTCCCTGAGTTCCCGCGAGATGGCGCTATTACAATCCGTTTCGGAATACGCCGCTATGGCATGGAAGAATGCCATCGTGACCGAGGAGCTGGAGGACCGTACCCGGCTCCGTCGCGACATGGAGATTGCGCACGACATCCAGGCTTCGATGCTGCCTCAGGAAAGGCCCACGATTCCAGGACTCGATATCGCAGCCTTCTCGGAGGCCGCCGCCGAAGTCGGAGGCGATTTTCACGATTTCGTGCGGTTGAAGGACGGGCGCTGGGGCGTGGTGGTGGGCGACGTATCGGACAAGGGGGTGTCGGCAGCACTCGTCATGGCATCATCGATGAGCGTCATCCGTCTGGCCGCCACCGAGGCCACCTCACCGCGGGCGCTGCTCGAGCGGGTCAACCGGCGCATGTACGAAGACACCCGGCCGAACATGTTTGTGGCCGTTCTCGCCGGAGTGGTGGACGAGGAAGCCCGCACCTTCACGTTTTCCAACGCGGGTCTGCCCAAGCCCATGGTGTGGCGGGACGGAGAGTGCTATCTGGTGGACTGGTCCTCGGACGGCGATCATCTCGCCCTGGGTCTTCAGCCCTCCGTGCGGTATCACGAGCAAACCATCCCCCTGCACGTCGGTGACATTCTACTCCTCATGAGCGACGGCCTCCTGGAAACCCCCAATTACGACGGAGAGGAATTCGGCATCCGCCGTCTCCGGGATGTCGTGCGCCAGCATGCCTCGGGCCCCGCCACCGATCTGATCGCCGCGATTCGTGCCGCCCTCGAAGAACATCGGAATTATCAGCCATTGTGCGATGATGTGTCGTTGGTGGTGGTGAGGAAGAAGGAAATAAGTGAATAAGTGAATAAGTGAATAGGGAAATAAGTGAATAGGGAATATTCACTCATTCACGTATTCACTCATTCACGTATTCACTTCCTTACGACCACCTTCCCCACCCTCACCCCTTCGGGCGTGGACACCTGATGAAACCCTGTCCATACACATAAGCGGTAGCCGAGGTCGGATCTTGGCGCCAGAGTCCCGCGCCTGTTGACATTCACGGACGGATGTGCGTTTGGATTCCAGTAGGCGTCGTTTACCTGGGCCGCGTTCCAGTCATGAACGAAGGAGCCCGATCCGCTCAGCGAATTCGAGGAGGGTAGAACAAGGACAAGAGGTTCCCATAATGGTCTTGTGCGAGTTGGTGAAGGGTATTTATTGGTACCCACGTGGGGATACCTTGATGACGTCGAAACTTCAATGCCGAAACTTGGGAAAGAGCCGGGGAAAAGTCAAGAGAGTAAAGAGTGAAGGGTGAAGAGTGAAGGGTGAAGAGTGAAGAGTGAAGGGAGCGGGTGAGCAGATCGGATGCCGCGTTGAAAATGCAAAAGGCGATCTTTCGATCGCCTTTCTCTGTCGGAGCGGCGGGATTTGAACCCGCGACCCCTACCACCCCAAGGTAGTGCGCTACCGGGCTGCGCCACGCTCCGATCCCACCCGGATTCGCCGGAGGGACTTCCAATATAACAAAAAACGGAAAAGAAAACAGGGCTACTGTAAGCGCTGCTTCAGGTTTTCCAGAAAGATCTTCATCGATTTCAGATCCTCGCGCAGGGTGCCCTCGGGTTCGAAAAACAGAGAGGTCTGCGCGGGATCGGGAGCCCCCTGGTCCTCGGTTGCCCCCTCGTTCTCTTCGAGATCGAAGGGCACCACCCCCTGGGTCTTCAACACCTGCTTCGCTCCCTCGATGGTGTACCGTTCCTCGCGCAGGAGACGCTTAATGAAGAGGATGAGCTGAATGTCCTTGTTCGTATAGATCCGGTTGCCCGCACGATTCTTGGCGGGCTGCAATTCCTCGAACTCGCTTTCCCAATAGCGCAGAACGTACTGCTCGAGGTTGGTGATCTTGCTCACTTCGCTGATCGAATAGTACAGCTTCTTGATGGAGAAATCTTTCATCTCGGAACCGGAGGATGGTGGTGCGAAAAAATACCGATCTGAGCGCCAAATTGCAAGATGTACTGGAGATGAAAGCATGTTACCGCAATAAAATCAACGGGGACTTTCCAGACGCTCTTCCCTCCATTTGCCTTGTTCCACAACCCTGGCCGCACTAACTTTTTCATCCGAATCGAGAGAAAGGACCATTGAACTCATGAGCGGAATCGGCACGGAACACAACCCCAGGATCATCCTGTCCTTCCTGTGCGCCCTCCTGTCCCTGCTTGCTCTTCCGTCCTCTCCCCTCGCGGCTCAGGGGGACAGTCGCTTCGTCATCGCGCGCCTTAAATACGGGGGAGGGGGAGACTGGTACAACGATCCTTCCTCCGAAGTCAACCTGCTGGCCTTTCTCGCCCAGAATACCACCATCGACACCGATCCTCGCACCGACATCTTCGTGGAACCCGGCAGCGACAAGCTGTTTTCCTATCCCTTCGTGTTTCTCACTGGCCACGGCAATATCTCCTTCACCGAGACCGAGGCGCGGAACCTTCGCACCTATCTCGAAAACGGCGGCTTTCTGTATGTGGACGACGACTACGGACTGGACCAGGCCTTCCGCCGCGAGATCCGGAAGGTGTTTCCCGATCGGGATCTGGTGGAACTTCCCTTCTCCCATCCCATCTACTCCGCGCATTTTCGCTTTCCCGACGGGCTGCCCAAAATCCACGAGCACGACGGCAAGCCGCCTCAGGGATTCGGCATCTTTCACAAAGGACGCCTGGTGCTGTTCTACACCTACGAGTGCAATCTCGCCGATGGTTGGGCCGATCCCGATGTACACAAGGATCCCGAGCCCGTGCGCCGCAAGGCCCTCGAAATGGGCGTCAACATCATCGTCCAAGCCCTGTCCCGCTGATACGCCATGACTCCCGGTCTCCATCCCCGCCTCTCCTCCCTGCTCTCCCGCCTGGGCGACCTCCGCGCCCGCGAGGATCGCGTCGCCCTGGGCCAGGGTCTCGCCCGGGCCGCGACCCTGCTGTCGGGCGTGCTCCTGCTGGGACTCGGCAGCGAGGCCCTCCTGCATCTCGATGTTCCCGCTCGCACCGTGCTCGTGAGCATCATGCTGCTGGCGGCCCTGGGAATTCTCGGTGCCTTCGTCGGTCCTCCCCTCCTGCGGAGTCTCGGGCTGCTGGCGCGAAGAAGCCACGAGGACATGGCCGCCCGGGTCGGCTCGCATTTTCCCGACCTGAAAGATCGTTTGCTGAACGCCCTCCAGCTCGCCCGCGCCCTGGAACGGGAGTCCGACCCAAGCTTCAGTCCCGCCCTGGCACTGGCTTCCTTCACTCAGGTGGCCACCCAGTTCGAAGCCCTGAATCTCGATCCCGTGGTCCCACGCGAACCCCTGCGCAAAGCCCGGCGCCTGGCCTTCCTGGCTCTCACCCTGCTGGGCGCCTGCGTTCTTGTCTTTCCTGCGGGATTGTCGGACGCAGCCACTCGCCTTCTCCATTTTCGCACGGATTTCGCTCCTCCCGCTCCCTTCGAATTCGACGTGAAGCCGGGGGACACACAGGTGGTGAAAGGGGAGAGAGTGGTGTTGTCGGCGAAGACCTCGGGACTGGTGGAACGCACCGTGCGCTTTCACATCCGCGAGGAGGGACAGGAAAATTTCGATCCCCTGGCCGCGCGCAGGGACAGTACGGGACGCTGGGCCGTGACCTTCGAAGGAGTGAGAACCTCCTTTACCTACTATGCCGAAGCAGATGGCTATCGGAGCCGCCACTATCGCGTGGACGTGGTGGATCGCCCCTTCGTGCGCAACCTGCGCGTTCAGGTTCAGTCTCCCGCCTATGCTCGTCAACCGATTCGCACCCTCGACGACAATGTCGGCGATGTCACTGCCCTGCGGGGGTCGATCGTTTCTTTCGAACTCGCCCTCAGCAAGGAGGTGCGTTCGGCCCGCATGGTGTATGCCGACAGCCAGGCCGTTGCCCTCACGGTGGAAGGGACTCGTGCCCGGGGATCTTTGCGTCTGGTGAAGGATCGGGCCTACCACATCGAACTGACGGACCGGGAAGGACTCACCAATCCCAACCCGGTGACCTACTCCCTGCGCGTGATCGAGGATCTGCCTCCCACCATTCAACTCCTCGAACCGGCCTCCTCGGCCACTCTCGATGAACGCATGCGCGTGGCCCTCCTCACCCGCATCGGCGACGACTTCGGCTTTTCGAAACTTGTTCTGCATTACCGATTGGCCGCCTCGAAATTCGAAAAACCCCAGGAGGCCTGGTCCTCTCTTCCCATCCCTCTGCCGAGTCCCCAACGCGCCGAAATGGATGTGCCCTTCACATGGAATCTCGCCTCCCTCCAGCTCGTGCCGGAGGATGTGGTGAGTTTTTATGTGGAAGTGTTCGACAACGACGTGGTGTCGGGACCGAAGTCCGCGCGCAGCGCCATCATCAATCTCCGCCTGCCCTCTCTGGAAGAGGTTTTTTCGCAGGCGGACAAGACCCAGAATCAGGCTATCGGCGATCTGCAGAAGGCGGGCGAGGACGCGGGTGAAGTGAAGAAAGCCCTGGATCAGTTACAGCGGGAACTGCGACAGCAGAACAAGGAAACCGTGGACTGGCAGCAGAAGAAGCAGTTTCAGGAGGCCCTCCGCAAGCAGGAAGAACTGCTCAAGAAGGTGGACGAGGTGAATCGCAGTCTCGACGAACTGAACAAGGACCTTCAGCGTCAGAACGCCCTGTCTCCCGAAACCATGCAGAAATACGACGAACTGCAGAAGCTGCTCAAGGAACTCAACAATCCGCAGTTCCAGAACCTGCTCAAGAAGCTGAACGAGCAGGCCCCCACGATGACACCCGAGCAGATGAAGCAGGCGGTGCAGGATATGAAGATGAACGAAGAGATGTTTCGCGAGGGCATCGAACGCACCATCGAGCTTCTCAAGCGCCTGCAAATCGAGCAGAAAGTGGATGAACTGGAAAAACGGGCGGGAGAACTGGCCAAGGCCCAGGAGGATCTTGCCGAACGCACGAAGAATGCCGAATCGAAAGATCAGAAAGAAAGGGATCGATTGGCCAAGGAACAGCGGGAGCTCTCCGAGCAGGCCAAGGCGATGCAGAGAGAGATGGACCAGCTCAACCAGCAGATGCAGGAGTTTCCCCAGGACATGCCTCTCGGAGAGATGCAGGAAGCCCAGCAGGAAATGAACCTCTCGCAGATGCAGCAGGAGATGAGCGAAAGCGCCAGCCAATGCGAGGGCGGCAATTGCCAGAGCGCCTCGGCGATGCAGAAAAAGACGGCCGAGCGCATGCGATCCGTACAGAAGAAAATGCAGGCCATGAAAAAGAAGATGAGCCAGGAAATGAAGAAGCAGGTGGAACGCGCCTTCCGCAAGGCGTTGGACAACCTGCTCTCCCTGTCCCGTCAGCAGGAGGAACTGAAGAATCGCACGTCGAAGCTCTCGCCCAATTCCCCACAGTTTCGGGAGTCCATGCGCCAGCAGGCCGAGTTGAGCGAACAACTCCAGGGCGCGGCCAGCGATCTGATGGAGATGGGAAAGAAGAGCTTCGCCATCACGCCCCAGATGGCACAGAAATTCGGCGACGCCTTCAACCGCATGAACGAGGCCTTGCAGTCGATGCAGAACCGAGACGCCCGGAGCTCGGGCGAACGCATGGGAGGAGCAATGCAGGCCCTCAATGAGGCCGCGCGCGAAATCGCTCAGGGCATGCAGAAGAGCTCGGGCAGCAAGAGCGGAAGCTCCATGATGCAGCAGCTCCAGCAGATGGCCCAGCAACAGCAGAATCTCAATGCGCAAACCCAGCAGATCGGGCAGGGCCAGGGTCAGGGGCGCATGACGCAACAGCAGATGGCGGCCATGCAACGGCTGGCCCAGGAACAACGCGGGATGCAGAAATCCCTGGAAGAATTGGATCGTGAGGCCCGGTCGAGCACAGAGGGACAGAAAATGCTGGGTGATCTGCGCAAGATCGCCGAGGAAATGCAGGAGGTGGTGCGGGATCTCCAGCAGGGCGAGGTGAATCCCGAAACGCTCCAGCGCCAGGAGCGCATCCTGTCCCGCCTGCTCGATGCCTCGAAGAGCATGCGAGAGCGGGACTGGGAAAAGAAGCGGCGCGCGGAAACCGCCAACGAGGTCAGCAAACGGAGTCCCGGAGAACTGGACCCCTCTCTCCTCGATCCGCGTCAAGGCATCCAGCGCGATCTGCAGAGGGCCGTTCAGGAGGGCTATCGGCGGGACTATGAGGCCCTGATCCGCTCCTATTACGAAAATGTTCAGAAAACCGTGGGGACGCGATGACCTTCCATCCGTCTCCCTTTCGCTTCACAGTGGAGAATCGCCATGATTCGAATCCTGACCATGACGGCGTGTGTTCTGCTCCTCGCCGGGAGCACGGCGATGGCTGATCCGCCCGGCCGTTCGGTGTTTCCCTACACCACGACCACCGAAACCCTGCCCAATGGACTTCGCGTGATCGTCGTCCCCATGCCCGGCTCGGGGCTGGTGTCCTACTACAGCGTGGTGCGCACCGGGAGCCGCGATGAATGGGAGCCCGGCCATTCGGGCTTCGCGCACTTCTTCGAGCACATGATGTTTCGCGGCACGAAGAAGCACCCCGGCGGGATGTACGACAAGATCATCACCGAAATGGGAGCCGACGCCAACGCCTACACCACCGACGACTACACCTGCTATCATCTGACCTTCGCTCCCGAAGACCTCGATCGCGTGATGGAGCTCGAAAGCGATCGCTTCCAGAACCTCGATTACGCGGAGCGTGAATTCCAAACAGAATCCGGGGCCGTGTACGGCGAGTATCGCAAGGGCCGCACCAGTCCCTGGCAGGTGCTCTTCGAAAAGCTCCAGGACGTGGCCTACGATGTGCACACCTACAAGCACACCACCATCGGGTTCGAGGCCGATATCAAGGCCATGCCCACGATGTACAACTACAGCAGGGACTTCTTCCGCCGCTATTATCGGCCGGAAAATGTGGTCCTGCTCGTGGTGGGCGACGTGACCCCGGCCGCCGTGATGAAAAAGGTGCGCTCGTATTACGGGGAATGGAAGACGGGCTATGTCGAGCCGAAGATCACCCCCGAACCGCCCCAGACCGCGCCCCGCAACGCGGAAGTCACCTATCCGGGCAAGACCCTGCCGATCCTGGCCATGGCCTACAAAGGCGATCGGTTCAACCCATCTCACCGCCCCATGGTGGCGGCCCTGCTGATGGGGGAACTCGCCTTCGGAGAGAACAGCGAGCTGTCGAAACGCCTCACGCTCAAGGAACAGAAGGTGCAGTTCATCTCGGCCGATATCGGCATGAACCGCGACCAGCCGTTGTGGACAGTGATGACGATGGTAAAGAAATCCGCTGACCTGACCTCCGTGCAGGAGCAGGTGACGGCCACCCTGGCGCGCTTCGCGTCCACGCCGGTGGGGGACAAGGAATTGTCGGACCTGAAAAAACGACTGCGCTACGAGTTTCTCATGAACCTCGATACTCCGGAAAAAACCGCAGGCGCCCTGGCGCGCTATATCGCGCTCACCGGAGGGATCTCCTGTGTCGAGGATCTGTTTGCCGCCTACGACGCCGTGACGCCCGCCGACATCATGAAGGCGGCCGCCACCTACTTCACGCCCGAACGCCGCACCATCGTGACACTCACCGGGAGCATGGCCCAATGAACACCCGATTCTTTCTCCCGCTTCTGGTCTTTCTCTTTCTTGCGAGTTCCCTCATGACCATCGCCCAGTTGTCTCGCCCGGTCCTCCTTCCCGTCCCGAGCGATCCCACCATCTCCTTCAAGATCTGGTTCGCCGTCGGCTCCCAGAACGATCCCGCAGGCAAGGAAGGCCTGGCCCTGCTCACCGCCTCCATGCTCACTGAGGCAGGCACCGAACGGCACGGGTACGAGGACATTCTCGGACTGCTCTACCCCATGGCCGCAGGCTACGGCTCGACGGTGGACAAGGAGATGACCGTGATTTCCGGTCGCGTGCACAAGGACAATCTCGACGCCTACTATCCGCTGTTGCTCGACGCCATCCTGCGTCCCGGCTTTCGGGAAGAGGACTTCACGCGCATCAAGAGCGACATGATCAATGCCATCGAAAAATCTCTGCGCTACGCCAACGACGAAGAGCTGGGCAAGGCCGCGTTCTATCAGTTCATGTTCGAGGGCACGCCCTACAGTCACTTGGAAACCGGCACCGTGCAGAGCCTGAATTCCATCACGCTCGAAGATGTTCGCGCCTTCTGGAAAGCACAGTACACGAAGGACAAGGTGACCATCGCCCTGGGAGGGGGCTACGCGCCCGCTCTGGTAGCGCGCCTGAAGAAGGACCTAGGCGTCCTACCCGCAGGCTCTGCCGTCTCACCTCCACCTCCCGCAGTGCGACCCATTCAGGGACTGGAACTCCTGGCGGTGGAAAAGGACTGCGACGCTACCGCGATCAGCTTTGGTTTCCCGATTTCAGTGCTGAGAGGACAGGACGATTTCTATGCGCTCGCTCTGTTCAACTCCTGGTTCGGCGAGCATCGCAATTCCTCGAGTCATCTGTATCAGGTGATTCGTGAAGCTCGAGGCATGAATTACGGAGACTACTCCTACATCGAGGTCTTCCCAAATGGGGGCCGTCTCCAGATGCCGCCTCCGCATCACGCCCGTCGTCAGCAGGTGTTCGAAGTGTGGATTCGTCCCGTGCAGAACGTCCAGCGCCACTTCGCCCTGCGGGCCGCCCTGCGAGAGCTGGAAATGGTGGTGGACAAGGGCATGACGCCCGAGGCCTTTGCCCTGACGAAAAAGTTCCTGCTCAAATACTGTCTGCACTTCGCGGGCACCACGTCCGAGCGGCTGGGCTACGCGGTGGACAGTCGGTTTTATGGAATCTCCGGCGATTACCTGAAAACCTTTCGAAAGAAGATCGCCGCCCTCACGCTCGAGCAGGTGAACGCCGCCCTTCGTCGCCATCTGAGCGCGAAGAACCTCCGCATCGCGGTGGTGACTCGGGACGCAGCGGGCTTCGTCGAATCCCTCGTCACCAATGCGCCGAGTCCGATCACCTACGACACGCCCAAGCCTCAGCAGGTGCTGGACGAGGACGCCATCATCGCGAAGCATCCGCTCTCCCTGTCCCGGGACAAGGTGCGGATCGTGAAGGTGGACGACATGTTCGAATAATGAATCCGGGGACCGACGCGGAAGACGGTCTTCCGCGTCGGTCCCATCGGGATCACCTCACCCCCTCCCCATGAAGATTCTCCTGATCGTGGTTCTGGTCCTCCTGGTGCTCACGGGCGCCTGGTGGCTGTTGTTCCCGCCGTTGGCGGGCGCGGGCACCGTGTTGCCAGCCTTCTCCCTGAAGACAATGCACGGACTTCCCGTCACGGATCGGGATCTGGCTGGTGCGCGCACCTGTCTCGTTTTCGTTTCCATCGACGATGGCCGACTCGCGGAGGTGTTTCCGTTTTTGCGCACCGTGGAAAAGGACGGAGAAGACATCGCGGCCCTTCGTTTCGTGCTGGTGTTTGTCGATGGCCGCCCCGACCGGGCAAGAATGGTGATGTCCCGTTATCCTTTTTCCGGCACGGTGCTCCTGGACGAGAACGCGCGGCTCGCACAGGCATTGCACGTGCGAAGCACGCCGACGGTTTTCGTTTTCAATACCCAACGGGAAGTCGTATACTCCACCGCTTCGTGGAGCAGTGAAGGTTTGGCGCCCGTGGTCTCTGCTCTTCGTGGTTCCCCCTGAACATCGAGGTTCCTGACATGAATGATGTCGCCGCTGTTGCGTTACCCACGGTGCTCGTTGTCGAGGATGATGCTCTCACCGTCGAATACATGACCATCCTTCTTTCTCCTCGCTACCAGGTGCATTCCGCAGTGAGTGCTGACGAGGCGCTGCGCGTGCTCTCGCACACATCGGTGGACATCATTCTCATGGATGTGTCTCTGTGTGGGGTGATGGATGGATTGGATCTGACCCGCAATCTGCGTGGCTCCGAAGAGTATCGCAACATCCCGATCATCGTAACCACGGCCCACGCCTACCAGGCCATGGTGGACGACTCTTACCAGGCGGGGTGCAACGCGTACCTTTCCAAACCGGTCAATCGGAAGGAACTCCTCGAAACCATGTCCCGTCTTCTCGGTCCCTCTCTTTCCTGAAAAATTTCCTCTGCTCTCCCTATATTGAGCCGTGCTTCGCACCGACTCCCCGAATCTATTCTTCGTCACGAACCTCGAGGTCATCATGACGTTCCGTGTCACATGTTTCGCACTCCTCCTTTGCGTGCTCGCTCTTCCCGCGTGGTCCCAAACCACCACGCCCGCACAGGGCACCTGGACGAATTCTCTTGTCGTGGGGATCAACGCATCCCAGATCGCGCTTGAAAACTGGAAGCAGGGTGGAGAGAACACCGTTGCCTGGTCCACCTTTCTCACCGGCAACTTTCAGTATATCGATTCCGGCGCCTATGCCTGGAAGACCAATCTAAAACTGGCCTACGGACGGGCAAAAATCGGGAGTGTGGAATACCGAAAGACCGACGACGAGATCTTTTTCGAAAGCGTGTATTCGCATAGCATCGGATGGCCGGTGGATCCGTACGTGGCGTTGCAATTCCGCACCCAGTTCGACAAGGGCTACGATTACAAGAAGCCAAATGCTCCGCAGACGAGCGCCTTCATGGATCCCGGCTATCTGATCGAGTCCGCTGGTTTCACCTACGGACCCACGCCCGCCTTTTCCACCCGCCTCGGTGTCGCCGTCAAGCAGATCTTCTTTACGAAGTTTCCGGAATACGGGGGAGAGCCTGCGGGTACCGATAAATCCGTGGTGGTGAAGACCGGTATCGAATCGGGCACCACATGGAAGGTGGAACTGATGGAAAACATCTCCTATCAAACCCAGCTCAACCTGTTCTCCTCCTTCGATCGCCTCGAGGTATGGGATGTGCGTTGGGACAACTTGATCCTGGCAAAGGTGAACGATTACATCTCGACGTCCCTGAACGTGCAGGTCGTGTACGACAAGGCCCAGACCACGCGGACCCAGCTCAAGGAAGCCCTGGCCGTGGGCATCCGCTATGCCATTTTGTAGGAGGGGATTCATGCGCCTGCTTTTCCTCTTCGTGCTATGCGCGCCCCTGTTCGTGGCCTCCGCCCAGGATGCGCGAACGGAGGGGGCGGCCCGTTCCCGGGAATTCGTGATGGGCAAGGACACGATGAAGACCTATTTCTTCGTCCTCCTGACGAAGGGGCCGAATCGCACGCAGGATTCGGCTACGGCCGCCGACATTCAAAAGGGACACATGGCCAACATTCAGCGACTGGCCGATGCGGGCACCTTGATCGTGGCGGGTCCCTTTGCCGACGGGGGAGACTGGCGGGGCATCTTTATCTTTGATGTCGAAACGAAGGAAGAAGCCGAAGCCCTGGTGAAGTCCGATCCCGCCATCCAGTCCGGTCGCCTGGCCTACGAGATCCATCCCTGGCTCACGGCGAAGGGAACGCGATTCAAGTAATTTTCGACCCGCACCTTTTTCATTTCACCACCTCTCACGGGAGAACTCATGATCGCATCGATTCGATGTCTTTGTCTGCTCTGTATTCTGACGGGAACCGCCCTGGCTCAGGGAGCTCCTCCGCTAATCACGTACGAAGAGTATTCCACCTGGATGAAGGGCGCGAAAGTCGCTGGCTGGTCCTGCGCGGACACGGAGCAGGACGGCGAGGAGTACACGGCCATGTTCACTGCGGGTTCGTCCTACATGCAGGTCCGTCTTGGTCCGCTCTCCTCGTTCGACGACCCGGTGGCGATCGTCGGAGGATCCACGCCGGAGCGATACACGTGGGAAGGCTTCCGCGTGATATATGCCGAAGGGAAGGAGCAGTCCATTCTTGTGATCGAGCATCCCGCACTCAATGCCACCTTCTTCCTTGGGGCGATGCATCCCCAGCGAAGCAAGAAGGTGATGGAATCCTTTGCGAAGGATCTGGGCATCCTGAGTCGAGGGGCGAGTGTCACGAATCCATGGCCGGCGGAGATTGCGAGTGAATACCGAATCGCGGGAAGGATCGTGGACATCACCAAAATGCCTCCCTCCACCGATGGAATGGAATACGAGTTCGAGGTTCGGATGCTGTGGGACAAAGAAGCGCGAACCTCGGTCGAGAACCTGTTGAAGCGGTTTCGCGGGACACTGCAGGGAACCTCGCTCGGTCCCTATCTCTTCATCTGTGCCCAGGGGGACGATCTGGATCAGGTGGACAGGGACACGAAGCCGGGTGAATCCGTGAAGTTCATCTATTATCGGAAAGCACACTGACCCTGGGGGGAAATCCCTGCGTGAGATTTCCTGAAGCAGGGGCATCGGGACGGGATCGCGGTGAGGTGTTCGGAGATTTCGGTCTTTCATGCCTACATTTGCGCGTGGTCCGTCCGGAACCTTCCCACAACACATATCACAGGAGCGTGAATGGAAACAGGCGCACGCAGTCTTCCGAAGAATGCCTACACTCCCTTGCAAGCGGGCGAGAAGTACATCCCTATTGTTCCCGCCAGTGAAACGCCTCGGGAGATCAACGGCTATTCCGTTTCCCTCGGTCTCCTCTTTGCGGTAGTGTTCAGCGCCGCAGCGGCCTACCTCGGCCTGAAGATCGGCCAGGTGTTCGAAGCGGCCATTCCCATCGCCATCATCGCGGTGGGGATCTCCACCGTCACCAAGCGAAACAAGGCGCTCTCGGAAAACGTGATCATCCAGAGCATCGGAGCCTCGTCGGGCGTCGTGGTGGCCGGAGCGATCTTCACCATTCCGGCGCTGTACATTCTCGGACTGCCCACCAATTTCTGGCAGATCTTCATCGCATCGGGATTGGGAGGATTTCTCGGCATCCTGTACCTGATTCCCTTCCGTCGCTATTTCGTCAAGGACATGCACGGAGAGCTGCCCTTCCCCGAAGCCACCGCCACCACCGAGGTGCTCGTGTCGGGCGAGGCGGGGGGCAATCAAGCGAAGACCCTGCTCTTGGCCTCCATCGTGGGAGGTCTCTACGATTTCTCCGTGGCCACCTTCGGGGCATGGAAGGAAACCTTCTCCACGAAGATCCTGCCGGGCTTCGACCATCTGGCGCAGACCTTTAAGCTGGAATTTCGCCTGAACGTGCTGGCCGCGGTGGCGGGTCTGGGGTACATCATCGGACTTCGCTACGCCGCCATCATCACGGCAGGCAGCTTCCTGTCCTGGTTCCTTCTCGTGCCCCTGGTCTCCTACATCGGGCAAGGTCTGACGATGCCCCTGGGCACCAACATCACGGCTCTGATTCGGGACATGAATGCCGAGCAGATTTTCCGAGCCTACGTGCGCCACATCGGCATCGGCGGCATCGCCATGGCAGGCATCATCGGCATTTACAAATCCCGGAAAATCATCGTGGGGGCCTTCGCCCTGGCGGGCAAGGAATTGTTTGGCAAGAAGGATGGTGCCGGCAAGGAAGCAGCCGAGCGCACCGACACCGACATTCCGCTCGGCGTGGTGGTCTCTCTCATCATCGTCACGCTGATCGCCGTGTTTGTGTTCTTCTGGCTCGGCGTGGTGGGCAACGCGGGCCAGGCTTTTGTCGGACTCCTCATCGTGGCGATCATCGCGTTCCTCTTTACCACGGTGGCCGCCCGTGCCATTGCCATTGTCGGCTCCAATCCCGTGAGCGGCATGACTCTGATGACGCTCATCATTTCGTCCTTCATTCTCGTGCAGGTGGGACTCGCCGGCACCAGTGGCATGGTGTCGGCCATGATCATCGGTGGGGTGGTCTGCACAGCCCTCTCCATGGCGGGTGGTTTCATCACGGATCTGAAGATCGGGTATTGGCTGGGGAACACGCCCAAATATCAGCAGCGCTGGAAATTCGCAGGCACTGTGCTGAGCGCGGCCTCGGTGGGCGGCGTGATCATGCTGCTCAATCAGACCTACGGATTTACCGGGGACAACGCCCTCGTGGCGCCTCAAGCCAACGCGATGGCTGCAGTGATCAAGCCCCTGATGTCCAATCAACCTGCTCCCTGGGCCCTGTACATCATTGGCGCCCTCATCGCCCTGTCTCTCGAGATGATCAAGATTCCGCCCCTGGCCTTCGCCCTGGGCATGTACATTCCCCTGGAGCTCAACACGCCGCTGCTCTTTGGCGGACTCGTCGCCCATCTGGTGTCGAATCGCAGCACCGACGAAGCCGTGAACAATGCGCGACGCGAGCGCGGCACCCTCATCGCCTCGGGCTTCATTGCGGGCGGGAGCATCATGGGCGTCGCGAGCGCCGGATTAAAATTCTTCGGTGTGAACTACGTGGATTACGGCTGGAAGTGGAGCGAGACCTTCGGTGGCGAGCTCCTCGGCCTCGTCATGTTCGCCCTCATCCTCGGGTATCTGTACTGGGCGAGTGTGAGAGAGAAGTAAGGGAATTGGAGATTGGAACTTGACCCGCGCGATGGCCGGGCCATTTTCGATTTCCGATTTCCGATTTCCGATTTGTGATTACGAGATCACTCAAGACGGCATCAGCCGGATTCAGAACGCTTTCTCAGCGTTGATAATTCGCAAATCGGAAATCGCAAATCGGAATTTCTTATCCCTTCCCCGGTGCTGTCATGTTCTCGGGTCGGAGGATGGCATCGAGCTGCTCCTGGGTGAGGACGCCCTGCTCGATGGCGAGCTCGGTAATGCCCCGCCCGGTCTCGAGGGCCTGCTTGGCGATGGCGGCGGCCTGCTCATAGCCGATCACGGGCACCAGGGCGGTGACGAGACCGATGCTGCGTTCCACGTATTTGCGACAGATGTCCCGATTGGCCGTGATGCCGAGGATGCACTTCTTGGCGAGGACCCGACAGGCATTGCTCAACACGACCAGGTTCTCGTAGAGGTTGAAAAGGATCACCGGCTCCATCACGTTGAGTTCGAGCTGACCCGCCTCGGCGGCCATGGTGATGGTCACGTCGTTGCCGATCACCTGGAAGCAGATCTGATTGACCACCTCGGGGATGACGGGATTGACCTTGCCCGGCATGATCGAGGAGCCTGGCTGCATCGGGGGAAGGTTGATCTCGTGCAATCCGGCGCGAGGACCTGAGGAGAGCAGACGCAGGTCGTTGCAGATCTTCGAGAGCTTGACCGCGAAACGCTTGAGTACGCCGCTGAGCTGCACGAACACGCCCGCGTCCTGTGTCGCCTCAACAAGGTTGGCCGAGGTGACGAAGTTGAGCTGTCCGAAATGATTGAGGTACATGCGCACCCGGTCGGTATAGCCTTCCGGGGAATTGATGCCCGTGCCGATGGCCGTGGCGCCGAGATTCATTTCGCGCAGAAGTTGCTTGACTTCGATAATCCGTTTGATGTCCTCACCGATCATCACCGCATACGCGCTGAATTCCTGTCCCAGCGTCATGGGCACGGCGTCCTGCAACTGGGTACGACCCATTTTCAGCACATCGGCGAATTCCACCTCCTTCAGTTCGAAGGCGTTTTTCAGCTGAGCCATCGCATCGGTCAAATCGTCGAGCTTGGTGTACAGAGCGACGCGCATCGAGGTAGGATACACGTCGTTCGTGCTCTGACTCATGTTCACATGGTCGTTGGGGTGACAGTGTTCGTAATCGCCCTTGTCGCAACCCAGATATTCGAGGGCCACGTTCGCGATCACCTCGTTGGCGTTCATGTTGGTCGAGGTGCCGGCTCCGCCTTGAAAGACGTCCACCGGAAACTGGTCGTGGTATTTGTTGTTGAGCAGGTCGTCGCAGGCCCGCGAAATGGCCATGCCGATCTCGCGATCCAGAATGCGCAGATCCATGTTGGCGTGAGCGCAGGCCTTCTTCACCAAGGCCAGGGCCCGAATCAGGTGAGGATAGGTGGCGATGGTGACGCCGGTGATGGGAAAGTTTTCGATAGCGCGTTGGGTTTGAATGCCGTAGTAGGCTTCGGCCGGGACATCCATGGTTCCGAGGGAATCATGTTCCAGGCGGGTGCGGGGGGTGTCGATGTGGTCTTTCATATGCTCGGAAGAAAAGTGGTGCGAAAAGGAACAGGGACCTCCATGCCAGCGGCCGGAGGTCCCTGCAATGGTCTCACAAGACGGTCAGTGCTGGGAAAATACCGTGGGCCGGCCAGCCAGTTCGACGGACACGATATCCGGGAACTTCCGCTTCAGGATGCGTTCCACCCCGCCCTTGAGGGTAAGGGTGGAGCTGGGACAGCTCCCGCAGGCTCCGGCCAGTTCCACATACACGATGTTGTCCTTCATTTCCACGAAGCGGATCTTTCCACCATCCATTTCGATGTAGGGGCGGATTTCCGCGTCTATGATCTGTTCTATCTGGGTTTCGAGAGTCGGTTCGCTCATGGCGTCTCCTGAGTGGATATCATCACCACAAATTAGCAACGATGGGGGAATCTCGCAAAAGAGGATACATCGAGAGTGCCCGCACGGGACCGATTTTCCGCGTCGGATTGTTATCTTATCGATTCGTGATCCTCGATCATATACCCTGATCTCCATGTTTCTTCTCTTTGCCTCTGGATTCGCCGAAGTCTTTCTGCCCGTGCTGTATGTGAGCACGGTGATCGCTTATGCGCAGGATTTCTTTCGCGAAGACGCTTTCGCCAGACGATGGAAAACGCCGTTGCTGCTGGCCACGGCGATCCTGCATTTCTTCTACATCGGACTTCACGCTGCCGAGCACGGACGCTGCATGGTCACGACTCCCTTCGAGGTGATGTCTCTGATCGCCTTCACGCTCACGGGACTTTACGCGGTGGTGGAGCTGCGCACCCGGGTCACCGGCACGGGGCTCTTTTTCGTTGGGCTGGCGGCCGTGTTCGAGTTGATCTCGGCCGTGATGATGAAGCTGCCCGCGCTTCCCCGCATGAATCCCGTGCTCGCCAATCCCGGCTTGGGGCTGCACGTGACGGGCGCGGTGCTGGGTTTCGGAGGTTTCGCCATCTCGGCCGTGTATGCGGCTCTGTACCTCCTGATGTATCGCGACCTGAAAAAGGGGATATTCGGATCCTTTTTTCGCCATCTCCCCAGCCTCGAAGGCATGGAGCGCATGTGCATGACGGCCGCGATGGTGGGGTTTCTGTTCATGTCGGTCGCCATGGGCATCGGCATCTTCTGGCTGCCGCAGGTCTTTCCGCATTTTTCCTACTGGGATCCGAAGCTCATCGCCACCACCCTGAGTTGGCTCGTGTATCTGGGGGTGTTGTTGGCTCGGCCCCTGCTTCGTCTGGATGGAAAAATGGCCGTGACCCTGGCGCTGGTGGGGTTTCTCCTCGCCCTCTTGTCGATGACCGTCATCAACGCGTTTTTCAGTGGATTCCACTCGTTCTATTAATCTTCCGCACCTGAGAAGGAAAGGCCGCGCCGCGTCATGATCTACGCCGTCGGTGTCAATCATAAAACCGCACCCGTTGAACTCCGCGAACAGCTTCATCTGTCCACGGAGGAGGCCCTTGTCCTGCTTCGCGCGTCGAAAGACGTGTTGAAAGAAGCCCTGGTGGTGTCCACCTGCAATCGCACGGAACTCTACGGCATCCCTCACGACGAGAGCGTGGGTGGACAGGAGATGGTCACCCTGCTGCGCTCCCTGCGGCCGGACACGGTGCTTCAGGACGGGCAGTTCTTCCGCACCTTTACCTGCGGGGCTGTCAGTCACCTCCTGCGGGTGGCCTCTTCTCTCGACAGCCAGATTCTGGGCGATGTGCAGATTCTCGGCCAGGTCAAGGCGGCCTTCGATCAGGCCATCGAGGCGGGCACTGCGGGCACTGTCTTTCGGCAATTGTTCAAATCGGCGTTACACACGGGCAAACGGGTACGCACCGAAACAGGCCTCGGCATCGGAGCCGTCTCCATCAGTTTTGCCGCAGTGGAACTGGCCAGGCGCATCTTTTCCGACCTGCATCGCAAGAGTGCCCTGCTGGTGGGCGCTGGCGAAACCGGAGAACTGGCGGCCCGGCACCTCTCCTCGAAGGGCGTCGAACGCATCACCATCACCAACCGCACGGCCGAGCGGGCCGAAGCCCTTGCCCGCGATCTCGGGGCCCGGGTGGCTCCCTGGGATCGTCTGGCCGAGGAACTGCGGGAGGTGGATATCGTGATCACCGCCACCTCCGCTCCCGAGCCCATCCTGACGGCGGATCTGGTGAAGCGGGCCATGCAGGGGCGTCACAATCGACCCCTGTTCATCATCGACATCGCCGTGCCGAGGGATACCGAACCCGCAGTGGGGCAGCTCGGCAACGTATTTCTCCATGATCTGGATTCCCTGCAGGTGATCGTGGACCAGAATCTGGACAAGAGGCGCCAGGAAATTCCGAGGGCCGAGCTGATCGTCACCGAGGAGACGGTGAACTTCTTCGTCTGGTACAACTCCCTGGCCGTCATTCCCACCATCCAGCAAATCCGGGAAAAATTCGAACAGGTGCGTCTGACCGAGTTCGATCGATTTCGCAACAAACTCAAGGACGAGGATATGGCTCTGGTGGATCAGCTCACCAAGCGGATTGTCAATAAGCTCCTCCATCCCACCATGGTGAGTCTGCGCGATGCCGTGCAGGACGAATCCAGTCTCTCTCAGCGCGTGGCCCTGCTCCGCACCTTGTTCGATCTTTCCGACACTACCGAAGAGGACCTTCCGTGACTCCCCGATCCCGCCCTTTTCCATCAACGGAAACCTCCCGGCCCCTGATCATCGGGACACGAGGCTCAGCCCTCGCCCTCTGGCAGGCGGAATACGTGCAGTCCGTTCTGCAAAAGAAATTTCCCCATCGCCCCGTGCAGATCAGGATCATCAAAACCACGGGCGACAAGATTCTGAACCAGGCCTTGTCGAAGATTGGAGACAAGGGGCTGTTCACCAAGGAAATCGAAACGGCGCTGCTGCGCGGCACCATCGACGTGGCCGTGCACAGTCTCAAGGATCTGCCCACGGCCTCGCCCGAGGGCCTGGTGCTGTCGGCCATCACCAAGCGGGAGGACGTGCGCGACGTGCTCATTTCCCGATCCGCGCGTTCACTGGCCGGCTTGCCCGAAGGCGCCGTGGTGGCCACGGGGTCCCTTCGCCGACGCTCCCAGCTCCTGCATCTGCGGCCCGATCTGCGCATCGTGGATATTCGCGGGAATCTGAATTCCCGCTTCGCCAAGTACGATGCTTCTACCTGGGACGGTATGATCCTGGCCCGGGCCGGTGTCAAACGTCTGGGCTGGTCCGATCGCATCGCCCAGGTGATTCCCACTACCCTGATCCTTCCTGCTGTTGGGCAGGGAGCCCTGGCAATCCAGATTCGCGAAGGAGACGAGGAGACGCATCGACTGACGTCGGTACTCAATCACGGCGCCACCCAGTGGGCCGCTCTGGCCGAACGCGCCTTGCTGCGAACTCTCGAGGGTGGCTGTCAGATTCCCATCGGGGCCTGGGCCCGGCTCGAAAAGGGCGTGCTCCTGCTCGACGCCATGGTGGGCTCGGTGGATGGGACCCTGCGTCTCGATGCCCGAGGTGAAACCGCCGATCCCGCGAAGGCGGAACAGTTGGGCATACGCGTGGCAAAGAAACTGCTCACCAACGGAGCCCGGGACATTCTCACCGCCCTCCGTCCGGAGGAATCATGAGCGGAGACGACTTTCGGCTGACCGTGCTTCTAACACGGCCCGAGGGAAGTGGGAGCGGATTTACCCGCATTCTGGAGGAGGCCGGGCATCGGGTGCTGCACGCTCCGATGATCCGTTTGGAAGATCCGGAGGACTGGGATCCCGTGGACGAGGCCATCGATGCGATCGGCGTGTATAGCGGCATTCTGCTTACCAGCGCCCAGGCGGCCGTGTGTTTTCTCGATCGTTGCCGAGAGCGGGGTCTGAGCGCAGCCGACCTGCCACCCATCCACGCGGTGGGACCGAAGACAGCCGCCCAGGTGGAAGAATTCGGAGCCGAGGTGCGCACGATCGCCGAGCGCAGCGATGGCGCGGGCCTGGCCGACGCGCTGGGAGAAGTGTCCAACAGCTTCTTTCTTCAACCGGGTTCTGACCTGATGCGCACCGAGCTTTCGGACCTGGTGGCCCGTCGCGGAGGCAAGGTGCATCCCGTGGTCGTCTATCGCACCATCCCGCCCGATCCCGCGCAGGTGGAACACATCGACCGCCTTCTTATCAGCGGACTGATCGATTGCGTCGCCTTCTTCTCCCCCTCAGCGGTGCGCAACTTCTCCGCCCTCATTCCGAGCTTCAAGCAGGCCACGGTGATGACTGCCTGCATCGGACAGACCACGGCCATGTCCCTGATGAATCTTGGCCTGCGCGTGGATCTGATTTCTCCCGAAGCGAATGAAGAGGCGCTTGCCCGCGCCATTGTCGAGCGCCTGGGAAACGTGCAATCCAGGATCGAGTTCGATGAAGGGGAGAGGAGTGAGACGATTTAGGAAAGGGTGAAGGGTGAAGGGTAAAAGAGAAGGGCTCCAACGGAGCCCTTCTCTTTACTCTTTTCTCTTCACTCTTTACTGATTCGTGAACGATGCCGAGGTATACCGGGCCTGGGCATCCATGGGGATACGGCCGGCATGGCGGAATCGCGCACGATAGTAGGCTTCGTCGATATGGCTGCAGGTGACACCCTTGCGGCTGGAGGAATGCATGAACACTCCGTTGCCGATGTAGATGCCCACATGGCCAATGCGGTTGCCCCGACGACTGCGGCCGCCGAAGAACATCAGGTCTCCGAACTGCAGACTGTCGGTGTCGGAGATTTTCTTGAACTGCTGGGCCTGCCAGCGGGAGTCGCCGGCAAAGTTCCAGTTGAGCGTGTTCGAGATCATCGTGGAGGTGAACCCGGAACAGTCCACTCCGTTCGGGGACTTCCCTCCATACCGGTAGGGAGCCCGTTTCCACTCGAAGAAATTCCTCAGCAGAGCCTTGCGAATCGCGGAATTCGAAAAGGCGCTGGACTGATCGAGCCGTACAGGAATGAAGCTGATGTCAGAAATTTTACCTACGGAAGGCGCTTTGTAAAGATCTGCAAGCTCGGGCAGATATTGGCGAAGCACGGAGTAGGTTCTGACACTGACCTCTTCCCTGGAGATGTTTCTGTTGGCGCGACGGTGACGAGCGTAACGTTTGGAATAGCGTTTCTTGGATTTCTTGGTGTATTTCTTCTTCGCTTTTTTCTTCACCACGGTAACGTGGGACTTGGTTCGTCCTTGCTTGGCAACGCCCTCTGTGGTGATGGCGCCCATCATTACCAGGCTCGTAATGATGATTGGGAGAAATAGTTTCTTCAATAGGCCTCCTCTCTCAAGGATAATGAGCGGGAAACAGTGAACTACAAGGAGAGAAGATAGGCACTCGACCCATACGATGCAAGAAGTTCGGGTATTTCGTCAAAGCGGCATTTCAGACCGTAGGGCTGGGCCTGTGTGTGCGGCGACCTGCGCGGAGCCCTGCTTTTTCAGGGTGGAATCACGCCGCCCCCGACTTCATACATTATCTCCCCACTTGAATCGGCACGAAGCCCGGAACTATTTTGGAACCAGGACAATCGAATCCACTCCAAACCCTCACTGCACCGGGAAGTCCCCCACGCCATGATTTCACTCCGCATCTTCGCGATTCTGTTTCCACTTCTCGCCACGACGCTGTACGCTCAGTCCACGGGGAGCGCGCCTCCCCGCTTCACGCAGACGGGGGTCGCGTCTTGGTATGCCGGAGAATTCCATGGTCGGCGCACGGCGTCCGGTGAGATCTACGACGCGGAGGCACTCACTGCCGCGCATCACACCCTGCCCTTCGGCGCGCGGGTACGGGTGACGAATCGGGAGAACGGTCGTACCGTGGTGGTGCGCATCAACGACGACGGTCCCCACGTGAAAGGCCGCGTGATCGACCTCAGCCGTGCGGCGGCTCGCGCTCTCGGCATGCTGGAAACGGGAACGGCCGAGGTGCGCATCGAGCGTGTGGATAACGACGGACCGCGTCCCGCGACCTACCTCGATCCCGACTTCCGGCCCGCCGACCTGCGCGGTTTCGCCATCCAGCTTCGTTCCTATGCGGACCTAGCCAATCTGCGCCGTCAGGCCTCGGCTTTCGGGGCGCGGGGTGTCACTCCACTCTACATTCAAATCGCCACCGTGCGCGAGGTCCGCGTCTATCGCCTCATCCACGGATCTTACCCCGAGCGCTCTCAGGCAGAATCCGCACTAAAGAACCTCAGGGAAAAAGGCATCTCCGGATTCGTATTCAAGATCCGTTGATTTTTTTCGTGAATTTTTCTTTTTCTTTTTGGGTAAATTTTCCCGACCTTACTGCCCTCTATCACGTTTAAACGCAGGTTTCGGGATGAAATGTCCCAAACGGCCCGTTATAGCGTGAAATACTTCACGATTAGGCTTGATTTGTGAAGTATTTCTTATATTTTTGTCATGAACCTCCGATCGTAAAGAGAGGTTCTGTCGGCAACAGGCACTGATTGACAGAAATTTCTCGATCGGAAACGTCAAACAAAGCATCAGGTAAGGAAATGGAACCCCAGGAACTCGCTCGACAGGTGTACAGGAAATATCCGAAGAAGGATGCTTCCTGTTTGATCGACATGCTTCAGGACGTGCAGGACATCTACGGATATCTGCCCGAGATGGAAATGCAAAACGTCGCCGAGCATGCCGGTATTCCGGTCTCCCGCGCCTATGGCGTCGCAACGTTTTACAATCAGTTTCGCTTTCAGCCTCTCGGCAAGCAGGTCATCAAGGTGTGTCGCGGCACGGCCTGCCATGTCAAGGGCTCCTTCGACATTCTCACCACTCTCGAGAATGAGTTGGGGATCAAGGCCGGTCAGACGACCAAGGATCGCAACTTCTCCATCGAGATCGTGGCCTGCATCGGCGCCTGCAGTATGGCTCCGGTGATCATGGTCAATGAAGACTATTTCGGGGGACTCACCACGAAGTCCCTGTTAAAGCTGCTCAAGCAGCTTCGCAGCAAGGCAAAGAAAGAAGAGAATGCGGAGGTAGTCCATGAACTCGTATAGCGCACATTGCTTTCCCGGGTGCTGGCACTCCTCGTCCACACCCTGCAAGCACTTTATCGAGTGTGTGGAACATGGGGCTCAATGCACGGCGGTGACTCGTGACGCCCGAGCACTGGAATCCTATAAAAACTCGCTGCTTTTCGTTGAGCACGACACCCCGGTGATCTTCGTGGGCATGGGCACCTGTGGCCTGGCCAATGGGGCTGATAGGGTGTTCGCGGCTATTCAGAAGGAACTGAACGAACGTCAGATCGAGGCCCGACTCATCGGAGTCGGATGCGTCGGCTACTGCGCTCGGGAAGTGATCGTCGATATCAAAATTCCTGGGTTTCCGCGCATCAGCTACTGCGAAGTGACGGAAAAGGAAGTGCCTGCTATTGTTGAGCGAACAATACTAGAGAGGACGATCCTTCCCGAGAAGCTATTAGGTCTGTACGAAAAGGGAGAAGGGGAATGGGCTTCGGCGCCCACCCTGGCCGAGGTGCCCTTCTACAGTAAGCAGGTCAAGAACGTGCTCGAGAATTGCGGGGTCATCGATCCCGAAAGCATCGATCAGTACATCGCCAAGGGCGGATTCAAGGGCCTCTCCCGCGTGCTCAACGGGATGACGTCCCAGGATGTCGTCAACGAAGTGCTCGCCGCCGGTCTTCGCGGTCGCGGAGGCGGTGGCTTCCCCACCGGAAAGAAATGGGAACTCGCCCTGAAGCAGACCGCCGATCAGAAGTACCTCATCTGCAATGCGGATGAAGGCGATCCCGGGGCCTTCATGGATCGCGCCGTGCTCGAAGGCGATCCCTATCGCATCATTGAGGGAATGACCATTGCGGCCTATGCCATCGGTGCCAGCGTGGGCTACATCTACTGCCGTGCCGAGTATCCCCTGGCCATCGCCCGCCTGCAGCGCACCATCGCCCAGACGCGCGAGTATGGACTGTTGGGCACGAACATCCTCGGTTCCGGTTTCAGCTTCGACCTGCGTATCAAGAAGGGCGCTGGAGCCTTTGTGTGCGGCGAGGAAACCGCGCTCATGAATTCCATCGAGGGACAGCGCGGCATGCCCCGTCCCCGCCCGCCCTATCCCGCCGAAGCGGGCCTCTGGGGCAAGCCCACCGTGATCAACAATGTCGAAACCTACGCCAACGTCCCCACCGTCTTTCGCGACGGGGCTGCGCATTATGCCTCCCTCGGGACCAGTCGTTCGAAGGGAACCAAGATCTTTGCGCTCTCCGGAAAGGTAACCAATGTCGGACTCGTCGAAGTACCGATGGGCACCACGCTCAGAGAGGTGATTTTCGATATCGGCGGCGGCATCCCCGATGGCAAGGCCTTCAAGGCCGTGCAGATCGGGGGACCCAGCGGCGGGGCCCTGCCTGCCTCGGTGGTGGACACTCCCGTCGACTACGAATCCCTCAAGGAAGTCGGCGCGATGATGGGCTCGGGAGGTTTGGTGGTGATGGACGAGACCACCTGCATGGTGGACCTGGCGAAATACTTCATGACCTTTATCCAGTCCGAATCCTGCGGCAAGTGCATCCCCTGCCGTGAGGGTACGACCCGTCTGCTCGAAACCCTGGAACGGCTCTCCTCGAGCTATCGCAGCGAGCACAATCCCGAAGATGCCCTTCTTCGCTTCCAGGGAATGCTGTACATGGAACGCCTCGCCGAGGTGATCCAATCCTCCTCGCTCTGCGGTTTGGGCCAGTCGGCGCCGAATCCCGTGATGAGCACTCTGCGCTACTTCAAGGATGAGTACGAGGCCCATCTCTACGACCGTAAGTGTCCCGCCGGGGCCTGTCGTGAGCTCCTCACCTATTCCATCGATACGGACAAGTGCAATGGCTGCACCCTCTGCGCCACCAAGTGTCCCGAAAACGCCATTCTCGGCGAAAAGAAGAAAGCGCATTACATCATCGCGGAAAAGTGCGTGCGCTGTGATCAGTGCCGCGTGAACTGCAACTCCAACGCCATCATTGCCAATTAAGGAGCGAGGATTCCATGAAAGTCATGATCAATGGCAAAGAGTGCTGGGCCAACGCCGGGGAAAGCATCCTGACGGTGGCGAATCGCGAAGGCTTCAAGATCCCCACGCTTTGCTATCTCAAGGATTACAGTCCCACCGGAAGCTGTCGCATCTGCGTCGTCGAGGTGGAAGGGGCCCGCAATCTCGTGCCGGCCTGCGCCTTTCCAGTAGCCGAGGGCATGCGCATCCTCACCAATTCTCCCAAAGTGCGCCGCTCCCGTAAGACCATCATCGAGCTGCTCATCGCCAATCATCCCCAGGACTGTCTCACCTGCGTGCGGAATCAGAGCTGCGAGCTCCAGAGTCTCGCCCATGAGTATGGGGTGTGGATGATCCGCTACACCGGAGAACGGAAACGGGCGAAGATGGACATCGCCAATCCCGCCATCGAGCGCGATCCCGAGAAGTGCATTCTCTGCGGACGCTGCGTGCGCGTCTGTCACGAAACCCAGAATGTCGGCGCCATCGACTTTACCTGGCGCGGCTTCCAGACCAAGGTGGCTCCGGCCAACGACCGGAGTCTCAACACCGTGCCCTGCGTGGACTGCGGTCAGTGCGTCGTGGTATGCCCCGTGGGCGCCCTCTCCGAAAAGAACCATACCCGCAAGGTGTGGGAAGCCGTCAATCATCCGGAACTCCACGTCGTCGCGCAGATCGCGCCCGCCGTGCGCGTGGCCTTGGGCGAGGAATTCGGCATGGAGCCCGGTACCGTGGTGACCGGCAAGGCCGTGGCCGCCCTGCGCCGCCTGGGCGTGGACAAGGTGTTCGATACGAACTTCGCGGCGGACCTTACCATCATCGAAGAAGCGAGCGAACTCGTCGGCCGGATCAAGAACGGAGGCCGGATGCCCATGCTCACCTCCTGTTCTCCCGGCTGGATCAAGTATATCGAGCACAATTATCCGGACTTGCTGGATTGCCTGTCCACCTGCAAATCCCCCCACGAAATGCAGGGCGCTCTCATCAAGAGCTACTACGCCGAGAAAATGGGAATCGATCCCGCGAAAGTGTTCGTGGTGTCGGTGATGCCCTGCACCGCCAAGAAGTTCGAATCCCAGCGCCCCGAACTGGGCGGGGATCAGCCCGACGTGGATGCCGTGCTCACCACGCGCGAACTCGCCCGGATGATCCGCGTGGCGGGTCTGGACTTCGCACGCCTGCCCGACGAAGGCTTCGACGATCCGATGGGTGAATCCACCGGTGCCGCCGTGATCTTCGGCGCCGCCGGAGGCGTGATGGAAGCGGCCGTACGCACCGCGCACTTCTACCTCACTGGAAAGGAACTCGCGGGCGTGGAATTCACCCCCATTCGCGGCATGCAGGGCGTACGCTCGGCCGAGGTGACCGTGAACGGACTCAAGCTCCGTCTCGCCGCGGTCAACGGACTTAAAAACATCACCCCCATCCTCGACGCTATTCGCGCGGGCGAGGCACCCTACGACTTCATCGAGGTGATGGCCTGTCCCGGCGGCTGCGTCAACGGCGGTGGTCAGCCCCTCCCGGCCGACCCGGAGAAGCGACGCAAGCGCACCGAAAGCATCTACCAGATCGATCGACATATGCCGAAGAGGGCCTCGCATCACAACGAGTCTCTCATCACCCTGTACGAAGAGTACCTTGGGACTCCCAATGGGCACAAGGCCCACGAGCTCCTGCACACCCACTACATCCAACGCGAAAAGTTCTGATCGGAGAAGACGAACATGGCATATAAAATTTTGCTTGTCGATGACGACGTGGATCTGGTGTCCATCAACACCGCGGTGCTCGAAAGCGCCGGCTACGAAGTGGCCTCGGCACACGACACCTCGGCAGGGTATCAGCTCTTTCAATCCTTCCGGCCCGATGCCGCCATCGTGGATCTGGCCATGGAACATTTCGATTCGGGGTTTGTGCTGTGCCACCGCATCAAGTCCTCTCCCGAGGGTAAGGACCTCCCCATCGTGATGCTCACCTCGGCGGGGCATGAAACCGGCTTCCGCTTCTCTACTCAAACCTCCGAAGAAAAGCAGTGGATCAAGGCCGATTACTATCTCGAGAAACCGATCGCGGCCGTGGATCTGCTCCAATTCCTGAAGGAAAAGGTCCTGAAGCATTCCTGATCTTCGCGGACGTTCCGTCCGCACCGATCGCACCTCATCGTCTCGTATCACGACACGATGCCGGAGGGCGCCCTGTTGGGGGGCGCCTTCTTTTTTTACCAGTGTGGGGAGTTTTCGAGTTCGGCCAGATCGCCCCGGCTCACCGCAGCCCCGGGATGAAGCCAGAGATAGGTGGCGGGAGGCATGCGCTGGGCGCGGATTTCTTCGATGCTTTCGCGGCGGAGGTCGTCTCGGGTCAGTGGATCGTACTGATCCCACACGGAGAAATTCACCGCGCGTCGGCCACGACGCACCTCGTCGGCGAGGAGCCAGGACAGTGGGGCCACGGCGCTGTACCACGGCCAGCGGGTATCGTGGGAATGGCAGTCGTAGCAGGAGCGCTGAAGGATCACCGCCGCACGTTCCGGGGCGCGCAGGGAACCGTCGGGCGGAGGATTGTCCCGCCGCGCGGGAATGAACTGAATACTGACTGCCACCACGAGGAGTAGGACCAGGGTCGGAACCAGGCGGCGAAATCGGCGTTTTTTCGATCGGCGACGGGCCACGACTATCCTCCGGAGCGGGTATCGTCGAGAAGGATGGGACCTTGGGTCGCCGCCACCGCCAGGGCGTCGCAGCGCTCGTTGTAGGGATGGCCCGCATGGCCCCGGATCCAGGAAAAGCGCACCTCGTGCAGATCGCAGAGATCCAGCAGGCGGGTCCAGAGATCGGGATTCAGGGCGGGTTCCTTCTTCGTGCGCATCCATCCATGCGCTTCCCATTTCCGAGCCCAGCCTTTTTCGATGGCATCCACCACATAGCGGGAATCGGTCCAGACCGTCACCGCGCAGGGCTCTTTGAGGGCTTCGAGTCCCGCGATCACACCCCTCAGCTCCATGCGGTTATTGGTGGTGAGGCGATAGCCCGCGCTCAGCTCTTTTTCCACGCCGCCGAACACGAGAATGCTC
Organism: uncultured Chromatiales bacterium; assembly: GCA_964420295.1. Classification (GTDB taxonomy): domain Bacteria; phylum Bacteroidota; class Ignavibacteria; order SZUA-365; family CAYQST01; genus CAYQST01. Next base: position 5,862 of record CAYQST010000014.1, on the reverse strand, counting down.
CCATACCCTCCCGGTCCGGGATTGCCGGAACACGCGCCATCGGAATACAGATCCACCTGCTTCATGCGCCGCAATCCCTATTCCACGATACGGAATTCCACCCGCCGATTGCGGGCGCGATTCTCTTCGGAATCATTGGGCACTTCGGGACGGGTTTCGCCATAGCCCTTCGCGCGAACACGAGCGGGGGCGATTCCATGCGCCACTACATAGTCTACCACGGCCCGGGCCCGTCGCTCCGAAAGCTCCAGGTTATAGGCATCGCTTCCCACGTCGTCGGTATGGGCGCTCAGTTCGATTTTCAGGGTGGGATTGGTGGATAGGAAGCGGGTGAGGCGTTCGAGTTCGGAGGTGGATTCCGGCTTGAGGTCGCTCTTGTTGAAATCGAAGAAGATGTTGTTGATGCGCTGGGCCAGGGGATTGCCGAGACTGTCCTTCATGCTCTTCATCCCGGCGACGGACTTCAGATTGATGTTGAAGTTCAGGGCCATGAAGGCATCGTCTCTTCCGCCGTTACCGTCGCGACCGCCGTTGCCGTCTCTTCCGCCGTTACCGTCGCGACCGCCATTGCCATCGCGACCGCCGTTGCCGTCACGACCGCCGTTGCCGTCACGACCGCCGTTGCCGTCACGACCGCCGTTGCC
>CAYQST010000014.1:0-5118 GCA_964420295.1 uncultured Chromatiales bacterium | reverse complement strand
CGTCACGACCGCCGTTGCCGTCACGACCGCCGTTGCCGTCACGACCGCCGTTGCCGTCACGACCGCCGTTGCCATCACGACCGCCGTTGCCGTCGCGACCGCCGTTGCCGTCACGTCCGCCATTGCCGTCACGACCGCCATTGCCGTCACGACCGCCGTTGCCATCACGACCGCCGTTGCCATCACGACCGCCGTTGCCGTCACGTCCGCCGTTTCGGCCATCCCCGTCGAGGAGGCCTCGGAGGTCGAGGCTGCGGGAGTCCGGATAATAGCCCTCGCGTTCGAAGTACATGCCATAGAGTTTTCCTTCGGGGAGGGTGAGCACATATTCCCCAGTTTGCGGGTCGCTGCGGACCTCGCCGGAGAGCTTGCCAGTTTCCAGGTCCTCCCACTTGATGGCGGCATCCACGGGATTGCCGTTTTCGTCGAGGATCTTCCCGGTGATGCGCACCACGGGGCGTTCGGGGCGGGCTTCCTTGGGGAGGGTGATCTGGTAGATGTCGTTGAGACCGAATCCCCCCGGGCGGTCGGAGGCCGAGAAATAGGCGAGATTGCCTTCGACATTGATTTTATATCCCCAATCGTCGTCGGCGGTATTGATTTCTTTGCCGAGATTGACTGGAGTGCTCCACTCGGTCCAGGAATCCTCTCTCAGGCGCACGGATTTGAAGACATCGAGTTTCCCGAGGCCCGGATGTCCATCAGAGCTGAAATAGAGGGTTTTGCCGTCGGGATGGAGAAAGGCGGAGCGTTCGCAGAAGGGGGTGTTGATGACGGGACCGAGATTGATGGGGGAGGTCCAGGTGTTGCCTCTGCGAAGGGACACGAAGATATCGCTGTTGCCCGCCGTGCTCCCGTGAAACTCGGTGCCTCGGGGCACCCGTTTGCCGACCACGCCTTCGCGATCGGAGGTAAAGAGAATCGCCATGCCATCGGCGGTCATAAAGGCGTCGGAATCCCAGTATTTGCTATTCACGGGGGCGGGGAAGTGGCGAAGGTTGGACCAGCCGCGCTCGGTCTTTTCGTAGTAGTAGTTATCGCCGAGGCCCAGATGTCCCACCTTCTCGAATCCGCCATAGATGAGGATGCGGGTTCCGTCGAAGGAGAGTCCGTTGATGGTTTCGTGCTCGCTGGAATTGATTTTGTCACCCAGATTCTGAGCAGGTTGCCAGGTCTCGTTCTGGAGCGTGGAGACATAGATATCGAGACCGCCCTTACTATCCGGAGCGTCCCTGCGGGCGAAGAAGAGGCGTTTCCCGTCCGTGGTGATGGAAGGTTTGATCTCCTCGAACTGGGTATTGATACCTGTGCCCAGATTCCGAACGGCGAGGGTTTCCGCGGGAGCCCGCAGGAGGGTGAGGATGCTGTCGATCCGACCCTTCATTGCGGGGAAGCGGTCCCGATGTTCGACATAGACCCGGCTCGCGCCTTCCCAGTCCTTTCGCTCCACCGCGCGCGTGGCGACGCGTTGCAGGGCCACGAAGGCATCCTCTGATGGTGCCCATTTGTCGATGTAGCGCAGGTAATCCTCTTCGGTTTCCATATCGAACAGATTGCTCGACAGGGAACATCCCAGGAAGGGGAGGAGGCCGAGGGAGAGAAAGAGACAGGCGGAGCGGGCGAAGGACGGCATGGACATCCGAATCGAGTGAAGGAAAACCGGTGCAAGTTAGACCCTCCCCGTCGCCAAATCAAGGGAGATAGGCGGGCATGGACGGGGATTGGCCGGAAGAGGGGGGAAACGCGAGGACAATGGACAATGAACAATGAACAATGAACAATGAACAATGGACAATGAACAATGAACAATGAACAATGAACAGTGACCACTTTTCAGCACTGTGCTTTCCAGATATTAAAAAGGCTGTACCAAGGACACGAGTACATCACTGAAAAGACGCCTGAAAAATCGCAAATCGCAAATCGGAAATGTCTCTGCCCCCGCGCGGGTCAATCTCCAATCTCCAATCTCCAATTTGAAATTCCCTTGACTCTGTCCTCGCTCTTCTGTAGCATTGCCGCATGACGATGTTCGCGTTGCCGAAACCCGGCGCGCATCCATCACCCAACACGGAGGACGCATGGAACACACCTGCACCTGCACACGCTCGGGGGGGGCTGACGTCGTGGACTGAATTTCGGTCCATGGCGCCGCGCAGCCCACTCGAGATCGTGGATTTCGCACAACTCATTGAAACCAATGGAACCATGTTCAGCAATCCAGGGACCTTCCTGCTGAGCGATCGGTACATCCAGTCAAACGACCCCTGGCAGGAGCCCACCTTCACGGTCACCGCAATAGCATGCCGCCCCTGCTGCGATGCGGTTCGCGATGGTCGTACTGTCCTGTGCTATGTAAAAGCCTCCCCAAAATCCACCCTATGTCGGAATACTCTTCGATGCTGTAATGGTCCTCGTCTCTCCTGTCTCAACGCCGTTTTTACGGATCGAGGTTTCTTTTGCCCCGATATTCCAATACGACCGTGATCGGTGAGAGGTGTACCATGAAACGTGTCCCATGCCTTCTCATTCTGCTCCTTGCGTCTCTCGGGATTCATGCCCAGCCACGGATGCTGTTTCCCGTATTTCCGACTCCACTTGCATTCCGATGTTTCGGCGATTCAGGGATCGTGGCCCTGTACAGTGGAGGTGTTGCCCTTGGAGCGGATTTCGGCAAGGTGCGATATCCGACATCCGTGCTACGATATTCCAGTAACGCAGGAAAAACATGGTATCGGAGCGTTTCCGTTCCTCATCCGTTCAGCACCACGAATTTTCCGACCGCAGTGGAAATTCTTGATTCCATCACTATTGTTGGGCAGACCATTCGACAGGTGGATGCTCCATCAAAAGTTCAGGGCGCGTTGGTCCGATCCAGCAACGGAGGACAGAGCTGGACGGAGGTCCTTTCTACATCAGCTCTGGGGTCACTGACATTTGCCACGGACAAGCTCGGCGCCTATTGCGATGGAGACTCGGTATTCTGGACCACGACGGATGGAGGGCTAACCTGGAGAGCCTGTACCGTCCCTCGAATCAATCCCGACGAACCAAATGACATTGCGGGGGTTCTTCCCCTGTCCGCAGATCGCTGGCTCATTCTCACCAATTCGCATGAGTCCTGGATTGGGAGAGTGCAATATCGTTTCCGTGCCACGGTGGATCGTATCGAGGAGGCTCCCTCACGATTCCGATCAAGTAACCAGGCGAGTTTTTGGATCAGTGATATCTTGGCGTTTACGCGCTCGCGGGATAGCGTATTGATCACGACCTGTTTGACGGTGGAAGATCGACGCTATCCAGATTTGGACGAAGTGTCGCTTCAGGTTCAAAGCAGCACGAATCTGGGAAAGGAGTGGACTAATTGGTTCTTTTCGAGTCGCGGCTCGGGGAAGTACTTTCGTAACCAGGCGTGGAGGAATCTCAATCGCGTATCTCCCGTGTGGTTCAACGAAGATATCGGCATCATGGCGATGGACGCAATTCACCGCACCACGGACGGGGGACGCACATGGTTCAGTTTCAATGTCATGGGCGCCTGCCTCGCATCATGCTCACCGACTGGATTCGGCGTGGTCAAGGGGTGCATTCCATTTGGAAACAACCCCACGGAACTGGATTCGATGAAGTATGTGACCTATGTAACCCACGATTTCGGCGCTACCTGGAGCACGAAGGTTGATTACCAAGGATCCTACTATTATGACGAGAAAAGTGAGATCACTCGAGATCTGCATCGCGATTATATCGTGATACGCAAGGACAATGCGCTCTTTCAATCCGGCGATCAGGGGATATCCTGGTCGGAATCGCGCATAGTGCTTCCCCCCGTGCCCAATGCGTTCACGATCACGGATGCTTGGCATCCAATGCTCGTTGTGGGAGAGAAGGGGCGGTATCACCTCGGGTGTTACGGATACTCGGACGATGCAGGCCAATCCTGGACTCGCCCACGCGTCGCGCCGCTGAACATGCGGTCCGCCGCGACCTGTGTGCGTGGCAAGGGAGGCCGTCTTGTACATGCCCTGGAGTCCCACGGCATCATTTACTGGGCCTTGAGCACAGACCAAGGTGAGACCTGGGAAATTCAGGATTCCCTCCGGCTCCCTGGCGTGAACGCGGATGTCTTTGATCGCATGGCGGTGTCGCCCGTGGATTCCACCATTCAGTGTCTGGTGGTGGAAAAAGACACCGCACGGCAATGGTATACAGTGTGGTCTCGGTATCCGTACACGAACTGGGAGTCACGTCCGATTCAACCACCTCCCCCTGTGTACGATAATACACTGAATCGGTTGTTCGTGGCCAGAAGTGTTGCCTTGAATGGACGAGGAATCATGTTCCTGGACAGGTACCAAGACTCCCTCGTGATGAGCATGGACTTCGGTGAAACCTGGTCCGCTGTTCGCATTCCGAGAAGTTCGGAAGATGGAATCCTGCAGGTTCGGGGACAACAATTACGTCTTCTTGCCCTGATGGATGGCTCGTTTCTCTACAGAGATGGATCGGCTCTTCGATTATCCCGTGATGGTGGGATGTCGTGGCCGGTGGTCTCCAGTGAGGTACTCGGTGTTGGAGGTAACTCCTTGATACAAAACCCGAATGGTGACATTTGGATGATTGGAAGTTCATCGCCGAATTACTTTGCCGATGCTGTGTATTCCCTCATCCCCCCTGACCTTCTCCTCTCTACTTCCGCCCCTTTGGCACTCTCCACATCCACCTTCACCCTTCCTCCTGCCTGGCCGAATCCCGCATCTTCGCAAGGAGCGGTGCATCTTCCCTACGAGCTGTCCTCGCCCGCCGAGGTCACCATCGTGATCCGCGACATCCTCGGCCGTGTGGTGGCCCGCCTGGATCAAGGACGCCGCGACGTCGGCCGCCACGAGGCCCTCTGGCAGCCCCGAGGCCTGGGGCCGGGAGTCTATCTCACCCAGGTGAGCGTCGGATCGGGCCGTGTGGCGATGGGGAAGGTGGTGGTGAGGTGAGGAATTGGAGATTGGAAATTGGAGATTTTTCAGAATTTGTGATTTGCGATTGCCGATTTACGATTTTTCAGGAAGGGGAGTACCCTCGGAAGTCGTTTTTGCTGATCGTTCGTGATTCCAAATTCGGGAA
>CAYQST010000013.1:0-83646 GCA_964420295.1 uncultured Chromatiales bacterium | reverse complement strand
CATTCACGTATTCACCCATTCACGTATTCACCCATTCACGTATTCACCCATTCACCCATTCACGTATTCACTTCCCCCGCAACGCCTCTCTTGCCGCATTCAGCAGGGGTTCCGTGCTGATCGGTGCGCCCACCGCAGTTTTCATCCAGAGGTCGGGACTCACGCTCCCGATACGGCACATCCGTTCCATCTCGGTCGCCAGGTTTTTATCCTTGAGGTATTCCTCGATCTGGAAGGCGATGATGTGCCCCATCGGATAGTCCGGAAGATACAACCCGGCATCCACCAAATGTGAATATACCGCGAGCAGAATCACATCCTTCTTGCCGAACACCGGAGCGTAGTAGCGGTTCCATACCTGACGGGCGATATCGAGCACGGCCTGCTTGAACTCGGCAGCAGAGGCATTCGGATGTTCGTAGAGCCAGCGCCAGGCAGACATGTCCACCAGAGCCACCCCTGCGATTTCGTAGGTGGACCAGAGCACATCGAGGGCCTGCCGCCCGTCGGATGACGAAGAAGAGGATTTCACGCCGAGGACGCCGAGGTCCTTGGACTGGAACAGAAACGCGAAGGCTTCGGTGAAGGCAGTGTTCGGCACACCCCGTAGCAAGGTGTGGTCCATCATTTTAAGACTGATCGTTTGTTCCACGCAATGCCCGAGCTCGTGCATCGCGATGTTGAAGCCCTTGTAGTTCATGCCTCCTGGAGCGACTCGGGTTCGGAGATGGGCCTGATCGCTCACCCGTCCTCCCGCCATCGCATGGCCCGCTCCGCGACTGGGGTCCACGGCGATACTGGAAGCGAGAAACGCGGCTTTATCTGCCGGGAAGCCTACTTTGCGCAGGATGGTGGGGAGATCCTTTTCGAAGGATGCCACCGTAGGATAGCGGGTGGACACGAGGGCATCGAGTTTTTCTTCGGCCACGCCGGCCTTCACTCGATATCCGGTATACCAGATGTCGAAGGGCTCAAGAGGCCGACCAAGTCGGGTCGCGATGTCCTTGCCCACCTCGACAATGAGAGGAGAAGAGAGAATGCTGGTGAGCAGCCTCTCGACATCCTTCTCGGGGATTTCTCTCTCCCGATTGAATTTCCGATCGATGAAGGTTTTATCCACCGCGTGGAAAGGGTCCGCTGCTTTTTCCGCCAGAAAGATCGCCCGCCATTTTGCGTATCGAGTATCCGGTTCCGGAGTGGACGTGACGTCCTTCTTTCCGCCGGGTGCCTTTGCCACGGCGTTCGACATCGGCCTCCAGTCGGTCTCGGGATTGTTCACCACACAGGCGGGGATTTCCTGCCGAATGATGCGTTCCATCACCATCTGAATCATCCGTTGCCGCTCGAGCCCATTCGGCGCGTCGTACTGGGCCTTCAGCTCATCCCGAAGTCCCCAATGCGATATCAGGGTCAGACCTTCGGGAAAGAGTCTCCGTCCGTCCTCGGTAAGAAGGTGGTACATGGGAATGTTGTACGCACTGATGTAGGTGTCCGCTTCGGTGTAGGCCGTCGTGATGGCTTGGGTGACGGGGGCCGGAATCCGAGTCGTGAAAGAACCGCCCAACCGGGCCTCCGCCCACTGACGACGGGTCCACGAAGGTCCGTCCTTCAATCGCTGCTCCAAAGTGGACTGAGGAAAGTTGAGGAGTACCACGAAGGCGAGCTTTGTTGCGAAGAGGTCGTCCACGACATGGGAACCGAGATTATAAGTCCCGAAAAGCTCGTCCACCGGATGCACGGGACCGAGGTCCAATTGCAGAGGTCGGGACAGATCCCGCCCCATCTCGGTCAGATACCCGTAGATATTGGTCAAATGGGATTCGAAGCGGGAAAACACGAGATCGAGTTCCGCCGAGTCCTTCACGAAGTGCGTGGTGCAGAAGTGAACAAAGGCCTCGTCGTCTCCGTCTTCGGTTTTCCAGAGCTGGGCCACCTGGGATACCCCACGTGTAATGCGTTCGGAATGGGCATCCCCAGCCGAGGCTCGTAGCGAGGCCACGGCCTTGTCGATAGCCGTGCGCGAGATGGGAGAAGTCGACATGTCGTTTTTCGCGGTTTTGGTACAGGAAGAAAGAAACAGTCCCCCGACCATGATGAAAAGAACCATGGCGGAGAAGGAGGGACGGAACGAAGGACGGGGCATAGAACGATCCTGCAACTATTCGAACTGAAAATGTTTGATGTGTTCTCCCCGCTCCCGCACGTGGCGCAGGGCTTCGATACCGATGGACACGTGGGTATGCGTGTACTGTTCCACCACGACACGGTCACGCTCTTCGGTTTTGATGCCGTCTGGCTCCATGGGCACATCGGTGACGAGGAGCAGGGCGCCTCTGGGAATTCGGTTGGCGTGCCCCACCAGAAAAATAGTGGCGGTTTCCATGTCGATGCCGATAACGCGCAGGCGCTTCAGGTAGGCACGGAAATCCGTATCGTATTCCCACACTCGTCGATTGGTGGAATAGATCACCCCCGTGCGATACTCTAGATCATGGTCGGTCACGACGTTGGCAACAAACTGGTGAATTTTGAAAGAGGGCAACGCGGGTACCTCGCTAGGCATGTAGGCATCGCTGGTGCCTTCGCCTCGCACCGCTCCGATGGGAAGGATGAACTGGCCCACCTCGGTGGTTTTTTTCAGCCCTCCACATTTTCCAAGGAAGAGCACTCCCTCGGGTTCCAGCGCGGTGAGTAGGTCCATGATCGTCGCGGCGTTGGGACTCCCCATGCCGTAATTGATCATGGTGATGCCGTCGGTACTGGTGGCCGTTGCCATCGGCCCACCCACTCCCCGGATCTTGCAGTGCTCGAGCTCGGCGAACTTTGCGACGTAGTTCTGGAAATTCGTGAGCAGAATCCACTTGCCGAATTCCTCGATCCGCGTCCCAGTGTAGCGGGGAAGCCAGTTCTCCACAATCTCATTTTTAGAGGGAAAGGTTCTGCCCGCTTGCATGATGCATCCTTCCAGATGGTGAGGGACAGGAATTAGGAAAAGTGCAAAAAAGAAGTGAGAAAAACACGGTGGAGGAGAAGAGGAAAGGGTGAAGAGTGAAGTGTGCAGAAAATGTGGAAATTTGGCCAAAATCGAGAAATATGTCTCAAATGATCTGGTTATTCCGGCATTTCTTTGTATGTTGAAACGATTGTCGGGGACCGTCCCCTGTGATCCGATTTCCATCGGTATCTCCACTTTCTTCATACATCCTCGAACAGGTATGTCCACAATCAACCAAAAACTGCAGGCCCTTCGTGAAAAAAATACGGAGGCTCTCTTCGGTGGCGGTCCTGCCCGTATTGAAGCCCAGCACAATTCCGGGAAGATGACGGCGCGGGAACGTTTGCACCTGCTCTTCGACAATGGGTTCTACGACGAGCTGTTCCGCTTCGTGCAGCACACGGCGACGACCTTCGGAATGCAGGGCAAAAACCTGCCGGCCGATGGGGTCGTCACGGGTCTCGGAGCGATTACCGGCCGTCTCGTCTACGCTTCCTCGCAGGATTTCACCGTCATGGGTGGAAGCGTAGGCGGCATGCACGCCTGGAAAATCACCGAGATCATGAACATGGCCCTCAAAGCCGGAGCCCCCTATCTCGCCATCAACGACAGTGGGGGCGCCCGCATTCAGGAGGGTGTCGATTCTCTGCGCGGCTATGGCAACATCTTCTACGCGAATACCCTGCTTTCGGGAGTCGTGCCGCAGATCTCCATCATTGCCGGCCCCTGTGCGGGTGGTGCGGCCTATTCGCCCGCCCTCATGGATTTCATCATCATGGTGCAAGGGACGGGACAGCTTTTCATCGCGGGTCCCAACGTCATTCGTGAAGCGACCGGCGAGGAGATCAGCGCCGAGGAACTCGGAGGCGCGTACGCCCAGGCCACCCACAGTGGAAACGTGCACTTCATCGCCCGCGATGATGCCCATGCCATCGAGATCGCCCAGACTCTGCTCAGCTACCTCCCCTCGAACAATACCGAGGAAGCCCCCGCCATTCCGATGGGAGGAGACATCACCTTCATTGATGATGAGTCCCTTAATCACGTGGTCCCAGACGATCCCCGCGAACCGTACAACATGTTCGACGTGATCACACGCATCTTCGATCCCCAGTCCTTCTTCGAAATCCATGCCCATTATGCCCGTAACATGATCGTGGGCTTCGCCCGCCTCAATGGGCGGGTGGTGGGCATCGTGGCTAATCAGCCCGTCGAACGCTTCGGCGCCATCGACATCGACGCGTCGGACAAAGCTTCCCGCTTTATCCGCTTCTGCAACGCCTTTAATATCCCCCTCATCAGTCTGGTGGATGTGCCTGGATTCCTTCCCGGCGTGGAACAGGAATTCGGCGGCATCATTCGCCACGGCGCCAAGATGCTCTTTTCCTTCTCTGCGGCGACGGTGCCGAAAATCACCATCGTCGTGCGCAAGGCCTATGGCGGAGCGTATCTGGCCATGTGCGCCAAGAGTCTCGGCGCCGACCGCGTGGCGGCCTGGCCCACGGCCGAAATCGCCGTCATGGGTGCCGAGGGCGCTGTGAGTGTGCTCTTCCGCGACGAGATGAAGAAGGCCACCGATCCCGCCGAAGTGCGTCAGAAGCTCATCGAACAGTATCGTGAGGAATTCTCCACACCGTATCTGGCGGCCGCTCGCGGCATGGTCGATGCCGTGATCGAACCCAAGACCACTCGTGCCTATCTGTCCGTGGCGATCGAGTCCCTGCGCAATAAGCGGGATCTCCGCCCCCAGAAGAAGCACGGACTGATTCCGTTGTAGACCGGAGCTCCGTTCATGACCTACTCCGAACAAATCATCGAAAGTCTGGTACTCCTCGTCGTCGGTATGAGCGTCGTGCTCATGTCCCTGGCCTTCCTGGCCTTTGTCATCTGGTTGATGAAAACGACGGACGAAAAACTCAATGCCCGAAAGATTTCCCGCTATTCCTCGAAAGTGGATTCGGTGGGAAGCGAGGGCGATCTCAACGACGTCCTGGTCGCCGTAATCGCGGCCGCCGCGATGGCAGAGGTGAAAAAGCCCATTACCATCAAACGAATTCACTTTATCGATCCGAATGCGGGCTCATCCTGGGCCAGCTCGGGTCGCACGCATATGATGGCTTCAAGAAAATTCTAACGAGAGCGGATCAATTATCATGAAGAAACTTCTGATCTCCGTCAACGGAAAACGATACGAAGTGGATGTCGAAGTCCTCGAAGACGACGACGCGTCCTATATGCCCCAGCCACCCATGTTCCGGCCGCCCCAGTCCCGAGCGGCGGATCTTCCCCAGCCGTCAGCGCCTGCCACCGGGGCTCCGGCGCCGCGTCCCGCAAGCCATCGGCCCATGAGTGCGAACAGCAAGAATCTCACCAGTCCGATCAACGGCACCGTACTCGATGTCAAAGTGGTGGCCGGGGATTCGGTCAACGAAAATCAGGTGCTGTTCGTGGTGGAAGCCATGAAGATGAAGACTAATGTGTCCTCCCCCATCAGCGGCGTGGTGGCGTCGGTGGAAATCAAGGTCCGTGACGTCATCGAACAGGGTCAGCTCCTGCTCACCTACGAATAGGGAGCGTCGACATGGTCGATTATTTCTTTCGCTTCCTTAACGGCATGGGCTTCTGGGCCCTAGATTGGGGGTCGGTGGCGATGCTCGTGATCGCGAGCGTCCTTATCTACCTCGCGATCAATAAGGGCTTCGAACCTCTTCTCCTCCTTCCCATCGGACTGGGAGCCTTCCTGGTCAATCTCCCGGGCAACGGTCTGCTGACTCCTCCCGTGGGCGATCAGATTGGAGGACTGTACTGGTACCTGTCCAAGGGTATCGAACTCGAAATCTTTCCTCCTCTCATCTTTCTCGGCATCGGCGCGATGACGGACTTCGGCCCCCTCCTCGCCAACCCGAAAACATTCATCCTCGGGGCCGCCGCCCAGCTCGGTGTCTTCATCGCCCTGATCACGGCGGTTTTTCTTGGCTTCAACCTGCAGGAGGCCGCAGCCATCGGCATCATCGGGGGAGCGGACGGTCCTACGGCGATTTTTCTCACCCTGAAACTGGCCCCCCATCTGCTCGGTCCTATCGCCGTGTCGGCCTATTCCTACATGGCGTTGGTTCCCCTTATCCAGCCCCCCATCATGCGTCTGCTCACCACGCAGAAGGAACGCATGGTGGTGATGGAAAATCCCCGCCCGGTGAGCAAGAAGGTGCGCATCATTTTTCCCATGGTCGTGGCAGCTCTTGGTATCCTCATCGTGCCTCCGGCCGCTCCCCTCATCGCCATGCTCATGGGGGGCAACCTCATGCGCGAAAGCGGGGTGGTGGAGCGCCTGACCAACATGGCCCAGAACGAACTGATCAACATTATCACGTTCTTCCTTGGCACCTGCGTGGGCCTGACGATGGCGGCGGACAAGTTTCTTCAGGTGGAAACCCTGAAAATTCTCTCCCTCGGCGTCATCGCCTTCGGCTTCTCCACCGTAGGAGGCGTGCTTCTCGGCAAACTGATGTATCGTCTCTCCGGCGGAAAGATCAACCCTCTCATCGGATCGGCGGGAGTGTCGGCCGTGCCCATGGCCGCTCGCGTCTCGCATAATGTAGGTCAGGAATACAATCCGCAGAACTACCTCCTCATGCATGCCATGGGGCCGAACGTGGCCGGAGTTATCGGCACCGCCATCGCGGCGGGCGTTCTCCTCGCCATTCTCGGAAAGTAACGCGCGACTGCGGTCGCAACAGAAAAGGCCGTCCCGAGGGACGGCCTTTTCATTTCCGGAGAAGAAGGGAAGAATCAGAACTTCCCGAACTTGAAGGTCAGCATGCCCGAGACACCGCTCAGATCCTTGTTCTCGAGGCCCTTGATGACGTCGAGACCGTTCACATGCCGATAACTGACGCCCAGATTGGCCCGCATCCACTCGGTGATATTGAGCTCGGCGCCGATGGAGGGCTCGATGACGAACACGGTTTCGGTGCGGACATTTGGCGTATCGTGATTGTTGTCCCAATCGTCCTCATAGATGTCGTAGCGGTAATCCACTCCGCCCGCGCCGATGAGGGTGCCCACGGTGAAGTGGACCAGCTTCGACGGTGCCCAGGTGTATTCAAGAATGCCGCCGCCATAGCCGAAATTGACGAAGAGGTCTTCGTACGGAGAATACGCGTCCTGCGCCACCTTGGCGGCGGGCACGTTGTTCACCAATCCGAAGCCACCGGCGCCGATCGCGAACTGATGTCCGATCATAAAGGCGCCCATGCCTCCCAGCAGGATCCCCGGCTCTCCGCGAATACTGGAGAACTTGAGAACCGGCGCGCCATAACCTCCGAAGGCGACGGTGCCGGAACCGAGCAGGGTTTCCTGGTTGTCCTGCGCGAAGGCGACGTGAGAGCCGAGGGTCATCAGGAGAACGAAAAGTGCGGTGGTGGTTTTCATGGGGATGTCCTTGTGATGTTCAACGAATCGTCGGACCCGAGGTCCGCTTGCATGATGCGTCCCCTCCTACGATTCGCGACATGGGGAGTTGCGGGCACGGAAATTTTCTTCCCTCAACAGGGGTTCACACAATACAGACCCAGCGTTCAATAAATCCTGTCGGTCATCCATCACAGTGAGGAACCCTCCATGAAAGTACGCGAACTCCTGCGGGACAAGGGTCCCATGGTCTTCACGCTCGCGCCGGACCAGCCGGTGCGTGCCGCCGTTTCGATGCTCGCCACGCACAATATCGGATCCGTGCTCATCGTCGAGGAGGGGATGCCGGTGGGCATTCTCACCGAACGCGACATCCTTCGCCTCTGCCATGAGGACGAGACTGGCTCCTTCGATCGCTCCATAGCCTCGGTCATGACGCGGGACATCATTATCGGGGACCTCGAAGATGAGGTGAGCGATCTGCTCTGCGTGGTGACCGAGAAGCGCATTCGTCACATCCCCATCATGCAGGAGGGACGCCTCGCCGGACTGGTGTCGATCGGAGATCTGGTCAAGAGTCAGGTGTCGGCGCAAGGAGCCGAGATTCGCTATCTGAGAGACTACATCAGCGGAATCTGAGTCCCTCCTTCATCTGGTGGTCCTCGCCGTTCTATTCATCGAAAAACGAAAGGCGCGAACCATGGTCCGCGCCTTCATCATCCCATCGCGCAATGGCGATCAGTGCTCATTGATCACGATATCGCCGAATTTATTGCTGATCACCAGGACGCCGTTTCCACTGCCGATGATGCCGTTGGCAGACACCTTCGTAGTCTGCCTCTGAATGGACAGGGGCAGCTCGGATTCGATCCCACCGAAGGAGGTGTTCGCGTTGATCCGTCCTCCGAAGTTCTTTCGGAGTCCGATGACAATGCGCCCGTATTCATTGGTGATATCTCCACCCGGAATCCCCTTCGCCGTTACCGCGCCCATTTTCGAGCGAATGGTAACCGCTCCGCGGGCATTGGAGACATCCACCGTCCCGAAGGCATTGGTGAAATTTCCGCCGGGAATGTCGTAGGCCCGCATGCTGCCGTTCCGGCCCTGCACCCGGCACGTCCCCGTGATCGATCCGAGAACGATGCTTCCGAATTTGTTCTCCACCTGCACGTTGTTGCTGTTCGTGATTTCGATCGAACCGAAGGCATTCGTCGCCGTCACCTCTCCTCCGATATTCTTTACCGTGAGGCTCCCGAATTTATTGCTTACATCCACCAACGCGGTGCGAGGCACGGTGAGCTGCAGCGAAATATCGATCGATCGATCCCCTCCGTCCATCGAGGGCACATCGGTTTCCACGCTCAGCTTTGCAGGCTGGGCTTCGATAGAGACATCCACATCCTCCGCGATGGAGCGGGCCTCTTCCTGCGAATCTCCTTTCACTCGGATCACTACCTGGATGTCCGCCGTTTTTCCATCCGTGCCCTGAATCCGGATCGCCCCGAATTTACTGGAAACCTCGACGGTGGAGCGGGGAGCGAGTTCAATACGCTTTTCTACCCGTCGTTCGTAGCGCTGCGCATGGAGAGAGCCGACGAGGAATAGGCAGAGAATCAGTCCTGTCATGTATAGGGTCGTGTGCGTTTTCATCGTTCTGTCCTCATTTCCTGAAAGGATCGAATTAGAGGGAATTGGCCTGGGTGATCATTTCCTGCAGCGTCCCCTGCAGATCGTTGTATGCGGTAAGCAGGTAAAATTGGACCTGCGGATGCATCTTGTTGTTCCGCAACGCTTCCTTGCAATCATCGATAGACTGGCGCAGTCCCGCGATGCGTTCCTTCTGCAACTGAACGAACTCCGGATTGAGCTTGGTCTCGGCCTTGGTGGCTACGACCGTGAGTTTCTCGATGGCGCTCTCGTAATAGCGCACGGCGTTGTCAATATCGTCCTGGGCTTCGTAGAGCATCTCCATATCCTCACCTCCTCCGGAGGAATCCGTGGTGACGAAGGTAGGGTGCGTGGACCGCGATAGAAGGAAGATCGCCGACCCTGTCCCAAGCGTCACCACCAGGATGAGCATGGCCAGGGCGAGCCGTGGCGAGCGTCGAAACAGGGGAGGGAGAAAGGCATAGTGCTGGGTGCGGCCAACCGGAACAGGGGCACGATGCAGTCCCGCGTGAATGCGCTGCCAGAGCGCATCCGGGGGATCCTGGTCCGGCAGCCGGGAGGCAAGCCGTTTCAGCAGTTCTCCATCATCAAGCGGGGATTTCATGGGTCGTTACCTCTGGATAAACTCCGAGATCCATTAATCGTTTCTGGAGACGTTTGCGAGCGCGATGGTAGTGGGATTTCGACGTGCCCGGTCGGATGTGCAGAATGTCGGCGATCTCCTCGTGCGTGAACCCTTGTTGCGCGTGAAGGAGAAACACGGTCTTGTGCAGGGGAGGAAGGGCCAGCAGTTCCCGATCGAGAATACGCACCAACTCCACATCCTCCATTGGAGCGTGATCCCATGGGTGTTCCTGTTCCGAAAGGAAGGCGCGGTGTTCTTCGCGTCGCGGATGACGGCGCAGAGTGCTCAGACAGGTGTTGATCACGATGCGATAGAGCCAGGTGGAAAAACTCGCGGCGCGATCGAAGGTGCCGAGACTCTGATACGCCCGAATGAAGGATTCCTGCAGTGAATCCTCCGCATCGGTGGTGTTTCCGTGCAGTCGAACGGCGAGACTGTACAACCGGCTCTTGTGGCGGTGATACAATTGCTCGAAGGCACCCACATTGCCGTGCAGGGTTTGCTGCACGAGATCAAGATCGGAAATGGAGGGTGCGAGGGTCACGGGGGGCTCACAGTGGTGAACGTCGGGAAGGAAGGCCGATGCGCAACTTTGACGCAAAGCTCGGAAAAATGGTTGCAGGGCGCAACGGTCGAAAATATTGGGGTCGCAAAAGGGCGGAGCGGAATCGAAATTTGCACGCGTTCCTACCGAAACCAGTTGTTTCACCAATTCCGATGGAGTCATCATGAAACCCAGTGTGTACACGGGCAGCGTATGGATGCTCGTTCTTCTCCTGACCCTGTCCGCGAGCGCTCAGGTCCGAACCTCGTCCCGCAGCCTTCCACCCCGCATCGGCGTCATGCTCTCGGAAGTCGGGAAGGAAACACAGCAGGGAGGCGCCAGAATCGTGGATGTCGTTAAAGACAGTCCGGCGGAAAAGGCGGGTATCAAAACGGACGATATCATCACCGCCATCGGCAGTACGCCCGTCGACGACGTGGACGATGTGCGCTCCCTGATTCGCCGCTCTTCGTGCGATACGACCTTGGCCATCACAGTGCAGAGAGCCGGTGCTCCGATCACGCTTTCGGTTTCTCCAGAATGTCAAAAAATCAAAACCGTGGTTCGTACCCGTCGCGTCCCCGCCTTTTCCTTTTCCACCATGAACGCCGCATCCATAAGCGGCCTCACCCTCCACCCCGTTCGCAGGCAACTGGCACGCTTCTTTAATCTCACGCAAAAAGGTGGGCTGCTGGTGGAGAACGTGGAAAAGGGGAGCGCGGCCGAGAAAGCCGGTCTTCAGGCAGGAGACGTACTCGTGACGTGGAACGGCAAGGCAGTCAGGGATATGGATGACCTCTGGCTGGAACTCGATGATGCCGAAAATGGAGATCAGGTGGACCTAGGGTTCGTCAGAAAAGGAAAATCCGAAACGCGGAAATTGACGATCGAGGACCTCGAGGAAGGATCGGGACTTCGGTTTTACGGAAATCCACCGGCCTTTCCCTTCCACTTTCGGATGAATGCCCCCACCATGCCGGTCGTGCCCGATCTCGAAGATCTTCGGGATCTGGATATCGATGTGGACGTGGAAACCACGCCAGGAAATGATGAGGCGGTCGAGGAGCAGGAGGATGTCATCAGGAAGGAAAAATCCGATACGAAGGGAAATACGAAAATCGTCATCCGCAAGAAAAGGAGCGGGACGGACATTTGACCTGAATCGATGAATCCGGAACTCCTTTTTCGCATCACATGGTTCATGATATCACGCGGAACATCGGAGATCCTCTTATGCTGACCGTTGCCCGAAAACTCCTCCCCATCGTCCTCGGCGCCGCCGCTGGCTTCACCTATTGGTACTTCATCGGATGTACCGGGGGCACCTGTCCCATCACCAGTACCTGGCACATCAGCACGATCTACGGCGCCGTGGTGGGAGCGACCTTTCTGCTTCCCTCCGGGCGAAGGAAGAAGGACACTCCCGCTTCGACGCCTCCATCCGGCGATTCCGTATCTTCTTGACAACTGCGTGTAACGAGTATCCTGATTTCATCGTGACTTCTGAAGGAGAATTCCCATGCCCATCTTCGAGTATCTGTGTTCCGACTGTGGCAAGCATTTCGACATCCTGTTTAAGACCCGCGAAGTCGCCGAGGACGTGCAATGCCCAACATGCGCGTCGCGGACCGTCAAGAAAAAACTCTCCACCTTCGCGGCGTCGGTATCCCATAGTAGCGATAGCTCCTGCGCGAGTGGATCCTGCGGGCTTCCCTCGTATGGAGGCTGTTCTGGTGGAATGTGCGGACTGAACTAAGTCCGGAACGAATCCTGCGTTTTTCGCTTTTTGAAAGAGGGCCTCGCCCTCTTTTCTTTTTGACTCCCGCGATGTGGCTATATTTCGCGCACCCAATGACAGGAACCCGCCATGACTCATCCCTTTCTCGATGCTCTCGCCCATCGCGTTCTTGTGTTCGACGGCGCCACGGGCACCAGTCTGCAGGCTCGCCAACTCACTGCCGAGGATTTTGGTGGCGCCCATCTGGAGGGATGTAACGAAAACCTGGTGCGCACCCGCCCCGATGTGGTGGCAGATGTCCATCGCGCCTATCTGGAGGCAGGAGCCGACATCATCGAAACGAATTCCTTTGGCGCCGCCAGCGTGGTGCTGGCGGAATACGGCCTCGAAGCCGATTCCTATGAACTCAATCGACTCGCTGCGTCTATCGCCCGCCGGGAGGCCGACGCCTTCTCCCAGCCCGATCGGCCACGCTTCGTCGCGGGTTCGGTGGGGCCTACCACGAAGCTGCCCTCGCTGGGGCACATCAGCTTCACGGCGCTGCGGGATTCCTACCAGGTGCAGATCGAGGGCCTCCTCGATGGAGGAGCCGATCTTCTGTGCATCGAAACCTGTCAGGACCCTTTGCAAATCAAGGCCGCTCTTGCAGCCACGCGCCTCGTCTTCGCCACGGGCCGTGCCCGGGTGCCCGTCATCGTGTCGGTGACGATGGAAATCACGGGTACCATGCTTATGGGCACCGATATCGCGGCCGTGCTGGCTATCCTTGATCCCTACGACATCGTCTCGGTGATCGGACTCAACTGTGCCACGGGTCCCCGCGAAATGGAAGAGCACCTGCGCGTTCTCGCCACGACCTCTACACGTCCCGTGTTTGCCATGCCCAACGCCGGTCTGCCGGAGAATGTGGGGGGGCATACCTGCTATCGTCTCACTCCCGAGGAGATGGACACGTGGATGCGTCGGTTCATTTCAGAACTGGGCATTTCCGTCGTCGGAGGGTGCTGCGGTACGAATCCCGATCACATCCGAGCCCTCGCTGCGGTGGCTGCCACCACGCCTCCCGCTTCCCGTCATCCCGTTCCCATCCCCTCGGCGGCATCTCTCTATACGGCTGTGCCTCTCCATCTCGATCCCCGCCCCCTGCTCATCGGAGAACGTTGTAACGCCAATGGTTCGAAACAATTTCGAGAGTACCTGCTCGCCGGAAATCACGACGCCATGGTCGGCATGGCCAAGGACCAGATACGCGATGGTGCCCACCTGCTCGATGTGTGCGTGGCCTATGTGGGACGGGACGAGGGAGCCGATGTTCGCGACCTGGTCTATCGTTTCAATACCCAGGTGAGCATTCCCCTCATGATCGATTCCACGGAGATTCCCGTCATCGAAACCGCCCTCCAGCATTATGGCGGACGCGCCATCATCAATTCCATCAACCTGGAGGATGGAGAGGAGAAAGCCGAAGCCATTCTGAGACTCTGTTCCCAGTACGGTGCGGCCGTGGTGGCGTTGACCATCGACGAAGACGGGATGGCGAAAACGGCGGAGAAAAAACTCGCCATCGCCGAACGCCTTTTCGACCTCGCGGTATATCGGCACGGACTTCGGGAAGAAGACCTGATCTTCGATGTTCTGACCTTCACCCTGGGAAGCGGGGACGAAGAATTTCGCGGCTCTGCGGTCGAAACTCTTCGTGCCCTGCGCCTGATCAAGGAGCGCTTCCCTCGCAGTTTCACCTCCCTGGGCGTGTCGAACGTCTCCTTTGGCCTGGCCCCTCATGCCCGCCACGTGCTCAATTCCGTCTTTTTGCACGAAGCCGTCGAAGCCGGCCTCGACATGGCTATCGTTCATTCGAGCAAAATCATCCCGATGTATCGTATCGACGAGGAGGGCAGGCAATTGGCGAGAAAGCTCGTCTACGACGAACGAATCTTCGAGACGAAAACGCCGTGAACTTCGCTCACTAATGAGAGTACCTTCATGAAACTCGTAACCTATCGTCACGGATCCCGGGAGTCTGTCGGCTTCCTTGTTCAGGATCGGATCGTGGACATTCCCACCTTCTGGATGCTCAAATTGGGCGCCACACCAGCCCCTCCCGGGTCCATGCTCGACCTGTTGCGTGGGGGGGACGCCGTCATGGAGCGCCTTGGCGAACTTCGCCAAGCCTACATCGACATGGGGTTACCCTGGGAACAGGACCATCGTCTTCTCGCTATCGAGCAGAACGCCGTCACCCTCCTGGCTCCTCTTCCACATCCACCCTCGGTACGGGATGGCTACGCCTTCCGGCAGCACGTGGAAGCCGCCAGACGGAATCGAGGGCTGGAGATGATTCCGGAATTCGATGAAATCCCGATCTTCTACTTCACGAACCATCAGGCCATCACGGGTCCCGGTCCCGTTTCCGTGCGTCCCCTCCATTGCGAACAGCTCGACTTCGAGCTGGAATGCGCTATCGTCATCGGCAGGCAGGGACGCAACATCCCCGCCTCGGAGGCCGACCAGTATATTGCCGGCTACATGGTGATGAACGACTGGAGTGCCCGGGCTCTGCAGATGAAGGAAATGAAGCTGAACCTCGGTCCCGCCAAGGGGAAGGACTTTGCCACCTCCATCGGCCCCTGGCTGGTGACCCGGGATGAGCTTGCCGCGAAACGGGTGCCCACCGATCGGGGAGAAAAATTCGATCTGATCATGACCACCCACGTCAACGGCACCTTGGTCAGTCGGGGGAATCTCAAGGACATGCACTGGACCTTCGCTGAATTGGTGGAGCGCGCTTCCTATGGGGTCACGCTCCATCCGGGAGATGTGATTGGTTCCGGCACCGTGGGCACCGGGTGTTTCCTCGAGCTGAATGGATCGAAAGTGTACGATCCGGCCTGGTGGCTGAAGCCGGGAGACGCCGTCATCTGCGAAATCGAGATGCTCGGCCGACTCGACAACACCCTCGAACTCGAGCCCTGAGGTCATCCATGGCGGTCTTCCGCACCTTCCTCCCTGAGGAACATCCCATTCCCTTCGTGCATCGTCTCCTCCTCACGGGAGTGGCGCCGCGTCCGATCGCTCTGGTGGGAACGGTGGATGAGGATGGACGACCCAATGTCTCTCCCTTCAGTTTTTTCAATGCCTTCGGCGCGAACCCTCCCTGCGTGGCCATCTCGCCGGCCAACCGGGGAAGCGACGGCAGTCGAAAACACACCTTCTTCAACATCGAGGTCACGGGCGAGTTCACCGTAAGCGCGGTCACCTGGTCCCTCGCCGAGCAGGTCAGTCTGGCATCCTCGGACTATGCCCGCGGAGTGAGCGAATTCGAAAAAGCCGGACTCACGCCACGCCCATCTCTGCGAGTGCGCCCTCCCTCGGTACTGGACTCCCCCTTTTCGATGGAATGCCGGTTGCTAAACCGCATTTCCCTCGGAGAGGGGAAGGGAAGTGGGAATCTTCTCGTGGGCGAAGTGCTGTGCTTCCACATCGACGAAGCGGTGTTGCACGAAGGACGTCCCGATCCCCAGGCTCTCGATCTGGTGGGACGCTGCGGAGGGGACTACTATGTGCGCGCCTCGGGGGATGCACTGTTTGCCCTTTCGAAGCCGCGCCATGCCGGGATCGGCTTCGATGCCTTGCCCTCGCATCTCCTGTCCAGTGCCGTCCTGACTGGGGCAGAACTTGCACGCCTGGCTGGAGTGGCCGCCCTGCCCGATCCGGACCAGGTTCGGCAACGGTGGTTGTCCTACCGCGCTCATCCCGCAATTCTCTCCCCCTGGCTTCGCGAGGGGTGCGAGGTGGCACTTGGCCTGCCGGAACAACGCGATCACCTGCACGAATTGGTGAGACAGGCGCTCGCATCGGAGGACCTCGAAGGGGCCTGGGACCTTGCCCTGCTGCCTGACCTCGAGGCGACGGAGGGTTGACTTTCTCCGACTTCACGGTTTTCGTAGATTTCCTGTGAACGATCTGAACCGGAGTCGGCCATGACAGTGGAAAAAACCTTTCTCGACGAAGTCCTCAATTGGTGGTACGAGACCCGACGGGGACTGATCAAGGAACTGAATGCGATCCCCGGATCGAAGTTCGGATATCGTCCGACCCTCGAGTCCCGCACTCTTATCGAACTCGTCCAACACGTGCTGGAGGTCTCCATCATCTCGGCCGAGGAACTGACTCGGGACGACACGAATTATCATCGTGCCACCCTCACCCAGCTCATCGGGATCTACGCTCCCAACATCGGTCGGCAGGATACGAAGGAAAAGTTGCTGGATCTTCTGGTAGAGCAGTATAAAGACGCAGATCGCAAGTATCGTCAGGTGGGCGAGCTGTACATGATGGGGTTGGTGGAACGCATGGACGGCACCAAGGCCACCCGAATTTCGATTCTCGTGGAGAGCATCGGTCACGAGATGTATCATCGGGGCCAGGTAACCGTGTACGAACGGTTGAACGGCCTCGAACCCATGCTGACCCAGAACATCCGCGCCAGCAGCGCTCAGTCGACTCTCCGGGCTTCTGAGGGATCGTTCTGAGAACGAAATCGACTACTGATACATCAACACGAGGGACAGCCCAGCCAGGATCAGAAAGACCACCTGGCGAAGATGGAGTTTTTCCTTCCATAGCCACATCCCTGTGAGAAGCGTGAGAAAAATCACACCCACTCCTTGACTCGGGTATGCGAGAATGCCCGGAAGGGTGCTCAGAGACCGGTAAAAAAAGTATGCCGAAAACATGTTCACCGTGCCCAGCACGAGACCCGTCAGTATGAGACGGGGATGGGTTGGTGTACGTCCTTTTCGTGCAACGGCCAGACCAATCACCGCCGCGGTGGGAAAGACCAAGGACAGAAAGGCATAGGGATTCTGGTGCGGGTACCATTCCCTCTGGAGTTTAAAAAGAAACTCGGTGGCTCCGAAGGACACGAAGAGGAGGAGGCCCCATTGCAATGCCGTGCCCTTCAACGCTATCAGATCGGCCTTGCGTATTGGAGTGGCCTGGGACCAGGGCAATGCGAAAAAGGTGAGTGCGATCCCCAACACTTGAAATGGTGATGGTGACTCCCCGAACACAAGAATCGATCCCAGTGTGGGGAGCACGGCAGCCAATCGCATGAACGCCACCGCCACTGGTAATCCGCAGGTCGATATGGCCTTGCTGTAGATGAAAAAGGTGCCGATGAAGAGCGCCCCCATCGCGATCCCCAGAAGCACGTATGCTGGGGAGAGGAACAGGGAAGATATCCGCCATCCGGCGCCCGAGAGTGCGATGATCGATCCAACGAGGTAGTTGATGGCAAAAAGGGCAGAAACGTTCCAGTCCCGGGACCCCGAAAACTTCAGGATGTGGGCAACGAGAACGGAGCAGGTGATGGCGGCGAGCAAGTATTCCATGAAGTCCGGTCGGTGTGATGTCGTGAATCAGATCATTCCGCGAATTCGATGAGGCATGGAATCACGTGAGTTCGGCGAAGGTGGCATCAGTGAGATCGGCAAGATCCGTGGGGGAGAGCTTCACCTGGATCCCAATGGCACCACCACTCACGCAGATGCGGTCGAACAGATGAGCACATTCGTCGATGTAGGTGGAGAACGCCTTTCTCATTCCGATGGGCGAACAACCTCCATGCACGTAGCCAGTGAGGGGAAGGAGTTCCTTGCTTTTTATCATTTCGATGCTTTTGTTGCCGCTGACGCGAGCGGCTTTCTTCAGGTGGAGTTCACAGGTTCCGGGAATCACGAACACGGTGAGCCCGGTGGTGTCACCCCGCGTGACGAGAGTCTTGAAGACGGAATCCGGTTCTTCTCCGATCTTTTGGGCGACCGACCCCGCGTCCAGGGCTCCATCCTCGATGGAGTATTCAAGGATGTCCACGGGCGTTCCCGAAGCTTCTATCAAACGGATGGCATTGGTTTTCATGGGTCGTGCATACAAAAGAAACACCGCGACCGTGAAGATGGGGGTTCTCCCCGACAATTCCACATCTACAGGCGACTTCTTCCCCGCTCCTCTTCACTTTTTTCCAACGCCCTGTAACCTTGTTTTTCTCCCTCCTGTCTCTTTCTCGAACAACGCGATACGGTTCGTGGACATGAAACCTCCCGCCGATACGGTTGTCGAAATCAAAAGACCGAAATCGACCCAATCACTCATATTCCTGTGTAGGAGAATCACCATGAAGAAAGCACTGTTAGTCGGCCTCGCGGCAGTTGCCCTGATCCTCGGTGCCTGTGGACAGAACACCGGCGTGAACGACCCGGTTCTACCCAACAACGATGCGGCGGGTGTGGCCCTGACCAATTTCCATCGTCTGAACCTGAGCGACGAGCAGGCCTCCCAGCTCGATATTTCCTACTACCTCGATGAGGATCTCAGCTCCATCCTCACTCCGGCTCAGGTGAATTCCTTCGGCAACATCGTGAACAGTCTGACCCCTCCCGACGGCCGCGGCATTGGTCGCCTTCCGATCTTCGATATGGAAGCGTTCATGTTCTTCCGCCTGATCATGAAGGCCGATACCACCCTGACGCGCGAGGATGCGCAGGCTATTCTGGCCCTCATCCAGGCCTCCAATAAAACCCGCCTCGAAATCATCAAGGCCAACCGCGACAAGCCCGAAGTGCTGAAGCAGCTTCTGCAGGAAGAGCATGAGCGTCTGATGGCCGAAATCGCCGCTCTCGTCGGTCCCGAAACCATCGCCAAGGTCGAGGAACTCAAAGCCCGTCTCGAGCAGCAGCGTTTGGAGCGGATTCAGAAAATGATCGAACTCCGCGTGACTCGCGAAGTGGAAATGCTGACCAAGTATCTTGAACTCAACGACGAGCAAGGGCCCGCCGTCAAGACCGCGCTCATCAATTACTACACCGAGATCGAACGTCTTCGCGCTGAGTTCAAGGGCGATCCCGAAGGTCTTCGCAACGCGCTCCAGCAGCTGCAGGCCTCCTTCCAGGAGCAGATGAAGACCATCCTGACTCCGGAACAGTACGAACTGTGGCTCAAGATGCGTGGTGGCCGTGGTGGTGTCATTATCGGACCCCGTGGCTGATGTTATCCCCGCTTCCTGAACCAAGGGCGGCCTCTGGCCGCCCTTTTCTTTTTCACCCTCATCAGGCTTCCTGTGCACGAACTCCCTCCCGCAAGCAATGAGACGCCGCAGGTGATTTTCCGTTTTTCACGGGGATGACTACATTGCATCGATAACCCCTGCTCGGTTCTTCGGTCGTCGGCACTCCGCACTTTCCCCTTTTTCTCGGATCATCTAGGCCACGGCATGGAACATTCCTCCCTCCAAAACCATCCGGTATTTATTGTCGACGACGAGAGGCAAAATCTCGCGCTTCTAAAAATGTGGCTGGAGAAGCTCTGGAAGCTTCCTGTACGGGAGTTTCAGAGTCCCCAGGAATGTCTCGAAAACATGCACATCCAACCCTGTCTGGTGATTCTCGACATCATGATGCCCGAGATCGACGGTTTGACGGTGCTCAAGTTTATCAAGGCGGATTATCCTCACATTCCCGTGATCATGCTTTCCGCACAGGGAAGTATTCAGGTGGCGATCGATTCCCTTCGCTTCGGCGCCTATGACTACCTGTCCAAACCGGTGGACCGAGATCGACTCGAGATTCTGACCCGGAACGCAATCAAGGAATTTCAGCTTGCGATGGATCTCCAGCGAGCCCGAAAGCAACTCGCAGAAGGAACCGCGTTCAGCAACATCATCTCCATCGACAAAAAAATGAAGGAGATCTTCAATCTTGTCCGAAAGGCCGCCAACAGTTCCATCGCGGTGCTCATTCAAGGGGAAAGCGGAACGGGCAAGGAGCTCATCGCCCAGGCCCTGCATACACAAAGCGATCGAAGGGACAAACCCTTCGTGGTGCTCAACTGTGCCGCCATTCCTTCAGAACTCCTTGAATCGGAACTGTTCGGCCATGAACGCGGATCCTTTACCGGAGCCGAAGCCCTGAAAATCGGAAAATTCGAAGCTGCCGATGGGGGAACGCTCTTTCTCGATGAAATCGGGGAGATGGAATACCAACTGCAGGCGAAGGTTCTGCGGGCCCTCCAGGAAAAGGAATTTACCCGGGTCGGGGGACTCAAATCCATCAAGGTGGATGTGCGCATCATTTCGGCTACGAATCGGGACCTTCAGCAAATGGTGAAGGATGGGCGCTTTCGAGAAGATCTTTACTACCGTCTCGCCACTTTTCCACTGCGTCTCCCCCCTCTCCGTGATCGCCGCGACGACATCGTCCTTCTCGCCGAGTATTTCCTCGAACGCTCCATCGACCGTCGGCAGCAGGAAATCCAGGGCTTTACCAAGGAGGTGATGATCGCCCTCACCCAATATCCCTGGCCCGGGAATGTGCGTGAACTCGAAAGCGTCATCGAGCGGGCTATCATTCTGGCCGATGGCCCCGTCATCGGTCTCGATCAACTCCCCGACGATATTGCTTCCCGATCCCTGGTCAGTCAGGAACAGCAGGAGATGGGACTCCTGTTTTCCATCGCCTCTCCCAACGACCTCCTTCCCTTCGAGCTCTTTAAAAAGAGCATCATCAAAAAAGCCATCGAAGTCTGCGAAGGCAACATCAGCGAGGTTGCCCAGCGCCTCAATATCAGCCGCACAACAGTGTATCGGATGCTACAGGAAGAGTGACGATCCTGCAAAAAAGAGGACTGCCGCAAGGGGGGTGTGCTTGCGGCAGCTCGAGGTGAATCCTCATAGAAGTGAAGTTTGTAGCTATTCAACAGAGGGTGCTGAATAGAAGCGGTTCGCGAGGCGAGCCCCGCCGGGGGCGGGGTGCGAAAACAATACGATACCCCCTGTGTCAACGAAGGTGGGAAGTATTGAGGGGGGAATGAGAATTCAAGATTCTCGATCCTATATTACGCATTGTCGCCTGAAGTTCAAAAGGCATTTTTCCAGTAGTATGCATTTTTCACGATTTCCCTTCCTTTCCCTCCTGCTCCTGAGTCTGTTGCCGTCGGTTCGGGCTGAGTTTCCCGCGCGCCTTGCGGATTGGACTCTCGAACAGGAGACCCGTTTGACCACGTCGGCACTGCTCGGATTCCTGGGGGAACGCGCCGATCGCCTTCGCTGCTACGAACCTCAGGATGGTCTGGCCCTGACCCTCCGCAGGGATCGAAGTCAAATGTCGATTCTCATTGTGAGAACCCCATCCGCCTGGGCGGGTTTTGGGCTTCTCGGACTGAAGGCGGGGGAAGGGACGATTCTCGGTGTCCCGGGTCATGGGGGATGCCGGGTGGATCGAACGCTATGGTGGAACGAAGGACCCTTCGTCATTTCGTATTCCCTTCGTGGGGGAAATCCCCCCGCGCCCGGCGCCGCCATCGTGCAGGCCATGAATCACCTCCTCTCCACCTGGGAGGACTGCGGAACCAAAGAACCCGTACTTCCGGGCACCGATGCCGTTTCAGGCTCCCTTCGGGTGCTTCCCCTCGCCTCTGTCTTGATGGATGCGGGAGTACGTCTCGAGGCAACGGAGCGGAAGTTGCTGGAATGCCGTCTCGTGCAATCGTCCGAGTATCGACTTTTCTCGGGAGGACGATCCCGGCGCCTGGTCGTCATGGAAGAAGACGCCGAAACCATTACCCTGCTTCGATCACTCGGAAAATCCGATTGTGCCGCCTGTCCCGCGATCATCGAGGGAGAGGGGCGATGGCGTCTCCTGTTTTGGATTCGAGGCCGCATGCAGGTTCTAGCCATAGGGGACCACGCCGATGAGGAGCTGGAGTCCTGGATGAAGTCCCTGCCATGGTAGCACGCATTCTCCTGTTGGCCTGGGTGCTTTTCGCTGGTGTTGCGCCTGCCCAGGTGAGAACCGGATCGGACTTGCTGCTGCGCGATTCCCTGCACCTCGTACGGGGAAAGCGAGTGGGGCTCATCTGTAATCGCGCCTCGGTGCTGCCGGACGGTCGCTTCATTCTCGATGCCCTGAAGGCAAGAGGAATCGATGTATCAGTGGTGTTCACTCCTGAACACGGATTACAGGCGAGGGCCGATGCCGGTGCTCCCGTGCCCTCGGGCATGGTGAGTGGGGTGATGGTGCAGTCTCTCTACGGAGCGCGCCGACGTCCGGACTCTCTCTCCCTGGCTCGATGCGATGTGTTGCTCTACGATCTGCAGGACGTTGGACTCCGATTCTACACGTATATCGCCACTCTCGGCCTCTGCATGCAGGCCGCCGCAGCTCGGGGGATTCCCTTCATCGTGCTCGACCGACCGGCCCCACTCAATGGGCGGGATGTGGAGGGACCGCTGTTGGACTCGTCGGAATTCAGTTTCGTGGGTCCCTACCCGCTGCCCTTGCGGTATGCGATGACTCCGGGAGAACTGGCGCGCATGATTCACGGAGAGAGCTGGCTCGATGGGCTGGACTCCCTCCATCTTGTCGTGGTGCCCATGAAAAATTGGCATCGTCATCTCTGGTTCGATCAAACCGGCATTCCCTGGATTCCTCCCTCTCCCAATCTGCCGAGTCTCGAAACTGCTCTCGTGTATGCGGCAACCTGTCTTGTCGAAGGTACCTCACTGAGCGAAGGGCGGGGCACGGAAGCACCTTTTCGCTGGATTGGCGCTCCCTGGCTCGAGGGAAAAACCGAGGATCTTGCAGTTCGTCTGTCGAACGAAGTGGTTCGGGTAGACACGGGGTTCTTCGTACCGGATACGCGCCCGGGCGCATCCTCACCGAAGTTCCTGGGAGAGCGGTGCGCGGGACTTCGAATTTCCGTTGTGGATCGAAATCGCTTTCGGGCCTGTGAATTTGCCATTCTCCTCCTCGCTCACCTGCGAGTCGCGTCGGGATCACACTGGTCGGTAACCCCTTCGCTTCGACGTCTCACCGGCGAGGCCAACATGGATCGGACCCTATCGTCACCGCAGCTGTGGAAACCGTGGCTCGATAAAGCACGCCAGGATAGCGATTCGTTTCTTCGAACACGGCGGCCTTACTTGTTGTACTGATCCTGCGTATCTCGCCGACGCATTGAAGGGATCGTGCCCTGTTCTCCCTTTCCCGACGGAAGTGTATATTTCGCGCTTTCAACCCGAGGTGTGTCATGCGTCGTTCAACTGTCCTTTTGTTCGCCTCCTTTTTCATTGCGTTGATTGCCGGGGTGGGGTGTGGACAGCATCGCACCCCGTCGGCCTCAGCTGCGGCTGATACCACGGCGATGGAGGGAACCCAGGCACCTCTGGAGAGAAAGGGGAATGCGACCACGTTCGCCCTGAAACTCAAGTCGGGAGATCGATTCGACTTTCGAATCGAGACGGATGAGCGAGTGAAGATTGGGCGGGACAAGGAAGTGGAGGAGAATCGACAGAAGGTGACCTGGTGGTACGCTTTTACCGTGCTTGACGCTGCCGAGGGAGGAGAGGCCCGGGTGGAGGCGACCTGCAATCGTGTGTTGTTCGCAGGGGAGTACAAAAACACGCGAGGAACCCAGAGCCTCGAATTCGACAGCGACAAGCGATATGATGAACGCAAGCTCCGGGATTTTGCCCAGTACCATGCACCTGTTGGAACTCCCTTTCGTTTCGTGATCGATCGTGAGGGAAGGATTTCAGATCTGTCTCAACTGTCGGGAATCATCGAACGCTTCATGGGCAAGGATAATTACGCCAAGGCCAAGGCCTCAGCGAAGGAAACCCTCGCGATGGATTACGGGGAGAGTGGACTGAAAAACGTGGTTCAACTTGCCTTCCAGAAATTCGAATCCCGGCCCATCGCTGTTGACTCCTCCTGGACCATCCAATGGGACGGACGGCAGGGCTATCTTGCCCTGAAGCACTCGGCGCGGTACACGCTCAAAGGATATGAGCAGGCTGGATCGGAGCGGTTGGCCTATGTCTCTGTGACCATGAAGAGCCGATATACAGGTCCGGATAAAGTGGATAGCGGGCAGGGCATCGTCACCGTGCAGAAGTTCGATGTGACGGGAAAGGGCTATTCCCGAATCGATCCCTCGCAGGGATTGTCGAGAACCCGCTCCTTCGTGCAGTCGATGGCGTTGCGTTTTCTGGTCGAGCCCCCGGCCGAACTCAAGCAGGCCGCCCCGGATCAGGCCAAGGATTTTGTGATGACTCAGGACGCCACCATTACCAACACCGTGACACGCATTTCTCGCTAGGCGTTCCATGCTCATCATCCCCGCAATCTATCTGTCCCAGGGCCGCAGCGTTCTCACCATTCGGGGGGAAGCGGGGATGGAGCGAGCCTATGATCTCGCCCCGGAACGGCTGGCACGGGTATGGCGAGGGGAAAACGCCAAGAGCCTTCATGTGGTGGATCTGGACAACGTTCGAAAAGGGGCGAAGCCGGATCTGGAAACTCTTGCCAAAATTGTTTCGGCAGTGGACATCCCCGTGCAATTCATGGGCGGAGATCTTACACCCGAAGAAAGACGCACGGTGCTTCAGGAATCCGGCGCCTACCGTCTTGTGCTGTCCGAGCAACAGACCCGCCAACCTGGCTGCGTGGCGGAATGTTTGGAGGCCCTCGGTCCACGGAAGGTGGTGGGCGCCCTCCGCCTATGTCTCTGCGGTGATTCGGCGTGTCCGGATTCCGATCTTGACGAACTGGTGGCGACGATTCGAGATGTGCGGGATCTTGGTCTGGAGCGAATTCTTCTTTCGATCGGAGAACCCGGCGAGCCTACCACCATTCGGGAAGTTGTCCGAGAACTCGACGTGCTTGTTTTTCTCGCCGAAGCCACACGAATTCGCATGACCCTGCATGGATGGGTGGGGGAGTATTCTGGCCTCGAAATCCTTCAGCACATGAATCTTCGCACGGTGGACAGCCTCATTCTCGACCGTCCTTTGTACGACAACCATTTTGCCTGCCAGGCGATCTGGAGAACAGAGGAAAAAAAAATGCACCAAAGGGGCGCGTTTCCGTGATTTTCTCAAGGATTACGCCCATTTTTCTCCCATGCAACTTCTTCTGTAATTCTTCATTGACATTGACAAGATTTTCTTTATATTCCTAGCTGTGAATAAAATTCACACATCCGGTTCTCCCCGGCGGAGTGCCATGTCGTTCGCACACCTTTCCTTTTGCTCGATTCACGAAATTCCTCACTCATCGGTATCGTCAAGAACTTGGTTTTTGCTACTTATTCAGGTGTTCACATGAAGTTTGCCCACGTGCGATCCCTCGCGTTGATCGCGTGCGTCCTGCTCATTTCCGGTACCGCTGCCGCGCAGTGGCGGTCAGGATCCCTTGCCTACGCATCACCTCTTGACCACTCGCAGCGCCTCGAGCGCTCTCTCCCCGCGCTCTCACTACTCCCGGGAGGGGAGAACGTCTGGAACCCCGACCAGAGTTCGATTCTGGTCAGCGTCTTTACGGGCGTCAATCTCAACAAGAACCTTGGCGATTTCAGCTCGACCTGTGATTGCAATTTTGAAGGGGAATTCAGTTACAAAAATGTGGGTATGCTCCTGGGAGCGGACATCACGTATGTGTTCCATCCCTCCTGGGCGGTCATGGCGAAGTTCATGTACGACAACAAGCATACGTATGAGTCCTATGACAGGACCATCGATACTCCGATCAAACTTGAGAACGTCGTCCGGGTTGCCCCGGTGCAGTACACCGAGAGTGCGGACGTCAGTCTGTCGTATTTCACGTCCGGCCTGTTTTTGCGCTGGCAGCCTCGGCTCGAACGCTGGTATCTGTTCGCGGGACCCACCGCCGGACTCAGCATCAAGAGCAGCATCGAGCACAGCCAGGAAATCGTGACGTCGGAACTGTCCTATCGTGAGAATCTCGACACGAAGCGGGTGGTGTCGGACGACGACATCACCGGGAAGCTGCGTCTGGAAGGCATGTTCGGCGTGGGCTACGATTACATCGTGCGTCCCCGTTGGTTCGTGTCTCCTGAAGTGCGCTTCGGGTTTCCTCTCTCGAAGGTGTCGGACGACGACAACTGGAAGACCATGTCCTTCCAGATTTCCGTCGGTCTGAAATACGAACTGTACTAATCGTTCCATCCCCGGTTGTTGTTTCAAATCCTGGAATAAGTCTCCATGCGTTATCTTGCTTCCTTTGTCATCCTCTGCGCCGCTCTCCTGATGTTCGGGATCGCAGGCTGTTCGAGCTCCACTCCGGACATCGCCCAGGTGACCGGTGGCACCGTGGAAAATCTCGGTGAAGACGTCAATTCGGCCTGGAACGATTATGCCCCGGCCGTGACCGCAAACGGTACCCTCTTTTTTACCAGTCGTCGTCCGAATCCCAAGGGCCTCGATTACGGTGATGATGTCTATCGCGTCAATCACACAAGAAATCATGAAGGCGGGAAGGATTGGGAAAAGCCCCAGGCGCTTTCCGACCTCGTCAACACGCCGGAATCCCAGGGCTCGATCAGCATTTCGGCCGATGGGAAAACCCTGTTCGTCACCCTCTGCTCTCAGCCCGATGGTTTCGGATCCTGCGATCTCTACGTCGCGGAGTGGAACGAGAAGGGGACCGAATGGTCCAATCCTCGCAACCTGAACAACCTCGAGGGCAAGGACCTCCGCATGGAAAAGCGGTTGGATAATTTCGCCCAGATCAACACCTCGTACTGGGAATCCCAGCCCTCGATCTCGAGTGACGGAAACACCCTGTACTTCTCCTCCGATCGCCCCGGTGGCTTTGGAGGCACGGATCTCTGGATGGTGCGCCGCAATCCCGACAACACCTGGGGAAGCCCGGTCAACCTCGGATCCGACGTCAACACCAAGGGCGACGAGCGCACGCCGTCCATCGCCTTCGACAATCGTACGCTGTATTACGCGTCCGACGGAAATCCCGATGGGGTAGAGCGTCAGGCCGGTGGGTTCGATCTGTACGTCACCCGCAACCAGGGCGCGCGTTGGTCGAAGCCCCTCAACCTCGGGTACCCGATCAATTCCCGTGACGACGACATCTACATCTCCTCCACGCTGAGTGGAGACACTCTGTACTTCGCCTCCAACCGCCCCGGTGGCCATGGCGATTTCGATCTGTACATGCTTCTGGATCCACCCTTCCCGCCCGATGCCGTCGTGCAGATCAGCGGAGTGGTGACCGACCAGGAGACAGGCCAGCCTCTTGCCTCGACCCCAGTGACTGTGGAAGACTACGGCACGGGTGAAGTTGTGGTCAAGTATCAGAGCCTGGAAAGCGGTCAGTATCAGTTCCTCGTCCCCGCAGGAAAGACCTATCGCCTGAGCGCGGAACAACGAGGCTATATCTTCAAATCCGAGATCTTCGAAGTACCGGAATTGACTACCTATCGTCGGGATACCAAGAACATCGCTCTCGAGCCCGTGCCGACGACCGTGTCCATTCCTCCCAAAACCAACCTCACCGTTCTGTTCGATTTTGACCGCTCCGAACTCCGCCCCGAAAGCAAGCCGGAACTCGAGCGCGCCATTCGTTTCATCAAACAGAACCCCGGTCGCAAGTTCGAAATCTCCGCTCACACCGATGCCCTGGGTACCGAGGAATACAACCTCGACCTGTCGGAGCGTCGGGCGGCTGCCGTGCGTGATTACATCATCAGCAAAGGCGTGCCGGCGGACATCATTTCCTCGAAGGGCTACGGAGAGTCCCAGCCCATCGACGACAATGGCACTCCTCAGGGTCGCCAGCGTAACCGTCGCGTGGAATTGAAGGTCGTTGAATAAAGAGCGAACGATCGCAACCATGTCAGATAACAGTTTCCATACAACCGGAGAGGAGCCGCACGCTATGTCTACCTCTACTGTATCCCGAGCGAAGAAGGCCGTCCTATGGGCGTTTCTCGCCCTGTTCCTGGGCGCCGCGATTCCCGCCGCCGCTCAACCGGTGCTGACCTTCAAGCGCGTCATCAACAACTGGCCGACGATCGAGCTGTACTTCACGGTGGGCTGTAATGGCCAGCCGCTCTACACGCTCCAGCCCGGCAACTTCAAGGTCTTCGAAAACGGAATCGAGGTGGGGGACTTCACCCTCTGGTGCCCCGATCCCCGTCAGCGCTGCGCGATCAGCGTGGCCCTCGTTTTCGATGCGAGCGGTTCGATGTCCGGCGGAGGAAATGCCGGCGCCATCCAGGCGGGTTTGAACTTCGTCTCGAACATGGACGGAGTGCTGGACGAAGCCTCGGTGGTGTGGTTTACCGAGAACGTGACCGTGGCCCAGACCATGACCACGAGCAAGACCGCATTGCAGGGTGCCATCAACAGTCTTCCCGCTAGCGGCGCCACGGCGTGCTGGGATGGAGTCTATGAAGGCCTGCTCCAGGTGATCCGATCGGGCACGAATCCCTGTCGCGCGGTTATCGCACTGACAGACGGAGATGACAACTCGAGTACCCGTACCCCGGCGGAAATCATCTCTCTCGCTACCCGAAATCGCATCCGCGTCTTCACCATTGGACTCGGAAGCTTCTCCGGAAGTATCGGCGATCTGCAGAACATCGCGGTGTCCACGGGCGGGCAGTTCTATCCCAGCCCCACGTCCGCACAGCTTACCCAGATCTACGACGCTATCTCCCTCATCCTGCGACAGGGTTTCCAGGAATGCCAGATCATCTACAACGCCAAGTGCATGGACGGTGGCAAGCGTTTCGTGGAACTTCAGGTGCAGACTGGCGCTCCCTGCGCGGGCAAGGATTCGAAGACGCGTCAGTACACGGCTCCGAAGGACACCAGCACCTACTCCGACCTTTGGATCTCCCTTGGTCGTGGCGAGGAAAAGGCCCTCAAGGATGTCACCATCCCCTTGACGCTTGAAACTCCGATCGACAACGAAAACTTCTATCCGGTCACCTTCACGATCACCTACGATCCGGCCTGTCTCAGCTTTAAAAAGCTCGATGTGCCGTCTTCGTCGATCATTGCGGGTGTGCCCTATTCCATCACTCCCGGTACGGGCACCATCACCGTCTCCACCAAGGATCGAAAGATCCTGAACGGCGCCGGCCTGCTCATGGAGCTCACCTTCAACCTGAAGGATCAGAACCGGCTCGATACGGTGTGCTGTCCGGTCACCATCACGAGCTGGAAATTCGAGCAGGGCTGCTTCCGACCAAAACTCAAACCGGGTGAGATCTGCGTCTTCCCGCTCAAGCCGGAAGTCATCTGTAACATGAATGCCTCGTCCAACGATCTCCAGTGGGATCGGACAGTGAAGGATTACTCTCCGAATCCGGTGACCGTCACGGCCACGTTCATCAACAACGGTGACAAGGATGCCCGCAATGCGCGGTACAAGCTGACCTACAAGAAAACCGACTTCTCGCTGGCAGGACCGATGACCGACATCCAAACCGTCTCGCCTCGGGACGTCAAGATGAGCGGTGGTCAGGTTGAAGTCCGCTGGGATCTGATGGCCAAGAAGCGCACCACGGGCGACACGTCCGAGGTCTGCATCATCGCTTCGTTTGACAACCATCCCGACGTCAAGTGTTGCACCAAGATCTTCATTCCGCCCACGGAGCCCATCCTCAAGTGCGACGTGTCTATGCCACTGATCAAGGCCGATAAGGTCAATCAGCGCTATGATCCGATGCCCTTCGAGGTCACCGTCAATATCAGCAATGATGGCGGTCGGCGAGCCGATACGGTGGAAGCCACCATCTTCATCGATCCCGATCTCTCCCTTGCGGGAGCCGACGCGCCGAGTCGCTATACCAAGAAGGTGGCGAACACGATGATGCCCGGTGGATCGGCCACGGTGACCTGGGAGCTGAAACATCCCATCACCCTGATCGACAAGGATTACACCGTGCGCGTGGTGGTGAAGGCCCGCAATGCCGACTCCACGACCTGCGAAAACACCGTGCGCATTCCTGCTCTCGATGCACCGGTGCTCGTTCCCACCTGTACCGTACCAGACTCCCTGCATTTCGACGAAGTGCTGGGCGCCTACACTCCAAATCCCTTCGATGTGAAGGTGAAGGTGAAGAACATGGGCGGTCTTGCGGCAGACAATGTGACCTGCTTCCTGTATTTGCCGCCGAACGTAGAGCTCGTAGATCCTGCGGAGCCTTTGCGCAAAGCCTTCAGTCCCTCTCGTCTCGACAAGTGGAAGGTTGGCATGACTGAGCCGGAACTGTCGTGGAAGGTGCGTTATACCAAGCGCCTTCGCATGGACACTGAACTCCAGTTCCGCT
Organism: uncultured Chromatiales bacterium; assembly: GCA_964420295.1. Taxonomy (GTDB): domain Bacteria; phylum Bacteroidota; class Ignavibacteria; order SZUA-365; family CAYQST01; genus CAYQST01. The sequence goes on along the minus strand of CAYQST010000013.1, from coordinate 53,516 downwards.
TTGTCGTGGGTGGCATGGGTGAAACCGGTATTCCCACCGACAGCGCCGATACCTGGTGCAAGGTGCGTGTGCCTGGTCTGGCTCCTGCCTTCATGTGCTGGATGTCCATGCCGGATTCCTGCGGACTCAATTCCACGGAAACCGACGTGACTCCGAATCCCTTCCGTGTCACGTACAAGATTTGGAACTACAGCAACATGGCGGCGAAGATCACCACGGCGACCCTCTTCCATTCCGGAAACGGTCTTCTCTTCGATCCGCCCAATGCACCCAATCCGATTCAAATCAATCAGGTGCTCAATCCGAATGACACCGTGACCGTGACCTGGGATATCCGCGTTCAGAATCGCATCACCCGTCGTGACAACGAGCGGTTCTACGTGGTTGCCTACGACGAGGATGGCGTGCCCGCCCCGATCTGCGAGCGCTACATCGATATCGCCAATCTGAAGACCTCTCTGATCTGTAACGTCACGACCTCGGAACCGACCCTGTTCTACCGTCTGGTAACGCAGGACTACAGTCCCACCACCTTCGTGATCAGTGCCGATCTCACCAATACCGGTGGTGCCGCGATTTCGAACGTGGCCGCCAAGGTGGTAAAGGACGATCCGCTGGATCTGGTGGAATTCGATCCTTCCTATCCCGACAACGACACGACCAAGACCTGGCTCCTCATCCAGCCGCAGGGCACAAAGACGGCCACCTGGGGATTCCGCCTCAAGCAGCCGAACCTTACGGATGTGGGTCAGTTTGTGAACTTCGATATCCAGTACAAGAGCAAAGAAACGCCGGAAGTCAGCGGTGCCTGTACGGTCCCGGTGGAAATCGAACCGGTGGTTCTCCCCAAGCTCGTCTGTGAGCTCGTCACTCCCGACACGATCTTCTTCGTGGGAGATCGCTACATGCCTTCGCCCTTCGATGTAAAGGTGCGTGTCGAGAATCTCGGAACAGGGGACGCCACGAACGTCAAGGCGTTCATGCTGCAGAATTCCCGCTTCAACATTGTTCCTCCGTCCTATCGTGATCTTCCCGATATCAAGGCCGGTGGCAGTGTCAGCTTCACGGCGAATCCGGGCTTCGTGCTCGAATCCAATCCGAGAGCGACCGATGGTCCCGACACCGTGCGTGTGACTGTGGTGGCCGACGGAATCGCCTCCTACACGTGCGAGCGTATCATCTTCGTCAAGCACGAAGAGAAACCAGTGTTCCAGATGGCCTGTCAGGCCACCCCGAACGTGCTGGTCTTCGACGACAAGCTGAACGACTACGTGCCGAATCCCTTCACGGTGACCACCACCGTGACGAACATCGGGGAAACCCGTGCCGAGGAGTGCCAGATCGTGTTCGTGGGACCGCCTCGTTACACGCCGGCGGACAATTCGCCGATCGTGAACGTGGGAACCCTCGACGTGAACGGCACCTTTACCTTCGACTGGAAGGTTCGTCCTCTCTGCCGCGAAAATGCGGGAATGGACACCCTGGTGTACCAGATTCTCGGAAAGGGTGGATACAAGAAGCGCATGGTTATCGGCGAGTGCCGAGTGCCCATCTTCACTCCGCCCTGCCGCGCGGCTGATTATTCGATCCTGTGCGAAGCCCCGGCTCGTTTGACCTACGACAACAGCAATGGCGTGTACATTCCGGATCCCTTCACCTTCAAGGCAACGGTAACCAATACCGGTCTTGCCGATGGTATGGGGCTCGAGGTCACGGCAGTGCTTCCGCCGGGCGTGATCTTCGACAACTCCGAAGTGCAAACCAAACCTCTGCCGGATCTCAAGGTTGGTCAGAGCTCTTCGGTCACCTGGCTGCTGAAGCCGATCTCCCGGTCGACAGACGGAACGGTGAACATCAAGGCCCAGGTGAAGGATCGCTTCGGAAAGACGAAGGATTGCAATTCCGACGTGTTCATTCCTCGCGCCACCAACGCGGCCATCGAACTCGGATGCTCGGGTCCCGACACCCTTCATGTCAACCGTGCTCTCGGTCGCTACGAGGATTCCGAGAATCCTTTCGAAGTGACACTGAACATCCAGAATGCCGGTCTGCGTCCTGCGGACTCGGTGTATGCCATGATCCTGCCTCAGACGAAGGATTTGCGCATCGACGGCGATCCCATCAAGTTCGTTGCCGCACGCATGGATCCTTCGGCCACGGCCCAGGTGAAGTGGACCCTGCTTGCGATTCCGCGCACCGAAAGTGGTGACGTGGAAGTGCGCTTCGTGGTGACGGCCAAGTCCCTGGCCAGCCAGGAATGCTCGCACCTGATCTACATTCCCGAAATCGGTCGTCCGAATCTCGCGCCGGTGGCGAGTACCGTACCCGCCGACACCCTGCATTTCAATGTGAATGAAGGGGACTATGAAGGCGAGAAGTCGGCATTCGGCAAATACAATGTCTTCACGGTCCATGCCACGATCGACAACATTGGCGCAGCTCAGGCCCGTGATGTGACGGCGACGATTCTTCCGCCCGAAGGCGTGACCCTCGAGGAAAACGAGACCCCGATCAAGAATGTCGATCCCTTCAATCTCATCGTGAATGCCAGCGGTAAGGTGAGTTGGAAGGTGCGGCCGCTTCGCGATGCGAACGGACAGCTTCGTCGCTTCACCGTGCAGGTGGCGTCGATCAACGCACCGACGGTCAACTGTGTGACGGATCTGTTCATCCAGGGCGCGCCGAAGATTTCGGTGGTGTCCATTCCCGAGGATCCCGTTGGTCGCTTCGGAGAGAAGATTCTCGTGCCGATTCGGATCGACGAAACCATTGGGCGCGATATGTTTGGCTACAAATTCAACATTCAGTTCGACCCGACGGCAGTACGCTTCCTTTCCACCACCACCGAGAACACGCTTACGACTCTCGGCTGGAGCGGTCCGAAGACCCGACTCTATCGGACTCCGGGCAGCACCATGGACAACGTGATTCGCGTCGAAGACTTCACGACCGGAAGTCGGCTCAACAGCCGCACGGACGGGGTGTTGGTCTACCTCATCTTCGAAGGCATTTACGGTGGTCCGGGTCAGGAAATGGGCTACAGCCAGTCCGACCTGAAATTCCTCAAGTCTCTCACCGTCGACGGCAAGAATCTGCTGAGCGCCATCAACAGCGTGGCCGATGATGCCGAGGGCGAAGTGACTCTGGTAACTCAGGACGGCAAGGTGACTGTCAGTGGTCAGTGTATCGTGCCTCTGAATTCCAGCGGCAACTTCAACCTGGCACAGAACAAACCCAATCCCTTCAATCCCACCACGCAGATCGAATATGATCTGGCGGAAGATGGTCCGGTGACCCTGACAATCTTCAACCAGCTTGGTCGCGAGGTGCGTGTGTTGGTGAAGGGCGAACAGAAGGCCGGTCACTATTCTGTGACCTTCGATGGATCCGGATTGCCGAGTGGCACCTATGTGTACCGTCTCGACACGCCGAAATACTCGAAGAGTCTTCGTATGGTGCTCGCCAAGTAACCAACCATGACAGCTCGTCTCATCGCATAGAACTCAGGAAAGGGTGGCAAGGGAAACCTTGCCACCCGCTTTTGTCCCGTCACAACGAGTGTTCCATGAATATGACAGTGCGTTCCTCTTTCATCGCTCTCCTTCTTGGCCTTCTGATGTATCCCATGGTCGATGCCATGGCAGACGGACCGGGATCGGGGGCGTCTCTGGGCATTCCGAAAATCGGATGCCGTCTGGAAAAATCGGTGGATCGGCTCAACTTCGTCGGGAATGATTACGTTCCCAACACGATGAACGTCACGGTGACTGTGTATAACACCGGTACCGTCAATGCCGATACCATCGAGGTGAGTCTTCTGGCTGATACCCGATTTACGGTGGAAGCCCCGGTCATTCGCATCGCCAGTCTCAGTCTGGCTCCGAACGACTCGGCGAAGGTTCAGTTTCGCCTCGATGTTGCGCGCGAGCGGGCCACCGACGGCTACGATCTCATTCAAACCATCGCCACGGCCCGCAATGGAGCCAATGCGCAGGCGGTGGACAGTGTCTGGGTCGAACACGAGAAGTTTCCCGTATTAAACGTCCTGTGCACCAAGAATTTCACCGATCTCGTCTTTGACGAAGTGAAAAACGATTATGTGCCTAATCCGTTTCCGGTACAGGTTACCGTAAACAACACGAATGACGGTGCCTCGGAAGAAACGGTGGTCCAATATCTCGGAACCCGCGACGTGGATCCGACCACCTTCCCGGTGGAGCAGATCGGCATCGTCACTCCCACGGGATCCAAAAACATTGCGTTCAATCTCCGGGCCGTCAAGCGGACCACCGATACCACGGTCACCCTGATTTTCCAGGTCCAGGGCGTCGGTGGCTACAAACGCAAACTGTACACGACCCTGTGCTCCCTCGATGTGTTCATTCCGCAGTCCCGCACTGCGGTGTATGATGTGGCGTGCAACATCGTGCCTGATACGGTCGGGTTTATCAACCACCGCTACGTTCCGGATCCCTTCGAATACAGGGTCAACCTCTCGAATGTCGGAAATGCTCTTGGCAAGAACGTCAAGGCGCAGATCATCCTTCCGCCTTCCATCCAGCTTGGCACCGGCGAGAACGGTGAGCGGTCCCTCGGTGATCTCAAGGCCGATGGAACTGGTAATGCCTCCTTCAGCTGGATGTTGCGTCCCGACGTGCGGTTCCGACGGGATACGCTCCGCATCTGCGTCCGCGTGTACGACGATTTCAACAATCAGGGACTCTGCTGTGATTCCGTGATCGTCGATAGCGTGCGCCGCGCGGAGTTTATCGTCTTTTGCACGGCGCCAGACACGATTCGCAAGGACACCGTAAACGGGGTGTATCTCGGGAATCCCTTCGATGTGTTCTTCACCGTCAAGAATGTTGGGAGCGATTACGCCGATTCCGTCAAGGCGACCATCATTGTGCAGACCCCGGATCTGGTGGTGGTAGCACCGATCACGCTGACCCAGCGTCTGGCCGATATCTCTCCATCCGATCGGCTCTATCCCGATAGCACCACCGTGTTCCAATGGAATCTGCAGGCCCTGCCCAGGGCCATTAGCGGGCCAGTGAGTATCAAGTTCAAGGCAGAGGCCTTGAATGCCGAAGGAGCGGAATCAACCTGCTCGATCTTTATTCCAAATCTCGAAGCTCCCGGCATCGGTACGGACTGCGATATCGCCGAAGACACCTTGCATTACAATCCGGATACCGGTGGGTATCTTCCTGCTTCCTTCAAATACCGCGTTCGGATTTACAACACTGGCGGTGGGAAGGCCGATTCCGTCCGCGTGACGTTGGCGGTGCCGCCGGGTCTCGTGCTGGCGGCGGGCGAATTGCAGGAGAAGGATGCTGTTCCCTACTTCCTCGGTCCGAAAGACACGGCTGTGGTGGAATGGGTGCTTATTCCTCTTGAACGTCGCACTGTGGGAACCATGATGGGCCTGGTGTCGGTGGTTCGCTCCACCAACGTGGCGGGATCCTACGCATGCACCGATTCGGTGTTCGTGCCTGCTTTGCCCAACACGGCAGCACTCAGCATCTCTCGCGACAACGTGACCTATACCGGTCAGACGATCTACGTGCCCATGTCCATCGACCAGAGCGACGGCAAGGATATCCAACGCTTCGATTTCATTCTCACCTTCAATGTGGATTCCCTGCGTAACGCCCTGCCCAAGCGGGTGGTGGATTTTATTGGCGTGGAACTGCGCTCGAGCAAGCTCTCCGGTTGGGTGGTGGAGAAAGCGGAACTGCTGCCCGGTACGCAGGATCAGCTCCATGTGATTGTCCATACACCAAATGGCACTCCCATGACCGGGGGCTCTCCGCCGCCACTTCTCTACCTCATTTTCAAAGCCATCTTTGGCGGTGAAGGGGCGGGAGAGGCCTTCAAGATTGCTCGGACATCCATTCTGTGGCCGTCAAACGACCAACTGGAAGGAACTGTGCTGATCAACAACGGAAGCATCTTCCCGAGAGTGAAAGATGGAGATGGATTGATCACGGTGTCTGGCGATTGCATTCGTCCATTGAACGCGACGGATCGCTTTTTCTCCGTAGCACAGAATCGACCCAATCCCTTCAACCCCGCCACGAGCATCGAATATACGCTCGCGGAGGACTGTCCCGTGCGCCTCTCCGTTCTGGATCTGCTCGGCCGCGAGGTACAGGTGCTCGTCAGTGAATACCAGACCGCGGGCCGTCATGTGGCCGTGTTCGATGGTGCATCGCTCCCGAGTGGAATGTACCTCTACCGTCTTGAGACGCCTCGGTTCGCAAGAACGCTCAAGATGGTCCTGGCGAAATAGGTTGGCTCTGTCCTCGTAGGACGGAAACACATGCAAACAAAATCCCGTCCGCCAAATGGCGGACGGGATTTTTCGTTCGGAGAACGCGAGAGATCTGAACGGGTTAGTGCACCGGGGTGCCTGGGGGGGTGGTGAACAACTGGCCGGGATCTCCGCTCACATGGATCTCTCCAAACTTGAGTTCATATTTGTCGATGTTGTCCTTGATCGCACTCAGAAGCAGCTTCGCGTGGATCGGAGTCATGATAATGCGGGAAAGAACCCGAGCCCGTGGGGATCCGGGAAGGATGCGTGTGAAGTCGAGGACAAATTCAGCGTTGGAATGCGTGATGATGGCGAGGTTGGAATAAATGCCTTCGGCTTCCTTTTCGCCAAGTTCGATATTGACCTGTTGGGTCTGTTCAGTGGCGTCGTTCATAGGACTCCTGGGATGAGAAAGTGAGAATCAGGATCCCTGACGAAGTTTGGACAGCTTCTTGTCCATTTCATCGGATTCCTTCATCATGTTGGCTTTCAAAAAGACCTTCACCGCGAGATCCACGTACTGGATTTCGTTCGGCTTGAGCTCCAGCAGCTTCCGAGTAGGAGACACTGCCTTGGCATAGAGGTCCTTCATTTTCGCGGATTGGGCATCGGTCAATCCGTCCTTCGACTGATTTCCTTCTTCCTGGATGCGGGAGCCCCAGCGAAGATACGCGACGCTCAAGTTATACAGCGCGTTTTCGTACTTGCCATCGAGGGTCACGGCTTTTTCGAGATATTCGGCCGCTTTTTCGTAATCCTTCATCTCGAGGGAGAGCGTGCCGAATACGTACTGAGCCGCCTTGTCCTTGGGATTGGCGTCGGCGAAGTTCTTCATCTCTCCCGCCTTTTCCGCCGCGCGACCCACCTTGATATAGCCCGTGATCAGGGACTGATAAATTTCGCTGTTGTCCGGAAACTGCACTCGGGCGTCCTCAAGGGTTTTAATCGCCAAATCATAGTTTTTCTTGGCTTCGGCATCGTTCTTCTTGGTCTTGGCTTCATCGCCGAAAGCCAGGTACAGATCTCCGAGATACTGGTACGCGGTGGGATTTGGAGCTTTTTGAATCTGTTCATTGAGGGGCGCAACGGCTTCCTGAAGTTTACCCTGGTTCATGAGGAGCATGGCGAAGGTGCCGTACGCTCCGTATTTGGCGGAGCTGTCAGGCCACAGCAAGGTGGCCGCCTTCACGCTTTCCGTTGCTTCTGCGAAAAGGGCCTTGTCCTTCTTAATCTGAGCCTTCTTGGCGGTCATCAGGCCCTGATTGTATGCCTGCTGCCAGTAATACGGGGTATTCGTGGTAATTTCCTTCTGCATTTGGGGGCTCAAACTCTTGCTCTTGGACCATGCCTCCTGCAGCTTGATGTATTCCTTCTTCTCGCCGTGAATGAAGCCGAGCCAATACCATCCTTCGGCGCTGTTTGGCTTTTCATCCACTTCCTTCTGGAACATGGAAAGTGCCTGATCCAGCTTCGCGGGATCCTTGCTCTGCTGGTACTGCTGGTAATACATCTTTCCGCTGGTGATGTTCGGCGACGAGCACTGAAATCCCATCGAGCCGAGCGCGAGAGTGATGCCCAGCATGCAGGCAATGCCGGCCTTTCGTGACAGTTTCATACCTTCCTCGTATTGATGAAAATGGGCAGGATCTGCATACGCATCGTAAAAAATACCGAAAGGGTGGGGGAGAAACAAGATAGCGTAGGTGCAGCGGAGGCCTCCTGATATCGAGGGGCCGTGTCGGTGGGGCGTATTGTGTCACGGATGGTCTGTGGCTTGCTATTGTGCGGAAGAAGAATATATTCCCTCCACGAGGTAGGTGTGGCTAAATCCGGAAAAAATATTCTGTCGGGAAAACTTCGCTCCCAAGGCCAGGCGGCTCCGGGAGCAACCCAGGATAAGCTCGATGCGCTCCTCGCCGTGGCGCGCAACAATCTGGTCAACGTCGATGAGGCCCTGATCACCGACGCTTTTCACTTTGCGGCCTATTCCCATCGAAATCACATCCGTAAATCGGGAGAACCGTACTTCCACCACCCCTACGCGGTGGCGATGATCGTGGCGCAGGAAATCCCCCTCGACGACATTTCCGTGGTCAGTGCCCTCCTGCACGATGTGCTGGAAGATTGCCCAGACGAAGTGACCTTCGACGATATCGCAGATCGCTTCGGGGTCACCGTGGCCGAAATCGTCGATGGGGCCACGAAGATCACGCAGATCCTCAAGAACAAGGAAATCACCAAGGCCGAAAACTACCGCAAGCTTCTCATGGCCATGGTGAACGACATTCGCGTGATTCTCGTGAAATTTGCCGATCGCCTTCATAACATGCGCACCCTGCAGTATGTCAACGATGAGCAGAAAAAGCGAATCTCTGAAGAAACCCTCGACATCTATGCACCCCTCGCCCATCGCTTCGGACTGGGGCGAATCAAGTGGGAACTCGAGGATCTGGCCTTCAAATACCAACATCCCGAGGATTACGCGTCCCTGAAACAACAGGTCAACCAGAAGCGTCGCGAGAGGGAAGAATATCTGGCCCGCTTTACCGAGCCCCTGAAAGAGACGCTCGAACGTGCGGGATTCCGTTTCGAGATCACGGGACGTCCCAAGCATCTCTACAGCATCTACAAGAAGATGCAGGACCGGAACAAGCCCATCGAGGAGATCTACGATCTTTTCGCGGTGCGCATCATTCTCGATACCGAGGATGAAAAAGACTGCTTTACCGCCTATGCCAACGTCTGTGATGTGTACAAGCCCGTTCCCGAACGGTATAAAAACTACATTTCTCTCCCGAAGCGCAACGACTATAAATCCATCCATTCCACAGTGATTGGCGCCGATGGAAGACTCGTGGAGGTGCAGATTCGCACCAGGGCCATGCACGAGGTATCGGAAAAGGGAATCGCCGCGCATTGGGCGTACAAGGAAAACACATCCACCAATCACAGCGCCTTTGAGCGCTGGATCGGTTGGGTGCGTGAGATTCTCGAACAGCTCCAGCAGACCACCATCGATGAGGACGGAGCCCGCCAGTTGGTGGAGGATGTTCGCCGCAACCTATTTCAGGAAGAAATCATGGCCCTCACCCCGAAGGGCCAGATCATCGTACTGCCCGCAGGGGCCACGCCGGTGGACTTCGCCTTCGAAATTCACTCCGAGATCGGATTGCACTGCATTGGTGCCAAGGTCAACGGGCGCATCGTGCCTTTGGCTCGGACTCTGAAGAACGGGGATCTGGTGGAGATCATCACGTCACGGAACCAGTTCATCAGCACCGACTGGGAACAAAAGGTCATCACCAATAAGGCGCGCACCGGACTGAAGCGCTTCGTCAATGAACAAAGCCGGGAACTGATCCAGCGAGGTAAGGAAAAGTGGGAGAGAAAGCTCAAGAAGCTGAAAACCAAGGTGCCGGAAGAGGCGCTCCAGAAGGCGGCCTCCTTCCTTCGGCTCCAGCAAATCTCTCAGCTGTATCTCGCGTTGGGACGAGACGAAGTCTCGGTGGAACAGGTGCTCGACGCTCTATCCCAAACCCCTCTGAGTCCTTCCGTCAAACTCCCGATCGTGAGTCGAGATCCCAAGCAGGAAATCGAAAAGTTCGCGGCCGAAGTGAGCAAGACTCCGCTGATCATCGATGGTACCCAGGACAGCATTCAGTTCGAATTCGCGCGGTGCTGTCGCCCCTTGCCGGGGGACGATGTCATCGGCTACGTGACGGTGGGGCATGGTCTCAAAATCCACCGACGTTCCTGCTTCAACATCATGCGCCTGCTCCGGGACGATTCCAGCGACGGGCAGCCCATGCATGATCGATTGGTGAACGTCACCTGGCCCGAGAACAATATCTTCAGTTATCTTGGCGCAATCCGGATGACGGGCTCGGATCGCCCGCAATTGGTCAAGGACATTTCCGACGCCATCTCGAGCTACCAGAACACCAATATTCGCAGTATCAACCTCGAGACCAGCGAAGACGGCGCACGATTTAACGGAGCCGTGCTGGTGGTGGTCAAGGACCTTGCCCATCTGGAGGCCATCATGGCCCGCCTCGCACGGATTCCGGAGGTAGATTCCGTGACCAGACTTCTCGAAAACCTGTAACTGTTTCGGAGCCACCCCATGAGAGAGCGCATTCCCACCCTGACGAAAAAGGACATCGCGAAAGAAGTGGCCCTGCAGGGACAGGTGCGGCTTATCGATGCAGAACTTCAGGTCGAGAATGTACTGTCGGCCATCAAGAACCTGCTCATGACGGCCGATCCCGAAGTGAGACTCGAGGTGCGGGACTTCGGAGTGTTCGAAGTCAAGCTCACCAAGGCAAAACCTCTTGCCCGCAATCCTAAGACCGGGAAAATTATCTTCGTCCCACCCCATCGAAAAACCCACTTCAAACCGGGAAAGGCGTTCAAAGCCTTCCTTCTGAAACCCATCTCCATTTCAGACGAGAGTCCCTATCTCCCGGAAGGTGGGGCCCTGTCCTTCCATTCCTACGACGGAGAGGAGGCCGATCTGTTTGACCAGGATTGAGCTCCGCGTCCTTGGTATCGACTATGGGGGGCGAAGAACCGGACTCGCCATCTCGGATCCTACCGGAACGATCGCCACCTCGCTTGACCCCATCGTGGACGCTCCGGATCAGGCCCGGACACAGATTGTGCGCCTTATCCGAGAACGCGATGTCGCACTGGTGGTGCTCGGCCTCCCGGTTCAGCTCAGCGGAGCTCATCATGCCCTGCGCGAGCCCATCCTTGCTCTTGCCGACACCATCCGTGCCGACACCGGGGTGGATGTGGTGCTGTGGGATGAACGATTCACGTCTTCCCTCGCTGTTCAGACCATGGTGCAGGCGGGAGTGCGAAAGATGAAGAGAAGGGAAAAGGAACGCGTGGATCAGATCTCTGCGATGATGATCCTGCAGGAATTTCTTTCGAGTCGACAATTCGAGGAGTGGAAACGGACGCGCTGTCCCTAGCTGCTACTTTTTTTCGAGATGGACGGTGAGAATGAGATCCTTGCCGTCTCTCTGTACCGTGACGGGAACGTCCTCCCCAGGTGTGTGCTTGGAGAGAGCGTTCATGTAATCGTAGATGCTGAGAATCTTCGTTTCCCCGAAACGCACGATAAGATCGTTGGCCTTGAGTCCGGCCTTTTCAGCGGGACTACCGGGACTGGTACCACTGATACGGAAGCCCTGATCAGTGGAGCCGTAATCCGGGATGGTGCCCACGTAGACGTTGAAACTCCGCATGCGTGGCTCATTGCCCGTATTGACCGTGACATAAACCGGAAGGACGGGAGCAGTGTCGAGGGCCGCGATCAGATCCGCCACGAAACGGGTCACCGTTTCCTGTCCCGCGAAGTTGATCTTGTCGACATCGTCGCTGGGACGATGGTAATCTGTATGCAATCCCGTGAAAAAGAACAGGACAGGAATATTCTTTGCATTGAAAGATGAATGATCGCTGCTGCCGCGACCGTCCTTGATCAGCGCGAGGTCGAACGCATAGGAGGCATTGGTTTTCGTGATGAGGGATTCCCAAAGAGCAGCGGTGCCAGTGCCCTGAATATTCAGTCGTTTCTTCTGCGCATCATATCGTCCGATCATATCGAGATTGAGCATGGCACGGACCCGAGCCAGCGGGATGGTGGGATTCTTCGTCCACGCGGAACTTCCGAGCAATCCGCTTTCCTCCGCGTTGAAGCCCATGAACAACAGGGAATGGCGAGGCCGATGCGCGGCAAAGTACTCGGCCAGTTCCAGCATGCCGGCCACGCCGGACGCGTTGTCATCGGCGCCATTGTGGACCTCGGGTTTGCCGCTTCTGCTGAGCGAGCTCTCGTGCTGCAACCCGAGATGATCGAAATGCGCTCCGATCACCACCACGGAATCGCGCAAGGCGGGATCACTGCCCTCGAGCAGGCCGAGAACATTAGGAATCCGCGCACGCAGGGGGGTGACCGCCGCAGTCATAGACGCTGAAAGTCCGTCCAACGAAATCAGACTCGAGTCCCGCGTGCTTTCGTACCGAGCGAGAAGGTCCTTCACCTTTCCCGGGTCGAGATTCAGAAGTTTTGCAAAACCTCGATGGGACAGAGACAGCACCACAATGCCGGCATGGGCTGCAGAACCATCGTATTTCAGGCGCGCAGCGTCTTCCTGCACGGGATGGACGATGAGCATACCCACCGCACCGGCTTCGCGAGCTGCAAGTGCTTTGGCGCGCAGGGATGCCTGTTCCATCAAGGCGTCGGCTTTATCGGGAAGGGACGGGAAACCATTCAGCAGCACCACGATCTTCCCCTTCACCATCCTGCCCGCGTAGTCGTTGTAGTGTGCCTTTTCCGAGCTGATTCCGTAGCCGACAAAGACGAGATCACCCGACGTGGATTCAGATGCACTCAGGCCATACGGGGAGAAATCCTTGCCCGACACCAGCCCGAGCGTCTTTTTCCCTATTCGGATTCTCAGTTCGTTCTTTCCCGACACGGACATTCCCGTGACGACTTCGAACAACTGGAACCAGGTGGCATTCTCTCCCGCAGGCACCAGTCCGAACCGCTGAAAGGCCGCCGCGATATACTCCGCCGCAGCACGATTGCCCGTACTTCCCATAAATCGGCCTTCGAGGGCATCCCCAGCAAGGTATTCCACATGACGTCGGAGATCGGCAACATCGATGGAAGAATGTGTCGGTTGTGCTGAAACGGGAAGGGAGGATAGGCACAGAACTGTGGTGAACAGGAGGGACGGAAGAAAGCGGGGGATGCGCATGATCGGCTCGGAGTACTGAATGTGGTGTGGCTTACCGCATGGTGGCCTTTGCCGTGCGATACAGCCGTTCGATCGATTGTCGGATGGAGGCCTCGGTGGTACCAGGGCAGGGGTGGGTGGGTCGATGGCGGGAGAGGAGGAGCTTAGTCGCGATGTCGAGCTGGCAGGCACCGAAGAGCTCCGGGTTCTCGTGGAGCAGTTCCAGAATTGCATTGACGTCGGACTCGGTCAGTCCGGTAAAATCCTGATCCACGAGGGCGCTGATGAGTTCATCCCTGGTCATCTCGGTCATATCGATGCTCGCTCGAGAAAAAGGAGGTCAGTCCTCATCGTCGGTTGGATACCCACGGTCCTTCGCATAGCCCAGCAAATGGGCGCGGAGCATTTTCCGGCCGCGATGGAGGCGGGAACGAACGGTACCGATAGGGCATTCGACAAAGTCGGCGATCTCCTCATACGTGAATCCTTCAATGTCGCAGAGAATCACCACAGTCCGAAAATCTTCCGGAAGGGATTCCAGCGCTTTCGACACATCATCATCGAGGAGGTTCGAAAAGAGTTTCTCCTGCAAATCGTTCGGATCGGAGGATTCCGCCCGGATGATGTGATAAAATTCCTCAACATCGTCATAATCCACCTTGTCCGGTTCTTTGGACGTTCGACGGTAGATGTTGATGAAGGAATTCTTCATAATGCGGAACAGCCATGCTTTACAGTTCGTTCCGCGCTCAAATTTATCGAAGAATCGGTACGCCTTGAGGTAGGTTTCCTGAAGGAGATCGTCGGCATCGTCGGGATCTCCGGTCATCCGGAGCGCAAAATTATACAGGGCATCCATGTGAGGAATCGCCTCTTTGGCAAAATCCTCGTGGCGCTGTCTGAGCTCCTCGGCGGTGGCTTCCGATGCCGGTGAGTCGAATAAAAAATCAACGTCCTGTACGTCGGTTTCTATGTGGGGAGTGGGATCCAGAATTTCCTCGTGTTCAACGAAAGAATATAGGGCTCTTCGGTAATTTTCACAACCGAATCGGGAACTCTTTTAGAAACCCGGGGTTTCGATGCCCCGATATCGACCCCCAAGGTTTGAAATTGGATGGGAAAAACCCTATTATTCCTGTACAATGTACCTCCTCCTCCAATACTTCGACGACCTTCATTGCTGAAAAGCGATATGCACGAACACCCCTGGCTTCAGAAAATTCACCTCGTCGCATATTGCCCGAAATGTCAGGCGCCCAGCCTCCGACGGGGACATGCGAAAACCCGTATCGAATTGTACCGCAAGCGCCATTCTGAAAAACGCCTATTCGTGTGCACCCAATGCGGGTGGAAGGGGTGGGCGCATGAAAATCAACTCAATTATCCCGCTGCCGAAGTGCCACAATACGAATTCAACGATCAGATCGAATCCACGATACCCGAAGGACTTCTGCAGGAGCTTCCTTCCGGTGAATCTTCCACGGACGCGCATCGGCGCTCCTCGCCTCCTCCGGAGCCCGGCAAATCGGCCGGCACGACACCTCCGCGGGCTGCTTCCTCGCATTTCGACGATCATATTCCGGATGTGTCTCTTCACGGAGAAATCGACCCACCTGTCGAACATGGACATGTCGAGAACGATCCCGACGAAGAGGATCTCCACGACAGGGAGTTTTCGTTTCCGTTCGAGGATGACCCGACTCCTCTCCACGAAGAGGAGACCTGGGGAGCGCCGCCTCCTATCGATGAAACACCGGTGTTCGTCAGCACGCACTCAAAAAAAGAGAAGCGAAAACACACGGGCAGGGAATGTCCACGCTGTGGAGAAGAAGCCGTGCATCGTTCTCATCATCGTGGCCTGATCGAAAGGATTCGCAAATTCCTCACCGGAAAGCGCGTGTATCGCTGTCATGCCTGCGAATGGCGTGGTTGGATGTCTCGGACGCAATGATTCCCCGTATATGAAAGCGCGCAGGGCCGTTGTGGTCGGGAGCGGAATCGGGGGGCTCACCGCTGCTCTCCTCCTCGCCCAGCGCGGTTGGAACGTCACTGTTCTCGAAAAAAACGAGATCGCGGGCGGAAAAGTCCGGGAACTCCATTACGATGGGTATCGCTTTGACTGCGGTCCCTCGCTGATCACGATGCGCTGGGTGTTCGAGGACTTTTTCTCCTCACTCGGTGTCGCGATGGAAGACTACCTCTCTTTCGAGCGCGTCGATCCTCTCTGCCGTTATCATTTCGCCGATGGATCCGTGTTCGACGCGCACGGAGATCGGGAGGCACTACGGGAAGAAATCCGACGATTCTCTCCTGGAGAGGAGCCCGCCATTGAACGGTATTTTCGCTATGTGGCCGATCTGTACGCGGTGAGCGAGAAGGTGTTCCTCACCCGCCCCTTTTCCGTGCGTTCGGCGTTTCGTTTTCTTGGACCTTCTTCACTTCGCCATCTGCCCAAATTCACCACCGGAAAAACCCTTCACGAGCTGCATCGGTATCTGTTTCGGGATCCCCGCCTCATCCAGCTTTTCGATCGGTTTGCGACCTACAACGGGTCGAGTCCGTACCTGACCCCTTCCACATTTGCGGTCATCAGTCATGTGGAATTCTCCGGCGGGGCCTGGTTTCCCCGAGGGGGAATGGCTTCCCTGGTGCACGCCTTCCTGCGGCTCATGACCGAACGAGGAGTTACCCTTGAATGCGGGCAGGACGTGTCGGCCTGCCACATCGAACACGGACGGATGCGCGGCGTGGAGACGACGTCGGGGCGGCACTACCCCGCCGAGGTGGTGGTCGTCGATCAGGATGCGATCAGCTTCTACGAACACCTGCTCTCCGGAGAACAGCGAGTGGAAAAAACGAGAAGGCGACTGCTCCGCGGTCAGCCCAGTTCCACGGGATGCGTCCTTCTGATTCCTCGGCAGGAACAGCATCCCGAACTCCTCCATCACAACATTTTTTTCAGTGGGGAGTACGAGCAGGAGTTTCGGGAGATCTTTCAGCAGGGCCGTCCTCCCGAGGATCCCACGCTGTATCTGGCGATCTCTTCGAAAACGCAACCGGAGGATGCGCCCACCGGTGGAGAGAATTGGTTCGTCATGGTCAATGTTCCCGCCCTCGATCCGACTTGGGATTGGGAGGCGCATGGGCGGGAATACGAAGAACGGATCGTGCAGCAGTTGGGCGTGCGAGTGGGAGCCGATCCCGCGACCTTGCGACCCTGCGCGACATTTCGACCGACAGATTTCGCTTCGCGCTACCATGCATGGAAGGGATCTCTCTATGGACATGCCTCTCACTCTCGCATGACGGCCTTTCATCGGCCACACAACCAGGAACCCGCGCTATCGGGTCTGTATTTTTGTGGAGGATCCGCGCATCCGGGGGGTGGGATTCCGCTTGTCATGCTCTCGGGAACGATCGCCTGTCAACACATCGAGAAGAATTTTCGCGGGTAGAGAGAATTTCATTTTCTCTTTCCCGGTTCCATTGTAGATTTCGAAAGTAGGAATTCTGACCATCCTTTTTGGATCACCATGCACATTTCGAAATCCGCAGGATACGCCGTTCACGGGCTCGGGTATCTGATTTCCAAGGGTGTCGAAACACCGGTGCAGATTTCGGAGATCTCCGATCAGCACCAGGTTTCCCGCACCTATCTCGCGAAAATTTTCCAGCAGCTCGCCGCCGCGCGTATCGTGGAGGGACACCGGGGAGCCACGGGAGGCTATCTCCTGGCACGCCACCCGTCGGATATCACGCTCCTTCAGATCGTGGAAGCGGTGGACGGCCCCATCCTCCAGCGCCACTGCTGTCTGGGCATCGACTCCTGTCCGATTCAGAAGCGGTGCGAGGTTCTCAATGTCTTTGCCGAGGCGAATCGGCGCTTTGGAGAGTATCTTCAGGACTTCACCCTCGCAACTCTGGTGGATCGCAATACCGCGCTCAACGCCCCGTTCCTCTATCAGCCCACCTCGACCGAGTAATTCGACACATGGACTTTTCGCTTCACACTTCCTCCCCCCGCAGCAAGGCGAGGGCGGGACGGATCGAAACGGACCATGGCGCCATTGACACACCCATCTTCATGCCTGTGGGAACCCAGGGCACAGTGAAGGCCATTGAGCACCGAGAGCTTGTCGAAGCTGGAGCCAGCATCATCCTGGCCAACACCTACCATCTCGCGCTGAGGCCGGGATCGGAGTACCTGAAAGATGTGGGAGGTCTCCATCGCTTCATGCACTGGGATCGACCCATTCTTACAGATAGCGGCGGATATCAGGTCTACAGCCTCTCGTCGCTGCGTCGCATCGAGCCCGATGGCGTCACCTTTCAGTCACACATCGACGGAAGTCGCCATCGTTTCACCCCAGAGTCCGTGCTGGATATTCAACGGGCCATCGGATCCGACATCATGATGATCCTGGATGAATGTCCACCGGCGGCCTGTGGCTATGAGTACGCGGCACGCAGTCACGAGCTCACCTTGCGCTGGGCGCGTCAGGCCAGGGACCATCTCGCCCGCACCCTTCCTCTCCATGGGCACCACCAGGCGGCTTTCGGTATCGTGCAAGGCAATGTGTTCGAGGAGCTTCGTCGGGCCAGTGCTCAGGGTTTGGTGGAAATGGACTTCGATGGATACTCTATCGGAGGTCTTGCGGTCGGGGAACCCACCGAGGTGATGTACGAGATGACGGATTTGGTTACGAACGTGTTGCCCGTAAACAAACCACGGTATCTGATGGGGGTGGGCACGCCGGAGAATCTGCTGGAATCCATAGCCCGCGGTGTAGACATGTTTGATTGCGTGATGCCCACGCGTAATGGTCGTAATGCGACGGTGTTTACCCGGCAGGGGCCCTTCTCCATCAAAAAGGAACGCTATCTGCATGACTTTCGTCCCATCGACGAGACCTGTTCCTGCTATGCCTGTCGTCAGTTCAGCCGGGCCTATATCTGCCATTTATTCCGAACGCGGGAAATTCTCGGACTGCAATTGGCCTCCCTCCACAATGTGAGTTTTTATCTCGCATTGATTCGCGAAGCGCGTGATGCTATTTTGAAAGGCTGTTTCGAGGACTGGAAGGACACCGTGCTTTCCGTGTACCGTGATTCGGAGCCGCTTCACTAACCCTCTCCACGACCAACCAGGAGCCTTTCCGTGCAGACTCTTCTTCTTGCCATGCAGGCCGCAGGTCAGGGACAGTCCTTTGTGTCCACCCTGATCTTCTTCGCCCTTATCTTCGTGGTGTTCTATTTCATGATCCTTCGTCCCCAGCAGAAGCGCCAGAAAGAGCGCGAAAAGATGCTGACCGCTGTCAAGAAGGGCGATAAGATTGTCACGTCCGGTGGCATCCACGGCAAGGTGACGAGCGTGGACGAAAAAACCGTCCTCGTCGAAGTGGACAACAACGTCACGCTGAAGATGGAAAAGTCCGCCGTATCCGTCATCGTCAATGCCGATAAATCCGACACGAAATAATTCTCCGCATCCCATGGCCGACGCTCTTGTCCTCCCCCGCCGCCTCGATTCCATCGAGCAGGCCATTGCCGATTTTCGATCCGGCAAAATGATCATTGTGGTGGACGACGAGGATCGGGAGAACGAGGGTGATTTCATCTGTGCCGCGGAAACGATCACCCCCGACCAGGTCAACCTCATGATCAGTCGGGGACGTGGCATGGTATGCGTACCCGTGACACCCGAACGCATGAACGAGCTCGAACTCGACATGATGGTGGGCAGCAATACAGCCTTGCATGGGACCAATTTTACGGTGACCGTGGATTACATGCATGGCACCACGACCGGCATTTCGGCCGCAGATCGCTGTGCTACCATTCGGGCCTTGGCGGATCCCTCCACCAAGCCTTCCGATCTTGCACGTCCCGGCCACATTTTTCCGCTCAAGGCCGTTCCCGGGGGAGTACTGCGCCGTGCCGGCCATACCGAGGCCTCCGTGGATCTGGCCCAGCTCGCGGGACTGCATCCCGTGGCCGTGCTCTGCGAAATTCTCAACGACGATGGTACCATGGCGCGTCTTCCCGCCCTGTTCGAGCTGGCCGAGGAGCTGGGTCTGACCATCGTGTCGGTGCAGGATCTGATCGCGTATCGGGTGCAGAAGGAAAAACTCATCCGCAAGGTAACGGTGACGCGGCTGCCGACTCGGTTCGGAGAATTCCACCTCCATCTCTACGAGAGCGTGCTCGATGGCAAGGAGCATCTGGCCCTGGTGAGAGGCGTGGTGGATGACGGCGATCCCGTGCTCGTGCGGGTGCACAGCGAATGCCTCACCGGCGATACCTTCGGCAGCCTGCGCTGCGATTGTCGGGATCAACTCAATGCCTCGATGATGATGGTGGATCGGGAGGGGCGAGGCGTGGTGCTGTACATGAGACAGGAGGGGCGTGGCATTGGCCTGGCCAACAAGCTCCTTGCCTACAACCTCCAGGACTCCGGTCTCGATACGGTGGAAGCCAACCTGAAGCTGGGCTTCGAGGCGGACCAGCGGGATTACGGCATCGGCGCTCAGATCCTTGCGGATCTCGGGATCCATCGCATGCGCCTGCTTACCAACAATCCCAAGAAACTGATCGGTCTGCAGAGTTACGGTCTCGAAATTACCGAGCGGGTGCCAATCGAATGCCTGCCCAATGCCATCAACGAGCAGTACCTGCGGACGAAGCGGGACAAGCTTGGACACCTCATCCTCGACCGGCATAAAAAGCCAACGGGACCGGAGGACGCACCCTAGGGTTGCTTCTCCGAGTACCGGAGTGTATATTACCTCCGTCAATAGCCAGTATTCCATGGCGGGAAACTGGCTATCTTTTTTATTCTTTTTCCAAAGTGGCGTGGAGAAATCCCGTGGATTCCAAAGAAACCGTCTACCTGACCAAAGATCGCATGCGCGAATTGGAGCAGCAGCTCCACGAAATGAAAACCAAAGGTCGCGCTGAAATTGCCCAGAAGATCGCGGAGGCGCGTTCCCATGGAGATTTGAGCGAGAACGCGGAATACGACGCAGCGAAAGAGGAACAGGGGCTCTTCGAACTCCGTATCCAGAAACTGTCGGATATTCTGGCTCGGGCCCGGATCATCGACACGAAGGATTTACCAAGTGACGCAGTGTACATCCTTTCGAATGTCACCGTGCAGGATCTCAAGACCGGAGAGCATTTTTCCTATCGTCTCGTCTCTCAGGAAGAAGCGGATTTCGACGAAGGCAAGATCTCGGTGACCTCTCCCATCGGAAAGGCCCTCCTGAAGAAGAAATTGGACGATGTGGTGTCGATCAAGGTGCCAGCCGGAACTCTTGAATACCGGATCGTGGAAATCTCGAAATAGATCCTTCGTAAAAATGCAAAGGCCGAAGGATGAGATATCCTTCGGCCTTTTTCATGACAGGGTACCGATGGGTTACTTCACGACCACGAGAGAGGCCGATCGTATGCCCTGTGCTCCATGGACATGCAGGGAATACACCCCCGCAGGCAGGCCTTCCACAGGACAGTTCAACACATGGCGTCCGGGTGCAAAGGTGAGGTTACGTGGTGGCTGAACCTCGCGACCGAGAGCATCGAGGAGGCGAATATCGAAGGTCTGCGGTGAGGGCTCTGCGATGCCGAGGGTAAACGATACCGTTCGCATGCCGGGAAGCACGGGATTCGGATATCCCTGGGAAAGGGAGAGGGCCGCGTCGCGGGATGGCAGGGGTGCGAGGTCGGACGTGGAACAGGTGAGTTTGGGCAGAATCGTTTGCATGTTGGCCTTGAGCTGAGCGCGATCGACGCGATAGGGCCGCATGCTCAGAAATACCATCTGTCCCGTGGGTTTGCTCTCGACGGTGGTGGACTGGCCCCACACGCCCAGTCCCACAGGATTGCCGAGACTGACATTGTCCACAAAGAGGATCTCGTTCTCCGGTCGATCGAGGGTCGTCTGAAACGGGGCGACCAGGGATTGATCTCCGGTAAAGGTCATCGACAGAAGATCGGAGCGTCGGGAAATGCACTCATTGACCGTGCTTTGTCCCGTACCCGTCCAGCGAATTCCAAGAAAACTCTCCACCTCATCGGCCACGAACACGCGGCCGAGACGTGTGATCAGCACCACATTGCCACCGGCCTTCAGGTATTCCCAAATCGGGGTGGTCTCCCATACCGTTTCGTCGCCGTTATATCCGTTCCCGATCCACACCACGGTGCAGTACTTTCCGAGCTCGCTGGCGGGAAGGAATCCGCTTCCCTGGATCTTCGAAAGATTCGGGGGATAGCCGGCGGTGGGGTTGGGAAACAGGTCCCAGAACCGGTAGGGGAAGGATCCGGTGAACACCGAATCACGATAGGCGGCTTTGATATCGGCGGTGTAGGATTCCACATCCCAGTCCACTCCATTGACCAGGAGGATTCCCTGATCGAGGGTTGCGCCCGCCATCGACTGGACCACCTTCTTGAGAATCCAGTTGTCCTTGTCGATCTGCACGGAGGTGCAAGGCTGAGGAAAGCGGAACTCCCAGGTTTGCGTTTCACGGTCATTCATCACGACGAGGGTGGTGTCCTTTCCATCCACCGTGAACGTAAGATCCACCGGCATAATGAAGAGCTGTCGATCAGGAAGATAGAGCTGTTGAATGTTCACGCGTACCACATGCTCACTCCCATCCGGTGTATTTGTCCACCCGAGCCTGTACGTCGGATAATACTCGCCGAATATCCATTGCCGGAAAAAGGCCGTCAGGTCCTTGCCACTTTCCCGTTCGTAATATCCTCTGAACTCGTCGGTCGTCACCGTGCGATAACGCGCAAGGGATTCATCACCCAGGTACTTCCGCGTGGCGGAAAAGAAGGCCTCGTCTCCTACCACATGGCGCAGCATATGCACGACCCAGGACGCCTTATTGTAGGTGAGACTTCCGCTGAAGATGCGGCTGAAATCCTTACCCTCGGGATCGTCCACATAAATCGTTCCGCTCCCGTAATAGGCGGCTTCCATCATCTTGGCCTGGAGGGCAGGGGCGCCTCCAATGGACTCATCGAACAGGGCTTCGCAATACGTGGCCCATCCCTCGTTGAGCCAGATGTGTTCGAAGGTATCGCAGGTCACCTTGTCTCCGAACCACTGGTGCGCGAGCTCGTGCACCACCACATCGCGCCCGTAGAATCCCATCGAGGACACGGTTTGATGCTCCATTGCGCCCCCCCATTCGTACTCGGCCATCCCATACTTTTCCTTCATGAAGGGATAGGGGATGAAGAGCGTGGAGAACGTCCGCAGCCCCTCGAGCATGAACTGCGCGTTTTGATCCGCATTCGGTTCGGTGAGACTGTAAGACCAGTTGGTGACGGGCATGGTGCTGGATTCGTGCGTAAAGGTATAGTCCTGCCGATTGTATTCCGCGATGGCCACCGACACCAGATAGGTGACGATGGGATAGCGGGAGGACCACCCGACGGTATGCGTCCCATCCCGATTGTCCCGATCGAAATCCATCACGCCGTTGCTCACCGGAAAGAGCTCCGAATTGGTGGTGACGGTGACGTGGATGGAATCGGCCTTATCTGCGGTTTCATCCTTGCAGGGCCACCACTTGCGTGCGTCGTAGGGCTCGGCCTGGCTGGCGATGGACGTGGTGGGTCTTCCCAGTTGCACATTCGCCACGCTTCGAACACTCAGGGCACTACCCGCGAAGGGCATCGAATACCACACCTCGGTGGTGACGAGGGTGCCAGGTGTGAAGGGGCTTTCGGGCACAATGGTCAGAAGATCGTTGCTAAGCTGAACGGTGGTGAGGCGCTGTCCGTTGACACGTACACTGTCCACCACTCCGGTGCCAATCATGTTGAACTGAATCGTGTCCAATAGCGTGGTGGCCCGGAGCAGTGTGCGTACCGATCCTCCGAAGCGGGGATTATCCCGTAGGATGAAGAGGTTCAGTGCATAATGATGCACGTCGTATTTCTTCATGGCGGGACTGTTGGTGGGTGCCAGAGCAGTCCTGCGTGCATAGCGTGCGAGTTCCGCCTGACGGAAGGATGACATGTCCTGAGCCCGGAGATCCTGGGCGGAGAAGAGGATGAGAAGAACAAGGGGAGCGAGGAAAATCCGGGAAACGCGCATGACCGTCCTGGCAGAAGTAGTGAATGGAATCGGCCATCATTCGATGTATAAAATGGTCGAATGATCCGAGTGGCAATATCCGAAAAAAACGCAGAAGTGAAAGGGACGGGCCTACCAGCGCAGGGATAGTCCAACCCGTCCCTCTGGAAGGACGGAGAGGGAGGCGGACAGATCCGGAGATACCGAGAAATCGAACAGATGGGCATCGACGAAGGCATCGGCGATTTGCAGGAGATAGAAGAGTCCGAAATACCAGGCGTAGGTATCACGTCGATCCCGATAGAATTCACGAAACCGCTTGTATTCCAGATTCCCCGAAGGGTTCTGCTCCGTGATCGACGTCGCATAGAGATCCCGCCATTGCGTATAATCCCGATGCTCCGTAATGATCCCATACACCAGCACGCCCGAGACCCCGAGAACAAGGGGTATCTTCCAATACGATTCATTGTAATACTGTCCCCATCCCGGAAGGACGGCGGACCGGAGCACCGCGCCGAGGGGGGATTTCTGCATGACGAAGGAGGGATCCGTTTTTCGCGTGTTTCCTTCGGTGACTCCTGTCGCAACCGTGTCCGGCACCACGGATTGGGCGCGAACGATCGGCTGAGAAAGCAGGCATGCCACAAGGAAAAGGAGCGGTGTTTTCATGTTTCAAAGCTAGGGGGGAGGGGGAAAGGAAACAAGGCCGGTACCGGGAGTGGATCGAGACACGGACCTGACAGGGACAGAGTATCCAACTAATCGAAGGATCGATTCTACACGGGAATTTGTAACTTGAAGGGTTCCGCAATCTTCACCATTTCGATCTACCGTCATGACTCCACTACGCATCGCAGTTCTTTTCGGGGGCCGTTCCGGTGAGCACGAGGTTTCTCTCGTGTCGGCGGCCTCGGTGATGGAGGCGCTTTCGCCTGATCGGTATCATATTCTGCCCGTCGGCATCGACAAGGCGGGAATCTGGCGAGTGGGCCAACACGCCATGTCCTGGCTGCGGGGAGAGGACGTCCCCTGTCCGCCTCGCGCAATTCTGCCTCCCGATCCGGGCTTCGGAGGACTGCTTGTCGAAACCGAGCGAGGATGGAACACAGAACCCGTCGACGTGGTTTTTCCGGTGCTGCATGGAACCTTTGGCGAAGATGGGACGGTGCAGGGTCTGCTGGATCTCGCCGAACTTCCCTACGTCGGTGCGGGAGTGTGCGGGAGCGCGGTGGCGATGGATAAAGTCATTCAAAAGAAAGTGCACCGCGCGGCGGGACTCCCGGTTACCGAATTTCTCGATGTCCCATCTCATCGCGTTCGCGAGGACATCGACACCCTTCTCGTCGAATGCGAGCGTCATCTCGGATATCCCGTCTTCATCAAGCCCCCGAATCTCGGATCCAGCGTGGGAATCAGCAAGGCGAAGGATCGCGCATCCCTGAAGGAGGGATTGGAACTGGCGGCGCGATTCGATCGATGGGTGTTGGTGGAACAGGCGGTTGCCGACGCGCGTGAGATCGAAGTCGCGATTCTCGGCAACGAACATCCCATCGCGTCCATGCCAGGAGAGATTGTCGCGAGCAACGAGTTTTACGATTACGATGCGAAGTACGTGGATGGAGCGTCGGTATGCACGATTCCTGCGGATCTCGAGCCCGCGCTGCGGGAGCGGGTTCGCACAATGGCGGTTCGGGCCTATCGGGAGGTTCGCGCCGAGGGATTGGCCCGGGTGGATTTTCTGCTGTGTCGTGGCACCGGCGAGGTCTTCATCAACGAGATCAACACCATGCCGGGTTTTACGTCCATCAGTATGTATCCCAAGCTCTTCGCGGAAGCGGGTATCGCGTACTCCGCGCTTGTCGATCGTCTCGTGGCTCTGGCGTTCGAGCGGCATCGCGCGGTGCGTGCTCTGGAGCGATCCTACTCTCCGAAGACGGCCTGGCATCGGGAGGGGAATCATGGATGATGTGAATACGCCGGAATTCTGGAACGCCGCATATCGGGAAGGCCGGGATGCCTGGACCCTCGGCGCGCCGACCCCGGTGTTCGAAGCTATGGCGAGGGACGGGGTGACCTCGAACGATGGGACGGTGCTCCAGCTCCCCAAGGGGCGGCTTCTGATCCCGTGTAGCGGTCATGGGCACGATGCCCTCCTCTTCGCCGAGCAGGGACATCATGTGACCGCCGTGGACATGGCCTCGGAATCCAATGCTATTCTGCGGGCCCGTGCCGAGCAGGCCGGACTGGAGGTGGAGGTACTGGAAGAGGATATGTTCACCCTCGCGCCGAGCCACAATGCCCGGTACTCTGTGCTCGTGGAATACACCTGTCTCTGCGCCATCGATCCCTCGCGGCGGGACGAATTCGTTCAACTCGCGGCCCGGGTGCTTGCCGCGGGGGGCTGGTATGTGACCTTGTTGTTTCCGATCGACGGACGTCCCGGTGGACCTCCCTATGCTATCGATTCCGACCAGTGGCAGGCGATGATGGAAAAGGACTTTCGCCTATTGTATCGGGCCTTTCCCGATAACAGCATTCGTCCCCGCGCGGGCAAGGAGAGACTGGAGATCTGGGAGAGGCGAGGATGAGGGCACTCCACCATCGTGAGATCGTGCGTCCCCGCGTCGACGAGCTCGTGCACCTCGAACGTCATCCCATCGACTTGGTTGTGGACAATGTACGTAGTCTCTACAATGTCGGGTCTCTGTTTCGCACCGCCGACGCCGCCCGTGTGCGGAAGCTCTGGCTCTGTGGTTTCACGCCCTATCCCCCCCGCCCCGAAATCACGAAGACGGCCCTGGGTGCGGAGGAGAGCGTTCCCTGGGAATACTGTCGGCACACGGCCGAACTGTTGCAGGAGTTGAAGAAAGACGGAAGACGAGTGGTCGCCGTGGAGCACACCGACGAGAGCCGATCCTGTTTCGGGATCGTTCCGGTATTTCCCGTGGTGCTGGTCGTGGGTAACGAAATCACCGGCCTGTCCGACTCCGTGTTGGAGGAATGTGACGGGGCCGTGGAGATCCCGATGTTCGGCATCAAGCAGAGTTTGAATGTCTCGGTGGCGGCGGGGATCGTGGTGTTCGACACGGTGCGCCACTGGCTCAGAGAGGGCATGACACACACGCGCACGAACGAAGAAGGAAAGTGATGAACGCCTTGTATCATTTTTTTCTATCCAATCCTCTGCTTTTAGTGGCGGTATTGATTTTGCTCCTGGGGCTGGGAATCGCGATCGTCAAGAAAGTGATGAAGGTGGCCTTCATCCTGGCCATTATCATCGTCGTACTGGGGCTCGCACTCTTTGTGGCCAGAGATACGCTGGGCTTGAAGGAAGAGGTTAAGCCCGCTGAGCAGGTCCTGGAGAAGGCGAATAAAGAGGTGGAAAAGACCAGCCCCGACACCTTCAGGAAGCTGAAAGGGGAGAAGGGGAAGGAGAAGAAGAAACGGGCCCGAACCGAGTGAATCATCCGCACACATGTGAATAATTTTCACACACTTACGGGGATCGTGTTCATCATTTCTTCATTTTTTTTTCGTTTTGTACAGGCGAGACAGTGGTGTAAATGGTTCGGTTTTTGCATATGTTTGGAAGTTGAATGCTGAGTTCTTCAACCACCATCACCACCGCTCCACTTGTTCAGTTCACAAGAAACCATTCGTGATCTCGAGATTCCCGAGGGACGTCGCTTGCTCCGTGAGTACTTTCAGGAGCGGAGGACGAGAAACCAGTCGGAGTTTCGCACGTTGTCCCAATGCTGGCGGCTCGCCACGCGGGGACTGGAAGTACAGTTTCTGGACGGTCGTCGGATGGGATTGGAGACCAATCTGGGGAGAAAGGTCGGTCGTCGGGTGTTTATGGAAGAAATCATCCATCGCTATTACTTCGGAATCGTACAGGGGCTGGTGTATGGGGGTGCAGTAGCGGTAATGGTTACCGTCGCCCTGTATCTTCTGTGGAGCATCAGCGTTGTGGTGCCCGTGGCCGCCTTTACGCTCGAAGTGCTCGCTCTGTTGTTGTACGCCATCGTGGTCGCGTATTCTCCCGTAGAGGTGGTCAGTGGGCGCCTCGATTCCAATGACCAGGTCCTTCTATCGCTGCATAACGCGGTGGCGGAGATGACCACGGCGGTGTCGGATCTGACGCGTCTATTATCGCAGACCGATGTACGGCAGGAAGTGGTGCTTTCCCGTCTGGTGGATCGTCAGGATCGGTTCATGGCCCAGGGGATGAAGGGGGTGATCGACGCCATGGCGGACACGTCGGAGCAGCTTCGTCGTCTTTTAAACTTTTTAAGCGCGGGCTCCGAGGAAGAGCGGCGCAGAAAGGATCTTTTAGATTTTTTGACCGCGCGTCCCGGCGAAGAAGAAGCCGGCGCGGGAGGCCTTGCCTGATGTCCAGCATGCAATATCATCAGCGGTGGTGAGCTCGTGTGGTGCGACGTCAGGCAGATATTTTTTTCGTGCTCTTCATTCTTGCATTGGCGGGAGTGTTTGTCTTGATCGCGCAACAGAATACCATGATGACGGCCTTTGAAGAAGACAGGGATGCCTTCGCGGCCGGCTTCATCCCCAAGATGCGCATCGAAACGCTTTCCGACACGCTGGAGTGGTTTGTGGTTTCGGGAGACAGCATGCGTCAGCATGGACGCAGCGTTGCCCCGTTCAGCACGACGCTTTTCATCCCCAATGTGGAATTGGAGGATGATGTGACGGTTCGCGTTCTGGATATCTACCGAGATGGGGTGCGGATGGCCGATCGCGGCTTCCTCTCTCCCGGTACGCGCATCGAGGCCTCTGCGATGGGGCAGCGGGGAGTGCTCATCCCCCTCCTGGCGCATTTCGACAGCACGGGAGCCTATTCAGTGTACCTTTCCGTATCGGGATCCCGGTTTCAGGTTCACGGGAAATCGATCACCTATCACGGTACAGTCATCGATACCTCCCTATTGCCGATGCGTCGTCGCACCTATCTGGAGAGCGGAGAAACGCGACTGACGATTCTCGTGCGCGAGGCGGATCCGAATCCGGATATTCCCGGGCCAGGGCTTTCTTCGTCGACGACGGTGATACACTCCATCCAGGGATTCGTGGATACGCTGAATGTCTCCGTCACCGGATTTCAGGAAGGAGATCAGGTTGCTCTTCTTCGCGCTCCCATGGGAAGTGCGCTCACACGAACCGTGCAGGGGGTCATGCGTGTCTCTCTCCCCATACAGGCGGCACGAGATACGGTGGTGCTGGTGGCGCATCGGCAGGTACGGGAGGATTACTGGAAAGTGTCCACCCTCTCAGTGCCGGTGGAGGCCACGCCCGCAGTGCTCCGCAACGAGGCACCCCTACTGGCCACCATCAACGAACAGGCCGTTCTGGATCTGAGTGTGGAGGGCGTTCCGGAGCCGCAGCGGATTGCCTGGGACGTATTCTTTCGCAGTGGCGATCGAGACGTGGTCATTGCGGCGGGGACGGGACCTCGGGTATCCTTTTATGCGGCATCGGAGTATGAGCACAAGGCATTGTGTATCCGTCTTCGTATGCACGGGCAGTCGCTTCCGTTTGGATCCACGTGGGGTGGGGTGCGTCGTGATGGGATCGTTCCCGTGGTATTGCAGCCACGGTCGTATCGCATCCGCATCCAGTCGAACAATGTCGTGTCGGAAGATATTCGGTTTTCCATTCTGCGGCAGGACGAGGCGGGAGATCACGCCGAATCCGTCGAGGTTTCTTCCATCACCGCGACCCTCCTGAGTGAAGGCCTCTCCTATACCTTGTATGTGTTCGCCGACGGGCGTGGCATGTATCATATTGATAAACGATCTCTTCAGTCCATCCTCAAGCCTGGTGCTTCGGCTCTCGTGACGATCCGTTACGGGAAAGCGCAAGCACGCAGGATCTTCTCTCGCCCGAAATAGGTCTACTATCCCAACTTTTCACTTATATTTTGGAGCAACAATGGAACGATTCACCCGCTTACTGCGACTTTCCTTTCTGTGCCTAATCGTTATCATGTTTGCGCCTTCCGTTCCGCAAACGATGGGAACTCTGCATGCGCAGGAGTTGCTGAATCCTTCGGATCAGAAGACCGTTCAGCAGTTGGAAATGGACCTGTCCGCCAAGGGAAAATCTCTCAGCCAGGCGACCTCGGAGGAGTTGGCGACCTTGCGCGCGGGTGGAAATCTGAGCCAGTACGTGTTGAAATATGGCACGTCGGTGTTCGTTCTGAATCTCTATCTCATTTCCCTCGCCTTCATCTTCCTGTTCCTCGTGGTGCTTACCTTCACGCCGCTTGGCGCGATTCTGGGATGGTTCCCGCAGCGTATACTCTTTAATGTCCTCGGAAAGGAGAAGGACGGAACCAATCCGTGGGCGGGGGTCAAGATGAACAAATCGTCCTTCGCGACCTTTATGCATGCGTGTTTCATCAAGAAATACGAAAATAATGTGCAGGCCGTGGCCTTTATCGGAACCGCCTTCCTGATCGCGATGATCGGACTTCGCGGTGTCAAGATTGGTATCACCACGCATCAGCCCGATCTCATTCTGATGGCCATCATCATCGAGGTGTCGGTGCTCTGGCTGCTGGCCATCACCACCTGGTACAAGGCCGAGGATGCGGAGCAAAAGACGGATGCTGTGAAGGGCACCCAGCTGTCGCTCGAACGCACCATCGAGGAGATCGAGGAACTGAAACGCAGAATCCAGGAAGATTATAACAGAGAGCGCAATCTGCGTTCCAACGGCTAAGCTGAGGAGGAACCATGGCTGGTCACGATAAATACAAGAAATACCAGGTCTACTTCTTCCTCTATCTGGCGGTCGTGTGCGAGCTTCTGATCGTCATCGTCGAACGCGACGAAGCGGAAGAAGGAATGCTGCGTCAGCAGGAAGCGCTGAAGAAGTTCAATAGCCAGATGATTATCATGCTGGTGCAGAATCTCCCGATCGCGGACGCTTCCGCCGAAACGAAGGTGTTCGTGGGCGATACACGGTACTTTGATATCAAAATCAAGAATGTGTCGGAAAAGACGAACATTTTGAATCCGAAGATCGTGGTGAATATCAATGATGTTCCTCGCGATTCCGTGATTCTTTCTACGAAGCCGATTCTTTCGAAACAGGATACGCTTCCCTCACAGAACAATCTTCTGATCATCAATGATTCGGTGCGGAACAGTCCACGCGCCAGTTCTCAGAATACGCGGTCGTATCGGTTCCGGTACACGCCCAAGGCGGAAGGACTCTATACGTTTACCGCGATGGCGGGAACTAATGCCATTGAGATTATTCGTTCCGATATCGGAGAGTATGTGCAGATCGGTGCCACGCAGTTCAAGCGTGTCGATGTGGAAGCCGCTCTCGACTATTGGCTGAAGGAAAGCAAGAAAAACGGACTCCCCATTCCCTATATCGCATCGAACGGGAAGCAGTTGCTGGTGGAAATCATGCAGAACAGCAACAACGTGGAATCGGAATTCCGCATGGATGTGGTCCGCAAGGAAATGGGCGATCAGCTCTCGCTGCGTCCCGCCAAGCGGGAAGTCGTGACCGCGCTGGACTTCCCCACGGAAATGCCTATCTATGTCCAGGGTCCCTCGCCGGACAAGGTGAACTTCATTGCCCCGTCCGACGGACAGGTGCCGACTCCGAGCAAGGGGGATTCGAACCTCGTGTGGAAGAAGACCTATTCTACGCCGGGGAGTTTTCCGGTGACCATCTCGGCGCGTGACAATCGTGGTGCCGGGAACCTCAGTGTCAGCAACCCGGGTGCGAATTTCAACGTCATCGTCAAGAAGCCCTATCTGGTGAGATTGCCGAAGCCAAGCGGCGCGTTCGCGGGCGAGTTCTTTGAAATGAACATCAACGTGCACGGATTGGAAGAACCGCGTTACAAATGGACACTCGAAATGGAAGGGCGTGTGGTGGAAACCGGAACGACCAGTATCGTCAAGTACAAGATTCCCGAAGATGCGCTGGGAAAGACCATGCGCATTCGCGCCACGTATGACAATATCGTGTATAAATTGTACGCGGATTCCACCGCGAAAGAATTGACGACCTCGGATTTCATGTATAAGATTTCGAAGCCGATGGTTCGTGTGGGAAGTCTGTCCTTCGATAACAACGGAACCTACCCGATCGGGAGCGAATTCCGCTTCACCACCTATCGGTGCGGACGGTGCAACACGCAAAATGTGCGCAGCATTGGTCGACCGGAAGTTCGCATTGAAGCGGAAACCACCGATGGTCGGGATATTCTGGATAACGTCAACGTGTCAGAATCTCAGAACGCCCAGGGAGGTTCCACGAGTACGGTGCGCTTCTTCCTGAAGGGGAAGGTGAGCAAGGACGGTACCGATGCGGTGATTCGTGTACGCATCGGGGAATTTGACCGCACCTTCACGGTCACCCTCTTCCCGAACTGATGCACCATGCATCGGACAACATCGGCAGATTATCAGAATTCAATACGAGCATGAGGTCATACATGAACCGTCCGTTTTTCGTCTTTCTCGCGATTGCGACTGTTCTGTGCCTCGGAACGGGTGCCACGGCATTCGGCCAGCAGGACAGTGAAGTACGCGAAAAGCAGAAGAATCTCAAGAATGAGTACAATGATTCCCAGATCAAACAGCAGATCATCAAGGAGGCGGCCCAGGATAAGCCCCGCGCTATGCCGGGAGCCAGCAGCCGTCGTCGGTCGAACGCCACCACAGGCTACGACTACACCCAGGTCAAGGGCTTCAGTCTGAAGCCCTACCGGGATCGGATCGATCAGCTGTTCAAAAAGGCCGCGGATCTGGGATTGATCGAAGATCAGTATCGCCTCGACGGCCCGTTCAGCGTGCCGGGCAAGAGGAGTCCGGGCAATACGGCGATGCGCAACGTGGAAATCTACTATGTGGAGGCCACTCCCGAGGAGATGGAAACGCAGAATGTCAATCCGTTCGACATCGTCGAAATCCGTGTGGTCAAGGATGAAACCACCCCGCCGGACGATCTGGAAGCGGGCGAAGGTGGGGACGACAACGTGATGCTGGATGCCGGTGCCTCCGGCGAAACGGTTCCGAAGCCCTATACCCTCGCGGGCGCGGACCTCTGGACCGTCATCAAATTGGTGGATGAAGCGCTGTATGAGGATATTCTCGCGCGGCGCGCGCAGGAACCTTCCATTCCGCTTCCGGCCGATCTCTTCCTTCCGGAAAAGCGTGGGCCCTTCCTTGTGCAGAGCGATCGTGAACTGGAAACCTCCAAGGGCCGTTTCGTGGAATTCTGGAATCGCATCGACACCCTCCGATCGGCCGAACGGCCGGATCAGAAGGAAGGTGCGGGTCCGTTCTTCACGTCGAGCGTTCCGGTGCTTTTCCCTGAAACGCAGAAACTGCGTCTTCGGAATTCCGAAAAGGAAGCGGTGACGCTCACTGGCATCGCTTTTGAAGGTGGCGAGCGCTCTCCCTTCGTGCTGAAGGACATCAAACTTCCGATCACTCTTGCTCCCAAGGGGGACGAGAAGGACAAAGCGGAAGTGGAATTCGAGTTGCGCACGAACACCCCGTACGAAACCAAGGGCGTGCTCACCGTTCAGGCCAAGGAGAGAAACCTGAGTCAGCGGATCGACGTGATCGCCAATCCGGGATCTTTCCCGTCGGACTTCGTGATCATCGATGCATCACTCGATCGCATTGAGCTCCGCTCTCCGAGCCGGTCCGCCTTCGCGCCATCCTGGAAATTGTTCTATAAGGTTGGAAATGACGAAGTCAATCTTCCGCGTTGGGCCTCGGGCATTTCGAGTCTGAATATCGGCTACAAAAACGACATGAGCGTGGGCGTGGTGCTTCCCAACGAAATGGATGCGGGATCGCTCCCGTCTCCGCTGGCGTATAAGAATGCCACCTTCGCCTCTCCGATGGGATACAACATTGCCTTCGATTTCACCTTCGGCTTCCCCTTCTCGTTGGGTGGAAATCTCACGATTGTCAATGATTTCAATTTTGACGATCCCTATTCCCACCTCAGCGTCTTGCAGGAAAAGATCGGCACGATCGATTACAAAAACGACTTTTTCCATATCGGATCCATCGGACAAGTGTATTATCCGATCATGTTCAAGGATCGTTCCACTGATCCGAATTTTGCGTTTCGCCTCAACATTGGTGGCGGATACATGCAGATCAAGCGCGACCATCTCGTGTATGCGGAGAATGCGGCCAATGTCTGGCGGGATGGGAAGTACGAGAAGGAAGGACGAATCTTCACCAAGGACAACGCCAATACCATGGTGACGTTCGGCAAGGAAAAGGAAATCGTTGATGTGTATTTCCGCATCTCCTTCATCAATATGGCCTCGGTCAACAATTATGGGATTGGGCTCCAGTACTTCGGCGGCAGCATGATGGCGGATGCCTGGCTCGAGCTGACAGACTGGTTCCGAGTGGAAATGAAGTATTCCTTCCTGCTTCGTGAGAAGGAGGTTTGGGAAAACGAGAGCACGTACTTCCTCGTGACCCCGCGTTTCCGAATCGGTATCCCGTCCATTTTCAACTGATTCGGAGGCAGATCATTATGAATATTACACACTCCGCACAACACGCAACCGGTATGAATGCTCGTGTTCTCGTCGCCTTGGCGATGTTCTCCCTCTGTCTTGTCTCTGGCTGGTCCACCGCCTTCGCGCAGAACGGAGGGGGAGAATCCTTCCAGTCGGTGGACGCCATCATGCGCTTCATGAAGAGCGCCAACTATTCCGAGGATGATCTGGTTCGCCGGATCGCCTGGAGCGATAAACTGGTCAATGAGCTGGTGTCCTATCGGGTACAAGAGGACGACAAGGGCAATTTCCTGCGTCTGGTCGATTTGGGCATCAATCACTATCAGGATGAAAATGTGCGTCTCCGCGTTTTGCTTCGCGCCGTGACCACATTGGATCCCTTGGTGCAGAAGTACTTCCCGCAGTGGGTGATCCAGGATGAAGCCATGATTCTCGAAGTCATGAGGAAGATTCGTGACAATCGCGATGATCTGCGTGATTCCGAAGCGTTGGTGATCGCGGATCGTGTCCTGAGTGGAAAAGCGAAACTGCGCCTGGTCCAGAGTCCAAAGGATCCCGATAATCTTATCGCCGTTATCATTGAAAAAGCCCGAGAAGCGGATCCCAACAATCCGGAAGCTGCCGGATTCATCACCAATGCGGAAAATCCCCGTTTCGAGGATTACCGGATCGTGGGTCGTCGCAGCCTTCAGAAAGTACTGACCGCCGATTTGTACGAGCGCGTGGTTCGTCGCTCCACCTATGCCCATCTCGAGGAAACCGGATTCATCAAGCCGCAGCCCTATATCGCGGAAGCCAGCATTGGTGTGCCGTTTGGGGGTGGGTTCCTCTGGACTCTCGACGCCGACAATCAGGAAGAAGGTGGCGTGGGCGTGCGAGTGGCCCGTATCAAGGCCGGATTCGAATTGAAGATCGGGAATGATTGGGTCAATATGCCGTTTCTGTATGGTGCCCACTGGAATACCCTGTTGGTGTATCAGCCGTCTCCTTGGGAAAGCATCAAAATTGGTCCTGCCATTCCCTTCTCCTGGGGTGACAAGAGCATTAACGAAAACTTCTCGGTGTTCAAGCATCGGAAGATCACGGGAACCTGGGGCGCATCGGGCGAGTATTTCCGCCAGCTCTCCAATCCCTCATCCTCGAACCTGTTTAATGCCTACGGTATCGGGGCTGCGGCCTATGTGTCGTTTGGTCTCAAGACTCTCGGTGACAAGAAGATCACCAACCCCGAGGGCGACATCATCAACGGGGCGGGTTCGACCTTTACACGAGAGCAGTGGACTCCCGACCAGTACGATCGTATCAAACAGATCAACACGTTCTATTACATTTCCGCCAATGCGACGGCGTACTATTGGAACGATCTCGGCTTCATGCTCAACGGTCTCCGCATCGCTGTTGGTGCTGGATATATCAAGGTGGATCAAGCGCGCCGCAAACTGTGGGGCATCGATCCGGAGTATGTCAGCAATTCCAATCGCGAAGCCTTCGAAGACAGCGTGAAGGTGGTGGACGGAAAAGGCACGCTGGATCTGTTCGCCAAGCTGTCCTACGACCATCGGGGCACCTCCACCTATGGAGCCAGTCTTCAGTACTTCAACGGGGGACTGATGGGTGAGGCCTACTTCAACGTCTTTAGCTGGCTCCGTGCGGAAGTGAAATATGCCCGCGTCGTGTTCCGCGATCCTGAAGCCTGGGAACACGAAGAAGTCATCGTGCCGGGTCTGCGCATCTATTTCGCGTTCTAGCGAATCGGACGAAACGGGGCGGTGGCAACACCGCCCCTCTCGTCCTGTAACGTCCCTGCCTCGGTCCTTGTCTTCCGATCAGTAGAAGAGCGTTTTTGGATATGACAAGATTCCGGTTCCTTCCCTCCCCGTCGATAGCAATCCTGCTCATCGTTCTCGCCTTCGTCCCGTTCGCGCCACTCCATTCCCAGTCTGATAAAAAACCACTCGTCATCACCGCGAAAAGCAACAAGCCGGATTATGTGTCGGTGACGTTGCGCTCGGTGGATGTGAGTCGCTTTCCCGAGGTCAGTGTCATTCTCGATGCGCGGGATACCTCTGGTAATACCATTCCCAAGCTTCAGAAAACTGATCTTTCGATCTATCAGGATGGACGGAAGGTCCAGATCAGCGGCATCGAAAAGGTATCGGCCTCGAACAATATCCCCGTGGATATCATCTTTGTGATCGACCAGACGGGCAGCATGCGTCAGGAAGTGAATGAGGTCAAAACGAACATCGCGGAGTTCACCCAGCGCCTTTCCATCAAAGGCGTGGATTATCGCTTGGGCCTGGTGACCTTCAGCGACAAGGTGGAGAAGTCCAAGGGTTTTACCGAGGATGTGAACCGTTTCATTTCCTGGATCGACGAAATGAGCATCGGTGGCGGTGGGGACGATAACGAGAATGCGCTCGAAGGACTCTATGAAGCGGGCAATTATCTCTACCGTCTGGCGGCGCAGCGTATCGTCATTCTCATCACCGACGCCATGTATCACCAGAAGGGCGACCGGGGTGACGGGGTGACCCAGTTCAACACCGCGACTATGGCGCGCTTTCTGCAGGAAAAGAACATGCGCCTGTTCGCCATCACTCCGCCCACGATGCCGGAGTATCAGGTGCTGGTGAATGAATCGAAAGGAAAGCGCTTCGACATCGTCGATGACTTCAGTTCCATTCTCGATGAGTTCAGCGAGTCGCTGACGAATCTCTATGCAATTCGCTACACGATGACCGAAGAAGTACCTCCCGAGGACATTCAGCTCGAAGTGCGAAACGCCAAGGAAGAAGTGATCCTGTCGGAAACCGTCCCGATCATCGAAGTGGATAAAAAGTTCATTTTCGAAAACATCCTGTTCGAATTCAATCAGGCCACCTTTCAGGATGACTTCAACAAGGATCTCCAGTATCTTTTCGCGATCATGAACGCCTATCCGACTGTCCATGTCGAGGTTCGCGGACACACGGATTTCATCGGAAGCGATGAATACAACGTCATCCTGTCCGATGCCCGGGCACGGGCAGTGAAGAAGTATCTCGTGGATCGCGGCGTGGATCCACAACGGATCACGACGCGAGGTATGGGAAAGGCCTACCCGATCGCCCCCAACGATACCGAGGAAGGACGGCGTCTCAATCGCCGTACCGAGGTAATCATCACCCGGAAGTAAAACCCGTCCCGCAGCGACAGTTTCCGAAAACGAAGCGCCGTCCGTATCTTTCTCGAATGATAGCGACGGCGTTTTCCATTTTTTCGAAGGATATCCGCAGCGAAGCGCGCACGCGCTACGCCGTGAATGCCTTGCTCATGTTCGTGGTGGTGACCATCGCGGTGATTCTGTTTGCCCTGGCGGGGGAAACTCTGAGTCCCGCCGTGCACGTTGGTCTCCTCTGGGTGGTGATGTTCTTCGCGGCGATGTCGGGCCTATCCCGTTCCTTTGTCGCAGAAGAAGAACGAGGCACAACCATGACACTGCAATTGTTGGCCTCGCCCAGTGCGGTGTTTCTCGGGAAACTGGCCTTCAATCTGACGCTCACGGTTCTTCTCAATCTCGTCATCGTTCTTCTCGTCACCCTGACGATGGAGAATTTTCTCATCGCACAGCCCCTCCTGTTTTGGATCGTGATGGTGTTGGGAAGCGTGGCCATGGCGTCGGCGACCACCATCATTGCAGCAATCATCGCACGCGCCAATACCAAAGGCACTCTGTTTCCCGTACTCTCCTTTCCCATCCTTCTCCCGCTTCTGATGGCGGGGATCCACGCCACTCGCGTTGCCACAGAAGAACAGGTGTGGGACAATGCGCAGCCCGATCTTCAGCTCCTGATCTCCTACATCGTGGTAGTTGTCACCGTCTCGTTTCTTCTTTTCGATTTCGTGTGGAAGGAATGATGGGCGAATAATCCGCCTTGATGCGAGACAGGAATCGGATGTATCTTCTCTGAATTCATTCCGCCCGTTTGGGCGGACGACACATGACAAGGAGCCCGTATGTGGTGGAAGGTTCTGCTATTTTTATGGATTGCGGCATTCAGCGCACTCGGGATCATGACACCCGTGGCGGGGAACCTCGGTGCAGTGACTGCCATCGGGAAAATGTCTCCGGGACGAATGATCCCTCTGAAGTTTTCGGTCACTGGCGCCGGCACCGAGACCGGCACGATGCGAATTGCCGATGAGGATGGCACGACCACGGAGGTGGAGACCACTGAAGGCGCACTCCAGCCGGGTTCCACCTATGTCGCGGACGCGGGCTTTCAGCCGGAGACTCGGCGTATACGCATTGGTGCCATTCTGGCCCGGGATCCTTGGTTGACTTTCCCGTTCATTCCCGGACTCGAGGAGAGGGCCAAGATCATCTTTTTCCATGTCCCCATGAGCTGGCTCACGGTGATCGCCTTCCTGGTGGCCATGTGGTACGGTATTCGGTATCTGCGGAAGAAGGACTTGGAAGACGATCTTCGCTCTTCCGTTTCGGCCGGTCTCGGTCTGTTGTTTTGCATCCTCGCCACCACCACGGGGTCGGTATGGGCCAAGTTCAACTGGGGTTCGTTTTGGAACTGGGACCCTCGCGAATCTTCGATCTTCGTGCTTCTTCTCGTGTACGGCGCCTATTTCGCATTGCGCTCCGCCATCGAGGGAGAGGAAAAGCGTGCCACGCTGAGCGCCGTGTACAGCATCATGGCGTTCGTGACGGTGCCCTTTTTCATCTTCATCATGCCGCGGATCATGCCGGGTCTTCATCCAGGTTCTTCGGACGATGTCAACAGCGGACCCGTGGTCAGTTCCGGTGGCATGGATGCGCTGATGCGCGTGGTTCTCTACTCCATGCTCGCGGGCTGTCTGGTCCTGTACGCATGGCTCATGCGCCTGCATCTACGCATCGCCCGTCTCACGCACCGCTGGTCGATCGTATCGACCCGTATCCAAGATTGAATCATCTTTTCTTCGCGCACATCCCATTATCGGAGTGGAGCCACACATGTACGACTTTCTCGCTCAACATTCCCTCTATGTCGTCATGATCATCGTTCTGATGGTCTGGGGCGGTCTCTTCGCCTACCTCGTCCGCCTCGACGCCAAGGTGAAGAAACTGGAACAGCAACATCCCACGGAGAAGGCATAAAACCATGAAATCTCGATACATCATTGGTGGAATCATCGTTCTGGTCTTTCTGGCTATCGGCGGATATTCTTTCCTGAACAGCAGCGTAGAGTACGCCACTCTGTCCAAAGCCGAGCAGACCGGCAAGAAGGTCCAGGTCACCGGCACCTGGGTAAAGGACATGGGCAGCGAATTCGATCCGTCGCGGAATACCTTCAGTTTCTACCTGAAGGATGAAGAAAACCGCATTGCGCGCGTGGTGCTCAATGGAGCAAAACCCAACAACTTCGATATCGCCACCAGCGTTGTCTGCAAGGGGAGCTACAAGGATGGAAGCTTTCATGCCTCCGAAATCCTGACAAAATGCCCTTCGAAATATGAAGGGAATCCGGGTACCCACCCTGACAGCGTTAAGACGACTTAGTTCCGTTTTCATTCCGACGCCGGGAAGGAAGGGACTGCACGCCCCAAGGACATTCAGAAAGGACAGGACATGGATTTGACGATTTTCGGCACGGTGGCCCGCACCGTGGTTATTGCGGGATTCATCGCATCGGTGGTTTCGCTGCTTGCCTATGCGCGCGCCATCGCCCAGCCTCGGGTTCTGGGCCTTGCCCGCACGGGGTTTCACATTTCATCCACCAGTGTCTTTATCGCCTCCGCCGCCCTGCTGGTTCTCATCCTGAAACATCAATTTCAGTTCCACTACGTGTGGGCGTACAGTGGTACGGATTTGTCCACGGGCCTCCTGATGTCCACCTTCTACGCCGGTCAGGAGGGGAGCTTTCTTCTCTGGACCCTCATGGTATCCATCATCGGCATCGTGTTGCTCTCCTATACCCAGCGGCAGCACAATGAAGCCGAGGTCATGGGGATCTACACCATGATCCTGTCCTTCCTTCTTCTCCTGCTCGTGGTCAAGAATCCCTTCGCTCTCATCGACGCGCCTCAGATTCCGATGGAAGGCAAGGGGTTGAATCCCCTCCTCCAGAATTTCTGGATGCAGATTCATCCTCCGATTCTCTTTCTCGGGTTTGCCGCGATGGCGCCACCCTTCGCGCTAGCCTTGGCGGCACTCCGCAAGGGACAGTATCAGGAATGGATCACTGGCGCCCTTCCGTGGGTGGTGGGGGGATCGATGGTGCTGGGGCTTGGGATCGCACTGGGAGGATTCTGGGCATATGAAACCCTCGGATGGGGAGGATGGTGGGGGTGGGATCCGGTAGAGAACTCCTCGCTCATTCCCTGGCTGGTCTCCATCGCCGCCGTGCACACCATGGTGACGCAGAAGCGCACCCGAGGCCTGGTGCTCACGAATTTCGTGCTTGCGATCCTCGCCTTCGTGCTCGTTCTCTATTCCACCTTTCTGACGAGAAGCGGGGTACTCGGAAACGCCTCTGTGCACAGCTTTGTCGATCCGGGACAGTTCGCCTTCACGTTACTGGTCCTGTTTATGTTCGCCTTCACCGATATTGGATTTGCTCTGCTTTTCAGTCGATTCACGCGGTGGGGCTCAACGATTTGGGGCAAATACGCGGGCTGGAAACGAATTCTCGTGCTGTATCTCCTGGTGATCGGACCTAGCGTCCCGATCTTCGCAAAGATCATCGGCGACGTTACGCCGGTATTTCAGGAAGGCATCGCCACGGGATCCTTTCTCACCGTGATGGTATCCTGGCCCCTGCTGGGCATCGCCCACGTCCTCAACATCCTTGCCTTTCTTTGGCCCCTGGCACTGCTCGCCAAGGTGGCGTTGATTGTCTACACGATGACGGGGCGTCTCCACAGCACGAAGAACTTCGAAAGCTTTGGTCTGCTGAGTCGCGAGACTGTGCTCGGAATCGGATCGGCGGTGATTGGCGCACTGACGCTTGTCGTGCTGCTTGGCACCTCTCTTCCCATCATTCCGTCTCCGATCACCGAAGCCATCAACGGGTTTCTGGGATGGTGGAATGGCATGACGGGATCGGAGGTCACGCTGGGCAAGACGGTGGAGCCCGCGTTTTACGACACCATGGGACTCCCTCTCGCCTTCGTCATCGCGGGCTTGACGGCGTTCGCGCTCCTGCTGAAATGGAAAACCAACACCCGGAAGGACGTCCTCTCCCGTGCCTGGCTTCCTCTCGGCGTTGCCTTGGCTCTGACCGTGATATCTGTTCTTCTCGGCGTGCACAATGGCGGCATGATTCTCCTCGCCTTTTTCAGCTTCCTCTCCCTCGTTGTCAATGTTCAGGTGGGAGCCACCATCCTGAAAGGGAATCCCCGCTTTACCGGCGCGTACGTGGCGCATTTCGGCATCGCCCTCATGTTTCTCGGGATCATCGGTTCGGGATTCTATAATCAAACCCGTTCGATCGAACTCGTACAGGGCAAACCCGTCGACGCATTCGGGTACCGTTTGACGTATACCGGGTACGAACCCTTCCACAACGGCGAGCGCTACTACTTCAACGTGAAGGTAGAAACGCCCGAAGGCGGGGAAGTGGAAACAGTGAAGACCATCATGTTTGTGTCCATGTACGGGGGGCAGGAGCAACTTATGCGGAATCCGGGGATTGCCCGCTTCCTGCATAAGGATCTGTACCTCGAACCCCAGGCTCTGATCCAACCGGACCCCGAGGGCGGCACGCGCAAGCAGTTTACCAAAGGACAGGTGATCGAGTATGGCGGTTACCGTATCGCCTTCGAAAGCTTCGACATGAACAACAAAATGGGGCAGGAAAGCTTTACCATCGGGGCACGCTTCCGTGTGGGCCGCTATGGGGAACAGCCGGTGGAACTTGTCGCCACCCAGATCACGGGTCCCGAAGGAGTGCAGGGAACGCCGGCTCGCACGAGCGCCGGTGATTTGGAGATTTCGGTACTCGGCATTACCCCAAACCGCGAGGATCTCTCGAAGTCCATTCTGGACGTGCGCCTAAAAAATCCCATGGTGACGGTGCAACCCGCCGACATGAAGGAATCCCTCGTGGTCGAGGCCTCTCTGAAACCACTGATCAGTCTCGTATGGGCGGGCATCATCATCATGGTGATCGGATTCGCGCTTGCCATGGTGCGGCGCGCCAGGGAGAGTCGTCCACGTCTGTCGCAGGTATCCGCCGGACCAGCCTCCTCGATCGAGAACACGGTTACAACAGTCGAGAACACGGTGCCAACGACTGAGCACACGGTGCCAACCGCCGAGGAACCTGTCTCTTCCTCGGACACCGTCGAGTCCGGGCCGCGAGATTCAGAAGCACACTGACTAAAAATAGCTCATCGATCCTCACGTTCTTCAGAGCGAAAGAGCGGGGAGGAGGAATGCACGCGGGCCGGAGTGTCCGTGGAGTGTGCTCCACGCATTTTTCGAAGGAGAAATTTTCTTACATTTGCAGTGTCACGCCACTGTGCGTGGATCCCTTCGTTTGCCTTCCACCTTCCTCCGATACATATGGATAATGGCATGAGAAACACACCAGTCGATGCAGTGATTGTCCGGGAGAAAATCCGTGAGAGTCGTCTCAAGAGTGTGGGCAAGGCCTCCATTCGCGAAATTCGCAGTTTGATTAACGCCATCGAACAGGAGAGCGGTGTCAAGTACATTCGCATGGAAATGGGCATTCCAGGACTGCCGGCTGCGGAGATTGGGATCGAGGCGGAGATCGCCGCTCTGCACAACGGATGCGCCTCCTTTTATCCCAGCATCGAGGGGGTTCCCGAACTGAAGCCGGAAATCTCCCGGTTTGTCAAGCTCTTTCTCGATGTGGATGTTGCTCCGCGGTGTTGCATTCCTTGCACGGGTTCCACAAATGGCAGTTTTGTTACCTTTCTTGTTGCCGCGCGCATGTACAAGGAGAAGGATACCCTGCTCTTTCTCGATCCCGGATTTCCAGTGCATAAGCAACAACTGAATGTGCTGGGCCTCAAGCATACCAGTCTGGACGTGTATGAACATCGGGGTGACAAGCTGCGGGAAGCTCTCGAAGCCATCCTTTCCCAGGGAAATATTTCGACCATCCTGTATTCCAATCCCAACAATCCGGCCTGGATCTGCTTTACCGATGTGGAATTGAAGATCATCGGAGAGCTCGCCACGAAATACAACGTGATTGTGATGGAAGACCTGGCCTATATCACCATGGACTTCCGCAAGGACTATTCGGTGCCGGGGCAGCCCCCCTTCCAGCCCACCGTAGCGCATTATACGGACAACTACGTCCTGATGATTTCGAGCAGTAAGGCCTTTAGTTTCGCAGGGGAGAGAGTAGGGATGCTGGCCATTTCGGAGTCCCTGTTCGAAAAAGAGTCCGAAGATCTTCTCCGGTTCTACACTCAGCCCACCTTCGGCCATTCTCTCATTTACGGTGCGGCCTATGCGGTATCGGCGGGAACGAATCACTCCTCTCAGTACGGCTTGCTTGCCATTCTGAAGGCTGTCAATGATGGAGTGTATCGGTACATTGAGGACGTACGCTTGTACGGAACGAGGGCCAGGGAGCTCAAGCAGGTGTTTCTCGAAAATGGATTCACCATCGTATACGACAAGGACGATGGGGAACCGATCGCCGACGGGTTTTATTTTACCGTGTCCTACCCCGGACTTTCGGGCGAGGAGTTGTGTGAGGAATTCCTGTACTACGGCGTGAGCGCCATTAGTCTTTCCAACACCGGAAGCAACCGCAAAGAAGGCATTCGGGCCTGCGTCTCCCTCATCTCCGAGGAACAGGTTCCCATTCTTGCCAAACGCTTGCGCATCTTCCACGAACAACACAGTCCCGTCCCCCATGAGGCAACCGTTCAGGTGTAAGTCTGGAATCCTCGTCCTGGGCCTTCTTCTCGTTCTGCTTGGAACGGGAACGCCCGCTCTGTTTGCGCAGAAACCCAGTATTGGGTTGAAAGCCATTGCCATGGGAAGAGATTCTCTTCTTGTGGAATATGTGACACCCGGTGCCGAAGGGCGGTATCCTGGAGTGTTGCTCTTGCCCGATCGTTTTGGCATACAGAAGGGTACTCGACAGCTTGCGGTGAGCCTGGCGGAGAAGGGGTATCGAGTATATCTCCTGCAATTGGCGTCCTGTCCCGTACAGGCAGTGACGGGCTTTCCTTCGGACACGCTGTATAGTTCAGATTACGACCTGATCGGGCAGGTGGCCGTGGAAGCGCAGACGACGCCCGAAGGGAACGGAAAGCTCGGCCTCCTGGCTTTTGATGTGGGTGCCACCCTTGGCGCGGAGATGGCGCGTCGGATTCCTCTTTTTCATGGCGCGGCACTGTTCTATCCTTCAGAACCCGGTCCCCTTACAAGTACCGTTTCCACCTATCTCTTCCCCTACATCCTTGTGCTCCCTTTTCAGGATCCTGATTATCCTCTCGGGAGGATCAACGATATCCGAGAGGCCTGCATGGAGCAGGGACGGAAGTTGCCGCTGGTTCGGCCGGAAGGGACTGCTCGGTTCTTCTTCAATCCCGAGCATGAGAACTACCACAAGAAGATGACGGTGCTGGCCTGGGCAGAGATCCTGCGGGTCTTCGGACGCTCTCTCCATTGAATATCCCTCGGTTTTTGGTACTTTTCCACAATGTGAAGTGAAATCGAAGGCCATCGATGGCGCTTCCCCGTCGTTACCCTATGAGAATCCGATGAAATTCACCGAAGAGCGCCTTCACGGCATTTTTACCTCGATGACCAATCGCTTCATTGCGGTCATCGGAGACGTCATGCTCGACCGATATATCTGGGGCACGGTCAGCCGTATTTCGCCCGAAGCCCCGGTTCCAGTGGTGGACGTGATTCGCGAAAGCAACCATCCTGGGGGCGC
The DNA here is from genome assembly GCA_964420295.1 of uncultured Chromatiales bacterium. Lineage (GTDB taxonomy): Bacteria > Bacteroidota > Ignavibacteria > SZUA-365 > CAYQST01 > CAYQST01. The sequence goes on along the minus strand of CAYQST010000013.1, from coordinate 8,889 downwards.
GAGCAACGTGGCGTTGAATATCAAGAGTCTGGGTGGAGTCCCTGTGCTGTTCGGTGTGGTGGGCGATGACGTCCGTGCGGAACAGCTCAAGAAGATTTTTGTGGACAGCACCATCTCCACCGATTTCCTGATTACTGATCGAGATCGTCCCACCACGGTGAAGACGCGGGTGATTGCCGGGAGCCAACATGTGGTGCGAATCGACAATGAACAGCGCCGGACCATCTCCGAAGATGTGGAAGAAAATCTTCTCGACAAACTCGAGACCCACGCCGGTTCCATTCAGGTTCTCATCTTGCAGGATTACAACAAGGGCGTGATCAGTGAGCGATTGTTGAAAAAGGTAATGACACTGGCCCGTTCCCGGAGTATTCCTGTGTGCGTCGATCCGAAATATCACAACTTTTTCAGTTTCGAGGGTGTCACCGTTTTCAAGCCAAACCGCAAGGAAACCGAGGACGCCCTGGGCATCAAGATGGCAAACGAGGAGCATTTTCATTCTGCCGCAAAGGAATTGTTGACACGGCTGCATTGTGAAAACGTGCTCCTGACCCTGGGTGAGCTCGGAATGCTCCTCTTGCAGTCGGATGGCGCGGTGACCCGGGTGCCCACGAAGGCGCGGAAGGTGGCTGATGTTTCCGGAGCAGGAGATACCGTCATCGCCACCCTCGCCAGTGCCCTCTCCTGTGGAGCATCGGTGGCGGAAGCCGCTATGCTCGCCAATATCGCTGGTGGTCTCGTTTGTGAAGAAGTGGGTATCGTTCCAATCGATCGGGATGCGCTGTTCGAAGCGGCAATGGAGTACGACGCCACATGATGAATGGGAGCATCGTGGAGATCGAGGAGATGCTCCCTATTCGGGATCAGCTTCGACAAGCCGGGAAATCCGTCGTTTTTACCAACGGTGTATTCGACATTCTCCATCGTGGACATTGCGAATATCTGGCTGCGGCCCGATCCCTGGGTGATGTCTTGGTCGTCGGGGTGAACAGCGACTCCTCCGTGCGACGCATCAAAGGTCCGCGTAAGCCCATCGTTCCCGAAGGCGACCGTGTCGCAGTGCTTTCCGCATTGCGCGCGGTGGATTACCTTCTCCTGTTCGATGAGGATACACCACAACGTCTCATTCAGACTCTGCTTCCGGATATTTTGATCAAGGGAGGAGATTATTCCCTGGATGCGATTGTTGGGCGGGAAGAAGTGGAAGCTGCGGGTGGGCGGGTTCTGACCATCCCCCTGACTCCTGATCGATCATCCACGAACATTATTCAAACCATACGTGAGCGATACGGCACATAGCGATGCTCCCCTGTCCAAAGAACGTGCTCCCAAACGGCAGTCCTTTTTTCGCAGAGGATTCCGGTGGTTCCGGAGGAGCATCTATGTCCTCCTCGCCCTGATCGCTCTGCTTCTCCTTTTTACCCAGACTGGTCTGTTTCGGTCTTTGGCCAGGGATTTGGCCGAAGATCTCGTCAACGAAGCCCTCAATGCACACCTTCAGATCGGGAGCATCGAAGGCAATCTGTTTTCGGGGTTATCAGTGCTCGATGTCGGGCTCATCAGAGACGGCAAGCCCATTGCAAGGATTCGGCGCATAGACCTGCAGTACGATCTCCTGTCTCTTCCCTGGAAAATGATCACGGTCCGGAGTCTCACCATCCACGACCCGGAGATTTCGCTCATGCGGGACCGAGAGGGGAAGTGGAATATCGACGGTCTGGCGCGGGACACGACAACGAGTCCCTCGAAGACGCCATTCGACTGGACCATTCTCGTACGTAATCTCAGCATCGTCGGCGGTCGGATTCGAGTGTATGATTCCACGACCGTCGCACCAGTGGATGCCTTTTCTCCCACGCATCTCGCATTGGATTCGTTGACACTCACTCTGGGTGGCTGGTTCAGTCCCCAGCGGAAATCCCTATACCTCTCTCGCCTTTCCTGGGTGGATGCGGGGGGAGGGGTCTCGCTTCGAAAACTGGATGTTACGGCCCATCTCACGCCGGATAGCGTCATCATTCGTCGGTTAGGAATCCAAACCGATCGCAGTGCATTGCGTCTCTCGGTACGCGTCGCGGGAATCGATCCTTTGGCGTCCTTCTCGATGGAGCAACTGTATTCCGCCCCTCTGCGCATTGCGGTGCGTACCGCGCCGCTCGACATGCGGGATCTGGCCTGGTTCATCCCGGCCACATCCATGCTGGGTTCTCAGGCACATATGCGACTGCGGGCGATGGGCACCCTGCGCGACCTGACAGTGGATACTCTGGCACTCCGCACCGAGAACACGTCTGTGGTATTTCGCGGAAAGGTACGTGACATCGACAAGGGGGGAGATCTCGTTGTGGACGTGGTGGCCGAGGATGCCGCCTTCGATGGCGCCGATCTTCCGCGTGTCCTGCCGGGCATACCCCTTCCGGATTATTCCGAAGTCGGCCCTCTTCGTTGTGGGTCCATTTCGTTCACCGGCCAACCGCTGAGGTTCAGCGCCTCGGTGAAGAACGTCACTTCCCGCGTGGGCGGGTTTTCGGGAGATCTTCGGATGGATCTGCGGGGTAAGGAACTTCAATACAAGGGCTCGGCCACGACACATGATCTCGATCTCGCTCCCATCTTGAAGGACCCGACACTCCGTTCCGATCTCAGTGTGACCGCTACCATTGAGGGTTCCGGCACGAAGCTTGGCCGTGTGAGGGCACAGGGGAGTCTGAGCATCGATTCCTCGAGTCTGCAGCAGTACGGGGTTCGCCACGGACGCGTGGTGTTTCAGGCGCAGCCTGATAGTGTCACCGTAATAGCGGACCTGACCTCCAACGTGGGTGACATCCGATTCACTGGCGGAACTCGGCTGCGGGGAGACAGCATCGTGGGATTCGCCGTGCACAGCGCGGTGCACGATCTGAATCTCGGACGCCTTCTGCGAGAACCCACCCAGGATTCCCGCCTCAATTTCACCGTGTCCGCACATGGGGATGGCATCGATCTTGATCGGTCGTCCCTGGAGACACATCTGGTGATCGACCATTCGGAGTTCGGCACACAGCGAATCTTACCCGATACGATCGCGGTGATTCTGGACCAGAGTCAGCCGACACGGCGATCGCTTAGAATTGAATCGCAGTATGCGGACGCGGACTTTCGCGGCCAGTGGGACTTTTCTCGCCTGCTCGCGCTCGCGGGTCTCCTGGCAGATTCCCTCTCATCGAATGTAGAGCAGTTGTCGCTATCGGTCGTACCAGAGCCCCAGGTACCAACAACCCCGAACCGCACGCATCGTCGGGACAGAACAATGGTGCCCGATACAACGACGGCCGTGGATCTGGCCTATTCCCTCACCTTGAAGAATCCCGAGCGCATCGGGCGGTACTTTGGAGCTTCCACGATGGTGTTGCGTGGGGCCTACACGGGGCGTCTTCGCGGTGGATGGCAAGGCTTAGACCTAGATGGCGATCTTCGACTTTCGGATTTGTACTACATCGATTCCTCTCGCGCCGTTCTCGCGGCGGGTACCCGCGTCATCTACGAAGTGAGAAATCTCCGTCCAGAACACCTTCTCGACAGTCTCCGACTGCGGGTGGTCGCCAATGCCTCCGATTTTCGCCTCCCTTCCATCAAGGCGTCGAAGACGATGGCAGACCTGCGCTTCGAGCGGAGAGAACTGACCTGGAAGGTGAAAACCCTTCTCGACACCCTCCTCAGCGTGGACATGGCAGGTTCGGCACGGAGGGATAATTCCCATGTGCGCATTGTGCTGCCAACCCTGTCGGTGGGATATGCGGGACAGGGGTGGTCCTTGCGCGAACCTCTGCTGGCCTCGGTGGACTCCGCGCGCATTCACATCGAAACCTTGAAACTGGGCCATGAAAAAGCCGAGGTGATGGTGGAAGGAGAGCGGCATTTTGATGGACGAAATAATCTGACGCTCCGAGCGGAAGGAGTGGATGTTGGTGATGTCGAGTATCTGCTGACCCGTGACCCCCGCGCCAGAAAGAAAAAAAGTTTCGCGGGAACGGCTTCGGTGGAGCTTCAGGTCCAAGGCGATGATGCCAAGCCGCAGCTTGCAGCCGATGTGCACATCGATAGTCTCGCATACGCCGGCCGAGTGTTCGGCACCTTTGGGATGGATGGACGCTATGACGAGGAGAGAGTGGAAGTGCAGGGGCAGCTGGATTACCGTCCCTCGGATCGCGCACGTACCCGGGTGTTCTTCGCATCGGGAAGTTTGCCGGTGGCCATCAGTTTCGTGCCGGAAGGGAAGCGGGAGGTGCTCGGCACCGCCAATCTCCGCATTCAGATGAAGCAGTTTCCACTGGAACTCGTCGAGAAGTTTCTGGGCTTGTTCAGTCCTCTTACCGGCGAAGCCAATGCCGATATCACCGTGCGTGGAGTGGGTGGAGATCCGGACATCAGCGGGTTCCTGACCGTGAATGGCGCGCAGGGACGCTTCCGGCTGAACAACATGGTCTACACGATGGATCTGGATCTTCGTCCCGAGGGGAAAATCCTTGCTTTAAAGAATCTCACCATTGCCAATCAGCCAGGCGACTGGTCCTCGGGACGATTGACCACTATGGGTCGCATCGCCCTGAATCAGTATCGCATCGCGTCGATCGATCTGGATATCGACGGGAGACTCAAGGTATTGCGAAGGGCGTCGCGCGCCGCGAATCGGACGGTGTACGGCGATCTGTACACGTCGATCGGAGAGCAGGGGCTTCGGTTTTCGGGAAGTCCCGGTAGCTCCAGTCTTCGAGGTGCGATACGCGTGGACGAAGGAAACCTGGTGCTGACCACCGAAGGGAGTGCCGAAACGGTGTCTTCGTACAGCAATATCACGTACGTGGTGGTGGACGACACGACGAAGAGAAAGACCTCGTCGCTGGGCGCGGGCAGTCTGGCATCTGATGGCACGCTGTTCGGGCGTGTCGTGGATGCGGACTCCACGCAAAACGGAGCGGATACGCAATCCCTGATGGCGGTGCTGCTGTACGATATCGGGGTGAGGACCGATGGCACCCTTCGTGTGGTAATTCCATTCAGTACGATCTCCCAGGAAGAGCTGAACGCCAAGATCCGAATCGACGACTTCAAGATCACGAATCTCAACGGACAGGCGGCCTTCGTGGGCGACGTGTCCCTGGTTGGCGACTCGTATTACCTGTTTCTCGGGAAACGGTTTCAGGCGACCGGAGCGCTGAAGTTTTCCGGACGACCGGATAACCCGGACCTCGATCTGCGTGCGGTATATTCGGATTATCATCAGGCCGCCGAAACCGGAGCCCGTCGCAAGGTCTTCGTGGTCATCACCATCCGCGGCACGAAGGACAAGCCCGAATTGACCTTCGATATGCGGTGGGATGCCGAGGATGGTGAAAAGATTGGAGGAGGAGGGGATGTCCAGTCCGATGCCTTCAGTTTCATCGTTTTTGGTTTGTTCACGAGCGACCTGACCACGGGATCGAACAAGGGCAAGATTTTCGATCAGGCTCAGGGCATCAGTGCCACGCTCACGTCATCCTTGCTGTCCACCACCGCCTCGGAATTCATCGCCCGCATGGGCCTGCAGGACTACATCAAGCGGGTAGACATTGGCGGACTCGGTACCCAGGATGCCCGCATCAAGGTGCCGATCGAGATTGGAAAAATCGTGTTCGTATACGATGGGCAGATTAACAGCCCCGGCAACAGCGATCTGGTGTTGGAAGTGCCTCTGGGTTTCGGACTGATCCTTGCCACCAATCTCAAGACCACGGTCACCAGCAACGAAATCACCACCACTCCTCAGGAGCCCACCACCTGGGGTGTGAAATTCCTCTACCGAATATCCTTCTGATGCCTATGGCTTTGCGCACCATCGATATCCTCGCGTTTTTCTCCCGACGGCCTCAGGCCGCGTTCAAAACCAAGGATCTGGCTCGGGAGTTGGGACTTCCGAAAACCGGTCCCGCCTACCAGCGACTGAAAGAAATTCTGCGCGAGTTACAGGACGCGGGAGAGATCGACCGTGTGGAAGGGCGCAAGTGGGGGCGCGTGCGTGGAGAGGAAGAGATGGACGGGGTGCTCACCATATTGGCAAACGGGGATGCCGTCGTTCGGGCCGAAGGGCACATGGGCAGGGAAGTGGTGGTCCCTTGGGAAAAACTGAGTGCGGCCGAGGATGGGGATCGCGTCCGGATTCGAATCGAGCCGGGCGCGGTGCGTCGTCGACCCCGGGGGGTGGTGACCGAGATTCTGGCGAGTGCCGATACTGTGTTGGTGGGCCAGGTGCGCACGCACGGAGGGCGCTCGGTGTTCACGGCGGACGGGAAGCAGGAAGGTGGGAAAGTGGCAATTCCCTTGGGGCGTCGCGCCGCCTGTGAGGACGGAGACAAAATCGTGATTCGGCGGCGGGGTAAGGGGCCGAATGCCGAGGTAGAGATCCTCGATCGATTGGGACCTGCAGGGGACATCGACGTCGAGCTTCGTGCCATCGCTCGTCGTTTCGGGTTGTCCGAGCAGTTTCCTCCGGACGTGGAGCGAGAGGTCGATGCCATTCCTAGTCGCATTGGCGCAAAGGATCTGGCGGGGCGCCTCGATTTACGCGACGAAGACATCTTTACCATCGATCCGGATGACGCCAAGGATTTTGATGACGCGGTGTCCCTACACATGCAGGAGGACGGGCAGGCGGTGCTCGGCGTCCACATTGCCGACGTGAGTCACTACGTGAGGCCCGACACCGCGCTCGATCGCGACGCCCAGGCGCGCGGCACCAGCGTGTATTTTCCCGGCATGGTCCTTCCCATGCTCCCTGAGCAGTTGAGCAATGGGTTATGCAGTTTGAAAGAGGGGAAGGACCGATTGACATACAGCGTGTTTATGACGATCTCGCCTCGTGGAGCGCTCAAGGACTATGCTCTTCGCAAGTCCGTCATCCGGTCGAAAAAACGTTTCACGTATTCCGAAGCGCAATCCGTGCTGGATCGCGGTGAAGGGACCCAGCATTCCACGCTCCGAGCGATGGCGCAGCTCGCGCATCAGCTTCGTCGCAAGCGCATCCGCGAGGGCAGTATTGATTTCGAGCTTCCGGAGGTCGCCTTTCGCTTCGATGACCGGGGACATCCATCGGACATCGTGGTGGTGGAGCGTCTGGACACGATGCGGATGATCGAGGAATTCATGCTGATGGCCAATCGGTGCGTGGCACGAGCGATCGAGGATTTCGGAACCCGCACGGCGCGGATGCCTTTTCTGTATCGAGTGCATGATCTGCCCGATGCTGACAAGGTGAAGGAGTTGATCACTTTTCTTCGACATCTTGGCGTCAAGGCAAGTTTGGATCCGAATCGTTCCTCTTCCTTCCAACAGATGCTGGCCTCGATTCAGCATCTTCCCGAGCGTGCGGTGATCGAGGATATGACGGTACGCACCATGGCCAAGGCGGCGTATTCCGAGAAGAACATCGGACACTTCGGTCTGGCATTCTCGCGCTACGCACACTTCACCAGCCCCATCCGCCGCTACCCCGATCTTCTCGTGCATCGCATTCTCGCGGCCTGTCAAAACGGGGCCTGGGCCGAAGCCCGGGCGGCGTATCGAACTCGAATCGCCGAGCTTGGCGTGATCAGCTCTCAGCGGGAGCGCAATGCCGTCGAGGCCGAGAGAGCAGCGATCAAGTACCTCGAAAGCGTGTACATGCAGTCGCATGTGGGAGATGAGTTCGAGGGAGTCATCAGCGGAGTGCAGCCGTACGGACTCTTCATCGAACTCCTTCCGTCACTTGTGGAAGGGTTGGTGCATGTGCGAAGCTTGGAGCGGGATATCTTCGACTATCACGCGGGCAAGCGGGCCTTGATTGGACGTCGTCGAGGGACCTCCTATCGTCTCGGAGACTCGGTGCGCGTGCGTGTGGTACGAGTCGATCCCGAAGATCGCCACATCGATCTGATGCTCGTGTCATGATTCGTCTGGTGACCAATATCGGAAACACCACGATTCGGATGGCGGTGTTCGATGAGGATCAGGTACTCGCTCGTCGTCATCTCGATCGAGATGCGGATGATGCGCATGTGGCCAGGGAGATGTCGGCGCTCGGGCAATACAAACCGGTTGAAGGTCTTCTCGTTTCGGTGGTTCCCCATCGCTCGGATTCCGTGGAGCACCTGATGCAGGCCACGCTCGGGTTGCAGGTGGTGCGCGTCTCGGCAGCAGAGGTACGGGGAATGGAGGTGCGGTATACGCCACGGGAGACCCTTGGCGCCGACCGTCTCTGCGCGGCTCTTGCGGCGCGTGCCTCGAAGGGCGCCCCGGTCATGGCAGTGGATTGCGGGACGGCAACCACCATCAACGTGGTGGATCCCGCCGGTGTTTTCGTGGGTGGAATGATCGCCCCTGGATTGGAGACATCGCTCCGTGCCCTGCATCAACGCACCGCGCAACTCCCCCGACTCGGAGCACACAGAGGTGAGGGAGAAGAGCCGCTGGATGTTTTTGGTTCCACCACCGAAGCATGCATATGGTCTGGCGTGGTGCACGGGACGCGCTATATGGTCCTTGGCGCGAGGAGCGAAGCAGAGGCGCGCTTCGGATGTCCCGTCCCTTTGATCATCACGGGAGGCGGGGCGGCGTTTCTGCCTCTTGCCGAGGAAAATATTTTTCGAGATCCCGACCTCGTGTTGCGTGGTGCGATACTGTTTACTCGCGCACTGCCCCAGGCAGAGGCGGAGGCGAAGCGCAATGAGGGCATGCGGAGGCCTCTTGGTGAGGCCAACGGAGCGTGACGGTGGGCGTGTCATGGAAAAAGGAAAAAAATCTTTCTATCCCTCTTGCATTTGAGTCCGAGCGGTGTTACGTTAGTAGTCCCTTTACGAAAGGGCGCTGCTGAGAAGCAGGGTAGTTATTTGAAAGAGG
>CAYQST010000012.1:0-87506 GCA_964420295.1 uncultured Chromatiales bacterium | reverse complement strand
CTGATTGGCGATGCTCAGGAGATTGTGTGCCACCGTGGAATCGACGTTGTATCCGATGGTGAACACCGCCACCCCGTGCTGGGTGAGGTTCGTGAGCAGACCGGGAAGACTCAACAGCGAGGAATTGTCCCCGCCGTCGGAGAGCACGATGCTGGCCCGGGCATACTGGGCGGGATCCACCTGCGCAGCGGCCAGGGCCCCGTCATTCACGGCGTCATACAGTGCCGTCGCACCAAGGGGATTGCTGGCATTGATCGAAGAAACCAGAAGCGCCGTGTCCGTGGTCATCGCGTTGACCAGGGTCACATTTTCATTGAAGCGGAAGAAGGCAGCTTTATCTCCTGCCTGAAAGAGATGCACGAACGTGCTCGCGGCCTGTTTGGCACGATCGATGGAGGCACCCGACATGGAACCGCTGCAATCCAGCACGAGAGAGGTGGCGATGGACCGCCCCGACTGGGCGAAGGACTGAACCGAGGCGACCGAGCCATCCACCCTGCTCGTGGACCCCTCAGGCTCGAGCCAGACACGGAGCTGAGATGCAGGAAGGGTTGCGAGAGCCGTCCCATCGGCCCCGATGATGCGAACATCTCCCTGGATGCCCGAACGGGTAAGAGCCAGGGAACTACAATACAGATTGGCTCCGGTGACATCCACCGGATCGACGACAACGGGAGTGGTGGTCGAGTCGGAATCGTCGCAGGCAACGAAGAGGACAGGCAACACCGCCAGAATCACAAATAACACAAGCAGTGCACGACGAGGCATGATACCTCCGGTGAGGAAAACAGGAACTGTTCCAACAAACCTACACATTCCCGCGAAGGATGTCAACGAAGAAGGGACCGGAATTCCGGTCCCTCTTCTTCACTCTTCACCCTTCACTCTTCACTCACCCCATAAACGGATATCGCCAGTCTTTCGGCGGAGCGAAGGTTTCCTTAATCGAACGCACATTCATCCAGCGAAGGATATTCATGGCGCTACCGGCCTTGTCGTTGGTGCCCGAGGCGCGGGCGCCGCCAAAGGGCTGCTGACCGACCACGGCTCCGGTGGGTTTGTCGTTGATGTAGAAGTTGCCGGCCGCATTGCGAAGGCGATTCGACATATAGGTGATCATGGCCCGATCCTGGGAGAAGACGGCTCCGGTGAGGGCATAGGCAGACGTGGAGTCGCACAGATCCAGGGCTTCGTCGAGATTCTTTTCGTCGTACACGAAGATGGTCATCACCGGTCCGAAAATTTCTTCCTGCATGGTCTTGAAGCGGGGATCCGTCGTGACGATGGTGGTCGGTTCGATGAAGAATCCCTTCGAATCGTCATAGTTTCCGCCAGTGATGATCTGGGCGTCGGAGCTCTTCTTCGCGTAGTCGATATAGGCCGTGATCGTCTTGAAGGCCGCGTGGTCCACCACAGCAGTCATGAAGTTGGAGAAGTCCTCGGCCTCGCCCATGCGAATCTGTCCCACCTGCTCGACATACTTGGCGCGGAATTCTTCCCAGCGGCATTTCGGAATGTACATGCGGGATGCGGCGGAGCATTTCTGACCCTGATATTCGAAGGCGCCACGCAGGGCGGCCACCACCACGGCATCGATATCGGCACTCTCGTGCACGAAAATGAAGTCCTTGCCACCCGTCTCGCCCACGATGCGGGGATAGTACTTCATCGTGCTGAGGTTGTCGCCCACGGTCTTCCACATTTGCTGGAACACTTCTGTGGAGCCCGTGAAGTGAATGCCCGCGAGATTGGGGTTGGCCATGACGGGATTCCCCACCTGACCACCGGAGCCTGGAATGAAGTTCACCACGCCGTCGGGGAGACCGGCTTCCTGAAGGATTTTCATGATGAAATAGGCGCTGTACACGGCGCTGGAGGCGGGTTTCCACAGGGACACCCCGCCCACCACGGCCGGGGCCGTGGGAAGGTTGCCCGCGATGGAGGTAAAGTTGAAAGGAGTGACCGCGAACACGAACCCTTCGAGGGGACGGTATTCTGAGCGGTTCCAGGTGCCCTTGGGAGAATAGGGCTGCTCCTGCATGAGTTGAGTCATGTAATACGCGTTGAAGCGCCAGAAATCCGCGAGCTCACAGGCAGCGTCGATTTCGGCCTGATACGCGGTTTTGGACTGCCCCAGCATGGTGGCGGCATTCAGGAGCGCGCGGTAGGGTCCGCTGAGAAGTTCGGCCGCTTTCAGGAAAATTGCGGCTCTCTGCTCCCACGGCATGTCGGACCAGTCCTTCCACGCCGTCAGTGCGGCTTCCACCGCCATGTCCACCTGAGGCGCCGTGGCCTTGTGGTACTGCCCGAGCTTGTGCGCATGGTTGTGCGGAATGACGATGTCCGCCGTGGCACCCGTCCGAATCTCCTTCCCGCCGATGATGAGCGGAATATCGAATTCCTGGGACTTCAGCCGCTTCAGCTCGGCTTCCAGCTCGGCCCGCTCGGGACTGCCGGGAGCATAGTTCAGAATCGGCTCATTGATGGGGGCGGGGACCTTGAAATACGCGTTCGACATATGAATTCTCCATGGTGAGCGAAAGACTCCAGCCACAAACATACGACTCTTTTTCTGTTGTGAAAAAAACCACGAGTTTTCACTCCTCCCATATCTTCCTTTTCTTTTCTTCACTCCCTCCGTATTTTGTCTCTGTTACATTCCGTCCATCCTTCGCCTGTCATACACTCGCGGATTCGTTCCATCAACCTCTCGGAGGAAGTATGAGACTGTTTGCACTCATCATGGCCTTGGTCGTGCTGATCGCCTGCACCCCCACGTCGATTCAGGCCACCACACCCGATTCACCCACCATCACCGCGCCGTCCGAATCCCCCGCTCCCACGCCGGCCCCGCCCCGAATGGGTCGCCTCGGTCTCGGGTTCGCTGCGGGCGAAACCAGCAGCATGGGCATCTATCCCGCCCCCATGTATGGCGCGTATGTGTTCTATGGAGTCAGTCCCGCGGTCACGATCGGTCTCCACGCGGGCTTCATCAGCGGCTCCAGCAGTGGGGACGAGAAGGACTTCGACAACGTCACCACCTTCAACCTCGCTCCCTACGCGCAGTTCTTCTTCGCGTCCCGGAAGGATTTTTCACCCTACATCAAGGTGGCCTTCTCGTATCTGAGCTACTCGATCACCACTACCGATAGCTATGACAAGGAAAAGACCAGCGATAAGTCCGCCTCCTCCATCTGGGCAGCCATTGGCCTTCGCTACAACGCCAGCGAATCCGTTGGCATTTCCGGTGGGATGCGATTCCTGGACATCGGCATTTCGGGCGACAACAAGATCAGTGCCTTCGGTCTCGCCACGCCCTCGGTCTCGGTGGATTTCACTTTCTGATTTCCAGTCTTCCCCACGGTGCGGTCTCCCTCGGCGGCCGCACCGTTTCCTTTTCTCCCCATTGTTCTTCTCCATGCGCCCCATCCTTTTCTTGCTCCTTCTCCTGATGGTGCTGGGCGGCGTGAATCCTCCGCGGCTGGAGGCCCAGTCCACGCTCCGAGGCACCGTGCGTACCGCCTCGGGGGCCGCCGTCCCGGGGGCCCTGGTCGTAATCCTGCCGGGATCCCACAGCACCACGACCAACATGCTCGGGAAGTATCAGTTTCGTGCCCTCCCTGCGGGAACCCTGATCCTGGCCGTGCAGAGCGTGGGCTATGCCACGCGCATGGACACGGTGCGCATCGCGGAAAACGCGATCACGGAATGGGATGTGCGGCTCGACGAACTCATGTACACCCTCGGCACCTTCGATGTGGCTGCCGGACGGGATGGGGCTCGTACGGCCGAGGAGGCCCGCATGCGCACGCTTCGACCGGAAGACGTGGTCGCCCGGGCCGGAGCGGCGGAGGATGTGCTGCGCAACCTCCAGTCCCTGCCGGGCATCACGTCTCCGAGCGACTTCAGCTCCCAGCTCGTGGTGCGGGGCTCGGGTCCCGACCACACTCAGATTGTCTTCGACGGGGTGGAGGTGTTTCACCCCTATCGCCTCTACGGGGGCATGTCCATGTTCCATCCCTCCCTGATTCGCGAGGCCCGCTTTCATGCCGGAGGATTTCCGGCCTCGTATGGGGACCGGCTCGCCGCCGTGCTCGATGTGTCGAGCAGGGACGGACAGCGGCTCCGCCCTTTGGGAGGAGAGGCGGATGTGACACTCATCAATGGCTCGATCCTCGCCGAGGGACCGGTGGCCCTGCGCGGCACCCCGGAGGAGGACGGCAAGGATGAATACAGCGAAGATGCCTCCCTGCCCTGGAATGGTTCGTGGATGGCCGCCATACGGCGGACCTATTACGACCTGCTCGCGGGTCCCCTTGTTCGAGACCTCGGCCTCATGCAGGGCACGGCCGCCCTGCCCAACTTCACGGATTTTCAGTTCCGGCTGACCCTGCAAATGGACTACCGCAACGGGCTGGCCTTTACCGGACTCACCAACCGGGATCAGGCGAACTTTCTTGCCCGCAAGGATTTTTCTGTCGTGGGAAAGCTCGACGTGGACGATGTGACCTTCAACGATCTGGCAGCCGTGACCTGGACTCACGTCTTTTCCAATCAGACTATCGGAAAAACCATCCTCAGCTACTATCAACTCGGCGGATCGAATTCCTTTTCGAGCGTGATGGCACCGAAGCAATCGCTGGGCCTCGATCTTTCCACCGAGGAATACGAAGAAATCAAGGACTCCCTGCGAAGGGCGGGGCTCAACGCCGAAGACTTAATGAGTGCCCTCGGCAATTACCGTTTCCTCTTCCGCAAGACCTCACTGCGTCACACCCTCCTGTTCTCGCTGGGCGAGCGCCATCGCGTCGAAACCGGGCTCACCGCGGACTGGCTCGATTCCGACATGCGCCTGGGCGTCACTCTCGATCCCCGCGTGCTGCCGGTACGTCAATCCAACCCCAAACTCTCGGCCCTTCCCGAGAGCTTCGATTCCCACGCCCGGGGCCTGCGAGCCAGCGCCTACGCGCAGGACGCTCTGCGCCTTTCGGAAACTGTGACCGTTCTGCCCGGTCTGAGGGCCGATTGGTACGGCCTCCTCGACAAGGGCGTCCTCTCTCCCCGCCTGTCCGCCACCTGGTCCCCCTTTCCCCTCCTTACCTTTTCCGGCGCCTGGGGACTCTACCATCAGTCTCCCGGCTACGAAAAGCAGTTCATGCCGGGCTATGAGGTGTATCTGAACCGCACCATCTTCGATCTCTCGGGAGATTGGGCTCGGTCCCTCGTCACGGAAAAGGCCCGTCACCTCGTCCTGGGTGCCGAATGGATGCATCGTTCCTTCTTCTCGGTACGGGTCGAGGCCTACGACAAGACCATGTGGGATCTGGTGATTGCCCGCATGGTGACGGGATCCCGGTATACCACCGATCGTATTCCCGGCACTGACATTCATCAACCCGAGGGCTGGACCGCACCCTACGCCATCCCTACCGATTCCCTCACCAACATTCCCTACAATGGAGGAGAGGGCCGCGCGCGGGGACTCGAGCTCACCCTGCGCAAGGACTTCGCTTCGCCCGACGATCCCCTGGCCTGGTCTCTTTCCTGGACCTGGTCCCTCTCCGAGCGCACCCAGCATGGCTACACCTTCCCATACGACTACGATCGGCGCCACAGCGTGACCGCATCTCTCACCTGGCGCTTCGCGCGGGATTGGGACCTGGCGGTGGCCGGCACCTGGGGAACGGGATTCCCGAATAATGTGCCCGTGTCCGTTCAGCCCCGTGTGTATTTGAAGAAGGATAGCGTGACGGGAATCTCCCGCCCGACCCTGGATGTTGATTATCGAGGCGTGGTGTTCGAGCATTATCGCGGAGGATTGGCCAATTTGAATTCCTCGCGACTACCGGACTATTTCCGCCTCGATCTGAGACTGACGACCCGAACCTCCTGGTTCGGATGGACGTGGGAACTCTACCTCGATGTGATCAACGTGACCAATCGCACCAACATCATCATCTACGAGTATTATGTGGATCGGGAGACTCTCGAACTGAGGAGCTCGCCCCTTTCCATGCTGCCCATTCTGCCCAGTCTCGGTCTCCATGTTCGCTTCTGACCCTCATTCGAGAAGGACCGCCATGACCGATCAGGAACTCACCCACCTCCTCACCTCTTCCCACCGTATCGCTGTGGTGGGCGTATCAAACAAACCCGACCGGGACAGCCACATGGTGGCGATGTATCTGGTTCGCGCCGGCTACGAGGTGCTTCCCGTCAACCCCCTGCTCACCGAATGGGAGGGCCGCCCCTGCTGGCCCGATCTGGCCTCCGTGCCGGGTCCCATCGATATTGTGGACATCTTCCGCCGTCCCGAACAGGTGCCCGCTATCGTCCGCGAGGCCATTGCCGTGGGGGCCCGCGCGGTGTGGATGCAGTTTGGAACCTGGAACGAAGAGGCCGCCATCGCCGCTCGGGAGGCGGGTCTCCAGGTGGTGGAAGACCGCTGTATCAAGGTGGAGCATCGCTCTCTTCTCACATAAAAAACGCGGCGCATCCGAGAATGCGCCGCGCGAATCGAGATCGGGTTCAGGGCTTAGACGTTGGCCTTCAGGTCGAGTTCGATTTCGAAATCGTCATAGATGACCTTGTCACCCAGATTGTCGAAGAAGCTCCCGCTGCCGTAGCGCACGTTGTACTTCGCGCGATCGACCATGAACTTGGCCCAGGCGTTGAAGTGCTTGCCATCCATGGAGAGCTTCGCTGGGAAGCTGATGGTGTTGGTGATGCCCTTGATGGTGAGCTTTCCGGTCACCGTGTGGGTGAGGTTATCCTGCGGCTTCGACAACGGCTTCACGCTCACGATTTCGAAGGTGGCGGTGGGGAATTTTTCCACCCCGAAGAAATCGTCGGACTTGAGGTGACCGACCAGCTTGGCGTTGGTCTCGGCATCGGTGAGGTCGAGGCACACGATGGACTTCATGTCGATGGCGAAGGATCCGCCCGTAATGGTGGAGCCCGAGGTCATCACCTTGCCGGAGGCAATCGTGATGGTGCCGTTGTGCTGACCGGTGACCTTCTTTCCGACCCACTTCATGCTGCTGGACTTGGAATCCACGGTATAGGTCGGATTGACGGCGGTAGCGGACTTCTTCTGCGCGAAGGCGGGAGTCGCCACGACGGCCAGGAGCAGGGCGAAGGCAAGGATGGGGTATTTCATGATGAGGTCCTTTCGGAAGAAATGAGAAGTGAAGGGAATTACATGGGAAGTTCGATGAGAACGAACACGGAGGTCTGGTCGGCGGTGAAGTGGAACTCTCCCTTTCCTTCGAGACAGAGGGAATCCCTCCGTTTGACGGGAGTGCCGTTCATGTGCAATCCCCCTTCGAGCAGATAGAGATAGAGTCCGCGACGGGCCTCACGAAGATCATAGGAAAGGGTGCTGCCCGCGTCGAGGGCTCCTCCGTACACGAGAGCGTCCTGGTGGATCCAGAGGGAATCCTCCCGCCCGTCGGGTGAAACCAGGAGGCGAAGTCCGTTGCGAGTCGTCTGCCACGAAAAGGTTTTCTGATCGTAGCGGGGCGCGAGGTTGCGTTCCCGAGGCAGGATCCAGATTTGAAGGAAGAGTACCTCCTCCTCCTTCGAGTGGTTGTATTCAGAATGGGTGATGCCCGAACCCGCCGTCATCACCTGCACATCGCCGGGCCGCAGCACGTGGATGTTGCCCATGCTGTCCTTGTGCTCCATGCCCCCTCCGAGAGGGATGGACACGATCTCCATGTCCCGATGCGGATGGGTGCCGAATCCGCCTCCGGGATAGACGATGTCGTCGTTCACCACACGGAGGGCGCCGAAACCCATGCGTTCGGTATTGTAATAGGAGCCGAAGCTGAACACGTGGCGACTATCGAGCCAGCCGAGGTTGGTATGGCCCCTTTCGGCGGCCGGGATCACGGTGAGGGTGGAGGGAGTGGCGAATTTGGGGATACCGTTGGTATGCATGGACGTTCCTTTCTCGTCAATTTTCGTGGGAGAAGGTGGGCAGTCCCCATCCGCCCGAATACACGAATTCCTCGAGGGCGCGACGAGAACTACGGCTGCGCTCCCTTTCCCGCAGGACATCGGGAAGCAGCTCCGGAGATCCGGGCACGCCGATGGCGATAAGCGCCACCGGCGCGTGATCCCGGGGTATGGAAAAGGCCGTCCGAGCCGCGTCGGCATCGAAGCCGGCCATCTGGTGAATCTGGAGTCCGAGCGCCGAGGCCTGAATGGCCATGGAGGCCACGGCCTGTCCGACGTCGTGCCAGGCATGTGCGTTGGGCTCCCCGTTGGCGAAGGTGGTCCTGGCCACACTGAGTACCAGCACCGGGGCCAGGCGGGCCCACTGCTGATTGAAGGGAACGAGGGCATCGAAGAGCTTCTGCCAGGTGTCGTCGCCGCGCATTCCCACCACGAAGCGCCAGGGCTGTTCGTTGAAGCAGGAGGCTGCCGACCCGGCGGCGGCGAACAAGGTGCGAAGAGTGGCGGAATCAGGAACGTCCGTGGTAAAGGCGCGTGGGCTATAGCGTCGGGCGAGAGCCGGCTCGAGGGCCGGAGAATGAGTCGAAGGGGTGGGGGTCATCATGGTCGGATCCTTTCTCATCGGGGTCATGGGGGGAATCGGTTCGGAATCGGATCGCGGTCAGTCGCGAAGCTTGTCCAACAGGCGGTTGAGTTCCTCCGCCTCCTGGCGGGTGAGTGAAATGGTTTGCTTCTCGAATTCATGCTCGTAGGCGTCCAGCTCCTTCAGCAGGGTCAGGCCCGCCTCGCTGATCAGCACATCCACCGAGCGCCGGTCACTGGGGCAGACCCGACGATCCACCAGTCCCTTCTGCACCAGCTTATCCACGATCCGCGAGGCGTTGGACGTGCGATCGAGCATGCGCTCGGTAATGAGACTGATGGTGGCCGGCTTGGGATGCTGACCCCGCAGAATGCGCAGCACATTGAACTGGGGCGTGGTCAGGGAAAAGCGCCGGAAGAACTGGGTGTAGCGCAGAGAGATCCACGAGGCGGTGAACAGGATGTTGAGCGCCGCCTTGGTGTGTTCGCTCTTGAATTTCTTTTGATGGATTTCTTTTTCGAGTTGCATGATCGATTCCTGTTTACGTGTCAATGCATTAAATGTATCTACATCGAAAAGAGTTCCCGGACCCTGATTTTTTTCTGAGGGGCAGGGAAAAGTCCCCTGTGTGATTGGTATTTTCGAGTGGACATTTTTCAGGAGGATGGTATGATTCGTGTGTTTTCCCTCATCGTGGCCGTCGTGTTCTGTGTGCAGATCGCGTGGGCGTTTCCGGAATCTCCGCAGCGCGCCGCGTCCGCACGCATGGGTGGCGAGGGGACGGTTCGTCCCATCCCCGGCATGGCCATCGTCAAGATTCGGCAGGGCCTGGCCTTTCGCGCCGGCTCCGCGTCCCTGGGCATTGCCGCGCTGGATGCGCGTTTCGCGACGCTTCAGGTACGTTCCCTCTCTCCCCTCAAGTCCGCCTCTCCGCTCCGCAAGGTGAGTGCCGAGGAGGAAGCCCTCACGCGCATCTTCATCCTTCGCTACGACGCGAACGAGGATCCCGCCCTCGCGGCCCGAGCCCTCGCCGCCGATCCCTCGGTCGAGTACGCGGAGCCCTACTACGAGTATCCTTTCACGCATACCCCCAACGATCCCCGCGTCAGTCAGCAATGGGCCATTGGCGTCATGAAGTTGGCCGAGGCCTGGGACGTGACGAAGGGCGATTCCACCCTCCTGATCGGGGATGTGGATTCGGGGGTGGACTGGACTCACGAAGACCTTCAGCCCAGCATTTTCGTGAACAAGCGAGAATGGGGCACGGCCGGAGAGCTGGCCAACAATGGAGTGGATGATGATGGGAACGGAAAGACGGACGACTGGCACGGGTGGGACTTCATCGGTTCCGGTACCACGGCCGATCGCAGTCCCGACAATGATCCCATGGACAATCCCGTGGGGCACGGCACCAACACCTCGGGCTGCGCGGCCGCCCTGGCCAACAACGGACTCGGGGTCGCGGGCACGAGCTACCGTTCGAAAGTCCTCGCCGTCAAGGCCGCCAGCGACGACGCCACCCTGGGCATCGGCGCGGGCTACGAGGGCATCATCTACGCAGCGGATAGGGGATGCCGCGTGATCAATTGCAGTTGGGGCGGGATGGGCACGCCGTCCCAGGCCATGCAGGATGTCATCACCTATGCCCGGAACAAGGGCGCCCTGGTGATCGGATCCTCGGGCAACGACCCCTACGACAACGACTACGTGCCGCACTGGCCCTCGTCCTTCCTCCACGTCCTCAATGTCGGATCAGTGGAAAGCACGGGCGCGGTGTCCCAGTGGTGCACCTACGGAGCCTCGGTGGGCGTGTTCGCACCCGGCACCCAGATTTACACGACGAAGAGAGGCGGTGGATACACCAATCCCACCGGCACCAGTTTTTCCACCCCGCTCACCGCGGGCGTGGCGGCCCTGGTGTTCTCGGTCCATCCGGACTGGACCCCCGATCAGGTAATGGCCCAGATCCGCGTGACCAGCGATGCGTTCAGCACGCCTCGCAATCCGAAGTACTATGGACGGGTAAACGCCTATCGGGCGGTGACGGTGAATCAGAATCTGACGGACCTTCCCGGCCTCATCCTGAAGTCCTTCTCCCTTTCCGGCGGCAGTGGCGGCTCCTTCACCAAGCCGGGGCAGACCGTTCGCGTGCGGATGGAAATTCAAAACGTACTCGCGCCCACCTCGGCCCAGGCCGTGGCGGTGGCCGATCTCGATCATCAGAACCTGGCCCTCGGCTCCACCAGCTTCGCGCTCGGCGCCATGCCGACCATGGATTCCCGCACCCTGGAATTCGACGCCCAGCTTTCCGCCTCCCCCACTATTTCTGAGGGCTGGCTCCCGGTGCGCCTGAAAATCACCGACGGCGCCTACACCGATTACGTGCTCGTGCGCATTCCCATCCTTCTCGACATCGGCTGGAAGACGGCCGTGAACACCGATCTCACCGCGTATTCCTCCATCGACGTGGTGAACGAAACCACGGTGTGGGCCACGGTGACGATGACCAACAACCAGGCCATCTGTTTGCTCACCCGCAACGGGCAGACCTGGCAGTCGGCCTACGGCACCGGCTTCCCCACCACGGGCAAGGGCGTGTACTGCGTGGCGGGGGTCAGCGGCACCCTGGGACTGGTGGGAACCGGACCTTCCAACGGGGCCGCCGAGATCTTCCGCACCACGAACTCCGGGCAGGTGTGGCGGGGTGTGTCGGTCAGTTCCATCACTCCCTTCGTGAACTGGATCCACATGTTCGACGCCAACACAGGCGTATTCCAGGGCGATCCCATCAGTGGCACCTGGGGTCTGGCGAAGACCAGCGACGGAGGCGTCACCTGGACGCCCCTGGCCACCCCTGTTCCCGCCGGGGCCTCGGAGGCGGGCTGGAACAACAGCTACGATTTCGTGGGACAGACGGGCTGGTTCGGCACCAACAGTGGCAAGATCTACAAGACCACCGACGGAGGAGACACCTGGCGGAGTATCGCCACCCCGAGTGTGCATTCGGTGGGACTCAGTTTCCGCGACGCGCTCGTGGGCGTGGCCCGCTTCAATGTGCAGAACAATACCGGCGTGAACATGCTCGCCATCACGAGAGACGGAGGGGAGACCTGGACCCCCATCACCACCATCACCGTCACCGATCAGGAGGATGTGGTGATGGAGAAGAGCGGAAGCCGGCTCTGGGTACTCCGCAATGGATCGGTGCTCGTGTCCCGTGACCTCGGCGCCACCTGGACAGCCGAACCCATCCCCCCGACCATGAGCGCCATCACCTGCACCAGCACCTGGTCCAGCGCCATCAGCAGCTTCGTGTATGCGGCGGGCATCGATGTGTTCAAATTCGTCAGTCCCCTCGAAAAACCCGTCTCCACCGATCGCCCGTCCCCGCTCGCCACGGAATGCCGCATTCGTAGCATCCATCCCAATCCTGCGAGGGACCAGGTACAGATTGCCTTCACCCTTCCCGCAACCCAGACGGCCACCCTCGCCCTCCACGACAACAGCGGTCGTCTGCTCCGCACCCTCGTCCAGGCCCAGCTCACAGCGGGCGAACACGGTGTCGTCCTGCCTCTGCACGGCCTCCCGGCCGGGGCCTATCACCTGGTGCTGGAAACGCCTAGCGCGCGGGTAGTGGAATCCGTGATCGTGCGGTAAGACGGTGAATACCGAGGGCGGCGCGGGAACTCCGCGCCGTGCTCAATCCGCGAATTGTCGCAGGGATGATTTGAATGCGAGGTAGTGTTGCCGATAGCGGTCGGATGCCGACTTGCTGGTGGTACGCAGTCCGATAATGCGCATACCCCCGTTTTCTCGAATCTCCTGATAGGAACGCTGGGAGGAGCCATCCTTCGCGACGATGGTCCAGGCCATCTCCTTCCTCCCCTCCTCACTCCCTCTCACGGTGCGGCGGACTTCCCGTTCCGTGCTCGGATCGATGGCGATATCCGTGGCTTCCCCGGTCCATTGCGGCGCGAAGACATAGAACTCCACGGCTCCGTCGGGGGACAGGAAGCGGGCGCTTTCCACGCCCTCCGTCGAGGAGGTGCTTGGCAGTCCCGGCCTGACCGTGAATCCTTCAGGGATCTCCACGCTGAACCAGGCCCCGGTAAACATCTTCCCCCCGCCCGCTCCGGGCGTCTCCGCTGGCGGAGACGGAACGACCCTGGGATCGGAGGTCGTTTTCGAAGCGGGCGAAGGGGTTTCCTTTTTTGGAGAGGGCGTGCAGGCCCCCAGCGTCCAGCCCAGCGTAGCAAGAAGAGAAAGCGACAGAAGCGCGATACTTCTTCCGAGCGAGGCAGGCGGCAGTGGCATTCGGATATCCTTTTTGAGTCCCCGAAAAATACAAAGGGCAGGGACTCGACTCAACTATTCCATGAAATTCTTGTACTGCTCCAGAACTCGGGTCCGCACCTTCTCCGGCAGGGCCGAGAAGGCGGGGTCGAACTGGGGAGGATTGCCTCCTTCCCGGACCCCATCGTAGCTCACGAGGGTATTTCCCCGCAGGGCATATTTCTCGTCATCGATGAGGAGGATGAGTTTCAGCGGAACGGGTGAGACATCACTGCGACAGCCGAGTTTGTACATGAACATCGCCTCTCCGACCTGATCCCCGTCCTCGTCGGATACTGTGGCAGCCTGTTCAATGAAACCCGCGACATTGTCTCCTTCCACACACCCCTTTTCCGCATCCTGCACCTTGCGAACGAGGGTCCACCCGCCCTGGGCCGAGGCGCGATAGAGATGCGCATAGAGCAGGGTGTTGCTGGCTTCTCCATCCTCCACCATGGAGGTGGTTCGCTGTTCCGACAGGATGAGCCAGGATTCGCCGAGCTTGTCCTTCCAATGCAGGCCGTGTTTCGCTTCTCCGGGATAGGACAGTCCCGTGGGAATCTTATCGATGGAAAAGGGGAACACGGTAAAGGTGGGTTTGGTCTCCGCAGCGGTCTGTGCGGTGTCGGTCTTGGTGCCGCAGGAGAGGAGGAAGATTGGAAGGATCAGAAAGCATAATCGTTTGTACATGAGCATCTCCAGTAATTTGAACACTATTATCCGACGCGAAACAGCATATGAAACGTCGACAGAGAACACGAACCGTATTATTGTCGTCGCTTCAATTTTATCGAATTCCCCCACATCGTTACAAACCATCCTATCTTAGAGTTATACTCAAATTTTACTGCGGGTCCTCCGTAAATATCAAACAACCTCAGAACACCTTCTTCTTCATTCTCCGAGAAATTTCCTCCACCCGAAAGATTGGGAAAGTCGCGGCTACCTGAATAGCCCCCATATTCCTTGGCATACCCACTTGAACATGCTTTTCTTAAATCGTCTCCAACGAGTTCCTCAGACCGATATACATAGAATTCGCCTCTTTTTGATTTCCGAATTTCGATGAGTCGTCCTATCGTCATCTGTCCGCCATATCGTATCGAGCCCACCCAGGTCCCAATGAAAAATGCAGCACCTTTCTTCTTTGCCTTCAGCCATTCAGCAGATTTTCTGTAATCGCCCTTAGCCTGCACTGTGGACAACCAAGAATCCACAGGGTTGTGCTTTGAGGCCCAGCATACATTTGTCTTCGCGAGCCTTACCTCAGACTCCCTGCTTGCTCCATTTTCTAACATTTCGGAATTGATCCCAATAGCAACCACGCTGTCCCATATTGTGCATAGCACAAGCAGAATCGCGAACGCTGTGAATTGCATCCATAAATATTTCTTCATCACGCACCTCGTTTAGTCCTGCAAATCCCATTATCAATAGTGGCTCCTCGCTATTTCACGTGGGTAAGTCATACTGGAGCTTCCCCGCCACGAGGTAGATCATGGTGATGTAATTGCGCACGGACCGATATCCTCTCGCACGACTGCGTGCCAGTTGGATGATGCTGTTGATCCCTTCCACGACCCCATTGGTCACCCCAGAGCTTACCGACTGCAGGATGCCATGCCAATGTCGCACAATAGTACGCGCCAGGTCCACCATCGGGACGAGCCGACTTCGGATCGCCCACCGATACCACCGGGTCAGATAATCCCCCGCATCAGCGGGATCTTGGTCCCACAGGGCGCGCAAGCTCATCCGCAGATTCCAGGCGCGTACGGTTTTGAGATGACGTCTCGACAAATCAGCGAACTGATTTCGTTCCGACGCGTTCAGGGTCGCTGGATTCTTCAGCCAGAGGTACCGTGAGCGTTTCAGGTCCGACACCGTCTTCTGCTCTTCTCGGCGAACCTGGTCCACCGCCTGTCCGGCAAGCTGCATGACATGGAAACGATCGAAGGTGATCTCCGCATCCGGCAGGTACCGTTCCACCCCGGCGATAAAGGCGGGGGACATATCCATGCACACATCCGTCACGGAGGCGGGATTCCCGTCATGCGCGTGAAAATCGCGAACAAAGGCGGCCACGGTCTCCTGCCCTCGCCCCTCGGTGGCATACAGCACCCGGCGCGTGTCCAGATCCACAAAAACGCTGACATACGCATGGCCTCGCGCACGTGCGGTCTCATCAATGCCAATACGCTCTACCTCCGCATGCGATTCTCGTGCCCGTGCCTTCTCCACATGATGGTGAAGGATGCGCCAGAGCGTCGTGTCGAACTCGGTCACCATGCGCGACACCTCCGCCATCGGCATCGCTTCGCTCATTGCCAGTACCAAGGCCTCGAACAACAAGGTGAACCCACTGCCCGGACGAGCCCAGGGAACCGAAACCAAGTGGACTCCACAGGTATCGCATCGAACCCGTGGGACCCGGGCGTGCAGATAGCATTCGTGCTGAAAGAAATTCAGATGACGCCACTCCTTGTCGGTCGTATCATGCACCGGACACTCCTGCGAACCACAGGTCGGACACAGAAACCGTGCCCCCCGCGAGAAATCCACCCAGATATCCAGCTTTCCCAGCGTGGAACTGAAATCGATCTTCGTGCATGTCCAGGGGTGGTGCAGGCCAAGAGCCATGGTGAACAGGTCGATGGTGGTGGGATTCATGACGGTACGGCTCCTACGTATGAAGGGATGGTAGTTCCCGGAATCTACGAAGACTCCTATCCAAACACTCTCCTACCCACTCGATGTAGCGAAGAACCTCAATAGTTGAGTTCGAATTTCTAATGCAACATACTGCAGCGCGATAGACGCAGGCAGGAGCTGCCCGACGGCCCACCGCCGCCTGACAGTTGCCCTCCCATTTTACAGCGGGAGAATGATTGGATTCGATGGTGTGATATTCTTTTCATGATTTCGCGTTGCGAGCTTTTTTGTACTCATGCCAATGGCATAAAAGGAGTGCCATAGAGGTATTTCATCCGCCGTGTTTCCCTCAAAACAGGTATCCGCCTCATTCACGGCACTCACCTCATCGGCATACGTCTGAAAGACCTTATACATCACTTCTGAGCGCTGAAGCGGATTCAGGATTGAAATGTATGAGCGTTCGTTGAGGAGTTTGTCTTGTAGCCAATTCCTGTCATCTTTACCGTCCGGTGGGCGGAAATGATTTCGGTCCCCCTCTCTCCCCTTTTCGTCATCGTCATTTGACGCTGCCTTTCGTATTTTGCCCTTGGGCCCGAAAATGTTGACGATGGTGGCACTTCGATCATTCAGAGCGAGTGAGAGCTGTTCATTCACACGCGGCAACAGGTACTGGTCTCGGGAGCATGTATGTACAGCGGAGCCATCTTCAAGCATCCACCTCCACAGCAATGAAGATCGGATCTGTAATCCCATAAATAAGACATCTCGAATCCGAAGTGCATGTGCGATATCGCAGAGGAGTGCATCCGCTACCTGTTGTGTCTGCTCTGGTCCCTTTTGTTCCCCCGGAGTACCCTCGACGATACTCGCGATGGCGGGCCGTTGATGGGAAGCGTCCGCATGCGCCTCAACGGCTTGTGAGGCCTGAAAATCAGCAACTGCGGATTTTCGAAGTACCACTTGCACCCGCACCATCGCCACGCGTGCAGGATCGAGGATATCATCATAGACATCAACAACGCCCTCTGCAGCGCTTTCCAACGTCATATATTTGCACACAAGATCATCGGCATAAACGATATGATCCACCTTGCGCCTGCCCTGGTTGTCTTGGAGACGACGCGCGACACGCGCACTTTCATCGCTCAATAATTCGATGGTGATTTGGGGACGTTCACCATGACCATACGCACCACCATATTGGATTCCTTCTGATCCGCTCAGCACCTTCCACGACCACGTGTTGCCATACTTGGAACGCATCTTGATCCTGACATTCTCAATACACTTGAGTCCCTGATCCATCAGGCTCCCTTCGGAGTGCGGGACTCGGTGGAATGCCATATCATCGAGATAATCCAGCAACACTTCGAGTGTCATGAGGGACAGCGCGTCACGGTCCTCCTCATCCTCGATCCCTTTCGTTTCATCAGCAAGGATGATGGCACTCGAGGCACGTTCCACGCCAGTTTTTTTGATGTCAGCCGAAGATCGAGGGTTCCCTTTCACCCATAGTACGGTGTGATCTTTCCATGCATCACCGTCTTGAAGATGCAGATCGCCGATGATATCCTCTTTCTCATTCCCGCGGTCAAACAGGACGACGATCGCTTTGACATCCGGTTTTCTGAGAAACATCTGATGGATGAGTTCCGACAAACGAGAGTTGTACCCGAAGATGACGATGTGCTTGTCTATGGTGATGGTATCCTTGCCCATGAATCTGCTATCCATGCGATTGATGAAAACGGTGGTGATGGATCCGGTGACGAAGCCGGTGACGATGAGGCCACAGAACAAAATGATGATGGCGATGTACTTCGAGCTTACGAACTGCAGTTCCTCGGTGGATGGTTGTCCCAGCACGCTCATGACACTCCAATACAACGCGTTGAAGGGATCGCGGAAGCTGGGATTCTGTTTCCCCTCGGTGAGTACAAGAATGAAGGTGCCAACGGCCACAAGCCCTATCATGCCAATGACCGAGAAGATCAGTTCCTTGTTCATGGATCGATAGAGAAGAGACATCGATTCCCCGAGCCGCTTGCTTTCCTTGACCCAGCGAAAAGCGCGAAAGAATCGCAGGAGACGCGCAGAACGCATGATCCGGAAAAAGCGCGCGAAACGAGTGAACTCCTCGGTGAACATCCCAACGTTGAACATGTGATAGGCAACGGGGAAAACCCACGCCAGCAGATCAACGATGCCGTACCAGCGCCCCATGTAATTGTTCCATGACTTGAGGAGACTCTGCCATGCGGGTGTGACAATCCTTCGAACGCGGAAATGGACCTTCCCTTCGTGGATGTGCTTCGTCACCTTTAGGGATTCCGTCAAATGGCCGGTAAATATCACTCGGAGCGAATAATCGAGGAGGAAGAGAAGATCGAATGCAATCGCCAGCACATCCATCCAGAATATCTTTGTATCGGTCCATACCTCGATCAGAAATATGAGGATCGACGCAAACGCGGCAAGGAGCATGATGTCGTCGATCACCTTTTTCATCGTCGGCACCCGCTCTGCCAGCACGTAGCGATGCTCGGTGTACATATCCTTTGCGTATGGGAAAAGTGCATCGTACCGCGACACCATGCGAAACACACGCAGCACACGGGCGAATTCCAGGAGGGTGTTCGATAGGACACCAAAATCCACGAGGGCCGGTAATGTGGTGGCAAGGATATCCACCACGAGACACATGGTCACGGGGGGGTGGTCCTTCCCCCGTGCCGCCCTGCCAGCCCGGGTTGTACGCATTGCCAGGCGCATCAGGACATCAAGGAAATAGATGAGATCGATGATGATCAGCAGCGCATGTTCTCCTGGAAAGGTCCAGTTATAGATGCGCAGAATAGCGGTAAGGAACACCGTTCCCACAGCCAGCGCGAGCATGAACACATGCCATGCCACGCGACCCTTGCTCTGTTTTACTCCCGGTCTGTACAACTGATCCAGAAATATCTGTGGCAGCGTGTTCATACTCCTCGTCGAAATGAGAGTGGTGATGCTCGACGCGCATGGCAGCAGCCACCGGCGTGTCGCTTATTCCAAGCTTCTGGCATACGCCTCGGCACCACCGATGATCTCGATTAGCTCGCGCGTGATGTTGGTCTGACGTGTACGTGTATAGTCGCGCTCGAGGTCACGGATGTGATCCTGGATATTGTCTGCAGCCTGGTTCATGGCCTCGAAACGTGCGCAGTTTTCATGGTAGGCCGAACTGACGAGGGCGTACAGCAGGCGCAGTATCACCAGGCCCACCGTGAGCCCCGCGGTAAACGAGGCCTCGTCCGGCTCGACTATGGGGTGCGGGATGCGCAGGCAGCGTCCGTCACTCAGCGGCGCTATCTGCGTAGAAGGCCTGGCCTTTGGCAGCAGTGGCAGCACGACCCCCTCTGCGCCTGAGGTGAACTTTGGCGGTTTCGCTTCCACTGCCCCTGTCTGTCCATCCGCCCTTTTCTCTGGCTGCCCTTCCGCAAACAACAATACCCATCCTTGGGGATTGCGGCATAGTGCCTGCACAAGTCCGTCGGACCTGCCAAACATGAGGCCATATATCACGTCGGCCACCTCAGATGGCTTCTTTGCGTTTTTCATGTCAAAGTCCATGACTGATGGTACTCCCAGTTCCGACGCGCCCTTCTTTCCGACAACATGCACCGTCGGTCGTGTGAAGTAGTCCCGCCTCGCCTGCTTTAGCATACCGCGGTGGAAGGTGCCGCAAAAGCCCATCTGTGCGGTCAGAACAACGCAGCCCGAGTCTCCGTCACCTTGGATCAACGCCTTGACACAGTCGCGGACATGAGCGTCGTGCTCCCCACTCCAGTGCGGCAGCAGGACGCGCGCAACATCCTTCGCAGTGTCGGCATTGACCTCGGCACTCAAAGAAACTCCCTCCGGAATTGTCGCTATGAAACGCTCATACATCTGTGCCGCAGCTGCATGGTGCTGATGGATGGCAAGGAGCGCCGGACCAAGCACGCGCCGCTTGTTCGCGGAATCGGCCTTCATGATTTCTGTGATCTCGCCCAGCGTGCGCGCCTGGGTGATGTCACTCCGTAGCTGTGTGAGCGTCGCCATTGGTCACCTGGGTATTCTGGGATGCGATCTCCAAAGCATCAAGCCATTCATAAAAGAGCTGGATTTTGTGTCGCTTGATGTGATCCTCCTGGAATTTTTGCTGTCTCTTTTGCTCCAGTTTCTTTGTTCTTATCTCGCACGCCCTGGAGTCTCGCTCTTCTTGTGACAGGGTTGTACCGTTGATCGAAGATTCCAGTTCTGTGATCTCCTCCGTCAATTTGTCGATGCGACGCTTATACGTTTCATCATTCAACTTTACATTGCCAAAGTCGAAAATGAACTGTGCGACAGATCGTATTGCCATTTCTTGAATTGAAGGTCGGTCACCATTGTCGTTGACAACCTTGGCGAGCACCTCCTTGATCACGGTCCTGAGGCGGGAGATTTCAACCGCACTCAACGTCGTGGGCACCGTATCGCCTGATGGGAGGTGCTTTTCATCGCCTGATGATGCAGCCCGAAGTGCAGCGTCCAGATAGCACGGCACCTTTGGCACAAGCAGCTTCGCATTCTTTTCGATTGGCTTGCCTGGGTCAGTGGCGCGAGCGGACTCGTCCTCCGGTTTGTCATCATTTTCACGCTCCACAAAATACTCCGCACGCAATGCAGAATCAGTGTCCTGCGACGCCATGAGCATGGCCAGCGATACCACTTGCTCCACCAGATCGCGATGCTGGCCAACCCCCTGCTTCAGCACCTCCATCACCATCCGCCCCCATCGGATAAGTTTGGTACCTTCCTCATCTTCCACCCCGTATTTCGCAAATTTCTCCTTGTCCCGAAATTGCGACAGCTGCACGCGGAGATCCTTGGAAAGTATTTTCATCATGTCGGCCTGCGCATCCTTTCCAACGCGTGACACCGAAATCCCCACATTCACTGCGGGCCGTTGCCCCTCGCTGAATAGCACGGGATCGAGATAAATCTGCCCGTCGGTGATCGAAATCACATTGGTGGGAATGTAGGAGGCATAATCCGATTGCTTGGTTTCGATAATGGGCAGTGCGGTCAGCGATCCCCCGGGCTTCAACTCCCTGGCATGCCCGCCTTTGAGATAGTGATAGAACAAATCGAGCAAACCAATATCGATCTGCAGCTCTGACACATTGGAATCACGAAAATCGCCCCTCTCAGCAAGCGCTTGGAGTTTCGTCATTTGTTTTGCATACAGCGTATTGCCGGCCTTGGCCGCTCGGCACGCGCGTTCCAGCAGACGCGAATGAAGATAGAACACATCGCCGGGATATGCCTCGCGACCCGGTGAGCGCTTCAGGATCAGCGATATCTGACGGTAGGCGGCGGCATGCCGCGTCAAATCGTCGTAAATGATCAGGGCATGCCTGCCGGTGTCGCGAAAATACTCAGCCACAGCACTGCCGGCGAAAGGCGCAATGTAGACCAGGGTGGCAGGGTCATTGGCCATGGCGGTGACAACGATGTAGTTGGGGTTCTTGGGCTTATGGTCCTTTTGCTCCCAAACCTTTTCCCACGCCTCCATGAGAGTTTTCCGAATCTGCTCCACCTCAGAGGCCTTTTTCCCAATGGCCACATACACACAATACACCATATCGTTCAGCGCCTTGCCTCGCTCGCTTTCATCCTTTGCAGCCTGTACCTTGTCACAGGTTTCCTTCATCTGGTTGGTCACGGTGTCCAGTGCAATGGAGGTTTTTCCGGTGTTGCGATCGCCGATCAGCAGCATGCGCTGTCCGCGACCAATGGGCAACATAGAGTCTATGGCAGTGTAGCCTGTCATCAGCGGCTGGTCAATCTTATCGCGATGAATAATACCGAGTGTGGGACGTTCGATGGGAATATGCACCACACCCTTGGAAGTATTGGTATCTGACTCTTTTATGTCCTTGCCTCCCGGTGTATACTCATGTCCCAATGGATCGATGACACGCCCCAGCAAATGATCACCTGCGGGCACCGTTAGCACTGATCGCACGGGCTGCGCATCCACAAGGCTCCAGGAATACGTTGTGGCTTGCCCACTGTTTGTCTCTGGCTTTACCGTGATGTCTCCTGTCACCACCTCGTCGTTTTCCTTGATAAAGCGTTCCTCGCCAAACACAAGACAACCGACACTGTATTCATCCAGGTCCACGATCATGCCATATATCACCGGCTCGCCCGGTCCCTCCTTTTCGCGTGCCCTCACGGTGGATGTGGGAAATGCCACACGGTCCCCAACACGGGTGTTATTGAGGCCCTTCACGCGCGCCACACCATCGGCGAATTCTTCCACCCGTCCCTTCGACCTCGATTCCCTGTGCTGGATATCCACTGGAGGATTGGCCTTGAGCAGCTCACCCAGTGATACGTACAGATCTGAGAGTTCTTGTTCCAGTGCGTCCATGTTCCTATCCTTGCTTTCCAGGTATTTCTGGATTTGTGGTGGTGATGGTGGGAGATACTGCGGTGAGTTTCATGTGCAGCGAGCGAACCGACAAATCCTGAAGTTGCGCCTTCATTCGCTTGGGGAGTTCGACCACGGCCCCGGGATTGATGATGCACTCGTCCGTGTCCGGCGTGTAATGAATCCGTACTCGCGTTCTGTCTGCGGCGTGCAGATATTGTGAGCGATAGTAGTCGATCATGCGTGGCGTGAGTTCCATTTGCATGTCTTTCGGGATGGTGAAATACGAGTTGACGTGTATCACCATGGTCCGCTTGGAAAGCTCCACAGCCTCCGCAATGGCAGGCAGCAGGGGCAGGCGTCCCTGATAGACCAGAATCTCCATCAGCTCCAGTATTGCCGGTGATGCGTGTCGGATACCGAACCCCTCGATGAGATGGTGATGCAACTCCTCATGGGTCGGGGGGATGTCCTGCGATTCGAAAGCTTTCACGCGCTCGGCGAATGTATTCTGACGCACCGACGTCTCCTCACGCGCTGCGGTACGGTTCCCGAGCCAGCTGATGGGTCGATTGGTGATGCGGTTGAGCGAGGCCTCGATACTGGTCAGATCATCCTCCTTCGCGGAGTCTGGCGCCGTATTCACATCCCGATAGAAATGCACTGAATTTGCGAACTCTTCTATCCTCTCGCCCTCCATCGTTCGGAAATCATGCATAAAAAATGCCTCGGCATGCAGAGCCGCGAGGCGGCGCTTCGGCAGGACGTGCGTCAACTGACCTAACAACACGGTACGTGTCAGCTGGTGGGCGCAGGCCCGTTCGACCCCCTTCCGCCGCAGCTCGATCACAAGCTTCTCCACAGCCATCCGCAGCTCGGGCACCGTCAACTCTCGTGGCTTGCGGCCATGAATCAGGGTATGTATCACCGCCTCTTCGGCACGCCGAAATTTCTCCGTCCCTGCTCCGGTGGATGGCAACGCCTGCCTGCAAACCTCATGCAGTGCCGCCTGTTTATCCAGATGCGCTTGTGAGGCACCATTGCCACCCACCATTGTGTCGGAAACACCAAACCACAAATGGTACAGGGTCCACAAATTGTCGAGATACGTCTTCTTCATGATGCTACAGCGTGGTGGCGATAAGAAGAGCGAGGGCACTGATCACAAAGGCGATAATGGTGAGGGTCCTCACCTTTCCCAGCATGGCGCCAAATGCCCCATCATCCACCAACGGCTGCACAATATCGGGTGGAGGTGATGGTGCGGGACGGAGCCTTTCGAGCAAATCCTCCCGCTGTTCGGTGATGCCGAAAAGTCCGGGATTGCGCGCCAGGGCTTCGAGTACCGCTGTATCCAGAGTCTGTGGAGTTCGATGGGTGCTCGGTGCCTCCTGCTGCGGATCGCGACCTGCCACTCCGTCCTTGCGCGCGGACCAGACCTTGAAAAGGTACAGTAGCGCAACCAGCGACCAGACGCAGACAAAGCCTGCGAGTATGTAATAATTGAATGATGCGGTCTGTACAGGCATGGTGGAGCTATGATATTATTGGAACATGCGATGCGTTCTGCTTCTTAAGTGCGTGTATCCAATCCTCCACGTGTTCGCGATCTGGACGTTCAGAGTCGATGGACGACAGCATTTCGACTGGCTGAACGATCAGCGTGAGGAGAGTGGAGGGACCCTGCGCACTCCAGGTCGTTTCGATGGACACCATTCCGTGCTGAATGTCCAGATGCCATTCTTCAACTGTACGAGATGCGATGATCCTCCCCTCGTGCAGCATCCCAAAGAAAGGCGCATGTCCCGACAGCACGGGATACAGAATGGATTTTGTATCAAAAAACATTTCGTCAACATAAGAAGATGGCGATTTCACTGGCTTGCTGAGCGGGATGGCACACCATTCCCATCCACTGGGTGGATCAGGTATCGTGGGCTGTTGCTTGTCCTTGTCCGCGGCCTTCGCCTCATCCGAGGGGGATGCATATGCCTGCACGATGATTGTCAAATCTGCCATGATGGTTCCGCGGGGCATTGTTTATGCAAAAGTTTGAATTGATTATCGAGAAAGGAGCGGAATGCATGCGTATCATTTTTCAGTTCCTGGAATGCGGGGCATTCGACACCCTTCGGGGGATCGCATTGCGCCCGCTCGAGCACATCGAAAATGCTCCCACAATCCTTGTACGAGTCAATCGGAATTGCACTGAACGCATCATCAAAGCAGATGCAAAACAGACTGTACAACGTGAGGAGAGGTGGCACCTTCTTGCCGGGCTTGCCCGATTTGCTTTCCGCCGAGAAGAAATTTTGTGCAAAGAATTGCTGGATGCGTCGGCCCTTGTCGAAAATCGCCTTGTCCTCCGGCCCCAGGGCCGCCTCCCCCAACAGCTTCACGGTGGACTCGACCTGCTTGTTTTTCGTGAGAAGGTACCGAACCTTTTCGGCGATGACCTGGTGCGCATTGCCTTTTACAGATGCGAATTCCGGATGCTCCTGCAGCTTCTTGAAAAAGTATTGTGCCGGTTCGCCCAAAAATGTTCGGTCCTTGTCAGAAAGACCTTCCAACATCTTCTCATCCTTCGTGGTTGCCATCAACGCTTCATCACTGCATAGACTCCCATTGGGAAGGCGAGTGTTTGTTTCCAAGGGATCGACGGCAGGATAAATGCCCTTTTCCGCAATATCGCGCGACAGCACCACTCGTGAATCAAGATGCGTAAACAGTGCAACAGGAGCCGGGTCGGTAAGGTCGTCCGCAGGCACATACACCGCCTGGAAGGAGGTGATGGAGCCTTTCTGTGTAGACACGATCCGCTCCTCGATGTCGCCCAGTTCCATCTCCAGCGTCGGCTGGTACCCCACGGCACTGGGCATGCGACCCAGTAGGGTGGACAACTCGGAGCCGGCCTGCACATATCGGAAAATATTGTCGAGAAACAACAGCACCGAGTGTGGCTTGGTGTCGCTACCTTCGGTCACTCCATGATCACGGAAATACTCGGCAAGGGTTACGGCAGATGCAGCAGCGCGGAAGCGCGCTCCGGGTGGTTCATTCATCTGACCAAATATCAGGGCCATCTTGCCCTTTTCAACATCACTCAAATCCTTCCACAACTCATTGCCTTCACGCAAACGTTCCCCTATGCCGCCATACACGGCAAGGGCGTCCTGCTTGGCGAAAATGCCTATCAGCTCTTGCAGGAACACCGTCTTTCCCACACCCGCCCCACCGAAGAGGCCGATCTTACCACCCTCGAGTATCGGTGCCATGAGGTCGATCACCTTGATGCCGGTCCACATAATGGACCTTTCCGATTTCAGCAACGAAAAATCCGGCGGCTCCTTCACGACCCTGTCGTACCCGATTCCGTCCGGGAGCGCAGCGATCTCATCCTTCTTCTCCGAGTACATGATGGGAATCTTGATTCCCTCTGCATCCAACGTGGAATGCCATTGCCTCTGCTGAATATGTGCCCCTGTGTCGTCGATCACATTGCCTCGCGTGTCGAACATATGCCCGAGCGTCAGCTTCCCGACGGGGATGAGCAATGGTTCACCCGTGTCCCGTACCTCCATGCCCCGATACAGGCCCATCACATCACTCAGCGCAATGGCACGGACACGGTTGTGCCCCACATGCGCCTGTGTTTCGAGGATAACCGGTGGGCGCGTCACATGCTCGGGATGTGGCACCTCGAGCGCATTGTAAATATCGGGGAGTTCAGAGCCCGTGAAATCGACCTCCACAACAGGTCCGATGATTCTGGTTATTTGTCCCGTCTTTGTATTTGTTGCGTCGCTCATATGGTATCCAATGGAATGGAGATGCGTTGACGTGAATTATCAGGTTCGAGGCACGCATTTCAAGATCAGGGTGATAGAATGATGCGTACATCCTTGCGGGCTGAACCAGCCTTGAGATGAAGCGTCACCTCTGTGCCATCCTTTGGTATCTTGCCCGTGATGCGGAAACGCACAAGCGTAGCGGCCTGCTTGCCCGTGGATGTATTGGGAATCGCGGACTTGTCGTCAATCTCGATTTCGAGATTGGGTGCCGGTGAGTCGAGCGACACATCCAGCATCGAGTTGGGAATGGCGCTCCTGTTTTCGCTTTTGCAAATACCGCATCGCACCGCGGTGAACTCAAAAAGCTGGTTGGCCTGATATTCGCCATCGGACTTGATGTTGCAGATGATGCGATCGGGCGGCTCCACGATGTTGTAGGTAAATGTGGATGCACGCGGGGAGGAGTTGGCTACGGCCTGTTGCATCGAGTATGGTGCCCCTTTGTACTCAGCCTGCAGTTCGAAGCTCTTACCCAGAGCATTCTCCGGGATGCGGAAGTTGACCGTTGCATCCTTGCCCTCTTGCGCCACCTGTCCACCAATGAGAATCTTGTAGGAGTATGAAGCAATATCATCGAGACCGTCGACAGCGAGATCCATGGTGAAGAGCTCTCCCGCGAAGGCGCCAATGGGTGGCTTTTGGCGTGCCAGAGGTGGCGTTGCGACAATCGTGATAGTTGTATCGTACCGGCTTTTTGGCCCTGCATTGCGTTTGTCGTGACCCCAAATCTTGATCGCCACGGGCCCAGGTGTCGAGAGTGTTCCCTTCCAGGTCCACACCTTGCCATCAGCTGAGCGGGTCACCGTACCAGCACTGGTTTCGATGTTGGCGATCTCCTTCGGCTCACAGCCCTCCGCTCCGAGCGCAATTGCGAACTCTTGCCCGAGTGCAATCTTCTGTGGCGGGTTCTTGACGATGATCTTGAACTGCCCGGCTGTGCGCAACGACTGGAAGGTGTTTTCCAACAGAACACGCACCTTGGAGACCATGCCCTCCCTGCTTTCGAGGCCCTTGTCGGTGATGATGTTGTCCTTATCGGTGTAGGGTTTGACCTTGTACAACAAGACGGAATCCTCTGGCGACATGGGCAGGATGCGGCTGAAGAACACGTAACAGCCTTTCAGATTTTCGAGCAGGGCCTTACGGGAGGCTTCGTCGGTCGGTGCCACATTGATGCGTATTGAGTTCATGCGTGCGTTAGTATCAATGTACACATAGTTGACCGCCTCGGATTTGAGGGCCGGGGCCGGACCCTTCACCTGAGAGTGTGTACCTGTCGTCTGAAAGTACCATGCCAGCGCAATGGTGATTATAATGGCCAGCACGAAATACCCTGTGGGGTTGCCCCCTCCGGATAACGGAGGTGAGGGTGGTCGGGTTTGCGAATCTTCAGAGTGAGGAATCATGACGGTGCCCGTAATGTGAAGCTCGAATACACTTTGTCAACCTTGGTGCCGTTCCCCAGACTGTACCTTCAGCTCGTCTGTGGCCAGGGCAACACGTCGATTGTGGTGGAATTCATGACGATTCAGCTCCTATACAAGGGAGGGAGAATCGTCCCGGAGTCAACGAAGACTCCCTCTCGAACCCTCTGCTACCCATTCGATGTCACGAAGAACCGCTATTACTGACAGTTACAGGTCATCTTCAGCGGTTGTAATTGGCAGCACACTCTTCATCCTCACTCCCCCTCTCCTCCCTTTCTCCACCACTCCCCGCACCGTGATCACGCGGCCCACCGCGATGCCTGAGTTCCTATGCGAATCGTGCAGCTCGCATACGATCCTGGCGTGGGGACCCGTTCTTCCCTCGATGCCTAGCGTGAGGGCCGAGCCGGAGATTCCGACCACCGTGCCGGTGACTTCCAGGGAGCGCCCTGCGAGAATGCGGAAAAACTGCGCGGAATTCGCGTCCCTGGCCAGAAGCAACTCCTCCACGGTCCAGTGATCGGCAGCGGGAGATGGAGCGGACGCGCTGGAGTGGGTGGACGGAGCCAGGGGCGCCGATTCCCATTCGGTGTCGAAGAACAGGCCCAGAACCATGAACAGGAACAGAGTCCACCCGAAGATATGCCCGTGATGCCCTGGCCTCGGAGATGAGGTGGGCGTCTGGCATGGGGACGCGGAATGAAGGTGCTCCGCAGGCTGACCCAGAATGAAGGCACAGACGAGGCCGGAGGAAAGATCCCTTCCTCGCGCTGCCGAGAGCCTGACCCCACCTATCCTTCCGCGCATCATCCTACCTGAGTTCACCGCGCCTCCACGCCTGAGTACCGAGCGACTGTCGTTGTGCGACTTTCTTCGATATACTCCCCGTCGCGGATTCCTGTTGAAATTCCTCCTTCCTTTTCTTTTTTATGCTCCGTATCTTTTCTCATCGTTACGAGCCTCAGGTAACATGCGCCCTCATGCACGGAACGCCACCGCTCTCCTCCCGGCCCTGTCGGATCTTCTCGACGGACAGGCGGATCGTATCTCGGCGGATATCGTCGTGCGGGCAGCCGTGGAGTATTGCACGGCCTATCTGAGAAGGACCTCCTACGCCCGGTCCTGGTCCTTCGAGCACGCGGGCCTGCGCGTCGAGGACGTGGCCTTCGATATCCTCGGTGAGCTCCTCGCCGATGGAGAGGAGGGGCCCTGCTCTGCCCTTCGCCACGGCATGCTCCATACGCTGGCGTCCCACCCAGTAGGTGACACCCCTCCCCTCGGTGCCTTCCGTGCCGTGCTCATCACCACGGTGAACCAGAGAATCGGTCGTTACTTTTCCGCCTGCGATCCCATTCGCGGCAAGATTCTCGCACGGGTGCGCAAGCGGGTGGCGCGCTGCGATTCCCTGCTGTCGATCTCCGCGGCGAACGGACACTGGTATCTAAGACCGGGATGGGAATCCACCCTCCACCTGCCTGCCCTGCCCTACGAAGAACTCCTGCTCCTGGCCCGGGCGGTGTTTTCGGCCGATTACTTCGAATTCGAACTTCTCGACTCCCTGCTCTCGGCCCTCGAAAGCCTGCCCCAGGTGCGCCAGGCCGTGTCCGAGGCGGATCTGGTGCAGATGTCGGTGGAATTACTCGGCAGGGCCCTCGAAGCGGAACCGGAACGCTCGAATGCCCCCTCCGAGGACCGCAGTCCCCTGCTTCTCATTATCGACGAGACCATCGCGAACTTCCGCCCCTGGCTCGAGCGGAAGTTCATCCGCCCCGGCAAACTCTCCCTCTCCGAGGCCGAGGCCATTCTTCGCGCGGGCCGGATCTACCTGGAGGATGCGATGGACGGGGAGCCCGACAGCATCTATACCTATCTGTCGATGACCATGCCGGGACTCACGCGAATCGTATATCGACGCGATTACCACAATCGCGTGGGCTATATCCTGCAACGCCTTTTCAGCACGGTGGGGGAACGGGTGCTATCTCTCCATGGAAATACCGTCACGGAACCAGGATCCCTTTCATGAACGCGCCTCCCTTCCCTCACCTTCCTGTGGAAACCCTCGTGGCCCTCTCCCTCTCCGGAGAGTGGGATCCCCATGTGGAGGAATGCGCCTTCTGCCGTGAACAACTGGAGTTTTTACGTTCCGTGGAAAGAGACCTGGCCGCCACCGAGGGAGAAGTCTCCGCGGCCCCCTTTCGCCTGGCCGCTGCTTCCGTGCCCGACTTTCCGGCCTTCACTCTGAGACGCACCTGGTACCTCTCCGATCGGGAAGCCCTGGTCCGCGTGTTCGAGGACGAGAAGCGCCAGATCCTCGTGGGCTCCCTGCTCATGGATCCACGACTCTACGGGCAGGTGCGCGTGCGCTTCAGTGGCATCGGCCACGACTTTCTTCCCGACGAACAAGGGAAATTCGATATCGGTCCCCTCGAACTGGATGTTGAACCCATGACGGTGACCCTTACCTTTCCACTTCACTGATCGATCACTTCGTACAACAGGATGACGGGGAATATCCATACTCCAGCCGATCTGGATGCCGCGGCTCGTTCCGTCTGGCGCTGGCTCGAGCACGAACCCTCGCCCATGGGAAAGTGGCGCACCATCCTGTCCTTTCTCGATCATGCCTCGCCCCTGCCCGAGGCCTGGCTCTGGTCCTATCGTCGCCAATTCGGCCCCCGCCTGGCCTCCTTCACCGCCCATCCCTACGTGCGGCATGGCACACCCCGGGAATGGCGCATCTGTGTGGAACAGCTCGTCCGTGTAGAAGACTGTCCCGCCGAGATCCTCGATCTCGCCTGGCGCAAGGCCCTGCGGAGTCACGGCCAGCTCGGCGCCCTGCGGGAAGCCATGGACCTCCTCCATCGGTGCGGACGCAGCTCGCGGGACCCCGCTTCTCTCGACTGGGAGGCCGTGTTCGGTGCGGGGAATTCCGAATACGAGCGCTTCGCGGCCTGGGCCTCCTTGTTCGCGGAAGATCCCGCCTGGCCCCTGCTGAAGGCCGCGCGCGAGGATTGGGATCATCTGCGGGGCAGCGCGGGCACGGTGCAAACCATCCTTCTGGCCGATACCCTCGATGGAAATCACGAAGGGGTGGTGCTGGGTCTGCACCTCACCTCGGAGCCTGCCTCGATGGATCGCTGCGAGTTCCGCTCTCCGCTCTCCGAGGACGGTGCCGGCACCCTCGCCCAGCTTTCCCGCGCACTGCGCCTGGCCCGGATCCACCTCCAGTCCCAGGTACATGCCGAACCCGGGGCCCTCGCCCTCGGGTTTTCCTACACCCACGGCCAGGCGGCCTTCCTCGGCGCCTCCCTCGGCCTGGCCTCCTTCGCGGCGGCCTTCGAGGCTCTGAGTCTCGCGGGGAATTTCCGCGTCCGCTCCACGGTGCGCCCCGCCTCGGCCTTCGTGGGGAGTCTTCTCGAATCGGGTGAGGTGGAATCGGGAAGCTGGGAGCATTTCGCGCCGAAACTGCGTGCGGCCTTCCACAGCCACATCGAACGCCTCGTTCTGCCCTCCGCGCATTACGAGCGTTCCCTCACCCTGCTGGCCGCGATGACCTCGGAGTATCCGGGCCGTACCCTCAAGCTCATTCCGGCGTCCTCGGCGCGGGATCTGCTCAAGGACGATACCGTATTCGTGATGGAAAAGCGCAATGCCCTGGATCAGGGCACGGAATTCTGTCGTTCCCACGCCATCGTGCTCCTGGTCGGCCTCTTCGTTTTCGCTCTCGGCATTGCCGGCTTCTTCGCCTGGAAGGCGGCTTACGGCTATCCCAATCTCGAACGCGCCCTCGGCATCGATATCCGCACCAACGCCATCGTGTACAATCCAAAGGACTCCCTGGAATGGTGCTTCCGTGACAACGGCCTCGTGCGGGAACCCGTGATTCCCTTCGGAGATCTGGAAGTGGGGGATGGATGCACGCGGAATTTCTGGGTGTGGAATATGACCCCCCACGATCTACCGATACGGTTCGACCTGGAGGGCCCCGACGCGCGGGACTGGTTCGTGAACCTCGCGGCGGGGGATCAGATCGTACCCGCCACGTCCTCCCTGCGCATGTCCCTGATGTACGCGCCCACCCGGGCAGGAACCCGCAAGCAGGCCACCCTCGTCCTGCGCGACCCGAACGGCGGACGGGAATACACGCGACTCACCCTCACCGGCGCGGCGGGTCCCTTCCTCCCCGGGGGCTATGCCATCGCACTCAACGGCCGATACGACGAGGTGTTGTTCGGTCCCCGAAGCGAATTTCTCGAAGCGAAGGAAGGAACCTTCGAATGCTGGTTCCGCCTGGAGCACCCCCCACGACTCAGTACCATCCTCTCCGATGCACGGGACTTTCCCGATGAACCCGCGTACGCGAATTTCCTGCTGAACATCATTGATGAAAGGAAAATCATCGCGAATGTCGGCACCGGTACGCTCAGCGCCTTTCTCCCGCCCGGACGGGCCCTGCGCCTCCACGCCTGGCACCACCTCGCCCTCACCTATTCCCAGACCCAGGGACAGATCTCCCTGTATGTGGATGGGATCCTCGTCGGTCGACACACCCAGCCCTTCCTGTTCGAGGGGGTGGGCAGGCACTACGCCAGTATTGGGTCGGAGAATGTGGGACAGAAGGTGAAGGGATTCTTTTCTGGAGCCCTCGATCAGATGCGGTTCTGGCATCGTTGTGTTGCGGAGAAGGACATCCCCTCCCTCATGCGGAGGTCCTTCCCCAGCGAAACCCCCGATCTGGTGGGCTTCTGGCATGCCGACATTCCTAGCGAGGAATCCCTGTACTCGGCTTCCGGGCGGGCGCATAACGGGGATCTGGTGGGACGAGTGTCCTACGTACGCTCCTCCCTTCCGCTTCCCCTCCTGCCCCGTGCGAAGGTGGCCCGGGTGGATGGAGTCCCCTGCCTCGTTCTGGAGAGGGGAGCCTTTCTCGTTCACCCGAGACCCGTGGTGCCTCGTTTCTCCGAGGCCACGATTTCGGTGCGGTTCCATTACGACGGTCAGCCCTGGATCGTGTATGCCGTCATGAATCCGGTGCGGGGAAGAATCCAGTGCTATGCGGACTCAGGGGGATTGTACTACTTCGGCGACCGTCACTGGCGCCTCGCGGACCTCGCTCCCGGATGGCACACCCTCACGTGTCGCATCACTCGAAGCTCGGAGATCTCCTTCGATCTGGACGGGAAGTCCCTCGGCACCGCTTCCCTCGAAACCAGCGATGGCACGATTCTCACCACCAAGGACTGGCTCCATCGCTACATGGGCATCCAGTTCGGATATAGCGATGATGGATACAACAATTTCGGTCCCCAGAGCTATTACAAGAACACCGAGAACCTCGACCGACCCC
The DNA here is from genome assembly GCA_964420295.1 of uncultured Chromatiales bacterium. Taxonomy (GTDB): domain Bacteria; phylum Bacteroidota; class Ignavibacteria; order SZUA-365; family CAYQST01; genus CAYQST01. The sequence continues at coordinate 54,904 of CAYQST010000012.1, read as the reverse complement.
GGGCCCTGCGGAACATCGGCATCTGGTCCCGCCGCCTTTCGGATGCCGAGGTCCGAAACCTCGACCTCCGCTTCCCCCCCGATGGCCTCGAGGCTCACTGGACCCTCGACCACCTCCCCGACGCGAACATGAATCTCGTCGATCCCCAGAGCGGCCGCCTTCTTCATGTCAGGAGCACCGGCCCCCGCCGCGTTTCCCGACCTCGGTAGCCCAGCATCCCCCTTCGTCATTTTCCATTGCGCATGCGAATTCCTTTTCGTATCATTACATGAGCAATTGATCATCTTACCATACCCTCATGACCACCTTTGACCTTACCGCCTCCGTCTTCGCCGCTCTCGGCCACCCCAATCGTCTTCGCATTCTCGAACTCCTGCGCACGGGGGAGCGCTGTCACTGCGAACTCGAGCCCGCCCTGGGCATCGAGCAATCCAACCTGTCCCGCCATATCAAGGTGCTCCAAACCGCCGGTCTCATCACCAGCCGTCGCGACGGCATCCGTCGTCTGCTCGCGGTTACCGATCCCTGCGTCTTCGAGGTGGTGGACCGCATCGTCCTCATGAAACACGGTCAGATCCGCCATACCGCTAAAACTTTTTCCTCTCGCCGCCCCTCCCTCGCATAACTCTTCCCTCTTCACCCTTCACCCTTCACTCATCATGACCATCCTCATCCTCGGCACCGGCTGCGCCCGCTGCACCCAACTGTTCGACCTCACCCGTTCCACCGTAGAAGAACTCGGCTGGACCGATGCCACCGTCGAAAAAATCGAATCCCTCGAGGAGATCCTGAACTTCGGCATCCTCAGCACCCCCGGCCTCGTCATCGACGGCACGGTGGTCCTTTCCGGCAGGGTTCCGGACAAGGCCGCCCTGACCTCCCTGCTGATGAACCATCGCACGGTGGCGTCATGACCCGGGCCCTCCTACGGATGTCGTTCGTCGTCCTTCCCCTTTTGTCCTTCGTGCTGATCCTGGCCGGCTGCGGCAAGACCCAGGAATCCTCCGCCACCCCAGCCGGATCGACGGCCGTCACGGAGCTCACCACGGCGACCTTCGAGAAAGGCATCGCGGGCGAGGGCTACGTGTTTCTCGAAGTCGGAGGAAAGTCCTGTGCCGCCTGCAAGGAAATGGTGCCCGTGCTTCAGAAACTGAAGGCCGCCCATCCGGATCTGCGCGTGTACCAGATCTACGCGGAAAATGCTCCCGAACTCGTCGAACGCTTCGGCATCCAGCTCATTCCCACCCAGATCGTGCTGGGTCCGGATAAAAAGGAAGTCCTGCGCCACGTCGGAAAATGGGAGCTCGAGGAAATCCGCGCAGAACTGCGCAAGAAACAGGTGATCGGGTAAACCATGGACTTCCTGCAGAACATCGAGGTTCTCATCCAGCAATCCCCTGCCCTGGCCTACCTGGCGGTGTTTGCCGGGGGACTCCTCTCGGCCGCCAATCCCTGCGTGCTCGTCTCGATTCCTCTTGTCATCGGATATGTGGGCGGCTACGCCGAAGGAAACCGGGGCAAGGCCGCCCTGTTCTCGGGGGCCTTCGTGCTGGGACTCTCCATCACCTTCACCGCGCTGGGCCTGATCGCCGCCCTGGCCGGGAGTCTGTTCGGGAGTGTGGGAGATTACTGGAAGTATATCGTGGCTGCCGTGGTCATCCTCCTGGGGCTCTCCATGCTGGGCGTCTTCCGCCTTCCCCTGCCGGAAGCCAAGCCCGTGGCCGCCAAGCGGCGGGGACTCCTCGGCGCCCTACTTCTCGGTCTCCTCTTCGGCGTGGTCTCCTCCCCCTGCGCCACGCCCGTGCTGGCCGCCCTCCTCGCCCTGCTCTCCACACAGAAACAGGTGCTCTACGGAGGCTCCCTCATGTTCGTGTACGCCCTGGGTCACTGCGCCCTCATGTTCATCGCGGGCCTGTCCACCGGTCTCGCCTCCAAACTGATCTCCTCCCGTGGCCTCTCCTCCTTCGCCGGGGTCGCGAAGAAAATCAGCGGTGCCGTCATTCTTGCCGTCGGTGTGTACCTCATCATCGGACTCTGATTCGGAGACCCCCATGCGCTGGCTTCTCACCCTTCTCCCTTTCCTCTTCACTCTTTTCTTCTCTTCCTGCGATTCCTCTTCATCTCCGTCCTCCTACCGCTTCGTCTATCTGCCCGTCAGCACCGCGCACGGAGCGGAGGGCGGGGAGACAGGGATCTTTCGCTATTCCCTCACGGGAGGAGGAGATCCCTGGCGGCTGACCAACGTGTCCTCGGACTATCTGACCGGAGTGGCGGAGAATGGCATTGTGCTGACGGCTCTGGGAGACGGACTGGAGCATCGGTACTGGGGCAAATGCACGAACGGCACCCTTATCCCCGTGCCTATTCCCGTGTCTCCCGATCCCACCTTCGAATATCGGATCAGTCCCGGAACCCACCTCACCCTCAGTCACGACGGGCATCACGCGGCCTGGGCCATGGTGCGTGCCACGGCCTCACCCTCTCGCCGTCCCGACGAGGCGTTGCTCAGTCTTTTCAACTGCGCGAAGTGGGAATCCACCCTGCTCGAGGTCTCGGCCTTCGTTACCCGCACGGTGCCCAACGCCGAGGGCGCCCGCATCACCGGCACGAATCTGCTGATCTCTCCCGACGGACGCTCGGTGATCTTCGCCGCAGAAGCCCTGCGCTATCCCACGGACACCCCGGAATCCCTCGGCCATCTGATCCTCGAAGCGAAGAACGACAGCCTGCGCGTGCTCGGCGCCCTGCATCCCAGTGCTCCCACCCTGCTAAGCCGCGACGCCCTCAGCCGCACCTGCATCCTTGTGCGAGACGGTACCACCCGTGTTTTGTCCGACAACGGATCGGAGCAGTCCATCCCACTGCGCCTCACCGAACTGGGCTCGCCCCAGCAGAACGCCATCAGCCGAAGCGAGATCGTGGTGTGGCGGGACGACGCCATCCAGCTTCGCTCCCCCGTGACGGGAGACCTGCTCTCGACGGTGGTGACGAGACAGACGCTAAATACCCATGGGCCTTTCTGGTACGATCTCCCTCCGGCCCTATCCATTTCGCCGGACGGGGAATGGATCGCCATGTCCCTGATTCGCCTGAATGCCGATATGACCCGACCCTGGCGCACCGTGCTCGCCTGTCGCCGCGACGGGTCGGGACTCACCGTCCTCGCCTCGAAGGTGAGGGGTGGGGTGCCGGTGCTGTCGGACGTTCTCACGAATCCCCAGTAACCCCTGCTTCAAGCTCATGTCCACGCATCGCCTCTCCTCTCCTCCCGTCCTCCTCCTCCTTCTCGCTCTGTGGGTGCTGCTCTACACGAGTCTGGCTTCCCTGGCGAGCGCGGTGGTGGGGGCGATTCCGGGCCTCACACCCGGGGCCCATTTCACCGAGTCCCTGCGCTTCTTCATCTACGAAGTCCCCAAAGTCCTTCTCCTTCTCGTCCTCATCGTCTTCGCGGTGGGCATCGTGCGCACCTGGTTCTCGCCCGAGCGCACCCGGGCCCTTCTGGGCGGCCGATCCCTGATCTTCGGCAATGTGCTGGGGAGTCTGCTCGGTATCGTCACTCCCTTCTGTTCCTGCTCCGCCGTGCCGCTCTTCATTGGATTCGTCAAAGCGGGCGTGCCCCTGGGCGCCACCTTTTCCTTTCTCATCGCCGCGCCGATGATCAACGAGGTGGCGGTGATCCTGCTCTTCGGCATGTTTGGATGGAAGGTGGCGCTCACCTACGTGCTGGCTGGACTCTCTGTCGCCATCATCGCAGGACAGGTGATCGGCCGACTCAAGCTAGAGCGCTACGTGGAGCCCTGGGTCACCGCCGGTCCCACCCTTTCCGCCACCTATGACGCGGAACACCTGCCTTTCCGGGTCCGCATCGAGCAGGGCCTGATCGCCGTGCGCGACATCGTCGGCAAGGTCTGGCCCTGGATTCTCGGCGGCATTGCCGTTGGCGCAGGAGCCCACGGCTACGTGCCGCAGGACGCCCTCCTCGGCATCATGGACGCCGAGGCCTGGTGGTCGGTGCCTCTCTCCGTCCTCATCGGCGTGCCTCTCTACAGTAACGCCGCAGGCATCGTGCCCATCGTCTCCGTCCTTCTGGAAAAAGGGGCCTCCCTCGGCTCCGCCCTGGCCTTCATGATGGCGGTCATTGGCCTTTCCCTGCCCGAAACCATCATCCTCCGCAAAGTCCTCCGCCTCCCCCTGATCCTGACCTTTGTGGGCACCGTGGCCCTGGGAATCATGCTGGTGGGATGGGGGTTTACGGTGGTGAAACCATAGGAAGAATTGGAAATTGGAGATTGGAGATTGGAGATTTTCAGATTTCCGAATTCCGATTTGCGATTTCCGATTTTCACTGGCGGCGTACGTTGGAGCCTTTATGATGCAATCCTGGCCTGCGCGACTGTGCCATACTCGGTAGGTGCGCGGCATGCGGCGCACTCAGACTGGTGCATCCCCTCGCGCCTTCGCCAGGAGGCAATCCCCAATTTTTCGTATTTTTCCATGTTCCTTTCGTTTTCCCAAAACGAGACTTTCATGCGCCTCCGTCATCTGCTCTTCTTCCTTCTGTTCTGCCTTCCCGTTGCGAATGGCCTGGCCCAAAAGGCGCCGAGGCTCGTGATCCAGATTCACGGCATGCGGGATTCCGCCTGTGTGATTGGGCATTATCTCGGCAACAATCAGTTCGTCCCGAAGGACACCGCCCGCTTCGATGGGAATGGCCGCGCCATCTTCCTCAATCCCCAGCGCTGGCCAGGAGGCGTGTATATCGCGTCCTTCATGAATCGGCATGTGGATTTTCTGCTCGATGGCAAGGAGGTCTCCTTTTCCCTCGTCACCGACACGGCCTCGCCCGTGCTCTCGATGAAGGTTACCGGGTCGAAGGAAAATCAGATCCTCTATGACTATCAGCGCTTTTTTGTGAAGAAGGGAATCCAGGCGGACTCCCTGAAACAGGAAGTGGATTATGCCTCCGGCGACAGCGCGAAGACGGCCCTGCTCCAACAGGAACTCACCCTGATCAATCGCGAAGTGTCGGCCTTTCGCGCGGTGATGAAGGAACGCTACAAGGGCAGCTTCGCCGTCAAGGTATTCGAATTCGCTCAGGAGCCGGACTTTCCCCCCACTCCGCTCCTGCCGAGCGGAGTACCCGACACCCTGTTCCGCTACCACTACTACCGCACGCATTACTTCGACAATATGGACTTCTCCGACGGCCGTCTGGTGCGCACTCCCGTGTTCTACACCAAGATCGCCAACTGGTACAACTCCGTCCTGCCCCAGGTGCCCGACACCATCATCGCCTCCACGGAGGATCTGCTCTCTCGCTCCACCAGCGAGGAGATCACCAAGCACATCATCAACTATGTGACGAGCACCTACGAAACTTCGCCCATCATGGGCATGGACGCAGTGTTCATTCACATGGTGGACACGTACTTCCTCACCGGTAAGGCTCCCTGGATCAACCAGATGGTGCTCCAGAGGATTCAGGAAAGAGCGGACATCCTTCGGCCCCTGCTTCTTGGCAAGGACTTTCCCGACCTGGCCCTCCCCGATCCCACCAATACCGTGCGTCGTCTGCGCGATGTCGCGGCTCCCTTTACCGTGGTGTTCTTCTGGGATCCGGAATGCGCCCTGTGTCAGAAGGAAATCCCTCGCCTGCGTGACGTGGCCTTCGCGGACAAGGATCTCGGCCTCCAGGTGTATGCCGTAAGCATAGAACGGTCCGAGGAAAAATGGCGCTCGGCCATCCAGGAAAAGGGCATGGTGGATTGGATCAACGTCTTCGATCCGAAGTACACCGTGGAGTTTCGCCGCCAGTTCGACATCTACAGCACCCCCGTGATCTACGTGCTGGATAAGGACAAGAAGATCATCGCCAAGCGCCTGGGCGCCACGAAGCTGTCGGAATTCCTGAAGAACTGGACGAGCACCCAGGCCGGAAAATGACCCATCCCTTCACCCCGGCCCTGGTGACGGCTCTCCGCGAGGGATATTCGCGGAAGCAGTTTCTGGCGGATCTCTCGGCCGGGCTCATCGTGGGCATCGTTGCCCTCCCCCTGGCCATTGCCTTCGGCATCGCCTCGGGGGTCAAACCCGAACAGGGACTGGTCACCGCCGTCATCGCGGGACTCCTCGTCTCCCTGCTCGGCGGGAGCCGGGTGCAGATCGCGGGTCCCACGGGCGCTTTCATCGTCATCATCTACGGCATCGTGCAGCAATACGGGTACGACGGCCTGGCGGTGGCCACCTTCATCGCGGGCATCCTGCTCGTGCTGATGGGCCTGGCCCGCTTCGGGGCCCTGCTCAAGTTCGTGCCCTATCCCCTCACCGTGGGCTTTACCAGCGGCATCGCGGTGATCATCGCCTCGTCCCAGCTCAAGGATTTTCTGGGACTCTCCATCGCCACCCTGCCGGCGGACTTTATCGAAAAATGGGTGGTCTACGGATCCACCTTCACGCAGACCCAGCTCCCCGCCCTGGGCGTGGGACTCGGATCCCTGCTCGTCATCGTGCTCTGGCCCCGGGTGACCCATCGGGTCCCCGGCTCCCTCGTCGCCATCCTTCTGGCCACCGCGGCGGTGCAGCTCCTGCATCTGCCCGTGGACACCATCGGCAGTCGCTTCGGCGAGGTGCCGTCTTCCATTCCCGCGCCCCATCTGCCCAACGTGGACTGGCACACCGTCACGAAGATGATCAGTCCCGCCTTCACTATCGCCTTTCTCGGCGCCATCGAATCCCTTCTCTCGGCGGTGGTGGCCGACGGCATGATCCGTACCCGGCATCGTTCCAACATGGAGCTCATCGCCCAGGGCGCAGCCAACATCGTCTCCCCGATCTTTCTCGGCATCCCCGCCACCGGCGCCATTGCCCGCACCGCCACCAACGTGAAGAACGGAGGTCGCACCCCCGTGACGGGCATCGTGCACTCCGTCGTGCTCCTGGCTATCATGCTGTTCTTCGGACGCTGGGCTTCCCTCATTCCCATGCCCACCCTCGCCGCCATCCTGCTCGTCGTGGCCTACAACATGAGCGAATGGCGATCCTTCCTGAAGGTGCTGAAGAGTCCCCGTAGCGACATCGCCGTGCTCCTCGTGAGCTTCTTCCTTACCGTGATCGTGGACCTCACCGTGGCCATCGAAATCGGCATCGTGCTCGCGGCTCTGCTCTTCATGAAGCGCATGGCCGAAGTGAGCGAGGTCACCTCCCTCACCCGGGAGCTTCGCGAGGACGACGAGGACACCGGCGCGGCCCCCGCCCTCACCGTGCCCGAGGGCGTGGAGGTGTTCGAGGTCTTCGGCTCCCTCTTCTTCGGAGCCGTGGACCGCTTTACCGATTCCATGCGCCTCATCGAAAAACCACCCCGGGTGCTCATCCTCGAAACCCAGCATCTGCTCTCGATCGATGCCAGCGGACTCCGGGCTCTCGAGGACCTGCACGGAGAGCTGACCCGCCAGCATTGCCGACTCGTCATTTCGGGTATCCACAAACAGCCCCTCTTCGCCATCACCGGCTCGGGGTTTCTCGATCGCCTCGGAGAGGATAACCTGTTCGGCACTCTGAACGAAGCCCTCTCGTCCCTCGCGCCCGAATCGTCCGCAACCTAGGCGGAATACAGGGCAGACAGGACCCGCAGTCCCTTTTCGAATTCGTCTTCCTTCGACAGCAGACTCACCGCAAGCCAGTCCCGCTCGCGGAAGTCGAAAAAATACCCCGGATGCACGAGCACCCCGTGTTCGTGCACCAGCCTCACCGCCGTGTCCTCGTCGGTCTCATCCCGCCCCGTGCGGAAGGCCGCGTACCAGCCCGCTTCCACGGGTACGCGATGCGCGGCTGGCAGGACCGCCTCCAGCGTCGCGAGGTTGCGCCGACAGCGCTCCATGATGCTGGCCTGGATGGCGGGGGCCGTGGCGAGAAGGGCCGGCAGGGCCGCCTGAATCGGCGCTCCCACACTCAGATAGGTGTCCGCAATCCCTTCGAGACGGAGCAGGGCATCCTTTACCAACTCGTCGGGACCCGTGACGAGAATCCAACCCAGCTTCATCTGCGGCAGACCGAGGGATTTCGAGAGTCCCCCCAGCGTGAACACCGGCACCTCGCTCTCGAGACAGGCCGAGGACGGGGCCTTCTCTCCGAATGCGAAATCATGGAACACCTCGTCCACGACGAGGGGCATGCGGCCCCGGGCGCAGCGATCGAGAAGAAGCTCCCAGTCCTTCGATCTCGTGTAGTGTCCCGTGGGATTGTTGGGGTGGACCACCACGCAGGCCCGGGTGCGCGGCCCGAGGGCTGCGTCGAGGGCCGTGGGATCGATGTGCCAGGAGGCCCCGGCGCGGCGCAGCGCAAAGGGCTCCACGTGCACGAGAGCGAGGGCGGCGAGGTATTCGAGCAGCGGATAGGAAGGGACGGGTGCGATCACTTCGTCGCCGGGATCGGTGCAGAGGGTAAGAAGCCAGGAATAGGCTTCGCTGGTACTCGCGGTGAGTATCAAGCGGTCGGGATGGGCAAGGATCCCCTTCGTGCGGAGCCAGCCGGCCAGTGCTTCTCGTGTGTCCCGACGTCCGAAGGGCGCGGGATCGTAGCGGAGCATCGCGGTTGCGCGAAAGGCGGAGAGGATCTCCTCGGTCGGATAGGGCAGATCCGCGACGGTGGGATTAGCGAGGGTGAGATCGAGAAGGGTCCGACCGTCGCGACGGGCCGCCTCCATGGCCCGCGAGAGCCGATTGGGCGGTGCGGTCCAGAATCCCTCGGCGAATCGTCGGTGAGAAAAAAACTCCGTCGTCATGGACGGTAAGCGCCTAGCGCACCCGAATCAGGGTCCGGGCCTCGCCGGACGGGGCGAGCAGCTCGAGAAGCCAGAGTCCCCGCGTCACGCCATGCAGATCCACCGCAAGGGTTTGCTTCCCGTCCCGAAGCGCGAGGCGACGCTGCAGGACGGTGCGTCCCAACAGATCGCGCACCACGAGATCGGCGGTTTCCGCATGGGCGCCGAGCAGGTGCAGGGAGAGAAGATCACCTGCATTCAGGGGCTGGGGCGAGAGAGAAAGAAGAGCGAAGGACGAGGGAGAAGGCAGGGCGGCGGGGAGGGCGGTGAGCGTCACGTCGATGACGAAGGTATGGACCTTGGTCCCCGCCTTGTTGTGCGCGCTGACGCTCACGTTCTGCACGCCGGTCTGATCCGGGCGAGGCGTCCACACCAGCTCTCCCGAACTCGCGCCGATGGTCATGCCCTCGGGCCACTGCACGAGAGAAAACTCCGCGGCGGGACTCGCGTCCACCGGCACCGTGTACCGGTATTCCCTTCCCGTCATGGCGGTCTGTGGTGGCACGATCCCGAACTGGGGCAGGGTCATCACGGTGATGGTGAAGGACTGACTGTCGGTGCCCGCATTGTTGAGGGCCTCCACCGTCACTTCCACGGGACCCGCGTTCGCGCGGGTGGGGGTCCAGATCAGGCGGCCTCGCCCCGCGTCGAGCACCATGGTGCCCGGTCCCTTCGCCAGTCGATAGGTGGGCGCGGGATCCCCGGTGCACTGGATCTGATACGTGTAGGCCTGACCGGCCACCGCTTCCAGCGTGGGAGAGGAGATGATGCGAGGCGCGGTGTCGGCCAGGGACTGGGCGGCAAGGCGTGGAGGAAAGAGAAGGATCAGGAGGGAGAGGGAAAGGAAACGGATCATGAAAGCGGACTCCGAAAAACGCGTACGAAACAGAGCAATATGCCAAAAGCGTCGGACTTTCGAATCCTATTTTTCCAGTCTCGCGATCTCGTCCCGCAACTGCGCGGCACGTTCGAATTCCAGATCCCGGGCCGCCTCCATCATTTCGTGGCGGAGCTGGTCGAGCAGTTCCTGTTTCTGCTGGTCCGTCATGAACCGCACCACGGGCTCGGCCACCAGACGCGGCTTTTGCTTGGCGGCCAGTTTTTCGTCGCGACGGGTTTTCACGTCGGCGATGGCCGTGGCGTTCAGGATTTCCTCCATCGACTTGCGCACCGTCTGGGGATCGATACCATGCTCTTTGTTGTAGGCCTCCTGCAGCACGCGCCGCCGCGTGGTTTCGTCGATCACGCGTTGCATGGACGCGGTGATCCGATCGGCGTACATGATCACGAGTCCCTCCACATTGCGTGCGGTGCGGCCCGCGATCTGCATGATGGCGCTTTCGCTGCGCAGAAAGCCCTCCTTGTCCGCGTCGAGAATGGCCACGAGGGAGACCTCGGGCAGGTCCAGTCCTTCGCGAAGCAGATTCACGCCCACCAGCACATCGAAATTCCCGAGACGCAGGTCCCGCAGGATTTCCACCCGTTCGAGGGAATCGATATCCGAGTGCAGGTAGCGCACGCGGACCCCGACATTTTCGAGGTACTCGGTGAGATCCTCGCTCATTCTCTTGGTTAGGGTGGTGATCAGCACCCGATCCCCGCGGCCCGTGCGTTCTCGGATTTCCGCGAGCAAATCGTCGATCTGGGAGCGCACCGGGCGCACCGAGATGGGCGGATCGAGGAGTCCCGTGGGTCGGATGATCTGTTCCACCACCACGCCCTGACATTGTTCGAGTTCGAAGGGACCCGGGGTGGCGCTCACGAACACGCCCTGGGGAATGAGGGACAGGAATTCCTCGAAGCGCAGGGGTCGGTTGTCGAGGGCCGAGGGTAGCCGGAATCCGTGCTCGACGAGGGTGTCCTTGCGCATCCGATCCCCATTGTACATGGCCCGTATCTGGGGCAGACTCTGATGGCTTTCGTCGATGACGAGGAGGAAGTCCCGGGGGAAATAATCGAGCAGACATTCCGGCCGTTCTCCTGCCTTGCGTCCCGCGAGGTGGCGGCTATAGTTTTCGATACCCGAGCAATAGCCGATTTCCTTCATCATTTCCAGATCGTAGCGGGTGCGTTGTTCGAGGCGCTGGGCTTCGAGCAGTTTACCGCAGGAGCGGAAGTAGGCGAGCCGATCCTCGAGTTCTCGTTCGATATCCACGATGGCGCGCTGGAGTTCCTCGGGCGTGGTGAGGAAGTTGCGTGCCGGATAGAGCACGGCACTTTCGAGCTTTTCCCGCACAGCGCCGGTCATTTTATCGATGACGGACAGGGAGTCCACCTCATCCCCAAAAAACTCCACCCGAATCGCCTCCTCGTCCTCATAGGCCTGCATCACGTCCACCACGTCTCCACGCACCCGAAACGTGCCTCGGGTGAATTCGATATCGTTGCGCACATAATGCACATCGGTGAGTTTTCGCAGAAAGGTATTGCGAGGAATCCGATCTCCCTTTTTAATCAGCACGAGCTGGCGGGCATACTCCTCCCGGGATCCGATGCCATAGATGCAGGACACCGAGGCCACGATGATCACATCCCGACGTCCTTCCACCAGGGCCGTGGTGGCCTTGAGACGGAGCCGATCGATCTCGTCGTTGATGCTCATATCCTTTTCGATATAGGTATCGCTCGACGGGATATAGGCCTCCGGCTGGTAGTAATCGTAGTAGGAGATGAAAAACTCCACCGCGTTATGGGGGAAGAAGGTCTTGAGTTCCCCGTAAAGCTGGGCCGCCAGGGTCTTGTTATGGGAGATAACCAGGGTGGGGCGTTCCACCGCCGCGATCACATTGGACACGGTAAAGGTCTTGCCGCTTCCCGTCACCCCCAGCAGAGTCTGGAAGCGATCTCCCCTCCCGAGTCCCTCGATCAATTGCCGGATGGCCTCGGGTTGGTCCCCGGTGGGATGATAGTCGCTGGTGAGGTGATAGAGAGACATCGTGCAAAAGGAGAAGGCAGAAAGAAAAATGGACGAAGGCGATCCTGCAAGATACGGGATTGGGAGGGAAAGGGGGAGGGGGGAGACGAATCACCGATAGATGGAGGCGGTCCATCAAGCATTGGAGCGGTTCGCGAACCGCCCGTACGTTGCCCGGATTTTCCCGAATTGCTGTTTGGGCACGTTGCAACGTGCCAATACCATGCGTATGCAATATGTGGATCCCGGTGATATTTGATTCAGTCAGATGCGCCATGATTCGTCCTATTGTTGGGGCGGTTCGCGAACCGCCCGTACCTTGCCCGGATTATCCCGATCCAATGTCCATTTCATGGGGTTATTGACGATGTATGCGCGGATCCGGTTCAATTCATCGTCGTTGCGGACGACGTGTTCGTAATAATTGCGTTGCCAAACGGGGACGCCGGGCATTCCGCGCATTTCATTGATATGTTTTGTGGATACCGTTTTGAATGCGCCGATCAATCGACCCAGGGGTTTCCGATCGGTCGTATGTGTGGGATCCGTAGGGGCGGTTCGCGAACCGCCCCTACCATCGACAATTACAATAATTCCGTGCATATGATTGGGCATTACACCCCATTCATCCAATTCCACGTATTTATATTGTTCCGACAACCATTGCCACGAATCGGCCGCGATTCGTCCCGCATTGTTCAACCGCATCCCCCCATCCACCACGTCCCCGAACAAACAGGCCCGATCCCGTGTTACCAGGGTAATGAAATACGCTCCGGCCTGCGAATAATCGTAGCCTTTCAACCGTATCGAATGGCGGTGGTGTTTTTCTGCATAATATACCATCAGACATTCCTCCCCAAAATCTGTTTTCATTGCGACGCTCGGAGATTTACGATTCTCTCAGATGCGCCATGATTCGTCCTTTGGCTGAGGCGACCGGCCGGTCGCCCGTACGTTGCCCTGCACATCCCGATCCTATGCCTATTGCTGCGGGTGGTTCACGATGTATTTCCAGATCCGGCTGAATGCATCGTCGTTGCGGATTTTGTTGAGGCGGTTCTCGAATCGCCTGTACGTTTTTCAGATTATCCCAGTCCAAGGCCCATCGCAGAGTACTGCAAGAATCTCAGATGACGCCACTCCTTGTCGGTCGTATCATACACGGGACATTCCTGCGAACCACAGGTAGGACACAGAACCCGAGCGCCTCGGGTAAAATCCATACAAATATCCAACTTTCCCATCTACGTGCTGATATCACACTTTGTACCTGTCCTTTGATGTTGCAGGCTACGGGCCATAGAAAAAGCCGATGGTGGTGGGATTCATGACGGTACGGCTCCTGCGCATGGAGGAATTGTAGTTCGCAGAATCTACGAAGACTCCTAGCTAAACACTCTCCTATCCTACTCGATGCAGCTAAGAACCGAGATGATTTACCTCTCTTGGTCAGCGAAGATATAGAAGCAGCAATACAGCCAACTGGACAATGCAAAGCACCGTGAACACGATCATCGAAACATTTGCCCGCGAGGTAATCTTCTTCTGCAAAGCCTCGAAGCGCTGCACAGATTCGGCTTCCAACTTTGCATAACCTTCCTGCACTGCATTGAGGAGATTGCTCTCAGCGTTCCGCATAGCTGTCGCGATGGATTCAGTGGCTTGCTGTCTTCCGGAAGTCGCATCACGGAAGCCGCCCCGAATCGCGCTCTGCGTGGCTGCGGAATCGCTTCTGAGAGCAGCCACGGCTCCGTGCATGTCTGTCAATATTGTTTCGATGGCACCAAGGTTGTCCCTGATTCGCGAAAGATGCCCGGGGACATCCATGGCCGAAAGCGCCCGCTCCACGTTCATTGTGTTCGTGCGCAGTTCTCGTTCCAGCTCGCCGAATCGGACGGGAAAATCTACACTCTTGACAGACTCCACAAGCATGGAAGTACCTTTCGCAAGCTCTTCGGCCTGCACCAGCAATTCCCGTACTGCGCCGATCTGCTGCTTGTGGCTGTCCGCAAGGGATTCGACTGATTCCGTCACGAAGGCAGTGACCGACGTCGCCTTGTTTTCATAGTGAGAGCGGATCGATTCCGTCGAGGCACGGAATTCGTGGAGGATTGCGTCCACTGTTGCCACGACCGCCTTGGCTGCTGCCGCGGATTCCCCGATGTGCTCGGAAGCGGTTTTGAGAGAGGACAGCTGTGTTTCGAGTACTGTGAGGGCGTCATGAATGTCGGTGTTCATATCCATCGAGGAAATGTGAATTGAATGATGTCAGCCAGTCCGAATGATGCAAAAGCTGCGGGTATTTCTCTATCGACGAGAGCGGCCCGATGATTCTCTCATCCGAGCTGTGCCTCATGATCTCTTGTATGAACCGTGCAACTACCTGGAGTCTTTCTGGCAGCGGCTCCAGGCCTTCGCTGAGCAATACCTGAACTGCCTTCGTGATATTGCGGAGAGAATCCTGCAGCATCGCATGATTTGCAGGATCGAGAATCAGTTGCGCGTATGCCTTGAGCAGATGAAAGACAGGATTGTCCGGACTCTGGACAAGGAGCCGTACGGCAGCGCCGCGCAGATTCTTAAGATTGTTCACAACCGGCCCTGCGGGGTCTTCGTCTACCAGCTTCGTGTATTTCCATACGACGGCCAGCGGGAACGTGCGCCCGTTGTCGGTGTCGCTCGGGAGGAACTCGCGGCGTGCGTATCGCGAATTAAAGTACAGATCGATGAACTCTGCAAATGCCTCCGGTCCGTTCTCCTTAGTGCCCTCCACGCATGCCTCGCGCATGGCGAGAATACCCTGAAAGCGTTTCCCGGCCACCTCCTTGTAGATGAAATCGACCAGGAATCCAAGATATCTTTGGAGCGCACTCTTCCCTGCATGCTGATCGGCTTCCGTGAGGAAGGCTTGCGTTCGTGTTTCCGAATAGTATTGCCTGATGTAATGGTATAAGGCTTGGCGATACTCATTATCATTTCGCTTCCTGAACCGAACACGAAAGACCATTGCATTCCAATCAACGGCGATATCGTCCACCGCTCCCACCACGGTCATCCGGTACAGCGCCTTCTCGGTATCCTCCTTTGTCCTGTGACGATACCAGACACGATGCACTGCATCAGCCTTGTCATCCCCTTTCACGAGTGGAACATGCTTCTTTAACGACTTGGCTACATCATCCCATGATCCCAGATTGATCTTGTTGACAACTGCATCAAGTAAAGTGATGCCATAGGCTTGATGAACTGCGTCAGCGATCCGTTGTCGCGAACGAATTGGATCATTTGTGAATCCAATGACGAGCTCCGCTTCGCCATCTTCTTGCAGGCCTTCGAGCAGTGGTTCTATGCCGGGCGCATCCGGAACCGCCGTCTCGCTTGAAAGCCAGTCAACGATGTCCGTCGCCCCTTCCTGTCTCACGCGCACTTCATCTCGAAGCGAAGCAAGGGCGGATTGGGCAAGCCCTTCATCTGGGTAATTGGGCGCGGGATAAACTGTAAGTTGCTGATCAAGTATCACGTATCCAATCGTCCTCCGGCCCCACCGCTCCTTGAGCACGAGCCTGGATGGCTGAAATGTACTTTCGAGATACGTGCTGGCATCGATCTCGTATTCCCGAAATATCCACTGTGCCAGACTGTCCGTCATCTTGAATTTGGGATACTCGATGGTGGTGAGTAATTCCAGCAGAACACGCTTCTCCTTCTCCGGACCCTTGAACGAGTTCTTGTGGAAATATTTCATGTTCTCCAGATCCACATCAAAGTTCTTGACCCCGTCACAGAACAGGATGTTGCATAGCGCTGCCTTTCCATCTCGTCCCGCGCGGCCCGCCTCCTGGACGAAGCTCTCAATCGACTGCGGGTAGTTGATGTGAACGGTGTACCGGACATTCGGCTTGTCTATGCCCATGCCAAACGCCTTCGTTGCGACCATCAGATCCAACTCGTTGTTGAGGAACCTGTCCTGATTCCTCATCGACTCGACCTCGATCTGCGGATTGGAGTCGCCGTCGCGGTCGGACGATCCCATGAAAAATCCCTTCGTCCAGTCCACCTCCAAGGTATCATAGATGCCGGATGGTCCTTTGCCTGCCGGCAGGGTTATGAACTTGTCCGTCACGCCAAATATCCACGTGCGGTGCGGACAAAATATGATCCCGGCGTGGGCATGATCGGGCGTAACAAACGAATCAGGATCGTAATCCGGGATGGTGTGGCGATGCATCCCGTCTCGTGCATACCGCTCGTTGATGTGAAACAACAACTGCGGGAGTTCGCGAAGCAGCCGGTTCAATTCGCTGTGTTTGCTCTCTCCTACCGCCATCTTCGCCTGATAGTCGTCGGACACTTTCGCATTCGGATCCGCCTGCACCGGAACGACGCTGTAGCTCAGTTCGGGACGGTGCACAGCAGCGATGTGTACGATAGAATCCTCTTCAAGGCGCTCCTCTGGCGAAGCCCCTGAAAGCTCACGCTGTACGTCGGACAGCACATCGTACGATGCGGTGGCGGTGAGACCGAAAAGCGGTACGGCGGGGAGGTTCTTTGTCCGGCAGTGAGCCATCGCATTTGCACCGAGATGCAGATACGATGTACGAAAATCGTGCCCCCACTCCGAAACGCAGTGCACCTCGTCGATCACGCAGTACGTGAAGTACACGCCGTCGTCACTCATCGATTTCAGCCCGTTGCGAAACTCCTCGATCTGCAGGCGCTCGGGAGAGACAAAGCAGAACATCGCCCTGCCTTCTCGGAATTCCTTCAGCGCTATCCGCTTTTTATCGACCGGGATGCTGGAGTTGATGAGCAGGCAGGCGTCGATGTAATTCCGCTTCAGCCCGTCATACTGGTCCTTCATGAGTGATTTGATCGGATCCACCACGAGGGAGACTCCCGGCTGAAGGAGTGTTGCCAACTGATACGTGATCGACTTTCCGCCGCCAGTCGGAAGAAGCCCAATGACCGTCTTTCCTTGAAGGGCTCGATTCAAGATTTCAATCTGGCCCGGGCGAAATCCCACCTTTCGAAACACGTTTCTGAGGAAGCACCTGATGGTGGGCTCTCTCGAAGGCAGCGGATTCCAGGCCCCTTCCGGTGATAGTTCCGCAAGCGCCTGGTACCGTATGACGTCCGTTGTCCTGAAGCGGCGCTTTGAGGCACGATTATGGGCAGAACGAATCGCGGCATAGTGGCGGTAGTCCACAAAGGATTCAACAAAGCGGAATCCAGAGCGCTGGAGAATGGAGATGTCCAACAAGAGATCGCAGGTGATCCCCCTTGGGTGTTCGGATAGGAGCCGCCTGCGCTGCGCGTCCCAGCCGCCGAGCCGAGCGTGCAGAAATTCGCTCGTGCAAAAGACCTCAATGGAGACTCTCGGCAGGGGTGACTGATCGCCTGCCAGGGCCCGCAACTGCCGCAATTGAACCATGAAGTCCCGAATTGCGAGTGACGCGCACGGCACGTCTTGTTCGAACGCGACAATGTGCCATTCCGGCGCATCGAGCCGAAGAGCGCCAGTGAGCAGTAGTTCGACCAGCGTTTTCTGGATCCTCGCGATGGCGATGGGTGTAAGTGCAAGCTGTAAGGCATCCAGGCCTTGCTCGTGTTCGTAGAGCGGCTGTTCGTAGTTCCTCTTGACCGTCTCGAAGAAGCGCGTCTTCAGGATATCGACGAACGGCCGCATGAGTTCGGGCAGCCGGTGCCACTCCTCCACGGGCAGCCGCAGGGTTCGCATCCAGCCGGCCTCGTTCGCTGCGTGGTCCCTGTGTTGATCCAGGAGACGCTGCTCCGTCGAGGCGTGATGAGGACCGTCCACTTCTAGGATGATGCCGTGTTTCCCATTGATCGGATAGGGAAACTCGCATGCGAAATCGGCGCGTTGAGCGGTGAAGGGACCGTCACGCCCGATGATGCTGGGAAACGGTCGCTGGAGTTCAATGAGCTGTACAATCGAATCCGTGCCGGCTAGGGATGGAAGCGAGTGCAGAAAAAAGTCCCTTTCGCATGTGCTGTCGAGCCGTTCCCAAGTGGGATTATAGCATTCCAGTAACGAGGAGGCTGAGAGCCGCGGGTCGACGATGTGGAACGCATCGTGATAGAGCTGAAGGAACGCTGCGCTGCAGTTCCTCGCGAAGTGTATCGCCCCGGTGCCGTCCACCGTTTCGGCAAAGCCGAACGCGCGCGACAGAACGCGCTCGACGAACAAGGATGCCCTGGTGGGTGTTCCCCGTGAGATGAGGTTCGACAGGACGGAAAGAAGAGGATCCCGTTGTTCCTTGGGAGAGCTGAGCACGACGTCTGTTTCGATGTCGTAGTAACAGAGCGCAGCACACAGCTGCCGCTGGACGATCTGCTCCTCCGCAGGTCTACTGCGGTACGCCTCCAGCATACCCTCGTGAATGTATCCCGCGATGCATTTACTTGTCATTAGATATTAGCAAAGCTATATTATTACTAAGCAATTGAAAATAGCCCTACTGTTTGTTAGATGGTCAGCAATTTTAATTTACTTCGTTAATGGAATGATCTTCTACAAGGGCCTTACGTTGATTTTCATTCGCTGTCAAGTTGGGATACATACGGTCTCGAACCTTGAATCGCTCATACGCGTGGGCTTCGGGAGCGAAGGTTGAGTACGCTCAGAAGGCCAGGTATTTCTTGCAATCCTTCGGTTCAGCGCGGACGGCGCGGCCGAGAAGACGGATAATGGAAGGGGTAGAGTCGTTCTTTCTAAGCATCTTGCTGATGATCTCACGTTCTTCACTTGTCAGACCATGATAGGACTTGAAGCCTCTCCTGCATCCTGCATTCTCGATGCAATGTGTTGCATTAGAAATTTGAAGTTACGAGATGTGACGATGCTAGAATTCGCTACTTTTCATCCGTTTGAATTTCGGGAATTCAATAGATTCTATGTAACGCTTCGTTAGCCCTGCAACTGAAGAATCGTTTGTGATGTCCTGTTCCAGATAGGATTCTATACCCGGCATACTATTTAATATTGCCTCATCGCTGATTGGTAGTCTGTGTCGAATATTCTTGAAAAACCGAATTTCTTTGTATTCTATTTTTTCATCGGCTATAATTGTCCTTAGTGCAACGTCGAGAATTCGAACCATTTCTTCTTGAGTAAAATCGGCCGACTCAAGCTGCGAGAAGAAAGAGATAATGAAGGAAACACCTTCTGAATTGAGGCGTTCGATATAGTAATTGTATTCTTTCTCAAAATCGATATTCTTGAGAAGATCGAACTCTGTATATAGTTTTCGTAATTGTTCGATTTCTCTAGCATCGATATGTGAGTCTGATATCATGCAACTAAATGCCGTTAAACGGAGCAATTGCGCATATTGTTTATCATCCATGGTTGTGCCTCTAGATTTTGAAACCAATTGGTCGTGTACCTGTTGCCGACTCGTCAACACCTTCCTCCCTTCTGCGTCGTATCAACTCGTATCGTTTTAGCTCAGTAGCTGGTATTGTCGGTTTCTGTACTTGAAAGATACTAAGAAGCGTCTTCATGGTGATGCGCTTCAAGTCCTCTCTTATCGTCTTTCTTGATGCTTCATCGACTAGCAACTTAATGTCGCTTGCTACATAGTTCTCCGCAAGGGACGCGAGACGCTCGTAATCGATGCCCAAAGCAAGAGGACGCTCCTCCAGGTACAACTCGAAGAGCGCCTTTCTGGCCTCAACATCCGGTGGTGGAACAAAAAACCATTTTTCCAGACGACCTGACCGTAAGACGGCCTTATCGATTGCATCTGGTCTATTGGTCGAACCGATTATGAAGACGCCAGAACTTCCGATATTGTCCAGTTGCGTTAACAACTCGTTTACTTCACCACTTTCGCTCTGGTTGCTAATATTGTCTCGATGAGGCGCGATCGCATCGAGCTCGTCGAAGAAAAGGATCGTTGGCGCATGCACTCTCGCGTCTTCGAATAGCTTTGCTATCTTTTGTTGAGTCCCATGCACATAAATGCTTGCTATATCTGAAGGTCGAACTTTTATAAAGTAATATCCTGCTTCTTCTGCAAATCGTTCTGCAAAAAACGTTTTACCGCATCCTGGCGGGCCGTAGAGCAGTATCCCGTTCGGCATTGTCAGGTGATGTTCTCGATACTTTTCCGGGTTTTTTAGGTAATTAATAACATCGATTCTAAGCTCCTCCTTCAAGGATGTCATCCCAGCGATTGCGGCAAAGCCCACTTTAGCCTGCAGTGAATGAGAAGAGGAGTTGGATTCTTTTTTCTGCTTAGGGGGACGAGGAGGCTTTGGCACATCACAGATGCTATCACTGCGGAGTGCGTCGAGAAACTCCTTTGCTGATTGAAATCTTTTATCCGGATCTTCTTGCAGTGCTCTATTGAGAATGTAATGAAGACGTGCATCGCGCCCTTGTACATCTAGTGCAATATTCGGAAGAGCCAGAGACTTGCGACGTTCTGCAATGATGAGATCCGCGATGGAATCCTGTTCTGCTTGATATTTCGTAATGTTGAAAAACCAGGGCGGCATCCCGTATAACATGGTATATATGACCGTACCCAAGGAGAACAGGTCGGATTGAGGAGAATAGTTGTTCGTAATACACTCGGACGCAACATGGAACAGGTTAAGTCCTTCTCTTTTGTAGGTACGCGATGAAGCGTAGAACATTCTCGCGTAACCAAAGTTGATTAGTATAGGACGAATGATATCTTCCGACATATCGAGCATGATATTGCTGGGCGTGATTTCATTGTGTATGACGGGCATAGGAAGTGAATGCAGGTAATCCAATGCCAGCAGGATACCTTCAGCCATATGGATAACATCGTAGATCGATGCCAGAGACTCTCGCTCCATCTTTTGCGCCAGCGTCTCTCCCACGATGAAGGGTAGTACCAGGTACATATATTTTTTTCCTTCATACATCCATTCTCCGCTATCCTTGTACTGAATGGTGTTCGGGTGTATCAACGAACGGGTAATCTCGATTTCAAGCACCCTCATATCGGAATCATAATCAGATCGATCCAGTTTTGCGCACTGTATGAGTTTTAAGAAAAGGATATTCCCTGCTTCATCCTTAACTCGATACGTTTCCGTTGTTCTTCCTTTTCGGATAAATAGGACCACGGTGTATTTATTGTCGATCTGACATCCTCGAGGAAGGTGGGTGGTATAATCCACTATACTCATCGAAGCGTCTCCCGATCGCCATAGGGCATCAAATCAAAGATATCGTTTATCAGGCCCTGAAGATTATCCGTCTTCCCTTCCGACGCTAATTGCAACGAGCGCTTAATCAGCTGCCGCGCTTTATTTGGATCTTTCCATTTGATAGATTCGAAATTGCTTTGTAGAGTACGTAATTCTTCGATGACGATTGCATTTTCGGAAAGAAAGTTTCTGATGCTAAGATCCATGGTGGCCATTTCCATCTTGCAGGTGTTCGCTTCCTTGGCATTCTTCTCCTTAATGATTCGTTCCACCCGACCTCGATATTCTTGTACGTGCGATTCGATTTTCGGCAAATCCACTTTTTCTTCATCGGAGTTTGCCTTAATCAATTTTACGAGCTCTTCTAAACTGTAAAACGCTTGCTCGAGTTCCTCTTTTAGTTGTGGCCATTCCGCTGATTTTTCAACTGCGTCAAGGATGAATCGTTCCTTACGAATCTCATCGAGAATCTTCATCTTCCCGTCCGCGCTGCCGCGCTCATTCAATAGCTGTTGTTCCAGTATATCCATTCTTTCGATCACAGTATGCTCGCCATATTTCTCCGCCAACTGCCTGGTTAGTGTGATTTGCTCTTTCAGTTCCTCTTCCCTTGGTGGCACTTTTTGCCTGATCTCAATATTCAACTCTTCGGTGTGATTCAGAAGAGGGAAATAGGCGCTAAAATTCATGATCTGCGACCGATCGATTTTAATCGTGATGTCCACATCGCTCCCAGCTGGAAGCACTGCGGGCATGGTCTCCCCACTGATGATGACTTCATTAATTAAATCGTGGAAAAGAAGACTGGTACCTTCTGCTTGGTAAGCTCCTTGATAGATCGGAATTCGTATGACATCCGTTTTCATCCCCGGTCGAATGATTTGCCTTGTCTTTAGACCGTTTATGACTCCCGTCGCTGGCACTTTTTTGTTCATTTCCAGACCTTTTACCGGTAGAAACAGGTCCTTGTCCTCCGCGTAGAAGTATTTACCGATCCCGATATGGTACGGGAGCACCTGCATCCCTTCAAGACCCCCAATTCCCTGTATGATGGTGAACTGGTCCGGCTGACATTCCAGCGCGTTCTCTGCAGCATCATAAAGGTGTATTCTGAATGCATTCGCGCACGCGTTAACTAATTGGATATCATCGATGAGGGTCCCCTTACCTGTGTTCAGTTGCTTCTTGCAGGAAGACCACGAGCCATCGGACCTGGAGATGACGGCGTAGAGAGTATCAGGAATATCGCTATTCGTCTTCTCTTGGAGAATGCGGATGTTTATCATGGTGTCTAATTCGACCGTTGCCGCTTCGTATTTGATATCGAGCTGTATCTTCGCTCGATCGCGCGTACTGTCCTTCACCTCTTCCGAGACGGAAACCGTCGATGCGAACAAGGCGGCACCTCGAGCTACTACAGTCATTGGATCAACAGTTGTATCTATTCGCTCGGAAACCTGCTCTTTCAACATTCTTCGAAGGATCGGAGAATAAGTCGGCCCACCCACCAGAATAACCGCATCGATAGCGGTGCGGGTCAGGTTATTCCGCCTCATTAAATCCAGAGTGATATCGATTGACTTTTGAAAAATTGGTGATAAGACTTTTTCCATATCAGTCTGAGTAACAGTGAGATCCACCTCCGGCTCCAATCCTGCATCATCCAGAAAGGGCAAGTCTCCCAAGTTCGAAACGAACGAGCAGTGATCTTTGAATGACATTTCTATCTTTATCTGCTCGGCCATAGGTTTCAGGACTTCGCGCAGCAGCTGTTGCTTCGTCGCATCATTGAGAATCCCGTCCATCTCGAAGTGCTCGCGGAGATTTGGAATCAGCAACTGATCCACGATCGCTTCGTCAAGATTCTTTCCTCCTAACCAATTGTCGCCATGGGTATCCTTGACTCGTAGTATACCTTCTTCTGACCGGATGAGTGCAGTGTCGAACGTCCCTCCGCCGAAATCGAACACTAACCAAAATGCATCTTTCTTCGCCGCGCTGAGGCCATAAGCTGTCGCTGCAGCGACCGGCTCCTGGAGTAGCTCCACATGTTGGAAGCCGGCCATTTTTGCGGCGCGCATCGTCGCCTCATTCTGAGGATTTAGAAATTTTGCGGGGACAGTAACCACAATGGACGATACCGGTTCATCCTGTATGAGCGATTTCAACTTCTTCAATACTTCAGCGGACAGTTCCTCTGAAGTGAGAGATTTTTCCAGATGCAGGCTTTCGTATGTATGCGCCGTCCCCATGGTCCGCTTGAATTCTATGAAGGTGTTCATCGCGTTACGCTGAAACGTTCTTAATGCACGTGTGTTGTCGTTTTTCATTGCGCCAACAGCCGAATCACCGACAAGGACGTCCTTCCGCTTGTTGAAGTGCACACAGGAAGGTACCGTATCCTTCAATGTGTCTGACTTTTTGATGACAGGTATTCCGTTTTCCATTCTTGCAATGGCGGAATTGGTCGTACCCAGGTCGATACCATAATCGATCTTGCTTTTCATGATGCTCTCCTTGCGCAAAGATGAATCAGACACCAATAGAGACTTCGATTTGCGCCGCCTGGATCATTTTTTCTTTGAAGTTTACCTGTGGAATCAACACTTTCGTAATAACTTCCTGACCAGAGGCTAAATCGTCGCTTGGGATGGAGCTTGCAACCACCACTTTCATGCCGGAATGAAACTTTTTACCTAAAAGTTGCGGCATTTCATAACCGTTAGCGTGGAGATTATCCTTCAATTTTTCGATGGAACGATGTAACTGTTTTATTCCTTTGGCTCCAGCATCCATCAGGCTGAGGTTTCTTTCGATTAGGTTAATTTCATTTGCCAGCTTTATTGCCAATGAGTGGTCAGGCTCATCGGAACGACTTGGAGCAGTTGAAGACTCCGATGTACCTGTCTGCTCGACTCCTTTCTCTATCCGTATCACCACTTTTTCCCACGACTCTACAAGACTCTCCTGTATTTCGTGCTTCGTTTCGCGTAAGGCAGCCTCGATCTTCATTTTTTCCATCTTGGTGCGTTTCTGAAACTGGAATAATACGAGCCCCAGGAGAGTGGACGAACCGAGATAAACGATGATGGAATACAACAGATGCTTCCGCGCTTCTACAATAGCAGCGGTCGCTTCGTGTGACGCGCTTTGAAAAGAACGCCATCCAGCCTGCATCGTCATCATTTCCATTCTGAGTGAATCGACAAGACAGGATTCGTTCTCGTGTTGCTCCCGAATCGCAGATCGTAACGACGACAATTTTGCCCGAAGTCTGTTTAGTTCGCCGGCCTGGCGCACGTTCACTACATGTAGGCGCTGAATTTTCTGCTGCATCACTTCCAATTCATGCACGGCCCGATTCTTCTCCTCGTTTGATCGTGTTTGCGCAGAGACGCTGCCAGCGATAGCTAAGATGACAAGGAGGACGAGGCTGATTATCGCTTTCATGAGCCGATCCTTCGTATTAATCCATCCAAACAGTACCTTAAGAAACGATGCACAACTTTGTTGTGTCGTAGTTTTACCACAAGCCATGGTGAAAATAGATAGTATATACGGACAAGGCACCTCCCAATCAGTGTGCTGGCAAGTACGGTATCGCGGAATCGACGCAAGTGCAATACTTGTGTATGCTCCGGATCGCCATAAACCATGGTGGCGATATAGCAAGCGTTGTCTGCTTTCGTTTCGTAGGGCCTATGGACCTGTTCGTTGGTCCTTAGGCCCTGCTTGACTTGCGCGACTTCTGAGCGTAATCCGGCAAGTGACTCGCGATTCATCAGATAGTGACGCCTGAATTCCGGTACGAGATCCATCTCCCCGATCATATCACTGACTTTCCACGCTTGGTTCAATTTTGCATCCAAAGAGAGAAAGAAATGAACTTTGACGGTCTGATCCAACGCTTTCATTATCTGCTCCTGCAGGGTGTTTACCTCGGAGACGCACGCTCCCTGAGCCTCGGATGCAATTCGAGAACTCGCGGCAAGATAATACTCGTTCTGAACACCCAGACTACTTTTTATCTCATGTAGGAACGGTCGAGCATTCACGAGCAGATCATGCCCCGCCGCAACGGTTTTATCAAATGAATCGAACTTCTGCAGGAGCTCATTAATTGCTTCCAGGTGTACGGATATTCGGGCAATCTGTTCCCTTAGTGGCTTTTCGCTTATCCATTCACGCAATCCATTGATATTCTCATCACAACGTTGCATTGCGATAGTTCCGATGGCAAGCGTCTTCGCCTTGAGAAAAAGCTCCATTACCTCTGTGCTTGGATCTGAATCCGATTCTTTCAAGAACAAGAAATAATCAATACCGCTCTGCAGGATTTCGTTGGAAAGCTTGTCTGATAAGGATGCAAATGTCAGATCATTCGTTCCGAGCGCAGATTTGATCATGTCCATGCTCGCCACCGTCTCGTCCAGCAGCGATACTCCTATTGCGGCCGATCGACCCTTTTCCGTTTTCCTCTTGATGCGCGCTTCTTCGATTAGCTGCTCCACATTTTGGATCGGCCTCTGAATAAACATGTGGATATATTCAGTCTTTGCAGAAAAGGTCAGTTTGCTAAGAATGTCAAACATGATCTTCGACGAATCACCGCCGAGATTTAAGATCTCCGATTGCAAGGAGGTCAAAAACAGCAACTGATTATTACTCTTTGACGTTTTGAAGTTCGTGTCCGTTGCGATCGTCACGAGATCATTAGAGAAATCGCTGTCGAGATACCGGAGCTTAAGTTGAAGCCCTCTTTCGAAGAGCTTGAGATTGTTGATCTGATTGGTGACGCTGCGCCATAAGATCAGCGTTGAGAGGTTTTGATACGCTGAAGCATTTCTTTGGCTAACATCGTTTCCTGAAACGAGCTTATTCCAAATATTCGCAGCTGCGTGAAGATCCGCACTTTTTAAACAGTCAAAGGCTGGTTGGTCGGTGATGGCATTCCCGTCATAGAACCAAAAGAACGCGGCTTCTAGTTTGTCCTTGTCAAGACTGAGTTTCGACGAAGCCTCTGATACCATCTCGCGCGTTCGGTGGAAATCTCCGAGGACGGGAAAGCTGAAATCTTCTTCCGGCTCTTGTTCTGCTTCGATGTACTGCTTGAGACGTCGCACCTTGCGCTCCTGTTCCCGTGCAGATGCTCCTACCAGGAGCCCGAGGGTGCGATACGGATTTGTTAATACTAACTGCATGCTCTCTTTGCCCATTTTCGTATGACAATTACATGTAACAGCCGCAAGTTCCTAACGTAGCATGTGCTGATGTTTAATGCTTATACCCTATGCCATTAACAACACCAGCCTGGTTTCCCCCGCATTTTCCTCGTTTGTGTGGCCAGTATGCCTTGCACCGGCTTGATTTCCTTCTTCATCACAGCGGCGATTTTGGTTTTCTTCGTGATTATACCTTTTCCTCCCAGTATTTGCAAAGAATTTCCGCTTGCTCCAGCACCAGCTCCGTGGCACTCGCCTGCTTATCGGGAGGATAGCCGTATTTCCGAAGAATGCGCTTGATGATCACGCGCATCTGAGCCCTCACGTTTTCTCGGACGGTCCAGTCGATGGTGATGCTGTTCCGCACCGCCTTGACGAGGTCTTGCGCGATCAGACGAAGTGTTTCATCGCCGAGGACGGCCACGGCGCTATCGTTGACTTCCAGCGCGTCATAGAAGGCTACCTCGTCCTCGGTCAGACCCAACTTTTCTCCGCGCTGACTGGCTTCGCGCAGGTCCTTGGCCAGCGCGATCAATTCTTCGATCACCTGTGCGGTTTCAATGGCCCGGTTCTGGTATTTCTTGATGGCATTCTCGAGGAGCTCTGCAAACGACCGGGCCTGAACGAGGTTTTTCCTGCCACGTGCTTTGATCTCGCCTTCCAGCAGCTTGCGTAGCATCTCTACCGCCAGGTTCCGTTGCGGCATGCCGCGCACTTCCGCCAGAAACTCATCGGAGAGGATCGAGATGTCCGGCTTCTTCAGCCCAGCAGCTGCGAAAATGTCGATGACCTCATCGGAAGACACGGCTTTCGAGACGATCTGCCGGATGGCGAGTTCTATTTCCTCCGGACTGCGAAGGCCGTCGCCCGTGCTCTTGGTCATCACGGCCTTTACCGCCTGGAAGAAGGCCACGTCGTCTCGAATCTCTAGTGCCTTTTCATGCGGGACGGCCAGAGCAAACGCCTTCGACAACTCGCTCACCGCCTTTTCCAGCCTGCTCTTTCCGTCATCCTGGGCCAGCACGTGTTCCTGCGCCGCCGGAAGCACGGAAAGCCTCTCCTGCGGCCCTCCGGTCTTCCAGGGCGACCAGTCGAAGCCGTGAAAGATGTGGCAACAGATTTCGTACCGCTCCAGCAGGACCGCCACGGCCTCATTCTGGTCGATGGCGGTCTGACCCTTGCCGCCGCTCTCGGTGTAGGCGGCCAGAGCGGTTTTGAGCTGGTCGGCCAGACCCAGGTAATCCACCACAAGGCCGCCGGGCTTGTCCTTGAACACACGGTTCACCCGAGCGATGGCCTGCATCAATCCATGACCACGCATCGGCTTGTCCACATACATCGTATGGAGGCACGGAGCATCGAACCC
This sequence comes from uncultured Chromatiales bacterium, assembly GCA_964420295.1. Taxonomy (GTDB): domain Bacteria; phylum Bacteroidota; class Ignavibacteria; order SZUA-365; family CAYQST01; genus CAYQST01. The sequence continues at coordinate 27,371 of CAYQST010000012.1, read as the reverse complement.
TGTCAGCCACATGTCGCGGACGATCACCACCTTGAACGGGTCCTTCGGGTCCTTGAAACGCTTCGCCAGTTCCTCGCGGCGAGGCTTGTTGCGGATGTGCGACTGCCATTCGATCGGGTCCGACGCCGAACCCGTCATCACGAGCTTGAGGGTTCCCGCGCCATCATCATCTTGGTGCCAGTCCGGACGGATCTCCATGATGGCTTTATACAGCTCGACACAGATGCGCCGACTCATGCAGACGATCATCGCCTTGCCGTCCATCGCCTCAAGGCGGGTCTCGAAATGCTGAACCAGGTCCCTGGCAATCAGCCTCAGGCGCGTCTCCGTCCCGACCAGAGCCTCGAGCTGTGCCCAGCGGGACTTCAGCCTCTCCTTATGCTCAACCTCTTCGCCCTCGGTAGCCTCTTCGAACTCGGCGTCCAGCTTGGGTCGTTCCGTTTCCTTGAGCTCCAGTTTCGCAAGGCGGCTCTCGTAGTAGATCGGGACGGTCGCTCCGTCCTTCACGGCTCGTTCGATGTCGTAAATACTGACATAGCTGCCAAAGACCGCCCGGGTGTTCTTGTCGGACAGCTCGATAGGGGTGCCGGTGAACCCGATGAAGGAGGCGTTCGGCAAGGCCTCACGCATGTGCCGCGCAAAGCCGTCGATGAAATCGTATTGACTGCGATGCGCTTCGTCAGCAATCACAACAATGTTGCGGCGCTCCGACAGCAGTGGGTGCTGGTCCTCGCCATCGGTCGGAAAAAACTTGTGCACCGTCGTGAAGACGACTCCGCCCGAGGCGGTCGTTAACAGTTCCCTCAGGTTCGCCCTGCTCTGCGCCTGCGTGGGCTGTTGGCGAAGCAAATCGTGACAGCGCGCAAACGTACCGAAAAGCTGGTCGTCCAGGTCGTTTCGATCGGTGATCACGACCAGCGTCGGATTCTCCATCGCCGGATGCAGCACGACCCGCCCGGCATAGAACGCCATCGTCAGGCTCTTGCCCGATCCCTGTGTATGCCACACAACACCGACTCGGCGGTCCCCTGGCTTTGCGTCTTTCTGACCCTTAGCAAAAAAGGTGCCTTCGCCCTCTTTCACCCGCCAGGGAGAAGTGGGAGGCACACAGGCGCGAATCGTCTCCTGCACCGCCACATTCACCGCATGATACTGGTGATACCCAGCCATCTTCTTGATGAGAACTCCACCTCCACTATCCTCGAACACGATGAAGTGCCGGATCAGGTCCAAAAACCGCCGCTTCTCGAACACGCCCTCGAGAACCACCTGAAGCTGCGGCATCTTCGTGTCGGCCAGTTCCTCGCCTTCGATGGTCCGCCAGGGCATGAACCATTCCCGGTCCGCCGTCAGGGTGCCGATCCGCGCTTGCACGCCGTCGGAGATCACCATCGCCTCGTTGAACGAGAACAGCGACGGAATCTGCATTTTATAGGTCTGAAGCTGGTTGAAGGCCGACCAGACGGTGGCGTTTTCGGTAGCGGCATTCTTGAGTTCCATCACCGCGATTGGCAGGCCGTTGATGAACAGCACCACATCAGGCCGGCGTTCGTGCTGGTTCTCGACCACGGTAAACTGATTTACCGCGAGAAATTCATTCGCGGCGGGATCGTCAAAATCCATCACTTTGACAATTTCGTATCGCCGCGAACCCTCACCCCTGACCCCTCCCCCAGAGGTGGAGGGGGGCAGGGCGTCTGCAATCGCGCAGAGTACGGACTCGATGGAAGACTCGACTTGTTCGTTCGAGAAACGAAGAACCGTGTTGCCAAGACTTGTCAGGTATGCATCACGCTTCCTGTCCCTGGCCACGGTTTTGTCATGCACTGGTCCGTCACATTCGACGACGAGCCTCGCATCACTACAGTAAAAATCTACGATATAGTCGCCGATCTGGTGCTGCCGTCTGAATTTCAAGGAACAGAAGCGCCGGTCACGTAACATCTCCCACATGATTGATTCTGCTGGCGTCTGCTTCAGACGCAGTTCTTTTGCACGTTTGCAGAGTCCGCTAAAGTGATAGCCTCCTCGGTAGTTGCTCCCTCTCCCACTGGGAGATGGTTGGGGTGAGGGTGCGCTGCACTCAACAGCTATACCTTCGATAAACATTTTGTGCAGCGCATGGTTGTTCGCCAGCAATGAGGGCGAGTCCTGGCGGGTAAGCTTGCGGAAGGCTTCTTCCAGCGCGTCCGCCGGCACCTGGGGGTTCAGCCGATGCAATGCCTGACGAAGCCGACTGTCGAGAACGACCCGTCCATAATTGTCGCGTTCCGAGGCAGGCATATCCGGGGCGATATCGGGGCCGAAGAGGATCTGATAGCCCAGGCCGGAAAGCCAGGACATCGCGGCAGATTCGATTTCTGATTCAGTCAGATGCGCCATGGTGCGTCCTTCAGTTGGGGCGACCGGCCGGTCGCCCGTACGATATCCGGGTTTTCCCGATCCCGCGTCCATTGCAGCGGGTTGTTCACGATGTATTCGCGGATGCGATCCAATTCATGGTCGTTGCAGATGATGTTGGGGTGGTTCGCGAACCGCCCGTACGATGTCCGGAATTTCCCGAATTGTTCTGTCGGGGTACGTTGCAACGCGCCCCCACCATCCGCATGCAAAATGTGGATCCTGGAGATATTGGATTCGGTCAGATGCACCATGGTGCGTCCTTCAGTTGGGGCGACCGGCCGGTCGCCCGTACGATATCCGTATTTTCCCGATCCAATGTCCATTGCAGCGGGTTGTTCACGATGTATTCGCGGATGCGATCCAATTCATGGTCGTTACGGACAATATGTTCGTAATAATTGCGTTGCCAAACAGGGACGCCAGGCATTGTCCGTTGTTCGTTGATGCGTTTGGTGACGGCGGATTTGAATCCGGCGATGAATGATGCCAACGACCGGGGAGCCGGTCCGTTGGGTAGGGGCGACCGGCCGGTCGCCCGTACGATTTCATGATCCACAATCCATACAATCCCGTGGATATGATTGGGCATCGCCACAAATTCATCGGGGTTCAATTGAAGTTCAGAACGAATTTTTCCCGAACGAAACCATTCATCGCGGACGACCTTACCTAATTCGTTCATCCGCATTTCCCCATCCACCACGTGCCCGAACATACAGGCCCGATCCCTGGTTACAATGGTGACGAAATATGCCCCGGCCTGCGAATAATCGTACCCTTGCAACCGTATTGAATGACGGTGGTGTTTGTCCGGAGCGTGGACCATCAGACATACCTCCCCGCAATCCGCTCCGCATCCTTCACACGCAATTCGCCAGAGATCAGCTTGGGGAGAAGGGTGTCACGGATACTTGACAAATTCATCGATTGAAGCTCATTGGCTTCAAGCCGATCATCAAGCGGTGACACAATGCGGTCAAATTTATCAATAATATCTGGCACCGGAATGATGAAAGGTAGACGTTCGAAATCAGCTTTATTGATACATCCAAATACTGTCCCTTCGGCCTCAAACTGACCGAAGTGATCCCTAAAATGGTGCATAGAGTAGTAAGTGAAAGACCGGCTACCGCTTCGATGCCGAATTGCGGCCACGCCCCGCCCCACAGCGCACTGCTCGTTCGCTATATTTACGTCGCCAACTGGCGCTCTGACGCTGACAAGAGCATCTCCTGTCTCTGCGAAGCGTGTCGGCGCAGTACAAAACACTCGTCGTGTTGGGAAGCGAAATCCAAAATCAGTTCGCCCTTGGTAGAAAGGCACACCTTCACCGTTCTTGTTGTATGTGATACCTGGCGGCGACTGTCCCATAGTGAGGCGAAAGTGTTGGCAGACTCTTGATACATACCACCCCTTCGGTATCTCACCCAATTCGGAGTCTTCGAAGGAGTCCGGGAAGAGGGCGGCGATTTCGGGTTTCAGATCAGGGAGGGCGGAGCTGCTGACCTGCTCTTCGGTCCATTTCGGGTGCTTGCGGCGGACAGCGGCCTTGGCGCGGACGGGATCGAAATCCACGAACCAGCTCTTGAAGATCGCCCGCGCCATCTCCTCCAGCGTCCGGTTCATCTGCCGGTTCAATTCGATCTTGTCGTCCAGGGTGCCGAGGATGTGGGCGATGGCGCGTTGTTCATGGAGGGGAGGAAGTGGCAACCTTATCTTACGTAGCTCACTTTGCTTAATGCCAGACACCGTTGTACCCGATGCTCGCGCCGAAAGCTGTGCTTGCATATACGCAGTCTGCATTAGGAACTTCAAGAATGTGTTATCCAACAAATTTGCTTTTCCGCGAAGTGCAATTAGACGTTGTGCAAGGGCGACTTTGGAATCAGTGATTTGTGCAACTTCTCCAAGTGGGGCCTCAGTGGTCACAAGCACATCACCACACTTAGGCAAACCACGTCGCATCCATTCATTGTATTCGCCAGGATCAATAAATTCGTTCGGCGTTTCGATACGGCCACCCTTTACCACCTTTGCAGTAATAAGTGGGATTCCGAAAGCAGTTTTACGAGGAGTTTTTCCCCGGTAATCAATGATTGCATCCATGCAGTCTTCGAGCTTAGTCATCAACCAGTCTTTCGGAAGATCACCCCCCATAACCAATATCCTCCAGGTTGGCCCAGATGCGCTTGTCGAGCTTTGCAGTCTTCTTGGTTTGCGTACCGAGTTCGACGGTCATTCTCCACCGCCTTTCTTTGTGCGCTCGGCGCTTCGTTTCGGCTTCACGACTTCCGCCAGCTCCGCTTCGATTTGTTCCACCGTGGGAAGTGCGGACTTCATTTCCTTCGGCAGGGCGCGGGTGAGTTCGTAGGTGGAGATGCCGATGGGCTTGTCAATGCCGGCAAGGCTGTATTCGGCCAGCAGCCGGCTGCGTTCCTGACAGAGAATCAGGCCGATGGTCGGCTGGTCATTCGGCTGTGTGAGGCGGTCGTTGACGACATTGCAGTAAAAGTTCAGCTTGCCTGCATATTCCGGTTTGAATGTGCCTTTCTTTAGTTCGATGACCACAAAGGCCCGCAGGCGCAAGTGGTAGAAAAGCAGATAGATGTAGAAATCCTCGTCTCCCACCTCGACTTTGTATTGTCGCCCGACAAAGGCGAATCCCTGACCCAGCTCCAGCAAGAATTTTTCCAGATGGCGCACCAGTTCCTTTTCCAACTCGCGTTCATGGAACGGCTCGGTCAGGGTGAGAAAATCAAAGATGTACGGGTCTTTGAGCGTCTGCTGAACAAGGTCCGACTGATGCTCCGGCAGGGTCCGTGCGAAGTTTGAGCGCGTTAAGCCCTGCCGCACGTGGGCTTGGGCCTCGATCTGCATCGCCAGAATATTCCGGCTCCAGCCGTTGGCCAGGGTCTTCTCCATGTACCAGATGCGGGTGGCAAGATCAGCCATTTTATCCATCAGAATGGCATGATGTGCCCAAGGCACCATCCAGAGCAGAGAACCGGATAATAGTGCCACCGGCTGTGGCACTATTGCGTCTGGATCGGGATAATCACGGTAAAACGCCAGCATCCTCTTGATATTCCGTTCGGAAAAACCTTTGAGTTCGGGCAATTCGTTTTTCAGTTCCGTCGCCAGTCGCGGTATGACAGCGGCGCCCCAGCCTTCGCGCTTCTGGCGTGCGTCAATGATACGACCGATGTCCCAGTACAGCCGGACCAGTTCGCTGTTGACGGTCTGCATGGCGCGTGTTTGCGCCATTTGAATACGGTTCCTGACATCGGCAAGCAACGCGCCAAAGTCGGCTGGAGCAGGTGCTCCGAGTGCTTTCTCACCCCCCATAACCAATATCCTTCAGGTTGGCCCAGATGCGCTTGTCGAGCTTCCTGGCCTGTTCGGTCTGCTCACGCAGGGCAGCGGTCAGCCGGGTCATCTTCTCCTCGAAGGGTTCGCCATCGTCTTCGACTTCTGCGGCTCCTACATACCGGCCCGGCGTGAGGATGTGGTTGTGATGGCGAATATCATCGAGGGTGGCGGATTTGCAGAAGCCGGGGATGTCGCGGTATTCGGGCGGACGGCCGTCCGCCCCAACATCGCCGCGCCAGGCATGGTAGGTGTCGGAGATTTTGCGGATGTCCTCCTCGGTCAGTTCACGGTGCACGCGATCAATCATCGTCCCCAGCTTGCGGGCATCGATGAATAATACCTCGCCCTTTCGGTCTCGGTATCCCTCACCCCCAGCCCCTCTCCCACTGGGAGAGGGGTGCCGAGGGCTGGGAGAGGATTTCCCGCTCTTGTCGCGGGCAATGAACCATAGGCAGACGGGTATTTGGGTGGAATAAAAGAGCTGGCCGGGCAGTGCCACCATGCAGTCCACCAGGTCGGCCTCGATGATGGCCTTTCGGATCTCGCCCTCGCCAGACTGGTTGGAGGACATCGAGCCGTTGGCCAGCACAAAGCCGGCCTGACCCGTTGGGGCCAGATGGTGAATGAAGTGTTGAACCCATGCATAGTTCGCATTCCCGGCGGGCGGCGTGCCGTATTTCCAGCGCTTGTCGTCCTTGAGGCGTTCGCCACCCCAGTCGGACATGTTGAACGGTGGATTGGCCAGGACATAATCCGCCTTGAGGTCGGGGTGCAGGTCGCGGTGGAAGGTGTCGGCGTGTTCTTTGCCGAGGTTGCCATCGATGCCGCGAATGGCCAGGTTCATCTTTGCCAGCCGCCACGTGGTGTGGTTGGATTCCTGCCCGTAGATGCTGATGTCGCCGATCCTGCCTCCGTGGGCCTCGACGAACTTTTCCGACTGCACGAACATTCCGCCCGAACCACAGGCCGGATCGTACACTCGCCCCTTGTAGGGAGCCAGCATTTCGACCAGAACACGAACGACGCACCGTGGCGTGTAAAACTGGCCGCCCTTCTTTCCCTCGGCGCTGGCAAACTGAGAGAGGAAGTACTCATAGACCCGACCGAGAATATCCCTGGAGCGGTTGGTCTCATCTCCCAGAGCGATGTTGCCAACCATGTCGATGAGCTGACCAATTCTTCGTTTGTCGAGACGGGGATGGGCGTAATCCTTGGGCAGCACACCTTTGAGCGATGGATTATCTCGTTCGATGGCGAGCATGGCGTCGTCGATGACCTTGCCGATGGTCGGCTGCCTGGCTTCGGATTTGAGCCTGGACCAGCGCGCCTCCCTGGGTACCCAAAATATATTGCTGGCCCGGTACTCGTCGGGATCTTCCGGGTCGGCTCCCTGATCTCTTTCCGCGTCCAGCATCGAATGACGCTCATCAAAGGCGTCCGAGATGTATTTGAGGAATATCAACCCGAGCACCACATGCTTGTACTCGGCGGCGTCCATGTTGGAGCGGAGCGCGTCGGCAGCACGCCAGAGCTCGGATTCGAAGCCGAGATTCGCGCCGTCGTTATTGTCTTTTACCATGATCAGCATTCCTGTTCGGGAAAATGTCCTGTGTGAGATCGTTGTTCTTTCCAACCACCCTGATGACTCCTTCTTGTAATACGATCATACAAACAGGTCCGCCACGCATGTTGCCTTCTGGAGTTTGACGAAGCTCGCGTACCGTGGAAACGCAATCCCCACGCCCGTCCAGTTCATGAGTTCGATGATCTTGATACCTTCCGGATCGCCGGCCGGTACAAACAGACGAATCGTGTACGCCTCAGCCATACTGGACTCCGCATCCCACATGTCTATTCATGTCTGGCCCTTTATGATGTGCTCTTCATTGATGAGTCGGTTTATTGCAACACACGAGAACGCCGAATGTTATCTCGCTTCTGTACTTATTCTCCTATGCTCTCTGCACGGGAAATGTACAGTGTCCTCTTCCGCCAACTGAAAACATGATGTGCATGGTAGGGTACAGCACCCGTGGCGTCGTTTCGTATCATGTTTCCGGATAGTAATTTCTTTGGCCAGGATATGTGTTCGCGATACGGATGGGTACAAATTCTCAGAACCCCCAATGAGATGATATCCCGTGTACCCTCCCACTTCCATTGCTTCCAAGCACAATCTCCTGGCAGGTGTTTCCATTTGTCGATAACATGCCACTCCCCTCCCTCTTTGTCAAGCCCCAATCCCGCTTTTTTCTCTGAATTCGCCCCTTTTCCCTCCGATTCACCCGTTCTTCTTTCATGAGCCGAGCGACGGCTCACCCAAATAAAAAAAGGGCCTCGCGGCCCTTTTGCACAACAGAGATGACGAGGAGTTACTGATAGGACACCAGCTCCTGCACCTCGCCGGGCACGGGAATGGTGATGGGCCCGAGGGCGAACTTGGCCGATTCCTGCAGAATCTTGATCTGGCCGCTGGGGTTGTCGCTGAACCAGGTGTAGAGCTTGATGGTGTACACGTTGGTCAGGATCTGGATGGTGACCGTGACGCTGGACTTCCAGGCCTTCACGGTGTTGGCGCCCACGGCGATGTTTTCCTTGGCTTCGAACTTGCCCTTGAACTTCATGTTCACCGGGAGGGGGAAACCGCCCAGACTGAAGTTGAGGTCCGTACCGGCCGCGTTGCCGATGGTCCATTCATAGCCCGGCTGAAGCACCGAACCGCTCTGATCCGCATAGGTGGCGAGCACGTCCCAGCTCGGTCCCGGCACGGTGGGGGCCGTCACCAAAGGATTCTGTCCGGCTACCATCGCCACGAACATCTGCATGATCTGGGTCTGGAATCCGTACACCTGAATCTTCTTGGCGTAGGTTTTCGATCCGTCCACCGCCTGGTCCACGCGAATGCGCAGGGTGTCCTTCTTCTGGGTGGCGCCGTCGGTGCCGATGCGGTAATACCAGTCGTCGTAAATGCCGAGCAGCAACCCGTTGTTGCCGGTGATCTTCGAAGTGTACGTGCGCAACGAGGCGTCGATCTTCTTGTTCGTGGAATCCAGATCCCAGCGATTGTAGGTGAAGGTCGAACCCGCCTTGAGCACGACGTTGAGACGGTTGGCGTCGTCGGCGTTCGGATCGGTGCCCTTGTCGTCGTCGCTGCACCCGATGAAGGAAAGAGACACGGCCAACATCGCGAAAGCGGTCAACAGACGGAATCCATGCGTTACCATAGGACATTCCTTATGTGAAAAATGCGGGAAAAATCAGGCCGAAAGATATGAAAAAGCGCCGCGTCGCAAAACACTAAAAAACGAAAGCCGCTCCGGAATGGATCCGGAACGGCTTCAAACTGCATTCCTCGCCGGTCAGGAGGCCTGAACCTCGGGAGGATACACGCTCACCACCTGACGATCCCGTCCCTTGCGCTCAAAGGCCACCACGCCTTCCACGAGGGAAAACAGGGTGTCGTCCTTGCCGCGCCCGACGTTTTCGCCGGGATGAAACTTGGTGCCGCGCTGACGGACGATGATGGCGCCCGCGGGAATGAACTCGCCGCCGTATGCCTTCACGCCCAAATATTGGGGATTGCTGTCGCGGCCGTTCCGCGTACTTCCAAGACCTTTTTTATGAGCCATGATGCCCTCGTCCTTACTTGTTCACAATGCTGTCGATTTCAATGCGGGTGAACTGCTGACGGTGGCCGTTCAGCTTGCGATAGCCCTTCCGCTTCTTCTTTTTGAAGACGAGAACCTTGTCGTCCTTCATGTGCTCGAGCACGGTGGCCGTGACCCGGGCACCCGACACCATCGGAGTTCCAATCTTCACTCCCTTGTCGTCGGAGAACAGAACGATGTTGTCGAACTCCACTTTCGTGCCGACTTCCTTGTCCAACAACGGCACGTAGAGCTTTTCCGCCTGCTCCACCTTGAATTGCTTGCCGCCGATATTGACGATTGCGTACATATATGTTTCACTCCATCATTTGAGAGCTTCGAACAAGAACTGCAAGAATAGGGATTTCGGGCGATAATGTCAAGTTTACGCCGAAGTTTTTGTCCGCACGGGCCTCTCGGGTCCGTCCCGCAAGGGTCCGCGCACGTCCGGAGCCGTCTCAACTCGTTCACTTCTCCCCATTCCGAAAAAATTATCACCCCGTCTGTCACCCGCCGAGTACCGCTCCGTCCTCGATCCTCGGCGTTTCGCTCCCGCGCAGCACCACGTCTCCGCGCACCGTCACGTCGGCCCCGAAGGTCACCTCCCCCTCCACACGCAGGGAGGCGCAGTCTACCAGGGAAGGCGGCCCCTGCGGAAAATGCTTCCGCAACTGGTCGATGCGCCGGTAATGGGAGGGGTCCAGGGATATAAAAATGGTCGGAAGCGTGCGCCGGGGATTGCGTACCACGGAATAATCTTCCCGAATCACGAACACGTCGCTCCACAACGCGAGCAGGTCGTCGGTGGTCTTGACCGGGGCGAAGCGGCTTCGGGGCACCCGCAGGGCCTCGGCGCCCTCGAAGACTTCGATGGCCGCGCCCAGGGCGGTTTCCAGCAGGTACACCGGCGGCGTGTCGAGATCGCGGGGATCCAGGGTCTTGACGTTGCGAATGAGAGGAAGAGGCAGCACCTGCCCGTGCCTCGCCAGGGCCGAGTCCAGGGCGTCCAGATCGATCCAGAGATTGTTGGTGTTGAAATAGCGGTGGCGGGCGATGTCCTGAAATTCTTCTTCCTCGCCAGGGGGACATTGGGCCGATTCCCGCAACATCAATCGCCCGTCCTTCCTCCGCGCCAGATGCCCGCCCTTGCGGTCGGCCCCCGTGCGATCGGCCACCTCCATCAGAAAGGGCAACCCCGCCTTCGCGAACCAGCCCAGAATGTTCACCTCCATCACCGCCCCGAGATTGTCGGCGTTGGAAAGAAAGGCGTACCGGTACCCTCGGACCCGCAGGCCCTCCAGGAGTCCCGTGGTGACCAGGGCCGTGTAGATGTTGCCGTGGCCCGGGGGACACCATTCCAGGTCGGGATGGTCGGGACAGGATACCGGTCCCCCGGTCTCGGCCAGGATCTTCGGAATTTTGTGCTGCAGAAAATCGAGGGGCAGGTCGCCCTTCAGCTCGGGATAGGCGGCCAGGGCCTCCAGAGTGTCGTCGGCCGTGTTGTAGCTGTCCATGAACAGGAGCGGAAGCCGAGCCCCCGTCACCTCCCGCACGTGGAGCACCTGGCGCACGATGATGTCCAGAAAGCGCAGTCCGTCCTTCACTGGAAGAAGACTCTTGGCCCGCTCCAGCCCCATGCTCGTGCCCAGGCCTCCGTTCAGCTTGATCATCACGGTCCGATGCAGGGCCTCCCGCCCTTCGCTCCGACTGTCGTCCAGTTCCTCGAAGCGGGGCAGTCCGTCCACCGGCTCGATGTCGCGAGCGGACACCTGTCCCGTGGCGCCCCGCATCAGCTCGGTGTAGTAATGCCGAAAGGTGTCGATCACGACCGGAGCCAGACCCGCGGCCGTCATCTTTTCGAAGAAGGGCGTGAAATCCCCGCGTTCCGCTTGCATCGCCGTCCTGCCTCTGTTCTCGATTGCTCCTCCAAAATACGATTCTTTTGGCGGGGACGCGAACGGCCGGGTTCGCAACATCGGTAGCCGGGGCGCGTATGCGCGGCTTCATTTCCACGAGGTTACCATGAATGCGTTGCGTGTGTTTGTCGCCGGACTCTTTCTGCTCACCGTTACGCTCCCCGCCTTTGCCTGGGGAGGAGATGAAAAGGGAGGGGAAAAGAAGGGAACCGTGGTCCGAGGAATCGTGGTGGATGCGAAGACCCGAAGTCCCCTCGTCTATGCCAACATCGGAATCCGAGTGCGGGGACGGGAAGAATTGGTCACCTCCACCTTCAGCGGTGAGAATGGGGAATTCGTGCTGGATGGCCTCGCGCCGGGCACCTATACCCTCACGGTCACCTACGTGGGCTACGATCGACGGGAGGTGATGGAAGTCCAGGTGGATGGTCGAACCCGGCTGGATCTCGGCACCCTCACGCTCGAGGAAAGCGCCGTCGCGGTGAACGAAGTGACCGTGGAAGCCGAACGGGCTCCCGAAACCTTTCAGCTCGATAAGAAGGTGATCAACGTCTCCCAGTCCCTGCACGCCAAGGGCGGCACGGCCCTCGACGCCCTGCGGGATCAGCCCTCGGTGCGGGTGGACGAGAGCGACAACGTGACCCTGCGCGGCAGCGCCACCTTTACCGTGCTGATCAACGGAAGGCCCGGTCCCTTTCAGGGCGCCGACGCCCTCCGCTCCATTCCCGCCAATCAGGTGGAGCGCATCGAACTCATCACCAATCCCTCGGCCCGCCATGAGGCCCAGGGTTCTGCGGGCATCGTCAACATCGTGCTCAAGCGCGAGGAACGGGGCTCCACCAGCGCCATCCTCAACCTGGGCTCGGGAACGAAGGACAAGTACAATGCCGACGCCACCGTCACCACCACCATTGGTGCCACCACCCTGAGCGGAGGAGGGGAGTGGAGAAAGAACACCTACTTCCAGGATCAGGATGTGGATCGACTGACCTTCTCGCCGTCGGGTCCCATCGCCAATGTCACGGACATGTACCGCCGGGATATTCGCGAACAGTTCTCGGGTCGGCTGGGACTGGAGCATCGCTTTGATGACCAACACGTGCTCTCCCTCAACGGCACCGGGGGACGGAACATGATCCCGCGATACCTGACCCAGAACATGAGCAATGTCTCTCCCACCGAGGCCCTGTATCGCCGCATCGTGAATACGAGGGAGATCACGGCGGACTACGTGTCGGGCAATGCCGCCTGGGTGTGGACGCCTGGGGAAAAGCAGGAGCTGAGCGTGGAAGCCAGCGCCACCTCCATCTCCGTGCCCTGGGATCAGACGACGAAGGAGTATGTTTCCGATCCGAGCTTTCTCTCCCGAGGTCCCGAGCCGAATACCGTGCACCTGACCACGGATGTGGATCGCACCGAGGGTCGGTCGAAGATCACCTGGACCGCCGGAGATCCCGAGCAGGGGCGCTTCGAATGCGGACTCCAGTACGATATCGCCTCCCGCTCCATCGGCATGAAGAACGAATGGTATGATTGGACGCTGAAGTCCTGGACCCCCGATCCCATTCTGAGCAACGACTTCACGCTGCGAAACCAGGTGCAGGGTAGCTTCGTGCAATATGCCACCACCTTGGGCGGTACCCAGATTCAGGTGGGACTCCGGGCCGAGTACATGGATCGTCTGCTGACCCAAAAGACCATGGGCTCTTCCTTCGCCTATTCACGCTGGGATCTGTTTCCCAGTATCAACGCCTCACGCTCCTTCGGTGCCCATCAGGTGCAGGTGGGCTTCAGCCGCCGCATCAACCGGCCCGACGAAACCCTGCTCAATCCGTTCCCCTTTTATTCCGACTCCTGGCTCACCAGCCGGGGCAATCCCCGCCTATTGCCCGAGTACATCAACGCTCTCGAGGTGAATTACCAGACGATGCTTTCGGGACTGTTCGTTTCAGTGCAGAACTACCTGCGTCAGGAAGAGGACGCGATCTGGCAGTCCTTGGAAGCCGACTCCCTCGGCCGGGTGCTTTCCACCTTCGGCAACTTCGCGAAGGACCGTTCCATCGGCTCCGAGATTTCCCTGAGCTATCAGGTGCTGCCCTGGCTCCGCCTCGATCCCAATGTGAACCTGTTCCAGTACAGCATCCAGGGCAACGCCGTGGGCCGCTCCATCGACCAGTCCTCCTTCACATGGACGGGACGTCTGACGGCCGTGCTCACGCTCGGACCCGACACCCGCCTCCAGATCACGGGCATGTACCTGAGTCGACAGATCAATCCCCAGACCGACACCGACCCCCTGTTCTTCCTGAGCGTTTCCGCACGGCAGGACTTCTTCGGGCGCAGTCTTTCCCTCACGCTTCAGGCCCAGAATCTCACGAACACGGTGGATTACAAGATCCTGTCCCGCGGCGCCAATTTCGAGAACCACTTCCTGGTCCGTCCCGAAATGCCGGTCGTGAACCTGAACCTCTCCTGGAACTTCAACAACTTCCGCCGTCCCGCGCGCACTGCCGATGGCGTAGACGTGGGGGTGGCGGGGTAGGGTTGGCCAACGCGGGGGGCGTTTCAATGATCAGTGATCAATGAACAATGAACACGTGCAGGGCCATTTGCGATTTCCGATTTGCGATTTGCGATTTTCCCGCGTGCCATCGCAATGCACGCCATGATGTGCGACCTTGGAAATCTCCCGAAAAATCGAGCGAGAGTGAGCGGACGCACATCCACCTGTTTGAGGGCCGACCGACCGATCATCATTCGGGAGGTCGGACCGAGTTTGGATGTGCAGCGAACGGAGCGACGATTTTTCGAGGAGATTTCCTATGTCGCACCTGTTTCTTTGGTACTTTCTTTCGAAAGAAAGTACAACCCTGAAGAATTGGAGATTCTCCCGCGCGGAAGGCGAACATTTCAAAATGAGCTGGGAAATTGCACATTTTTGTGACGCGTCCGTTGATTCTCGGTCAATCTCCAATTTCCAATTTCCAATCTCCAATTCTTCATGCTTCCCCTCACCTGGCATCCCACCTTCCTCGAATTCCTGGACCAAACCCGTCTTCCCTGCGCGGTGGAGAGGGTGCGTACCACGGACTATCTACGGGTGATCGAAGCCCTGCGTCGCTTGGAGATTCGCGGAGCCCCGCTGATCGGGGTCGCGGCGGGCTATGCCGCGGTGCTGGCGGCGAGAGAGTTTCTGGATCTGTCCGCGCGGGACTTCTCCGCCCGGCTGTCCACGGCCCTCGCCGAGATCGAGGCGGCCCGGCCCACGGCGGTGAATCTGCCCTGGGCGGTGGCCCGGCTACACCGCGCGATCGCGGATCTGACGGAGCCCGCGCGGATGGAAGAGCGTCTCCTTGCCGAGGCTCTCGCCATGCATGAGGAAGACAGGATCAGTTGCGAGCGCATCGGGCGTGAGGGCGCGGCGCTGCTACCCGACGGAGCGCGGGTGCTCACGCATTGCAACGCGGGAGCCCTGGCCACGGGTGGAGAGGGCACGGCGCTCAACGTGATCTTTCACGCGTGGAAGGCCGGCATTCTGCGAGAGGTCTTCGTCAGCGAAACCCGTCCCCTGTTTCAGGGCGCTCGCCTCACCATGACGGAACTGATGCAGCGCGGCATTCCCGCTACCCTGCTTACCGACTCCTCTTCGGCCTGGCTCATGGCCCAGGGCCGGGTGGACGCCGTGATCACCGGCGCGGACCGCATCGCCGCCAATGGAGACTCGGCCAACAAGATCGGCACCTATGCCCACGCCCTGGCGGCCTCCGCCCATGGCGTGCCTCTGTACATCGCGGCTCCGTTTTCCACGGTGGACCTCGAGATCGCCTCGGGCAGGGACATTCCGATCGAGGAACGCGCCGCGTCGGATCTCACCCGCATCGGAGATCAGGAGCTCGCGCCTCCGGGCGCCCGCGTGTTCGCGCCCGCCTTCGATGTCACGCCTGCCGCACTCATTCACGCCATCATCACGGATCGGGGCGTGCTCAGGCCGGATTACACGTGCGCGCTGGCGGAGGCCGGCCGCGCATGATTCTCAGCGCCGACGGTCTCGTGTTGCGCGCCCTGCGCTATGGAGACACGAGTCTCATCCTGACGGTGTTCACGCGGGAGCAGGGCAAGATCGGACTCATGGCCAAGGGTGCCCGATCCCCGCGCGCTCCCTTCGGCTCGGCTCTCGAGCCCTTCACGCGCACGCAGTTCCATTACTACCACAAAGCCGGTCGAGATCTCCAACTCCTTTCGAAGGCCGAAGTGCTGGATCGGTGGAAAACCTGCGCCGAATCCGGCGAACGCATTCTCACGGGCTTCGCCCTTCTGGAGCTCCTCGACGCCACCACTCCGCGCGAAGAACCGAACGAGGATCTGTTCGCACTCGTCGTGCAGAGTCTCGATCTGCTCGACGCTGGGCGTCTCCCTCCCGACGGAGTGCTCGCCTTCTTTCTCCTCCATCTCGTGACGGCCCTGGGCTTCCACCTCGATCTGGAGGGCTGTTTACTCTGTCGGGGAGAGCTGCCGCCTCAGCCGGCCCTGGCCTACCTCCCCGAGGAAGGGGGATTTCTCTGTCCCTCCTGCGCCTCCGCGCGGAACGCCAGAAACATTCCCACACGCATCGTCGTATCACTCGCGCTCCTTCGGGATCTGCCCGACACGCCCATCGAGACGGATCCCCGGGAATGGAAACAGGGGCAGGAACTCCTGTTGCGCTATCTGCGTCATCATATTCCGGAACTGCGCGAGATCCGCAGCCTGCGCCTGTCGGGACTTTTTTCATGATGCTTTCATGCGCGAACGCGCATTTTTTCTGCAACGGAAATTCAGGACACGGTGTTATTCAGGAGGACTTATCGGACGATCGTTACCACGTTCCTATGTTTGATCTGACGCACACTGTACTGGAGGTATCACACCATGTCGAAACGAGCGGTCTCTCTTTCCATCGTCCTTGTCACTGCCGGCATTCTCTTCGGGGCCGTGCTGGCGTCGGGACTCGGCAGTCTTCGTTCTCTCTTCGCCGACGCCTCGAGCGTCCGTTTCACCACGGAGCCCCCCGTCAATCCCAGCGAAGAGGTGCTCAAAATCAACAAGACCTTTGTGGACGTCGCCCAGGCCGTCACTCCCTCGGTGGTGTACATCACCGTAAAAACCAAGGGGGGTGAGGAGCAACAATTCAACTGGCCCTTCGGGGACATGTTCCCCCGTCCCGACGACAACATTCAGCGGGGCTCGGGCTCGGGCATCATCCTCACGAGCGACGGATACATTCTCACCAACCGTCACGTGGTGAACGGCGCCACGCAGGACGGCATCAACGTCACGCTCAGCGATTCGCGGGAATTTCCCGCCACCCTCGTGGGCTCCGATGAATACACCGACATCGCCGTCATCAAGATCAACGCCAAGGATCTGACCCCCGGCAGTCTGGGAAATTCCGACGAGGTGAAGGTGGGGGAATGGGTGATCGCCGTGGGTAATCCGCTGGGCCTCACCTCTACCGTCACTACGGGCATCGTGAGCGCCATCAGCCGCAACATCGGCATTTCCGAACGACGTGATGGCTCGGGCATCGAGAACTTCATCCAGACCGACGCGGCCATCAATCCGGGCAATAGCGGCGGGGCCCTGGTGAATCTCTACGGCCAGGTGATCGGCGTGAATACCGCTATCGCCTCTCGCACCGGGAGCTATATCGGATATGGATTCGCCGTGCCTATCAATCTCGCCAAGGTGGTGGCCAATGCCATCATCAAAGATGGGAAGTTCGTGCGCGGCTATATCGGCGTCAACATCACCACCATCGACGCAAAGAAGGCAAAGGCGCTCGGGCTCGCCCAGTTCCATGGAGTCCTTGTCGAAAGCGTGCAGGAAGACGGAGCCGGTAAGGCCGCAGGAATCGAAGCCGGTGACGTGATCCTCGAAGTGAACGGCAAGGAAGTGACCAGCTCCAATGAACTCCAGGCCCGGGTGGGCATGCACAAGCCGGGCGACATGGTGGCGCTGAAAATCTATCGGTCCGGAGAATACCTGACCAAGAATGTCAAGCTCAAGGCCCGCACCGGTGAGGAAGAGACCGACACGCCGACCACGGCGGAGAAGGGTGCGGACTCGGGCAAGGACGCCGACGCGAAGGGTCCGCTGACCTTCGACAAGGCGGGCTTTACCGTGCAGCCCCTCGACGAGAACGCGAGGAAACGGTACAAAGTGGACAAGGGCGTGGTGGTGTCGGAGG
Organism: uncultured Chromatiales bacterium; assembly: GCA_964420295.1. Lineage (GTDB taxonomy): Bacteria > Bacteroidota > Ignavibacteria > SZUA-365 > CAYQST01 > CAYQST01. The sequence continues at coordinate 9,810 of CAYQST010000012.1, read as the reverse complement.
TCAAGCCCTACGGACGGGCCTTCGAAAACAACCTGCGCCAAAACGTGGTGATCTTCGAGGTGCGCAAGCAGAAGGAAACCCACGCCATCACATCGGTGTCGGATCTGAAAAAGATCCTTCAGAATCTGAAGGAAGGCGAGTCGGTGCTGCTGCGCACAAAGGACGCCCAGGGCAACACCTTCTTCATCCCGCTTGAAGGTCCCGCGATGTAAACTCCTCTCGAGTCATCGTGACCGATGCCGCGCCGTGAACATGCGCGGACTGAATACAACGGAAAGTCCCGGCTCCACCCCTAAAGCCGGGACTTTCTTATAGGAGGCCGTTGCAGGCCTCAACTATCTTCGTACGCGATCCACCTTCATAGCCGAGGCCTTGCCGGCAAATGTGACAGCAGGGCTCCTAGCGCAGGATGCAAAACGAGGACGCCCGCGTTTCCGTACCGCGGCGAATCACCACGCGGTAGATGCCGGCGGGCAGAGACGTGGTGTGCAGAAGGAGCTGAGTCCCCGAAAGAGTGACGGGAAGCTCCACGCGGCGTCCCATCACATCGGTCACGAGAAGGTGGTCGGGAGACAGGGTACTCGCCTCTGCGCCGAATCCCGACATCGCGAAGCGCACCACACCCTGACCCGCAGGCACGGGATTGGGTGCGGCGGGAGACAGGGAGAAGTCGCGCGGGGACTCGGTTGTCGAAGCGGAGGTGGACGACGCGGGAGCGAGGGAAAACAGATCGACGAAAGATGTTGCGTCTCCGATGGTGAGCGTGGTGGCGGAGGCCATGCGGGGACCCATGGGGGCATTGCCGAAGTCGGCCGAGCCGGGGAAGATTCCCAGCCCGCCCGTGAGACGGAGTTCGAGCACGTGGCCCGCCTGGAGGGTGTGGGCGTGGAAGGTGAAGTCCATTGTGAGCTCGCGGGTAGAGGGCGTGCCGTTATCCGGGATCTCGCGATGCGCCCGAGCGATGGGTAGCCGGACGCCGGAGACGGGGTCCACATCGGTGAGCCAGGCCGCTACCTGGTAACGGGTGCCTGTGCCCATGGCCGTGATCGTGAGGCGGGTCTTCGAGCCAAAAAGCAGAATGTCGTCGGGCACCGCGAGGCTGCGATAGGTGAGTGCGTTGGAACCGAGACCCGGAGCATAGGTGAGCAGGGCGCTTCCGGAAGTCCCCTCGCGGGCCTGGGTGAGGCGCCCGTCGGGCGTGGCATGGAGGCGCACCGAGTCCACGCGATACCGTTCGTTGGAACGGCCCTCGCGCCACACGGCCTCGTCGGCGAGTCCCAACCAGTGAATGCGCTGGGTGGCTCCATCGGTAACGGCGAGGGCGCTGTCGGCGGCGATCACACCCTGTTCGGTGGTCCAGTCCTTCAGCCAGTATTCGAACCAGCGATCGAGCAGGCGCATGAACACCTGGCGGGTGCCCGGCTCCGGAGGCGCCTCATGTCCTCCGGGATAGAGCAGGAGTCGCTTGGGCGCGGGGATGGCGGCGAACTGACGCAGGGCCGCAGTCGGATGAAAGAAGGGATCCTGGTAGCTCGACATCATGAGAACGGGGGTTTGCACGCGAAGCTCGTCGGGTGTGGAGTCGAAGCGCTCGAGGGCCGTGCGCACCCAGGCCACGTCGCCCGCATTGATGGCAGTGCGCAGGGAGTCCCGGAGGCCGGGATTCATGCGCACGGTGGAAACGAGGATGGCGTTGGCGAAGAGCCAGTTGAGGGCCTCGTTCTCGGTCCAATTCTCGGTGTAGCGACCGTTGCTCACGATCGAGATCACGGCCCGGGCGCCTAGGTTCCTGGCTGCCGCGCCCCAGGCATGGAGTCCGCCCTGGGAGGCCCCCGCCACGCCCACGCGGGCGGGATTCACACCGGGCAGGGCGGCGGCGGTGCCCATCACGGACCGGAGGTCGTCCATGAGACGGGGACTGGTGAAGAAGTCGAACTCACCTTCGCTCGCGCCTTGCCCGCGCACCGAATAGCCCACAGTGGCGTAGCCCAAACCCGCATAGGCAAGCACGTTGCTTCGCACGTCGGCCTTCGACCCGTTGAAGCCGTGCACGAAGACGATGGCCGGCACGGGACGGGGCGCCGCGACGGGAGGGAGCGCGTAGATGGCGTCGAGGGATACTCCGTCGTCCATGACAAGCAGGGTATCCCGGACGGTCTGAGCCTGGGACGGGGAGGTGAGGACCAACAGGAGGAGAAGGAAGATGGAGGTGCGCATGAGGGGACTCCGCAGACGATGAAGGAAAGAGCGATGTTGGGAGCTCTACGCGAATTTCGTACTTTTTTCCCGTTCTTGCGCGATTCTCTATCGCGTGTCCTCCGTTCCCATCCATTCGGGTATACTGATGAAACGACGTCTCACCTCTCTCGGACTCGCCGCGACCTTCATCCTTTCCCTCGTGCTCACGCTCACAGCCGAGGAGGGGATGTATCCCCTGAGCGAGATCGCGAAGCTCAATCTTTCCATGAAGGGACTGCGCATTCCGGTGACGGACGTGTACAATCCCGACGGCGTGAGTCTGGTGGACGCCATCTGCGACGTATCCGGCGGCACGGGGGAATTTGTCAGCGAGGACGGTCTCATCCTCACCAATCACCACATCGCCTTTAGCGGCGTGTCGGCGGCCAGCACGCCCGAGAACGACTATCTGAAAAACGGCTTCGTGGCCTCCACCCGCGAACAGGAGATACCCGCCAAGGACTACACCTGCCGCATCACGGAATCCTACAAGGACGTGTCCGCGTCCATTCTCGAAGGCCTCACGGCGGAGACTCCTCCTCTCGAGCGTTCGAAGATCATGCGGGAGCGCATGGCCTCTCTGGCCACGCAGGAAAAGGCCGGTCGCGAAAACATCGAATGCGAAGTGTCGGAGATGTTTCCCGGCAAGAGCTATGTGCTCTTTACCTATCGCATCATCCTCGACGTGCGCATGGTGTTCGTGCCGCCTCAGTCCGTGGGAGAGTTTGGTGGTGAAAACGACAACTGGATGTGGCCTCGGCACAATGGAGATTTTTCCTTCCTTCGCGCCTATGTGGCACCCGATGGATCCACCGCGACCTATTCCCCCGAGAACGTCCCCTTCCGTCCGAAAAAATTCCTTCGCTTCTCCCAGCGCGGCATCAAGGAAGGCGACTTCGTGATGATCCTCGGCTATCCCGGCCGTACCTTCCGCCATAAGACGTCCCACTTCCTGGCCCTGCAGGAAGACCATACCCTGCCCTTCATTTCGAGCCATTTCGACTGGCTCATCAAAACGATGGAAGAGCTCTCGGTGAACGATCGCGCCCTTCAGTTGCAGTTCGCGGACATGATCAAGAGCTACGCCAATGTGACCAAGAACTACAAGGGCAAGATGCAGGGATTGCGTCGACTCTCACTGGTGGCACGTCGGCAGGCCGAGGAAAAGGCCCTGCAGGAATTCATCGACGCCGATCCCGCCCTGAAAGCGAAGTACGGTACCACGCTCGAATCCATCGGCTCGGTGTATCGAAACTATAACACCGTCGTGAGGCAGGAACTTCTGTTCAACCTGCTCAACCGCACCGCACCGATTCTGCAGATCGCGACGTCTTTCGTCGGTCGGGATGATGCGGCGATGAAGGACGCGAAAAAGAACGAGGCGCTGAAGGCTGCCTATGCCCGTTCCTACGACGAAATGAACATGGCCTATCAGAAGGCCGCGTTCAAGGCCCTGCTCATCGAATCCCTCGCCCTGCCCGAGGACCAGCAGTTCGATGCGGTGGAAACGATTGTGGACGGGGAGGACGGGGAGGTCGCCGAGAAGAAGATCGCGGACTTTGTGGACGCGGTGTTTTCGAAGAGCATCTTCGCGTCGAAGTCCACGGCTATCGAAGCCCTTTCGTGGACCCGCAAGCAGATCAAGAAACACAAGGATCCGATGATCAAATTCGCGACGGAGTTTCAGCAGTCTGCCACCGAAATTCGCACACGTCTGCGCGAGAGGGAAGGGGAGCTGAACCGTCTCGAAGCAGAGCTGCTCGACGCGAAGATGCTCTGGCAAAAGAAAAGCTTCATCCCCGACGCCAACAGCACCCTGCGCTTCACCTACGGCTACGTACGGGGCTACGCGCCCGCCGACGCGGTGAAGTATTCGCCGATGACTTCCCTGCGCGGCATTCTCGAAAAGAACACCGGTCGCATCCCCTACGACGCACCGGCCCGACTGCTCGAACTGTACGAAACCCGCAGCTACGACAAGAGCTTCGAGGATCCCGCCCTCGACGATGTGCCGGTGGCCATTCTGTACAATACCGACACCACGGGAGGGAATTCGGGGAGTCCCGTGATGAACGGCTGGGGTGAGCTCGTGGCGGTGAATTTCGATCGGACCTTCGAGGCCACCATCAACGATTACCAGTGGTCCGAATCCTACAGCCGCTCGATCGGCGTGGACGCGCGCTACATCCTCTTCATCGCGAAGTATCTCGGAGGAGCGGAGTCCCTGCTCTCCGAGTTGGGGATCTCGTCCACCAAATGAACCTCATCGTCCTTCAGTCCGGCAGTGCCGGCAACGCCGTCTTCGTCGAAAGCGCCGACAGCGGCGCTGCGGTGTTGCTCGACTGCGGCATCTCCGCACGTCAGATCGACACGCGCCTGAGGATCCACGGACGCTTTTCGTCCTCGATCCGCGGCGTCTTCATCACCCACGAACACGGGGACCACGTTCGCGGGGTGGCCACCTTTTCGAAGCGGCACCGCATTCCCGTGCACGCCACCATTCCCACCCTGCGTCGCATGACCCGGCTCGACGGGGGAGGGGCCTTTCGTCCGATGGAGCACGGTCAGCCTGTGCAGGTGGAGGATCTGGAGATCACCGCCTGGCCGAAATCCCATGACGCGGCGGATCCCGTGTACTTTCACGTGCGTCGCGGGGACACCGAATTTCTCTACGTCACCGATCTCGGGATTCCCGATTCCCATCTGCGGTCCCTTCTTGCCCGTGTGCACGGACTCATGCTCGAAAGCAATCACGATGTGGACATGCTGAGGACGGGTCCCTATCCCTTCCACCTTCAGGAGCGCATCCTTTCCGATCAGGGTCACCTCTCCAACGAACAAGCCTTCGACCTCGTCACCCGGCACTGTGGAGATCACCTGCGCACCCTGGTGCTGGCCCATCTGAGCGCGGAGAACAACGCGCCCCGCATTGTTCTCGATCAGGTGCGATCCCTGCGTGAGAACCGTCCCACGCTGGCGTGCCGCGTGGTTATCGCCAGTCGCGAGGAAGTGGGAGAAGTGATTACGGTGTAGGTCGGTTGTCCGGACCAGGCAGGACGCAGGAGTCCGAGGGTCCGAACCAGCCCCGTCGTTTCGCGATCATTCGATACAGCACCTCCCGTACACGCCCGGGCAGAAGCCGCGCGAGCGCGGCGAGCCAGGGCCAAGGCGGAGGCAGACAGGACAGGGCGAGAAGTACGGCTTCCGCGCCCCGAACTTCACGTTCTCCGCAGCGGGCGAGCACCGTCTCGGGATCGGGATCCGACAGTGCATGAAAACGCAGACGGGCGTGGCGGTCTCGCGCATGGAGAAACTTTGCCGCGCCTGTGCAGAGGGCACAGTCGGCATCGAGAAACAGGTGGACGAGCTCCGAGGAACCGGACGCCTCGAGGGGTCCGGACTCCATCGCGTCACGGGGGTGAAACTCAGTCGATGCGGAAGGAGGCATTCACGACTGCGGTGATTTCCTTCACGATGCTCGACACGTCATTGACGCCGTAGTCCGATATTTCGGTGGAGTTCTTCGGGGTGATCTGCAGCACGCCCATGCGAGCATTGGACAGAGCCCCGAGACTGCGACCGGTGGATTCGGCAATCTTCTCCGCTCGCACGCTGGCGTCTTTCGCGGCCTCGGCCTGAATGTCGATCTTGAGCTGGGCCAGATTCGTGTAGTAGTATTCCGGCGGCTCGATGGTGAGGGACACCCCCCGCTCGACGAGGGAGGCCAGGTCCAGACTGATCTGCCGGATTTTCTGCACGTCCTTGGACTGGATCTCGAAGCGCTGGGAGAAGGTGTAGCCAATGACGTTGTTGGTGATGGATCCGGAACTGGAGGTCTCGAAAATCGGGGAGTTGACGACGGTGTAGAAGGTGACCGAGGATTCCGGGAAGCCCTGCTCCGCGAGCCAGGCCAGAAGAGTGGGCTTTTGACTTTTCAGGACGCGAAAGGCGGATTCGGCCGAGGCCGAGGTCCCGGTGACCGTGCCCCGCAGGATACCGAGGTCGGATACGATTTCGCGCTTGGCGGATCCGGTGACGGTGATCGTTTGGTTGACGTTGCTGGAATTCCTCCACGCCGCGGCCATGATGAAGGCGCTGATGATGAGGGCAACGCCCAGCAGGCCCATCGGGACGAGGAGGCCGTTCTGTTCTTTCATGCATTCACTCCTTGTGGTATACCGTCATGTACCATAAAAATGCGGAATTGGTTCCGGGGATCCCACTCGTCCTACCGGTGCTGGATGCGGAATCTTCGTATCTTTCTCCGGACAGTATTGGATCGATTCATGCCCGACATCACGGACCATTCAGACGAGCTTCTGCATTCCGGCGCGGATGCTCCCCAAACCTACGAGGACAGCTCTACTCTGTCCGTCGTCCCCGGCCCTGCGGAGCCGCCCGAGCAGCTCTCCCATCGGGCCCTGTCCCGCGCCGTGCACACAAGACGGGCGCGACACCGGTTGAGAACGGGGGACTATGTGCAGGGCATTCTCGAGGGAGATCGGGTGATTCTCGGTCAGGCCATCACCCTCATCGAAAGCGCGAAGGCGGAACACAACGATACGGCGGTGGACATCCTGGATCAGGTGCTGCCCTACACGGGGCAGTCCCTGCGCATCGGCATCACCGGTGTGCCCGGCGTAGGCAAGAGCACCTTCATCGAAGCCTTGGGCACCCGCATCACCGACGAGGGACATCAGCTCGCCGTGCTGGCCATCGATCCCAGCAGTCAGCTTTCGAAGGGCAGCATCATGGGCGATAAAACCCGCATGGAGCGGCTCTCGGCCAGCGATCGCGCCTTCATCCGACCCTCTCCAAGCGCGGGCTCCCTCGGAGGAGTGGCCCGCAAGACTCGCGAAGCCATGCTTCTCTGCGAGGCCGCCGGCTATGGAGTGATCTTTATCGAAACGGTGGGTGTGGGCCAGAGCGAAACCATGGTGCATTCGATGGTGGATTTCTTTCTGCTCCTCATGCTCGCGGGCGCGGGAGACGAACTGCAGGGAATTAAACGCGGCATCATGGAGATGGCCGACGAGCTCGTTATCACCAAGGCCGACGGGGATAATGTGACCGCAGCACTCCGGGCCCGCACCGAATACGAAAACGCCCTCCACATCCTGCCCCGCCGCCATCCCGCGTGGAATCCTCCCGTGAGGACGGCCTCGGCCCTCAGCGGCGAGGGCATCGACACCGTGTGGGAGGACATGCTGCAATTTCAGGAACTGCTCCGGGCCGATGGGAGTTGGGACGAAAAAAGACGGGGGCAGTCCCTGGACTGGATGCAGGATCTCATCACGCAGTCGCTCATGGACGAATTTCACGCTCATGTCGGAGTGGCCTCCTGTCGCGAGGGGGTGGAGGAACTGGTACGTGCCGGCGCTCTTTCCCCCGTCACCGCATCCCGCCAGCTCCTGCGGGCCTTCCGTCATCCCGATGCCGAATCCGCTTCTTCCACCAGCTCAGAGGTGACCCCATGAACACCCGAACCTTCGTCACGATCGGACTTCTCGCATCGGCCCTCGTGTGGAGTTCCTGTTCCTCGACCAAGGATCAGGAAGCCCCGCCTCCTCCGCCCCCGGTGGTGACGCCGCCACCGCCCGTGGTGGTGCCGGAGCGAAGCTTCGCTTTTACCGAGCGCTACTTCGTGCCGAATGCCGTGATTGCTCCGGAGCGGGACGTGAAGGATCCCCTCCAGGCCCTGCGTGTGATTCAGCTCGACAAGGGTCCCCATCAGGTGCTTGTCATCAGCACCTTCGAGAAGACGAAGGAAGGGGATCACGAGGTGGGCGTAGAAAACTGGCTGGGCATCGAAATGCCGCGGGTGAGTCCCGGCGTGTACAACATCACCGACGCGGTGAAGATCCAGTTCTTCCGTTTCTTTCTGGGCAATGAGGGAAAGCGCTTCGATGGATTTTCGTATGACGGAACCCTGCACATCGAGTCCCGGGAAAACGGCTTCCTTACGGGATCGGTGGAGCTCGTCATCACGGGAATGATCCGCTCCTTCCACACAGCCCCCGAGGAATTCAAGACCTCCTTCTCCGGAAGCTTCCGCATTCGCGAAGTCGAACTCGAGAACACCATCATGAAATCCCGGTAAGAGCGACGCGACATGGGCAAGGCGAAAAGCGAATACGTCTGTCAGTCCTGCGGCGCTCGCAGTGCCCGCTGGGCGGGCAAATGCGATCAGTGCGGGGCGTGGAATTCCTTCGTCGAAGAACTCGTGCCGAAGTCCACACCCGCGAAGGGGAGGACCCCGGCCTCCGAGGTGTTTCCCATCACGGGCATCCCCGCCCTGGCCGAGGACAAGATGAAGACGCATTCCTCGGAACTGGATCGCGTGATGGGGGGAGGCGTGGTGCCCGGTTCGGTGACTCTGCTGGGCGGGGATCCGGGCATCGGGAAGAGCACTCTCATGATGCAGCTCTGCCATCATCTGGCCACCCGCGTCGATTCGCCCCGTCCCGTGCTCTACATCAGCGGGGAGGAATCGCCCCACCAGCTTCGACTGCGCAGTGATCGTCTCCATGCCGGGTCCGACCGGCTTCTGGTGGCCACCGAAACCGATGCCGTGCGCATTGCCGAGCTGGCCGAGCGCATCGTGCCCTCCCTGGTGGTGGTGGATTCGATTCAGACCATCCAGCACCCGGACCTGGAAAGCTCAGCGGGCTCGGTATCCCAGCTCAAGGAATCCGCCGCCCGGCTGATCGCCTGCGCGAAGACCACGGGCATTCCCTTCTTCGTGATCGGGCACGTGACCAAGGACGGGTACATCGCGGGACCCCGGGTGCTCGAGCACATGGTGGACACCGTGTTACAATTCGAGGGCGACGCCCGCCATCAGTATCGTCTCGTGCGCAGCATCAAGAATCGCTTCGGGGGGGCCAACGAAATCGGCCTCTTCGACATGAGGGTCGACGGTCTCTTCGACATCGTCGATCCCAGCAGTCTTTTCATCACGACGCAGAGGACCGAGGCCTCGGGTTCCTGCATCACCACGTATATCGAGGGCACCCGGGCCCTGGTGATCGAGGTGCAGGCCCTGGTGTCCAAAACCAATTACGGCATCCCCCAGCGCTCGGTCACGGGTATGGACGGCAAGCGCCTGGCCATGATTCTGGCGGTGATCGACAAGAGGTACGGACTGCAGCTCGGCATGGCCGACGTCTTCGTCAACATTGCCGGAGGCGTGAAAGTGGACGAGCCCGCCATCGACCTGGCCGTGGCGGCCGCCATCGTGTCCAGCCGCAAGGACCGGCCCCTGCCCCCCACCTGTGCCGTGATGGGCGAGCTGGGATTGGGCGGAGAGGTGCGTTCGGTGCACAACCTCGATTCCCGCGTTGCCGAGGCCTCCCGGCTGGGCTTCGATCGTTGGATCCTGCCGAAGGGCAACCTGTCCCGCAAGCCCCCGAAATCGGTCACGGTGCACGAGGTGGAGACCCTCGCCGACTGCCTGCGTGTGCTGGCGATCTAGGAGCCTTGCAATTCATCGAGGGAATTGGCAATTTTGGCTTCCCGCTCGAGTGGCGGAATTGGCAGACGCGCTGGACTCAAAATCCAGTGGGCTTTAAA